>NZ_OZ244204.1:0-1655000 GCF_965216855.1 Roseivirga sp. | reverse complement strand
CTTCAGCTAAGGTCCCTAAATCTATACTAAGTTGAACTAAGGCGGTTCAGTTGCTTAGACAGCCAGGATGTTGGCTTGGAAGCAGCCATTCATTTAAAGAGTGCGTAACAGCTCACTGGTCGAGCGACAGAGCATCGATGATGATCGGGCATCAAGTATAGTACCGAAGCTAAGGCAGTATTTAATACTGGGTAGGGGAGCATTCTATCTGCGGAGAAGCAGCCTGGTAATGGGCTGTGGAGCGTATAGAAAAGCAAATGTAGGCATAAGTAACGATAAGGCGGGTGAGAAACCCGCCCACCGATAGACTAAGGTTTCCTGATCAACGCTAATCGGATCAGGGTTAGTCGGGACCTAAGGCGAACCCGAAGGGGGTAGTCGATGGACAATTGGTTAATATTCCAATACTACCGTATACAGCGATGGGGTGACGGAGTAGTGAAAGGCCCGCGAACTGACGGAATAGTTCGTTAAAGGGAGTAGGTATTGGTTTGGTAGGCAAATCCGCCAGACTAGCTGAACCTGATAGTACCACAATGCTTCGGCAGCGTGGATAGTGGCCCTAATCAGACTTCCAAGAAAAACCTCTAAGTAATGTATATGGTACCCGTACCGTAAACCGACACAGGTAGTCAAGGAGAGAATCCTAAGGTGCTCGAGTGATCCGTGGCTAAGGAACTAGGCAAAATGGCCCTGTAACTTCGGGAGAAGGGGCGCCTCCTCATTTTCGGATGAGAGGCCGCAGTGAAAAGGCCCAGGCGACTGTTTAGCAAAAACACATGGCTTTGCGAAATCGAAAGATAAAGTATAAGGCCTGACACCTGCCCGGTGCTGGAAGGTTAAGGGGGGGCGTTATCGTAAGAGAAGCGCTGAACTGAAGCCCCAGTAAACGGCGGCCGTAACTATAACGGTCCTAAGGTAGCGAAATTCCTTGTCGGGTAAGTTCCGACCTGCACGAATGGTGTAACGATCTGGGCACTGTCTCAGCCACGAGCTCGGTGAAATTGTAGTAGCGGTGAAGATGCCGCTTACCCGCAACGGGACGAAAAGACCCCATGAACCTTTACTATAGCTTCACATTGGTATTGGGTAAATGATGTGTAGGATAGGCGGGAGACTATGAAGGCGTGTCGCTAGGCATGTTGGAGTCGTTGGTGAAATACCGCCCTTTATTTATCTGATGCCTAATCCCTGAATTGGGAGACAGTGTGTGGTGGGTAGTTTGACTGGGGTGGTCGCCTCCAAAAGAGTAACGGAGGCTTTCAAAGGTACCCTCAGCACGCTTGGTAACCGTGCGCAGAGTGCAATAGCATAAGGGTGCTTGACTGTGAGGCCTACAAGCCGATCAGGGTCGAAAGACGGATATAGTGATCCGGTGGTTCCGCATGGAAGGGCCATCGCTCAAAGGATAAAAGGTACTCTGGGGATAACAGGCTGATCTCCCCCAAGAGCTCACATCGACGGGGAGGTTTGGCACCTCGATGTCGGCTCGTCACATCCTGGGGCTGGAGAAGGTCCCAAGGGTTGGGCTGTTCGCCCATTAAAGTGGCACGCGAGCTGGGTTCAGAACGTCGTGAGACAGTTCGGTCTCTATCTGTTGTGGGCGTTGGAAGTTTGCGAGGACCTGACTTTAGTACGAGAGGACCGAGTTGGACTAACCGCTGGTGTACCAGTTGTGCCGCCAGGTGCATTGCTGGGTAGCTACGTTAGGAAGAGATAAGCGCTGAAAGCATCTAAGTGCGAAACTCACCTCAAGATGAGACTTCCTTTAAGGGGCGTTATAGATGATGACGTTGATAGGCTGCAGGTGTAAAGGCAGAAATGTCATAGCTGAGCAGTACTAATTACCCGAATACTTTCCGTTAGAGCCCCGGGTTTAATACCTGGGGCCCGTAAACCCTCTTGTGTGATACTCTTACAATTAATATGTCATAAAATATTTAAGATTTTATGGTGATTATAGCGGTGGGGTCCACCTCTTTCCATTCCGAACAGAGAAGTTAAGCCCACTGGCGCTGATGGTACTGCCTTTACCGGTGGGAGAGTAAGTAGTCGCCAACCTTATTTAACCAAAGGTCATCCCTCATAAGATGACCTTTTTGCGTTTATAATGGTTGATATTTCCCAATAGACCTAACTATTTGATAAGCGGAGTAATTTATTCCCTATTAGTGAAAAGAAATTTTTTAGCTTTCGTATTCACTTGGAGAACATATCCATGAGAGCTATTCTGAACATCATCACTTTCGCTAATCCTCAGATTCTATTTGGCCTATTGGCCATTTCAATTCCAGTAATTATTCACCTGTTTAATCTTAGAAGGGTTAAACGTGTTCAGTTCTCTAATACGGCATTGTTGAGGAGAATTAAAGAAGAAAGTTCGGCTAAAAGGAAACCGGTAGAATTGTTGATTCTGGCCTGCCGCATACTGGGAATCTCCCTATTAGTGTTGGCATTCGCCCAACCCCTGTTTAAAGATGAGGATAATAACCTTGAGTTGGGGAGTGAAGTATTGATCTACCTTGATAATTCTGAAAGTCTTTCTGCGCTGAGTGCTAATGGAGCTACTGGTTTTGATCAGTTAGTGAATGATGCCAATTCAATTGTTAACTCATATCCGGATGGCACTGTATTCCACTTTATTGAAAACGCATACTCCAATTCTGTTTCAGCCGATTATACCAAAGCATCTCTTCAGGAGTTACTAACCGAGATACAACAAGTAGGTGTAGACCGTAGTATGGAAGAGATTTCTAGTCGCATTAAAGGAAGTGGCTTTGAAGGTGATATCTACTACCTGTCAGATTTTCAGAATAAACGAGACTTTGGAGCTATCACGTCTGATTCGTTGAGTACACACTATATAGTTCCAGTAACTTCAGAGGATATATCGAATGTTTTTGTCGACACAGTCTATTTAGAGAACACCTTTTTATCAGGCACATTTGCTAACCTTTTAAAGGTCAGACTAAGAAGAAACTTCAGAGATAACGAAGTATTGAACCTCAAATTGATGGTAGACGACCAGCTTTTCTCAACAGCAGAATTGGATTTCGGAAATCAATTGGTGGCTGAACATCAATTTGAACTACAGGCGAATACCCCTGGCTTAGACCGTTTGGAACTTCAATTGGAAGATCCAACTCTGTCATTCGACAACAGTTTTTATGCATCGGTTAACCAACTCGATAGAGTCAGGGTTGTGGAAGTGTTTGAGGCCGGTACACCAACGTTTGTTAGAGCGCTGTTCGATGATAATGAGGTTTTTCAGTTCAATCGATTAGATTCAAGGTTTTTGGACAATGAAGTGATCACTTCGGCTAATTTTCTGGTCATTAACCAGGTGGCAGAACTTTCTAATCAGCTGGTGAATGTAGCCAGGAACCTGCTGGAGTCTGGCGGGACAGTAATGGTTATTCCGAATCAGTCCAGTAGCAATGCCGATTTGGCTAAGTTGGGTATTGTAACATCTTCCGGAGTAAATGAAAGGCTGGAACTGTCTCAGCCGAATTTTGAAAACCCTTTGTTTCAGGGGGTCTTTGAAGATGAAAATGAAAACATAGAAATGCCTGAGGCCACTATCAGTTTTAGATTGCTGAATAGTGAGTTGGATTATCTTCAATTCAGGAATGGGAGAAGCTTTCTTTCCAAAGTCAATACGCCCGGAAACCTGCTGTTTTATTCTTCAGCATTTGATGAAGCTTATACCTCATATACCAACCATGCTCTTTTTGTGCCAGTGATGTACAAACTAGCACTAGGCAGCAAAGCAAACCTGTCAAATCTATATTATTATACAGACAGTGAAACGCTCTTTTACCCCGTTGATAATTTGCAGGCTAATAGTATTTTTAGGTTGAGTGCCCCCTCTGGAGATTTAACACCCGACCAACGAATGGATGCTGATCAGCTGATTCTGGAAATTCCGAAGGATGTTATTCAACAAGGACAATATAGTCTGATGTCTGAAGACCGCGAGTTGGGTACACTATCATTCAATATTCCAAAGGCAGAATCCGATCTGAAACAGCTAGATCAGCAAGTGCTTCAAGACTTAAATAATCTCAACCATGTAGCTGTTATTCAGCCGGAAACCCAGGGTGATGTAGCCAGATTTTTGGAAGCAGGTGTAGCAGGTATCCCACTTTGGAAATATGCTTTGTTGGCGGCACTGTTTTTTCTTTTTGTGGAAATAATTTTAATCCGATATTTGTAGCATGGAGTTTCTAATCCGATCTGCTCAAATCATAGACCAATCATCTCCCCTTCACTTATCAAAAAAAGACATATTAATCTCTAACGGAATCATCGCTAAAATTGATGATCAGATTGATTTTGATGGTGAAGTAGTCAGTGCCAACAACCTGATGGTGTCAGTAGGTTGGTTCGATATGAGAGCCCTTTATCAGGACCCTGGTAATGAACATAAGGAAGATCTTGAGTCAGGTTGTGCAGTGGCCGCTGCAGGTGGATTTACTGATGTGGTTTTACTACCCAATACACAACCAGTAAACAGTACCAAAAATGCTATTTCATATTATCTGAAATGGAATAAGGGATCTACAGTTCAACTGCACCCAATGGCTGCGGTGACTTTGGGCTGTGAAGGAAAGGAACTTACAGAGATGATTGATCTTCATACCGCAGGAGCAGTAGCGTTTGGTGATGGATTAAAGCCTATATGGCATACAGATATTATGCTAAAAGGGCTTCAGTACCTGCAAAAGTTCGATGGCCTGCTAATCAACAAACCCGAAGATGAAATGCTGACGGCCTTTGGTCACATGAATGAAGGAAAGGCCAGTACATTGATGGGCTTAAAGGGTATGCCCACTTTGGCAGAGTCTGTTATGATTGAAAGAGATTTGAAACTGCTGGAATATGCTGGTGGTAAACTCCACTTTTCAATGGTCTCTTCAAAGGAAAGTATTGAACTGATCAGAGCTGCAAAGGAAAGAGGACTGAAGGTTACTTGCGATACAGGAATTAACTACCTCAGGTTTGTAGATGAAGATTTGTCAGACTACGACACTAACCTAAAAGTAAACCCGCCCTACAGAACAGAATCAGATAGAGCTGCTTTAATAGCCGCTGTTGAAGATGGTACGATAGATTGCCTGGTTTCAGACCATATTCCTCACGATGAAGAGAGTAAGAAACTGGAGTTTGATTTGGCTGATTTCGGTTCCAGCAATCAACAAACTTTCTATAGTGTGTTATTTGAAGTGTTTGGAGAGAAAGCAATTGATTATCTGCCATTGGTCACTTCTCATCCAAGAAACTTACTGAAACAAGAAACTCCTGCAATTCAGGAAGGAGCTGAAGCTTGTATCACTATTTTTAATCATGAGGAGTGGACGTTTGGACCAAAAGCGAATTTATCTAAGTCAGTAGCTTCCCCTTTACTGGGTAAAAAACTAAGTGGAAAAGTGATTGGTATTGTAAACC
Organism: Roseivirga sp.; assembly: GCF_965216855.1. Lineage (NCBI taxonomy): Bacteria > Pseudomonadati > Bacteroidota > Cytophagia > Cytophagales > Roseivirgaceae > Roseivirga > Roseivirga sp. Next base: position 1,649,552 of record NZ_OZ244204.1, on the reverse strand, counting down.
AGGGACAGCTTATTTTAAATCGATATGAAGATTAGGCCTGTTATTCCACGTATTGGGATGCAATACGGTGCAGTAGGAGGCGTCATGCTAATGCTGGCCTTCGTTGTTTTTCATTACATAGGTATCCCCGGATGGAGCTTAATTACGCTGATCATATCTGTAGTTGTTGTTGGCTTCTTTTCGTTTCTTCCAATCAAAGAATTCAAGAAGTATCATAATGGAGGTGAACTGAGATTCTATCATGGTATGTCTATCGCCTTTATGAGCTTTGTAACAATGGCACTGGTATTCACGCTGCTTTATATACTGTTTATCAATGTCATTGAACCATCATATCTTCAGGATAAACTAGAATTCCAGAGAGAGTTGGTCATTTCTCAAAAGCAACAATGGATCGATCAGTTTGGAGAGGAGAGTTACAATTCCCGAATTGAAGGGCTCAAAGAGATTTCTATGTTCGATGATATCTGGAGCGAATTTGTCAAGAGGGTGCTCATTGGGTTCTTTCTGGCCCCTATCTTCTCTATCATTCTTAGAACTCACAAGGGCTGATTTCTACGCTGATCGGCCATATATTTCGCTCAAGTAAAAGTCTGCTGTTTTTGAGGTCGAATAGGTAAACTTGTTAGAAATAAGTATTTTTCAAGTATTCAACCTTAATTAGAAACAATGGAAGAGCAAATAACCACCGGCCAGGTTGCCAAAAAATGGGGCCTCATTTATGGATTAATCACAACAGTAGCAGCTTTAGTACCTCTTTTTCTCGAAAAGCAGTTCAGCTGGATGATGCTTGTATTTATTGCTGTAGCAATTTTCTGTTATGCTATGGCAACAAAGGAATTCAAAACCGCCAATGGAGGCTACATGAGTTTTGGAGAAGGATTTAGAATTTCCATGATTGCTGCACTCATTGCAGGTGTAGTGAGAAATGTAATTAACTATGTATATGTGAAATTCATTGATCCTGAAGTAGTTGATAGAATGCAACAAGCCATGCAGGATACATGGAGGCAACAAGGAATGTCGGAGCAAGAAATAGAACAGGCTCAAAGATTTACTGCAGGTTTTACAAACCCAGAGTTTGGTTTAATAGTTGGGATCATTGTAGTTTTGCTCGGTGGCTTGATCTGGGGATCAATTGTTTCAGCCATCAACAAAAATGAACAAGAAGAATTCTAGTTTGATCAACATTTCAATTGTTATACCACTCTTCAATGAAGAAGAGTCACTTCCGGAATTAATAGAATGGATAAGCCGTGTGAATAACTCACATGGCTTTTCTTATGAAATCATCCTGGTAGATGATGGCAGTACAGATAACTCCTGGAAGGTTATAGAAGAACTACAGGCTCAACACCCCATAAAGGGTATTCGTTTCAGTCGTAACTACGGCAAGTCTGCAGCATTAAATACAGGTTTCAGACATACACAGGGGGAAGTGGTCATTACTATGGATGCCGACTTACAGGATAGCCCTGATGAAATCCCTGAGCTATATCGAATGATTAAAGAGGGGAACCATATGGTATCAGGTTGGAAAAAGACAAGACATGATCCAATTACTAAAACCATCCCATCTAAGTTTTTCAATAGAGTCACACGCATTATTTCCGGAATTAAGCTGCATGATTTCAATTGTGGCTTAAAGGCATATGATCAAAAGCTGGTTAAAACGCTTGAGATTTATGGTGAGATGCATCGGTATATTCCGGTCATAGCCAAAAGAAACGGGTTTACTAAAATTAGTGAAAAGGTAGTGGAGCACAGAGCCAGAAAATATGGCAAGACCAAGTTTGGACTGGAACGCTTCATTTATGGCTTCCTCGATTTACTCTCTATCTCCTTTGTCAGCAAATATAAGAAGCGCCCTATGCACTTCTTTGGCAGCCTCGGCTCACTTTCATTTCTTGCCGGGTTTGTCATGGTACTTTGGATCATCTGGGAAAAGATGAGAGCCATCTATATTCTCAAATCATCAGAGTATAGAGATGTTGTAGAGCAGCCTTTGTTCTTTTTAGCGTTGACGGCTATTATTATCGGAGTTCAATTGTTTTTGGCCGGATTTATCGGGGAGATGATGGTTATGAATAATTCCCGTAAGAATGATTACATCATTGAGCAAACTGTAGGAATTGAATAATGCGGTTCTATTCAGTAGTTGTACCGGTATACAACAGACCTCAGGAAGTAGAAGAGTTACTTCAGTCTCTTACATTACAGACATTTACCGGGTTTGAAGTCATTATTGTTGAAGATGGCTCTACCAATACCTGCGCTGATATTGTAGGCAAATACAAAGCTTTGCTGGACATCAGTTATTATTTCAAGGAGAATTCCGGGCAGGGATTTACCCGTAACTATGGATTTGAAAGGGCGAAGGGCGACTATATACTGGTCTTCGATTCCGATTGTATTATACCATCACATTACTTTCAAAGTGTAGATGATTTTTTAAAGGAGCATACTGTAGATGCTTTTGGAGGTCCGGATAGGGCACACCCCGATTTTAATTCCTTACAAAAGGCCATCAGCTATTCCATGACCTCACCACTAACTACCGGTGGTATTAGGGGGAATAAAAAGCACGTGGGTAAGTTTCACCCCAGGAGTTTCAATATGGGGATATCAAAAAAGGTATTTGAGCAAACGAAAGGTTACAAGATTACCCGCATGGGAGAAGATATCGAATTCAGTATACGGATACTGAAGGAAGGTTTTAAAACAGCTCTTATTCCTGATGCCTTTGTTTATCATAAAAGGCGAACGAGCCTCAGCCAACTCTACAAACAGCTGCACTTTTTTGGACGTGCCCGTATCAATGTGAACAGATTTTGGCCGGGAGAAATCAAGTTAGTGCATTTACTTCCCCTCTTTTTCGTTTTAGGCCTGGTTGTTTGGTTTGCTTTCTATTGGTTATACCTACCCGTTTTCAAACTGGGAGCAGTTCTTCTGATTGCCTATTTTGTCAGCATACTCTTTCACAGTACAGTAAAGAATAAAAGCCTGAGAGTAGGTGTGTTAAGCATTGTCAGCTCTTTTATGCAGCTTTTTGGCTACGGTGTAGGAATGATTGCTGAAGTGATTAAACCACGTGGGAATCAGTTTTTCGCACAGAAATAAATGATCTCATTAGCCGGTAAGGCATAGCGCTTTACCGTAGCTTCCGGTAACTCCATTACATAACGATCTTCAGTCACTGTAAAACCAGCCTTTTCCAAGCGCTTGCCATAGTCCATACCAAACAATCGAACATGGTCCGACTGCCAGTAAACCCTTTCCCTTTCTTTGGGGTCGGTAATGCTTGGGTCTTCTAAAGTTTCCTCACGGCTGTAATCCTGCGGAGATTGAATGATAGCCCATCCGCCAGGTTTAAGTACTCTGTGAATCTCCGACATGGCCTTAATGTCATTATCTACATGTTCCATTACATGATTGCAGAAAACCACATCGAAAGTCTCGTCCTCAAAGGGAATTTCATGCACGTCCATTTTTACATCAGCCAGAGGAGATTCGAGGTCAGCTGTGGTATAGTCGAGATTCTCCATAGACTTGAACTTCTTAATGAAGCATAGTTCAGGGGCAATGTGTAACAGCTTGTGTGGCTCAGTGAAGAAATTGGTCTTATCCTTAAGGTACAGCCACATCAGTCTGTGTCTCTCCAGTGATAGTGAATCAGGACAAAGCGCATTAGGCCTTGGGTTCAGGCGACCATAGGGTAGGAACTTCCTGTAGCTGATTTCACAGATAGGGCACTCCACATTGTTGCCTCTCATGAAAATGCTGATAACCCGCAAAAAATAATGGCTTACATACTGTAAATATTTACGGGGAACGTACCGAAGTGCTAAACTTATGATTCTCTTCATTGTCTAAGTTTCGACAAAGATAGAAATCAATATAGATCAGGGAGTGCCATCCAAACAGAGATGAACCGAATTATGAGGAATATTTACCGCTCTTATAAATGGAAACTTTTTCATTAAACCATTAAACCCTCTCAATCATCTAAAAAACAAAGGTTTAAGACACCAGGGCTTACGAACAAATAATATCCAGACAGGTTAAAAGATAAGTCCGTTAAACAGATAAAAACCTCATTAACTAATTATTTCAGAGGTACTAAAGTTTTTTAGGTGGATTAAATCGAACTAAGAATAAACATAATTTCGCGAACGAATTTAGAATAGGCAAAAAGTCATGAAGAAAAAATTGATCATTTTCGGTGTTGTTGTCACCGTTGTTATTGTAGCGGCCATGTTCCTGAATCCTTCAACTGTTGAAGAAGGCCCTGCATTGTTTACCACTGCAGAGCGTGGTGAGTTTACCGTAGAGGTTACTACTACCGGTGAGCTTTCAGCAGAAAGGTCTACAAAAATTATGGGACCGGTTAACGCCAGAGAATATGGTATCAGACAAATTACTGTTCAGAGACTGGTAGAAGAAGGTACTCAGGTAAAAGAAGGTGATTTCGTAGCCCAGCTAGACCCAAGTGAGCTTTATGATAAGATCCAGCAGGAAAAAGATCAGTTGGATGCTCAGATCGCTGAATATGAGAACGCTAAGATTGATACAGCGCTTACCTTAAGAGGAGAAAGAGATAAACTAATCAACCTCGATTATCAGATTGAAGAAAAGAACCTTCAATTGGAGCAGTCTCAGTATGAGCCACCAGCCACCATCAAGAAATACCAGAATGAACTTGAGAAGCTGAAGAGAGATAAGGAAAGAGCTATTGAAGAATATCAGCTGAAAATCGAGCAGGCTAAAGCTAAAATGATCGAAGAGACTTCTGATTTAAGAAGAAGACAAAGCAGATATGACAACATGCAGGAAGTTTTAGAAGACTTCACGATCATGGCACCCCAGGCGGGAATGGTAATTTACACCAAGTCTGGAAGCGAGAGAATCGTTGAAGGTTCTCAGATTCAGGTTTGGATGCCGGAAGTAGCCGAGTTACCAGACCTTTCAAGCATGATTTCTACTACCTACATCAACGAGGTAGATATCAGAAAAGTAAAAGTAGGTCAGCCTGTAGAAATCGGTTTGGATGCTTTCCCTGAGAAAAAATTAACTGGTAGAGTTACGCGTGTAGCTCGCGTAGGTCAGCAGAACCCGAACTCAGATGCTAAGGTATTCGAAGTAATTGCCAGAGTAAATGAAAGAGATGGTGATTTAAGACCTGCGATGACAACCAGTAACGTAATCATCACTCAAAAGCTGGAAGACGTAGTTTATGTTCCATTGGAGTGTTTGAATGTTTACAACGATTCAATCAACTATGTCATCAAGAAGAACGGAACACTTCAGGAAGTACTGGTAGGTATGACTAACAGTAATGAAGCCGTAATTGAATCTGGTGTTGAAGAAGGAGATATTTTGTATCTGTCAAGACCTGAGAGTGCTGAAGGAAAAGAGCCTAAATTGTTGCCTGAACTGGATGGTAAGAGAAATCAGAAATACGAGATAGCACCAGAAACTCCATTGAATGATGATTCTAAGTGGGTTTTACCTAATGGAGAGCCAATGTCGCCAGAAATGATTCAAAGACTGAAAGACAGAGGTATCACTGATCCTTCTCAGCTTCAGAATATGATGAATGGCCGTGGTGGCAGAAGTGGTGGTCAGAGACCTTCAACTGAAAGAAGTGGAGCCGAAAGGTCAGGTCAACCAAGCAGCAAATAATCGTAAGAACCTCTGATTATGAAAATCAATAAGAAGAGCTTAATGTCCAATTTCTATATTGCCCTGGAGGCGGTATTGGCGAATCAGGTGAGATCATTGCTCACTGCGCTCGGTATCATCTTCGGTGTGGCGGCTGTAATCGCCATGTTGGCCATAGGAAATGGGGCGCAGAATGAAATTCTGGAGCAGATCGAGCTGGTTGGTGTGAACAATATCATTGTTCAGCCTAACATTGAGCAGGTGGAGCAAACAATTGGAGGCGATAGCGAGGAAGAGGAAGGTAAAAAATTCTCTCCCGGGCTGAAGCTTCTCGATGTTGAGAATATCAAAAGTACTATTCCAGGCGTTCAGCGTATCAGTCCTGAGATTTTGCTTGAGACCTATATCATCAAAAATGGTATCAGAAGAAGTTCCAAGCTGGTTGGTGTTGAACCTGCCTATTTCGAAGTAGCCAACTTTGAATTGTTAGATGGCGAAATGTTCAACGATAAGCAGCTTGAGCTGGGAATGCCGGTTTGTATCATTGGAAAAGGTATTGCCTCTAAATTTTTCCCTCGTGAAAACCCGATTGGTCAGAAAATTAAAGTAGGTAACCAGTGGTTGGAAGTAATTGGTGTCTTGAAAGAAAGGTATATCTCAGAGAAAGCAATTTCTAACCTGGGAATCCGTGACTATAACATGGATGTTTACACACCAATCCAATCAGTACTTATTCGCTATGTAAACCGGGATTTGGTAACTGGTTCTGGTTTGAGAAAGAGCTTTGGTGGTGGTATCAGCATCTTTGGTGGCTTTAGAGGTATGATTTCTTTCTCTGGTGCTCAGCAGGAAGAAAGTAAACCAACAAACTACCACCAGATTGACCGGTTGGTGGTTCAGGTGGCAGAGTCTGATAAATTGAGCCCCACAGCAGATGTGATGGCCAGAATGCTGGAAAGAAGACACTATGGAGTGGTAGACTTCGAGATTACCATTCCGGAACTACTTTTGAAACAACAACAAAGAACTCAGAATATATTCAATATAGTACTTGCCGCTATCGCAGCCATCTCTCTATTGGTTGGTGGCATTGGTATCATGAATATTATGCTGGCTTCGGTAATGGAACGTATCAAAGAGATTGGTCTAAGACTATCAATTGGTGCAAAATCTTCAGATATTGTTATGCAATTTTTGTTTGAAGCTGTAATGATTTCAATTACCGGAGGTATAGTAGGTGTAATATTGGGAATAGGACTCGCCTATGCTGTCTCTAGTCTTGCTGATTTCCCTACATCCATTAGCCCGGTGTCTATCGTGATATCATTTGGAGTAGCTGCAACAGTAGGATTAATCTTTGGAATTACACCGGCAAGAAGAGCAGCCAGTCAGGATCCTATTACCTCATTAAGACACGAATAAACAACTTTTAAGATATGAAGAAGGTCATCTATTTAATTCTAGCACTTTGTTGCTTAACGGGAGTGTCATTATCCCAAGAAGTAAAAGTACTTACGCTGGAAGAAACTATCCGTTTGGCTAAAGCCAACTCAAGAAGTGCCAAGAGAGCCGAAACCTTTAGAACATTGGGGTACTGGAGTTATCAGGTATACAAGTCGCAGCTGAGGCCTCAATTGTTGCTAGATGGTACATTACCAGATTACTTTGACAGGTCGACTCCCATTACTCAGCCTGATGGTACGGTACAATTTAGAAATGTAAACCAGAATTCGGCTCAGTTGAGCTTGGGTTTACAACAGGTATTACCATGGACTAATACCACGGTCTCATTCCAGACAAATCTTGCACGTTTTGATAATTATGCCATACCGAAGGATGATCTTGATAGAACATTATATCAAGGAGACCCGGTTAGCATTTCCTTAAGACAACCTTTGTTCAATGTAAACCCTTTCAAATGGGATAGACAGACCCAACCGATAGAGTATGAGCAGTCTAAAAGAAACTATGTTCAAAACATGGAGCAGACTGCTCAAACAGCATCAAGACTTTTCTTTGAACTACTTGTACAGCAGAAGAACCTTGAGATTGAATTGCAAAACGAGCAGTCAAACGATACAATCTACAGAATTGAGCAAGGTCGTTACAATATTGGAACCTCTACCGAAGACCAGTTACTTCAAACTGAATTAAACCTTTTGACTGCAACAAGTAATGCTCAACAGGCCAGACTTGATGTTCAATCAAAATCACTTGAATTAAGAACTTTTATCGGTTTAACTGACGATGTAACTCTGGAACTGGTTCCTCCATCTGAAGTACCCAATTTCAATATTGAGGCAAGTGAGGCACTGAGGTATGCAAAGGAGAACAGAGCCGAGTACCTTGACTTTCAGTTGGATAGATTAAATGCCGAAAGACAAGTAGCAGAGGCAAGGGCCAGAAGATTTAGTGCTGACTTAATAGCAACATTTGGTTACAATAGTGCTCAGGTTACGGATATCGGAGGTATTTATGATAACAACAATGTGGCAGCAGGTTCAAGGGTTAACCTTAGTTTTACTCTTCCAATTCTGGATGGTAGTAGAAACAAGGCACGTATGAACCAGGCAAGAGAAAACCTGAAATTAACTCAGTTCCAGATAGATCAGGATATGGTGAATTTTGAGCAGGAAATATCTAACGCTGTAAGGAATTTCGATCAGATCAGAAGCCAGATTGATATTGCAGCGAAGAGACAGGAGATTGCGCTCAAGGGTTTTGAAATTACCAATGGTAGATACCTGGCAGGTAAAGTGGGTATTCTTGAGTTGAACAACGCTCGTGAAACAAAGGATGCTGCCGTGAGAAACTACATCAGTGCGCTGCAGCAGTATTGGGTAGCATACTATGAATTAAGAACATTGACATTGTATGACTTTGAGAACAGAGAGTTACTTTACAATCCATTGTTGGAGTATGATCCGAAAACCGACTCTGTTATAGAAGTTCAGCAAAAATAACTCGCGAAGTAGACTTATGTCTATTCAAAAGCCTCTCGGTTTATCCGGGAGGCTTTTTCATTACATGCCTGTATAGTTGAATGGAGTGATCTGGCTTAACTCTGCTTTGATCTCATCACTTACATTAAGAGTTTGAATAAACTCTCTGATCGTATCTTCAGTAATCTTGGAATTGGTTCTGGTAAGACCTTTCAGTGCCTCATAAGGCTTTGGATAGGCTTCTCTTCTCAAGATAGTCTGAATGGCTTCAGCCACTACTGCCCAGTTATCTTCCAGGTCCGCATTAATAGCTTGTTGGTTAAGCTCTAACTTATTGATTCCCTTGATAAGAGACTTAAGACCAATTAAAGTATGTCCCAATGGTACACCAATGTTTCTTAATACTGTTGAATCAGTTAGGTCTCTTTGAAGTCTTGAGATGGGTAGTTTAGCAGAAAGGTGCTCAAAGATAGCATTAGCAATTCCAAAGTTACCTTCAGCATTTTCGAAATCTATCGGGTTCACTTTGTGAGGCATCGCTGATGATCCTACTTCTCCGTCTTTTATTTTCTGCTTGAAATAATTCATGGACACATACTGCCAGATGTCTCTTGAGAAGTCTATAAGTATGGTATTGATCCTCTTTAATGCATCGAATAAAGCGGCAAGATGATCATAGTGCTCTATCTGAGTAGTGGGGTGACTACGGTGAAGTCCCAGATAGTCTTTCACGAAATCATTACCGAACTCTATCCAGTCATTGTCAGGATAGGCTACGTGGTGAGCATTGAAGTTACCTGTGGCACCACCAAATTTGGCAGCGAATGGAATATCTCCTAAATAGACCAATTGCTCATCTACCCGTGTGGAGAATACTTCCATCTCTTTACCCAGACGGGTAGGAGAGGCGGGTTGCCCATGTGTTTTGGCTAACATGGAAATGTCTTTCCATTGATCCGCCATTTGCTTGATGAGGTTGTTTACCTCAAGAAAAGCAGGCTCAATCACTTCATGAAGTCCTCTTTTCAGTGAAAGTGGTACAGAGGTATTGTTAATATCCTGAGAAGTCAGTCCAAAGTGGATGAACTCTTTTACATCTTCTAAGCCCAACTGATCAAACTTTTCTTTCAAAAAGTACTCAACTGCCTTCACATCATGGTTGGTCGTTTTTTCGATTTCCTTGATGCCCTGAGCATCTTCCAGAGAAAAATTGCGATAGATATCTCTCAGACCTTCGAAAACAGATGTCTCTACTGAGCTTAATTGCGGCAATGGCATTTCGCACAATGCTATAAAGTATTCTACCTCTACTTCTACTCTGTATTTGATCAGGGCAAACTCAGAATAGTAGGCTGCTAAATCAGCGGTTACTCTTCTGTATCTGCCGTCTACCGGTGAAATGCCTGTTAAGCTGCTTAATTCCATGAAAAGCGATTGTTTTTTGGGAAAGCGCAAAGATAAGAAATCCCGATTCCACCACCTCAACATTCATGGTCAATGTGTTGGTAATTACTTCGTTTCTAAGACGATTGTCCTTACTTTTGCCTGCTCTGATGAAACCCTTTCTAAATCATTTGGTTGGAAAGAAGAAATAAAGAAAGTTATGGCATTTGGGTTATTCAAAAAGAAGAAAAAGGTAGAGAAGCAGAATACAGGCATAATAAGCCTTAAAGTGAAGGAGGTAGTGAGGGAAACCACAGACGCTGTGTCTATTCATTTTGAGCATCCTGAATCAGAAAGGATTGAATATAAAGCAGGTCAATTCTTTACCTTGATAGTGAACGTTGATGGAAAGGAAGAAAGAAGGGCTTATTCCGTTTGTTCATCCCCATTTACAGATTCCAATCCTACAGTCGCTGTGAAGCGGGTTGAAGGGGGGAAAGTTTCCAACTATCTCAATAATCAGTTGAAGGCAGGTGATGAAATCAAAGTCATTCCACCACTGGGTAATTTTACCACAGAGTTTTCATCAGCCAATGCAAGAAACATAGTTCTGATTGGTGGAGGTAGTGGTATTACACCTATGATGTCTATCGCTAAATCAGCATTGGACCAGGAGCCAGACTCTAAGGTGACCTTGCTATATGCCAACAGAGATGCTGACTCGATTATCTTCAAGAAGCAGTTAGAGATGCTGGCATCAGAGTATAGCAATTTTGAGATAGTTCATGTGCTGGAAAATAATAACCAAAGCTATGGCCAGTTCGAAGGATACCTGACTCAATCAATTGTTCAGCAGGTTAAGGAAAAGATCAACGATGCCTCGGCTGAGTACTTTATCTGTGGTCCGGGCCCTATGATGGATATCGCTATTAATTCCCTTAAAAATCTTGGGGTAGCTGAAAATCTGATCAGAAAGGAAAGCTTTACTACTGACTCAGCCGCTTCTGCTCCTGCAGAGGGAGAGGAAGAAATTATTACCAGAGAAGTAACTGTGATTCTCGATGGTGAAGAACATAAGTATGAGGTAGAGCCCAATGAGAGCATTCTTGAAAAAGGGCTTGATCAAATGATTGATTTACCATTTTCTTGTCAAAGTGGGCTTTGTACAGCATGTCGGGGAAAGTGTCTGTCAGGAAAAGTGAAGATGGATGAGAGCGAAGGACTTTCTCAGGCTGAGCTCGATGAAGGCTATGTTTTGCCATGTGTTAGTCACCCGTTGACTGATGATGTGGTGATTGAGATTGGCTAATGTCAGCTGGATTTCCAAAGCCTAAGTCTTCGGAATAATTTGAGAAAAGGCGAAACTATTGATTTTGCGATTGTGTTGAACATTCGTTAAATCACATTATGGATATTTCCACGGTCGCCATCAATCAATCCCAGCAAAAACTCATTGAGCGGTTTACAGAAGTAAGAAATCTCACCCTCGAGATCTGCGAACCCCTTCAGCCAGAAGACTTTGTAGTGCAGCCGGTGGTTGATGTGAGCCCACCCAAATGGCACCTGGCCCATACCACCTGGTTTTTCGAAACTTTTATTCTTAAGCAGGATGTGGCAGACTACCGTCTCTTCGATGATGACTATCCATTTCTTTTCAATAGCTATTATGAAAATGAAGGGGAAAGATGGATCAGGGCCGAGAGAGGAGTGTTGAGTCGTCCATGGGTGAAAGAAATTATGGCTTATCGGAATTATGTGGATGAACACATGATTCAGTTCCTCAAAAACAATGAGCTCTCGGAAGAGCAACTTAATGTATTTGAAATTGGCCTTAATCATGAACAGCAGCATCAGGAGCTGTTGGTTTATGATATTAAGCACATTCTGGGCATCAATCCACTTTATCCGGTTTATAAGAGCGCTAAGGTTATGGATTATCAGCCTGATTTGGAAACAAGGTGGCTTGATGTAAAAGCCGGTCTTTATGAGGTAGGCTTTAGAGGACCTGAGTTTCACTTCGATAATGAAGAAGGTCAGCATAAGGTATATGTGGAGGCTTTTCAGATTCAGGACAGAATGGTGACTAATGGTGAGTTTCTGGAGTTTGTTGAAGATGGAGGATACCAAAACTTTAACCACTGGCTGATGGAAGGCCATGAATGGGTAAAGAAGGAAAATATCAGAGCACCGTTTTACTGGATTAAGGAACAAGGAGAGTGGTATTACTTTACACTGGCAGGAAAGGAGAAGTTGAATCCGGACGAACCTGTTACGCATATTAGTTTCTATGAGGCCGATGCTTTTGCCAAGTGGAAAGGCATGAGACTACCCACTGAGTTTGAATGGGAAGTGGCTTGCAAACAATTCGTGCCAGAGATTCCGTTGTCTGCCAACCTGATGGACAAGCGAAATTTCAGAACCATGCCACGTCAGGAAGGTAATCTTCAGTTTTATGGTGATGGATGGGAATGGACCAATTCTGCTTATTTGCCTTATCCTCATTATCAGAAGGTAGATGGTGCCTTAGGCGAATACAATGGGAAGTTCATGATTAACCAGATGGTGTTGCGGGGAGGGTCGTTCGCAACTATGTCGGACCATATCAGGCCTACTTACAGGAATTTTTTCCACCCGAATTTGCGTTGGCACTTTACGGGTTTCAGATTAGCACAATTCACCTAACATGACACAACAACTTTTGGAAGTCCAGAAAGACTTTGCCAGAGAAATATTAAAAGGATTGGAGAGAACACCCAAGTGCCTCCCTTCCAAATACTTTTACAATGCTGAGGGAGATGCACTCTTTCAGAAAATTATGGAGCTCGATGAGTATTATCTCACAAGAGCTGAGCACCAGATTATTAGTGAGCATAAGGCAGAGATTTTAAAATCCTTTCTGGGTACTGATAACAATTTCAGATTGGTAGAACTTGGCGCTGGAGATGGCACAAAAACCAGAACATTACTTGAGCATTTTGTTCAGGTGGGTGCTGACTTTGTCTATAGTCCCATCGATATATCGGAAAATGTACTTCAGCAGCTCGAAGAGCGCATGGTGGAGGCTATTCCCGATTTACAGATTGAATATATACAGGGAGAATACTTCAATGCATTGTCAGAACTAAATGAAAATCATCTGACAAAAGAAGTGGTACTGTTCCTGGGATCAACCATCGGTAATTTTGGAATTGAACCAGGTACAGCTTTCCTTAAAAAGCTTTCGGAGAACCTTAGTCCAGGAGATCTGTTGTTTATCGGTTTCGATCTGATGAAAGACCCCAGAACCGTATTGTCGGCTTATGATGACAAATCGGGAGTCACCAGAGACTTTAACTTTAATCTGCTGAATCGCATTAATGATGAGCTTGGTGCCGACTTTGACATCGACAAATTTCAGCATTACCCTACTTACGATCCAGTGAGTGGAGAGACCCGCAGCTATCTCATTAGTAGAGAAAAGCAACAGGTGAAATTTGAAGCATTGGATTATGTGCTTGAGTTAAATCAATGGGAAGCTATACATACTGAAGTATCTCAGAAGTATTCTTATCAGATGATTGAGAAGCTGGCCAAAGAATCAGGCTTCAGAATCAAGCAACACTTTACAGATGAACAAGAGCTATTCGTAGATAGCTTGTGGGAGAAAATATAGGCTTACTTCTTAAGGCCGTTCAGGATCAGGTTAGCGAGTTTCTTGCCAATTTCTTCAGGTCTGAGGTTACCTGTAGGCTTGTACCAGTTATGAGTCCAGTTGAGAGAAGAGAGTATGGTGAGCATCATAAACTTTTCATCGGCCTTATGGAATTCTCCATTGTCCATTCCTTCTTTCAGAATTTTGATGAACCTGCCTTCATAGTCATCCTTCATAGAGAGGAATTTAGAGAGATGAGGTTCACTTAAGTGTCTCCACTCATTAAAGAATACGGCCGATGCATCTGTATCTTTGGTAATGACTTTAATGTAGGCTATAGCGGCCTTTTCCATACGCGCAGCCTGACTTCCTTTTTCCTGTTCTACCTCTTTCCATCCTTCGAAAAATTCATCTGCCATACGAAAGCATATTTTTTGAAGGATTTCTTCTTTAGATTTGATGTGTGAATAGAGACTGGCGGCTTCTATGCCCAATACCTGAGCAAGGTCACGCATAGATGTAGCGGCATAGCCTTTTTGGCGAAACAGTTTGGTAGCTTTTTCTTCGATCTGTTGCTTGCGCGATTTCTTCACCATTACTTCCATTCACTCCTAATTTATGTAGGCTAACGTTCGTTAGCAAATTGTTGAATTTTACAAATATATGGACACAGTGCATTTAAGCGACCCCGAATTCGATAAAAACAGTTATTTCAAGCGTTTAGAGTCTACCGTTTACCTTTTTCTGGCGCTACCCATGCTTGCTTTTGGCTGGGTGTTTCTGGAAAAGGAAAAGGCGGGAGAGCTCAGGTCAGTCTTCTATGAGAACCCTGACCTGATGTTTCATGGGGTAATGGCTATTGGTGCGGCTTACATTATCATGAGAACTACGGCCACCTGGGCAAGAGATATGCGAAAGGCAACAGAGCCATTCAAAGAATTAGACATCAAGTTGAAAATGCTAAGGAAGCCTATTATTTACAGGAATATTCTCTGGGCCATCGGAGCAGGTATTGGTGCCTATGGTCTTTATGAAAAAGGAGATATGATGTATGCTCTTGTTTTCTCTATCTTCCTTATTCTCATGACTGCTAATAGACCTTCAGGCCGCTATTTCGCCAGGCTACTCAAGCTTAAAGGTGAGGAAAGAAAGTGGATGGAAGCGAGATAAAAAAAGGCTGTCCAAAACACTAAGTTCTGAGACAGCCTTCTGATATTTTGAGTTGTAATTTCTCTTAGAAGGAGATACCGACAGTGATTGGGTTTAATGCAGGACCTTTTCCTTCTTCAAACAATTCATTGAAGTCGTAGGTCATGAACATGTCGAAACCATTGATTCCGATTTGAGCCCTGAGCCCGTATCTGAAGTCATTCACAAAGAAGCCACCTTTCTCTTTGTCTTTCTGACGTCCATCATCGTTGCGATAGATGTATTTAGCCTTGTTGTTAAGTCTGAGGCCTACATATGGACCAACACCAATTCTGAAACCTCTTCTGGAGCTAAAGCCTACGCGAACATCGTCTTCAACAAACCTTCTGACAATACGTTTTCCACGACCAAAGTCGAACATAGGGATGGCCTGAAAAGTGAGGTAGGTCACCTTCAGCTTGCTCTTGAGTACACTGTTAAGCCCCTGGGCTTCGATAAAGTTTAACTGACCTCCGTTTGGGTCGAGTCTTGTGGCGGCATTTTCGAACTTGTAATTGTACCAGCTGAAACCAGCTCCCCAGTCCAGGTAAAGTGGACCTGAAACGTATGTCGTATGATTCCATACTAAGCCAACATACGTTGAGGTAAGTGGCTTCACCTGATAAAGATCACTTGATGAAGGGAATTCACCGTCTTGCAGGAAGTTGTTGAAACCAAACTCAAAGTTGAGTCCTCTGAGCGTACCATGATCATGCTGTTCGAAATACTCTATGGTGGTAGGACGTCTTCTGTTTCTCCAGTTTCTGTCATCGTCCCAATCCCATCCCCAGCGGTCTTCCACTTCAAGGTCGAGGCCAAGGAAGCCAATTCTCAGGTAGAAGTCATCGTCAGATATGTAAAGTTTATTGCTGTCGTGCTTAGGAATGCTCACTACGGTGTCTAGCCTTTCAAAGTCTCCGTAACGAGTCCAGCGCCATTGTGCCTGTGCTACTTGCGAAGACATGACCAGTGTCAGCGCGAGCAGGGTTAGTCTGTATAGATTTTTCATGTTGTTTTAAGTTTTGAGTTAAGATTTAGAATATCACACCGAAAGTGACAGGTGTCAAACGTGGAGCATTGATGTCTTCATCGAAGAACTCAGTGAGGTCATAGTTGAAGAACATGTCAAAGAAGTCCCAGCCAATCTGAGCTCTGAAGCCATACTTAAATGGATTGATATGGAAGCTGTCGTTGACTTTGTCTTTTTGCTTGTCACCACTGGCATCATCATACTTCATTTTGGTGTTGCTGCTGATGCGGTATCCACCATAGACACCAAAGCCTACTCTGAAGTCACGGTATCTGCCGAAAGAGAAGGTAGGAACAAAGTGAACGTTCAGGTAGCTTACATTGATTTTGCTTTTTCTTCCGGTAATATCTGCCAGTTCCTGGAATTGGATAGCATCATCCTGCTTAATGACTTCTACTCTGGTATTCTCAAAAGCATAGTCCTGCATGCTGGCACCAATACCCCAATCAAGGAATAGCGGTCCGAGTACATGAGTCACATTGTCAAAGTTCAATCCCAGGTACCATGAGTTGATAGGGATCAGACTGTACAGCTCATCACTGTTTGGTAAGTCGCCATCTTCCAGCCAGTTATTCAGACCAACGTAGACGTTCACAAAGTTTTCTGTTCCTCTTCTCGGGTAGTATTTGTCAATTCCGAAGTTGGTGTTCCAGCTATTTCTTCTTCTCTTAGAGATAGATGTTGACAAGCCTTCGTCTTCAATCCTCAGTGAATGAGAAGGTTCATAAGTTGAAAGAGATGCTGAAGGAGTCAGGCCCTTTTGCAAAACGTTGGATTGAACAAGCAGTTCATTCGAGAAACCGTCTTGCTGAGCAAATCCCTTTGTGCTCACTAAGCATGCGACCAACACAATCAGTGAGAGAGTTTTTAAGGTAGTTTTCATTACTGATTTATTTTGAGTTATTGACTATTGTTTGAATTGTAGTTCATCTTCGTCTTCACTGCCCTCTGTAGTAGCATCTGTTTTAGTGCCATACTTCAGATCATTGGTGACGAATTCGTTTTTAGATTTTCTGATTTCTGAAAGGGCCTTCGTTCCGTTGTTTACACCACGAGCTACTGACACGATACTGTTGATAAAGCCGAATTTCTTTCTTCCTTCTGTTTCCAAAGCATTGAACTCTTCTTCGGTCAATACCAGGTTTTGCATAAAGGCTTCGGTATTGATCATCGCTTTGTGAGATCGAATGTCAGTTATTAAAAGCCGTGGTTTTAAGGAAAGGGGGCTGATTGTCTCAATTTTTAACTGAGCTCTATCTTCAGAACTGTAGGTTAAAGCTTCTTTAACCTCTTGATTGATATCATCGTAAGCCTCATTCTTCTCTTCAGCCACAAGTGATGGTAAGTCCACTTTCAGATCTTCTACCGGTTGAATGATATCTACCTGTTCCTCTTTCTTCTCTTCGGGAGTAGATGCCTGAAGGTTAGTATCTGCTTTTGGACTTACAGACTCAACAGGTTCTGATTTGTTTTCTGACAAGACATTAGGCTGTACAGGGCTTTCGGACTGCTGATTGCTGAAAGCTAGCCAGCCAAGTGTAGCCAATAAGATCATGGAAGCAGCGATGCTTAACCAGAAATAGACCCCTTTCTTATTTTTCTGCGGAAGACTTTCCTCAATTTTAGACCAGGCACCTGCCGGTACTTCTGATTTATGCGATTCCAGTCCATTGCGGAAGAGTTCATCTATTCTATTACCCTTCATTGGTCATCAGTTTATCATTCATATAATTCTCTGCCTCCACCAGTAGCTTTTGTAAATGAGCTCTGGCTCTGCTCAATTGAGATTTCGAAGTGTTTTCGCTTATTCCCAGTTGATCGGCAATTTCCTTGTGCGAAAAGCCTTCTATGGCGTAGAGGTTGAAAACGGTTCTGTAACCTGCCGGAAGCTTTTTGATCATTTTCATTAAATCTTCGGCCTCCAGATGATCCTGAATCTGCGTATAGTCAGGTTCACGTTCTGCTTTTTCAATCTCCACCTGCATATACAGGCTTTTGTTCTTCCGGATGTATGAGAGTGATTCGTTCACCATTATTCTTCGAATCCAGCCCTCAAAGCTGCCTTCGTTTTTGAACTGGTCTATTTTACTGAACACTTTCATAAACCCGCATACCAAAACATCCTCAGCGGCTTCGGCTTCATTGATGTACCTTCGACAAACAGAATACATCAGGCCCGAGTACTTTTCGTACAAGTCCCTTTGTGCTTTTCTGTCGCCTTTGCGGCAATCTTCTAGAAGCCTCTCTTCAGTTTTTGACCTTTTGATTTGAAGCATGTTTTGGTTGACTACACAAGGTAGATGCAAGAATGATAAACAACGTTGCACGCACGTTGTCAAAAAATATTATTCGACAGACATGCGTGCAACGCAAAGGTAATAAATGTGTTGTTATTCAGTGAGTTATAAGCCTAATATTGGCTAATAACGGCTGAGTTAGATTTGTCTTTGATGTCTACTTTCGGAGAACCTTTATATCTGACAGATGAAAAACCTGTGGCTTCTACACCCAGATAGTCCGTAACATTGAGTCGCACTCTGGCTTCAGAGTTGGCGATCATCGTGCAGTCTTTGATTCTGCCATCATAGCCATAAAACCTGCTTTGGTCCATTACCTCCATTGTGAGGTTGTCAATGATGGCTTCAGAATCTACGCGGCTGTCGTTGATAATGCGCAGGTTAAGGCTGCTCAGACTTCCTGTCAATTGTAGTCGTCCATTGTTGCGAACCACTATTCTGGTGTCTTCCAGATTAGAGCCATTGAGATTGACATCAGCATCTTCAATAACATTCAGGTTCGAAATCTCAGGTAGCTGAATTTCCAATGAATTTCCGCTCCAATTGTTCACACTCGATGAGATAATGAGGTTGCTGCCCTGCTTTCTGATGTTCAGGTCATCAAACTTATTCTCTGATCCGGTGATTTTCACCTCATAGCTTTCACCATACTTGATGTTCACAGGGATGCTGGCTTCTATCGTTACTTCCTGGAAGTCATCGAAATTATAAGATTGGCTATCCGTCCGGTCATCATAAGAGCTTTCGCGTTCATCTTCTTCACAAGTAAGACAGATCAGGCTGCCATCTTCATCGAAGGCCCAGGTGTTTCTGTAAACCTCCCACCAGGTATATCGATAACTGAAGTAGTTCATTAATCTGCTCATATCACGGTTTACCTTAAATGGCTGGTTCACCGGGATGTAAAGTGTCATGGCCAGATCCTGGAACCTAAATACAGCATCGTCTGGCAAAGACAGTCCACTGTCGAAGACGATTTCATCTCCATTCACGCGATAGTTGTAGCTAATCTCTTCTGCGTTTCTATCGGCATCATCGATGTTGCGACCGCGGGCAGTGGCTCTTTTCTCCAATCTCCAGCTGTTGTCTCTGCTGGCTCTGATGTCCAGATCAGTAAACTCAGACTCTATTGAACTATAGTTTCTTTCATATCTGTCGTAGCGGTCTCTGAAACGGAAAGTGCTACGAGTGCTTTCACTATACTCTCTGAGAGAAAGCGTAACTGTGTCCGCTTCAACGGTGAGAACTTCAGAAACATCGTGATAACCTTCTTCCCTAAAATCTCTGATTACATTCGGAACAGTGGCGAATGTACCCAACACAGAGATCATCCAGATACCTAAAATACTCCAGCCTACAGAGCTGCTCATTACCTTTCTTTTAGCGATAATGGTAATCCCCGCTATGAATACATATAGGAAAGGGATGAATACTGCTGCGAAAGCAAAGAGAATTCCAATCTCAGGGACTGTATTATAGAATATATGGATAGGGAAATCGCCATCTCCAAAGTTGAACCACTCTCCATCGTGAATACCCAGTAGAACCCCGGCAGTTACCAGAAGACTGAACATCACAGAAATACCGACCAGTGAAATGATACTACCAATGAAAACTCTAAAGGCAGCAGCAATAAAGAGTAAAAGAGGAGCTATGGCACTACCTAATGCTCTGAATACTCTGCCGATCAATCGGAAAGGGAAGAGTAAAATCTTAGTGAATGCTCCCTCACCTTTAGGATTAAGGTCTTCTTCCTTATTGCGTTTAATGTTCGAGTCGATATTAGACAGGGTTACTTTTTCACCCTTCATTTGCATCTTATCTGTAAGCGACTTAGCCTGTGGAGCAATGATCCACAGGACTATGTACGCTAGAAAACCAGTTCCGAATCCGAAAAATAAAACGATGAAAATGATCCGGAATACAATGGTGTCTGTTTTGAAATAATTAGCCAGACCCGATGCTACACCACCGAGAACCCGGTCGTCAGGGTCCCGATAGAATTTCTTAATGGAGTCATCTTCTTTCAATTCTGTAGAGCCCGGTATGACAATCCACAAAACGATGTAAACGATAAGACCAAAGCCACCTAAGAAACTCAATACGAAAGCAATTCTAATCCATAATGGATCGATGCTGAAGTAGCGGGCTAAGCCTGAAGATACACCTCCTAATATCTGATTGTTAAGATCTCGGTAAAGCTTTCTCGGACGATAGTCATCTTGCTGAGCTTTGGTTGAGCTTTTACTTTTAGACTTGGTCTTTTCAGAGCTTTTCTTTTGTTCTCCTGCCGCTGCAAAATCATCTTCTTCTTCCATGGCCTCAAAGTCAGAGATGACACCCATGGTGCTGATCAGCTGATCGATATCGGTATTGGAGATTACCTGCTTGCCTTCTTCATCGAGTTTCTCCAGGAAAATCTCAGCAATACGACTTTCAATGTCTGCAATGATCTCTTCGCTATCATCGTAGCTGCTGAAATATTTATTAATAGAGTCCAGATAGTCCTTCAGTTTCTTGTAACCATCTTCTTCTATGTGGAAAATGATGCCACTTATATTGATACTTATGTTCTTCTTCATGACCATTACTTAGATTTTTTTGTGATGATTTGTGAGGTGGAATTGACCAGTTCCTGCCAGGTGTTGTCCAGACTTGAAACAAACTCCTGACCTTTTGATGTGATAGTGTAGTACTTGCGTGGTGGTCCGGAATTGGATTCCACCCATTTGTACTCCACCAGACCAGCTTTGCGTAGCCTGGTCAGTAGGGGGTAGAGCGTACCTTCTACTACCATGATTTTAGCAGAAGTCAACTCCTCTAGCATATCGGAGGCGTAGACCTCCCCTCGCGAAATGATGTGCAGTATGCAGAATTCCAAAATTCCCTTCCGCATCTGCACCTGTGTATTTTCCAAATTCATCTATTCAAGTTTTAGACCTCATGCAAATATACGAAAGAAGGTACTATGTGTTGCATAGTACTATATAAAAAATATTACCTTGTTGTCTAGGTGTAGCTAAAAACCTGCTTTTTCTATCTAAAAAGGGGGATTTGAATAATAAAAAATCTTTCTTGCGGTTGAATGTTAAAAATGCTGCATTTCCAGTAGGTATAATTAATTTTGGGTTGTAGTACTTACAATGAGCGTGAAGCACATCGCGGAATACATATTTAAAGGGGTGTTACTCATCCCTATTATTTTGTCCTCACATGGAGTGCTGGCACAGAGTACTCCTAAGTACAGTAATGAATTCCTATCCATAGGTGTAGGTGCCCGCGCACTGGCCATGTCAAATGCCATGACTTCGGTATCAGACGATGTTACTTCTGTCTACTGGAATCCTGCCGCTCTTACCGATATTGAATACCGTTATCAGTTCTCATTTCAGCATGCTGCCTATTTTGCCGGAGTAGCTAATTACGATTACCTGGGAGCGGCTTTGGCCATAGATACCGATAGCCACATGGGGCTGGCAATTATTCGCCTGGGGATTGATGATATTCCGGATACGCGTCTCTTGTTCGATGATCAGGGAAGAATAGACTACTCCCGAATCAACTTCTTTTCGGCCTCGGATGTGGCCTTTGTTTTTTCTTATGCCCGTGGAGTTAGCTTTATTTCAGGCGATAGCTTCGTAGAGGGAGGAGGATTAACCTTCGGAGTGAATGCCAAAATCATCAAGAGGAAAATCGGGGAATTTGCCGATGCCTGGGGCTTTGGAATGGACGCTTCAGCCAAGTACCGCTATAATGACTGGAACTTTGGATTGATGCTGCGTGACATCACTACCACATTCAATACCTGGACGATTAACAGAGAACAACTTCAACCCATTTTCTCTCAAACCAACAACCAGATTCCCGGTAACTCTACTGAGATTACTTTACCTAAAGCCATTTTTGGTGCATCACGATCTTTCAGAATTTCAGAAAAGGTGGATGTTCTTGCCTCAGCCGACCTGGTCTTTACTTTTGACGGCCGCAGAAATGTACTGGTCAAATCAGGATTCAGTTCAATTGATCCACAGGTAGGAGCGGAGTTCGATTATGAAGATAAGTTCTTCTTCAGAATGGGCATCGGGAATTTTCAGCGAGTCAAAGATTTTAGCCGTGGAGATAATCTGAATGAAAGCACCTTCTGGTCTTTTCAGCCTAACGTAGGCATGGGTTTGAAGCTGGAAGACTTCACTATTGATTATGCACTGACCGACATAGGCAATGTTGCCGAATCGCCTTATTCTCATGTTTTCTCTATCCTGTATTCATTAGAGAAGCTACCAGGCAACTATTCCAGAAACAAACGAAGAATTGTAAAGAAGGGGGATAAAGGTGAAAAGTAAACTGATCATTCTTTTTCTTTTGATTGGGCCAATGGCATGGGCTCAACGAATTGGTAACGAGTGGATCAACTACGGCCAGTCTTATTATAAGATCAATACCGGAAAAGATGATGTCCATCGGGTCACTTACCAGGCTTTGGTGAATGCCGGATTTGATTTCACCAACCTTAACCCAGACCTTATTCAGCTGTTTCACCGGGGTGAAGAAGTGGCCATCAGAATGGTGGGTACTGATGATGACTCCTTCGATGCAGGTGATTACATAGAGTTCTGGGGCAGGCAGAATGACGGAACCCAGGATACTGAGCTCTTCTACAGATCCCGCGATCAGATCCATAAGTATTATAATATGTTCTCGGACACTACGGCTTTCTTCCTTACCGTAGGAGAAGTGCCCGGTCGAAGAATGCAGGTGGAGAATATTGATCCAACGAGTCTCACCAACATAGACTACCATAAGGAAAATATACTCCAGGTAAGGTCAGAGGTATTCAGCTTTGGTCAGTATTACCCGGTGGGTAACCCTTCCGGGGAAGTGAAGAAGAGTCTTTACGATGTAGGACAGATGTTCATGAGTAATGTCATCACCAAGTCGAGCAAAACACTGAACGATGGTACTAATTTCAGAGACTTTGTTTTTGATGGCATCAGCGGGCAAAGAACAGATATTTCCAAACCAGAGCTTACTTTCCAGATCATTGGGTTCAACAATATTGCCCTGCACAGAGCCAATACGTATGTGGGCCCTGCCAGAGAAGAACTTCAACCCCTGGTTCAGGATATCACCCTTTCATTTAACAATTTCGGTACCCGCGAAAATCTTCAGATCAACTGGGATCGCGTGAGTGATGATGGCAGACTGATTTTCAGAGTGGAGACTGTTGGCTATGACGAATACCCTGTGGATCATATGGCCATTGGCTATATGAGGCTGAGGTATCCGCGCGCTATTGATGCTTTTAGCGCAGACAAGTATTTCTACATTCTGCCAGGCAACAACAACCGGAGACTCAGTATTGCTAATCCGCCTGCTAATGCAACTTTATATGATGTAACTGACTATCAGAATCCTAAAGTCGTTTCAGGAAATTTAAACGGAGGAGCCTATGTGGCAGGTTTGTCCGGTTCTGCCAATGAGACCAAACTATTTATCAAAGATACTGACGATGTGGTGATGGCTAGCGTAGAGCCGGTTCAGTTCAGGTACAATGATGTATCTGATTTCAACTACATCCTCATTTCACATTCCTTTTTGAAACAACCTGTAGATGGCTCTTATGATGATCCGGTTCAGGCATATGTAGACTACAGAGAATCTATTGAGGGTGGTGCATGGAAGGTCCTTTATGCTGATGTTCGTGATCTTTTCAATGAATTCTCCTACGGTGAATATTCTCCACTGGCTATCAGAAGGCTGATGCGAAAGGCCTATCAGGAGGGTAATCCTGAATACCTGTTTATTGTGGGTAAATCGAGGAGGGTAGACAACCGTACGCAAAGACTACCCGACCCATTAGCGATCAATTCCCGTGAATTGGTGCCGACTATGGGGGCTCCCGGCTCCGATATGGTTTATACCGTTGGTCTGGATGGAAGGGAGCACTACCCGGCATTTCCAGTAGGTCGCCTGTCTGTGACAACGGCCGAAGGAGTAGCCAATTACCTGGATAAGGTCAAAGAGAAAGAAGCAAGCCTCAAGGATTCTCCATGGACCAAGAACTTCCTTCAGTTAAGTGGGGGCTTAACGACTGATCAGCTTTTCAGATTCAGAGAGTTTATTGAGGGCTTTGGTGATATAGCTGAAGAGGATTACCTCGGAGCAGCAGTGACCAATATCTCCAAAACCAATAACAACGCTGTTCAGAACCTCAATATCTCTGAGGAAGTGAATAATGGAGTTGGTGTCTTGACCTTCTTCGGTCACTCTTCAACAGAGTACACCGATATTGACGTAGGCTTTGTGACCGACCCTGCCAATGGTTATGAAAACCAGGGGCGTTATCCGTTTATGATTGTGAATGGCTGTCGTGGAGGAGAAATATTCTTCTATAACTCATTTGGTGAAAACTGGATGGGTGCGAAAGACAAAGGCGCTATCAACTTCCTGGCTCATAGTGATGTGGGAATCCCGAATGTGCTGCAGGAGTTTACTGAAAATATCTACGAAGTACTGTCTGATACCCTGTGGATGACGGCCTCAGTGGGTCACATCCAGCAGCAAGCCATACTCAAACAACTCAATGGTTTCTCTCCTGACGAGTTCGATTTTGCCGTGGTTGAGCAATCCAACATGCAGGGAGACCCTGCCATTCCGGTATTTGGTCACGATAAGGTGGACTACATTGTAAGAGAAGAAGATATTACTGTTCAGTCTATCAACGGACTGCCTGTAACGGCTGCCACACCATTCTTCGATCTGGCGGTGGTAGTAAACAATGCCGGAAGAACCACTGATAAACCGGTGAAGGTTTTGGTGAGAAGAACATTGCCGAATGGTACAGTAATAGAACTTCCGCAAATAGAAGTCCCTCCGGTGAGGAATCGCGATACTGTCTTTTATGAAATCAGTAATCAGGGTTTAGATGTTTTCGGAGACAATAAGTTTGAGGTATTTCTGGACCTTGATAATGAAGTAGATGAAGGAAGCGAACTGAATAACTCAGCAGAAGCAACCATCTTCCTGGGAGCATCGGGCACCTTCAATACAGCACCAGCCAATTTCAGTACGCTGGATGCGGAGACTGTTGACCTGGTAGCCCAGTCGGCTAACCTGAAAGCCAATGATGAAACCTTTGTCATAGAAATTGACACGGTAGATACATTCGATAGCCCGTGGAAGCAAACCAATACCCTGAGTGGAAAAGGATTGGTGAGCTGGACAGTTGATTTGCTGCCTACCACAGTCAATGATACCATTCAATATTATTGGAGATCAATCTTTGAAGAGAGTCAATTAGAAGATCCACAGCCCTGGGTGGTCACTACCTTCACCCGAATTGCCAATGGTGTAGAAGGCTGGGCACAAACCGAATTCGATCAGTTCAGAGACCTGAGCCTGAGTTCAATTGCTAAAGAGGAAAGCCCTGATCGCTGGATATTTGCTGGTAATGAGACACCTATTCAGATTGTCACTTATGGAAGCCAGCACCCACGGGGAGGACAACCATTAGAAATGACAGTTCTTGTAGATGAACAATCCCTTTTTGCCCCCGGAGTAAACAGAGCTTGTGATCCTCAGTCATTGAACTTGTTGGCATTCGATAAAGACAGTGGAAGGCCTTATCTGGTGTTGAGAACCCCGGATATAGAGTTTGACACACAGGACCCGTTGAGTTGTGGTGTCACTCCGCAAATTATTAACCGTATACCGGCAGCTGAATTGAATGATGCTACTATTGCCCGAGATGATCTACTCATTAAACAGTACTTTGACGGGGTGAATGTTGGAGACTTTGTGCTTATTTTCTCTAATGGAGAAGTGAGCTACGATTGGTCGGACAATGTTAAAGATGAGATTGAAAGAATGGGGGCTTCCAGATTCTTTTTGCAGGATATGACAGCTGGTGATCCGCTGATTCTTTTTGGGAATAAAGGAGCAGGCCTTGGTTCGGCTGAAGTGATTAAAGGAGTACCAGCCGGTTCTCAAACCGATGCCACCAGAACCCAGATATCATTTGAGACCTCCATTTTTGCCAGTACAGATAGTGGTTCAGTTATTTCCCCGGTAATTGGTCCGGTAAGCCAGTGGGGACAGCTTTCCAAGCGATTTACGGTGGATGATTCAGAAGATGAAATAGTATTTGAAGTGCGTGGTCGTTCCATTGACGGAACTGAAACTACCTTGTTCACTCTGGACAATATCGATGAACTCGATATGAGCAGTATCGATCCGGATCAATATCCATATGTCAGACTGTTCCTTAGCGCGAAGGACAGGGTTTCAGCCACTCCACCACAACTTAATAATTGGTTTGTTTCATATCAGGGAGTTCCGGAAGGAGTACTTACCCTGCAAAACGATCAGAATGAGCGCATCGAGCTTCAGAATGGAGAGCCATTTGAAGCATTATTCAAGTTCACCAATATTTCTTCTTACAGCTTCCAGGGGCCGTTAAGTGTAAGGTATACATTGACTAATCAGACATCAGGTAACATCGTTACCAATACCATTCAGATTCCTTTGGTAGCAGCAGGAGAGTCAGTCGACTTTTCTGTACCTATTGCCACGGAAGGTCAATTGGGATTCAATGATTTTGAAATCTTTGTGAATCCGGGTGATGAGATAGAGCAATACTACACCAACAACGTAATCAGGCTGGATGAATTCCTTAATGTCAAAAGAGACGAGGTGAACCCTGCGATGGATGTTACTTTCGATGGGGTTTATATTGTGGATGGAGATATTGTTTCACCAACCCCAATGGTACAGATCGAGCTACGGGACAACAACCCTTATCTCTTTAAGACGGATACTACCGGTATCGATATCTTCCTGGGACAAATATGTGAAGGTTGTAGCCTGGAACGAATCAATTTCTCTGATGGTCGATTGAATTTTACTCCGGCCACAGAGAATGACAACTTTAAGATTGCCTTTCAGCCCGATGAGCTGGAAGATGGTGAATACATGTTGCAGGTGAATGCCACTGATGCTTCCGGCAACCTGGCAGGTGTGGGACCATATGAAATTACTTTCGAGGTAGTGAGTGAGTCAACCATTACGCATTTCTACCCTTATCCAAATCCATTCTCCACCAGTACCCGGTTTGTGTTTACGCTTACCGGAAATCAGATTCCTGACCAGATCAAGATTCAGATATTCACTGTATCAGGCAAGTTGGTGAGGGAGATTACGCAGGACGAAATTGGTCCGGTCCGTGTGGGAAATAACATTACCGAGTATGCCTGGGATGGTCGCGATGAATTTGGAGATATCCTCGCCAATGGCACCTATATCTACAGAGTGCAAGTGAAAGCGAATGGACAAGACCTTGGCCATCGTGGCACGGGTAAAGACCGCGCCTTTAATAATGACTTCGGCAAGATTGTGATTATTAGGTAGAGTCAGGAAAACAAGAGGTTTTCTAATTCTTCAAAAGCGTCAAATAGTGTTATGTTCAACCATTTGTCACCCTTCTCCGGGTGTGCTTTTTGAAGTTCTTGTTTAAACTTTATGGAGGGAGTGATGGTGAAGCTAACTAAGTGAAAGGGTATATTTTTGATTAGTTTGTATTCCAAGATATATCGGGCTACATACCCCGATTTCTTATCTTTATCAAACCACATTCTTTTGCCAGGCCCCCAAAAGGAATTAAAGTACAGAAGAGCTTGTTCGAAGTTTGATAATTGGGCTCTCAGTGTCTTGATATAGACTTTTTTCTCTTCACTTTTAATTGAATCACTAGTGTGTACAAACTTTAATATCTGGTAAATATGTCTGTAGTAGTGTCCTAGATTTGATGACTGTCCTTTTCAAAGATAAGTTGTGTATTGCCATCGTATTGTTGTTCTTTCCAATTGGAATATTTGGAGGTTGCTTGATTCGTGATACCGTAAAAGAATAGATCAAAAGCACGTTCTATCGTATCCTCTTTTTCTGAAAGGTCATTATTACCTTCCCGGATATTCACGATTTCTACTATTGAATGGAGACCATAGAACTCCTTGAGAAAGAATTCAAAACAAGGTCGACCTTTTAACCCAGCAGCAGGAATCTCTATCTCATTAACATTTTCTTTATGTAGCCTAAGTAATTCATAAAATTTGCTTTCAAACCGCTCTTGCTTGATGTCATTTCTTTGTCTTTCATTCGCTTCAAATTGAACCCAGAAGGCAAGGAAAGTTGCAATCACTCCTAAGATTCCTATGAATGGGTTGGCAAGCCCGCCTAATGCATCTCCTATACTTCCTGCTTTCGTTGCAGACTCTTGAGACAGGTTAATGGAAAGGGTTATTATGTAGGTTATGATAAAAAGTGCCCCGATAATGTAAAGGCTTTTGATAACCTTGGAGTAGTTGATGGAAGAGGTTTCTTTCATGTGTTTATTCAAGACTAGAGACAATTTAAGATTTTTTGCAAATCTCGCTCCTCTGGAGCTCTTAGGTATCTCGATGTTGGGCTGTTATAACATTTAGCTCCTCTGGAGCTGCATGGAAGGAGAAACATTAGGCTACAGCGTAGCCTGATGTCATAAACAGAACCTATCGATCAATCTCCCCGGAGCTTCGTAGAAGCGATATCTTGTTTTTCCATTATCACTTTAGTGGAGGGTGCTCAATAATTCACATTAAAGGGTTGGTAGATTCACTGGCAAGCATGGCACAAATAGAAAAAGCCCCGACTGAGTCGAGGCTTTTGTACCTAGGGCCGGAGTCGAACCGGCACGCCCGAAGGCATTGGTGTTTGAGACCAACGCGTCTACCAATTCCGCCACCTAGGCTGATCAATTAATGCTTTCAGTTTTGGTTAGTATTCCTGCTGCCGTAACTCACGCGTTGGAAACGCGCCTGTCTGCCGACAAAGGCAGGTCTACCAATTCCGCCACCTAGGCATTCGGAGAATATTTCCTCCTTGAAATTGGGTGTGCAAAAATGAATAAAGATTTTTTATTAAACAACCTTGAGGTAAAGGAAAATTGATGTAATCGTCACCCTGAACCTGCCTTGGCCGGCAGGCAGGTTTATTTCAGGCTCCGCACCTAAGTACTGCCAATAAAAGGATTCTGAATCGAGTTCAGAATGACGCCCGAAACAGGAATTGAATTAGACCTCAACCATCTTTCTCGAAGAAAAAGCAATGGGCTTATCGGCAAACTTAGCTTTGGTCGCTTTCCACACCTCTTCGAAGAGTGGAGAATGGCGATAAGCATTCAGTCTTTCTTCAGAAGTCCAGTGACTGTAAGTAACAAAGATATTCGGTTGATTATAGTCCTGCATTAACTCCAGGTGCAGACAGCCCTCAAAGCCCCTGATCTTTTCTTTAGTGGCATGAAACAGCTCCAGAAAAGAGGCTGTTTCTTCCGGTTGAAAAGTCATTCGTACAATTCTTACCAGCATTAGTCTTCAAATTGAATGGTGATAGGGCTATCGTATTCCAGCCCCAATAACTGAGTACCGCTTCCCTGATTAATACCGATCATTAGCTTTTCCTCATTGTTGAACATGACGAAAACATCCCCCGGATCGACTTCCGTCATTTGCCGCTGTACTTCATTTTGTTTTTCACGGGCAAAGTAGATCGTGAAGTTCCTGTCTCTGCTCAGGATATCGAAATCCACTTTCTCAATATTGGTAATCAGGTTGCCGAAATGATCGATATGAATAACATGGCCTGAAATCTCTTTCTTCGTAGCCCTCGATTTTCTCTTCAGGTATTGTTTGAATTCAGTGGTAGCTGAACCCAACTGATCAGGACTGTCACCCTTTGCCAGACGGGCAGCGGCCAGGGCTATTTCCCGGTATGCATTCTTCTCAGCCTGTAGTTTGTAAACCTCATGAATCGGTTGATCAGAGATCAGGCTGAGCACCCCATTATCTGGAGCAACAAACAAGTGTCCGTCAATTTGAGCGAC
This sequence comes from Roseivirga sp., assembly GCF_965216855.1. NCBI lineage: Bacteria > Pseudomonadati > Bacteroidota > Cytophagia > Cytophagales > Roseivirgaceae > Roseivirga > Roseivirga sp. The sequence continues at coordinate 1,619,506 of NZ_OZ244204.1, read as the reverse complement.
CAAATAGTCACTTTGATTGTCATGTCGGGAACTTCCGCCAATTAAATGCACTGTACCTTTAGGGAAGTCGCGAAAGACTGAACCTAAGGTATGAGAAAGGTGGGCGAGGTTGAAGGCCTTTATTTCATGCGAAATATCAACTATTCGGGCCTCTGGATATGCAGTGAAGATTCTCGCCTTAAATTGCGCCACATAATGGTCACTCAGTCCGAAATCTGATGTGAAAGTGATAAGGGTCATAAGTGACTATTGGCGTTAATTCTATAATTTAGTGAAAGCAAAATTATCGAAAATTTAAGCTTAGACAATCATTTAGAAGGATCTGAAATTTGGTAGAAAAACTAATAACTCTAGATAATATTACAATGGTCGATTTCCTCGGTGTAGGAAATGAAAATATCAAGGAAGTAGCCTCGGCTTTTCCTAAAAGTAAGATCGTTTCTCGGGGCAATGAATTACTCATTAAGGGAAGTGCTTCGGAGATTATACAGATTAATGATATTGTTCAGTCGCTGGTTAAGCATTACCATAAGTACGGAAAAATTACGCAGGAAAGTGTAAAGTCTTATGTCCGAAGCGAAATCAGCTATCTCGACAAAGACAATGGCGATGATATACTGGTATATGGCAATCGTGGCAATGTCATTAAACCAAAAACCAGAAACCAGCGGAGTCTGGTAGAAGCAGTACACCATAATGACCTGGTCTTTGCGATTGGTCCGGCAGGATCTGGAAAGACCTATATCTCTGTAGCCATGGCGGTAAGAGCCCTGAAGAACAAGGAAGTACAGAAGATCATTATTACCCGGCCGGCCGTAGAAGCCGGAGAGAACCTCGGGTTTTTACCCGGTGACCTGAAAGAAAAGATAGATCCATACCTCAGACCCATTTATGATGCTCTGGGGGAAATGATTCCATCAGAAAAGTTGAAATTCTATCAGGAAAATAACATTATTGAAATAGCTCCTTTGGCCTACATGAGGGGGAGAACCTTAAATAATGCTTTTGTACTGCTCGATGAGGCTCAGAATACCACTTCTATGCAGATGAAGATGTTTCTGACCAGGATGGGGCCTAACTCGAAGGTGATTGTTACCGGAGATAAATCTCAGGTCGATTTACCGGGACATCAGCATTCGGGACTGGCGCAGGCGGTTCGTTTACTGAGCAAGGTTAAGGGGATTGTTACCGTAGAGCTGGATACAAAGGATGTTGTAAGACATAAACTGGTAAAGGATATTATAAACGCATACGACAAACCAACAAAGAAAAGTGATCAGAGTAAAGAAAATCGAGAATCAGGAGGAGCTTAAGGCTGCTTTCGACATCAGAAGAGAAGTCTTTATCGTAGGGCAGGATTGTCCTGAAGAGGAAGAGTTCGATGAATTTGATGATGAGTCGACTCATTTCATTGCCTATGTAAAGGGAGAGCCTGCAGGAACCAGTCGCTTTAGAGTTACCCCTAAGGGCTACAAGCTTGAGCGCTTTGCCGTGCTCGATCAATTCCGTGGTCTCGGAGTGGGTAAGAGACTGGTGCAAACCGTTCTCGGATACCTCGACAAGGAAAATCTTCCGGAAGGCACGCTCATTTACCTGCACTCACAGGTAGACGCCATGGGGCTTTACTCACGCTTTGGCTTTGAGAAAGTGGGCGAAATATTCGATGAAGTAGGTATTGATCACTTCGAAATGCAGAAGAAGGTCAGACATGATTCGGAGCTTTCCTGATTCATACGGGAAGGCAAATCATCAACTGGATTTTACTCAAAGGTTATCACTGCATTAATCATAATGCATGTATTCTTAAGTTTATGTTAATAGCATCGGCATTGTTAATTTTTAACAAACCCGGCTGATGAGCTCAGGATAGTTTTGGTCCAAATACTATCCTTATGAGACTAGATAATTATCCAAACCAACTACGAACGAGCGTTTTAGCGTTGTTCCTTTTGGTCATTACTGGCTTCTGCCAGAACATAATGGCTCAGGCAACAGACGCTAATATCAGAGGAGTGATTAAAACCAATGACTCTTCTACCTTACCGGGGGCGACTGTACTATTGAAGAATACGGCTACCGGTTTCCAGACAGGAACACTCTCCAATGCAGAAGGCGAATATCGTTTTCAACAAGTGCCATTGGGAGGACCTTATGAAATTACAGTGTCCTTTGTAGGCTACGGAACCCAAAAGAAAGAGGGCTTCTCTATTAGCCAGCGCGATCAGCTGGAAATTAACTTTGAGCTGGTGGAGTCGGTAACCGAGATGCAAACCTTCGTGGTAGAAGCAAATGAATTGAGAACTTCGATCGACCGACAGGGAGAAGGAACCCTGATTGATGCCAGACAGATTCAGAACCTTCCTTCAGAAGGAAGAAACTTTACCAATCTGGTCAGCCTGTCGCCACTTCAGGGTGGTGGAGGAATCAACCTCGGAGGACAGCGTAGAACATCTACCAACATTACTATCGATGGTTTGAATGCCAGAAATACACTGACCGCTGGGGAGATTGGTCGTGGCCCTTATACTATTTCACAAGAAGCAATCAGAACCTTTGAAGTATCTACCAATGACTATGATGTAACTCAGGGACGTCAGGGTGGAGGTTCCATTAAAGCAGTTACAAAGTCAGGAACCAATGAATTTACCGGGAGTGCCTTTGTTTTTCATCGTAATGAAAACCTTCAGAATGAATTGGATATTCGCGAGAACCCAAGAGATGCAGAGTTCAGCAATACTCAGTATGGTCTAAGTGTAGGCGGACCTATTATCAGGGATAAAGTGCATTTCTTTGCTGTGTATGAGCAGCAGGATGCAACCGACCCTTTATTTATTGCTGATATCAGAACTGCTGACGATGAGAACAGGCTGGGAATTACTCAGGCCAATCTCGATCGATTCCTTCAGATTGCCCGTTCAAGCTATGGTCTGTCCAATGAACAACAAGTAGGTCAATTCGAAAGAAGCTCCAAGGCCAACACCTTCTTTGCCAGAATAGACTGGCAGTTGAATGATATACACAGACTGACCATCAGAAACAACTATAACAAATGGTTTAACCCTTTTAATACCAGTGATAACTCAAGCATTGAAGTAAGAGAAAGCTGGTCTGACTTCGAATCACAGGAAAATACCCTGGGAGTTTCTTTGAGATCTGCATTCAATCCGAATTTCACCAATGAATTTAAGATACAGTATCAACATGCTGAGCGAGCTTTCCAGACAAGTCCACTGTTACCTTCTGCCAACATTCCAAGAGCGATTGTGAATGTGAATTCCGTTCTGCCGAATGGCTCTAACAGAACACTTACCGTTCAACTGGGAGGTCAGCGATTTACACCTGAGACCAACCTTGAGAACCAGCTTCAGTTTACCAATACAGCTTACCTGACAAAAGGAAAGGTGAACTTCACAGTGGGCACAGACAATATGATTACCTACCTGGAAACGCTGCTCTCTAATGAGCAAAACGGAAGGTTCTTTTTCGATTCATTGGATGATTTCGAAAACCTAACACCAAGCCGCTATGCCAGGGAAGTGCCTTTGCAAGGTTTACCAATAGTGAAGCAGACGGTTTATGATCTTTCATTATTTGCCCAGGCTGAGTTTAAGGTTCACCCCGATATTGATGTGACTGCAGGAGTGAGATGGGATGCAACTATCTTCAGCGATGCTGCCGAATTCAACCCTGTAGTGTTTAGCGAACTTGGTATCAGAACTGATAATAAGCCTCAGGATTTAGACAATATCCAGCCAAGACTTCAGGCCATATGGAATGTAGGTGGCAAAGATACTGATGTGATCAAAGTTGGGGGAGGTATCTTCAATTCACAGCCTCACTATTATGCTCAGGTGAATAACATCCAGAATTCAGGAACATTACTGGGGGCCATTGATGTCACTGGTGCCAATGTGCCAACACCCGATTTTAATGCTTATAGAAACGATCCGGGTACTGTACCTGGTGTGCCGGCTGGTGAAACACCATTTAGTACAATCAATGCGGTGGGTGATGACTTCGAAGTACCAACCATAGCCAAGTTTAACCTGGACTATACCCACTACTTCAATGATCGCTACTCGATTTCCGTCAACTTTATTGCCAGCAAAACCACTAACAACTATGTCTATCAGGAGGCTAACCTGGTGACACAGCCTTACTTCGTTACTCCGGAGGGAAGAGAGGTATTTGTTCCGGCCAATACCATTACATCAGGTGGAATTACTGACTGGACGAACAGTAGAATTTCTGATCAGGTAGGAAGAACTCTGGTACTGGAATCAGATGGTATTGTTAAGCAGCAGGCCATTATTGTTTCAGGTTCGGCCAGAGTGGGTGAAGATGGTTATGTGAATGCCAGCTTTACATGGAACAGAGCAAGAGACAACTCCTCTTATAACTGTTGTGTGGCTAACACTTCTACTTTCCTACCTGTTGAGGGTGATCCAAGGGATTTGAACTTTGGTTTCTCTGATAATAATTTCAAGCAGAAGCTTGTGGTAAATGCAGCTACTCCTTCATTCTATGGCTTTGTGTTAGGAGCTACTATTACGGGAACAGGTGGAACACCATTCAACTTTGTAGTAGATAATAATAACCGTAGTGCGAATGGTGATTTTAACCTGTCTAATGATCAGGCATATATTTTCGATCCGAATGATCCAAGTACCCCGGAAGCAGTAAGAAATGGCTACATGGAGATATTAAACGATCCGGATGTGCCTCAGCATTTCAAGGACTATCTGCAGGCTAGCTTTGGTAAATTCGCAGAGAGAAATGCGGGTGAAAATCCATTCTTCGCCAATGTGGACCTGAGATTGATCAAGAAGTTCAGTTTGCCATCAGGTCATGGACTGGAATTCTCTGCCGACCTGTTCAACTTTGCCAACTTCCTGAATAAGTCTAAAGGAAATACACATGAATATGGCAGGAACCGTGAGATCATGCGAATCACAGGTTTCGATCCTAATACCAACGCCTATAATTATTCGGTACAAACAGGTTCGGCTAATGAACCTATTGGAGGAACCCCATGGAGACTTCAGTTAGGCCTTAAATATACATTTGGACAATAAACAGTAATCTTCTGCTCATAGTGTTAAGCGGGTAGTCTCTGGTGGCTACCTGCTTTTTACATCAATAAAAACTTATGAAAAAAGCATTCTTAATCGTAATAGTATGCCTCGGGCTGAATGTAGCTCAGGCTCAGGAGAGGTTGACAGATCATGTAGTTCTGGTTTCAATAGATGGCTTCAGACCTGATTTTTATATGGAAACTCAATGGCCTGCTGCTTATCTCAAGTGGATGGCTGAGCATGGGGTAAAAGCCGAAGGCGTCAGAGGTGTTTTCCCTACAGTGACTTATCCATCGCACACCACATTGGTGACGGGAGCAAAACCTGCCCGGCATGGTATCTACTACAATTCTCCTTTTGAAATAAATGGACAAACGGGTGCCTGGTACTGGTATGAGAACCAAATTCAGGTGCCTACGCTTTGGGACGCAGTGAGGGCAAAGGGCTTAAAGTCTGCTTCTTTCATTTGGCCGGTTTCTGTCGATGCACCTATAGACTATAACCTTCCGGAATTCTGGTATCTGGAAGGTGGCTATAATCGAATTCAACCGATGCGGGACAAAGATGTTCCTAATGGATTTCTGGAGGAATTGGAACTGGAAGTAACCGGTAAACTTAATGAAAGCACTTTCAATGGTGACTATATGAACCGTGAAGACAGAACGGGGGAAATGGCTGCCTATGTATTGGAAAAGTATCAGCCCAACTTCATCAGTCTCCACCTTATTGCAACAGATCACTTTCAGCATGAAGGAGGCAGAGAAGGGGAGAAGGTAGCTTTTGCTCTGGCAGCGGCAGACAGGGCTATTGGTAAGATATGGGAGGCAGCCGAACGCGCAGGAATCTCAGAAAGGACAACAATCATCATCACAGGCGACCATGGCTTTGTCGATGTACATACAAGACTCGCCCCTAATGTTTGGTTGGCACAGGCCGGATTAATCACAGCAGATAAGATGAAAGGAGAGTGGAAGGCAGCTTTTCATACATCAGGAGCAGCAGCCTTTTTACACCTGAAAGATCCAAAAGATAAAGCTACTGTATCTAAAGTGCAGGAGGTTTTGGCCAACCTACCAGAGAAGACCAGGAAGCTCTTCAGAGTAGTGAGCCGCGAAGAACTGAAAGAGGTGGGTGCCGACCCTAATGCGGCACTGGCTATAGCTCCTATTCCTGGTGTAGCCATGTCTTCTTCAGCCAGAGGAAATGATGTTGTGTCTGGTGGTGGAGGAACCCACGGATACTTCCCCGACTTTGAACAAATCAAGACAGGGTTTGTGGCCTTCGGTGCCGGAGTACAGACCGGCAAAACTGTACATGTGATGGGGCTTGAAGATGTGGCTCCATTAATTGCTGCGCTATTGGGCCTGGATTTCGAGGCACCTGATGGCGTTTTGTTACCTGGGATTCTTAAACAGGATTAGGTAGAGAAAGAAAGGTAATGGAAGAAAGGGTAAGCATAGAGTGCTATATGGCACGTGCTTTTACCCTTTCTGTTTCAATTTGCTTGAGTTGGGTGCTAACCGTTTGTCTGGTCATACCGGTTAAATCACCAAGGTCTTGCATACTGAGTTCGTCCAGCAAGGTTCGTTGCCGGCCATGCGCATCAACAACTTGTACGTTTAGCTCATTCATGACCGATTTTAGATTCTCCTTTTTATCCAATGCCCTCACTTTGAACAAACGGGTTTCCGCCACACACCATCTTCTGACCACGCTTTTGTTGAACCACTCGGAAGCGAAATGATCTTCCACGATGATCCTCTTGAAAAAATCTCTTTGATAAGCACGAATCTTAGTGGGCATAAGGGATTCAGCAAACTCGAAGAACTGACCATCCAGGTACCGGAGGTTGCCGAAGGTATTCGGAGCTGTCAGTACATCGTAGGTTACTTTCTGTTCATGATGGCCATAACTCCCCAACTTCACTGCTCCATGTACAATCTCATAGATGTAATGAGTGAAAGCACCGGGAGTATAGATCGCGTAACCCTTAGGAAGTGTGTATTCCTTCATCACCGCATCCAGTTTATAAGTAGGATTGCCTGAAAGGTATTCAAAGAGTTCCATCGTTTTTTTGCCTGAATTAAAAACTCTAAATTGATGAAAGCATAAAGCCATCGTTGCCTTTATTTTAAGTGTGACCAGTGGTTAATAAAGGGGCTGAAAAGTTTTTCAATCTGCAAAAGTACAGGCATGATCTTTCAGCGGTATCCCTTCCTTCGTTTTAGCCTTTTCTTTATTCTGGGCATTGTCAGTCGTCATTACCTTGGCGAAACCGTCATGCTGCCGGCTTGGGCTTTAGGTTTTCTGTTTCTGGTTTATCTCTGGCTTATGCGGAAGTATTCACTTCGCAACCAGCGCTATTTGGCCATGTTGGGCTTTCTGCTGTTGTTTAACCTGGGAGCTTATCGGCTTGACTTTTTTCTGATAGAAGATTCTTCGATCGATCATGAAATATTGGCTTATAAGGCGCAGGTAATTTCCGATCCAGAACAAAAGGCCAGGTCCATCAGGGCCGTGATAGAAGTCTATGAGGTATATAGCGATAGTTCCTGGGTTTCAGCGGTCGGCAGGGTCAATGCCTATTTTGCTCAGGAGCTGGCAGAGAGTCTGCGGTACGGAGATTTGATCTGGGTGAAAGGCTCTCCTCAAACCACTGAACCTCCCGCCAACCCCGGAGCTTTCGATTATGCCAATTACCTGGCCTATCAAAATATCCGCTATCAGCAATTTATAGGGGATGAGTTTGAGCCTATCGGAAATGAAGCTCCTAACCAATTGGAGGAAATGGCCATTGATATCAGGGAGAAAGCAGTGAGCCTGATTAAACAGTATGTTCCTGACCCAAGAGCGGGAGCCGTTGTTCTGGCCTTGGTATTGGGAGTGAAGGACGATCTGGATAATGAGCTCATTCAGTCTTTTTCCGCTACCGGAGCAATGCATGTTTTGGCCGTTTCAGGCTTACATGTGGGAATTATCTATGGAATGCTCTTTTGGCTGCTCAAGCGCTTACGTTGGCATAAAAGAAAATACAGGTGGGCCATGTTCTTCATCAGCCTGACGGTTCTCTGGGCCTATGCCTTACTCACCGGACTGGCTCCTTCGGTTCTTAGAGCAGTAACTATGTTCTCTTTTGTGGCCATGGGTAGAGCCTTGTTCAGGAAAGGTAACATCTACAATACCCTGGCACTTTCTGCCCTCGCGCTCCTGATTTATAACCCTTACCTGATTATGAGTGTGGGCTTTCAGCTTTCTTTTCTGGCTGTATTTGGTATTGTTTTTCTTCAGCCGAGGCTTTATCAACTCTGGCAGCCCCGGTTCTGGTTGCTGGATAAGGCCTGGGCGATAACTTGTGTTTCTATTGCAGCTCAACTAGCTACAGCTCCTTTGAGTATGTTGTACTTTCATCAGTTTCCGAGCTACTTTCTTATTTCCAACCTCTTTATTATTCCGGCCGCATTTGCCATACTGTCCTGTGGCCTTCTGTTGCTGGCCCTTTCCTGGCTACCTGCGTTGGACTTTTGGATAGGGAAGGCATTGACGTGGTTCGTAACTCTGGTTAATCAGACAGTGGAAGGAGTGAGCCGATTCCCGGGTAGCACGATTGAAGGGATCTACTTTTCCATTGCTGATACCTGGATAATCTATGCTCTGTTACTGGCTCTTATTGCCTTTTGGGTGAACAAGAAAAAGCAAATGCTGAGGTATGCCATCGCTTTGGCCCTGGCCTTTTCTGTTTCCCAAATTTCTCATTGGAAGGAATATGTCAACACTTATGAAGTCAGTGTGCTCGATGTCTCGGGCCAGTCGGCTATTGATCTCAGGTCCGGGTTTAACTTCAGCCTAATCGCTGACTCTTCCTTTCTTGCAGATAAGGCCAGCCAGCAGTTCAATCTTTCCGGTAAGCGACTATTGGCAGGGCAGGCCGTAGACGATCAAAACCTGCCAATAGTGAAGACCAGCTTTGAATTTGGTGAGCTGGCTGTTATTCATGGTCGGTCAGTGCTTTGGTTGAATAAAAAGGTGCGCAGTAAATCAGCCTTATCCATTGTTCCTGATGTACTGGTGATTTCCCATAATGCCATTGAAAATGAAGAGGAACTGGAGGCCTTCAGCCATTCCGGCCAAATCGTTGTGGATCGCACTAACTCCTACAGGACACAAAATACTTTGATGAAACTGGCAAAGGAAAAAAGCCTCAATATGCATGTTGTCGCCTTCAATGGCTATTTTAGCAGTCTATGGAGAAAATGAACTTTGTTGAATACACAGTAAAAGATAGAATAGGCACTATTACACTCAACCGGCCTGATAAGCGCAATGCGCTGAATGAACGGGTTGTGAGTGAATTAAAACAGGCCTTTGCCAGAGCAGCCGAAGATGACTCAGTCAAGGTAATTGTATTGGCTGCCAGAGGTTCCGCTTTTTGTGCCGGTGCCGATCTTGCCTACCTGCAACAACTACAGCAAAATACTTATGAGGAAAACCTGGCCGACTCGAGTCATTTAAAGGAACTCTTCTACCAGATATATACTCATCCTAAAGTAGTCATTGCCAAAATTCAGGGACATGCCATTGCCGGAGGTTGTGGTCTGGCAACTGTTTGCGATTTCTCCTTTGCAGTTGAGGAGGCCCAATTTGGTTACACCGAAGTTCGTATCGGGTTTATTCCTGCCATTGTTAAGGTCTTCCTGTTAAGAAAAATCGGTGAAGGCAAATCCAAAGAGTTGCTTCTATCCGGTGAGTTGATCACTGCTCAGGAAGCGAAAGGCTTCGGCCTGATCAATCATGTGGTTCAGCCCGATGAGCTTGATGAAAAAGTCAGTGAGTTTGCCAGAAAGCTGGTGAAGAAGAACTCAGGTCAGTCCATGCAGTTCACCAAGCAAATGATTGCTGCGGTACAGGAAATGGGACTGGAAGAAGGACTGGATTATGCTGCTGAGCAGAATGCTAAAGCCCGTGCTTCTGAAGATTGTCAGAAGGGAATTGCAGCTTTCCTCAATAAGGAAAAGCCCAGCTGGTAAACCATTAACAAAGGTCAAAAATGGACAACACGCAAAAGAAATATGACTCCATCGAAAAGGAGTACTTTCACTTACAGTCTGTCATAGAGTCTTTCGACTCCAAATCGCTGACCATAAAGGCATGGAGTGTCTCTATTGCAGGAGCCATAGCAGGTTCCAGCGCCTTTACTGACAACAGGATGATCATTCTCTTTGCTTCATTGGTCAGTCTCATGTTCTGGCTTATCGAAGCTTCATGGAAGACTTTCCAGTATGCCCACTACAAAAGGCTTTGGGAGATCGAAGCTTTTATGAGGGAAAAGGGCGGCTCGATTGATAACCTGCAGATTGGGGCTTCCTGGAGTTCATCGTATCATTCGGGTGGATTGAAGAGATTATTCAGAGTCATGTTTTGGCACCATGTCATGTTACCGCATGGAGCCATGTTCTCATTATTACTACTGGTTTACATCCTCCTGCAATACATTTTATAGCCTAAGCTTTTACAGATTTCAATGAGTGGCATGTTGGTTAGCTTGTTTTTGATAATTTCATCTTTATGAATCAGCCGATTGACATCCTGAAGCAGTACTGGGGCTATGAAGCCTTTCGTCCTTTGCAGGAAGAAATTATTCAGGCTGTCATCAATCAGCAGGATGTACTGGCCTTGCTGCCAACAGGTGGAGGTAAGTCTATTTGCTTTCAGGTGCCTGCCATGGCCATGGAAGGTTTATGCCTGGTCATTTCCCCACTGATCGCCCTGATGAAAGATCAGGTAGCACAGCTACAGAAAAGAGGTATCTCAGCAGCAGCCCTACATGCCGGGCAAGGGAAAAGAGAAATTGATTATCTGCTGGATAATGCGGCCAACTCTGATCTTAAATTTCTTTACTGTTCACCGGAGCGGCTGAAGTCGGAGCTCTTTCTAGAGCGGATCAGGAAGGTAGTTGATAAACGAGGGGTGTGTCTGCTGGCAGTCGATGAAGCTCACTGTATTTCGCAATGGGGTTACGACTTCAGACCAGCGTACCTCGAAATTGCTCAACTCAGAACTTTGCTGCCCGAAACTCCGGTGGTGGCTTTAACGGCTACCGCCACTCCCAGAGTGCGGAAAGATATTCAGGAGAAGCTTGAGTTTAAAAATCCACAAATCTTTACCAAGAGTTTTGCCCGACCGAACCTGTCCTACTCAGTTCGTTTTGAGGAGCATAAAGAGCGAAAGCTACTGGAAGTCTTGCAGAAGGTGGGAGGCTCGGCTGTGGTCTATGTAAGTACCCGTAAACACGCCAGAGAGGTCGCCCAAATGCTGGTGCAAAATCATATATCTGCCGATTACTATCATGCCGGCCTTACTTTTCAGGAGCGATCCATTAAACAGGAAGATTGGATTCATAACAGAACCCGGGTCATTGTTTCTACCAATGCCTTTGGTATGGGAATCGATAAGCCTGATGTGAGAGTTGTGGCTCACATGGACCTGCCCGATAATCTCGAAGCCTACTATCAGGAGGCCGGAAGAGCCGGGCGTGATGAGAAAAAGGCCTTTGCTGTACTTATCTGCAATCAGCCGGATGTAGAAAGATTACGAAAGAAGACAGAGCAGTCTCTCCCTGATGTGGATACGCTAAGGGATGTTTACCAAATGCTGGGTAATTACTTCCAATTGGCCGTGGGGAGTTGGCCTCAGGAAAGCTTTGACTTCGACTTTGAGCTGTTCTCCAAACGCTTCCAAAGACATCCGCTGGAGATCTTCAATGCCCTGAAAGTTTTGCAGGAGCAAGGTCTGATTCATTTGTCCGAAGCCTTCTTCAGTCCGAGTAAACTCAGGTTCAGTATTGACCAGCGAAAGATGTATGAGTTTCAGATAGCCAATGCACAGTTCGATCCACTCATTAAGGCATTGCTCAGACTGCATGGCGGAGAGCTATATCAGAATTTAGTCACGCTTCAGGAAAATAACCTGGCGGCTTTGCTGGGCAGTTCAGTGCAGCAGCTGAGAACCAATCTAAGCCATTTGGATCAGCGTGAGGTGGTTGAGTATGTTCCTCAGAAAGAGTTGCCACAGCTCAGTTTTCTTACTCCGAAACAGGCTATTGATCAATTAGCCATTGACCAGAAGGCCCTTCAGTCTAAACGCAGGTCGAAGATGGGGAAAATGGAAGCGGTTATTTCCTATCTCCACGAAGAAGAGGTCTGCCGTACCCGTTTATTGCTGGAGTATTTCGGTGAAACCGGTTACCAGAACTGTGAGGTATGCGATAACTGCCTCAGAAGACATAAGCATGAAAAGGACGATTATCACCGCTCGCATTATAAAAAGCAATTACTTGAGTTGCTGAAAAAGGATGATGACCTCAATGAAGAGGAACTGATCAAAATACTGGACCCTTCAGACAAATCTATATTTCTGGAAGTACTCTCAGAATTGATAGATCATGGCGATTTACACTACAATGAATTCGGCTACCTAAAGCTTTCCAGAAGTCATAAATAAGTCGTTTCCTTTCTGCCTAATCCTTACCTTTGGGCCATGAGTTTTTTCGATGATGTAGTAGGGAAACTATTTGGGAAGCAAGCTTCGAAGGCCGCATATATTCATGAAATGCTGGAGCGATCTGAGAAGGAGCTGGAGGCTTATGAACTTTGGCTGGTTGGGACAGAGAAGAGTGACCTGCTTCGGGAAATCGAAAGAGGCTACTACCTCAAAAAGCAGGGCATACTTTCAGAAATCGATGTGCATTTGCTGGATAGTAAATATGCCAATGGCTTTGCGGTGAGCTATAATCAGGCTATCGGAAAAGAAAGTTTCAGAAATATTTTTGACTACCTGAAAGATAAAGTGCTGGAGAACGGGTATAAACTGGCTCAGGGTGACCGGAGAATTCTGGATAAGGAGAATCATGAAGAAACCATCGAGAAATGGTATCTGAAGCCTATTTCGGAAGACCTGGAAAGTCAACTTGTCAATCAGAGATTCGGAAACGTACTGATTGAAAAGATTGATGTAGACAGAAAGCCCAGTTATATAAAATTCATGGCAAATGTCTACCAGGATCGTCAATATACAGTAGCAGAACCTTTTCAGGATTTGCTCGATAAAGTCTTTGAATCATAAACATGAAAAACATGAGAAAGTATTTGCTAATCGCATTACTCAGTGTGGCAGCTTTCGGCTTGAAGCAGGAGGCCCAGGCCCAGATTTTTAATACCAAATTGAAAATAACCGTAGTAGATGAGTTGGGGAATGTCATGGAAGGGGCCAAGGTGACCCTTTATGCCAACGCCAACGACTATAGAAATGAAACCAATCCGGTTCAGGAAACCATGATGACCAATAAGAAAGGCATCGTTACTTTTAAAAAGCTCGACAAGAAAGAGTATTATGTCAAAGTAATTAAGGGAGATAAAACCAATGCCGGAGGAGGTGAGATTATCTCAGACCTGGAACCTAAAAAGCTGAATAAAGCCAATGTCGTTATCTCAGAACTCTGACAGAACGAAATTAAGAAATCAATTATCGGCTTATGAGCCGATGAACCAATCAGAAAAGGCATTCCGTGAAAGAATGCTTTTTTTGCTTGATCACCACGACAACTGTTTCGAAAGAAGCCTGCTACATGCTCACTTTACAGCCTCTGCCTGGATCGTTAATCCTGAGATGACCCATTGTCTGCTGACCCATCACGCTAAGCTCGACCGATGGTTGCAACTGGGAGGGCATGCCGATGGAGATGCCAATCTTCAAAATGTTTGCCTGAAAGAGGTTAGGGAAGAATCCGGTTTGACGGACATAAGACTATTCAACGGGGAAATTTTCGATATAGACATTCATTTGATTCCTGAGCGTAAGGGTATTCCGGCTCATGATCATTATGATGTTAGGTTTCTGGTCATAGCTACCTTACAAGAGGCTCTTCAATTTAACCATGAAGCGAAAGATATGAAGTGGATTGAATTGCAGGAAGTGCATAACTTAACAGAAGCCAATGACTCTATTCAGAGAATGGTAAACAAAACATTAGAATTAAGCATTATTAATAAGACTTGACTGTACTCTGAGCCAATACCAGCGTTATATTTAACCGATGAATAAAGCCAAACTCTCCTTTCTTCTACTCAGTTCAGTTGTTGTTTACGTTCTGGTTTGCACAGGCTTGTTGTTTATTCCGGCACATCAGGAGCTTCCTCAGTTGGAAAACCCTGAATCCTCTTTCTTTCAGGAAGGGAATGTGCAGTCAAGAGCAGACTATGAGGAGCAGATGATTGTCGATCCGGTCTCCGGGTCCGTGCCACAAGACATCCGAAGAAAGGAACTGACCTATGCCCGTCAGGTAGAGTTTCAAAACGAGATACTCCGTACCCGTTTTGAAAAGGCAGGTGCCTCGCAAACCCAAATGAATACCTGGAAGGGAATTGGTCCCTATAATATCGGGGGAAGAACCCGTGCCGTGGGTATGGATGTTCGTGATGAAAATATTCTATTGGCCGGAGGGGTATCCGGAGGTATCTGGAAATCTACTGATCTGGGTACTACCTGGTCGAGAAAAGGAGAGGCCGGTCAGGTGCAGGGTGTAACGGCTATTGCACAAGATACCCGACCTGGCAAAGAGGATACCTGGTATTATGGAACTGGTGAGTTGGTGGGGAATTCCGCCAGAGCACCGGGAGCACCCTTCCGCGGTGATGGTATCTTTAAGACAAATGATAATGGTGAAACCTGGCAGCCACTGGCCAGCACGCAAATCAATTCACCTGGCTCATTTGGTTCACCTTTTCAATATGTCTGGGACATTGCCACCGGGCTCAACAACGGACAGGATGAAGTTTATGCTGCTGTATTTGGGGGAATAGTGAAATCAACCGATGGAGGCCAGTCATGGACCACAGTATTAGGTGCCGATCTACTGGGAGCTCCGGCTGGTACCGATTTGAATAATATCCAGTCAGTTTTTTATACCGATGTTCATCGGGCAGCTGACGGTGTGCTTTATGCCTCATTAAGCTCTGCCACCAATGACCCGGAGGCATTGTCACCTCTGGCAGGAGTTTATCGCTCAGAAGATGGAGTTACCTGGACCAGGGTCTTGAATCTGGCCAATGTTTTCAGCCGCAGAATCATTATCACCACTTCAAGGACTAATCCGGAGATAGCCTATTTTCTGGCCGACCGGGGAAGTGCAGGTTATGGACTTTGGAGATATTCGGTCACTTCAGGAGCTATTAGTTTCTCTACCAATGTACCTGACGGTTCCAGTGATATCGAAGCCTTTGAATCACAGTCTTCTTATAATATGGCCATAGGTATTCATCCGAACGACCCGAATGTGGTTTACATCGGAGGAACCAACCTTTACCGGTCAACAGATGGCTTTTCAAGCCGTAGAAATACCACCTGGATAGGAGGTTATAACCCGAATGATGGAGAGAATGAGCCTGACCTTTATCCGGAACATCACCCTGATCAGCATGACATTCTCTTCCTGCAATCCGATCCGAATAAGATGATTTCGGCCAATGACGGAGGGCTTTTCCTAACCAACAACAACCTGGCGGATGAAGTAGAGTACACTTCACTCAACAATGGCTTTGTGACCACCCAATTCTATTCGGCCGGGTATAGCCAATACTTTGAAGATGATTTTGCCATTGGTGGTACACAGGACAATGGCTCTATTCTCACCTTTGATACTGACTTTAGTGAGGGCCCCAATGGTCTGGGGATTATCGGGGGTGATGGTGGCTTTGTAGAAACCACTCCTTTCGGTGTTTACTACTACATGTCATTCCAAAACTCTCAGATTTACAGACTGACTTTCAATGCACAGGGACAGTTAACTTCTTTCGCCAGAGTAGATCCCATTGGTGGAGGTTCTGATCCCTCGCAACCCTACCTTTTTGTGAATCCATATATTCTCGATCCAAATAATGCCAACCGCATGTACCTGGCTGGTGGAGATCATATCTGGTTCAACCGGAACCTTTCACAAATCCCTTCCGGGTCACAAACACCCACTGGGGTAAACTGGACTCGCCTGGATCGAACCGAGATTGATCAGGGAATTATTTCAGCAGTGGAGGTTTCTACCCAGCCAAGGAATATCGTGTACTACGGTACCTCTAATGGTCAGCTTTTTAAAGTCTTCAATGCACATTCAGATGTGTATGATGTCTTTGAAATAACCAGTGCTGCCTTCCCTGAAAACGCCTACATCCGCAATATTTCTGTAGACCCTACCGATGCAGACCATCTGGTGGTTTCTTTCTCCAACTACGGTGTGCCGAGTATTTTCAGAAGTACTGATGGTGGGCAAACCTTTCAGGATATCTCTGGCAATCTGGAAGAGAACCCTGATGGTTCAGGGAATGGTCCTTCCGTCAGATGGGTAACCATTGTGCCGGTTGAAGGAGGTAGTCATTATTTTGCGGCTACTAGTACAGGCTTGTATTCATCTTTGCTTATTGATGGAGGCAATACGATATGGTTCGAAGAATCTCCCGATGTCATTGGCAAGTCAGTGATTAACATGATAGACTACCGAAGGTTTGACGGTAAAATGGTAGTGGCCTCTCATGGTCATGGTATGTACACCACCCAACTGCCCAATGTTACTCCGGAAGAACCGCTGGATGTGGGATCAGACTTTGTCTTTGAAAGCCTTTACCCGAATCCATTCTCAGATCAGGTAGGTATTAAACTGGTCTTGCCGGAAACTCAGTTTGTGGTGATCCGGATTTATGATTCATCAGGAAGTCAGGTCAGGATTATAACCAGTAATCTGGGCTTTGTTGGAGAAAATGAATTCTTCTGGGATGGTACTGATGTCTATGGAAATCCCGTATCTAACGGCATTTATTTGATTCGTGTCACCTATAAAGGAAGAAGTGAAGTAAGGCGAGCTATTCTTCAACGCAATTAATCTTTCCCAACTCTTTTAGTACTGCTATCTTTACGCCCTCAAACACGAACTATGGGCAAGTACATTAGCAGAATTATTATTGGTTTTATTTTGGTTCAGGGTTTTATGGCCTGTTCTCCATCTGAAGAAGAACTGGTTGAAGAAGGAAGAAACCTGATGGCAACCGAGCAATATCCTGAAGCCGTTAAAAAACTCAATGCTGCGCTGGACAAGAACCCGGAAAACTACACGGCCCTGAATGCCAAAGGAGTGGCCCTGTTGAGGCTCGGGCAGCTGGACGAATCGATCGAAGTATTCACCACTGCCATCAATGTTGATACCACTCAGTACCAGGCTTTCTTTAACAGAGGCAATGCCTTTAGAATCCTGGGAAGAGATAATGAGGCCATGCTGGACTATGACTATGTGATTAACCTGAAACCAGATGTGGTAGACGCTTATGTAAACAGAGGAGCAATACTCTTCAAGTACAATGAATTTGACCGCGCACTCTTCGATTTTGAATTTGCGCTGAGAATGGACCCCAATAATGCGCTACTCTATTTGAACAAGGGAAAAGCTGAGTTGAGAATTAATAATTCAGATGACGCTATTTATGATCTGAAAAAGGCCATTGAAATGAATCCGGGATACGGAGAGGCTTATTACTGGTTGGGTTTGGCCGAAGTAGCTTTGAATAACAGAACTACAGGTTGTGAGTATCTGACAAAGGCTCAGGAATTAAACTTTGAGGGCGCTGCAGAGGCAGTAGCTCAAAATTGTATGCAATAGTGGCACAAATTGGTACTGACATAGTACAAGCTAAACAGTTCCTGGAAGCAGGAGAGTTAGTGGCTATTCCAACCGAGACCGTCTATGGTCTGGCGGCTAATGCCCTGAATGAAGAAGCCGTAGCCAAGATATTCAAGGCCAAGAACAGACCCTCTTTCGATCCATTGATAGTTCATGTGAATAGCCTGGAAAGGGTCAGTCAATTTGTGGAAGAAATACCAGAGCAAGCTAAAAAGCTTGTTTCCAATTACTGGCCAGGTCCGGTGACTATTCTGCTTCGGAAAAAGGCGATTGTGCCCGATTTGGTTACCTCAGGTCTTGATTCTGTGGCTGTGAGGGTTCCCTCACATCCACTTACTTTAGACTTGCTGGCCTCTCTTGAGTTTCCTTTGGCCGCTCCAAGTGCCAATCCTTTCGGTTATGTCAGTCCCACAGAGGCAGCACATGTTGAGGCGCAATTGGGCAATCAGGTGAGTTATATCCTCGATGGAGGTACCTGCCGGGTGGGAGTAGAGTCTACCATTGTTAGCTTTCTTCATGAAAAACCGCGTGTCTTAAGGTTGGGAGGCCTGGCCGTGGAAGACATAGAAGCCCTGATCGGAGAAGTAGAAGTCAATGAACATTCCAGTTCTACGCCTGCTGCACCAGGCATGTTGAAAAGCCATTACTCACCCGGTAAATCGATTGAATTGATTAATGGGTTCGACTTCACCAGGGTCAGTGATTTTTCTGAACTTGGAACCATTGTTTTTGATACAATGCTGAAAGACATTCCGGCTGAAAATCAGGTGGTTTTGTCTAAAAGTGCTAATCTCGATGAAGCTGCGAGAAATTTGTTCTCAGCCTTGAGATTGCTGGATCAAAAACCGAATATTAAAACAATACTCACAGAGTACGTGCCCAACCATGGTTTGGGACGTGCGATTAACGACAGAATAAAAAGAGCAACCGCTAATAAAGATTGACCTATGAAAACCATCAACGACTTTGATTTTTCAGGCAAGAGAGCACTCATCAGAGTGGATTTCAATGTGCCTTTAGATAGTGATTTTAATATAACAGACGATACAAGAATAAAAGCAGCCGTTCCTACTATTCAGAAAATCCTGGATGAAGGTGGTGCGGTTGTACTCATGTCTCACCTGGGACGCCCTAAAGAGGGACCAGAAGATAAGTTTTCATTGAAGCACCTGGTGGCTCATCTGTCAGAGGTTTTCGGTAGAGCTGTTAAGTTTGCTACTGACTGTATTGGTGATGAGGCGGAAGCACTTTCCTCTCAATTGCAACCGGGTGACATCCTGCTGCTGGAAAACCTGCGATTCTACAAAGAAGAGACTGCGGGTGATGAGGATTTTGCCAGGAAACTTTCGGCTCATGGTGATATTTATATCAACGATGCCTTTGGAACAGCACATAGAGCGCATGCTTCAACTTCAATCATTGCTCAGTATTTCGAAGATAAAGGTTGTGGTTTTGTAATGCAGGCTGAGCTGGATAATGCTCAGAAAGTGCTGGACAATGCACAAAAGCCTTACACGGCCATTATGGGTGGTGCGAAGATTTCTGACAAGATTCTCATCATCGAAAGGTTGTTGGAAAAAGTAGACAACCTGGTGATTGGTGGTGGTATGGCTTATACCTTCTTTAAGGCTATTGGCGGGCAAATTGGTAATTCGCTGGTAGAGGAAGATAAGCTTGATCTGGCCAATGAGTTAATCAAAAAGGCCAAAAGCCTTGGTGTAAATCTCATGTTGCCAATCGACTCCGTTATCGCAGATGCTTTCAGCAATGACGCAAATATTCAGATTTGCATGAATACTTCTATCCCTGATGGCTGGATGGGTCTTGATATCGGACCGGAAGCCGCTGAGGTATTTAGCCAAAGCATCAAGGAGTCTAAAACCATCCTTTGGAACGGTCCAATGGGAGTATTCGAAATGTCTAAGTTTGCCGCGGGCACTAAGGCCGTAGCTGATGCTATTGTTGAAGCGACCAGGGGTGGTGCTTTCTCATTGATTGGTGGAGGCGATTCAGCTGCCGCTGTGAATACCCTGGGTTATGGAAATGATGTTTCCTACGTGTCAACAGGTGGAGGTGCTTTGCTGGAATATATGGAAGGTAAGGAGTTGCCGGGAGTAGCGGCATTAGAAGCCTAGTTACAAAAGCTTAATAAGAAAGGGCTGTCTCAAAAGTCTTGCCTTCAGTTGATGTGCAAGATTAGCTTTTGAAACAGCCCTTTTTTATGCTCTTATCTGATTACCGCTACGGCACCTTTTCTTTCGAATACGCCACGTTCCGGCTCAAATCTAGAAGTGAATCTGATCACATAAGGATAAGTTCCTAACGGTACCAATTCGCCATTGAATGTACCGTCCCACTTAAATTCGAGTGTATTGCTCTGATAAATCAGCTCTCCCCAACGGGTGTAAATGAAGATTTCAAAGTTGTCTACGAAGTCATTAGGGAATACTGAGAAGGTATTGTTGGGTTCCGGGCTGCTAGGTGCAAAAGCGTTTGGCGCAATGATTTCCGGATCACAGCTTTCGATGATGGTTACGGTATCTGTTCTCACACAACCAATAGCAGTCGTCATGGTAACCACATATTCGCCAGGCCCCATCACTTCCAGTGTCTGACCTCCCTGAGGATACGGCTGACCATCGAGTGTCCATTCATAAGTGTCAAAACCTCTGCCAGCCAGGAGTACCGGGTTGTTACTTCTGGTAGCGCAGTAGTAGTCAACCTCTGGTAAGAGGCCTTCAGGAATAGCTTGTCTTCTGATGTTAATGCTTCTTTCAATAAAACAGGTTCCGTTACTGATGTTTACTGTATAAGCTCCTTCATCCGTCACCTGAATTACAGCTCCCGTTTGTGCTATCGGTTGACCATCAAGTGTCCAGGTGAAGCTATTCGGGCTTCCGGCAGTTACGTCCACAGTGAGTGTTATAGGAGCGCCATCATCACAAGCCGGGCTTGAAGACAATGTGGCTTCAATTTCATCAGGAATAGTAATAGTCGAGCTCGCATTGCCATTACAGTTCAGGTTGTCGGCATGTCTTGCTGTTACCGTGTAGGTGCCCGATTGATTAACGGTGATGCTTCTGGTAGTAGCTCCATTAGACCAGTTGTAAGTATAAGTTGAACCCGGCTGAGGGTTTTGTACTTCGGCTTCTAAAGTAATTTGCCCTTCACAGACATCGCCAGTCTGATTAATCTGAACGATGGGCTGTATGGTCAAATCTACCACGACATCTTGTGTCACATCACATGAGCCAGGTGCTGAAGCAGTCACAGTGTAAGTACCACTCTGAGGGGCACTCACTGTACCACCAGCCGCAGCAAATCCACCCGGGCCTGTCCAGCTAAAAGTAGCTCCGGCTGTGGTGGAGGTGGCGGTTAAGGTAGCTGTAGCAGCACACTCCTCAACGAAAGGTTCGGTGGTCAGATCAACAGGCTGAGGCTCATTAATGACAATACCGGTCTGGCTTTGAACACAGCCTCCACTTGAAGTAATTTCCAGGTTGTAAGTTCCAGCGCTCAATCCACTCAATTCAAAATCAAAACTGGTGGCCGGAATAGCAGCATTGACTGTTCCAGATGTTGAAGTATTATCAGTGGTGTTTGTCAATACATAAGTAATTGGGAAAACATTGGCATCCAGAGACACGGTAATAGCTCCGGTAGGATTGGTACAATCTGCATCTGTCGGAGTTACAGCACTAATCGTGAAATCCGGAGGGTCATTCTGCACCTGAATATTGGAGACTGTATTTACACAGCCACTACTGTTATCTGTGAGTGTGACGGTATAAGTATCTGCTCCCAGATTGTTGATCAACTGAGTTGTTGGTCCATTAATTGACCCCTGTGTCACAACACCTGCTGAATTACCCGTTACCGTGTAGCTGTAACTTCCGGTGCTGGTCAGGTTAAGTTCGAAACTACCATTGGTAGCACCACAGGCAGGATTAATAATGTTTTGGGCGGTAGCCTGAGCTAATGGGTTCACTGTTACTCTCGTAGTATCATTCACGAAACACCCCACGGATATAGGGTCTTCAATTGAAACGACATAGAGATATTCTCCTGGTGTACTGCTGTCTACGGTTGCCCTTCGCTGGTTCGGCAGGGTCGTAGTAGAGTTGTCAGGATTAATGACAGTCCAGATATAATTGTTAGCCGTTACCTGTGGATCTAAGGTCAGCGGAGCATTCTGACATATGGTAGAGGCTTCGGGTAATTGTATTTCAAATGGTGGCCCCACGAATACTTCTCCCGAACTACTGCAGCCCAATGCATTGGAAATAGTAACTGTATAGATTTCCTGCTGAGTAACGGTGTAGGTCTGCGCTGTGGAAACCACATTGCCCTGGCTGTCAGTCCACTCATAAGTCAAGGTCGGATCGTTAGGAAGCCCCTGACGGGCATCCAATGTCTGAGTATCTCCCTCACATAAGGCAATGGCCTGAGGAATGGTCGGAGTCTCTGGTGTCCCTAATACTTGAATGGGTTGAACCAGTGTTGTATCAAAGCCACAACGGTTCGAAATGTTGAGTGAGATATTATACAACCCGGCCTGACTTTCTGTAAAGACATAAGCCGTGTCTTGTCCTTCGGCACTGAATATGGTGCTGTTATCGCTCTGGTCAGTGATAGACCAGACGAAAATATCTATATCTGAAGTACCGGACCCGGTCATTTCAATTCTCTGCTCCACACAAGTTTCATCAGGAGCGCTCATACCCGGCAATTGCTGAGGATTGGCGTTATTTTGAACAAAGTTCGGTAGGCCTAGTCGGGAATTTCCAACAGTCAATAATACACTTTGAGGAGTTAATGCCGAAAAGGCTGCTGTATCTTCATTGGCATTGATCTGACTTACAAAAGCTGAAGCGCCAGGGTTACCTGGGCTTTCTACGGCAACATATAATCCTCCATCAGGGCCGGTCTGAATCTGGCCAAAGTTGACATTCAATCCTGAGCTGGCCGCGATATTAGTTCTGGAAGCCAGACGGGTAGTTTCTGTCGACAAGGAATCAACCCGATACTCCAATACCCGACCTCCGGGAGAACCACCTGAACGGTTGTTCATGGTCACAAAGAGCTTATTGCCCCCGGTAGAGAAGTGGGCGTCATAAACCTCATCATTGGCCGGTCCACCTTCATTCAAATCGATTCTATATTCAAATTCAGACACCTCACCAGTGGTTTGATCAAAGCGGAATAGTTCGACATAGTCTTCCGTATCTTCTGCAATGGTTACCGCAATGCGCTGACCATCGGCAGAGAATTTCATTCCTGTCTGGGCAGTGTTGGCAAAGTTATAGGTGTGTATGCCTCCGGCTGAGGATAGGACGGGATTACCTATGCCATCGACTGTGATCGGATAGGACCTAAAGGTATGGTTGCCATATTCGTGTGCCAATAGCCAGAAACCACCACCCACCTCAAAGGCGGCCAGTCTTTCTGTATTATTGGCATAGAGTGTAATGTCTTTCAGGGTCACATCACCACGTCCATTGTCTGCCTTCATGTCGACAATCGCATACTTCAGCTCAAAGCTGTTTTCTCCATAGACCTCTTGTGTAGTAAAGACATAGTAGATGGTTTCATCTTCCGGTAAAGGGATAATCATCACGGATTGAACAGCCGTGCTATCTCCGCCTATTTCTGATCCATTGGGCATCTTGCCGTTCTCACGATTCCAGACAGAGGTTCCATTGGTGTAGAACAGGACATCGCCATTGGCATCTGATATGGTGGATGTCCCCGCGGGAGCATTCATGGCATGGGCTTCTGTAATACTTCGCGGAGGTGGATCGAGCCCCTCTTCCTCATTAAAGTCTATGCCGGCCCCGTTCCCGAAATACCAGATGTTGGCCGTTTGTCCTTCGTCACCATAAACGGTTACTCTTCCTGTACCATAAACCGGACAGCCACCACCTGTAGGGGTTACAACTACCCAGTAATCGCCTGATTCTGTTACATCAATGGTTTGTGTGGTTTCACCCGTACTCCAGAGGTATTCATAGGAGTCGGTTCCTCCACTGCCACCTCCTCCGGTGCCACCACCACCTCCACCACCTGAGCTTTGTGGTTCAGCATCGAGTGTCAGGACTTCACCGGGACAAATGGTAGTATCTGGTAAAGAAAGCTGTAAATCGTTCTCTTCAATATTGCCCGTAATGACTCCCGGATAGGTGAGTCCGTTAATTTCTACCGACACGGAACCTGTGAGTGGCCCGGCCTGATCGAAAGTAATGATGGGTGCAAATTGTTCTGACTGAATGCCCAGTGAGCTGAAATCCCACAAAACGCGACTAGGAATAGCCGTTGGCGGGTCGATGATAGGATAGAATTGTATGGGTGTATTCTGGCAAAGACTGCCGGCCTGCACGCCAACTGTAATGGTCGGCTGCAAATTTCTTTGTGGGCTGAACTGGCTGAAGTAGTCAGACTGCGGATCTACTCCATCGAATAAGGCTGCCTCGTAGTCAATAAGATTAACTGCACTGTCCGGAGCATTGATTCGGTTCAGTTGCATAACCCCACCTCCTGTTTCACGGGTAATGTGGTAAATGGTGCTGTCAGGGGCAAGTTGCAAACTAAGGCTTTCACCGGTAGGGTAGGTGTCTACCGTTTCTACGGCTGCTTCAGGGCGTGTATCCGTTACATCGAATCTATAGAGCCCTCCTTCTGTTCCGTTTCTGCTGAAATAGACAAACTGCCCCGAGAAAGACCATCCGGCTGATCCGCCATAATTCTCTGTCGCATCGAAAGAGTTAAGGATACTGCGTGAGAAGGTCAGGGTAGGGCCTGGTCCGCCACCTTCGAGAAACTGAATGATCTGAACATTGGCAGCGTTTGAGGGAATAATCGCGATTTGTCCTGTTCTGTTATGATAGGCGAAATGAGCAGCATCAACATCAACTGTCAGGTTGAGATTGCCAGCTGCATCAAAAGTCCCTCCCGGAGCAGGAATGGAGTAAAGTTCAAAAACTCCGGTAGTGGCGTCTTGTGTTAACAGCCAAAACTCAGTCATGTCGCTGGAGCCGATCACCAGCATACCATCGCCACGATTCGTAATTCCAGTTGAAATATTTTTCTCTGCAGGTCTTACCGCTCCTGATGGAGGCCCATCTACACGGTTGCCCTGTACTTCCATGTCAATGACTGTATACAATATTTCGCCTGCGGCATTCCTATGGAAGATATATTGTTGGTTTTGGAAGAGAGCACCCGGAACCGGGCTGGTGGCTAAACCTTGAATGGCAGCCGGGTCAGTGAAGATATTGTTTCCATCAGGCATGATCTGATGGGTGCCATCATAGATATTTACACCATCTGAATAGAACATCAGATCTCCAGTAGTGGGGTCAGTCGCAGTGACTTTTTCACCAATATTATTCTGAGCTACCTTGCCCTGACTGATGATGGGGGTGGCTGCCGGAGACTTGCCAAAGATCAAAGCCTGATCATTACCCGTGAAATACCAGTTATGTTGGGTATAATTCTGTGCTGTCAGCGTGAAAGTTTGGAACAGTACAGTAGCTATTAAGAGAGTTATTTGCTTCGCAGACACTTTATAATCTTCTTCTTATCAACAACGGGCGAAAGGGTACCCCTTATACGAGGTTCTCAAGGTTTTTATTATATTCAGCCCTTCATTACAATGCCCTAAGATAACGGAAATCTTGTACGTGGGAACGAGGTATTTAATGTGAAAAATGAAAATTACTCAAACTATCATATAATAGTGACAGGGTTTCTTTCCGTTTAATTGTTAAAAAATAAGATGCGTAAAGCCGGCATACTTTTATTTGTGTTCATTCAGCTGATATCTATAGGTGAGTTAAAAGCTCAGGATCCTCAGTTTTCGCAGTTTTATGCTGCTCCTTTATACATTAATCCGGCCTTTACGGGAGCATCAGGTTATACCCGTCTCGGGGTGAATTACCGTAATCAATGGCCTAACCTTCAGTCTTCTTTCAAGACCTTCTCCTTCTACATGGATCATTACATGTACCGAGTCAATAGCGGCATTGGGTTGATAGTGACTACAGACAGAGAGGGATCGTTTGGTTTACGGTCTACCACTATCGGAGGAAGCTATGCCTATCAACTGAAAATCAATGATAATCTGGTGTTCAGACCGGGGATTCAGTTCAGTAGCGTGAACAGGAGTTCAGGCTTTGGGTTTATTTTTACCAACCAGATCGATCCGGTAACCGGAGCCATTGATCCAACCGTCACAGATCCTTCGGTGGTTGATAAGGATCTGAATGTAAGTTTCGGAGATATTAGCGTAGGTGGAGTACTCTATTCCAGAACCCTGTTTTTAGGAGCAGCGGTGCAGCACCTGACAGAACCTAACCAGTCAATTATTGAGGAGGACAGTCCACTGCCTCAAAGATTAACGATTCATGGAGGTTTGAAGATTAACCTCGGACATGGCCCGCTCAGAAGAGACCTTACCTATACTTATGCGGAAAGAAGTATTACACCGGTTTTCCAGTATAAAACACAAGGAAGCTTTTCTCAGCTGGATATTGGCGCCTTCCTGCATCTTGAACCTATTAACCTGGGTGTGCAGTACAGAGGTGTACCTTTTAAACAGTTCAACAACTTCCCGAACAACGAGGCAATTATCTTTTCCCTTGGAGTAACTACCAACAATTTCAATATCGGCTATAGTTTTGATTACACTATTTCCGATTTAGGAATTGAAGCAGGAGGTGCTCATGAATTCTCTATGTCGTATTTCCTTGATTTCAATAAGCCGGTTAAGGTGCCAAGGGACAGATGGAGAATTCCTTGTCCTAAGAACTAAAAATCATTCTTCCTATGAATCCGAATGAATGGCTTTACCTTATCCTTGGTATTGTATTGATTGATTATGCAATTGATCAAACGCTGGACTTTCTGAATTTAAAGCACTCCAAATCTGCGGTGCCTGACAAGCTTAAGGATCTTTATAACGAGGAGGAGTATGCCCGCTCTCAGGAATATCAGAAGGCAAAATCTAAGTTTGGCTTTATCACCTCAGCGTTTAGTACTGTACTCACGGTTGCGGTTTTGTCATTAGGAGGCTTTGGCTGGCTCGATGAATTTTTGAGACCATATATCTCCGATCCCATTTTGCTTTCCCTCGCCTTCTTTGGTGTGCTTTTCGTCTTGTCAGATTTGGTCAATACTCCATTCTCATATTATGCCACCTTTGTGCTGGAAGAAAGGTTTGGGTTCAACAAAACCACACTGAAGACTTTTATTACCGATAAGTTGAAAGGCTATTTGCTGACCGTTATTGTCGGAGGGGTACTGGGTTATGCTCTCCTCTGGATCGTACATCAACTGGGTGAATTCTTCTGGCTTTACGCACTGGGCCTGGTGTCAGTGTTTATGCTGATCATGAATCTATTCTATACTTCATGGATTTTGCCTTTGTTCAATAAGCTTAAGCCGCTGGAAGATGGCGAATTGAAAGAAAAAATCATGAGCTATGCCAAAGGAGTCAATTTCCCGCTCGATAATATTTTTGTAATTGATGGCTCCAAAAGGTCGACCAAGGCCAATGCTTTCTTTTCCGGCTTAGGTAGAAAGAAGAAGATCGTGCTATATGATACGCTGATTGAAAAGCAATCGGATGAAGAACTTGTGGCGGTCTTGGCGCATGAAGTGGGGCACTTTAAAAAGAAGCACATCGTCCTCAGTCTGGTGTTGAGTATAGTGCAAATGGCCATTACTTTCTATGTGTTATCGCTGTTTGTGTTTAGTGAGAACCTGTCGGTTGCATTGGGAGGAAGTGAAATGGCGGTTCACCTGAACTTCATTGCTTTTGGTTTGCTTTACACACCTATATCGAGAGTTACTGGGTTGTTGATGAATGCCTTGAGCCGAAAGAATGAATTTGAAGCTGACGCCTATGCTGTGCAGACTTATGCTGCTCAGCCCTTGATGGAAGCTTTAAAGAAACTTTCCGTGTCATCACTCAGCAACCTGACTCCACATCCGGCCTATGTGTTTGCACATTATTCCCATCCGCCATTGCTGGCTCGGTTGAATGCGATGGAATCCTTAGCTAAAGAAAGTTGATATCGATATTGCCCTGATATCTCATCAGGTAATTGACACCCTGTTCAGCAGTCATGTCTTCGAAGAGAATCTTGTGCAGGGTCTCTGTAATCAATGGCTTGAGTCCCTGGCTATCTGCTAACTGCTTAACGATTTTAATGGTGTTAACCCCTTCAGCAGTTTCTTCTAATTCCGATAGTGCCTGATCCAGTGTAGCGCCCTGACCAATTTTATGGCCTAAAGTATAGTTGCGGCTGTTCGTACTGGTTGTAGTAGCCACCAGGTCACCAATGCCAGCCAGACCAATGAATGAACTGATTTCGCCACCCAGCGCTCTCCCCAGGTAAATCATTTCCACTAAGCCACGGCTTACCAGAAGACCTCTGGAGTTTTCACCCAGTCCTAAACCGGAGAGAATACCGGAAGCAATGGCTATAATGTTCTTCAAAACGCCACAAAGCTCTACACCCCTCAGGTCCGGGTTACCATACACCTGAAAGTTTTCTGATCTGAGTAAGGATTTACCCTTTGTAATTACTTCGGTAAAAGGAGAGGCGATTACCGTAGCGGCAGGATGACCCAAAGAAAGCTCAGAAGCCAGGTTAGGACCCGCCATACAACCTACGCGAACTACCACGGTTTCTTTGCGGATCAACTCACTCATGGTGAACAGGCAATCCTTATTCAATACAAAGTCATGGCTCTTCTTCTCAGGAAGCTCAAGATGCAGCCCCTTGGTGCCGTGAATCATCATGTGGTAAGGTCTTAAATGAGGGGCCAGTTCTTTGATCATGTCCCGGAAGCCAGAGGAAGGGATCACCGGGAATAATACATTACACCTTTGTGGAAGCTCTTCCAGTTGATTGGTGACCTCAATATTGTCTGCTAATTTCTGATTGGCAGAGATTCTGGTTTTGTTGATCTCTGCATAAGTTTCAGGATTTCTGGCGTAGAGTAGCACCTTTACATTCTTAGCCAGGATGTTTGATACGGCTGTACCAAAACTACCGGCACCAATAACTCCAACTAATTCAGACATACTTTTCAAGATTATAGCCTACCAGACGGTTGTGATAATAATATAGCAGATTCAGGTCATGCGTAATCAAATCACCCTTCTTGTTCTTCATTAATGGCCTTTTTGAGTGGTACATGCCCACATTCTTTAAACCATGATCAATGATTTTATCGACTTCTCCAGTGAGGTAGGGAGAAACGCCAATTTCACCGGCATTATACATGCGGTGCACCTTTGCCAGCACTTGTTCGAAGGAAGCTCTGAATTCATCATAAGGAATAAAGAGGTCTTCTTCGGGCAATCTGAGCAGGTTATATAAATCCAGTTTTTTGAATTGTCTCTGGAAGATGATAAAGGCAGTGAAAGCCACCAGATGACTGGCAAATACCTTGTTGATTCTATGGTATTCTTCAACGATGCGCTCACTCAACATACGGGTGTATTCATCTTCTCTTTGAGTATTGGAAGAGATGATTTTACCATCCTGAGTGAAGTATTCCTGCGTGTCTATAATGCGGCCATGCTTGTCGTAGCTCTGGCCTTGCTCGTCTACATAGTTGCCGAGCACGTCCATGGCCTTACCAATGGAAACAGAGATGTCAGACCCCTTGGTAAAGAATTTGACCAGAAAGGCTGAGATTTTATAGGAGGTAGAGTATTCATCGTTCTCTACATAATATCTTTCCTGTCCCTGAAGCTTAAGGTATTGCCTGATCAAACTCGGAGCTTCCAGCACAAAGTTGTAGTTCAGTGTTACCGGAACAACAAATATCTTTTCGAGCGCATCACGCTTTCCTTTTTGGTAGTTAATTCTTTGGGCCTCAATGGCGGTGCTCAGCAAACCAAGTTTCAATCTTTTCTCTATTTGGCCCGAACGAGATCTTGTACCTCCCGGGAAGAATAAACTATGACAACCTCTTTGAATGGCCAGGCTGGAGTAAGTCTTCAGCGTTTCGAGGTAAAGCATGTTCTTCTTTCTTCGGTCTACCTTATAGGCACCAAGGCTATTCATAAAATAGGCGAATATCTTGATGTTGAACAGGTTCAGTCCGGCTCCATAGATAAAGGCAGGAAGACCAAGGGTGCTGATTACCCAGCCAATAAGGATCGAGTCCAGGTTACTGAAGTGAGTTGGAACCATGATGATGGTCCCTTTTTTGGCCAAAGTTCTGAGTTGCTCCACTTCACCCGTGATATGGATCTTATCTTGTAAAGTGTACTGGGTACTGAAGATTGACCAGAAACCTCTGGCTCTCGAAGCATTTAATAGTCTGGCGAAACCAAAAGTCACAATGGAGCGAGCCATACGGTAACGAGACTTCTTGAAGTTGCCGGCAATTTCTTCGGCATATCGAGTGACGATCTCATTCAGGATTTGATCCAGCTTTTCCGTTTTCTCTTTCTCGTCTTCAGAAGTAGCAATGGCCAGCAACCTCTCTTTGACTGAATTGAGGAAGGCAGATTCATCGGCAGGGTCTACTGCCCAGGGGTTTCTCTTGATTCTGAGTTTTTCCCTGAAAAGGGTGGTTTCAATTTCTTCAATGAGTGCATCGGTCGATTTGTTGGCGGCTTTGATCCGCTTGATGCTCTCTTCTGCAACATCCTGTATGAAGGCAGCCCTGTTTCTGCTTAGCGCTACTACAGGCCACTCATTAATACCGCCTGGAAGTACTTGGTCGTATTTCTTTTTAGTGTAGTCTTTCGAGATGGATTGCATTCAGTATGAACTCAGAAATTAAAAGCTAACGACATTTTCTTCTATGTCAAAGCTTTCAGTTGATCACAAAGTAAAACAATTTCTTCTTCTGTATTAAAGGTGTGAAGGCAAATCCTCAAACGTTCCGTACCTTCTTTCACTGTCGGACTCAGGATAGGGCGGACGTCAAAACCCGAGGCTTGTAATTTTTCTGCCGCCAGCCTGGTCTTCCGGTTTCCACCAATTTCAAAGGACTTAATAGCTGAAGGGCTTGAGTGTCCTGGCTGTAACTCATTGAACAGCTCAATCTTAGACTGAATATTCAATTGCAGACTTGGATGAGTTTGTAAGAATTCAAAAGCTGTTTTAATAGAGATCAGTTCGAAGGCCGAGGGAGCTGTGGTATAGATAAAGGGCCTTGAAAAATTAATCATGAATTCCCGGGCTATTTTAGAGGTGGCTATGGCAGCTCCATGAATTCCCATCCCTTTTCCAAAAGTATACACCACGGCAAAGACCCCTTCATTGAGCATCAAGTCATTGATCAGGCCGGAACCATCCTTTCCCCATAAGCCCGTGCTGTGTGCTTCATCGACTATGAGCCGGGCTCCGGTTTCCTTGCAGATAGTCGCAATTTCCAGAAGAGGTGCCATATCCCCGTCCATAGAGTAGACTGACTCACAGGCGACATAAGCCTGTCCTTCGGATTGAGCCAGCTTCTTTTTGAGATCATCCAGGTTATTGTGAAGAAATGGTAGGCGTTTGGCCATACTTAATCGGCAACCATCTTTGATACAGGCATGAGACAGCTCATCATAAATGATCGTGTCTCCCCGCTGGGGAATAGAAGAGAATAGAGCCATATTGGCCATGTAGCCTGAGTTGAAGACAAGTGTGCTTTCAGTATTGAAGACCTGGGCCAGAAAGGATTCGGTTTGCTCAGTAATGTCTTGATTGCCTGTGATCAGTCGGGATCCGGTAGAGCCATTCGGATAATCTTCTTTCTGGTAGGCATCCAGAATCAGCCTTTTTAATTCCGCTGAACGCGCCAGTCCCAGGTAGTCGTTGGAAGAAAAATCTCTCAGATTTGGGTTGTTGTTTTTCAGTGTTCTGAGCGATTCGTCTTCTCTTCTCTTGTTTAGCTTGTTTTCCAGGTGATCCATTTCTTGGTTTTGGGTGGCTCAACAAAAAAATAATTACCACTTTTGCCACCAATCTACGAATACATGAGATTACTCGGGGCAATAGTTGTTGCATCTTTTCTTTTTACTGTCAGGCTCGATGCTCAAACTGAATACCGCAATCGTGGGTTTTCTATTGCCAATGAAAACGATGTCTATTTGTTGTTAAGCTACGACCGCTATTACTCTAATGGCATCTTCCTCGATTATCGTTTTTCCCCCTACCTGAAAACAGGTGATACCGAGAGCACAAAAAGAGTTTTTCGATTTGGATTGATGCATCGTTTCTGGACTCCCCAGGATGTTACTATTGTCAATTCCGAGCACTATTGGAGGCCCTATGCAGGAATGCTCAATCTTAATTTCAGGTCGGCAGAGTTTTACGGACTAAATCAGCGATTTGAATATGGCCTTGATCTTGGGGTGATGGGTAGGGTTTCCGGAGCTGAGGCCTTTCAGGAAGGATACCATAAGGTGTTCGGCTTTCCAAATCCTCAGGGCTGGGATACTCAAATTTCCAATGGGTTAATTATTGACTTGAAGCTGGAATACAACCGACAGTTCATACTCAGGCCGGGTAAAATAGATATGATCAGTTCCACTCAGGCTTCTTTGGGTAATGGCTTCACAAATGCCAGGCAAAGAATAGACTTCAGGTTTGGTAAACTTCAAAACCTTCGGCACAGTGCTTTATTCAATGCATTAATAGGAGAAGGGAGCGATCAGGTGGTAACCCATACCTACTTCTTCCTGGGTTACGGTCTGGAGGTAGTCGGGCATAATACTACAATTCAGGGCCATGTCTTTGGTGATGAAAGTCCGCTGACCTTTGGAGTTATTCCATGGGTAAGGCATTTAAGAATCGGTTTTGCTACCAATTCAGAGACCAGTACACTCAAATTCACCTATAACTGGTTGAGCAAAGAAGTGAAAGACAGCCAGGCTGGAAGACATGCCTATATTGGCTTTGAGCTCGACATCCGTCTGCAGCCTGCCAAGCCTAAGCTTTAAAAAAGTCAAGCGTCTTTCTCATGGCATTTTCAAGGTCGCCCGGTAGTGATGGCTGGTTGAAAGGGTGTGTAGCTCCAAAAGTGTGAGAGGCCTTTTCAATGATATGTAATTCAGCATCCGGTTTCCATTCCTTCAACTGAAAAGCAGCATTGATATTTACCGTTTCGTCATTCGTGCCATGTACAATCAGCATGGGTTGGCTGGTTTTGTCGAGCGCTTTCTCTATGACAAACCGATCGTCATTTTTAAGAAAGTCTTCAACAAACTGATAGTACATAGGATACACGACTCCGGTTCTTGAGTTTTTGACCTGAATCACTCCATGTGTTTTCCAGTACATCAATTCAGCTTCTGAAAAGAAGGAGCTAAAGTCGTGCACTGAGGCCCAGGTAGCCAGCTTTTTAATGCGCGAATCTTCAGAAGCTTTAATGATAGAAATGCCACCTCCCCGACTATGTCCGATCAGATATATCTGCTGAAAGTCATAACCGAAGGTTTTCTGTTGCTCTTCCTGACCCAAAAAGTGAAGCAATCGATCAAGATCATCCAGCTCTTTGCTGAAGTTATTGTAGCCAAAGGCCTCTGTGTCTGTAATTTCATTTAAATTATCAGGAACTACTCCATTAAAGGAGAAGTTGAACTTGCATAAACAAAAGCCCTCAGAGGCTATTTGCTCAGATAATAAAGGCCAGGGTCCCCAGTCTTTAAAGCCCTTGAAGCCATGGGCCAGAAGCACTAAAGGCTGATTGGTTTTTCCGGCTTGAAAAGTAATATCTGCAGTTAATGGTTTCAGGGGAGAGTTGCCCGGAATAAGTATCTCTTTATTGGTCAGCTGATGCACCTTGTTTATTTGAATTTACAGTTATGTTTTTGCGGTTGCTAGTTTAACTATTATCATTGTACCACTCAAGTCCAATGGCCCTTCAACTTAAAGAAATACAGGCTCCCATAGCCTCCGAAATGGTCGATTTCGAGGAGAAATTCAGGTCTTTCATGAAAAGCAAGGTCTTTCTGCTCGATAAAATCATGAGCTATATTGTGAAGCGCAAAGGCAAGCAAATGCGACCGATGTTTGTTTTCCTTTCTGCCGGTACATCAGGCCAGATTTCCGATCGAACCTACAGAGGGGCGTCTCTTATTGAGCTGCTGCATACAGCTACTTTGGTACATGACGATGTGGTAGATGACTCCAACTTTCGAAGAGGGTTCTTTTCTATCAATGCTTTATGGAAGAATAAGATAGCCGTTTTGGTAGGAGATTATCTCTTATCCAGAGGGCTTCTTTTGTCGGTAGATCATGAGGACTTCGATTTGTTGAAAATCGTGTCAGAGGCCGTGCGTGAAATGTCGGAAGGAGAGTTGCTCCAGATGGCAAAAGCACGTAACCTCGATATTACCGAAGATATCTATTACGAAGTTATTCGTCAGAAAACGGCATCACTCATTGCTTCATGCTGTGCAGTTGGAGCGGCTTCCTCAGGGGGAGACCAGGCTTCTATTATCAGGATGAGGGAATTTGGTTTGAATGTGGGTATGGCCTTTCAGATCAAAGACGATCTTTTTGATTATGGAACCAACGAAATTGGTAAACCACTGGGTATTGATATCAAGGAGAAGAAAATGACTTTACCATTGATTTATGCCCTGAACAAGGCTTCTAAATCAGATAAAAGAAGAATCAAAGGTATTGTCAAGAGTAACAAGCAAACCAATAAGAAAGTCCAGGAAGTCATCGACTTTGTAAAAGCTTCAGGAGGTATTGAATATGCCAAAGAGGTGATGCAGGGTTACTATGACAAGTCACGTGAACTGCTGCTTGAATTTCCGGAATCTACTTACCGCCAGAGCCTTCTCGACCTCGTGCAATTTACCATTGAGCGTACTAAATGATAACACCTGCCAAGGTTAGTCGGCAGGTGTTAATGATTAGTAGTTTAAGTATTTGTTTTGCTGATGAAGTTGTCAGTAATCCTCCACCAATTCCAAGACAACTCTATAGAATAATCACCTTAGTTGAGGTTGTTTTTAAGGCGGAAAAGAGGTCCCCTGCCTTGCCTAACCAAGCCCCATTCCGTTAGAAATTCTTTGTTTCAACGGAAGAGCTGGGGAAACCTCCCACCATCTTCCACCTTTCTCCCTAAGCTATTCTTTTTCTTAAGTATGTTGTCTCATTGTGATTATAACTTATTGATTATCATGTGATTGTGGCTTGCATGCTTGTTGGTAGTTGCTGATAAATTTTGCCTTCAATTGAGCCTGAATTCGTAGAATTTTGTAAATTTTCTGGCAAAGTGGGAAAAAAGGGAAAAAAGTGGGGTGAAGTGGAATGTTTTTCTATCTTTGTATTAGTTCAGGTGTGTAATGACCTTTTTTACTGGAGAATATGATTGTAAGCTGGATGCCAAAGGAAGGCTTGCTTTACCTGCAAAGGTGAAGTCGGCATTGCCTGATGTGGCTACTCAGGAACTCGTCTTAAGACGAGGCTTTGAGTCGTGTCTGGTTTTATATCCGATGATCGAGTACAAAAAGATTATCAACCGCGTTCGGTCTTTGAGTGAATTCAACGAGGAGTACAGAAGATTTCAAAGGAGCTTCTTTAGGGGTAACCTGGAAATTGAGATGGATGGCTCGGGAAGAATTAATATTCCTGCAAGGATGATGAGTTTTGCTTCGTTGGAAAAGGATGTGGTCTTAGTGGGGTTGGGGAATCGTGTAGAAATCTGGAATCCTGATCTGTATGAAGAAAACCTCATCAATGACACTTCGGAATACTCAAAACTAGCCGAAAAATACTTGGCTGAAGATTAACAAGTAATGGCTGAATATCATGTGCCCGTAATGCTGAAAGAATGTATCGATGGGCTCAATATCAAACCTGACGGAATTTATGTGGATGTGACCTTCGGTGGAGGTGGGCATTCAAAAGAAATATTGACGCATTTGTCTGAGGCGGGAAGGCTCTTTGGTTTCGACCAGGATGTGGACGCGAAAGTAAATGCTGAAGCTATAGAAAATCGTTCTTTCACATTTGTACAAGCCAACTTCAGGTATTTGAAGCGCTACCTCAAACTACATGGCATTACTCAGGTAGATGGAATTTTGGCTGATCTGGGGATTTCTTCTCATCAAATCGATGAGGCAACACGTGGCTTTTCTACCCGTGGTGATGCCGATCTCGATATGAGAATGGATAGATCAGCTGCAAAGTCTGCCAAGACAGTCGTCAATGAGTATGAGGAAAAGGAGCTTCATAAGATACTGGGGATCTATGGTGAGATTAAAAATGCCCGTTCAGTCGCGGCAGCTATAGTCTCTGAAAGATTCTCAAAGCCTTTTCAGACGACTTTCGATCTGATAGACCTGTTGAAAAAGTTTGCGCCCAGGGGTAAAGAGTTTAAGTACTATGCTCAGGTTTTTCAAGCCATTAGAATCGAGGTGAACGATGAGATGGGGGCTTTGGAGGATTTTCTGATGCAAAGTGCTGAAGTGCTAAAGCCGGGTGGTCGATTGGTAGTCATGAGCTATCATTCTCTGGAAGACCGCATGGTGAAGAACTTTATCAATAAAGGGAAGGTGTTTGGCGAAGTGGAGAAAGATTTTTTTGGAAATGAATTGAAGCCCTTTAGGGCTGTGAATAGAAAGCCGGTAACGGCAAACCAACAAGAACTAACAGAAAACAGCCGATCGAGAAGCGCCAAGCTCCGGGTGGCTGAGTGTATTGAAAATGGCAGAAAACAGGTTTAAGATTAAATCGGAAAATCAAGGCTCGAAGAAAGGATTCTTCGGGTTTTTGGCGTCCGGTTTGAAATTAGGCAAAGCTTTCGAAACTGGTTTCCCTGTTAAGTATCTGCCCAAAGTTGTCTTCGCTGTTCTGTTGGGAATCATCTACGTTTGGAACAACCACTATGCTGAAAGATCGACCCGTGAATTGGATCGACTGGAAGAAGAAGTGGAAGATTTGCGTGCTGATGTTACTACGCTCGAAGCTGAGTATATGTACAACAGCAAACAATCTGAAGTAGCCAAAAAGGTCAAAGACCTTGGTTTGGAAGAGAGTAAAGAGCCGCCAATCAAAATCATTGTAGACGAAGATGAATATTAAGCACTCTATACTGCTCAGGGTTCGAATAGCTTTTTTGGTAGCGGTATTGTTTGTCTTGGCCGTTATCTACAAGCTGGTAGAAGTACAAATGATTGAAGGCGATCAGTGGCGCGAAATGGCTGCCCAGAATAGCCTTGACTATAAAACGATTAAAGCAACCCGAGGTAATATCTATGCTGCTGGAGGTGATCTGCTTGCCAGTTCACTCCCCTTCTACAAGTTGGCATTTGATCCCTCGCTGGTTGATGATGAGACATTTACGTCTAATATAGACTCCCTTTCACTCCTATTGTCGAAATTTTTCCGAGATCATTCTTCAGACTACTATAAGAAGAAGATCTCGGAGGCTCGACAAATGAAAAGTCAGTATATGGTGCTCAACCGTAAGCTGGTGAATTATCAGGAGAAGCAGGAAATACAGGCCTGGCCGATTTTTCGATTAGGCCAAATGCAGGGAGGGGTCATTTTTGAAAAGGAAGACGACAGACACAGGCCTTTCAAGTTGCTGGCTAGGAGAACCATTGGCTATATCAATGAAGATGGTGTTGGAGTAGGTATTGAAGGAAGCTTTGACGATTACCTGGCAGGCCAGGACGGAGAGGGGCTTTATCAGCGAGTGGCCGGTGGAAACTGGAAGCCGGTGAATGCCGCTACCGATGTGCGACCTGTTGATGGATATGATATCCATACCACCATTGATATCAACCTTCAGGATGTTGCTCAAAATGCGTTATTAAGAGCCTTAACCACTTATGATGCGGTTTACGGATCAGTTGTGTTGATGGAGGTCAAGACCGGTGAAATTAAGGCGATCTCTAACTTAACCAGAACGGAAAGCGGCTATTATGCCGAATCGTATAATCATGCAGTAGGCACCAATAATGATCCCGGCTCTACATTCAAACTGGCTTCTATGCTGGCGCTTTTGGAAGCAGGTAAGGTAGACTTAATGGATAGTGTAGATACCGGAGATGGTACCATTGAGTTCTTCGATGGTAAGCTCAAGCTGGTAGATGAGAAAAAAGGTGGCTATGGTAAGTTGACTGTTCAGGAGGTATTTGAAAAATCTTCCAATGTGGGGGTTTCTAAATTGGTTACTGAGCATTTCGGAGATAATCCTCAGGAGTATGTAGATATCATTAAGTCTACAGGTTATGGCAAAATGTTGGGCTTTCAGCTCCTGGGAGAAGGAGAGCCTTTGATCAAAGAGCCTTCGGATCCTAGTTGGTCAGGTTCTTCATTGCCATGGATGTCTGTGGGGTACGAGACCAGTTTAACACCGCTTCAAACACTTGCTTTCTACAATGCAGTGGCTAATGATGGTAAAATGATTCAGCCGATATTGATCAAGAGTATCAATCGTGCTAATCAGCCGGTAGAGACTTTCGAGGCCAAAGTGTTGAATAAGAAAATTGCTTCTGATGAAACGCTGGAGAAACTACGCATTATGTTGGAGGGAGTGGTTGAAAGAGGGACCGCCAAGAACATTAAAAACGACTACTATAAGATTGCAGGGAAAACAGGAACTGCTCAGCGATTAGTCAATGGTCGTTATTACTCACAGCAATTCTATGCCTCGTTTGCTGGTTACTTCCCTGCAGACGACCCAATGTACTCCTGTATTGTGGTGATCGATTACCCCAGAGGGTGGAACCGCTTCGGAGGTGATGTGTCTGCTCCTGTATTCAAGGAAATAGCGGATATGATCTATGCGCAGAACCTTGAAATCCACGAGTCATTCACTCCTCAGTATACAGCAGCCAATAACGGAACCTTCCCGGTAATCAGAGCGGGCAGGTTGGAAGAATTGAACGAGTTGTGTAACGAATTGGGAATTTCAAACTACCCGTCAGAAGAGGCTTCTGAGTGGGTGAGAAGTTCGGTAAATAATAATGCCATTATCTGGCAGAAGAATCATGATGATACAGGATTGGTACCCAACGTGCAGGGCATGACTTTGCGCGATGCGGTGTACATCCTTGAAAATAGTGGGTTAAAAGTTTCGATATCAGGTAACGGCCGGGTGAAAAGACAGTCGGTCGGTCCTGGTACTCGAATAACCAAAGGTGGAACCATCAAACTAGACCTTGGCTAATGGCAGCATTGAAAGACATATTATATAAGGTGTCGCTTCAGTCGGTTTCCGGTGATATGGAAACGGAAGTAAATGCTATTGCCTTTGATTCCAGAAAGGTGGAAAAAGGGTCAGTCTTCGTGGCTGTATCCGGTACTCAGGTCGATGGTCATGAGTATATCGACATGGCATTGGAAAAAGGTGCTGTGGCGATTGTTTGTGAAACCCTTCCAGAGAATCAGGTAGAAGGTATAGCCTATATTCAGGTGGATGATTCTTCGAAAGCATTGGGTTTCATGGCTTCCAATTTCTTTGGTAACCCTTCAGAGAAATTAAAACTGGTTGGAGTAACAGGCACAAATGGTAAAACCACTTGTGTGACATTGCTCTATCAGCTATTCCGTTCGCTCGGATATAATACCGGATTACTTTCCACGGTAGAAAACAGAATTAATGATGAGGTGCTTCCGGCTACCCA
The DNA here is from genome assembly GCF_965216855.1 of Roseivirga sp. Classification (NCBI taxonomy): domain Bacteria; kingdom Pseudomonadati; phylum Bacteroidota; class Cytophagia; order Cytophagales; family Roseivirgaceae; genus Roseivirga; species Roseivirga sp. The sequence goes on along the minus strand of NZ_OZ244204.1, from coordinate 1,580,109 downwards.
TACTACTCCGGATGCTATCGCTATCAATGAGACTTTGGCACAGATGGTCGCCAAGGGCTGTACTCATTGTTTTATGGAATCAAGCTCTCATGCGATCGTGCAAAACAGAATTGCAGGATTGAAATATGAAGGAGCCGTATTCACAAACCTTTCACACGAACACCTGGACTATCATAAAACATTCGATGAGTACATTAAAGCGAAGAAAATGCTGTTCGATGGGCTACCATCGACAGCCTTTGCTTTAGTGAATGCCGATGATAAGAGAGGAGCCATCATGCTCCAGAATACCAAAGCTGCCAAGCATAAATACGGTTTGAAATCTATGGCCGCATTTAAGGCGAAGATACTTTCAAATACTCTTCAGGGACTTGAGTTAGACATTGACGGAAAGAACGTTTGGTTCAAACTTATAGGTGATTTCAATGCCTATAATCTGTTAGCTGTCTTCGGAACAGCCGTACTGCTTGGTGAAGATGAAACGGAGGTGCTTGAGCAGCTGTCCAATGTGAACCCGGCCCCGGGCCGTTTTGAGCAAGTCATTACCAATACAGGTATTACTGCCTTAGTAGATTATGCACATACGCCCGATGCATTGGAAAATGTGCTGTCAACTATTCAGGAGTTCAGAACAGGAAACGAGACGGTAATTACTGTGGTGGGCTGCGGAGGTAACCGGGATAAAGAGAAAAGACCAATCATGGCGAAAATCGCCTGTGATTTGAGTGATAAAGTAATACTGACTTCAGATAATCCGCGCTTCGAGGAGCCTGGAGCTATTCTGAAAGATATGCAGGCAGGCGTAACGCCTTCTAACTTTAAAAAGACCCTGGTCATTGAAGATAGAAGGGAAGCAATAAAAGCTGCCTGTAGTATGGCTGAGCCCAATGATATTATTCTGGTGGCCGGCAAAGGACATGAGACATACCAGGAAATTAAAGGCGTGCGTAGCGACTTTGACGATCGGAAGATACTCAGTGAAATGTTAAACCTGATGAATCAAAAGTGATGTACGATATGCGATTTACGATTTGCGATTTGGGATTTACGAATGACAACTTAACAGGAACAGTTATCGGTACTGAAGACATCGTAGATCAAAAATCTAAGATCATAAATCATAAAACCAGAAACGGAGAACTGTAAAGTGCTATACTACTTATTCGACTTTTTAGATAGAGAATTTGACCTGATTGGAGCTGGTGTATTCCAATATATCTCCTTCAGGGCGGGTATGGCTGTGCTTGTTTCCCTTTTGATTACCATCACGTTCGGAAAATCTCTCATTACTATGCTGAGGAAGAAGCAGGTAGGAGAAACTATCCGTGACTTAGGTCTGGAGGGTCAAATGCAAAAGAAAGGTACACCAACAATGGGTGGACTGATCATTATTGCAGCGATTGTTATACCAACCCTGCTCTTTGCTAAACTGGAGAATATTTATGTGATCCTGCTGTTGGTGACTACGCTCGTGTTGGGAGCCATTGGCTTTCTCGATGACTACATTAAGGTATTTAAAAAGAACAAAGAAGGGCTGGCTGGTCGATTTAAAATTGTGGGTCAGGTGAGTGTAGGTCTTATTGTTGGTGCAACGTTATTCTTTAGTGATGATGTTGTAGTACGAGAGTTCAGTGAAACACCTACTGAGATTCAGGCAGGTGAGCAGACAGAGGTCAGTTTTACTGATTCAAAGTCAACCACCACGACTATTCCTTTTGTAAAGAATAACGAGTTGGATTATAGTAAACTGAATCCGACTGAAAATGACCTGATTACTGCAGCGATCTACATTTTGATTGTCATCTTCTTCGTTACGGCCATTTCAAATGGAGCCAACATTACGGATGGTATTGATGGTCTGGCGGCAGGTACTTCGGCAATTATCGGACTGACTCTGGCCATACTGGCCTACATTTCAGGTAATGCCATATTCTCGGATTACCTCAATGTAATGTTCATCCCTAACTCTGGTGAACTGGTAATATTCTGTACTGCCTTTGTTGGAGCCTGTGTAGGTTTCTTATGGTACAATTCTTATCCGGCACAGGTGTTTATGGGAGATACAGGAAGTCTTTCACTCGGAGGAGTAATTGCTGTATTGGCCCTGGTACTTAGAAAAGAACTTTTGATTCCAGTATTGTGTGGAATCTTCGTGATAGAAAATCTCTCTGTTATTCTGCAGGTGAGTTATTTCAAATACACTAAAAAGAAATATGGTGAAGGCAGAAGAATCTTCAAGATGTCTCCGCTTCATCACCATTATCAAAAGATGGAAATCCCTGAACCTAAAATCGTGACGCGATTCTGGATCGTGGGTATTCTGTTGGCAATTATAACCCTGGCAACCTTGAAACTGAGATAAGCTTGAAAAGAAGATTGGTCATACTAGGCGCTGGAGAAAGCGGAATCGGAGCTGCTTTGCTTGGAAAAGTAAAAGGCTATGATGTTTTCGTGTCTGATGCTGGATCGATCAAGGAGCAATATATCAAAGAGCTTCAGGATAGTCAGGTTGAATTTGAGTCAGGTAAGCACAGTACGGAGCGGATACTTCAGGCTGATCTCGTAGTGAAAAGTCCTGGTATACCGGAGAAGGCTGAATTGATTAAAAAGCTGAGAGCTAATGGAAATCTCATCATTTCTGAGATTGAGTTCGCGGCACAGTTTACCAAAGCCAAACTCATTGGTATTACAGGAACCAATGGTAAAACGACAACGGCCATGCTCACATACCATATCCTTAAAACCGGAGGATTTAATGTGGGGCTGGCAGGAAATGTAGGAACCAGTTTCGCCCGTCAGGTGATGACTGAAAACTTCGATTGGTATGTACTCGAATTGAGCAGTTTCCAATTGGACGATTCTTACGAATTGAAATTAGAAATAGGAGTCTTGTTGAATATCACTCCAGATCATCTGGATAGATACGACTACGACTTTCAAAAGTATATCGCATCGAAGATGCGCATATTTCACCTTGTACACCTGGGACGTCATGCTGTCTATTGGCAGGATGACCCCCAAATCGGGGAAGGCATTGTTAAAGCCACTAGTGGCCTCAATGTACATCCCTTTTCGCTCAGCGGAGACGCTGCTGAGATAACTTATATACAAAATGATAGGTTGTTTTATGTCCCTAATGGTATTGAGGTATCTGCCCCCAGAGCAGATATCTCAATCAAGGGACTACACAATGCATTGAATGCTGCGGCTGCGGGCAATGCCGCATTGTTGGCAGGAGTTTCTCCTAAGGCTTTGCTGGAAGCGCTTAAAACGTTCAAGGGAGCCGAGCATAGACTTGAGTCAGTTCGTGAGCTCAATGGAGTAGAGTATATCAACGACTCTAAAGCAACCAATCTTGATTCTGTAAAGTATGCCCTCGATGCTTTCGATAATCCTATTGTATGGATTGCCGGAGGAGTGGATAAGGGCAATGAATATAACCTGGTAAACCAATTGGTTCAGGATAAGGTGAAAGCTTTGATTTGCCTGGGAACGGACAATTCGAAGCTCATGACTTCATTCGAAAACCTGGTACCTGTCATTAGGTCAACCGATGATCTGATTCAGGCGGTGCGCTGGGCAAAGGAATTGGCTGAGCCCGGAGACACAGTGTTGCTTTCTCCGGCATGTGCAAGTTTCGACTTGTTTCAAAATTATGTAGACAGAGGAAATCAATTCAAGCGTGCCGTATTGGCACTCTGATTTGGGATTTATGAATGTTGAATGACGATTGAGTTTTAGTAGACACGATATGATCAAACGCCAAAGGCAATATGTACTCAATATTTTGAGAATGATTGAGGAATTGCCAAAGGGATACTCTTGCGGTGTAATTGGTCGACAACTGACCAGATGTAGTACATCTGTTGGTGCCAACTATCGTGCTGCTTGTAGAGCAAAATCATCAGCAGACTTTATCAATAAACTGAAGATAGTTGAAGAGGAAGCCGATGAGTGCTTGTACTTCATGGATTTGTTAACGGAGTTAAAGGGGACAGACCAGCCGTTGCTGAAAGAATTAATCAAAGAAGGAGATGAGATTTTAGCCATGGTTGTGGCTTCTGTCAAGACTGCTTCGGCTAACAGGAATATCAAAAATCAAAAATCGGAGATCAAAAATCTGATATGAATAAGATTAAAGAATGGACAGACAAAAACATTCAGGGTGACCCGGTCATCTGGCTGGTAGTCATTTGCCTGTCTGTTTTTGGTATTCTGGTAGTTTACTCTGCTACGGGCTCATTGGCCTATAGAGCAGGGGTCAATACAGAAAAATACTTATTGAGACATGCCATCATGGTAGGGCTATCACTCTTTGTCATGTGGGTCGCTCATAAGATTGATTATAGATATTATTCAAAGCTGACGCATATAGCACTTTTGCTTTCAGTGCCTTTATTGCTCTATGCATGGTTGTTCGGATCAAGCATTAACCAAGCCTCCAGATGGATTGATTTGCCATTTATTGGGATTCAATTCCAGCCGTCCGATTTGGCGAAACTGGCCCTGATCGCGGCTTTGGCTACCATGTTAGCTAAGCGCCAGCAGAAGATAAATGACTTTAAGGAATCTTTAATTCCAATACTGGCTTGGTGTGGGGGCATTTGTGCCCTCATCGCCATGACCAACATTTCAACCGCTGTCCTGCTTTTTGCCACCTGCATGTTGCTCCTTTTTATTGGGCGTGTGCCCGTCAAATACCTGGCGATGCTTATGGTGGTGGGCGCCTTTGCAGGGTTGATTGCCATGAAAGTTGGACAGAGAGGAGAAACTGCATTGAGTAGAATTGAGTCCTTCCTTCACCCAACAGAAATACCATATCAGGCCAAGGTAGCCAATATGGCCATGGCCAGTGGTGGAGTGCTGGGTAATGGACCCGGAACCAGTGTACAACGCAACTTTCTACCAGAAGCCTACTCTGATTTCGTCTTCGCGATCATTATCGAAGAGTATGGTTTGATTGGAGGGATTTTCGTGCTCTTCCTTTATCTGGTATTACTGTATAGAGGAATGCGTGTGGTAGCGAATAGTGACAGGGCATTTGGAGGACTGCTTTCGGCTGGGCTCACCTTTGCGCTGGTGATTCAGGCATTGGTAAATATTGGAGTTGTGGTGGGCTTAGGACCGGTAACAGGTCAGACGCTTCCATTGATAAGCATGGGAGGAACATCCCTGCTATTTACCGGGCTTAGCCTGGGTATTATTCTCAGTGTAAGCCGTGGAGAACAAGATGACTTTTCAGCCGTGAGTGGCGAAATGAAGAATACAATAAGAACAGCATAAGATCGAAAAGAAGGAACCATATCGATTGATTATAAGCGGTGGAGGCACCGGAGGACATGTGTATCCAGCCATAGCCATAGCCAATGCGTTTAAAGCTCGCTTCGAAGATGCCGAGATTTTATTCGTTGGGGCTAAAGGTAAAATGGAGATGCAGAAAGTACCCGAGGCCGGATATACCATCAAAGGCTTATGGATCAGCGGGCTTCAGCGTAAGCTGACCCTCGATAATCTATCCTTCCCATTAAAGGTGATCGACAGTCTTGTTAAGAGCAAGAAGATCATCAAGAGATTCAAGCCTCATGCCGCTGTTGGAGTGGGAGGTTATGCTTCCGGTCCATTGTTGAGAATGGCGGTAAAGAACAGAGTTCCGGCCATTGTGCAGGAACAGAATTCTTATGCCGGTTTAACCAATAAGGTGCTGGCTAAAAAAGTACAAAAGGTATGTGTGGCCTATCCGCATATGGAAAGGTTTTTCCCTGCAGAAAAGGTTGTGTTAACCGGAAATCCGGTAAGAAAAGACATTACCGAACTGGCCGACAAGAAGGATGTAGGCATGACGCACTTCGATTTGCGAAAAGACATGCCGGTATTGCTCGTACTGGGAGGAAGCTTGGGGGCCAGAACCCTCAATGATAGCATCATCCACAATGTCGAAAAGCTGGTAGATGCTCAGGTTCAGGTGATTTGGCAATGCGGTAAGTTCTACCATACTGAAATGCAGGATAAACTGGCCAGGGTTGAACACAATGGACAGATAAGACTCTTTGAATTTTTGAAAGAGATGGATCTGGCCTATGCAGTAGCAGATGCGGTTATCAGCAGAGCCGGAGCTCTGTCTGTTTCAGAGCTCAGTATTGCAGGTAAGCCAACGGTTTTTGTGCCTTCGCCCAATGTGGCTGAAGATCACCAAACCAAAAATGCCATGGCTATGGTAAAGAATGAGGCCGCCATATTGGTGAAAGATACTGAAGCCAGAAAGGTGCTCATCGACACTGCCATTGACTTATTGAAAGATGAAGACAAGAAAGCTCAATTGAGCAGGAATATAAAGGCTATGGCCAAGCCAGATGCCGCCAATGAAATTGTAGATGAAATTGTAAAACTCATCGCGTGAATTTAGAACAGATACATAACGTCTATTTTGTCGGTATTGGAGGTATCGGCATGAGTGCTTTGGCCAGATGGTTCAGGCACAATGGCAAAAGTGTGTCTGGCTATGATCGCACCGCCACAGAGTTGACCGACAGACTGATTCAGGAAGGAATTGATGTTCACTTCACAGATGATGTTCAACTTATCGATCAGGCGGTAAAGGAAAATAAGGAACAAACCCTGGTCATTTATACGCCAGCCATTCCTAAAGACCATTCAGAATTGAATTGGCTCAGGGAACAAGGCTATGAGGTGTTGAAAAGAGCACAGGTATTAGGAGTAATTACCCAGAATATGCGTAGCGTGGCAGTTGCAGGAACGCATGGCAAAACGACCACCTCGTCAATGGTAGTGCACCTGTTGAAAGCTTCAGGTTTTGATGTTGCCGGATTTCTGGGAGGAATCAGTGCCAATTATGACACGAATATGATCCTTAATGAAACCAGCGAAGCCATAGCCGTAATTGAAGCCGATGAGTTTGACAGAAGCTTCCTGACTTTGCACCCCGAATGGGCAGTGGTGACGGCAGCCGATGCTGATCACCTCGATATCTACGGACACAAAGATGCCTTGAAAGATTCATTCCGTGAATTCATCAGCAAGGTGAAGAAGGAAGGAAAGCTCTTCGTGAAAAATGAACTGGCCAAAGAACTGGTGACCGATGAGCAGCTCAACCATGAAGGATATGCGCTGACAGATGCATCCATCACCGCTGAGAATATTCGCTTTGAGGATGCTTCGTTCATCTTCGACTATAAAAATGGTGAGCAGGTAATTGAAGGAATTCGACTCAATGTGCCCGGCTACCATAATGTAGAGAATATGCTGGCGGCTATTTCAGTGAGCAGACATTTAGGAGCTCAGGAAGATGCCATTAAGAAAGCAGTTGAGAGCTACAGAGGAGTAAAGAGAAGGTTTGAATTCATCATTAAAAGAGAAGACCTCATTTTTATTGATGACTATGCCCACCATCCAGTAGAAATCACTGCACTACTCAGGTCTGTGAAAGATCTGTTTGCCGGCAGAAAAGTAACGGCTGTTTTCCAGCCTCACCTTTTCAGCAGAACGAGAGACTTCGCAGAAGAATTTTCAGCCAGCCTTTCGTTGGCCGATGAAGTGATGTTGCTGGATATCTATCCGGCCAGAGAGCTTCCAATTGAAGGGATTAGTTCTCAGATGTTATTGAACAACATCACTTGTGAGAGAAAAATGATTTCAGGTAAAGAAGACCTGATCGAAAATATTAAAGCCTGGCAGCCCGAAGTCTTACTGACGGTAGGCGCGGGCGATATAGATAAATTGATTCAACCCCTAAAAACTGCATTGTCATGAAACAGAAAGAGACCGTGCTTAGAATATTGGGAATTGTATTGGGCTGTGTGATCCTGATCGTATTAGCCAGTTCAGTCAAAAACCGCGATATGGGCTACCACATGGAAGATATCGATGTGGAGATCGAAAACGCCTACGAGAACTTCTTTGTAGATGCAGATGATGTGATGGCACTCATCATGCAGGGAGAAGGAGATTCTATTCTCGGAGATGGGTTCAATCGGGTGAGCCTGAAAGATGTAGAGTCGCGCATTGAATCGCACAGCTTTGTGAAAGACGCAGAGGTATACCGAGACCTCAAAGGGCATTTGGTAGTAAAGGCCAGACAGAATAAGCCGGTAGCCCGACTGATGTCGAACCGTGGAGATAATGCCTATATCGGAGAAGACGGAGAAATGCTTCCGGTCTCCAGTAAATACACGGCCAGGGTGCCGGTAGTAACCGGCCAATATGTAGATCAGCTGATGGAGTTTGCCTCAGTGGCCGATGAAGAATATGCCGCCAAAGTATTTGAGCTGATCAATTTTGTGAATGCTCACAAGTTCTGGACGATGCAAATCGGTCAGATCGATATTTCCAGTAAAGGCTATATCGTCATGTACCCTCAGGTGGGTGACCAGCGACTGGAGTTCGGCTATGCAGAAGATATTGAACGGAAGTTCAAAAAGCTTGAGATTTTCTTCAAGCAGATAATGCCAACCAAAGGTTGGAATACATATTCCAAGGTGAATGTAGAGTACAAGGATCAAATAATTTGTGATTAATCAACGCCATGCAACACAACAAAATAGTAGTAGGACTCGACATAGGAACAACTAAGATTTGTGCCATAGTCGGAACAAAAAATGAGTATGGAAAGCTCGAAGTATTGGGAATGGGAAAAGCCATTTCCGATGGGGTGATCCGTGGTATTGTGACCAATATCGACAAGACAATCATCGCTATTGAAAAAGCCATTGCCGAAGCAAGCGAGCAGTCAGGCATTGAAATCAATGTGGTGAATGTGGGTATTGCAGGTCAGCATATTAAGAGCTCTATCCATCATGGTAGCATTACCAGAGACAGGGTAGATGATGAAATTACGGTAGAGGACATTAACAGACTCACCAATGATATTCACAAGATAGTCATGCCTCCTGGCTGTGAGATTATTCACGTTATGCCGCAAGACTACATTGTGGACTATGAAGATGGCATCAAAGATCCTGTAGGTATGTCAGGCGTTAAGCTCGAAGCAGATTTTCATGTGATTACTGCTCAGACTAATGCCATAAGAAATATCAATAAGTGTGTAAAGCGTGGTGGCTTAGAAATAGAACATCTTATCCTCGAACCATTGGCATCGAGCCTTTCGGTATTGAGTGATGAGGAAAAAGAAGCAGGTGTTTGCCTGGTAGACATTGGTGGTGGTACTACTGACATTGCCATTTTCCATGACAGCATTATCAGACATACAGCTGTTATCCCGTTTGGCGGTAATATCATTACTACTGATATCAAAGAAGGGTTGAAAGTGATGCAGAATCAGGCAGAATTACTGAAAACCAAATTTGGTAAAGCTATTGCCGAAGAGGCGAACCCTAATGAAATCGTATCGATCCCAGGCTTAAGAAACAGACCTCCAAAAGAGATATCGATCCGTAACCTGGCGCACATTATCGAGGCCAGAATGGAAGAGATTATCGAGCTGGTGCATGCAGAAATTATTACTTCAGGCTATGCCAATAAGCTGGCCGGAGGTATTGTGATCACCGGTGGTGGTTCACAACTCGCCTATGTGCAGCAGTTGTTTGAATACATGACCGGAATGGATGCCAGAATCGGATATCCAAACGAGCACTTAGGTAAATCCAAGATTGAAGCTATCAAAAGTCCAATGTATGCCACTACGGTAGGCTTGGTGCTTTCTGGTTTCAGAGCCATCGATGAAAGAGAAAACCGCTACAATGAGAATAAGTCTCATGCTGGTGGAGTGAAGAAAGAAATGAGAGGTCAGAAGAAAGGTGCTGAATTCTTCAGCAAACTCATCGACAAGACCAAAGGCCTTTTGATGGATGATTTCCATGATAAAGGGGAGTATTAGGACCGAAGTCGGAAGACCGAGGACGGAAGCCGGAAAACTGAAGAAATAAGAACTGAAACGAATAGACGATGAGTTTCAAATTTGAAAAACTATTAATCTGGCAAAGAGCCATGGATTTGGGAGAAGAGATAAACGAATTGTCATTGACTTTTCCTGACAGAGAAAGGTTTAACCTTTCATCCCAAATCTTAAGAGCTTCTGATTCAATTGCTCTGAATATTTCAGAGGGCTCAATTGGTCAGTCAGATTTAGAGCAGAAAAAGTTCATTGGTTATTCCATTAGGTCTTTGGCAGAAGTTGTGACTTGTATTTACAAAGCAAAAAGAAGGAATTATATAAACGAAGAGCAATTTGAAGGCTATTACCAATCACTGTTCCACTTGATGAACATGTTGGTGGCTTTCAGAAACAAAATAAAAAAGTAACAGGGGAAAAGCTGGGTTGGTAAGACTTCCGTCTTCCGTCTTCGGCCTTCCGACTAAAATAAAACGACATGGCAGACTCATATATGTTTGAACTTCCAAAACACCACAAATCAATCATCAAGGTGATTGGTGTTGGCGGTGGCGGAAGCAACGCAGTAAATCACATGTTTAATCAAGGTATTAAAGATGTGGAATTCGTAGTGTGCAATACAGATGCACAGGCTTTAAAAAGCAGTCCTGTTCCTAACAGACTGCAATTGGGAATTGGTCTTACCGAAGGACTCGGTGCAGGAGCCAATCCTGATATTGGGAAAAACGCGGCTATTGAGAGCAAGGAAGAAATCAGAACCATGCTTTCAGATGATACCAAAATGGTATTCATCACTGCCGGAATGGGTGGAGGTACCGGAACAGGTGCTGCTCCGATCATCGCCAAGATTGCGAAAGATATGGATTTGCTCACCGTAGGTATTGTAACCGCTCCATTCAGTTTTGAAGGCAAGAAAAAGACAGAAGCAGCCAACAGAGGAATCGCAGAATTGAAAGAAAACTGTGATACCGTTTTGGTGATTCTCAATGATAAACTTCGTGAAGTTCATGGTAACCTGCCAATTAGTAAAGCCTTCGGAGAGGCAGATAATATTCTGACCACAGCTGCTAAAGGTATTGCCGAAATCATAACCGTACCGGGTTATGTGAACGTGGACTTTATGGATGTTCAGACAGTAATGAAAGGAGCGGGAGCTGCCGTCATGGGATCAGCCACTGCAGATGGTGAGGGCAGAGCATTGCGTGCCGCTGAAATGGCCATCTCTTCACCACTGTTGAACAACAAAGATATTAATGGTGCAACTAAGATTCTCCTCTCCATTATTTCGGGAGAAGAGGCAGAGTTGCAAATGGATGAACTGACAGAAATTACAGAGTACATCCAGGAAAAAGCTGGCGATGATGCAGAGGTGATTTTCGGTCATGGTATCGATTCAGATCATGGTCAGAACATTAGCGTCACAGTTATTGCAACAGGTTTTGAGGCTCCGGAATTGAAGACTCGAAGCAGTGAATCAACTAAGAAGGTTATCGATCTGGAGAGCAATCGCGAGATTGATCTCAGAGACGAAGATTCTCTTTCACCTAAACACTTACAGACAAACCTTTTTGACCGATCTGCTGAAACTCCTCAAGAGGAGCCTCAGCCTGAAGCTAAACCTCAACAGGAAGAAGAGGACGATGATATGACCTCGGGTTATACCTTCCTTTCTAAACTGGCGAGTAAATATGAAATCGAAGAGTTTCCAAGAAGTGCCGATCCTGATGATGAGATCGAGGAGCGTAACCGCTCTTTAGACAATGACTTTTACGAAGAGAAGAATAAGAACTTCCTCGAGATGAAACGTCAGAAACTTCAGGAGCAGGCAAGACTGAGGGAAGAAAGATTGAGAGGTTCTTCAGGTCAGGGAATGAGCAACGATGATTTCAAGGATAAGCTTGAGATTCCTGCTTATCAGAGAAGACAGGTGAGATTGAGTGAGAATACACCTTCATCTGAGCGAAATATTTCCAGATATAACCTGAATGACGATGATGAGATCATGGGCGACAACAAGTTCCTCCATGATAATGTCGACTAAAGACAAATAATTTTAACTTAATCAACGGTTGAAAGTTGAGACGTGTAATTAGACAGCCTACTGCCATGGGCTGTCTTTTTTTGTCAAGAATACCAAGCTGCCTTTGATGTCTCTGCAGATTGGCCGCTGAGATTGAAGCCTGAGATGCTGAAATAAACCTGCCTGCCGGCAAAGGCAGGTTCAGCATGACGCTTTTGGCTGCTAAGAGAATGTTGGCCACCATCGGTGTCTTCACCGATGGACAGCTGAGACTGATGATCAGCTTTTTGCCATCATTGAGCTTCTGTCAATATTTATATGCGCCTGGATCAGTCACCAGGTTGAGGTAAGCCAGATAGTCTTCATCTATTTCTTCGGCTACAAGGTCGAATGCAACATCTTGTATCCAAAGCCCATCCTCTGAAATGAGCAGAGGAATTTCTGTGTTTCTCGTAATGGGGTAAATATCCGCCTCAACTTCCAGGGAATACTCATTTATGATCTGCATTCCTACGGTCCAAAAGCCACTGGTAAAGTTAACCTGCTCGCTTTTCCTGATATCCGGCATCTGATAAAAACGATAGAATTTATGTCGGAACCTGTCAAACTTGAGTGTGCTAAAAGACGGAGTAGTATAAATGAGTTTGAGTTCTTCCTGATCGGTGAATGAACCTGCAGGAGGTTTAATTGTAAGTCCGGGTCTTTCTATGGTAAGGATATTGAATTCCTGTTGTTCTGCATGATAGCGATAAATCTTGTTGCTGGCTCTAAATCCAAGGATAGGGTTTTGATTAGCGTCAAAAGTCAAATAGGGGTAGTTAAAAGAGAAAGGCCATGTTACCCTGTATTCGTCAGGATAGAGTCGGAAAGCAGTTTGGGTCTTGTGCTTTAGATTCAGTTGAACCAGTGAAATCCCGCCATTGGAAATGGGAATGCTGGGTTGAATGTAAGGGACGGTCGCTATCCAGGCTATTGAGTCTCCGATTACTGTAAATTCAGATTGAATATCGGTAACCATGGTATAATCACTGAACTCGAATTGATATCTGGTAATACGCATCGATGGACTGAATAAGTCCTGAATTCTGCTGATTTGATTCTTGTACTTGTCGATTGTGTAGATGTTGGCCAGGTCGTCTACATAAATCATATCAATCTTGCCCGGACTGTCTGGTCCGGAAAGTGGTAGACGTCTTGAATGGATGAGTTGTTCAGTCTTAAAATCGTATAAATAAATGGCATTGGTGAACTCATTGATATGAAGCAGATACTCTTTACCGTTACCATCCAAATAAGTAGTGGTGTAAGGAGTCTTATAAGTAGTTAGTGAGTCGAGAGGGAATAGCTTTTTATAAGCTCTACGTTCACTCAAGGTTGGACCGTCCTCCATAGTTGAATGGTTTACAGACTCAGGCTTGCAGGCAAAACACAGGCATAAACATATAGCTGTGACACTTTGGAAAAGCGATCTCATATATGATTGAGGTTGGTGAATGAGGGCTTTGAGACTGTTTTGTCTCAAAGCCAAATTCAGAGATTTAATTTTCAAGCTATTTCACTGCTACTACTTCACCAGTCCAGCAGGTATCTCCTTCAAAATCACAATGAATAACTTCTACGGTTTCTGTGATTAGTTTCGATCCCATCCAGTATTGCCTTGTAGCCAGAAAATGAGTGAACTTCTTGACTCCGGTGCTTTTGGCCTGAGGATAAACGGTTACCACTGATACAACCAGTAGGGCCGTTACGATTGAGAGTTTTCTTATCGCTTTCATAGCAGTAAGATAGAATAAATAAAAATCTAAAAGAATAAATAATTATTACAAAAGTATAATTATCTGAAAACTCATACTTAGTAGAATGATTGGTTTCTCAAAGGGGCCTTCGCTCGGTAAATCAGGATGGAGAAATTGTGGTGATCTGTTATGACTCGCTAATTGTGATCAGGTGCGGTAGTCAGGCCTGAGCTGCTGAAACGAGCCTGCCTGCCGGCAAAGGCAGGTTCAGCATGACGCTATGGGAGTTGAATATCGTATACCGAACCAACCCGGTATAAAGAAATAGAATTAGAATTTAACCAGCTTCTCTGCCTGTTGATGGAGCAGTGTGTTATATAAAGCGTTCGTCAGTTTTTCACCGTCCCAGTTCTTCTCAATACCGGCCAGTTTTGGTTTTAATGCCAGCACATGCATGCCCAGGTAATTAAAAATATCAGTCAGGTGCGACATAGCAATGAGTCCACCCTGCACTCCGGACGATACACCAATAAGCGCCCCTTTCTTGTCTCGGACTCCTTCAGGGTATTTGAGTCCATCGATGAAGGCTTTCACCACACCAGGGAAAGAACCATTGTATTCAGGAACAACGAAGACCAGTTTCTCAGACGATTGTACCTTTTCACGGATCTCATTGAAAGTACTGTTCTTACCATTGTTCTCATAAAGAGCAGTTCCGGTAAAATCTGAAGGCAAATGAGCAAGATCAACGATTTGCGTTGGCCCCTCATAGTATTCTGTCAGAATGGTTTGATAGTACTGAGCGATTTTAGCGCTCATCGAATCTTTCCTGTTGGTACCTACTACTATTGTAATCATCACTTCTAATTCCCTGCAAACTTAAAGTCATTAACACAATTGCACGACTTCAGTTTAAATTATTTCACATGTAGATACAGATAATTGAATTGTTGGGGAAAAGGTTCTCCAATCGGCATTATTTTGCGCAGTCGGTCAGGTATCGGGATGATTTTATTTCTATTATTACAGCCTGAGAAATCGTAAGGCTTTTCTGGTCTGAACAAAAGGGAGAGCCGTGATAATCGATTAAACACTATCTATTAGCTATGACATATACAGAGAAGGTTCACGAGTCAGTGGCATATATTCAATCGAAGACTGAAGTAAAACCTCAGTTTGGTATTATCCTGGGAACGGGCCTTGGCGCACTGGTAGATGAAATCAATATAGTGACTGAAATTCCCTATGATCAGATTCCTCACTTTCCGGTTTCTACTGTAGAAAGCCATCATGGTAAACTCATTTTCGGTGAACTTTCCGGTAAACAGGTGGTGGCTATGCAAGGCCGTTTCCACTATTATGAAGGCTACAATATGAAAGAAGTAACCTTTCCCGTGAGAGTGATGAAGCTACTTGGCATTGAGAAGCTCTTTATCAGCAATGCGGCAGGAGGAGTCAACCTGAGTTATCAGGTAGCCGATCTGATGATCATAGAAGACCATATTGATCTGACTAAGGAAAACCCATTAACCGGAAAAAATCTCGATGAATTCGGAGGACGCTTTCCCGATATGAGTGAGCCTTATGAAAGGAAGATGATCGATGAGGCTTTAGAGATAGCTAAAGCCAATGACATCCCCTGCCATGAAGGAGTTTATGTGGGAGTGAGTGGTCCCAACCTCGAAACCAGAGCGGAATATAGGTTCATAGGAAGAATTGGGGGAGATGCTGTTGGCATGTCAACTATTCCAGAAGTCATAGTCGCCCGACACATGGACTTGCCCGTTTTTGCGATATCAGCTATTACGGACCTTTGCGACCCCGATCATCTGGAGAAAGCTGAAATAGCCAATATACTGGCAGCTGCATTTAAGGCTGAAAAGGGTATGACCAGGATTATAAGGGAGTTGATCAGGAATCAGTAGACCAGAGAAATCAGGATAAAAAGGTATTGTTGTTTTACAGGTGGTGATAATATCGTCTGTTTCCAATCTAAGCGCAGCCGAAGAATCTACCGGATTGACACGCTTTGACAGCGCTTTCATGTTCTTTTTGAAGGTGATCTTAATGGGATTTTTCCCCGATGCCGTAAATCATAGTGCTTTCTATTCTTATTTAGAATAATTAAAAATAAGTTAGCCTAACACTTGTTGGGATGAGCGGTCTGCATTACTTTTGCGCTCTGTTTAAAATCAATCTAAATAAAAATAGAAAATAAAAGATGACCAGAAACTATCCATTGGCCGTTTTATTCCTTGTTTTAGCACTCTTCTCTTGTGACGATAATGAAGGGTTACCTGAAGTAAATGCTCCTTCGACTTACACTTTTGAGCGTAACGGACAGAGCACCGTGTCGTTCTCCGGACAGACAACCAGAATAAAAATGGCAGAAGAACTGAGCTCAGCCTTTTTGGATTTTGACAATACCACTGAAGCCCTTTTACTGGAAATGTTCAGAAATGACGATGGCCAGGGAGGCGATGTAAATCCTTTTCAGGATGCTGACCTCAACGCTGCCACAAAGAGCATTAAGAGCAAAGTGGCTGCTTCTCGAGATCTTTTCTCTACCAATGCAACTGAGTCAGCTGAGATCAAAGCGCAGTTCGAAAGCTGGATTTCAGGTCAGATCAATGAAATATATCCTAACAGAAACCAATTGGCTACTGCAGGTAATGCAGGTCAGCTGGCCGATGGTACCTCAACCCGCTATGTCAACGCTAAAGGGTTAGAGTATAATCAAGCCTTCACAAAATCTCTGATCAGTGCGCTGATGCTTGATCAAATGGTGAATAACTACCTCAGCACTGCTGTTTTGGATGAAGGTTCAAACCAGGAGAATAATAGCCAGGGTGTATTGGAAGATGGTAAAAACTATACCACCATGGAGCATAAATGGGATGAGGCTTATGGCTACCTGTTTGGTAACGCTTCTAATCAGGCCGATCCACTGACTGAACTCGGTAGTGCCGATGGTTACCTGAATAAATACCTGGGCAGAGTAGAAGGAGACGATGACTTTGCCGGCATAGCACAAGATGTTTTCAATGCCCTGACCCTGGGAAGAGCCGCGATTGTGGCCCAACAATATGATGTGAGAGATGCACAAGCTGCAATCATCAAGCAAAAGCTATCGGAGATAATCGCTATCAGAGCTGTGTATTATCTGCAGCAAGGAAAAATTGCCCTGGAAAATGAGCAGTACGGTACGGCATTTCATGACCTGTCTGAAGGCTTCGGCTTTGTTTATGGTTTGCGATTTACTCATAACTCTCTTTCAGGAACCAGTTTCTTCAGCAGATCAGAAGTAGATCAGATGATTGATGACCTCTATGCATCAGCTAACGGTTTCTGGGACCTTGATGCGGCTACTCTCGATGCCATTTCAGCCAGTATTGCCAACAAGTTTGACTTTACTGTAGCTCAGGCAGGAAATTAATTTCAGAACAATTGACCTGAACAAATCATCAATTATAGCAATCATGAAGAAGTTAGTAAGTCTGGTTTTAACACTCGCCCTAATCGCAGCCTGTTCTTCATCAGATGGAGATCCGACTGAAGTGGCAGACAATTTCGATAGAAGTGCCATGCTGGTCAATTGGGCCGACAACATCATCATTCCTTCTTATGAAGCTTATGCATCAGCCGTCACAGACTTGAAAGTTTCAACAGATGCCTTCAATGCTCAACCTGATTTGACCACTTTGGAGTCGCTTAGAGGCGAATGGCTTAATGCTTATTTAGCCTTCCAGCGGGTTTCCATGTTTGAGATAGGTCCGGCAGAAACCATTAGCCTGAGGAACTACACCAACATTTACCCTGCAGATGGCGGTGAAATTGAAAACTTTGTGGCTTCAGGAGATTATAACCTGGAATTGCCAAGCACCATCGATGCGCAAGGTTTTCCGGCACTCGATTATTTGCTATTCGGTACTGCCAATACAGATGCTGAGATATTGGCAAAACTCAGTACTGCCGGCTATGCCGATTACCTGAGTGCCCTGGTCAACCGACTGCAGTCTCTGGCCGATCAGGTTTTGAGTGAATGGAAGGGCGGATACAGAGATACTTTTGTGGCCAATAGTGGTTCTACAGCCAGCAGTTCAGTGAATAAGCTCGTAAACGACTACCTGTTCTATTATGAGAAGAGCCTGAGGGCAGGTAAAATCGGTATTCCAGCCGGAGTATTTTCAGGTAGTCCATTGAGCGACAGGGTAGAAGGGCTTTACAGCGAAGTGTATTCTAAGCAGTTGTTCAATGCCGCCCTAGATGCCACCATTGATTTCTTTAGAGGAAAGCATTTTGGTTCAGCCACCACCAGTGAGAGTATAGAACATTATCTACAGTACCTCAGCGAGCTGAACAGTACAGACGACCTCAGCATATCTATCCTCAATCAGTTTGAAGCAGTAAGAGCTGTTGCCGATCAACTGGACGATAATTTCTTTGCTCAGGTTGAAAGTGATAATTCTAAAATGCTTCAGGTATATGATGAATTGCAGAAGAATGTGATTCTGATGAAGGTAGACATGTTTCAAAAATTGAATGTGCGCATTGACTATGTCGATGCGGATGGCGATTGATGAATCAACGACTGAAAACATATTTTAACCAAAATACAGAGGCTGCTCCATTGGCAGTCTTTCGCATTTTCTTTGGGTTGATGATGTGCTTCAGTATCATCAGATTCTGGGCGAATGGTTGGATCGATAAACTCTACATTCAACCCGGTTTCTTCTTTTCCTATTACGGTTTTGAGTGGGTGAAACCTCTGGGCAACTGGACCTATCTGTTCTTTGTTATTTGTGCTCTATCCTCTCTGGCAGTGGCCTTTGGGTACAAGTACCGGGTGGCCATAGTCAGCTTCTTCATCAGCTTTACCTACATCGAGCTGATGGATAAAACCACCTACCTCAACCACTATTACTTCATCAGCCTGCTTAGCTTTCTGATGATCTTTTTACCCGCCAGTCATTACTATTCGGTCGATGCCTGGCTCAATCAAAAGATCCGGCATCAGTTCATTCCCCGTTGGACGATCGACAGTATCAAGCTGCTCCTGGGGATAGTTTATTGCTATGCCGGACTGGCTAAACTCAACTCTGATTGGTTGGTCCATGCTATGCCATTGAAAATCTGGCTGCCCGGACGCTACGACCTGCCTTTGCTGGGTGATCTGATGCAGCAGGAGTGGGTACATTATGGTTTCTCCTGGGCCGGAGCTGCCTATGACCTGGCCATTCCCTTTCTGCTCTTATACAAGAGAACCAGGCCTTTTGCTTTTGTGATGGTGGTGGTCTTCCATGTCTTAACCCGGGTACTCTTCCCTATCGGCATGTTCCCATATATCATGATTGTGAGTTCACTTATTTTCTTCGATGCCTCACTGCATCAGAAAATACTGGCTACCCTGTCGAAATGGATTAAAGTGCCATTCGAAATCTTTCAAAATAACACTGTATTGAGTCAAAGTGCCTGGGATGGAAGGCGCTACAAAAGGAGGCTGATCATGGCCTTCTTCACCATCCAGTTACTCCTGCCTTTCCGTCACTATATGTATCCCGGAGAACTGTTCTGGACCGAAGAAGGCTTCCGCTTCTCATGGCGCGTGATGCTGATGGAAAAAGCCGGTTATTCCAATTTCAAAGTGGTGAACAAACAAACCGGAGAGCGTTTCTATGTCGATAACAGCGACTTCCTGACCTCCTTCCAGGAAAAGCAGATGTCTTTTCAACCTGATTTTATACTGGAATATGCTCACTACCTGAAGAAACATTTTGAAAGTCAGGGACATGAAAATATTGGGGTATATGTAGAAAGCTATGTAGCACTGAACGGTCGCAAAAGTCAGCCCTACATCGATCCCGAAATAGACCTCACACAAGAAAAAGAATCATTCAAACACAAAAGCTGGATACTTCCATTCAACGATGAAATTAAAGGTCTATAGTTTATTACTGTTTTTGGTAACGGCCACCAGCCTTCAGGCTCAGATTAAGATTACAGGGCAGGTGAAGGATGCGGCCACCGGAAAAATCATCGACCGGGCTGAGATCTTTAATAAGGTGACTACTGAAATCAGTGGCACCAATGCTGAAGGCCTTTATGAGTTGACGGTAGACTCTGCCGGAACCTATCCACTGGTAGCCTTTGCCTTTGGCTATGTGGTGGTGGATACGCTCGTGAACGTGCAGGGTCCATTAACTCTCAACTTCAATCTGAAGGAACTTTCAACAGAACTTACCGAGGTGGAGATTACTCAGGCCAGGGAAGAAGTGTTCAACATCAGTCGCCTGCGTCCGGTAGAAGGTACTGCCATTTATGCCGGTAAAAAATCAGAAGTAGTATTGTTGAACGGACTGGTAGGGAATCTCGCTTCTAATAATGCCAGACAGGTATATGCTCAGGTAGTCGGACTGAATATTTATGACAGTGAGGCCGCTGGTTTACAACTGAGCATTGGAGGCAGAGGATTGGATCCCAACCGCACCTCTAACTTCAATACCAGGCAAAATGGCTACGACATCAGTGCAGATGTGCTCGGGTATCCTGAAAGTTACTACACCCCTCCGGCCGAAGCGCTCGAAGAAATTCAGGTGATCAGAGGAGCAGCCTCCCTGCAATATGGCACTCAGTTTGGCGGCCTGATCAATTTCAAAATGAAGAAACCTAATCCCGACAAACCGCTGGAATGGGTAAGCCGACAAACCCTGGGCTCTTTTGGTCTGTTCACCTCATTCAATAGCCTGAGTGGCACCAAAAACCGATGGAGCTACTATACCTACTTCAACTATAAAGAGGGAGATGGCTTCAGGCCTAATTCAGGTTTTGAATCGAAAAACTTTTATGCGCATCTGGGCTATGAACTTTCAGAGCGTACCCAGATTGGCTTGGAATATACTTACCTCAATTACCTGGCCCAGCAGGCAGGAGGTTTGACAGATGCTCAGTTTCAGGCAGACCCTACTTTCAGTAATCGCCAAAGAAACTGGTTCAATGTAGACTGGAACCTCTTTAACCTGAAACTGGAGCATGAATTCAGTGATCGTACTGACTGGAGCTTTAATCTGTTCGGCTTGAGTGCTGCCAGAAATGCAGTAGGCTTCAGAGGAGACGTAACCAATCTTAACTCCAATCCTGTGACCGATATAGATGAGCAGGCCAATGATGGGAGCTACGTTAACCCAAGAGACCTGATCAGGGGAGATTTCAATAACTGGGGAGTGGAAACCCGACTGCTAACCCGGTACGATTTAGGCAAGTATCAATCAGTTTTTTTGATCGGCTCGAAGTTTTACAAGGCCAAGAATTCGTCTGTGCAGGGACCGGGAACTAATGGTACAGATGCCGATTTCAGCTTAGCGATTGATCGTTATCCCGATTACCCCAACCAGTCAGACTTTGATTTCCCTAACCTGAACGCTTCGGTCTTCGCAGAGAATATTTTCTACCTGAACGATAAGATTTCACTTACCCCCGGCTTCCGCTTTGAATACATAAAAACCGAAAGTGCCGGAATCTACAACAATGTGGTTTTCGACAATGCCGGCAATCCCATTTCCAACCAGCAGCTGACGGACAACAGAAGCCTGGAAAGATCATTCTTCCTCTTCGGTCTGGGCTTCAGCTATGACCAGTCTGATGACCTGGAAGTATATGCCAATATTTCACAGAACTACCGCTCCGTGACCTTTAGCGATATCAGAACCGTTAACCCAAGTTTTATTATCGATCCGGATATCCAGGATGAAAGAGGTTATACCGCTGATTTTGGTGCCAGGGGGTCATGGCGCGATGTGCTATCTTACGATGTGGGAGGTTTCACCATGATTTATGACGACCGCATTGGTATTATCCTCGATGACAGGGCCAATCGGCTGAGAACCAATATCGGAAAGGCCCTGATTGTAGGAGCAGAGGCTTTTGCCGAGTGGAATCTGGCCAGAACTTTTCAGTGGGATCAAAAGACTATACAGTCCAGTTGGTTTGTCAATACGGCTCTTACTACCTCGGAGTATATCGATTCAGAAGAGAATAATGTGGCCGGAAGGGAAGTGGAATTTATTCCCGCTGTCAACCTGAAGACAGGTTTTAGATTTGGCTATAGAAACCTGATGCTGAACCTTCAATATACTTATCTCTCCGAGCAGTTTACCGATGCGGAAAATTCATTGGTGCCCGAGGCAGGTGATGCCAGAAATGGATTGATCGGTCAGATTCCTGCCTATAGTATTATGGACCTCTCGTTGTCTTACAAACTGGGTCGGTGGAAGGTTGAAACAGGAGTCAACAACCTGTTGGATGAAAGTTATTTTACCAGAAGAGCCACTGGTTACCCCGGTCCGGGAATTATTCCGTCTGATCCCAGAAGTTATTACCTGACCTTGCAATTGAAGTTGTAAGCTGACTTTTAGGGTTTCAGAGCTGTGGTGATTGAGTACCGTCACCCTGAACTCGTTTCAGGCTCTCACGGTGAGTGAGCCAAGTCCGAGATGCTGAAACAAGTTCAGCATGACGATGATGGAGGTATTTGAGTCTGAGATGCTGCAATAAATTCAGCATGACGGTTATGGAGGTGTCTTGGCATGGAGATACCTGACTAAGTTCGGCTTTGTGCTGGATGGTTGGAGTCTTGAGAAGCCCTCGCTACCATCGGTGTTCTCACCGATGGACAGCCACTGTTGATGGTATCGTTATTCTGAGCCTGCCTATGTCGGTAGGCAAGCTCGTTTCAGGGTCTCACGGTGAGTGAGCTAAGTCTGAGATGCTGAAACAAGTTCAGCATGACGATGATGGAGGTATTTGAGTCTGAGATGCTGAAATAAATTCAGCATGACGTTATGGAGGTGTCTTGGCATGGAGATACCTGACTAAGTTCGGCTTTGTGCTGGATGGTTGGAGTCTTGAGAAGCCCTTGCCACCATCGGTGTCCTCACCGATGGACAGCCACTGTTGGTGGTTGTGTTTGATCAGGCAATGGTGAGGCAGAGTTGCAGAACTGTGGCAACGTAAGTTTTTTTATTCCCTTTCGGTACCGTCACCCTGAACTCGTTTCAGGGTCCCACGAGGAGTGAGCCAAGCCCGAGATGCTGAGACGAGCTCAGCATGACGATTACGAAGGTATTTGGATATGAGTTGCTAAGTCTGTCTTTACCGTCACCCTGAACTCGTTTCAGGGTCCCATGAGGAGTGAGCCAAGTCCGAGATGCTGAAATAAATTCAGCATGGCGATGATGGAGGTACAGAGGTCTGTGTGTTAGATAGCAGATAGGGAAAGCAGGACGAAGACATCATCAACACCTCCGCCCTTTCATTAAACAGTCTGATTTAGCGAGTCAATTGTTTAACCAAATCTTTCCACTCAGTCAATTCACTCTGACCTGGTTTTCTAAGACCGAAAAACTGAGCAATCATTTCGCCTTGTTGATCAAATAGTTCGACAGAGGTCACCGTACCATCTTTGGTAGGCTTTTCCACCACCCAGCTGTTGTGAATCAGATCCGTTCTCAGGTGCAGGTTAAAGTCAGGATCCATTACATTGATCCACTGCTGCTCACCTCTCTCCAGGGGCACAATGCGCTTTACCACATCCTGATGAATCTGCAGGTTGCCATGGTTTCCTGCGAAAATCATAATGGGCAATTCAGTGGCTGAAGCCTGCTCCAGAATGGTCTTAACAGCATGGTTGGCAATGCGTCTGCTGAATTGACCTTCGGCCAGCTCCAGTGCATGCTCGCGATGAACCTTGTGCTTTCTGAGCATAGGGAAGAAGTCGTGTGTGTCTTCGAGCCCGGCCCAGTCGTTCAGGAAAGTCTCCTGGTCGATCTGCCGCTCATACTGAACAGGCTCAATTGCAGTGACTTCCAGCTCAGTCGATTGGTTATTGGACTTAAAATCATGAATCAGGTCCTGATAGGCCTGAAAGTCAGACTCTTTTTGGAGGTAAATCTTCGTAATAGCTGTACCCGCTTTATCAAATACCTGAATGCTATGCATCTCCCGGTCGCCCTTGTCCATGGTATTAGCAAAGGCAAGGGCCCAGTTCTTAAAAAATACGCGGCTTTCAATCGGTCCGATAACAGTAGCCATATGGTGGTTGCCAGACCCGAAGGTGCCCACCTTTTCGAATGCTCCTTTGTGCTCCAATACACAGGCGTCATTACGGGTGAGACTCATTACCTTTCCCAGCTTTTTAAATCTTTTCAGTAGCTCGTCCCACGGACCTTCCAGTCTTATAGTATCAATTCCGACACCGGTGGCCAGTAGTTCTGCTTCGCTTACTCCCAGCTGCTGAGCGGCATCTCTGATACGTACACGAGGGTTTTGAGCTTGAAACGCTTCATAGCGTTCTCGTAAAGTGCTGGCGGGGGCTTGTATAGTTTCAGGCATAATTCGTCTGTTTTAAAGGTTCTTCTGTAAATGTTTTTGGAATAGAAATGATGACCTGTTTTCCGGTCTTGGGTTCTGTGAAGATTTCAACCGGATGGTCAAACACCTTCTCAATGTTTTCTTTTGTCAGTACTTCGTTGCATAGGCCCTGATGAATGATCTTTCCGTTTTTCATCAGTACAATATCATCAGCATATTGGGCGGCCAGATTCAGGTCGTGCAATACTGCGACAATGCCCATGTTCTGTTGACAAAGGTTTTTGGCTGTATTCAGCAGACCATGTTGATGATGAATATCCAGATCGGAAGTGGGTTCATCCAGTAGCAGGTATTTGGGATAGGTAGTTTTGCCCCAGACCTGAGCCATGATTCTGGCCAGTTGAACACGTTGTTGTTCTCCTCCGGAAAGCGTCTGGTAAATGCGCTTTCGGTAAGAGCCCAGCTGATTATGTTTGATGACTGCATCAATGACTGCATCATTCTCCTGTTTGGAGCTCTTATGGGCAAAGCGACCTACTTCAATAATCTGCTCAATGTTATAGGGAAAGCTAATGTGGGTATGCTGAGGCATTACCGCCCGCATTTTAGAAAGGTCGGTGGTGTCGATTCCCTTCAGGTTTTGTCCGTTCAGAAGCACTTCGCCCTGTTCGAAAGGTAGTTCTTTGGCCAGGGCTTTCAGCAGGCTGCTTTTCCCTGCCCCATTCGGACCAATAATGGCGGTGAACCTGCCCGGTTTTACTTCCATACTGCATTGATGCAGAATGGCTTTCTTACCGATATGAAATGAGATATTTTTACTTATAAGCATCAGATCAGATTTTTTCTTTTAGCAACGGTTAACAGGTAAATGAAGAAAGGCGTCCCCACGCTGGCGGTGATGATCCCGATGGGTAATTCTGCAGGAGCCACTGCAGTGCGGGCTACAATATCAGCCAGAATTAGCAGGAGCGCTCCACCAATGGCAGAACCCGGAATCACAATGCGGTGATCAGAGGAAATAGTCATTCTGATGATATGAGGAATGACCAGACCCAGAAAGCCAATGACTCCGGCAAAGGCTACTGCTGTACCCACAGCTACCGCGCTCAGTAGGACCACACGCTTTTTAACCCGTTCAACATTCACCCCGGAATGATAGGCTTCTGACTCACCAAGGGCCAGTGCATTCAATGACCTCGCATAATGACAAAGTCCTGCAATAGTACCCAGTATGGGGAGTGTAATCACATAAATCTTAGTCCAGGTAGCACCGCTGAGGTCACCCAAAGTCCAGAAAGTGAAAGTCCTGAGCTGTTGTTCATCCGAGTAGAAGATGGCCAGACCAATGATGGCACTGGCCATAGAGGTAATAGCTACACCGGCCAGTATTAGGATGGTAATGCGTACCTGCCCCTTGTAATTCCCTAGTTTCAGGGTAATATAGGTAGCGATGGCTCCACCGAAGAAGGCAAAAGGAGGCATCAGCCATTGTTCCAGGTTGGCGGGTATATCGCCCAGAAATGCTTCTAAGCCAAGAATGATAAAGATGGCACCCAGGGCCGCACCACTGGAAACACCAATGATACCGGGTTCAACCAGTGGATTTCTGAATAGCCCTTGTAATGCAGCTCCACTGACACCCAGGGCCGCACCAATCAGGACAGTGAAAAGCAGACGTGGAAGCCTGAAGTCGGTGAGCACCAGGCTTTTGGTGACGGCCACTTCTGTACTGCCAAGCCCCAGCTGATTGAGAAAGATGTGCATCACATCCTTTAGAGAAATATCTACAGCCCCAATGGTGAGGGAGATAAGAAATGAGGTACATAGCAAAAGAGCCATGCCCCCAAGCTGATGTCGGCTGGCAAGTCGTTTAGGACTTAGGGACAGGCTGATTTTTGCTCTATTCATTATTGCTCTTCATGAATTTGTTCAAAGAGTTCTTCGGCAGCCTCGGCCAGTCTTGGCCCCCAATTGGTCAGTTTTACACCGTCAATGGCAATGATCTGTCTCTTTTTACCGGCAGTGGTTTGGGCAACACCAGGTATCTTCAAAGCGCCATCAATACCACCAATGCTTTCCAGACCTGACTCAAAAAAGAGGATGTAGTCGGGGTTGGTGCTGATGAGTGATTCGATATTCAGCGGTTTGAAGCCATTGATTTCCGGTACGGCATTTCGAGCTCCGGCCAGGCTGATGATACTAAATCCCGTATCTTCTCCGGCTACCATCATGTTACCCATGCCACGGTTGTAGACACAGAGAACTTTAGGCTGGTAGGGGAGTGCCTCCACCCTTTGCTGAAGGTCTTTCAGTTTTCCTTCCAGCGACTGAATAAGCTCTTCACCCGCCTTTACCTTGTCAAGAGCTTTGGCAATAGTTCTGATTTTTTCAACTGTATTATCAAGGCTATGCTCATTCTCTATCTGGATGAGGGTTAGCCCGGCCGCTTCCAGTTGAGCAATGACAACATCTTTTACATACTCCTTTTCCAGAATGATGATGTCCGGAGCCATGGCTATAATGCCCTCGGTATTAATGCCTGTTCTGTACCCGATTGAAGGTAGCTTCTGCATTTGTGGAGGATAGGTAGAAGTCTGGTCCGTGGCCACGATCTGATCACAAAGTCCCAGAGCACATACAATCTCTGTCGAAGAGCTGCCTCCGGTGACAATTTTTTGGGCATAGACCTGTGTATTCAGGCCTGTCACAATGAGGAATAGAGCTATGCTGAGTTTTTTCACGGTTTTTTGCTTTGTTGTTTATTTAGATTTAGTCTAAATAGTTCACAAATCTATTCCTCAGGTATTACTGTTGCAATCACTAATACTAGTAGTTATGCTGGGTGGAGAGGCTGTCACTTGTGGCTTTCATCATCCTTTGCCTGACTTTGCCGTCATCCTGAATTTATTTCAGGATCCCTAAGTGAAGTGGCTAAGCCGAGTTCAGCATGACGCTTATGGTTGTGCGGGGGAGATGCAGAAACGAGCCTGCCTGACGGCAAAGGTAGGTTCGGTATGACGCTGGATGGTTGGGGTCTTAATAAACTCTTGCCACCATCGGTGTCCTCATCGATGGGCAGCTGTTGCCAGGGTTTGTATTTGTTCTAATCATGAGGGGGTAGGTTCAGGGTCTCACTTTGAGTTGGCTAAGTCTGAGATGCTGAGACGAGCTCAGCATGACGGTTGTTAAGGTGTTTGGGTCCGAGATGCTGAAATAAATTCAGCATGACGGTCATGGAGGGGGAGGTTGAGATGCTGAAATAAACCTGCCTGCTGGCAAAGGCAGGTTTAGGATGATGCTGGATATGGGATGGTTAGGGGCTTTTTTCCCAATACAACAAAAGGCCGCCCGAAGGCAGCCTCTTGGATTCGCACTATGAAGTATAATCTCAAACGTGTATGGGGTTATTCAACAATCTCATATTCAAACTGCGGATGTCCTCTTTCTCCTGAGACAGGGTCTGTCATTCTGGTGAAACGCAGCTTATAGTAATTATCTCCGGCATCTTTAATGACATAGAATATGTCCGTCTTTACACCTGTCTCCTGGTCAGAGCCAGGTTGGGCGACAACGCGCCAGTCGCTGCCGATAGCCGCTCTTGACTCGTCAAATTCCACTGTAGCAAGGTTAGCGGCTACAAAGTTTTCGTAAGTCACATCGCTGGTGATGGCTACTGTAGCTACTTCTACCCGACCTTCGTTCGTCAGAATGTAATCCTTATAGGCATAAGGGATTCGGGTACTGGCATCAATGGGAAGCAGGTTAGTGAATATGCTAAAGACCAGGTCCCACTCTGTATTGGCAGGAGCCACATTCACTTCACCCTGTTCGAAGCTCACAAAGACAAAGTCATGATCTGACGATTTGTTGATGGTCAGCTCCTCAAAAGTGCTTGAGTTGATATCAGCGTGCTGCAAAACATAAGCACCGTTGTTTTGAGTTATTCTGATTTTTTTCCAGCCTCTGGCACTGCCATCAGGGTTTTTTCCGCGATTGATGATATAGACGGGGTTTTCTGAATCGGTAGCAGAAACGGCAGCTATCGCAGTGCTGTTCAGGTCACCTGAAGGATCATCCATCCAGGTAGCTGCTTCCGGCAGCCAGGCAGGAGGAGGGCCGAATAAGCTGGCGAATATGGCGTCTATATCCAGCTTGGCTCCCCAACCTACCGTATCTTCTGCACTTACCGTGGTCATGTC
Source organism: Roseivirga sp. (assembly GCF_965216855.1). Classification (NCBI taxonomy): domain Bacteria; kingdom Pseudomonadati; phylum Bacteroidota; class Cytophagia; order Cytophagales; family Roseivirgaceae; genus Roseivirga; species Roseivirga sp. The sequence goes on along the minus strand of NZ_OZ244204.1, from coordinate 1,551,924 downwards.
ATTGAAATCCAGGTCGGTGGCCAGGGCAGATGTTGAATTGTTCAACAACACCCGGAACGATGAACCGGAATAAAAGGCCAGGTCGTAGCTGTTTCGGGCCACGGCAACCTGTGACTCTTTGGAAAGGTCGATAAAGACCTGATTGGGCTGTGATTCTCCTCCTACCGCTGGGGAGATGACTGCACTGGCAGTGGGTTGTTCTTCTATTGGTCCGTCATCTTCGGAACAGCTGAATAGTGTGGCCAACGCAATGGCGGCCAATACTGATGTTTGCTTTAGTTTGATCATTTTAAGCTTAGGTTATAACTGATTTTCAGGAAATAAGATCTGCCGTAAGCGAGGGCTACAGAGCTACCCCCGGAATGAGCACCACTGCTCACCCCGGAGTTGCTCACTCGCTCGACATTGAATATGTTTCTTGCTCCCAACAGGAGCTCAAGGCTTTTACTGATCGGATGGTTAATGGTCGCATCCAGCCAATGATAGTCATCTATGGCGCCAATGCTGACTTCGTCTCCTTCTACAAAATAGGATTGCAGACGCCCGGTGTATTTATAATAGAGATGGAAGGAGGTTTTCCATTTGGGAAGCTGATAGCTCAGGTTGGCATTGACCTCGGGTGAAAAGAAGAACTCATCCAGTTCACCCTCTGTCTCAGCCAATCGGTTATAGCGTCCGATGTAAGACATGCCGATGTTGGCACTTATAGAACCTACTAAGAATTTCTCGCTCAATGTAGCTCCCAGTGTTTTGAATCGGTTGATGTTGATGTAGGAGGCGCTGGTAATGTCTTGCGGATTGGTACCAATGGCAATTTGATCGCTGATGTCATTGAAGAATAGGTTCAGATCACTTTGAATAGGAGTTCCGGCCAGAGAAAAAGAAGTGAGTAGATTCAGTCCCAGGTGATTGGAGGTTTCCGGCTTCAAATCTGGGTTGCCGTAAATTCGGTGGTTTGAATCAACAAATTCGAAGTAAAGCTCTCTCACCGATGGAGCTCTGAATCCCTTACCATAAGAGAATCTCAAATTGGTTTTGTCGCTGAGTTGCTGTTTTATCTGCAGGGCAGGTACTACCTGATTACCGAAGGCGCTGTTGGAGGTGAATCGGGCTCCCGGACGTATGGTGAGTTGAGCCGAAGGCTTCCACTCCAGTGATGTGTAAGCCGAATACTCTTCAATGCTCTGCTCCCCTTCGGCTATTCTTCCGCCACCGACATCTTCCAGCGAAATCTGATAACCGATTTGCACATCCAGTTGAGAGGCAGGAGCCAGGTAACCGGCACCTCCGAATTCCCAGACCTGATAAGTACTGGTGTCCTGGTCGCCAGTGGCGGTGGTAAGCCGTTCTTCTTTGGTGACGAGGTTTTTGGCAAAGCGAGATTTTTCTCTTCGGAAGTCGGAGTAAGAAGCGAAGAGATTGTATCGGTCAAGGAAAGGCAGTGAGCCTTCAGCCTGAAGTTGTTGCGTCAGGCGCTGGCTGTGATAGTTTTCATCGATGGCAAAGGGTTGAAATTCCCCGGTTGAAGTATAATTGCTTTGAGACTGACCGAAGTCCTCGATCAACTCATCCAGCACCTCGGCCCGGTAGAAAAAGGTATGGTTGGCTGTTTCATACTTAATGAGACCACTACCCGTCCACTGATTTTTGGGGTTCCATTCATGGGTGCGACCTGGTGCATTGCCTTGAAATCCCTGGAAGTCATTGTGCTGTCCGTGAAGAAGTACCGACCACTTTTTGCTGAATTGATGATTGACTTCCAACGACTGGATATGCTTTCCTTGGGTCGGGCCAACTTCAGTTCCGGCACTTTCAGACTGTATAAAGGTTCTGATCTCAGTTTGATGATCGAAGTCTTTTCGGGTGATCAGGTTAATCACTCCCGCCAGGGCATTGGCGCCATAGTTTACGGCCATGGGACCTTCGACAATTTCTATCCTGTCGATTTGTTGCAGGTTGATTTGGCTGAGGTCTGCCGCGTTGCCATTACCGTTTCGGTTGACCAGCGGGACGCCATCGACCAGTATTTTCACATTTTGACTGGAAATGCCCTGCAATCCGATTCCTGAACTACCAATTGCCAGGTCCTGAGTGATGCGCAGGTTCAGCTGGGTTTGTAGTGCCTGTTCAAGGTTGATAGCACCTCTTTGCTCAATTTCCTTTCGGTTAATGGTTTGCACCCTGAAGACAGAGTTTTTGACTGACTGGGGACTGAACTGCCCGGTAACAATGACATCGTCTAGTTGAGTACTTACCGGCAGAAGGCGATACTTTTTAGAAACAGGGGTGGTTATCGTGTCGGTGAAGGTTTCATAGTTGATATGAGAAGTGCTAATGATCAAGGGGAACTCCAGTGTAGGGAGTGTTATTCGACCCTGTTCATTAGTAATGCTCCTTAGTATTCGTTCAGTATTGACGGATTGAAAACTGACAGTGAGGAAGGGGACAGGCTGACCATCATCGGAACTGATGAAAGTAAGTTCCTGAGCAGACAATTGTGCGGTAAATAGCAGGCAGAACAATAAGCTGATGATTCCTCGGTTTTGCATCTTATTTAGATTCATTCTTAATAGTTGCAAAGGTATTGGGCGCTTATCGACCCTGAAATAGCTAGTGCTAGTAAAAGACAATCACTAGTACTAGTAGGTGAGGGGGAATTTTGAATGTTGATTGTCGAATGTTTGGTACCCGGTACTCAATACTACAGCGTCACCCAGCCCTGTCTCAGGGCATAGACAATCAGTTCGGTAGGAGATTTAAGTCCCAGTTTTTTGAGCACGTTTTTGCGATGGGAGTTCACGGTGTGGATACTCACATTGAGTTCAGCGGCAATATCTTCAGAGGAAAACCCTTTGGCTACATAGCGGATCACCTGCATTTCCCTATCCGACAGCTCCATTGGGTTAGGCAGGTCCTTGTGGGTGATGATGTCGATGACTCTTTCACAGTAGAATTTACCACCTCCGATTACCGTATCGATGGCGGCCTTTACTTCCTGGTTGGAGCATTGCTTGGTGATAAAGCCTTCAATGCCTTGGTTAATGTACTGCCGGATGACCAAAGGATCATCGTCTTCGGAAATGATCAGGGTCTTCAGTTGAGGTAGTTTGGTTCTGATCCTTTCCAGCGTTTCTGCCTGAATGTTTTGCTGGCCTTTGTATTCTATGACTAAAAGAGAGGGCGAGAGCTTGTTCAATTGCTCTTCCAGATTCTTCTCAGTATTCAGTATATGAGTCTGCTGCACCGCCTGGTTTTGCTCCAGAAGCTGCCTGACACCCTCACGGGTGAGAAACTGTGGGTCGTAGATGGCGGTGTTCAATCTTATTCTTATTTAGACTGATTAAAAACAATGCAAAAGTAATGGATAAAACGATAGCTGTGTAATGCTTTATCAATTTGTTTGGCCTTTCATCAATCAGATATGCCATCTGATGCTGAACATACCACTTTTCCGAAGCTAAGGTTGGTAACTATTGAGAGGTTATAGCCCCAGAGGGGCCTGATGTCATTACCTAAGCAAATGGCATTCTTTGAGCTCCGTAAGAGCGACATCCTTTGAGAGGTGACTGATCAGAGAAGATGCAGTGATTTCGGGGTAGATTTTTTACCAACTTACGAACCTTCTTTGCTTACATTTCATTTACATCACATGGAATTGAATGGAAAACTCGCAATAGTAACCGGTGTCAGTAAAGGCATCGGTCTGGAAACAGTAAAGACCTTATTAGAGGCCGGTATGGTAGTGGCCGGGTGGGGAAGAAGCAATAATGATATTGACCACGAAAACTATCATTTCTTTCAAACTGATGTGGCTGACTGGGACAATGTACAGTCATCGGCTAAAGCCACTAAAGAGCAACTGGGTAAAGCCTCGGTGCTGATTAACAATGCCGGATTTGGTGTGCAGGGACTGATCCACGAAATGGAAGTGGAAGACTGGAGAGCCATGTTCGATGTGAATGTACACGGATTGTTTTACTGTATTAAGGTGGCTGCTCCGGATATGATTGAAATGGAAGAGGGTCATATTGTGAACATCTCATCTATTGCCGGAACCAATGGTGTTAAAACCATGAGTGGCTATGTAGGTACAAAGCATGCCGTGACGGGAATCGGTCATTCCATTTTTCAGGAGCTAAGAGACCATGGCATCAAGGTGACTACTATTTATCCGGGGAGTACTAACACGCACTTCTTCGATAAGATCGAGTTTGCCAACGCCAACAACAATATGATGCGTCCGCAAGACATTGCCCAAACCATCCTTAGCTCACTACAAACACATCCGAACTACCATGTAGTAGATGTGGAGGTAAGACCGCTGAAGCCGAAGGGTTAGGGGGGAGATGTCAGATGTCAGACAGTAGACTTTTAGATACCAATCGAGGTTGACTTGGCACCCCTTTGGGGGGAAGTGGGTTGGAGAGTCGGAAGATGGCAGACGACTAGCTCAAACATATCGATAAGTGGTTAGCCTTTTGTCTCCTTGTTTCAGTAGCATACCTTCCATTACTCCGAATTTTAGGTCTCTACTGGCTGTGGCTGATGAAATCTCCTTAAAATGAACGAGGTAATCCTGGCGGCTAAAGTCTTTGCCCTGAATCACTTCTTTGAAGATTATAAGCCTGTCCATGTTAGTAAGAGCAGATCGTTGGTTTTTGGTAACTTCTTCAAGTGCCTCATCAATCACTCCTAGCATAAATTCAATAAATGGAGTAGCTTTTCCCACTTTATCCGAATCACTAAGGGCTTTGTAGTAGTTCTCCTGTTTCTGTTTGATAATTGTTTCAATAGGGAGAAATTCAAAAACAGGTGAGAACTTCATCAGAATAAGGGTTTGCCAGAGCCTGCCCATTCTTCCGTTTCCATCAGTAAAGGGGTGAATGAACTCCAATTCATAGTGGAAAACACAACTCTTGATCAACTCAATCTCTTTGGAGGTTTTCAGGTACCCAAACAGGTTTTTCATCAGGTCACTCACCATATGACCAGGAGGAGCTAAATGCTGAACTTTTGAACCTTTGACGACACCTACATTCTTTGTTCTGAAGTTGCCTGCATTTTCGATCAAACCAACCATGAGCATGTTATGGGCCTTAAGAAAGTCTTTAATGGATAGGGGGTTGAGGGAATTGATCTGATCGTAAACAACAATCGCATTTTTAACCTCCAGAATATCCTGAGCTGGTGCTATTACCGGCTTGCCTTCTAAAATGGCCGTGATTTGCTTCTCGGAAAGTGTATTACCTTCAATCTCCAAAGAAGACTGAATGGTTCTGATACGGTTTTTTTTTCGGAGTTCAGTAGGTGGCTTAGTGAGATGAGTAGCGTTAATAACCCCAATTTTTTCAGAAATAGTGGAAACCAACTTTAAAATAGCAGGCGATATTTCATAAGGCGGTTTCATAATAGTATCATATGATACTATCAAAGGTAGAGATTAATTGATGACTGTGTGCTAAAATTTTATTTGAATCGGTATAGCACGTTGATTATCAGGGGTTGATATATTTTTGGGGCATAAGGTCTCAGCGAGACGCTAAGATTAGAGGGGAGGTAGATGTCAGACAACAGACGCTAGACTTTAGACTTCTTAGTGTTTGGAACATGGTACTTATTCAGGTCTTGGTGTCTCGCTGGGACCTGAGTGAGTATGACTCGAACTATTTGTGGAAGAGTTATACAGGAACGTTTTTAGTATCTCATTCAGACTGTTGATCTGTCTGTCTTCTTCCTGGATGGTTGACCGATAATTGCTAATGATTTGTCTCGTGACGGTTTCTGCCTGGGTCAACTGCTGATTTCTCAGCCTTATTTTTCTCGTCATACTACTGATATACAGCAGAGTTAGACCTGAAATTAAAATCAGGGTAGAGAAAAATCTAAGGAAATCGTAAAGGGCTTCTTGAATTTTGACATCAAAAATCCCACCTATGAGGCTGGGAAAAATAAGCGTTACAATGGCGAAAATTGACAAGGATATCCCTACGATCCATAACAGGCCTCTTTTTAAAAACAGGTAAGTGGAGTTGATGCTACGAAAAAATTTAGTGTCCAGAAGCTCTTCATTGAGTAGTTCCAGTTCCTTTGCTTTCTTTCTCAGCTCATTCTGTCTATCAATCTTTTTGGACAGTAACTGAGCAATTTTATCTCTTTCTTGCGTGTTCATTTTTGTTTGAAATAGCCTTGTGTTTAACTATTACCTACCGAATATATCTATTTCAAAGTCAAAATGGAACTGATAGGATACATTGATTGGGTACCAGAGGGTGTATAAAAGTAATTGCAAGAGATGAAAGAGCAAGTCTGGACAATGTCATAAACTTCCCGAATAGATTACTAGACATAACGATAACAGATCATCTTCCTAGGCAAGGAAATTACCTCAGGTCCGATGCAGGATGCGGAGAGGTTGGAGTTTTTGTATGGGGTATTGGGGAGGTAGTTGAGTTTGTCTAGTAGTTGTGTAACAAGTCTCAGTATCCGGCTAAGACTAGAGAAAGGTGCCTAGAGTGCTTGACGATTATTCGTCTTCGATTTTTATTAGATTGTCAAATTGTTCTTTTGAAAGAAGCAGAAAGTTCGTTGTTCTATAGGTGTTTTTGCCTACAGATTTGAGAAAGTTCAAGTAATTCAATATTCGCGCAAATGCCTTTAATGTACTTTCTGTAAAAGCTACACCGATTCCAATTCGTCCTAAAGAACATGCATTCACAACGCTTCCCATAATATGTTTTTTAGAGTTCTTATTTTCTATTTCAATGGATAAGAAGCATCTGGAATTTCTGTTGATTCTTAATAATTCTTCAAAATCCATAAAGGCCAATTTCGGAGCTAATTCCTTCATGTTGGAATTATGAATTTCAAATGCCTGAGATAGAAAGTCCTTAACGATTTTGTTGTTATCGATTATTAAATCGTATTCGTGATTAATGTTAGGGCCTGGGCCAATGTTAAATGGTCCAACCGCTATGTCGACCCTTGGTGAATATTGAGTTCGATCTCCACGAAAGGAAATCCATTCTGAAACTACGTCTAAGCCGGGCATTTTTTGACTAAGAGGATGGATTAATTGATCTTGGTAATCTTTGGTTGTCATTCGAAGCTGTAAATATGTAGACTAACGGTTTGGATAAACGAAGTATTACACATTGGTTTTATGATTGTGTCGTTTGATAATTCTATTCTTCTTCAGTTTCTGGTTCACTTATCTCAGGTACTTCAAATATCATAGGAACATTTGACTTTAGAGCTTTGCCTGCAGCAATTGCTTGTCTAAACTTGAGGTTTGGAAGAACATTTGCTATACCTTGACCAAAATAGTTTGAGAGGAATTCACTGCTGGTTTTATCAAATTCTTGAAATGAAATAATTGTATTGCATTGAGTCAGAACTGTTTTTGAAACATTGGCAGTTCTTTGAGCGATTACCATTAGTCCTACATCATATTTACGTCCTTGCAGTGCAATTTGAGCAATACTGTTAAGCAAAGATTGAGAGGATTTGTCGGCTATGCCAACAAAATTCCATTCTGGAATTACTGTGTGAGCTTCTTCAAGAACGATACAAACTTTATGACCAAAACACTTTTGAGATTTGGCTATCACGAATAGAGCTTTGAATAGTTGTCTAGTGTACTCTAAGATGCTTGCGGTATTTGAGACATCAGGGAGTTCAAAAATGCTTATCCTAGAATCCTCAGACTTTAAAAAAGTTTCTAGAGCATCATTCAAAGTGGTCTTTATGAACTCATCAGCTTTCTTAAGCTTTTCCTTATCCTGCTGGTTACCGAATTTTTCCAACTCATTTGAGATCCACTCGAATGTTTTATAGAGTTCATCATCCTTGTCTTCGCTAACAATTTTAACTGGGGTTGAGTCTGCAAATTTTCCTTTGTATTCACCCGTAAAGTCAATACAGATAACTTTGATAGTCTCATCCTTTAGATATTCCCTAATAAGATTTCGCGCAAATATAGATTTACCTGTTCCAGTTACACCAAGAACTGCTGTATGGTGAGTAAGTGCTAATTCTTTGTCTATAATGACCGGGAAATTTGTATTGGGGATATGTCCAATCTGGAATTCTGTAGCTGCAATTTCAACATCCTGAATTTGGGAAGAAATGTAGACTGGAGAGTTTATTTCGGGAACCCATCCAAATTGTTCAAATCTAACTTTATTATGATTCCAGGTTCCTAGTTGGATTGCTTCACCAACAATTAAGCCTGTTTCATTTTTATTTTCTAATTGCTCAATTCTAGTTATGCCTTCAACAATTTGATAGTAAACAGATGCGGCTTTAACTCTGACTTCTAGAAGTTGGCCATCTTCGACAGAGGCTCTGGAGTTATAAACAAACTTGATTTTTTGAATGGAAGAGTTTTCTGTAACTATTCCTACAAATGTATCTAGATATTCATTCTCAGGGACTTCTGATATCTTGTAGATTATATCATCAGTATGCCCTTGAAGTATTGGCTTATTATCAAAAATCTTGTTGATTTCAACAGACGTAAGAACTTTTATCCATTGTTGCTCATTTAATAGATAAGTATCCAGAATTATGCCTTTTCTAATTTGACGAGCATCATCAATTGAGTAAACAAATTCAACAAAATCGAAGAGCTTGATTGTCTGTTTTCGTTCTGAAAATAGTTTAACCAGAAAAGTGTTTTTTGATTGAACTCCTAAGATGGACCCAAGTGCATTTTCATGTTTTTCAATCTCGTTAGGTTCAAACAGTTTATTGAAGATAACAGCAAGGGCTGGAATGTTGAGTATCATAAAAACAACCCAATACATTAGCAATGCATTAAAACCATCACTGGCTAGTCCAAATTGATTTAAAGCACCCCAGAGAAAGAAAGCAGAGAAAAGTGTTTGAGGTTTTCCAATCTCCCTGTTTACTCTAGAAAAAAATTGTATTCGCGTTTTCTCTTGAGACAAGGGTTTATTTCGCGTCCACATTAATATGTAACTGCTTCCAGCAAGGTATAAGGTTATTCCAAGAAAAAGCCAAAAGACCCAATTCCTATTTTCTTCTGAAATTAGTAGCAGAGATATTCCTGCGGTAACAGCATTTATAAAAATACTTGAGTCCTTAGAGAAATGTGGCTGATCAATTAATGAAAGTAGAATCAGTAGTAAGAATCCTGAAGTGAACCAAAAGTCGTTGAGTATGAAATTAAAATCATTTGTAACGAATCTTCCAACCCCAATTAAAAGTAGTAATGAGAGTCCCAGAAATATCAGCCTTGTTCTCTTGTTCATTTTTTGTGTCTTTATTTAAATGCTCCCCAGTGTTAAGTTCTATATACCTCAGTGCAGCACTTATGCTCAATTAAGGTTGTAAAGAATCATTTTAGCATACCCAATATATAGCTAATGCTCCCACATAAAAGTTAGTAATTGTATTGTGTGTCAGTGAAGTGGTAATGAATATAGGGAAAAAGGTTTAAAGTTGATGCCCTCCTCCGTCCTCCGGAGACCTCCTCCAGAGGAGGACACTAGCCGCAGCATTATCTGCCCATTCACGATTAACTGATAATTAACTCTTACGCCACCCTCCACTCAAGCTTGCGTCTGCAGTCCCCCTGACCTCTAAAGGGGCAGTACCCTATCTGATCCTTGACTGTTTTCTGGTTTCCGTTTTCTGATAACTCTCCCCGTAGTCAAGAACTTGCGTCTGCAATTCCCCCTCCAGCCCCCTAAAGGGACAGCACTGCATCTGATCCTTGACTGATTTCTGGTTTCCGTTTTCTGATAACTCTCCCCGTAGGCAAAAAATTGCGTCTGCGATTCCCCCTGACCCGTGAAGGAGCAGTACCCTATCTGATCCTTAACTGATTTCCGGTTTCCGTTTTCTGACAACTGACCCCACAATCAAAAACTTCCACCCCCTGTCTTTTGACCTCTGACTTCTAGCTTCAAGCCACCCGCTTCCGGCTTCCAGCAAAATCTGAAATCTGACTTCTCACATCTGACATCTTCCTTTATCTTTGACAATTCATATCACGAAAGCACGTTCATTCATCAATGTCAGTAAAGGTTGCTGAGCTTACTAAGATTTACGGATCGCAAAAAGCGGTAGACACTATCTCATTCTCCGCTCAACCCGGTGAGATTCTGGGCTTTCTGGGCCCCAATGGTGCCGGTAAGTCCACCACCATGAAAGTGGCTATGGGCTTTATTCCTCCATCGGAAGGAACCGTTGAGGTTTGTGGTATCGATGTAATGAATCAACCGGTGGAGGCCAGAAGGAAGATTGGCTATCTGCCAGAAAATAATCCCCTCTATCTGGATATGTATGTGCATGAATACCTGCTTTTTATGGCAGCCGCGCATGGCATGAAGGGTAACGAGGCCAAGGCCAGGGTAAAGGGGATGGTAGATCGTTGTGGCCTCACTAAAGAACAGAATAAGAAAATCGGTATGCTTTCCAAAGGCTATCGGCAAAGGGTAGGGCTGGCACAAGCACTGTTGCACGATCCCGAAGTGCTGATTCTGGATGAACCTACTACGGGACTCGATCCTAATCAATTGGTGGAAATCCGCAAGCTGATTAAATCTATCAGTCAGGATAAGACGGTTATTTTCAGTACCCATATTATGCAGGAAGTGAAGGCGCTCTGCGATCGGGTGGTGATTATCAATCAGGGTAAGATTGTAGCTAATGATACTTTAAAGAACCTAATGGGTAATCGGGTTTCACTCAAGGTAGAGTTCGAATCTGCCATAGACCAAAAGGCATTGGAGGCCCTGGGTCAGGTGGAAAGCATGGACGCTCACCAGTACGTGATCTCAACCGCATCGGGTCAGGATTTAAGGGCTATTCTCTTTAAAATGGCCAAGGAAAATGACTGGGTGATTTTGAGCATGAGTCAGGAGAGTCAGGATTTGGAAGAGATTTTTCACCAGTTAACTCAGGCGAACTGATATGTGGGCAATTTACCATAAGGAGATCCGGCAGTTTCTGAATTCACTGATCGCCTATGTGGTGATTGGGGTCTTTCTCACCGGTATTGGTTTGCTCATGTGGGTATTCCCTGAAACCAGCATTATCAACTATGGCTTTGCCGATATGGAAAGCCTTTTCTCCCTGGGGCCATTTGTCTTTATGTTCCTGATTCCGGCCATTACCATGCGTATGCTGGCGGAAGAGCGCAGGGCAGGTACCATAGAATTGTTGCTAACCAAGCCGCTCACGGAGTGGCAGATTGTGCTGGGTAAATACCTAGCGGCTTTTACACTGGTTGTGCTTTCCGTTATTCCTACGCTGGTTTATTTCTATTCGGTTTATCAACTGGGTAATCCCGTTGGTAATCTCGATGTGCCGGGTATTATAGGTTCCTATATTGGTTTGATCCTGCTGGGGGGTGTGTTCACCGCTATCGGTCTGGCAGCCTCTGCCTTTACGGAAAACCAGATTGTTTCTTTTATTCTGGCCGTATTCCTCTGCTTTTTCCTTTACACTGGTGTCAGTGCCCTGGCGGATATGTTCAGTGGACAAACGGCAGTATATATAGAAGACTTAAGCTTAAGCTTTCACTATGATGCATTGAGTCGGGGATTGATTGATACCCGCGATGTGACCTTCTTCTTTTCTACCATCATCTTTATTCTGATCATCACCCACTGGAAGATTATTTCCAGAAAGTTGAGTTTTAAGCCTATCCGCTCCAGACTGTGGAAGCGAGTGGTTCTGGGAATGCTGGCTTTACTGGTTTTTAATATCCTGGCCGCCAATTTCTTCTACCGCTATGATTTAACTGAAGATCAGCGCTATACGCTGAAGCCTGCAACGAAGGCTTTACTCCGTCAGTTGGATGAGCCTATGACCATTGAGGTACTTCTGGCAGGTGATCTGCCCGCGGGTTTTGAGCGCTTCAAACGCTCCATTGAAGAAACCATCGAAGAGTTTGATATCTACAAACCGGGTATGATCAACTACTTCTTTACTGATCCTACCGGAGCGGATGATGCTCAAACCAGGAACGAGAATATCAATTATCTGATGCAGAATGGATTTGAACCGACCCGCGTTTTTGACGTGGAGGATGGGCGCCAGATTGAAAAGATTATTTTTCCCTATGTGATTGTACGCTACGGTCAACAGGCTGCAGGGATTCTTTTGTTTAAAGGTGGAAATGAAGGAAATGTCAGTATCAACCAGGCCATAGAGAATGTGGAATTCGAAATGGCGGTGGGTTTGCAACGCCTGGCCGGATTGAACAGAAAGACCATCGGGATGGTGAAAGGGCATCGGGAACTGGATTCTCTGAACATTGCGGGCTTCATGAGTGAAATGGTCCAGTACTTCGATATGAAGTCTATGGAGCTGACATCGGAAATTTACCCTAAGGACTATGATGCCTTAGTCATTGCTAAACCACTGACTGCCTTCAGCAGAGGAGAGAAGTATATACTGGATCAGTATATCATGCATGGCGGAAAGGTGATGTTCCTTATGGAGGAATTGCAGGTAAACATGGCGCAGGCGGCAGGCATGGGTACCCTGGCCACTCCTGTTGAGCATAACCTGGGCGATTTGCTTTTCCGCTATGGGATTCGACTGAACCAGAACTATATCCAGGACATTCAGAACTTTGGACGTTATCCTGTGGTGGTGGGGGAAGAAAACGAAGTCATTAACCTACCCTGGCCTTTCTTTGCTGAGGCCAATCAATTCCCGGAGCATCTGATTGTGAAAAATATGGATGGCGTTTACCTGCGCTTTTTCAGTACCATGGATACGGTAAAGGCGGAGGGAGTACAAAAGACTCCACTCATGTTTACTTCAGAATATACCAGGGTACTTCCGGCTCCAGCTCCGGTGGCCTTTGAAGACTATGCCAATCAGCCGGACCCTGCGCAGTTCACCGGAGGCCCGCAGGCCGTAGCTTATCTACTGGAAGGAAAATTCACCTCCCTTTTTAAGAATAGAGTATTGCCTGATACAGTTGATCAGACTTCATTCTTTGAGGAAAGTATGCCTACCAAATTGGTTGTGGTTTCTGACGGTGACTTTATTCGCAATGAGTTGAACCTGAGAAATGGGACACCTTATGAATTGGGAGTGAATCCGTTCAGAGAGGAGGGTGAGAAGGTGCGCTATGCCAATAAGGACTTTATGTTCAATGCACTGGCTTACCTAACCGATGAAAACGGTCTGATTACTTCCAGAAATAAGGAGGTGACTTTGAGGCCTTTGAATAGGGTGAAAGTTCAGGAGGAAAGAACCTTCTGGCAGGCGCTTAACCTGGCCGGACCATTGGTAATTCTGGTGTTGTTCGGCATACTGCGCGATGTGATCAGAAGAAGAAAGTACGCCCGTTTCTAATTGACCGTCATCCCTGTGCAGGCGGTGGTCTTCAACAGCCTATGGAAAGGAAGTAAAATTCCCGCATTCGCGGGAATGATGTTTTAGAGGAGATTAGTACTTCTCTGTATTGTTGTCAATTTCATCGGCCCAGGCCAGAATCCCCCCTTTAAGGTTATAGAGGTTTTCGAAACCATGATGATTCTCCAGCCAGGAAATTGCATCGCCACTTCTTTTACCGCTTCGGCAATGCACTACAACCTGCTTGTCTTTGGCAAATTTGTCTACGTTTTGAGGAACAGTACCGAGTGGAATCAACTCTCCACCTATCTCAGCTATTTCAGCCTCATAAGGTTCACGTACATCTATTAATTGGAAATCGGCTCCGCTGTCTTTTAGCGCTTTCAGTTCTTTTACAGTTATTTCCTTCATATTCATTTTCTTGTTGACGGTATTTTTGGAAACCAAATCCGAAGTTAGTTGATTCAGCTTTCTCACTTTGTAACCGAAGTTACCTTTTAATTCATCACGAATCACCTTCATTTGTTTCAAAAGTTCATCGATTTCTTCAGGAAGTGCTTCGTTCAACACTTCCTTGAGTCTTTTGGCAATAGTGGGTGATTGGCCATTGGTGGAAATACCAATCTTCAAATCTCCCTTGCTGACGATGCTTCCCAGATAGAAGTCACAGAGTTCTGGCGTATCGGCCACATTCACCAATATGCCTCTTTCCTTCGCTTCCTGTTGAATGGCCAGGTTAGTGTCGTGGTCTTCCGTGGCCACCAGAACCAATTGCATGCCCGTCATGTCTTCCGGAAAAAAGGCGCGTTCAAACAGGGTCACTTCCCGATGTTTTGCGGCCAATGATTTGATCTCCGGCAAAATGGTTTTACCGACCAAAGTGACCTTCGCATTAGGGCTGCTTTTCAGGAGAAATGACAGCTTTTCCAGTCCTACATTTCCCCCACCAACAATCAGCGTATCGAACTGATTAACTTTTAGAAATACGGGATATAATTCATTGGCCATGACCTACAGCGTTTGAACTTCCTGTATGATTTGGGTGAAGGGCTTACCAAGACGAACTACTTCACCCACAATGATGATCGCAGGAGAGGCTATATTGGCTGAATCGGCAAGTGCTTCTATATCCCTGATAGTGCCACTCACTATTTTCTCATTAGCGAGGGTGCCGTTTTGTATAATCGCTACCGGTTTGTCTTCCTGTCCATATTGACGGAAGGTGTTACAAATCTCCTTCAGTTTCTTCGTGCCCATCAGTATCACAATGGTGGCAGTAGATTGTGCGGCCAATGCGATATCCGGGGTCAATCCACCTTCTTTTGTGGTGGCTGTCACTACCCAGTAGCTTTGACTGAAACCTCTTGAGGTCAGGGGAATTTGTTGCAGGGCAGGGACAGCATGAGCGCTGCTGATCCCTGGAACGATATCGGTCGGTATGCCGAAGCTTCTTGCGTATTCCAGCTCTTCATAACCCCTTCCGAAAATGAAGGGATCACCACCTTTCAACCTTACCACATGGCCTTTTTCCTGCGCAAAGTGGACGATCAGCTCATTGATGGTTTGTTGGGTATGACTGTGTTTACCTACTCTTTTCCCTACATAGATTTTCTCTACGCCTTTTCGGGCATAGGAGAGTAGGGCTTTGCCAGCCAGGTCATCATAGAGAATGACATCGGCTTCGGCAATGACTTTGAGTCCCTTAACGGTGATAAGATCAGGATCGCCCGGACCGGCACCTACTAAACTTAATTTAGGTTGAATCATGGTTTAGGCTTTGTAAAAATCACTGATCACTAGTTTGTCTTCACCCTGAGCAGCCAGTTGAGCTCCTCTGAATCTTCTCACGGCTTTGAGGAAAGCAGCAGCTTCTTTTACATAAGAGAAGGCAAAGTCCTCTTCAGGTTCCTGCTGTTGCATTTTCAACACATGGGATTTGAAATCTCCTGTAAAACTGAAGGAGTCGTTTGAACCGAACTGTTCGGTAAAGCTTTCCAGTATACCGATTTGGGTGTTGCACTTTACATCCTCGCTCAGAAGCAGGGCTTTCGCACCAATGACAAAGGTGGAGTAGGCATTATAAATGGCATCGGCCCAGGCTTTTTCCTCAAGTCCCTCTTCTGCCCAGTTCAGTCGCTCTTGTGCTTCATCGATGATGGTACCGATAACATCCAGCATCACACTGGCACATTCTCCCACACCAATTTCAGGCACAAACTTTTCTTCTTTCCCCCAGTCTATGTATTCCTCCTTTTGCAGGGTTTCTGTTTCAGCCAAAGGTTTCAGTAAATGATAGAAATGCATTTTGCCCAGGCGCTGAAAGAAGTCGTTGAAATATTCGCCTTCCAGCTTTTCTGCTTCATAATGATGAAGTAATTCAGCAAGGGCTGTAGGAATTCTTTTGGTCGGAAGTTTGATCACTTTCTCAGCAATGAAGCCTTCACCCTCCGGTGAAACCCCGCCACCAATCACCACCTGCATGGCTGGTATAACCAGTCCCTCATGCTTGATAGAACTTCCGTGGAAACCGATGTTGGCGGCCATATGCTGTCCACAGGCATTCATACAGCCACTGATCTTTATTTTGATGTTGGCTTCATCAACAAGGTTTTTGAAATCAGAGGCCAGCAGACTTTCCAGGGCGTTGGTCAGTCCGGTACTATTGGTTACTGCCAGGTTACAGGTGTCGCTTCCGGGGCAGGCAGTGATATCATGAGTGCTGTCAAAGCCAGGTCTGGCCAGATTGAGCTCAGTCAGACTTTGGAAGAAATAGGGGAGTAATTCCGGTCTCACGTACTTGAGTAATAGTCCCTGATTGGCTGTTACCCGGATATCATTAGCTGCATATCGTTGCACCAGGTCGGCCAGTTTTCTGGCCCGTGCAGAGTCAATGTCGCCAAGTGGTACCCTGACCCAGACCCCGTAAAAACCCGATTGTTTCTGCTCGAATGTATTGGTGCGCTTCCAGTCTTCGAAAGATGGCCAGTCCTCGGTTTTCACCTCCGGAATTGTTTTTTCTTCCGGGATAATAACATCGGTTAAAGATTCATCGATACTGTGTTGGGCAGATTTTAAAGTCTTGCGCTCTGCTTCTACCAGCTCCATTAGTTTTTCCAGCCCAATCTTCTTCAGGAGGAATTTTAGTCTGGCTTTGTTTCGGTTGGCCCGCTCACCGTATCGGTCGAAAACCCTGATCAGTGCTTCAGCAAAGGGAATGATTTCTTCTGCCGGAAGGAATTCATAAGCCGTCTGAGCTGTCATGGCCTGAGCACCCAAGCCACCACCAACAACTACCTTAAAACCTCTGACTGATTGGTTATTCTTATACTGAAGCAAGGGAATAAAGCCAATGTCGTGGAAGTAGGTCATGGCAGTATCGCGCTCGTCAGAAGTAAACGCAATCTTCATTTTCCTCCCCATATCCTGACAGATGGGGTTCCTCAGGAAGAAGTGGGTAAGAGCATGAGCATATGGACTAACATCGAAGGGTTCATTGGGGTTGATACCTGCATCTGGAGAGGCTGTTACATTTCTGACGGTATTCCCACATGCTTCGCGGAGGGTGACATCACTGGTTTCCAGGTCGGCCCAGAGGGCTGGAGAGTCACTTAGCTTTACAAAGTGTAATTGTATGTCCTGTCTCGTAGTGAGGTGGAGGTTACCGGTAGCATAACGATCAGAAGCATCGGCTATAGTGACCAATTGCTGAGGAGTAACCTTTCCATAGGGGAGTTTAATCCGAATCATTTGAACTCCTGCCTGCCTTTGTCCATAGACACCACGGGTCAATCGGTAGAGTTTAAATTTGTCTTCGGCAATTTCTCCCTTGTTGAACTTGTCTATTCGGGAGGCCAGTTCTCGGATGTCTTTCTGAGCAGCCGGGTTAATGTTTTTATGCAATGTGAGGCTCATAATGTGATGCTTTTTCCAATGAGATAATTGACTCTACTTCGCAAGTTTAAGTAAAAGAATGTAAAGTCTACCAAAAAAGTAGGGTAATAATATAAAGATGGTTCCCTTGAAATTTGAATGGTTTATTGAATCTGTCTTGCAGGTGACCGGGGGATATGTGCTAATCTGGTCTGTTGTTCGCCTCAAAATCCTTACATTTAATGGGTGGAATAGATTTTATTTTTAATTTTATCCGCTTATTAAAACCACTCAAAAAATCGACCTTCTATGAAGTTTATAGTTTCTTCAGCTGAACTTTTGAAACGCCTGTCAAATATCAATGGCGTAATCACAACCAACCCGGTTGTTCCCATTCTCGAGAATTTCCTATTTGAGATCAACGATGGCCTGTTAACAGTAACTGCTTCTGATCTTCAGACATCCATGATCACTGAGATCGATGTTGAAGCGAAGGAAGATGGCAGTATTGCTGTTCCTGCCAGAATATTGATGGATACACTCAAGAACTTACCGGAGCAGCCTGTGACTTTCAGCATCGATAATGAGACTTACAGTGTAGAGATCAACTCAGATAATGGTCGATATAAGTTGGCTGGCGAAAATGCTACCGACTTCCCTAAAGTTCCTGAAGTCACTGACGCGTACTCTGTAGATATGTCGACTGACGTGTTGAGCAGTGCGATCAATAATACCATCTTCGCTACTTCTAACGATGAGTTAAGACCTGCAATGACGGGTGTGTTTGTGAAGTTGGGAGATACCAATACGACTTTTGTTTCAACAGACGGTCACAGACTGGTGCGCTACAGAAGAGTGGATGTAGCGACCGATTCTGGTATGTCTATCATTATCCCCAGAAAGGCCCTTAACCTGTTGAAGTCGACTTTACCTTCAGAAAATGTGAACGTGGTGGTGGAATACAATGCATCGAATGCTTACTTCCACTTCAACAATATTAAAATGATCTGTCGTCTGATTGACGAGCGTTTCCCGGATTACGAGAACGTAATTCCTGCAGAGAACCCAATCGAGATGACGATTGAAAGAAACGAGATTCTTGGTTCATTGAAACGTATTTCAATTTACGCTAACAAGACTACTCACCAGATCAGACTGAAGATCACCGGAAGTGAGCTGACTATTTCGGCTGAAGATCTTGACTTCTCTAATGAGGCCAAGGAAACTCTGGCCTGCGAGCACGAAGGAGAGGATATCGAAATCGGATTCAACGCGAAGTTCCTGGTGGAAATGTTAAGCAATATTCATTCAAAGTCCATTACGCTACAGATGTCTGCCCCTAATCGTGCAGGTCTGATCATTCCTAAGGATACGGATGAAAGCGAAGATATTCTTATGCTGGTTATGCCGGTAATGTTGAATAATTATTAATGTTCTATATAATTGAATGAAAAGGGAGCTTCGGCTCCTTTTTTGTTTAAAGGCCAAATTTTGACGATTATTACGAATGCTCTCTAAGAAAACACAGTACGCCTTTCATGCGCTGACTTACCTTGCTGAGAACCAGGATAAGGGCCCTGTATTAATTTCTGAAATCTCACAGGAGCGTAAGATCTCACTCAAGTTTCTGGAAAACATCTTATTGGAACTGAAAAAGGCTGGAGTACTCGGGAGCAAAAAAGGAAAGGGTGGAGGATACTACCTCATTAAGCCACCGGAAGAAGTAAAACTCGCCAGAGTGATTCGTATGCTGGATGGTCCCATTGCTTTGCTTCCCTGTGTCAGTCTCAACTACTATGAGAAGTGTGAGAACTGTGTGGAGGCAGTTTGTGGCCTGAACCGTGTAATGGCTGAAGTCCGTGACAACACGCTCAAAGTGCTGGAGAACAAAACCCTCGCTGACGTTCTGAGAAACAAGGAGTAATACCATTTCACTTTCATGTTTTGATCGACTGCTTGGCCAGGCAGTTGGTAATTTTTTGAACTCCTGGAAAAATTTCTCCGTTAAAAGTCTACTAAAATGGTAGGATATATATAGATTTGAAACTCGAATCTATTCTGAACAAGACAAATATGCTGGTAGATACGCTGATCAACGGAAAAATAGAAGAGTCAAAAAAGGTGGATAGCAACCTGAAAAGCCTGCTTAAGACCATAAGCTGGAGGGTTGTAGGGACTATAGATACCATGGTGATTTCCTACATCATCACCGGAGACTTTACCACTGCTTTTTCCATTGGATCGGTTGAAGTAGTTACCAAAATGATCTTGTACTACCTACATGAAAGAGTTTGGGCAACCGTAAAAGTGAGAAAATGAATCAGGCAATTATCAACCAACTTATAGAAGAAATAGAAGGAAAATCACTGGAAGAGTCACTCAGCATTGTGGCTAAGGCTTTTCCCGGAGGAGTCAGATTCTCATCCGCTTTTGGCCAGGAGGATCAGGTGATTACCGATGCCATTTTCCGTCACCATGTAGATGTGGAGGTGTTTACTCTCGACACCGGCAGGTTGTTCAAAGAGACTTATGAACTGATAGACCAGACGCGAGCCAGGTACAAACAACCCATCAAGGTATATTATCCAAAGGCTGAAAGGGTAGAGGCCATGGTCAATGAAAAGGGCATGAACAGCTTCTATGAATCAGTTGAGAATAGAAAGCAGTGTTGCTTTATCCGCAAAGTGGAACCTTTAAAAAGAGCACTGGCAGGAGCTAAGGTTTGGGTAACCGGTCTGCGGGCCGACCAGTCAGAGAACCGTCAGAACTTTCAGTTATTGGAATGGGATGAGGGAAATCAGGTCATCAAATTCAATCCTATATTACTTTGGTCTTACGAAGAGATGCTGGACTACCTGAAGCAATACAAAGTACCTTATAACAAGCTGCACGATCAGGGCTATATCAGTATTGGTTGTGCACCGTGTACGCGGGCTATTGAACCGGGAGAGCATCCGAGAGCTGGTCGATGGTATTGGGAGGCCTCACAAAAGGAATGTGGACTGCATGAGGTAAAGACAGTAGCTGCTTCTTAATGCATTTTCAATTCCAGAGACTCGTCAAGGTCCAGGGCTAACTCATAGGTTTCTGTGTAGAGTTTGTTGAGTTGCTGCTCGTTAGCGAGCAGGTTAACAACGAGATTCTTGAATTCAACGCTTTTGATTTTGTCGTATGTGAGGATACGCTCTTCACCAAAGTCTACATCTGAAACCAGAAAGTCTGAGTAGTATTTTTCCTTAATACGGACATAGTAGTCAACTACTTCGCGCAGTTCCAGGTACTTGCTTTTAAGGGTAATGAGCTCACTTTTAATATCAGAATTTCTATTGGTGTAGTTGGTATTCAGGTAGAAGTTGATGGCTTCTAACTGTACCAGTGGCTTAATGGTTTTGTTGATATTAAAGAGGTATCTGCTGATATAGTCATCTTCCAGTAATCCTCCAGAGAAAAGTATTCTGGCCAATTCGCGAGTATCCTCTTCCTGTTGTTTCCTGTCTAAAACCATACTCGCGAAGTACTCCATATTGGTCTCATTCTCCCGATGTACTTTCTCAATAGCAGCTCGTTCGAGTTGAAGGTCTTTCTTGTCTTCATACAGCACATTGAGTTGATATGCGACCGTAATACCGAAAATAATGAGTACTACTTCCATCAGGTAAGTAAAGACATCACGTCTCCTCAATTTACGTGAGGCGGATGACCTTGCTTTATTTAGCCTTCTGGATGTTCCTATTTTGACCATATTGATGTGTACTTCAAAAAGACTGGCTCAATTTACAAAAGCTGCTTAAGCTATCATTTTCTCTAACAGGTCGCCAACAAAATAGGCTAATACTGCGGCTGACCCTCCAAGGAATAATGTTTCTAATGTACTTCTGAGTTTATTGGCATGGGTCACGTAGCTCTTGGCAAAGCCAATTCCTGCAAATGTAATAAAAGTGAGTGCAGATGAATAGACAAACAGGTCACCCGAAATTCCCCGGCCTGCATAGTCCATTACATAGACGATGAGCGGGATAAAACCCAGAATCAGGAATGAAATGAAGGTGACAAAACCCATTTGCAGGGGGGATTTGGATTCTTCACTCATCTCCAGTTCTTCTTTCATCATCACGTCCACCCAACGGTCTTTGTCTTCTGTGATCTTATCTACTACCTGCTCCAGCAATTCACCTTCGAACCCCTTGGCCTGGTAGATTTCTCTGATCTCTTCTCTTTCCTTTTCCGGCAGATTATCTACTTCCCAATACTCAATAGCTTTGTGCTTCTCATAGTTCTCCTTCTCGGATTTAGTAGAGAGGTAGCTGCCTACTGACATGGCAAATCCATCAGCAAACAGGTTGGCAAAACCCAGAATCAGGACGACAGAGCTTTCCAGGTGAGCACCTGCAGCTCCGGCTACCACGGCAAAGGTGGTGACAGAACCGTCAATACCTCCATAGATAAACTCACCTATATAATCCTGAAACTTTGAGAACCATTTATTTTCACCATGCAGGTGGGATTCATGATGTTTTGCCATAGAGCTAAGCAATAATTAGGGTTAATTCTTTCTCTTTCAGTATGGAAATGACTGAAGGTCTAAATTAGCCATTTTTATCATTTAAAGCGGCAATGGTCAGGTCTTGTACTCTGATAAGCCTGTCATAAGACTCCTTATACAATCGGTTTTGTTCTATTTCATCCAGAAACAGGCTCCAGATGTCGTTTCTAAACTCCGTACTTCCCAGCTTATTGGTAGAAAGCACTTTGCGATTGACAAAGTCGACTTCGTCTTTCAGGTAGTCGAAGAAGTACTTGGTTTTCTTTTCCCAATAATGATCTGTGATGTCGTGCAGTTCCTGATAAAGATTTCGGAGGGAGATAAGTTCTTCTGAGAGTTCAGGTCTGTTATAGGTGAAGTTGCTACTTAAGTAATAGGCTAATGATTCCTGTTGTAGGTCAGGGGTAGAGATTCTTTGCAGGTCGAATATATAGGCTTCCAGACTATCCGGATTATTACCGAAAGGAGAGTCGAGAATGGTCAGCAGTATTCGCGTGTTTTGCTCCATACTGCTGCGATAGGCCTGAAGGCTTTCAAACTCTTCCAGGTTCAGTTCGTTTTCGAGCCTTAACTTCTCGATGGCATTTTTCTCCTGCTTCCTCTCTACCTTGTTTTCATAGTAAACCTGAGCCTGAAAGGCGATGGTTATACCCAAAATCACAACGATTAATTCCATCGTGTAGATGGATATGATCTTGCCACGTAATTTTCCTCTGATCATGCAACTCCTCTTTTGTTCTGCTGAAAGACGAGCTGCTTTTCAAAAGATTACAGTTAATCCATTCTTTCGATCTTGGCTCCTAATGCCTTGAGGCGTGTGTCAATGTGCTGGTACCCTCTGTCTATTTGCTCTACATTATCAATAATAGAACGGCCTTCGGCCGACAGGGCAGCAATCAGGAGTGCCTGACCTGCTCTGATGTCAGGTGAGGTCATACGGATGCCTTTTAACTTCTGCTGTCGGTTCAAACCAATTACTGTGGCACGGTGAGGGTCACAAAGAATGATTTGTGCTCCCATGTCAATCAGTTTATCGACAAAGAAGAGACGGCTTTCGAACATCTTCTGATGAACCAGTACAGTTCCTTTAGCCTGAGTGGCTACTACCAGCACAATACTTAACAGGTCGGGGGTAAGCCCCGGCCAGATCGCATCGGCAATGGTCATGATGGAACCGTCAATGAAGGTCTCTATTTCATATCTCTCCTGCGAAGGGATGAAGATATCATCTCCCCGGAATTCCATGTCAATACCTAACCTTCTGAAAGTTTCAGGAATAATTCCCAGCTCAGGAATCTGGCAGTCTTTAATGGTGATTTCTGATTGGGTCATGGCTGCCATACCAATGAAGGAACCAATCTCGATCATGTCTGGCAGCATGGTGTGATCAGTTCCACCCAATGCATCCACCCCTTCAATATGAAGTAAGTTTGAGCCAATACCTGTGATTTTAGCACCCATGCGGTTGAGCATTTTGCTCAATTGCTGCAAGTAGGGTTCGCAGGCGGCATTGTATATGGTAGTTTTTCCTTTGGCCATTACAGCGGCCATGAGAATGTTGGCCGTACCGGTAACAGAAGCTTCGTCAAGCAGCATATAAGTACCCTTGAGCTGAGAAGCATCAATATGATACATGCCGGTTTCTGCTTCGTAAAGGAAGCGGGCCCCTAATTTCTGAAAACCAATGAAGTGAGTGTCCAGTCTTCTTCTCCCGATCTTGTCTCCTCCCGGTTTGGAGATTTTTCCTTTACCGAATCTGGCCAGGAGGGGACCGAGGATCATAATAGAACCTCTTAAGGAAGAAGCTTTCTTTCGGAAGTCCTCTGTTTCGAGGTAGTCTATGTCTACATTTTTGGCACAAAAACGATAGCTTTCATTGCTGAGGTATTTTACTTCAACACCCAGGTCAGAGAGTAACTCAATTAGTTTATTAACATCCCTGATATCCGGAACCTTATGAATGGTAACCGGCTCGGGAGTTAAGAGTACTGCACAAAGAATTTGTAATGCTTCGTTTTTGGCGCCTTGTGGAATTATTTCTCCTGAAAGTCTGGCACCACCTTCAATGATGAAAGAGGACATTTAGTTTCTGCGTCTTTTTTGGTTTCTTCTTCTGTTGTTATTGTTATTGTCGCGATTGTTGTTGTTTCTGTTAGAACGGTGAGACTCTTTGATATTGTTGTTGAAGAGACCGAACTCTTTCACCTTTTCAATGTCTATATCCAACTGTCCGTTAGAGAGCTCTTTGATCTGTTTTAAGATGATTTCATCATCGATATTATCCTTGTTCCAGGTATTGTAGAAGGACTTCATCAGTCGGCCGATATGAATAATGGCAGATTCTCGTGTTTCAGGATCTTCCATAGCGATAGCCTGCTCAATCATGATCTCGACACTTCTTCCGTAGTGCATGTATCTGATGTTTGAGCTCTTGTAATGAACCTTTTGTGGTTTTTTACCAATGGCTTCTTTATCAGGCATAGGGAACGGAGCGTCTACCTCAAGATCGAAATTGGCGATCAGGTAAAGGTCATCCCATACTTTTTGATCATAGTCCTGATTCCCTCTGATGTTAGGGTTAATTTGCTTCATGAGGTCAGTCAGAGTCTGCGCATAAGCACTTCTTTTCTCCTTATCCTCTATTGTTTTAATGTGGTTAACCAGCTTTTGGATATTGCGACCGTACTCCAGCAGTTTTACTTCAGATCGCTCGGTATTATATTCTAATCCCATATAATAATTGTTCTTACCTACAAATGAAGCTAAAATAATCTAATTTCTGAATTAACAGCTTGATTGATTAGCCGTCTTTGATGATTCAACTTAGGTTGATGAGGGAGTTAATACTCAATGAGTCTTTTGAAAGCATTAAAAAAAACGGTGTATCGATCCAATATTCTTCTTAGGCTTTTTCAGTGAGGTTCATGAGTTCCTGAAACTGAGGTTTAGTGAACGTTGTGCTTTAATAAATACTTTTTATTTTTATATTTAATTTGTAAATAGTTTTAATTTTAAACGCTATTTAAACCAAAGCTCTGCTCGATAAGTCAGCAAGTCTTTAGGTTCAATATTTGGGGCTGCATTACAGATACGCAAGGTATGTGCAATGCAGCCTTTTTTATGCTTTGGATTTGTAAGTGGAGCGATAAATTATCCATTAACCAAATTAAAATCACTATGAAAAAAGTTGTATTCAAATTCTCACGTGGGCTGGTTGGTTTCTTTACTCTAAAATTGAGTTTGTTGATCCTTGTCTTTGTTGTAGTTTCTTGTCAGGATAATATGAGGCCTAATTACCACTTTGACCAGAATGTTATTGACGAGTATGCTTCATTTGTTCAAACAGGGCTATTTTCCTCAATGAGCCGTTCACAGGCGAGCATTGAGGAAGGTAGCGTGACTGAACAGCAGGCCAAAGCTCTTATGAAAGACTTGACCGAAAGATCAATGAGTTTCTTACGAGGACTTGGGTTTTCCGAAGAGGATATTAATTCTGAATTGGGTGGCATTAATAGTCCAAGCACCTCTGTAGTTGCCTTGATACTTTTGGAGAACATTAAGACAGATCAGTTGACCTCTTCAAAAAATATCTGGATCAATCAAGCTTATGCCAAAAGTGACGTATGGGGTTGTATTGGTGAAGCTTTTGGTTTTGCAGCAGTGGGTTATCTTCTAGAATATGGTATAGAAGAAGCCATTGAGCATTATGGAAAAAAGGGCCTGATCAAAGTCCTTGGAAAGGCTGCTGGTAAGACGCTGGGGTGGATAGGCCTCGCGGTGGCAGCATATGAGTTTGCAACTTGCATGGCCGAGTAGTGATGAGAATGACAGATATATTAATCCTGGTATTGGGTGCTTCTTTGATATCCTATTTTCTGAGTTCGATTATTGTTAATCGGGTGATGAAGGTGGCAGGGAAGTCAGTCTTGACCAAGGGAATTGTGGTTGTCTCGTTGCGTGTATCGTTTGCCTTGATTGGAATTGTGGTTACGTATTTTCTGATGAATCTTTCCTTTTAAACACTCAATCGAACCATGTCTTTCTTCATTTGATATGGTTCGATTTTCGGTCTATTCCACAATCCTCAATTTAGCGAAAGCCAACAGTAGCGTTTTTTCGCCAAAGTCTTCAAAGATTACAATAGCTTTTCTATTGGCTCCCTGAGTATCAAGCTTCTTTACTCTTCCAAATCCGAATTTCGGATGTTCCACTTTCATGCCTTCAGTCAGGTTAGATGTATCGCTTGGACGGAAGTCAGCAGAAGGCTTGTGATACTGTAGAGGTTTCTTGGCTACGGGCTTTTTCTGTGAAATCAGATTACGTGCAAAGCTTGATGAAAAGCCAGGAGGTTGCTCATTTCTGCCCAACTTAGGTTCCCTGCTGCCATAACGAGTATTCACGAAAATGTAATTAGGGTCTACTTCCTCAATGAACCGGCTTGGTTCACAGTTAATTAACCTGCCGAAGCGATAACGGGAAAGTGCATAAGAAAAATATAAGTTATCCTGTGCCCTGGTAATGGCTACATAGAAAAGCCTTCTCTCTTCTTCCAGGTCGGCCCGGCTGCTTAACATCATTTGTGAAGGGAATAAATCCTCTTCGAGTCCCACCACAAACACATTCTTGAATTCCAGACCTTTGGAGGCGTGAATGGTCATTAGTGATACGAAGTCATTGTCATTCGGATCATCATTATCCTGATCGGTGAGGAGTGCAATATCCTGCAGAAAGGCACCCAGGCTTTTATCTTCTACTTCTGGCGTCTCGACAAATTCCTTCATGGCATTCAGTAATTCCTGAACGTTTTCATATCTGTTAAGGCCTTCTACTGTTTTGTCTTCGTAAAGCTCTTTCAGTAAGCCGGAGCTTTTGGCTATGTGGTTAGCGGCTTCGTAAGCATCTTTAGAGTCGACATAGATTTTGAAGCTCTTTACCAGCGTGACGAAGTCACTCACTGCATTGGCAATTCTACCCGGAAGGAAAGAGTCGATATTGGTGAGTACTTCCCACAGAGGAATGTCATGTTCGAAGGCCGCAACCACAATCTTTTCCACTGAAGTAGGACCAATTCCTCTCTTGGGCAGGTTGATGATCCTTCTGAAAGATTGCTCGTCATTGGTATTGATAGCGAACCTGAGGTAGCCCATGAGGTCTTTGATCTCCTTTCTCTGATAGAAAGAGAGTCCCCCATAAATCTTGTAAGCAATTCCCGATTTACGGAGTGCCTCTTCAATAGCCCTTGACTGGCTGTTGGTTCTATATAAAACCGCGAAGTCTCTATTCTGATAACCGTTTTGAGCTTTCTGTTCGAAAACTGCGGAGGCCACGAAACGCCCTTCCTCATTATCCGATATGGACTTGATGAGTTCAATTCGGTTACCTTCTTTATTAGCGGTCCAGACCGACTTTTTAAGTTGTCCTTTGTTTCTTGAAATTAGTGAGTTGGCGGCTTCAACAATGTTTTTGGTAGAACGATAATTCTGCTCCAGTTTAATCACCTTCAAATCAGGAAAGTCCTTTTCGAAATTGAGTATGTTCTCAATGTTGGCTCCCCTAAAGGCGTAGATTGACTGTGCATCATCTCCCACCACAGCGATGTTCTGACTGACAGCCGAAAGTTTCTTGGTAATGAGGTATTGTGAAACGTTAGTGTCCTGAAACTCATCGACCAAAACATACTTGAACCTGTGCTGATACTTATTCAACACATCGATATGGTCTCTGAATAAAATGTTGGTATTGAGGAGTAGATCATCAAAATCCATTGCATCCGCTTTGAAGCACCTTTGGCAATAGGTCTTGTAAATTCTTCCCATCTCCGGTTTTTGAGCAGCCGCATCGTCAGCTGCATAGAGCGGGTTGTTGATGTACTCTTTCCATTCTACTAATCTGTTTTTAGCTCCCGAAATACGGTTGAGCACCACATTGGGTTTGTAGACTTTATCGTCAAGGCCAAACTCCTTGACTATGGTTTTGATCAGTGATTTGGAATCATCTGTATCGTAAATGGTAAAGTTGCTGGGATAACCTAATCGGTCCGCTTCTGCTCGCAGCATTCTGGCAAAAACAGAGTGGAAGGTTCCCATCCATAGATTTCTGGCATTAAGGCCCGCCACTTTTTCAATCCGTTCACGCATTTCACGGGCAGCCTTATTGGTAAAGGTCAGCGCAAGAATGTTGAAAGGGTCAACTCCTTTTTCCTTGATCAGGTAAGCAATGCGATAGGTAAGTACACGTGTTTTACCAGAGCCTGCACCAGCAATAATCATGGCTGGGCCTTCGGTGTTCACTACACCTTCGTATTGTGGTTCATTAAGGGTTGAAAGATAATCCATTCAGCACAGAAGCTTCTCTAATTCAAGACAACAAGTAAGTGTCGGCCGGAGAAACCGGAGACCTTACAGTATAATAGAGTGCAAGTTAAGACTAGAATCTGTTTTATGACAAATCAGTCGAAAGTTTCGAGACTCAAATTCAATAAGTTTAATCAGATCACTGATTAGGAGTAGCTACTATCTCTTAGTGATGAGTGATTGGAAGTAAGCCTCGTAGTTACTAATCGTGTTTTCGATATTGAATGTTTGTAAAGCTGTGACTTTACCGTTCTCAATCAGCCTGGTTCTCAAGGAGGTGTTTCTTCGTACTTCCTTTATCAGTTCTGCAATTCTTTCAATATCGCCATCTTCGAATAACAATCCATTTTCTCCATCCTGAATCAGGTCAAGGTTACCGGCATAGGCAGTGGCAATTACCGGGGTTTCCAGAGCCATGGCTTCAAGAAGAGATTGAGAGAGGCCCTCCATAGTAGAAGCCAGAATGTCGGCATGGAAGATCTTATAGTAAGGTAAGATTTCGGTGCCTTCCACATGACCTTCAAAATGGAGCTCATGTGCAGCGGTATAGCTGTCAATGATCCCCCTCATTTCATCAGTTGCCTCGATACCGCAGAAAATCATTTTGAGAGGCTCATCAATAAGCTTGAGTGCCTTAATGATTTGAATTTGATTTTTGATACGCGATACACAACCTAGTACGAAATCGTCTGGAGAAATATTGAACCTGGCCTTCAACGATTCCACCTTCATTGAGTCAATGTGATCATATTTCTCAATGGGTGTTCCGTTGTGAATGACCTCAATGTTCGAATCCTTAATACCGAGTTTAACAAGGCCTTCTTTCACTTGTTGGCTCACAGCCACAATGCCATCGGTCCACTTGTTATAAAGAAAAAGTTGAAGAGGCCCTCCCATACTCATAGGCATTTGCCTTCTGGTATGAACAATTTTGACACCTAGCCCATATCGCTTATTGGCAAAAATGCTGGTATACCGGTCGTGGCTCGATTGTGCATTAATCAATTCGATCTGGTGCTCCTTTACTACATCACGTATCTGCCTCCAGTTCTTAAAGTCGAATTTACCTCCGAAGGTCATGGGTATGCGATGCACTCCAGAGTCTTCAACCAAATCCCATAACAGACTCTCTCTTCTGATACCCAAAAAAACTTCATGACCACGATTAGCCAGGCCTTTGGCCAGATAGGCGATGGAATTGGTCGATCCGGCCATATCACCCTGATATGTAAGGAATAGTATACGCAAACGTCTTTTTTTAATCTGTGGGGCAAACTTACAACAAATAGGCTTTTGTGTTGTATGTTTGTGCTCGGTGTCAGATTCATGGGCACTGCTGTTTTATTTCTTAATTTTGACGCATGTCGGAAGAAACCACTCAAGAGCAGGAAGCTCGTAGACAGGACTACTCAGAAAAAGAGAAGACGGAGATCTTTGATGGGGAATTTATGCCTCATGTGGATTCGATGTACAACTTTGCTTTCAGGCTTACCTTCGATGAGGATGATGCTAAAGACCTGGTGCAAGACACTTACTTGAAGGCTTTTAGGTTTATCAATTCATTCGAACGAGGAACTAACGCAAAAGCATGGTTGTTCCGCATTTTGAAGAACAGCTTCA
Source organism: Roseivirga sp. (assembly GCF_965216855.1). Taxonomy (NCBI): domain Bacteria; kingdom Pseudomonadati; phylum Bacteroidota; class Cytophagia; order Cytophagales; family Roseivirgaceae; genus Roseivirga; species Roseivirga sp. The sequence goes on along the minus strand of NZ_OZ244204.1, from coordinate 1,522,197 downwards.
TCAACGAATACAGAAAGAAAAGTAAGCAGCCTAATAAGGTTGATTACAATGAAGTTGAACAATACTACAACTCTGACGATGTAGATGCTAATATCACTACTGACCTGAGAGTTGAAACAGTGCAGCATATGATTGGTGATGAAATTTCAGGAGCCCTGAATGGTATTCCTGTTGATTTCAGAACTGTAATAATATTGAGCGATTTGGAGGGCTTTACCTATGAGGAAATGTCGAAAATTCTCGATATTCCAATTGGGACAGTAAGGTCAAGATTGCACAGAGCCAGAAACATGATGAAAGATAAGCTGGCCAGCTACGCTAAAGAAATGGGGTATAACAAATGAGTGAAACAATGTCGGAATTCTCAGTTTGGTTTAAAGACACATTTAAGAAATGCTATTGTGAGCAGGGTAATTTGATCGATGAAGAGCGTTTTGCTGAAATTGTTCAGCTGGTTTTGGACAATGAGGCCGATGAGGAATCACGTTCCTTGTTTGAGCAAAAGATCAGATCCTGCGTGAAGTCGAACTTCACCTACGAAAAGGAAAAGACAATTAAAGAAGAAATTAAAAAGAAGCTTTGCGAACATAAAGCTGAGATGCCAATTAATCTGGTAGCTACCATTCGCAATAGTGTAGACCTTTAAGCATGTCATCCGGAAAGGCCATTATTTTCACTGCACCATCCGGTTCAGGAAAAACTACCATAGTCAAGCATCTATTGGCTAACAATCCTAATCTGGCGTTTTCTATCTCTGCTTCTACCAGAGATAAGCGCGGAAGAACAGAAGAAAACGGAAAAGACTACTACTTCCTCACTAAAGAAGAATTTAAAGCCAAAATCGATGCTGATGAGTTCATCGAATGGGAAGAGGTATATACAGGAAACTATTATGGTACTCTAAAATCTGAAGTTGAGAGACTTTGGGCCGAAGGCAAAACAGTTCTGTTTGATGTCGAGGTGAAGGGTGCCATGAATCTCAAAAAATACTTTGGGGATCAGGCACTGGCCATTTTTGTGAAGGTACCATCGCTCGAAGAGTTGAAAAAGAGATTGACCGGTAGAGGCACCGAATCTAAAGAAAGCCTTTCGCAGAGATTATACAGAGCAGAGTTTGAGCTCACCTTTGAAAATAAGTTTGATGTCACACTACTCAACGAGAACCTGGAAGATTCCTATAGCAAGGCTGAGGTTTTGGTTGATGAATTTCTAAATGCATAAGCTTTGAGAATAGGTCTGTTCTTCGGTTCATTCAATCCTATACATATAGGTCATCTGGTGATCGCAGATGTAATGGCTGATCAAACAGACCTCGAGCAGGTATGGTTTGTGGTGAGTCCGCTGAACCCCTTTAAAAGTAGCAGTACCTTGCTTCATGAGTTTGACAGATTAAAGATGGTAGAGTTGGCCATTGCTGACAACTACAAATTCAAGGCCTCTGATGTGGAATTCAATATGCCCAGGCCCAGTTACACTGCTGATACTTTAGCTTATCTGTCAGATAAGTATCCTCAACATGATTTTCAACTAATCATCGGGGAAGACAATCTGGTACACTTCCATAAGTGGAAAAACTATGAATCAGTGCTGGAAAATTTCGGCCTCTATGTATATCCAAGACCGCAGGTAGATAAGTCTAAAATCAAAGTGAAGCATCCACATATCAAGTATGTAGATTCTCCTATGCTCGATATCTCAGCTACCTTCATTAGAAATTCCATTCGCAATGAGCACTCAGTTCAGTATTTATTGCCCTCTCCCGTAATCGATTATATTCGATTTAAGAAATTTTATATATAGGTCGCTGGTTTTTCAATTATCTCAGGCATACCTTTTCACCGTTTAAAGCGTCTATGTTCTGAAGACTCAAAATTAGAACAGGATAGCTAATTGGTCTCTATTTTGCTTAAAAGTTCAAAACTCAAACCATCATGCTTCGAACCTCAACATTCACCATCTTATTCCTGTCCATCTGTGGTCAGCTTTTGGCACAAGGAATAAAAGGTACCATTAAAGACAATGAAGGAAACCCTATGCCATTTGCTTCCATCTATGTGAAGCAGGCGGGTACCGGAACAAGCTCTAATCTGGAAGGTAGCTACGAGTTGCCTTTACCTGCCGGTACTTACGATGTAAGTTTCCAGTTCATGGGTTATGCTTCCCAACAAAAACAAATCAGGGTGGGTAGCGGCTATACTACCTTGAATATTACACTTTCTCCTCAGGTGTATGATCTGCCAACAGTGGTAGTGTCTGGTAAGGCGGAAGATCCATCCTATACAATTATGCGTAAGGCTATCGCCAAAGCCAAGTATCATTTGCTGCAGAATGATTCCTATACAGCTCAGGTATATATGAAGGGTACAGGTCAATTGACCAAAGTGCCATGGTTCTTAAGAAAAACGCTTGAAAAGGAAGGAGTAGATACCAGCAGAGTATTTACATCAGAGTCAGTTAGTGAGATTTCATTCCAAAGACCCAATACCTTTACAGAGCGTGTCATTTCAGTGAGGGCTTCCGGACAAGACCTGGACAATGCCAATCCTAACTCATACATCAATAGTAGTTTTTACTTGCCCAAAGTGGTCAATGCCATATCGCCATTACATCCAAGAGCCTTTGCTTACTATAAATTCCAATATGAAGGTAGCTTCAGAGAGAACGGCTACGAGGTGAACAAAATCAAGGTAACCCCAAGGTCCAAAGGAGATGATGTTTTTGAGGGTGAGATATACATCAGAGAAGACTTCTGGAATATTTACTCCCTTGATCTGACTACCAGCCTGTATGGTTTCGAAATACGGATTCAGCAGATATTAGCGCCAATTGAAGGAGAGGTTTGGATGCCTGTGACACAGCAAATGGATTTCTCAGGTCAGATTTTCGGAGTGGCTGGAAAGTATACCTACCTCGCTTCTTTGTCTAATTACGATGTAGTGCCAAACCCGGACCTGGATGCTTTGGTCACTTTGGTTGATGAAAAGATAGAACCAGCACCAGAAGAAATTCAGGCGATAAAAGATAAGAACCTCGATGAAGGGATGGAGAAGGTGTTTGAGGAAGACAAGGAGGTTTCCCGAAAACAGTTCCGCAAAATGATGAAGGAATATGAGAAGCAGGAACTGGAAGAAACGGAAGAACCCGATTTAATCTCAGACTATAGTTTCAGGATAGATTCATTAGCCGCTAAGAAGGATTCGCTTTACTGGGAGTCAATCAGACCGGTACCCTTAACTTCGAAAGAAGTGGCGAGCTATGTGAAGGATGATAGTACTTATGTAGCAGAGAAGATTAAAGCAGAAGCTGATTCAAGTAAAGTAAGAAATGGACAGAAGTTTAAGCCGGGTCAGATCTTTACCGGAAGTTATTACAAACTGGGTGACAGGCTGAGATACGATTTCCCGGGCTTTTTGCAGCATACCCAATACAATGCAGTCGAAGGGTTAAACCTCACATTTACCGGCACTTTTCAATGGAGAGATGATACAACCACCCGATTAAGGATATCGCCATTTGTGAGGTATGGTTTTGCCAGCGAGCAATTGTATGGTAAGGTCGAAAGCGTTTTTGGAATTGGACAGTCGGAACAGAGGAGTACATTCAGAGTGTCTGGAGGTAGCTATGTAGAGCAATTCAATCCGGATATAATCGATCCATTCGTCAACTCGCTGTATACATTGCTACTCGAACGAAACTATATGAGGCTTTATGAGAAGCAGTTCGCCAAAGTTAGTTTTGCCAGAAGGTTTAAGTATCGTTATACGCTGGGCGCTTCTATAGAATATGCCAATAGAAGTGAGTTGTTCAATAACACTGACTATAAAATCATTGACCGCGATAACAGGCGCTTTGACCCCAATGCTCCTACGAATTTTGAAAACGCGGCAACGGGATTTAATGATAACAAAGCTTTGATTTCCAGCTTGACGCTCAGAGCAAGGCCCTGGGTTAAATTCAGAAAGTATAATGGCAGGCTCATTCCTATTTATGAAAGATCTCCTGAATTCAGGCTGACTTATCGAAAGGGGTTTGATGCCTTTGGAAGTGATGTCGATTTCGATCACCTGGAGCTTGGCCTGGATGCGGATATCCGCCTGGGAGTTAGAGCTATAATCGATGTAAATGCTGAGGTTGGTAAGTTCTTTGGCAACCCTACACTTGAATTCATGGACTATAAACACTTCAGAGGAAATAGATTAGAGGTAAGCCCCATGGATGTGACCGGAAGCTATAGAATGTTGGATTACTACAAGTATAGCACCGCCCAGGAGTATGTGTCGGTACTTAGCCACATACGATTCAGGAAACTGGCATTAACCCATATTCCGGGTGTCAGACTTATGGGAATCAAGGAAAATCTATTTGTGAATTATCTCAATACTCCGACTTCTGAGAACTATATGGAAGTAGGATATACGATAGATAATATCTTCAGAATCTTCCGTCTGGAGTTGGTACAGTCGTTTCAGGGATGGAAGGCCAAGGACTTCGGAGTAAGAATAGGAGTGTCCTCATTATTCAATAATTAAGATGGTGACAATTTTTATTGCGATTTAAAACGTTTGCTTTAAAACTAATTAATTAGTTAATTAACTATGATTTTAATTTTAAAGCCATGTCATTTCGAAAAAACAGACCAACCCAAGAAGTCAATGCAGGTTCAATGGCTGATATAGCCTTTCTGCTGCTCATCTTTTTCCTGGTTACCACGCAGATTGCCACCGATAAGGGTTTGCCAATGATATTGCCACCAAAGTCAGATATAATTGATGAGGCACCATTAAATGAAAGGAATGTGCTCAACGTGCAGGTTAATTCATATGATAGGTTATTGGTGGAAAACGAACCGCTCGAAGATATTTCTGAGTTGAGAAATTTAGTCTATGACTTTGTGCTCAATTTTGGGCAGCCTGGTGAAAAGAAGAAAGTGGATGATGTGAGCGATCAGGAAGTGTTTGCCAGTCTGCCGATTTCCATGAAGAACTATATTCGGGCAAACTTAGGAAGCCAACTCTCTTCCGATGGGCCAAGCAAGGCCGTGGTATCCATTAAAACGGACAGGGGCAGTAGTTACGAGAAATATATTGAAGTGATGGATGAAGTATTTGCTGCGTACTATAAAATATATGGAGAAAGGGTAGGGCTGACGGCAGAGGAGTATCGAAAGCTGAACAGAAATGACCCTGAGCAAAGGTATTTATACGATGAGGGGAAGAGAGGAATCAATAAAGCCATATCACTGGCTGAGCCCACCAGGCAAGAAGGTAACTGATTATACCTTATTTCGGCTTAAAGTTTGTTTTGTCTTCATTTAGAAAGGCATTTGCCTTACTTTCGCAAAAAATGAGAAAGATGAAGAAGCTCGCTTTAACCTTCCTGTTTGTTTTTATTGGTACTGTGGCATTGGCTCAGACTAGCTTTAAAGAAGGCGTTCACTATGACGTGGTCTCTGAGAAGAAGTCAGACAGGCCCATGGTTAAAGAGTTCTTCTCACTATACTGCGGACATTGCTTTCAATTCGAACCGTTCATTGACTCTCTACAAAAGACACTTCCAACTGAGGTAAGCTTTTCCCGATCACATGTAGACTATATTCCGAGAGACAACAAGCCTGTCAGTTTTGGTATAGTAAAAGCCTACAACATGATGCTCGATCTGGACATGGAAAAAGAATTGAGGCAGGCCTTTTTTGCAGCAATCCACTTGGGTGAGGAACCAATTGATACTGAAGAAGAGATCAAACAAATCTTTCTGGCACATGATGTAGAGGCTGCTAAGTTCGATAAACTCTACAACAGCCAATCAGTAATTGATAGGGCTCAAGCCATGGCCGACCTTTGGGTGAAAAGAGAAATTTCCAGTGTGCCGACTCTGGTTGTTAATGAGAAGTATAAAATCAACATGGGCTCTCTTAAGAGTATGGCCGAGCTAATTGAGATTACAGACTTCCTGCTGAAGCAACAATAAATCCCATTCACAAAATAGCTATTGCACCTTTACATTTCTTCTGACAATTTGAGGGAAACCTTAAATGAATGAAGAAGCTATATTTTCTTTTGATCCTTGCATTGGCCTTCAGTTGCCAGTCAGGTCCCCAAACTGAAGTTGAGAAGTGGGAGGAACAAGCCTCACGTGTCGAAATTATTCGTGACGATTTTGGAGTTCCTCATATCTATGGCAAAACCGATGCGGATGCTGTTTTCGGTATGCTCTATGCACAATGCGAAGATGACTTTCCTCGGGTAGAGCGAAACTACTACTGGGCCATTGGCCGCCTTGCGGAGGTAGAGGGAGAACAAGCGCTTTATTCAGATTTAAGAGCTCGTTTATACATGACCATTGATGAGGCTAAGGACGAATATGAAAAGGCTCCTGACTGGTTGAAAGAACTTTGTCAGGCTTATGCTGATGGTATCAACTACTACCTGCATACTCACCCCGAAGTTCAGCCAAAAGTGTTGACACGCTTTGAGCCATGGTTCCCTATGTTCTTTTTCGAAGGGTCAATAGGCGGAGACATTGAAAGCGTTTCTACACGAGGTATTGCTTCCTTCTATGGGCAGGGAGAGGATATGGCCATGACCGACTTAATCGAGAAAGAAGACTTTCTGAAGGAGCCTCGTGGGTCAAATGGGTTTGCTATTGCCGGTGAGCACACCGCCTCGGGTAATGCCATGTTGTTGATTAATCCCCATACCAGCTTTTACTTCAGAGGAGAGTCTCAGGTGGTGAGCGAAGAAGGTCTGAATGCCTATGGTGCGACTACCTGGGGACAGTTCTTTATCTATCAGGGCTTCAATGAGAAAAATGGCTGGATGCACACTTCCACCCGTGTTGATTTCAAAGATGACTTTTTAGAGACGGTGGAAGAGCGCGATGGAAAGCTTCAATATAAGTATGGAGATGAGTGGAGAGATGTCTGGACATCTGAAGTCACCTTGAAATACAAAGACGGTGATGAAATGAAGGAAAGAACCTTCCCATTGTATAGAACACATCATGGTCCTATTACTGGCAAGTCAGGCGATCAATGGGTGTCTACCGCTTTGAACTGGGAGCCGGTTGATGCACTAATTCAATCATATACCAGAACCAAGACCAATAATCACGAGGAGTTCTGGGAAATGATGCGGATCAGACGTAACTCTTCAAATAATACAGTGTATGCCGATGCTGATGGAAACATAGCTTACTATCATGGCGATTTCATTCCAAAGAGAGACCCGCAATTTGATTACTCAAGACCTGTGGATGGTTCTGATCCAAGAACTGACTGGCAAGGGATGCATAATCTGGAAGATATTATTACCATTGTAAATCCGGGTAATGGTTGGATACAGAACTGTAATTCCACACCATTCACTGCAGCTGCAGAGTTTAGTCCAAAGCAGGAGGATTATCCTTTCTACATGGCACCGGATGAAGAAAACTTCAGAGGGGTGCATGCTGTCAGGGTATTGAGTGAGGCCAATGACCTGACTCTAGATGGACTGATTAACCTGGCCTACGATCCTTACATCCCGGCCTTTGAAAGAGTGATTCCGGGTTTGGTGCAGGCATTGGATAAGAACCCTGCCAAGAAGCGTCAGCTCAAAGAAGCTTATGACATATTGAAAGCCTGGGATTTTGCCACAGGTAAAGAGTCTATTGCCATGACTTTAGCTCAGTTCTATGGAAATGCCTATTACAGAAGCGGAGAAGTGCCTCGTCAGGGTAATGGTATGGAGCGTTTTGAATACCTGGGTAGTGGTCTGGCGGATGCCAAGAAAATCGAGATTTTCGAAGCGGCACTCAAGCAAATTGAAGATGACTTCGGCACCTGGAAACTTCCATGGGGAGAGTACAACAGATTCCAGCGTCTTTCGGGAGATATAGATCTGAAGTACGATGATGATCAGCCGAGTATTGCGGTAGGCCTGGCCTCTGGTCGATGGGGCGCATTAGCTTCTTTTGGAGCCAGAAGTTATGACACTAAAAAGATCTATGGTTCTTCCGGAAACAGCTTCATTGCCGTTGTGGAGTTTGGTGATAAAGTAAAAGCGAAAAGCATGTTGGCCGGAGGTCAAAGCAATGACCCCAACTCTCCGCATTTCGATGATCAGGCACAGCGCTATGCTGATGTAGAGTTTAAGGATGTGGCCTATTACAGAGAAGATGTGGAGGCAAGAGCAGAAGAGAGCTATCGTCCGGGAAAGAGAAAGTAAGCCTAAGAGTAGGTGACAAAAAAGGCTAATCAGTTCTGATTAGCCTTTTTTGTTTATTGACAGCCCAGGTCTTGCCGGGTCTTATCATCATTGTTAGGTACACAACCACCGGAAAAAACGGACTCCGGAGCATGTCTGTCAAGGTTGGCATCAAACAGCCCATTAGTTAAGAAGCTTACCAGGTCCCCAATTTCATCATCGGTAAGGCCTAGTGGCACAAACTCCTCAGCGAGGTTCGGGTGTCCTGCCAGGTTACTTCTTTCAACTGTAGCATTGTTCTTGTATCGAATCACGGCCTCAATAGATTCAAAAGTACCTCCATGACCAAAGAACTGATGGTCTTTCAGGTTATACAGCTGTGGTGTTTTGAACTTGTATTCATCTTCAGCCCTTTTCGTGAATCCACCTCTTCCTTTTGAAGCTTCCAGTGCTGCCGGAATTGAATGATCGGTATTAATGGCATCGAGGTCGCCCATGCCTAAAGCGTAAAAATCCATATCATTCAGTGCCGGACTGGAGTGACAAGACACACAGTTTCCTTTACCGAAAAATACAATAGCTCCTCTTTTGTCAGCGAGGCTTAATTCTTCAGTTTGTCCTGAGAGCCACTTCTGAAAAGGAGCTTCATTGGAAATAATAGTTCGCTCGTAAGCGGCCATAGCTAATCCAACACCTTTGCTGGAATATCGGTCATTGTCAGTCATAAGAGGAAATGCCTCGTCTAATAACTGCTTGTAATTAGGGTAGGTGTTAAAGAAATCGTCATCAACTCCAAGCCTGTGTACATCGAAACCAGCAATAGCCTGAGATTCAATGCCTTCAAAACCCAAATGATTCACTTCTTTCGGTGTACCGGCAGCCCATTCATTTTGGGTTCCGGCATTGGTGCCTGTTCCACCAAACTGACCATTCCAAAGCATTACATCCTGAAAAGCCAGATTGAGTGCCGGAGGAGTTCTGATTGGTTGGATATCCAGATCATTGTCTGCATAGTTCGATTGTACAGTCCTGCCTTCCCCGAATTGACCGAAACCTTCACCGCCTTCACCCAGGCCTTGCTTTATTCCCGCCTGAAATCCTGCACGCGACTGGTGGCAGCTGGCGCATGAGTAAGTGTTCAGGCCTCCAGCCAGTTTAGGCTTGCGTCCTAAAGCGGTTTCATGGAAGAAGAGCTTTCCTAATTCCACTTTTTTGGCAGTGATCGGGTTATTAGGATCTGCCGGAATACTTTCCAGATTATCCGGATTGGGGAGGAGGTAATAGCTAATATCTCCTGTTGGAGATTTACTCTCTAAGAGTGCCGTTAATTCGGCATCGAGCACAGATGGAGACTCTAATCCATCATCATCCTGACATGACAGGATAACAAGGCACAGCAGGAGTGCCCTAAAAAATTGCTTTTTCATAGTTCACAGCGTTGAAGAAGGAACTAACCTACCATTATTCTATGATATGTGAACAGGCTTTTGATGTTTTCTATTTCCTTGAAAAGTAAAGAAATATAAAAAGCCGGCTAAGTAATATTCTGAGATATACTTAACCGGCTCTTTGAGTGGTTATATCTGATTATTCCGTACGGAGGTTTTTTACCGGATTAGCCACTGCAGCTCGGATAGAATGGTAGCTCACTGTAATCCAGGCAACCACAAGGGCAACTGAACCGCCAATAAGGAAGGATACCCAGGTATCAATCATTTCAATACGATAGGCAAAACTTCCGAGCCATTGTCCCATTACCCAAACAGCAGCTGGTATTGAAAGAACAAGGGCTACTATAATCAACTTGTTAAAGTCTTTAAGAAGTAGCCAAACCACCTTTTGCGAACTGGCACCCAATACTTTCCTCACCCCGATTTCCTTGATACGATTGCCAATCATAAATGTAGCCAGACCAAACAGTCCGATACATGCGATCCAGATGGCTATACCTGTAAAGATGAGAAACATGTCGCCCGACCTCTTTTCATTATGGTAAAGATCATCCAGGCTGTCGTCCAGGAAACTGTAAATGAAAGGTTGGTTAGGGGTCATCTTTTGCCAGATTTCTTCTGAACTGGCCAGAATATTTTGCGATTGAGAAGGGTTTATCTTTAAGGCCAGATTACCAATGTTTCCACCCTGAGCACTTTCACGGCTAAAAATGGCCAATGGTGTGATTTCGGTGTGCAGCGATTTATAGTTGTAGTCTTTAATGACTCCAACTATCTCGTAAACAATATCACCCTGTGGATTATTGGCACCTTGTACGTTAATGATTCTCTTGCCCAATGGATCATCCTGAATGCCCAATGCTCGTGCTCCACTTTGATTAACAATGAGAGCAAGTGTGTCCTGGAAGTCTTTTGAGAAACTTCGGCCTGTGGCAATCTCTATGCCCATGGTTTCAATATAATCATCACCGAAAACTGCGCAGTTTAACGCAATGGATTCGTTGGTTCCGGCAGGTCTGAATGAGGCCCCGAAGTAAACGTTATTGCCTGGCATGGCAGAAGTCATACCTACCTGGGAAACCCCAGGAATGGCGCTCAACTCGTTCTTGAAAGTTTCAATATCCTGAACTCCAAAAGCGCGTTGAATGGTCATTACATTCTCGCGGTCAAAACCCAGGTTTCTGTTTTGCAGGAACCTCATTTGTTGTCCGACAATGAGTGTGGAGCATATCAATACAATAGAAATGAAGAACTGGAAGACTACCAGTCCATTTCTGATCCAATAGCCCTGTTTGCTCTTGATAAGTTTGCCTTTCAATACGACTACCGGTTTGAATGAAGACAGAACGAAGGCTGGATAAATGCCCGCCACAAGTCCCAGTGCTAAACTGAAAACCAGTGTCAACCCAATATTGACAGGAGTGGCCATGGCTAAAATATCGATCTGCTTATCCAGATAATTATTGAAAGGAGGGAGTGCCAGATAAACCATGATCAGACCGATGAGAACACTAATGGTGCTCACTAAGACTGACTCAATAATGAACTGGCTAATGAGTGACTTTTTCTCAGAGCCTAAAACCTTTCTGATTCCTACTTCCTTCGCTCTCTCAGTAGATCGGGCCGTGGCAAGGTTAATGAAGTTAACCGCTGCCAGGGCCACAATGAAGATGGCTATAGATAGGAAGATATAGACATAGGTAATATTTCCATTCGGTTCGAATTCGGCTTCTAGTTGAGATTTCAGATGTATGTCGGAAACAGGCTGAAGGAAGTACCTGTATCCATTGCCGCTGGCCTTGTATTCTTCGAATGAGATGCGCTGATTTCTTTCAATCTGGCCTGCTGCATAGTTCTCGACTATCTCCTTCATTTTTTCATTGATGGTCTCCGGAGATACGCCTTCACTAAGCCTGACGTAATTGTGGACAGAGAAGTTGACGAAGTTCGGTTGCTGAAAGAAGGCCAGGGCTTCCAGATTGATTAGGAAGTCAAATTTGAAGTGAGTATTCTTCGGTGTATTTTCCACCACTCCGGTAACTACCAAATCGCCTAACCCCGTTTCGAGTACTTTGTCCAAAGGACTGTCATTACCGAAATATTTTTCGGCCATTTGTTCGGTGATGATCACCGAGTTGGGCACATTGAAAATGTTCTCAGCATTGCCGTCCAATAGTTTCATTCCGAAGAACTGGAAGAAATTGGCTTCACTGGCGATGATGTTATTTTCGAGAAAGGTCTCATTGTTGTAAGTAACCGTTACCCCAAAGCCAGCGGGAAATATCCTGGTGAAATCTTCTACCTCTGGAAAGTCAATAGCTGCTTGTTCAGCAATCGAGAATGGGGTGACTGCGTAATGTGAGGTGTGATCCGGATAAAAACGATCTAATGCTACGCGGTAAGTTCTGTCCTGATCAGGATGATAGTTGTCGTAATTAGTTTCACTGTTTACATAGAGAAGCAGAATTACACATACCGCTATACTTACAGCTAATCCGCCAATATTAATGGCAGTGTATAGCTTGTGTTTTAGCAGATTTCTGAGCGCTAGTTTTGCGTTGATTTTAAACATGCTGTAGTGGATTGAATTGTTGAGTTTTAACCTTTTGATGACCGAGGGTCTGACCATTTTCAGTACCTCTTTTTTATATGTTGCTTTGGCCTTTGAAAGGCCGTCTGTTTCAACCTGTTCGTAGAATTCCTCTTCAAGATCTCCCTGTAGTTCATCAAAGTATTCATCTCTGCAAAACCACCTGAAAAGCCTCTGATAAAAGGATGGAGGACTGATTTTACCAGGCATACTGAAGCTCGAGCCTTACTTCTGGTATCTGATTCCAAAGTCGGTCGCGAGTAGCCTTGGCCTCATGCAAAGCCTCTTTGCCCTTATTGGTTACTTCATAGTACCGTTTTGGTCGACCACCTCTTGCCTCACTTGCTTCACCGGGTCTGGACGATAGAAAGCCTTTGTCTTCCAGTCGGCTAAGTGCTGTATGTAAGGCACCGCGACTGATGTTTCTATTGCCTTCCTGAATGATTTGTCGCTTAATAGTTACGCCATAGGCGTCATCTCCAAGCACCAGGATAGAAAGCAATGCCAACTCTTCGAACTCACCTAAATTTGTTCCCTTCATTTTATCTAGTTCTAATTTGTAGACGCAATGTATAAAATAAAGTTCTAAAATGTAGACTTGGTATTGGTTTGAATGTGTCGATGTAATAATGAAAAGGCTCCTTTCTGCCATTAATCAAGAAAGGAGCCTTTATGATTGCCAGAATTGTCAGGCCTTATTCATTTCTTAAGTTGGATGCGGGGTTCATTCTGGCTGCTTTTGTGGCCTGTGATCCGATGGTTATTATGGCGACAATAATAACCAGTAGGGCCCCGCTGGCCAGTTCCCAGAAACCAACCGTCATCACATATTCCATATTGTTCTGCAATGTTGAACGGAAAATATAAAGAGCTCCGGGTATGGCAATGGCTGTTGCTATTATCAGAATAATCAGGAAGTTTCTGGAAAGGAGGCTCAATAAATTATAGTAGGTAGCTCCCAGTACTTTTCTGATGGTCAACTCTTTTACTTTGGATTCAGCTGTATAGACAGCCATTCCTAAAAGACCTAAAATGGAGATGCCAATGGCCACTATCGCCAGTAATCCATAAGTCTTCACAGATGAAGAAAGCGTTTGGTAGGTACGCTCAATATCTTCTGAAAAGAAAGAACCTTCCAGGTCATGGTCTGTATCTACTGTTTTCCACGCCTCGTCTAACTTGGCCATGGTATTGGGTAGGTTGTCTGTGTTAAGCTTGAGGTTGATATAGAATAATCGACCTTCCCCCTGAATGAATGAGAAAGGTTGAACGTCATTGTAGATGGTGCCATAGTGAAAGTTTTTCACCACACCTACGATCTCTCTTTCTTCATTATAATACTTAACCCTTGTGCCGATTGCTTCTTCAGGACTTCCCAGGTTGAATTTCTTAATGAACTCTTCATTCACAACCATCTGCTTTTTCTGTATTTCATCATCGAGGTTGTTACCAGCAATCAGTTGATGTCCGAGATTGACAATGTAGTTTTCGTTGACCCGAATGCTGTAGACATACATAGAATCCTGTTGGCCGATTACCTTGGCCTGGTCTGAATTGAGACTGCCTGTGCTGGGCATAAAACCCGAGCCCGAAATCTCTTCCACTTCAGGTACCTGACTGAAAGCAGCTTCCACCAGTTTGAAGTCATTCTGATGCAACTGCACATTGAAGATAGATTCCGTTTGATAACCCAGGTCGAAGTTTAGTGCATATTGATACTGCTTATAGCTCAGTGTTACCAGGACGGCAAACCCGATGGATAACACGAATTGAATACCTACCAGGAATTTCCGAATGTTCACGCCACCTGTCACTTTCATACTGGTGATTCCTTTTATGATTTGAACAGGTTTAAATCGTGTCATGATTAGCGATGGAATACATCCTGCCAGGAAGCCAATGAGTACAGCAAAGACGAAGAAATAGAGGTAGGAATTTAGTGTAAGGTCTAAAGTAGTGGTTCTGGATATGTAATAATTGAGACTAAGAAATTCTGGTTTAATGAGTCTGAAAAGGAAATAGGCAAATACCAAAGAGAGCAAAGAAACCAGTACAGCTTCTGTGATAAACTGAGTAAATACCTGGGTTCTTTTAGCTCCAACCACTTTCCTTACCCCAATCTCTTTGGCTCTTTTTAAGGAGCGTGCGATGGAGAGGTTCGCATAATTAAAACAAGCTGAGAAGATGACAATGATGGTCAGAATAACCATGGCATCTATGTTCTCCTTGGGGACTACCGTTCCTACCTGATTGTATTTGCCATCTCCCGGGAATATTTCGGCAAGTCCCTCATACCTAAGCATTATCTCATATCGGGTGATGGCTTCATTCTCTTTTTGAGCAATTTCATTCAGGACCTGATCAAAGGCTTCGAAGTCGAAGTTCTCTTGCACTTTAAAATAAGCGTAGCTACTCCACATGGTATTCCAGTCAAAAATATAGCTGTAGCGCTCAGCATTTTCCAGTGTACTCATCGAGCCTAGAGCCTCAAATTGCAGGTGTGAATTCTTAGGTATTTCGGCTAATACAGCTGTGATCTTGAACTGGCTATCCCCTCTTTTCAATACTTCTCCTACTACATCATTCGTATTGAAGATTCTTTGCGCCAGACTCTCAGTAATCACAACAGAATTAGGCTCCAAAAGGGCATTGGACAAATCACCCTGAATAGCAGGAAAGCTGAATATTTCGAGAAACTCAGGGCTCACATAGTAACCTTGATAGCTATAATTAGCCTCATCAGTTTTGAAATCCCCATTGAAGCCTTTAAAGACAGTGGCGACTGACTCCAGTCCTGGCACTTGTTCTCTGATGAGGTTTCCGGTCTTGACTGAAGTGGAGGCATAAGGTTGCGAGTTTCCATTTGAGTTGACCATCACATTATTTATTCTGTAGATTCTATCCTTATCGGCATGAAACTGATCGTAGGAGTTAATCTCTGTAACGAAAGCAATGGTAATGAGGGCTACAGCCATACTCATGGCCAGGCCGAAAATGTTAATGACCGAGAAAAGGCGATTGCGCGACAGGCTTCTGAAAGCAACCAATAGATAATTTTTAATCATAGCGATGTTGTTGTTATTCCGGAGTAAACCAGATTGAGATTTGAATTTTTTGAAGACCGATGGTCTGAGCAAGCGGAGTACCTCAATAGTGTAAAGTCTCCTGGCTTTACGCAGACCGTATTTTTCACTGTTATTAAAGAAGTTCTCCTCCAAATCACCCTGCAACTCCTCATAGAAGTCTTCATGGCAAAACCAGGCCAGTAAGCGGGTAGGATATTGAGGAGGAAGTTTATTCATTTCGTAATGTGGTTGATGGATTTTTTCTGGCCGTTTTCCATGTCTGAGTACTAATTACCCCAACCAGCAGGAAGCAAAGAGACAGGAGGCCAAGAGTAGCCTGAGTTATGCTGAATTGTATTGGTAGCCTTGAGGCATTTCCTACCAATTCACCAAAAACCAGAAAGGCTAGCGGGCTAGCGACAAGGCCCGCCAATAAGGTAGTTTTAAGGCTTTGGCTATTTAGATAAAGGCAGATTTTCATGGTGCTGGCTCCTAATACCTTTCTGATGCCTATCTCTTTAATTTTGTTTTCTGCGGTAAAGACGGCTAAGCCAAATTGTCCCAGGAAAGCAATGCTGATAATGCAAAAACCTAGGAACCCAAAGACTTTACCAACAGCTTCAACTTCTTCGAAGCTGGTTTTTAGCAGGTTGTTGAAGTACCGTGGCTCAAACTTCTGTTCAGGATAAATTCTTTCCCAGGCTTTACTCATAGCAGAAATGGTCTCAGTGTTGTTTATCCCGTTTAGCCTTGTGACCAGCTTCGAAGGGTTGTCTCTGTTCCGAAGAATGATATAAGAAGCCTGAGATTTGTCGTAAGGTCCGGCCATGATTAAATCATCCAGGACTCCCTTGACTTGATATTGATTTTTGGGCCCGAATGTAGAACCAACTGCGTTTTTAGGGTCGAGACCAAGAGTGATGGCTGCCGATTTGCTGATAACCGCTTCATTATTGAGCCAGTCATTGTCGTTAGCACTAAAGAACTCTCCGTTTACCATTTTGGGTTGAAAGACCTCCCCGAATTCGGAGTCAGTAAAGGCCACATAGATCCAGTTATCATGACTGGATTCGATGCTGTCATTTATTGAAATGATTCCTTCCAGCCCCATGCCAGGTAAATTGCTGGTGAGCGATAAAGCCTCAATTGCTGGTATTTTCTTCAGCTCATTAATAAGTAAACGGGCACTCTTTCCAGGTTTTTCAATGACGATGATGTTTTCCTTGTTCGCTCCTAAATCTTCATTAATTAAGTTCTTATTATGGTTCAGGATATGCATTACCAGAAATAGAACGAAAGCCGATAAGCTCAACTGGAAGAATATGATGATTTTTCTTATCGCGAAGAGGTTGAATGTTTGTCCTTTAGACTTTGATCTGAAAAGTGCAAGAGGAGAGATCTTGGAGAAGTAGATAGAGGGGCTGATTCCTGCAAATACTCCGGTGATCAGGCTAAAGACAAAGAGTATCACCAGAAGTCCAGAGTTTGGCAATGGCATAAAGACTGATTGGAGTTCTGGAACTACCTCGCCTATAAACGGAGCGAAATAATAGAATATGGTCAGTCCAACACCGTATCCTAAAATGGCAAATATCATTGTCTCTGCCAGAAATTGTTGGGCTATCTGCCATCTGGTGCTTCCGTTAACCTTTCTGATTCCTATTTCTTTGGTTCTCTGAATGGCTCTGGCCATTGAAAGGTTAGCATAGTTGAAACAAGCCATGAACAGCATGATGGTGATGAGAACACCAAAAATGTAAACTGTTGAAAAATCGGGGATGATGCTTAGTTCCTGATAGATTCTGTTCTTTGTAAAGGCTATGCTGGTAAGGTGTTGAAGTCTCAGGTGCTGCCGGGCTGTGATATGAGAAATGTTGTTGGTTTCTTTTGAAATGGCTTCTAACTTTTGACTGATCTGCTCAGGAGAACTTCCGTCCAATAATTTAATATAAAGGTAGTGGGAGGAATAGGGCTGCCATAATTCGCCTTTACGTAGTTCATAAGCTTCAATATTGCCAATTACTTCAAAGTCGAAGTGGGATTTGCCTTTCGGGGATTCGATAACTGCTCTGATTACATGGCCGTCTGTAGTGACTTTACCAAGTGGACTTTCCCCGCCAAAGAGCCTTTGTGCTGCGCTTGCTGTAATGGCGATGGAATTAATATCTCTGAATACATCATCTATGTTTCCCGAAAGCGTAGGAAATGAAAAGATGTCGAAAAAATTACGCTGGGTATAATATCCTTGCAGGCCAATCTCACTTCCTGATATTTCTATTTTTGGACTAAAGGAGTTTTTAACCTGAGTGAGTGATTCCAAATCAGGTAGCTCTTCCCTTATTTTTTCATACAGGCCAAAGGCGGTGGTAGCGTAGTGTGTTTGAAAGTCTTCGTTCTTGGTGATCTGTGTAGTGATTCTGAATATACGCTGATGATTCTGATGCTGTCTATCCAGGCTATAACCGGTGTAAAGTATATTAAGCATGAAGATACAAACAGCAATGGCGGCTCCAAGCCCAAGAATATTGACAAGACTAAATACTTTGTTTCTCCCAATGTTTCTTAATGCCAGAATAAGATGCAATTGAAATAATGAGAAGTGATTGCCAGAGTTGTTTTGCCATTTGAAATTCAACACGGAAGGACGCACCATTTTGATTACTTCTTTTCCGTAGAGCTGCCTGGCCTTTTTGAGTCCGTGCCTTTCAATATTCCTGAGAAATGATTCCTCAAGGTCGCCCTGTAGTTCTTCAAAGTAGTCTTCAGAGCAAAGCCATTTGAACAGACGTGTCCAGAATTGTGGTGTTTGCCTGGCCATCTTAGCTCATTTTATTTAATGCCACTTTAGGAACGCTGCTCCATAAATCTTCTCGCAATGCTTTGGCTTCTTCCAATGCACTTTTTCCAAGGTTGGTTACCTGATAAAAGCGTTTGCGTCTGCCGCCTCTTTCAGCAGTGGCTCCTCCATATTCTGAGCTGATAAAGCCCTTCTCATCAAGCCGGGTAAGGGCAGTATGTAGAGCGCCTCGGCTCACACTTCGGCCGGTTCTTTTTTCGATTTCTTCCTGGATGCTCACGCCATAGGCATTGCTGTCCAATACCAGAATGGTGAGTAAAACGACTTCTTGAAACTCTCCCAGATAGGTGCCTTTCATGTATTTAATTCTTAAATGGAGATGAAATATATAGATTAAATTCTTAAATGAAGACTAAATAAGTAATTTCTTAATGAGTCAAACTGAAAATGCCATCATGGATGATTCCATGATGGCATTATCGGATCGGTTAATATGTTTCCTGTTTACTCGTTCCTAAGGTTTTTGACAGGATTAAGTTTGGCTGCTTTTAGGGTCTGAGCTGAGATAGTCAGCCCTGCAATTAATAAAAGCAGGACCATTGGTGAAACGAATAACTTAAATCCGATATCAATGTGGAAGGCGAAATTCTGAAGCCATTGATCAATGCCAAAATAGGCCAGGGGTATGGCTATTACGTTGGCAATGACGATCAGGAAAAGATACTTTCTTGAGAAGAGTAAGGTGATATTGCCACTACTTGCTCCAAGCACCTTTCTAATCCCAATCTCTTTAGACCTTTGGGTTACCATAAAGGAGGCGAGACCAAGTAGCCCTAAGCAGGCAGCAATAATAGTGAAGAGAGCAAAGATTTTGAACATAGACAAAAAGGTCTTGTCTGACTCGTACTGTCTATTGAAAAAGTCGTCAAGAAAGTAATACTCCATTGGGTTGCCTGGTAGCCTTTCCTGATAAGTCGATTCGATTTGACTGATGGTCTCACTCAGGTTTAACTCATTTACCTTGAAGGAAAAGAAGTCTCCTGATAGTGGTCGATACATAAACATGGCCGGACTGTAATTTTCATGCATCGATTTCCAATTATGGTTGCTCATTACTCCCCTGATGCTCACTGTGTCGCTGCCAAAAATCATGTGCTTACCAACGGCTTCTTCCGGACTGCCTAGTTTATGATCTTCCACAGCGGCTTCATTAATGATTACACCATAGGGGCCACCTTCTACGACAGAGGAGAAATCTCTGCCGGCAACTGTTTTCAGGCCGTACAAATCCATGAATTCCTCATCTACCCAGGTAATTTCAATGCTTTTATTCTGAGTCTGATCTGTTCCGGAAGCTCTTACCTCAGTTCCCCAGTTGTATCCGGCTCCGGGAATACTTCTAGATGAAGAAAAATGCTCTACGGCTGAAATGCTTTTAACTTCATTCTTGAAAGCCTCAACTTTAAGTCTTGTAACATCTACCTCAGGGCCTTTGACAATCAGTACCTGGTCTGTGTCGATACCCTTATCCATTTTTTGCATAAAGCTCAGTTGGTTCGAAACTGCAAAAGTTCCTGCTACCAGTAAGCTTGAAATAATGAATTGAAATACTACCAGAGATTGACGTAGATCGAATCTTTTGCCCATTTTGGTAGATTTGATTCCTCTCAATGCCTGGATGGTTTTAAAGGAAGACATCACCATTGCAGGATAGAATCCTGCTAATATTGGCCCAAATACTAGCAGACCGGCAATAGTGAACAAGATTGCCGGGTTAGAAAAGTCAAGTGAAATGTTTTGCCCAACCACACTTTCCAGTTTAGGAGCCAGGAAAAAAACCAAGCCTATTGAAAGGGCCAGGGCTAGTGTATTAATCCAAAAGGCTTCTACAAGAAACTGACTCATTAGCTGCCCTCTAAGTGCTCCCATGGCTTTCTTCACTCCAACTTCGGTATGTCTTTCAGAGGCTTTAGCAGTAGACAGGTTAATAAAGTTGATCCAGGCGATCACTAAGACAAAACCGGCTATAATCAGCATAAAGTAAACGGAGGTAGGGTCTGCGGTCTTAGCTATATCATTTCCTGTGACCTCAGAATGGAGATGAATGTCCTTAATGTTTTGAAGTGATAACTCCTGGGCAATTCCTTCGGACTCAAGAGTCTCCCCGACATAATTAGACATCAGGTCTTTGATTTTAGCCTCAACCTGCGCTTCGGAGCTATTTTGATTGAGCTGTACATAAAGGAGGAAATTGCTCCAACCCCAACCTGCATCGTCTGATTGATATTGAGAATCCAGCATTACAGTAGCGATAGGAAGTAGTAGGTTAAAACCTATGTGAGAATTCTCAGGATAGTCTTCAATGACTCCACTAATAACAAAATTACCATTGGCCCAGCCTCCATTAACACTCAGTTCCTGGCCTATGACAGAGTCTGTGTAATTGGCTCCGAAATACTTCTCTTTTAAGGATTTGGAGATGACGATTGAACTGGGATCGTTGAGGGCAGACTCGCGGTTGCCTTCCAGAAACTGGAGGTTGAACATGTGAATGAAAGAAGGTTCAACAAAGACAATTTCACTTTCCGACTCTCTAAATGATTTGTTTACATCTTCGGGCATACTGACAATGGCCCCGCCATAAAAGGGATGGAATTCTGAAATGCGTTCAATCTCTGGTGTGTCTTCTGCTAATGCCGGTCCCAGATTATATCCGGAATAGTGGCTGTTGTTTAGGACTTCACCGCCTTGAACAGTAGAAGTATGTACCCTGTAGATACTTTCGGCTAGTGGGTTTTGATTTTCGAAGCTGAATTGAAAGCTCACATATTGGGCAATCATCAAACAGGCGGCTATACCAATGGCCAGTCCGGCTATGTTAATGAATGAATAGAGTTTATGCTTACCGAGGTTTCGGAAAGCAATTTTGGTGTTGATACCAATCATACTATTGAAATTTTGAGTTTTGAATATTGACCTGATAGCGAAGGGTCTGAAGAAGCGAAGCACATCGAAATAATAAGCGATAGTCGCACTTCTCTTTCCCTTCTTGTAGTACCTTTTGTTAAAATCCTCTTCTATATCACCCTCAATATCCTCGAGTAATTCTGGTTTACAGAACCACCTGAGAAACTTCAGGGGGAGACGAGGAGGTATATGACCTTTTAATGACATAGGTTAGTATGAAGTTTTCATTTGCAAAACCTGCTGAGGTATGGCCTTCCAAAGCTCTTCTCTCTGAGCTCGCGCTTCCTCCAGGGTCTTCAGTCCGTAAGCAGTCATTTTAAAATAGCGCTTACGTTTGCCTCCTCTGATTTGTGTGGTTTCGCCAAAATGACTCTCAACCAGCCCTTTCTTTTCCAGGCGATTAAGTGCGGCATGTACGGTGCTTAGTGTAACCTTTCTTCCGGTTTTAGCGAGAATTTCTTCTTTGATACCAACACCATAAGCTTCAGGGTATAAGATGCCAATAGTGAGCAATACCAGTTCCTGAAATTCGCCCAAGTTCGTTCCTTTCATTGTATTTAATTCGTAAATGACGATTAAATGTATGTAATAAAATTCGTAAATGACGATTTTATCTGGCGCTTTTTTGCATAAACCAAAAGACCCGATGCCTTTTACCGGCATCAGGTCTTTAAATGGAAGGTGTTAATGGTTTACTCGTTTCTGAGAGTAGAAGCAGGGTTAGAGCGTGCTGCTTTCCAGATTTGTGAGCCAATGGTAAGGAGGCCAATAGCAAAAATAAAGAGGACTCCCAGCCCCAATTCATTCAGCCCAATGGATATGCGATTTACCTGGTCGGCAAGAACTATCTGGTCAAAGATGTAATATGTACTTGGTATGGCAATGATTGCCGCAATGAGTAGCAGGAGCATAAATCCTTTGACCAGTAATTGTACCAGACTACTTTCAGAAGCTCCCAATACTTTTCGAATACTTATTTCTTTTAGGCGTGTCTCAGCTGTATAAACGCCCATTCCCAGCAATCCCAGCACAGCAATTGAAATGCTCACGATGGCCAGGAAACTGACTATAGTGAACATAACTTCATATTCCGAATAGGCTTGCTCAATATAGTCGGAATAGAACCGGGCGTTAAAAGGATGAACTTTGTCGAAATCGTCCCAGGCAGCTCTCAACTTATCCATAGTGCCCAGAAGGTCCGATGTTTCCAGTTTCAGGTTGATGTGTTGAATATCAATCAGGCGTTGTCTGAATCCAAAACACTCTATCGGTTGGTCAATTCGGTCGTAATGAAAGTCTTTTACCACACCTACAATAGTCAGCATATCGGGCCCAACCTTTAATTGTTCCCCTATGGCCTCCTGAGGGCTACCGATATTAAAGCGCTTTAGGGTCTGTTCATTGACAATGATTTCTGATTCCTTTCCGGAGAATGGACTGACCTGAAAATTAGAACCTGCAATGATTTCATGTTTAAGCATAGGCAGGTAGTTCTGGTCTATGGAAGAGTAATATAGCGTAGTAGAATCTAGCGGGTCTTTATACTTCAGATTGTCGCCCCATCTTTCACCTGTACCCAGGATCATAGCCGATAAGGCTGTTTGTTTAACTTCGGGGATACTTTCAAAGAGGCTTTTGACCAAATCCGGCTCATTGCCGGCTAACCGTACGTTGAGAATCTTATCTCCGTTAAAGCCTTTGTCGAAGTTCATCGCATACCTGAATTGGTTAAAGGCAATATGAGCTGATATGATAAAGATGAGGGTCAGGGTGAACTGGATGACGATAAGTATTTTTCTTACACTCACATTGGAAAAAAGCCTTGTCTCGGCATTGGTTTTCAGTACCTGAATGGCCCTTAATCTTGATAGTACCCAGGAAGGCATAAAGCCCGCGGTAAGTCCGACTATCAGAGCAAAGGCAATAAAGAATAAAGCATTGTCTAAGGTTAGCTCAAGTTTGAGCATTCCCGACATCTGACCATTGAGGTTAAGAAAGAGTGGCTTGATGATTAAGAAAATAAAGTAGGAGAGAACCAGAGAGAAGATGGAAATAATACAAGCCTCTGTAGTAAACTGGGAGAATATCTGCGACTTTCTGGCGCCCACTACTTTTCGCACACCCACTTCTTTGGCTCTCCTGAGTGATCTGGCTATGGAAAGATTGGTGTAGTTGAATCCTGCAGACAGAATAACGACAAATGAGAGTAAGCCCAGAATCCAGAGTGTTTTGCTGCCCATAGTAACTCCGGGTTCATTGTACATCGAAGGGCCAGTCATGATATCGAGTATAGACTGGCTTTGAAGCTGAATAGTCAGGTGTTCTTCTCGCGAGTTCTGATCGTCACTGATGACATCCAGACCTGCCTGAATATTTTCGATTGAATAGTCCTCCTTCACCTTGAAGTAAGCGAAGTTCATCCACATGTTTTGCCAGCTTAACCATCCGTTCGGATTATCCTGCATTCTGGGTTCTTCGAAGGTGATCATTGAACCGATAATGGAAAATTTTAGGTGTGAATTGAAGGGAGGCTTTTTTACTACTGCAGTGACCTGATAGGGGACGTCTCTTTTCATGACCGTCTTACCGACAACGTTCAATTCATTGAAGATTTTCAAAGCAGTTTCATCAGTAATAACAAGGCTTTGAGGTTCTGATAGTGCTGTAGAAGGGTTGCCATAGAGTACTTCGAATGAGAAGACATTGAAGAAGTCCTGGTCGGCCCAAAAGCCACTGAGTACATATTTTTCATTGTTGTAATCGAAATCACCACTGAAGTTTCTTCTCATCAGTGTGACTGCTTCAACCCCGGGGACTTCTTCTTTCAGGCGTTTTCCGGCAATGATAGAAGTGGAGGCATACATTGAGGGCTCCTCCATATCCAGGTATTGGTAGGAGTTGGTAATCCGATAGATATCACCAGCTCTGTCATGGAATTTATCGTAGCTTTTGATTTCCGTTAGAATGGAGATCATCAACAGGCAGACTGACATACTAACAGCCAGACCGAATACATTAATAAAGGAGAACAGCTTGTTCCTGGCTATGCTCCTCAGGGATGTTTTGAAATAATTACTAAACATAGTTGTTGTGAATTTTGAGCTTGACATTTGTTTTATGGCGAAAGGTCTGAAGAAGCGGATTACCCCCCAGAGGTAGAGTAACCGGGCTTTCTTTAAACCTTTCGATTCTATATGATCATTAAAGTCTTCCATAAGATCTCCCTCAATGTCCTCCAGTAGTGAAGGCTTACAGAACCAGCGCAAAAAGCGTCTGGCCAGGGAGGGTGGAAGATGATGTTCCTGCTTAGGCATGATTTATTTTTAGAGGCAGGGCCGCATCCGGAATCATTTGCCAGATAGCCTCGCGTTGCTCCCGAACATCGGCCAAAGTCTTGGCTCCGAAAGCTGTAATCGAAAAGAACTTCTTACGTTTGCCACCCCGTTTACTGGTGGCTTCTCCCATTTCGCTCTTTATCATTCCCTTATCCTGAAGCCGGTTCAGGGAGGCGTGCACGGTGCTGAGGGTAACTGACCGACCTGCCAGCTGTTTAATCTCATTCTTAATGGCTACTCCGTAGGCTTCAGGATGAAGTGCTCCAATTGTGAGTAATACCAACTCTTCGAATTCACCAATATTTGTTCCTTTCATGTGTATTAAGTTCGTACTTGTCGATTAAATGTAGTTAATATTTCGTATTTGTCGATTTAATATGAATCAAAAAGGTCATCAACTGTAATAGCTGATGACCCAATCGTTAGAATTATTGTATTGAAATGTGCTACTCTGTTCTCAGTGTATTGGCCGGATTGGCTTTGGCAGCTTTCCAGGTCTGGCTTCCTATAGTTACGAAGCCAATGATGAAAATAATGATCACCCCTAAAGTCAATTCTACAATACCGATTGGAGCACGATAGGCTTGCTCTGCTAATATCACCGAGTCGAACAGGAAATAGGTTAGCGGCAGGGCAATAGCGGCTGAAATTACCAGAAGCAACATAAAGCTCTTAGACAGTAGTTTAACCAGGCTTTGTTCAGAAGCACCCAGTACTTTTCTGATACTTACTTCTTTTAGTCTGGTTTCGGCTGTATAAACGCCCATGCCTAAGAGACCGAGGGATGCTATGCAGATAGTAAGGAATGCCAGAAAGCCGATGATGGTGGAGAGTATGGAGAACTCTTCATAGGCTCTTTCAATATTATCTTCATAAAAACCACCCCTGAATTCATGAATTTCATCGAATCCGTCCCAGGCGGCTTTGATTTTCTCCCGGGTAGCTACTATGTCATTGGATCTCAATTTCAGACTTAAGACATAGGCTTCCTGTGGATTATGTCGAAAGGCGAAGGGACTGATTTCTGACTGGATGGTTTGATTGTTGAAGTCCTCAACAACCCCAATAATCATCAGGTCCTCGTTGTCGAATTTCACAATCTTACCAATTGCCTCTTCAGGTGTACCAAGGTTGAATCGTTTGATGGCTTTTTCATTCAGAATAATGCTCTCTTCCTTTTCGACCGCATCTTTTGCCGGAAAGTTCGACCCCGCCAGGAATTGATGCTGAAGCATAGGGATATATCTATGGTCTATTCTGGAGTAGTAGACCGAACCTGAGTCCAGCTTATCTTCACTAAACATTTGTGTGCCCCAGGTACTCCCCACGCTTAGTACATGTGAGGTTCTGGCGATTTGTTCTATCTCAGGTATTCTTGAGAAGAGTGCCTCAATGTCCGCAGGATCATTTCCCTGAAGGTTCACATTAAGAATGTTTTCGGTATTGAATCCAAGATCATAGTTCATGGCATACTTAAATTGCTTATTGGCGATGGAGGCGGCAATAATGAAGATGAGTGACAGGGTGAACTGAACTACCAGCAGTGTTTTTCTCAGGGTAATTCTGGAGAACAGCCTGGTGTTAGTATCGGCTTTTAATACGCTTATGGCTTTAAGCTTTGAAAGGAATAACGCTGGTAGGAGACCGGCCAGCACCCCAACAAGAAGAGCAAAGAGTATAAAATATATAATCTGACTCGCATTGGTCTGAAGTCTCAATATATCTTCGACCTGAGGGTTGAGGCTAAGAAATAGTGGTTTAATCAGGTAGAAAAGAAAATAGGCTATAATTAATGAACCAAGAGAAATGATACAGGCCTCAACAATGAATTGGTTGAATACCTGTCCACGTTTGGCACCTACCACCTTTCTGATCCCAACTTCTTTAGACCTTCTTAGTGACCTGGCAATGGAAAGATTTGTATAGTTGAAGGCTGCCGAAAGAATGACTATAAATGATAAACCGGCCAGTACCCAAAGTACCTCTGCCCCCATACTATTACCAATCTGATTGGAAATATTGGTCGGGCCGGTCATGATGTTGGTGATAGGCTGAATGGTAGTTTGGATAGTGGTATGCTCCATCTTGTCACTTTCTTCTTTGCAAATGACATCGAGTCTTGTCTGAATATCTTCGAGGCTTACGCCTTTCTCGGGACGAAAGTAGACATAGTTCGTCCACATACTTCCGAAGGTGCTCCAGTTGGTATTATCTGGGTTTGCGTTCATCCGCTTTTCAAAAGTAGACAGAGAGACCAGTGCTTCAAATTTCATGTGTGAGTTGAAGGGAGGCTTTTTGACTATGCCAGTTACCGTATAGTCTTCATCTCCTAGTTTTAAGACCTGGTCTAATGGATCGGCTGACTTGAAAAGCTTTTCAGCTGTTTCGTCTGTCAACACAATTGAATTGGGCTCAAGAAGTGCAGTGCTGCTGTTACCTCTGGTCAGGTTGAATGTGAGTACGTCAAAGAAGCCTTCATCGGCATAAAATGCGTCAATAGGGAAGGTGTTTTCTTCAACGGTGGCATCGCCACCTGCACCATTACGGATCAGTGTAATTGCTTCCAGTCCCGGTACATCTTCTTTCATGCGGTTGCCTAAGTAGAGCGAAGTTGAGGCAAAACGCGTTTGCTCTCCCTGCATATACTGGTGCAGGTTGTTGATCCTGTAAAGGTTGTCTACCTCTTTATGGAAACGATCGTAGTTAGAGATCTCTGTGAAGATGGAGATCATCAATAGACAAACAGACATGGATACGGCCAGGCCGAATACATTGATGGCCGAGAAGAGTTTATTTCTGGAAATGCTTCTCAGCGATGTTTTGAAGTAATTTTTAAACATGATGACTTGAGTTAATTGATCAGGAATATTGAGTTTTTTGACCGTGTAGGGCCTGAAAAACCTGAGCACATTCAGTATGAATATGATGCGGGCTTTTCTTGTCCCTTTTTCTTCTATGTGCCTGTAGAAGTGTTCATATAAATCTCCCTGTAAGTCTTCAAAGAGGGAGGCTTTACAATACCACTCTAAAAAGCGGTCGGCCCATTGGGGTGGTATCGGTTTTTTCTTTTTCAAACAATCTTTAAGTTAAAGTCTGGAATGAGGCTCCACAGTTGATCTCGCTGTTCCTTGGCTCTGGTTAGGGCTACTTTGCCTGCGTGCGTTACTGTGAAAAAACGCTTTCTGCGTCCACCTCTTTCCTGTGTGGGTTCTCCCAAATGAGACTTGACGAATCCTTTCTTGTCGAGTCGGTTTAAAACAGCGTGTACAACACTGAGCTTTACCTTTCGTTCTGTGACTCTTTCTATTTCATCACAAATGGCGACACTATAAGCATCGTCTATCAGGGCTGCGATGGTTAGTAAAACTATTTCTTCAAACTCTCCCAGATTGGTTCCTTTCATTTCAAATCTTATTTATTCATTAAATGTATAAAAAATTGATACGGCTAAATTGCTTTTTTATACAAATAGAGAATATATGATTGATCCGTATTTTCACGATGCATAGATAAACCATCATTGACCTGGCTCAAAGCCTGACTCCCTGAGTTGTTACAGGTATGTCTTGAATTGTTGAAAAGCTGTAGGGAGAGAAATTGGATTTTATACGTATAAACTTTTTTTCTTTGTCGTATATTAGAGTGTGGATGCCAAGGTTACACTCAGTTTTGACAAGGAAGTCATTCAATCTGCCAAAGAGTTTGCAGAGCAGCATAATATTAGTCTTTCCAGACTAACCGAGTTTTTATATCGCCAAATTACTTCTAATCATTATAAGGCTTTGGATGATTTGCCTATTGCAGATTGGGTCAATGCTGTAGCAGAGGGGGAGGCTGAATATCATACCAGGCCACGTCAGTTAAAAAAGTCGGATTTCTACGAGAAGAAGTAAGTTGCGAATCTTTATCGATGCCAATGTTCTGGTTTCTGTACTAAATAAGGAGTATCCTCTGTTTACGCATTCTTCCAGAGTTTTGAGTTTAGCCGGGCAGGATGGCTTTGAGTTGTATTCATCCTCTTTGTGTCTGGCCATCGGTTTCTATTTCTCTTCCAAAAAGTCAGGAGCAAAATTGGCCAGAAAGAAAATTGAGCTTCTGAGTAATTACCTTTCCATTGCGCCTATTCATGACTCAGCGGTAAGGGCGGCTATCAATAATCCTAAAGTGGTCGATTTGGAGGATGGGTTTCAGAATTATGCGGCTGTTGATGCTGACTGTTCTTGTATTGTCTCTGAGAATGGAGCCGATTTTTACTTTTCGGACCTGGAAATATTAAGCTCGGAAGGCTTTTTGTCAAAATATGTATTTAAAAAATAAGGCGACCATTGGTCGCCTTGTGTTCTTTTAAGTAAATCTGACTTACACGGTCATAATCTCTTTTTCTTTATGATCGTACAGTTCATCCATTTTCTTGACGTATTTATCAGTCAGTGATTGAACATCGTCTTCGGCACCTTTAACCGCATCTTCAGAAACACCATCTTTCAGAAGTTTTTTCAGTTCATCGTTGGCTTCTTTTCTGGCATTTCTAATGCTGATTTTTCCTTCTTCAGTAACCGATTTAGATTGCTTAGCCAATTGAGCCCTTCTTTCTTCTGTAAGTTGAGGCACATTGAGGATAATGTTTTCTCCATCGTTCTGAGGGTTAAGCCCCAGGTCACTGTTGATAATGGCTTTCTCGATTTCGCCAATCAGCGACTTTTCCCAAGGCTTTACGAAAATGGTTCTGGCATCGGGTGTTGAAACGGAAGCTACCTGGTTAATAGGGGTTGGTGTTCCGTAATATTCTACCATCAGACCATCAAGCATGCTAGGCATGGCTTTACCTGCTCTGATTTTGGACAATTCAGTTTTTGTGTGAGCTACCGCTTTTTCCATCATTTCGCGGGCGGTGTCCAGATATATTTCAATCTCTTCCATCGTATTTTTAACTGATTAGGGTTCCTACTTTTTCTCCGTCAATTAGTCTTTCCAGGTTGCCTGGTTTATTCATGTCGAAAACGATGATTGGTACATTGTTTTCCTGACATAGCGTGAAGGCTGTCATATCCATAATACTGTAGCCTTTTTGTATCACTTCATCAAAGGTAAGATTTTCAAACCTTTCTGCATTCGGGTCTTTTTCCGGATCGGCAGAATAAACGCCATCTACTCTGGTTCCTTTCAATACAACATCTGCCTCAATTTCGATGGCTCTCAAACTGGCAGTGGAGTCTGTTGTAAAATAAGGATTACCAATCCCTGCTCCGAAAATAACAATACGTCCTTTTTCAAGGTGTCTTACAGCTCTTCTTCTAATGAATGGTTCACAAACGGCTTCCATTTTAATACCAGACATCAGGCGGGTATACATACCATGTTTCTCTAATGTACTCTGGATGGCCATTGCATTGATTACTGTAGCCAGCATACCCATGTAGTCTCCCTGAACGCGATCGATACCGGAGGCTTCTGCCTGTACACCTCTATATATGTTACCGCCTCCGATAACAATAGCTACTTCAACTCCTTTTTCTCTTACCCGGTCAATTTCCAGAGCATACTGCTCTAATCTGTCTGGGTCAATTCCATAGCTCTGCTTTCCCATGAGAGCTTCTCCACTTAGTTTAAGGAGTATCCTTTTATAAGACATCTGCTTTTAAAACTTTATTAGTACTTGATTCTTTTCTACGCTATCGCCCTTTTTGACTTCTATGCTGCTGATTTTTCCTTCACCAGCCGCTTTCAGAACATTCTCCATTTTCATGGCTTCCAAAATGACCAGCTGATCTCCCTTCTTAATCTCATCTCCCACGGATACCAATATATCAAGGACCAGCCCGGGCATAGGGGCTTTAAGGTCATTAACCGCACTGGTTAGCGACATGTCTATCCCCATTTTCTCCAGGAGGATATCCATTTTGTCTTTCAGGCTTATTTGGTAGATGCTTTTATTGATTTTGATTTCGGCAGTCTTGGTGAGTTGGTCGAGACTGAGTATTTCACACTTAAAAGTCTTATGATCTTTAAAGATCAGGTACTTCTTATTACCGTCTTCAGTGATTGACCAATTAACGGGAGTTTCATTGATGAAGGGTTGCTTTCCTTCAAAAGAAATTTCGACTTGATCTCCCGCAGCAGTTTCCGTTCGATACATTTATCCAGGTTTGTTCAGAGACTTAATGAGAGCAGTAAAATCTACCCTTCCAAATCGCACAAATATAGGTAACTATTTTAATTAGGAACTGTAAAACTCCTTAGACTTTCAGGATAATTTGTTCAACTTTGCACCCGATCAAAAAAGCTTGATTCCTGAGCCTCAGGGCACTATTTAATAGAGGGGTGAAAAAGAAATATCTTTTTCTGGCAAATGTTTGAATAAAATAAAAAAGGGTCTAATTTTGCATTCCCTTTCGCTGAAAGGCTTTTTTATATCGTTCTTTTAAAGACTGATCGGGGGGATACCAAAGCGGCCAACTGGGACGGACTGTAAATCCGTTGACTTATGTCTTCGCAGGTTCGAATCCTGCTCCCCCCACAGAGTCTTCCGAAGCTTTAGCTAAGGGAGGCAAATGCCAGAGTTGATGTAGGTGCTTGTGCATCTATGCTGAAGCTTCGGTACACAAGCGGGTGTAGCTCAGTTGGTAGAGCGACAGCCTTCCAAGCTGTAGGTCGCGGGTTCGAGCCTCGTCACCCGCTCGATCCTTTGAGTTGTTAGTTCAGGGTTTCGAGTTTCAAGTCAATACTTTAAACCTGAAACTTGAGCTTTTAACTATTTAAGCCGATGTAGCTCAGGGGTAGAGCGCTTCCTTGGTAAGGAAGAGGTCACGAGTTCAAATCTCGTCATTGGCTCTTTTAAGAAATTAAAGAAGTATCCGGTTGGATACCTGATTGTAGAATTATATAAACATTAATATTAACTAATTTCAAACATGGCTAAAGAAACCTTTGACCGTTCCAAGCCGCACGTTAATATTGGTACTATCGGTCACGTTGACCACGGTAAGACCACTTTAACTGCAGCTATTACTACAGTTCTAGCAAATACGGGTCTTGCTGAACTAAGAGACTTCTCTTCAATTGACAACGCTCCTGAAGAGAAAGAAAGAGGTATTACTATCAACACGTCACACGTTGAATACCAAACTGCTAACAGACACTATGCTCACGTTGACTGTCCAGGTCACGCTGACTACGTTAAGAACATGGTAACTGGTGCTGCCCAGATGGACGGTGCTATCCTTGTTGTGGCTGCTACA
The DNA here is from genome assembly GCF_965216855.1 of Roseivirga sp. Taxonomy (NCBI): domain Bacteria; kingdom Pseudomonadati; phylum Bacteroidota; class Cytophagia; order Cytophagales; family Roseivirgaceae; genus Roseivirga; species Roseivirga sp. Next base: position 1,490,571 of record NZ_OZ244204.1, on the reverse strand, counting down.
GATGGTCCAATGCCTCAAACTAGAGAGCACATTCTTTTGGCTCGTCAGGTAGGTGTACCTGCTCTTGTTGTTTTCATGAACAAAGTTGACTTGGTTGACGATGAAGAACTTCTTGAGCTAGTTGAAATGGAAGTAAGAGAATTGCTTTCTTTCTACGAATTCCCAGGTGATGACATTCCGGTAATCCAGGGTTCTGCTCTTGGTGCATTGAATGGTGAGCCTAAATGGGTTGAGAAAGTTGAAGAACTGATGGCTGCTGTGGATGATTACATTCCACTTCCAGAAAGATTGGTTGACAAAGACTTCTTGATGCCTGTTGAGGACGTATTCTCTATTACTGGTCGTGGTACTGTTGCTACTGGTAGAATCGAGAGAGGTGTAATCAACTCAGGTGATCCTGTTGATATCATCGGTATGGGTGCCGAAGGTTTGAAGTCAACTGTTACTGGTGTTGAGATGTTCCGTAAGATTTTGGACAGAGGTGAAGCTGGTGATAACGTAGGTCTTCTTCTTAGAGGTATTGAGAAATCAGATATCAAAAGAGGTATGATCATTTGTAAGCCAGGGTCTGTAACTCCTCACGCTCACTTCAAAGCTGAGGTTTACGTTCTGTCAAAAGAAGAAGGTGGACGTCACACTCCATTCTTTAACAAGTACCGTCCTCAGTTCTACCTAAGAACTACTGACGTTACTGGTGAGATCAAACTTCCTGCTGACATCGAAATGGTAATGCCAGGTGATAACGTAACTATCGAAGTAAACCTGATCAACGCTGTTGCTCTTGAGAAAGGTCTTCGTTTCGCTATCAGAGAAGGTGGTAGAACCGTAGGTGCAGGTCAGGTAACTGAAATCCTAGACTAATCATCTAATAATAGATAAATTTATATCAAACGCGCCTTTCGATTTTTCGAAGGCGCGTTTGTTTCATTAATTAAATTTATCTACATTTGCAGCCCGTTTTGGGTCAGTGCTCGAGCGGCTGTGCATAGACTTTTCGGAAAGAAAAGTTTCCTAAATTATTGTAAAACATTGATGGTCAGTTGATTGACTGATTATCTTGAGATACACGGGTGTAGCTCAGCTGGTAGAGCAGTGGTCTCCAAAACCAAAGGTCGTGAGTTCGAATCTTACCACCCGTGCAAAAATTGAGGAGTAAAACCAATGAGTAAATTAGTATCCTTTGTGAGTGAATCATACGATGAGATGAGACACAAAGTAAGTTGGCCGAAACTGTCAGAGCTTCAAAGTAGCTCTGTGCTGGTTCTTGTGGCCTCTTTAATATTCGCCCTTGTAATCGGTGTTATCGATTTGGGCTTTGATACAGTTATGGAATGGTTTTACGGCCTATAAGATAAGGAGCGATGTCAGAACTGAAATGGTATATGGTTAGGGCTGTGTCGGGCCAGGAGCGTAAAGCAAAAGAGTATCTGGAAAACGAAATTGTTCAGGAGAAATTCACGGAGCAAATTCCACAGGTGCTAATCCCGTCTGAAAAAGTATTCGAGATCAGAAATGGTAAGAAGAAATCGAGAGACAGGAATATGTTTCCGGGCTACATCATGGTTCAAGCCGATTTATCTAACGGTGAAGTCGTTCATTTAATTAAGAATATCCCAGGTATCATAGGGTTCCTAGGTCAAGCTGCTGGCAATGCTTCCACACCGCCAGTTCCATTACGTCAACCAGAAGTAGACCGTATCTTAGGTAAGGTTGAAGAGATTGACGAGTTTGACGAACAACTAGATACGCCATATATAGTCGGAGAGACCGTGAAAGTAATGGATGGTCCCTTTAGTGGTTTTACGGGTACTATAGAGGAGGTATTTGAAGAAAGAAGAAAACTGAACGTAATGGTGAAGATCTTCGGCCGAAATACCCCTGTTGAATTAAGTTACATGCAAGTCGAAAAACAAGATTAAGATGGCTAAGGAAATTTCTGGTTATCTGAAGTTGCAAGTCAAGGGTGGCCAAGCCAATCCTTCTCCTCCGGTAGGTCCTGCTTTGGGTTCAAAGGGACTGAACATCATGGAGTTTTGTAAGCAATTCAACGGACGTACTCAGGATAAAATGGGTCAGGTTTTACCTGTTCTCGTAACTATTTATTCTGATAAGTCTTTTGACTTTGTAATTAAAACTCCTCCAGCACCAGTAATGTTACTGGAAGCTTCTAAGGTAAAGAAGGGTTCAGCTGAGCCTAACAGAGCCAAAGTTGGAAGCGTCACTTGGGCTCAAGTGAAAGAAATTGCTGAAGTGAAAATGCCGGATTTGAATGCTTTCACTGTAGAATCTGCTATGAGAATGGTAGCTGGTACAGCGAGAAGTATGGGTTTGAGGATTTCAGGTAAAGCCCCTTGGGAAAACTAAAGATTTAACAAATGGGAAAGTTAACTAAAAAGCAAAAAGAGGCTTTAAGTAAATATGACCCAACAAAATTATATGCGCTTGCTGAAGCGGCAGGAATTGTGAAAGAGGTAAACTCTGCCAGTTTCGATGCTTCAGTAGACATTGATATAAGATTGGGTGTGGATCCGCGTAAAGCAGACCAAATGGTAAGAGGCGTTGTAGCCCTTCCTCATGGTACTGGTAAAGAGGTGAAAGTGTTGGTGCTTTGTACTCCAGATAAGGAGCAGGAAGCTAAAGATGCCGGAGCTGACTATGTGGGTCTTGACGACTATATAGCAAAGATAGAAGGTGGTTGGACAGATATTGATGTAATCATTACTATGCCAACTGTTATGGCGAAAGTAGGTCGTTTAGGTAGAGTACTTGGTCCTAGAGGTTTGATGCCAAACCCTAAGGCAGGTACAGTAACTCTTGAGGTGGGTAAAGCCGTTCAGGATGTTAAAGGTGGTAAAATCGACTTTAAGGTTGATAAGTATGGTATCATTCATACCAGTATTGGTAAAGCTTCTTTCTCTCCGGAGAAAATCGCTGACAATGCCATTGAAGTGATCCAGACTATCTCTAAGTTGAAGCCTGCATCTGCGAAAGGAACATACTTTAGAAGTATCAACCTTTCAACAACGCAAAGCCCTGGTATTAAAGTAGATAAAAACTCTATTTCCGGACTATAATCATGACTAGAGAAGAAAAAGCAGTTGTTATTGGTGAATTGGTAGAGAAATTTTCTGCCAATATGAACTTCTATATCACTGATGCTTCCGGAATGTCGGTAGCTGAAACCAACTCATTGAGAAGACTGTGCTTCGAGAAAGGTATCGAGTACAAAGTGGTTAAGAATACTTTGATCGCAAAGGCATTGGAGCAAATGAGCACCGATTATACGCCTTTCGATGAGAAAGTATTAAAAGGGTTTTCTGGAGTGATGTTTTCTGGTGAAAACGCGAATACTCCGGCAAAATTGATCAAAGAATTTAGAAAAAAATCGGGCGGACAATCTCCAGTATTAAAAGGCGCTTCCATCGACACAGATCTTTTTATTGGAGAAGAGAATTTAGATATGTTGAGCCAGCTTAAGTCTAAAGCTGAGCTTATCGGTGAGGTTATTACCTTGCTACAATCTCCTGCGAAGAATGTTATTTCTGGTCTTAAAGGATCAGGTGGCAAGCTTGCTGGTATTCTTAAGACTTTGTCTGAACGTGAAAACTAATTATTTAACCAAGATTTAAAACTTTATAACATTTAATAAAATGGCAGATTTGAAAGAATTCGCAGAACAGTTGGTAAACCTTACTGTGAAAGAAGTAAACGAATTGGCTGATATCCTTAAAGAAGAGTATGGTATCGAACCTGCAGCTGCAGCTGTAGCAGTAGCTGGTCCTGCCTCTGGTGGTGGTGACGGTGAAGGCGCTGGTGAAGAGAAATCTTCATTCGATGTTATTCTTAAGGCTCCAGGTGGATCTAAACTTGCTGTAGTTAAGCTTGTGAAAGAATTGACCGGCCTAGGATTGAAAGAAGCTAAAGAAGTAGTTGATGGTGCTCCTAAAGCAGTGAAAGAAGGAGTTGCTAAAGACGAAGCTGAAGCGCTTAAGAAGCAACTTGAAGAAGCTGGCGCTGAAGTAGAGCTTAAGTAATTTGAACAGCCATAAGTAATTATGGCAATGGATCAGGCCCTGGTCTCAGTCCTGATCCCGATAGCTATCGGGAGGGGTCGGGATCACGGGTCTTTTCCTGTTTGTACACACTTGGGAGGTGTTTTACTCCCTCAGCACTGTCTAAGTGCATTTTAATTATTTAGAACAAAAATTATACGGCCTTGGCTATTCTAGCAAATCAATCAGAAAGAATAAATTTCTCTTCGATTAAATCAGTATTAGACTATCCTGATTTTCTTGATGTGCAGATAAAGTCGTTCAAGGATTTCTTCCAATTAGAAACCCCTGCCGACAAAAGAACTCAGGATGGACTGTTCAAAGTGTTCTCTGAGAACTTTCCTATCTCTGATTCACGAGAAAATTTCGTATTAGAATTCATTGATTATTTGGTCGATCCCCCGAAATATTCTGTTTCAGAATGTATCGATAGAGGTCTGACTTACTCAGTGCCTTTGAAGGCAAAACTTCGTCTTACCTGTAATGACGAAGACAATGAAGACTTCGAGACAATTGAACAGGAAGTTTTCCTTGGTAACATTCCTTATATGACTGAAAAGGGATCATTCGTAGTGAATGGTGCTGAAAGAGTTATTGTGTCTCAACTTCACAGGTCTCCGGGTGTGTTCTTTGCTCAAAGTAAGCACACAAACGGTACTACCCTTTATTCGGCCAGAATTATTCCTTTCAAAGGAAGCTGGATTGAATTTGCAACGGATGTGAATAGCGTGATGTACGCTTACATCGACCGTAAGAAAAAATTCCCTGTAACCACGCTTTTAAGAGCTATCGGTTACGGAACAGATAAAGATATCCTGGATCTGTTCGGCCTTTCTGAAGAAGTAGCTGCCAAGAAAACTACACTTAAGAAAGCTGTAGGTAGAAAGCTGGCTGCAAGAGTGCTTAGAACATGGGTAGAAGACTTCGTGGATGAGGATACCGGAGAGGTAGTATCTATTCATAGAAATGAAGTGTTGCTCGAAAGAGATTCTGTATTGTCAGAAGAAGATATCGAGTTGATCATCGAGGCTGATGTAGAATCAGTAATTCTTCACAGAGAAGATATTAACATCGCTGACTACACTATTATCTATAATACACTTCAGAAAGATAATTCAAACTCAGAAAAAGAAGCAGTAGAGCAAATCTATCGTCAGTTGAGAAATACTGAAGCGCCAGATGAGCAAACTGCCAGAGATATTATACAATCACTATTCTTCTCTGATAAGAGATATGATTTGGGTGAGGTTGGTCGATACAGAATCAACAAGAAACTCAATCTGGAGATCGATTCAGAGAAAAGAGTATTGACTACTGAAGATATTATCTCAATTGTGAAGTACCTGATCGGTTTGATCAACTCAAGAGCAGTTGTCGATGATATTGACCACCTTTCAAACAGAAGGGTAAGAACAGTTGGTGAGCAACTTTATGCTCAGTTTGGTGTAGGTCTGGCTCGTATGGCCAGAACCATCAAAGAAAGAATGAACGTTCGTGATAACGAAGACTTCAAGCCGGTTGATTTGATCAACGCAAGAACCTTGTCTTCTGTAATCAACTCATTCTTCGGAACCAACCAGCTTTCTCAGTTTATGGATCAGACTAACCCATTGGCTGAGATTACACACAAAAGAAGAATGTCTGCTTTAGGACCAGGTGGTCTTTCAAGAGAAAGAGCTGGTTTTGAGGTGCGTGACGTTCACTATACTCACTACGGTAGACTTTGTACCATTGAGACTCCTGAAGGTCCGAATATTGGTTTGATCTCGTCTCTTTGTGTGCACGCTAAAGTGAATAGCATGGGCTTTATCGAAACTCCTTACAGAAAGGTGACTGAAGGTAAAGTGAACATGTCTGAAGATGTAGTGTATTTGACTGCTGAAGAAGAGGATACTCACAACATTGCCCAGGCCAACGCGCCTTTAGAGGACAATGGTATCTTCATCAACGATAGAGTAAAGGCGAGATTCGAAGGTGATTTCCCTGTGGTTGAGCCAAAAGAACTGACTTACATGGATGTGGCGCCAAACCAGATTGTTTCTGTGGCTGCTTCATTGATTCCTTTCCTTGAGCATGATGATGCAAACCGTGCTTTGATGGGATCGAACATGCAACGTCAGGCTGTGCCATTGTTGAAACCAGAAGCTCCAATTGTGGGAACTGGTTTGGAAGGTAGAGCTGCCAGAGACTCCAGATCTTTAGTGATTGCTGAAGAGAATGGTGTAGTGCATTACGTAGATTCTGCTAAGATTATAATTAAGTACAATCAGACCGATGAAGACGAATTAGTCAACTTCGATTCTGAGTACAAAACATATGACCTGATCAAGTTCAGAAGAACCAACCAGGATACTTGTATCAACCTGAAGCCAATCGTATTGAAAGGTGAGAAGGTACAAAAAGGACAAGTACTTTGTGAAGGTTACTCAACCCAAAACGGTGAGCTTGCTCTAGGTAAAAACCTTAAAGTGGCTTACATGCCATGGCAAGGATATAACTTTGAGGATGCGATTGTTATTTCTGAAAGAGTAGTAAGAGACGATGTGTTTACTTCAATTCACATCGATGAATACGAACTTGAAGTAAGAGATACCAAGCGTGGTGAAGAAGAATTGACCTCTGAAATTCCTAACGTTAGTGAGGAAGCAGTGAAAAACCTTGATGAGAATGGTATCATCAGAGTAGGTGCTGAAATTAAAGAGGGAGATATTCTGATTGGTAAAATCACTCCTAAAGGTGAAACAGATCCAACTCCTGAAGAGAAACTCTTGAGAGCTATCTTCGGTGACAAAGCCGGTGATGTTAAAGATGCTTCATTGAAAGCTTCGCCTTCACTTAGAGGTGTTGTGATTGATACCAAACTCTTCTCAAGACCTAAGAAAGACAAAGACTTGAGAGCTAAGTCTAAGAAAGAGGTTGAAGTACTCAAAGCACAATTCAGCAAAGACCTGACAGCTGTTAGAAATCAAATGATTGAAAAACTGGTTGAACTTCTTGATGGTAAAGTATCACAAGGTGTGAAACACAAGTTTGGAGATGAGATCATTTCTAAAGGTGTCAAATTCAATAAGAATAATATCTCACAAAACCTCTTCCCTGAGAAGAACATCTACAGAGACGAAAGTAACTATAGTGTTCAGGAAGAAGTGAACCTGATTGCTGACCTTAACCTTGATGGTTGGACCGATGACGAGAAGACAAATGAGCTACTCGTTAGAATGGTGAAAAACTACAACATCAAGAGAAACGAAATTGCTGGTGAATTCAAGCGTGAGCGTTTCACTATTGAGGTGGGTGACGAACTACCAACAGGTATCGTTCAATTGGCCAAAGTTTACATTGCTAAGAAGCGAAAGCTGAAAGTAGGTGATAAAATGGCTGGTCGTCACGGTAACAAAGGTGTAGTTGCCAAAATTGTGAGAGAAGAAGACATGCCATTCCTTGAGGATGGTACTCCAATGGATATCGTATTGAACCCACTGGGTGTACCTTCAAGGATGAACATCGGTCAGATTTACGAAACTGTACTGGCATGGGCCGGAGAAAAACTGGGTAAGAAATATGCTACTCCAATTTTCGATGGTGCCAGTATGGAAGAGGTAGATGCAGAACTTACTGCGGCAGGATTGCCGAAAGCAGGTCGCGTTTATCTGTATGATGGTCTGACTGGTCATAAATTCGACCAACCTGTAACAGTAGGTGTTGCCTACATGTTGAAACTGGGTCACCTGGTTGACGATAAGATGCACGCCAGATCTATCGGACCTTACTCATTGATTACGCAACAACCATTGGGTGGTAAAGCTCAGTTTGGTGGCCAGCGTTTCGGTGAGATGGAGGTTTGGGCACTTGAGGCCTTCGGTGCATCTCACGTACTTCAGGAAATCCTGACCGTGAAGTCGGATGACGTAATTGGTAGAGCTAAGGCGTATGAATCAATCGTTAAGGGAGATTCTATTCCTAAGCCTAATATTCCTGAATCATTCAATGTACTGGTTCACGAATTGAGAGGTTTGGCCCTTGAAATTACGCTAGACTAAGGCATGTTTATTTGGCTTCGGCCACAAAATTGAATCAAAAAAGCTATGGCATTTAAAAAGAATAGAAAACTTAACAACGACTTTAACAAAGTCACTATTAGCTTGGCTTCTCCGGAATCTATATTGGAGTCTTCACATGGTGAAGTAACTCAACCGGAGACGATTAACTACAGGACTTACAAACCTGAAATGGGTGGTTTGTTCTGTGAAAGAATCTTTGGTCCGGTTAAGGACTGGGAATGTCATTGTGGAAAATATAAGAGAATCAGATATAAAGGCATTATCTGCGACCGATGTGGTGTTGAAGTAACTGAGAAGAAGGTTCGTAGAGAAAGAATGGGACACATCGAATTGGTGGTTCCTGTTGCTCATATCTGGTATTTCAAATCGCTTCCTAATAAAATAGGATACCTTCTTGGCTTGCCAACTAAGAAGCTGGATCAGATTATCTATTATGAAAGATATGTTGTGATTCAGCCTGGTATCAAAGAAGAGGAAGGCATCAGCTACATGGATTTCTTGACTGAGGATGAGTATCTGGATATCCTGGATAAACTACCTCGTGAGAATCAAATGTTGGATGATGATGATCCACAGAAATTCATCGCGAAAATGGGTGCTGAAGCACTTGAGATGTTGCTATCCAGATTGAATCTGGACGAGATGTCTTATGCTCTTCGTCACCAGGCAGCTACTGATACTTCTCAGCAGAGAAAGGCTGAAGCCTTGAAAAGACTGAGAGTAGTAGAAGCTTTCCGTGATGCCAAAACCAGAATTGAAAACCGTCCTGAGTGGATGATCATCAAAATGGTACCGGTTATTCCACCGGAATTGAGACCATTGGTGCCATTGGATGGTGGTAGATTTGCTACCTCAGATTTGAACGATCTGTATAGAAGAGTAATCATTAGAAACAACCGTTTGAAGCGTCTCATCGATATTAAGGCACCTGAGGTGATTTTGAGAAACGAGAAGCGTATGCTTCAGGAGGCTGTTGACTCACTCTTCGATAACTCAAGAAAAGTAAATGCAGTAAGATCAGATGGTAACAGAGCCCTGAAATCTTTGAGTGATATGCTTAAAGGTAAGCAAGGTCGTTTCCGTCAGAACCTACTGGGTAAAAGGGTTGACTACTCTGGCCGTTCGGTTATTGTTGTAGGTCCTGAATTGAAGCTACATGAGTGTGGTCTTCCCAAGGACATGGCAGCTGAGCTTTTCAAGCCATTCATTATCAGAAAGCTGATAGAGAGAGGCATTGTTAAGACAGTTAAGTCGGCCAAGAAAATTGTAGACAGAAAAGATCCTGTAGTTTGGGATATCCTTGAAAACGTATTGAAAGGACACCCTGTATTGCTCAACCGTGCTCCAACATTGCACAGATTGGGTATTCAGGCCTTCCAGCCAAAACTGATTGAAGGTAAAGCTATTCAGTTGCACCCCTTAGTATGTACAGCCTTCAACGCTGACTTTGACGGTGACCAGATGGCTGTTCACGTTCCTCTTGGACACGATGCTGTATTGGAAGCCAGCATGTTGATGCTTTCTTCTCACAACATCCTGAACCCTGCAAACGGAGCTCCTATTACAGTACCTTCTCAAGACATGGTTTTGGGTCTGTATTATGTAACTAAGGGAAGAAGGTCTACTGATGACTTCAAAGTTGCAGGTGAGGGTATGAGATTCTATTCTGCTGAAGAAGTAATCATTGCATTGAATGAGGGCAGACTATCTAAGCATGCTTACATTCATGTAAAGACCAAAGTTCGTGAAAATGAGGAGTTGGTAGAAAAGACTATCGAAACGGTAGCTGGTAGAGTACTGTTCAACCAGACAGTGCCTGAGCAGGTAGGTTTCGTTAATGAGCTATTGACTAAAAAGAAACTACAGAAGATCATTCAAAATGTAGTTAATATCTGTGGTGTAGCTGAGACAGCAAGATTCCTTGATGATATCAAAGAACTTGGTTTCCAGACAGCTTTCCAGGGTGGTCTTTCAATGGGTCTTGATGATATTCACATTCCTGAGAATAAAGACGGACTGATTGAAAGCGCCAAAGAAGAGGTAGATGCTGTTTGGCAAAACTACCTGATGGGTCTTATCACGGATAATGAAAGATATAACCAGGTAATTGATATCTGGACTCGTGTAAATACCAGATTGACTAACGGATTGATGCAGGAGATGGAGGAAGACCGTCAGGGCTTTAACTCAATCTACATGATGATGCACTCAGGAGCTCGTGGTTCAAGAGAGCAGATTCGTCAGTTAGGTGGTATGAGAGGTTTGATGGCTAAGCCACAGAAAAACCTTGCAGGTTCTGTGGGTGCCATTATCGAAAACCCGATCCTTTCCAACTTTAAAGAAGGTCTGGATGTACTCGAGTACTTTATCTCTACACACGGTGCACGTAAAGGTCTTGCCGATACAGCCTTGAAAACAGCTGATGCTGGTTACCTGACCAGACGTCTGGTAGACGTTGCACAGGATTGTGTGGTGAATGAAGAAGATTGTGGAACACTCAGAGGTCTTACAGTATCTGCTTTGAAGGACAACGAAGATGTTGTTGAAGCACTTTCTGAAAGAATCCTTGGTAGAGTATCAGTTCACGATATATATGATCCAATTACCGAAGAACTGATCATTGCATCAGGTGAAGAATTCACTGAGAAAATTGCTGAGCAATTGGATGAGTCAGCAATTGAAGATGTAGAGATCAGATCAGTATTGACTTGTGAATCTAAGAGAGGTGTTTGTTCCAAATGTTATGGTAGAAACTTATCTACCAACAAGATGGTACAAAAAGGTGAAGCTGTAGGTGTAATTGCTGCTCAGTCAATTGGTGAGCCAGGTACTCAGCTTACACTAAGAACCTTCCACGTGGGTGGTACTGCATCTAACATTGCAGTAGATGCCATGATTCAGGCTAAATTCGATGGTGTTATCCAATTCGAAGAGCTGAGATCATTGCCAACTACCGATGATGAAGGCAACAAGATCAATATTGTAATGGGACGTACCGGTGAGATTCAGGTGATTGATCCTAAATCTAAGAAAGTATTGATCTCTAACCACGTGCCTTATGGTGCTGTATTGAAAGTCAAAGAGGGAGATAAAGTTGAAAAGGGTCAGGAACTTTGTAAGTGGGATCCGTACAACGCTGTAATCCTTTCTGAATTTGATGGTACTATCGACTTCGAATCCATTGAAGAAGGTATTACTTACAAAGAAGAGTTCGATGAGCAGACAGGTCACAGAGAGAAAGTAATTACAGATACTAAAGACAAGAACAAGAACCCTGCGGTGATTGTGAACTATAAGGATGACTCTAAGTCATACAACATTCCGGTAGGAGCTCACTTGTCAGTAGATATCGGAGATAAAGTTAAAGTTGGTCAGCCACTGGCTAAGATTCCAAGAACCATGGGTAAATCGAGAGATATTACCGGGGGTCTACCAAGAGTAACGGAATTATTCGAGGCCAGAAACCCATCTAACCCGGCAGTAGTGTCTGAGATTGATGGTGTGGTAACTTACGGTGGTATTAAGAGAGGTAACCGAGAAATCTTCATTGAGTCTAAGGACGGTGTGAAGAAGAAATACATGGTGCCACTTTCTAAGCACATCCTTGTTCAGGATAATGACTTTGTGAGAGCAGGTTATCCTTTGTCAGATGGAGCTATTACTCCAAATGATATCCTTAACATTCAAGGACCAACAGCTGTACAGGAGTATCTTGTGAATGAAATTCAGGAGGTATACCGACTTCAAGGTGTGAAGATCAATGATAAGCACATTGAAGTAATTGTTAAGCAAATGATGCAGAAGGTTGAAATCATCGATGCAGGTGATACACAGTTCCTTCCAGGTCAGGTAGCAGATAAGTTCGTCTTCATGGAAGAGAACGATTCTATCCTTGACATGAAGGTGGTATCTGAAGCCGGTGACTCTGAAAATCTGAAGCCAGGTCAGATCGTAACTCCTAGAGAATTGAGAGATGAAAACTCAAGCTTGAAGAGACGCGATTTGAAACTGGTAGAGGTGAGAGATGCACAACCAGCAGTATCTAAACCTAAATTGCAGGGTATTACTCAGGCATCTTTGGGTACAGATAGCTTCATTTCTGCAGCATCATTCCAGGAAACTACCAAAGTATTGAGTGAAGCCTCTATTAAAGGTAAAGCCGATACCTTGAATGGACTGAAGGAGAACGTGATCGTAGGTCACTTGATTCCTGCAGGTACCGGAATGAGAGAGTATGATGACCTGATTGTAGGTAGCAAAGAAGAGCTCGAAAGACTCGAAGCTGCTCAGCAGGCTTATCACTCAGAAACAGAGCAAAGCGTAGAACTTTAAGCAATGGCTGAAAAGGACGAGCAAAAGCAACAGAACCAGTTAAATATTGAGCTTTCAGAAGAAATTGCTGAAGGCCAGTATGTGAACCTGGCAATGATTGCCCACTCGAACAGCGAGTTTGTGATCGATTTTATTAAGATGATGCCTGGCGTTCCAAAAGCTAAGGTAAAGTCGAGAATCGTGATCACTCCGGAACATGCCAAGCGTTTGCTATACGCCCTGAAAGACAATATCGACAAGTTCGAAAGCCATTTCGGGGAAATTAAGCAGGCCGATGCTCCTCCCAAGTTTCCGATGAATTTCGGAGGCACTGTTGGAGAAGCTTAAAGGACTCAAATGAGATCATATAAAAGGGTTACTTTGGTAACCCTTTTTTCTTGTCAGAAGCCTAAAATACAGTCGGTTGACAGTCGGAAACGGGTTCGTTTTTATTTGATAGCAACTGTTTGTTTACAAAACTTCTTTCACTACCTTTGCAGTCCAAAATTTGTAACTAGGAAAAATAAAATCTAAAATTCTGTAAATGCCTACTATACAACAACTAGTAAGAAAGGGCCGTAAAAAATTGACTTCCAAGTCGAAGTCTCCAGCTTTGGATAGCTGCCCACAGAGAAGAGGGGTTTGTACTAGGGTGTATACAACTACTCCAAAGAAACCTAACTCAGCTATGAGAAAAGTAGCAAGGGTAAGGTTAACTAACGGAAAAGAAGTGAACGCCTACATCCCTGGTGAAGGTCACAACCTTCAGGAACACTCAATTGTACTCATCAGAGGAGGTAGAGTAAAAGACCTTCCGGGTGTAAGATATCACATCATCCGTGGTGCCTTGGATACTGCCGGTGTGAATGGTCGTCTGCAAAGAAGATCTAAATACGGTGCAAAAAGACCAAAAGATAAAAAATAAGATAACGCTATTATATAATGAGAAAAGCTAAACCAAAGAAGAGATATATTCTTCCTGACCCGAAGTTCGGAGATACTTTGGTGACAAAGTTCGTGAACTACCTTATGGTGGATGGTAAGAAGAGTATTGCCTACGGAATTTTCTATGATGCAGTGGCATTGGTAGAAAAGCGTACTGGTGAGAATGGTCTTGAGACTTGGAAAAAAGCATTGAGTAACATCATGCCTTCTGTCGAAGTAAAGTCAAGGAGAGTTGGTGGAGCCACCTTCCAGGTGCCTACCGAAGTTAGACCTGCCAGAAAAACATCACTAGGAATTAAGTGGATGATCTCTTTCGCCAGAAAGAGAGGTGAGAAAACCATGACTGAGAGATTGGCCGGAGAGATTGTTGCAGCTTCTAAAGGAGAAGGTGGAGCAGTGAAGAAGAAGGATGATACTCACAGAATGGCAGAAGCAAACAAAGCATTTTCACATTTTAGATTTTAATTCCTAAACTAATCATGGCAAGAGATTTAAGATTAACTCGGAATATTGGTATCGCTGCGCACATCGATGCCGGAAAGACCACTACTACCGAGCGTATCCTATATTATACTGGTGTTTCACACAAAATTGGTGAGGTTCACGATGGTGCTGCCACCATGGACTGGATGGAGCAAGAGCAGGAGAGAGGTATTACCATTACTTCTGCAGCGACTACAGTTTTCTGGCCTTACAAAGGTGACGAATACCACATCAACATTATTGACACTCCTGGTCACGTTGACTTTACCGTTGAGGTAAACAGATCACTTCGTGTATTGGATGGTCTTGTGTTCTTGTTCTCTGCGGTTGACGGTGTTGAGCCTCAGTCTGAGACCAACTGGAGACTGGCAGATAACTATAAAGTTGCTCGTTTGGGCTTCGTGAACAAGATGGACCGTGCTGGTGCTGACTTCTTGAACGTGTGTAAGCAGGTGAAAGAAATGTTGGGTACTAAAGCTGTGCCTCTTCAGTTACCAATTGGTGCTGAGGATACATTCAAAGGAGTAGTTGACCTTGTTGAGAACATTGCTATCGTATGGAACGAAGACGATATGGGTATGACCTATAGCGAAATCGAAATTCCTGCAGATATGGTAGACGATGTGGCTGAGTACAGAGAATACTTGTTGGAGGCTATCGCTGAGTACGATGATACATTGATGGAGAAATTCTTCGATGATCCGGATTCAATTACTAAAGACGAGATTCTTGCTGCTCTAAGACAAGCTACTATCAACTTGGACTTTGTTCCAATGCTTTGTGGTTCTGCTTTCAAAAACAAGGGTGTTCAGTCAATGCTGAACTACGTGATGGAATTACTTCCTTCACCACTTGATAGAGATAACATTGTAGGAACTGATCCTGATACTGAAGAGAAGATTTCAAGAAAGCCAGATCCGAACGGTCCGTTTGCTGCTTTGGCCTTCAAAATTGCAACTGACCCATTCGTAGGTCGTCTTTGCTTTGTGAGGTCTTATTCAGGTATGCTTGATTCAGGTTCTTATGTGTACAATACAAGAACCAGTAAGAAAGAAAGAATTTCAAGAATCTTCCAGATGCACGCAAACAAGCAGAATGCTATTGATAGCCTTCATGCGGGTGATATTGCTGCTGTGGTAGGATTTAAAGATATCAAAACCGGAGATACACTGTGTGACGAGAAACACAAGATCGTTCTTGAATCTATGGTGTTCCCGGATCCTGTAATCGGTTATGCTATTGAGCCTAAGACTCAGGCTGATGTTGATAAACTAGGTATGGCTATCGCTAAGTTGGTAGAAGAAGATCCAACTTTGACGGTGAATACTGACGAAGAAACCGGACAGACTATTCTTAGAGGTATGGGTGAGCTTCACCTGGATATTATCATGGATCGTCTGAAAAGAGAATTCAAGGTAGAGGTGAACCAAGGTGCTCCTCAGGTAGCTTACAAAGAGTCTATCAACTCTAACGTTGAGCACAAAGAGGTTTATAAGAAGCAAACTGGTGGTAAAGGTAAGTTCGCAGATATCGTATTCGAATTGAGCCCTGCTGACGATGAGTTCGAAGGTTTAGGACTTCAGTTTGTAAATGGTATTGTTGGTGGTGTAATTCCAAAGGAATTTATCCCTGCTATCGAGAAGGGCTTCAAGTCAGCGATGGACAATGGTCCATTGGCCGGCTATCCAATCGAGAGAATGAAAGTGAGACTATTCCACGGTTCATTCCACGATGTGGATTCAGATGCACTTTCATTTGAAATGGCAGCCAGACTTGGATTCAAAGAAGCGGCTAGAAAAGCTGCTCCAAGATTGATGGAGCCAATTATGTCAGTTGATGTAGTTACTCCTGATGAGTATACTGGTTCAATTACCGGTGACTTGAACAGAAGAAGAGGTATTATGAAAGGTATGGATACCAAAGGTACTTCAACTGTTGTTAAAGCGAGTGTTCCTCTTTCAGAACTATTCGGTTATGTAACTGACTTGAGAACAATGTCTTCAGGTAGAGCAACTGCTTCATTGACATTCTCTCACTATGATGTTGTTCCGAATAACATTGCTGAAGAGGTTATCAAAAAGTCAAAAGGAGAATAAGCTGTAAATTTTAATAGAATGACACAGAAGATTAGAATCAAATTGAAATCATACGATCACAACCTGGTGGATAAGTCATCTGAGAAGATCGTGAGAGCTGTGAAAACAACTGGTGCTATTGTTAGCGGTCCTATTCCGTTGCCAACAGTTAAGGAGAAATTTACAGTATTGAGATCGCCACACGTGAACAAGAAGTCTCGTGAGCAATTTCAGCTTTGTACTTACAAGAGATTGGTAGATATCTACTCATCTAGTGCAAAGACTGTTGATGCTTTGATGAAACTTGAGTTGCCGTCTGGTGTTGATGTAGAGATCAAGGTGTAATCATACACCCTAAAATAAAGTGAAAGGCCACTCTGGTAAGGGTGGTCTTTTTTATTACTGAATTTCTAGTGATTGAGAGAAATTGTCGGTACTGAATTGGTAGGAAAAATAAGGAAAATCAGGTTGTCTGCGTGGTTTCCGGAGAGTCTAAGCTGGAAGAGCTAAATGTCTGAGAAAAAACTACATCTAATTTTTGTAGCACCCTTGTCTTCCACAATTAATTCTCTATCTTTGCAGTCCGTTTCTCGGAAGCGCTAGATATATAGTGCTTAAAATGAAATAAAAGATGTCTGGAATAATCGGAAAAAAAATCGGAATGACTAGCATCTATGGTGCCGATGGACAAAATGTCGCATGCACGGTTATAGAAGCTGGTCCTTGCGTAGTGACGCAAGTAAAAAATGAAGAAACAGACGGATACAGGGCTGTACAACTTGCTTATGGAGAGCGTAAAGAAAAGAATACGCCAAATGCGTTAAAAGGCCATTTTAAAAAGGCTAATACAACGCCAAAGCAAGAGGTTGTTGAGTTTCGAGATTTCCGTGAAGAATTCGAAGATAAAGTCGTTCTGGGTAACGTCATCAACGTGAGTGATGTGTTCGTAGAAGGCGATTTTGTTGATGCGATTGGAACCTCTAAAGGTAAGGGTTTCCAGGGGGTTGTTAAAAGACACGGCTTCGGTGGTGTTGGACAGGCAACTCACGGTCAGCACAACAGAATGAGAGCTCCGGGTTCTATTGGTGGTGCCTCTTATCCTGCAAGAGTATTTAAAGGTACTCGTATGGCGGGTAGAATGGGTAACGACAGAGTGAAGGTTTTGAACCTGAAAGTGATGAAAGTTATGCCTGAAAAGAACCTCATTGTAGTGAGTGGTTCTATTCCGGGTGCTAAGAATTCAATCGTAGTACTAGAGAAATAAGAAGATGGAGATTGCAGTATTAAAAAATAGTGGAGAAGACACTGGAAGGAAAGTAAATCTTTCAGACGATATCTTCGGTATTGAGCCTAACGATCACGCCATCTACCTGGATGTAAAGCAGTACCTGGCTAACCAACGTCAGGGTACGCACAAGTCCAAGGAAAGAAATGAAATCGCTGGTTCTACGAAAAAGATAAAAAGACAAAAGGGTACTGGTACAGCCAGAGCTGGTAGTATTAAGTCTCCTGTTTTCAGAGGTGGTGGTCGAGTATTCGGTCCTCAGCCTAGAGACTACAGCTTCAAGCTAAACAAGAAGTTGAAAACTCTTGCCAGAAAGTCTGCATTGGCTTATAAGGCTAAAGATAATGGAGTAGTAGTCCTTGAAGATCTTTCTTTCGAGGCTCCTAAGACCAAAGAGTTTATCAAAGTGCTTAATGGTTTATCTGTAGCTGATAAGAAGACGCTTTTGGTTCTTCCTGAGTCTAACAAGAACGTAGTTCTTTCAGGAAGGAATATTAAGAATGCTAAAATAACTACGGCTGACTCTTTGAACACCTATGATGTGTTGAACGCTGATAGCCTATTGATTAGCGAGAGTTCAATTGAAAAGCTTGAAAACCTTCTAAAGTAATTTGAGATGAGTGTTTTAAAGAAGCCATTAGTTACAGAGAAAGTTTCAGCCTTAAACGAAAAAGGTAAGTACGGTTTTATTGTAGACCTGAACGCTAATAAAGTTGAGATTAAGAAGGCTGTTGAAGATATGTACGGTGTAACTGTAGAGGATGTAAATACCATGAAGTATCAGGGTAAAAACAAGTCGCGTTACACAAAGTCCAGAGTAATAGCTGGAAGAGCGAATTCATTTAAGAAAGCAATTGTAACTGTTGCTGAAGGAGAGGTAATCGATTTTTACAGCGGCATTTAATTGAAGTAAGATGGGTGTAAAGAAATTAAGACCAATGACCCCAGGCACTAGAGGCCGTATAGCTCCAGACTTTGCTGATGTTACTGCATCAGCTCCTGAAAAGTCTTTGCTTGCTCCTTTGAAAAGATCTGGTGGTAGAAATAATACCGGTAAAATGACCATGCGCTATATTGGTGGTGGTCACAAAAAGAAACTGAGAGTTGTTGATTTCAAAAGAGACAAGTTCGAGGTTCCGGCAACTGTTAAAAGTATTGAGTACGATCCGTCTAGAAGTGCACGTGTTGCATTGCTTTATTACGCTGACGGTGAGAAGAGATATATCATTGCTCCTCAGGGATTGAAAGTAGGCCAGCAAGTAATTTCTGGCGAAGCGGTAGCTCCTGAGGTAGGTAATGCACTTCCATTAGCAAAGATTCCTTTAGGTACTATCGTTCACAACGTAGAGTTCAAACCTGGTAAGGGAGCTGCTTTGGCAAGAAGTGCTGGTTCTTATGTTCAATTGGTTGCGAGAGAAGGTAAATATGCTACTGTGAAGCTTCCTTCTGGTGAGATGAGAAATATCCTTTCTTCTTGCCTGGCAACAATTGGTTCAGTAGGTAATGCTGAGCACATGAACGTGAGGTTAGGTAAAGCTGGTAGAAACAGATGGTTAGGAAGAAGACCTAGAGTAAGAGGTGTTGTAATGAACCCGGTCGATCACCCAATGGGTGGTGGTGAAGGTAGATCATCTGGAGGTCACCCAAGATCAAGAAAGGGCCTTTATGCTAAAGGTCAGAAAACCAGAACACCTAAGAAATATTCGAATAGACTAATAATCGGTAAAAAGAAATAATCTAGCATGGCACGTTCATTAAAAAAAGGACCATATATCGATTTTAGATTGGCAAATAAGGTTGAGACTATGGAAGCGTCTGGCAAAAAGTCAGTCATCAAAACCTGGTCAAGAAGATCTATGATCTCACCTGATTTCATCGGTCATACCTTTGCTGTACATAATGGAAATAAATTTATCCCTGTGTTTGTTACTGAAAACATGGTAGGTCACAAACTGGGTGAATTTGCTCCAACCAGAAACTTTAGAGGTCACATTGCTAAAAAAGACAAGAAGAGATAATGGAAGCAGTTGCAAAACTTAATAATGTTCCTACTTCTCCTCGTAAGATGAGAATGGTCGCTGATATGATCAGAGGCGAGCGCGTGAATACTGCGTTGAACATCTTAAAATTTGAGCCGAAGGAAGGTGCTGCTAGACTTCAGAAATTGTTGCTTTCAGCAATCTCTAACTGGCAATCTAAAAACGAAGACGAAAGACTGGAAGACGCTGATCTGTATATTAAGGAGATTCGTGTTGACGGTGGTAGAATCTTGAAGAGATTGAGGCCTGCACCACAGGGTAGAGCTCACAGAATTAGAAAAAGATCAAATCATGTAACTATCGTTGTTGCTTCTAAGAATGCAGCCGAAGTTACCGCTGAGGAAGTAGTTAATAACGAAACTGATAATTAAAAACAGATGGGACAAAAAGTTAACCCTGTTGGTTTCAGATTAGGAGTTGTACGTGGCTGGGATTCTAGCTGGTACGGTGGAAAAGACTTCTCTGATAAACTGGTGGAAGATCAGGAAATCAGAAAATATATCGATGCCCGAATTCCTAAAGGTGGTATCTCAAAGGTTATCATTGAGAGAACTATCAAGAGAATCACAATTACTGTTCACACTGCCAGACCTGGTGTTGTGATTGGTAAAGGAGGGCAAGAAGTTGATCGTATTAAAGAAGAGTTGAAAAAATTGACCGGCAAAGACGTTCAAATCAACATCTTCGAAATCAAGAGACCTGAGCTTGATGCTAAATTGGTAGGTGAGTCAATCGCTCAACAATTACAGGCAAGAATCTCTTACAGAAGAGCTATGAAGCAGGCAATTGCTTCTGCGATTCGTGTAGGTGCTCAAGGAATCAAAGTGAAATGTTCTGGTAGACTTGGTGGTGCTGAAATGGCACGAACTGAGATGTATAAAGAGGGAAGAATTCCTTTACATACGCTAAGAGCAGATATTGATTATGCTATCTCTGAGGCCGATACTGTTTACGGTAAAATCGGTATCAAAGTCTGGATCTTCAAAGGTGAAGTTTACGGTAAGAGAGATCTTTCTCCTAACGTAGGCATCTCTAACCAAATGGGTGGTGGAGACAGAAGATCTGGTGGTGGTAGAAGACCAAACAGAAATAAAAAGAAGTAACCCAACTGTAAAAAGGAGAGAAGATGTTACAGCCAAAAAGAACGAAGTTTAGAAAAATGCAGAAAGGTCGCGTTAAAGGCGTGGCTGGACGCGGACATAGCTTGGCATTCGGAACCTTCGGTATCAAGTCTCTTGAGCCGGGTTGGATTACTAGCCGCCAAATCGAGGCCGCTCGTATTGCAATGACAAGAGCAATGAAGAGAGAAGGTCAGGTATGGATCAGAATTTTCCCAGACAAACCAATCACCAGTAAACCTGCTGAGGTAAGGATGGGTAAAGGTAAAGGTGCACCAGATTACTGGGTAGCTGTTATAAAGCCTGGTACTGTGCTTTTCGAAGCGGCAGGCGTGAATATTGAATTGGCGAAAGAAGCCTTGAGACTAGCTGCTCAGAAGTTGCCTCTTTCAACCAAGTTTGTTGTACGTAGAGATTACGTGGGATAATTATGAAAAATTCAGAAATCAAAGCGCTCACTGTAGAAGAGCTTAGAGAAAAGATAAATACGGAAGTTAGCGGTCTGCAGAAGCTTAATTTTGCTCATGCTATTTCTCCGATTGAAAATCCTATGAAAATCAGACACAGCAAGCGTCTGATTGCAAGATTGAAAACTGAGTTAAGGGCTAAGGAACTTGCTAACTGATATAAGCATGGAGACCAGAAATCTTAGAAAAGAAAGAGTCGGTGTTGTAACCAGTAACAAAATGGATAAGACCATTACAGTTGCTGTTCAAAGAAGAGAGAAACACCCGATCTATGGTAAGTTTGTTAAGAAGACAACAAAATTTGCCGCTCATGACGAAAAGAATGATTGCGGTATCGGTGATACTGTGAAAATCATGGAGACTCGTCCGCTGAGTAAAAACAAGCGTTGGAGACTAGTAGAAATTATTGAAAGAGCCAAGTAATCATGATTAGACAGGAATCAAGACTAAGCGTAGCCGATAACAGTGGTGCCAAAGAGGTGCTCTGTATTCGTGTACTTGGTGGTACTAAGAAAAAGTACGCCACAGTAGGTGATAAGATTGTGGTCTCTGTAAAATCTGCTCACTCATCTAGTAACCTCAAAAAAGGTACAGTTTCAAAAGCTGTTATCGTGAGAACTAAGAAGGAAGTGAGAAGAAAAGACGGATCTTATATTCGTTTCGAAGACAATGCTGCAGTATTACTGAACAACAACGATGAGCCAAGAGGAACTCGTATGTTCGGACCTGTAGCCAGAGAGTTGCGTGAAAAGCAATTCATGAAAATCGTTTCATTAGCCCCTGAAGTACTATAATTATGACACAGGCTACAAAACTTCATATCAGAAAAGGAGACAAGGTAAAAGTTCTTTCTGGTAACTATAAAGGAAAAGAAGGTGAAGTACTGGAAGTTAACACTGCCAAGTACAGAGCCATCGTGAAGGGTGTAAATATGGTATCTAAGCATATCAAACCTTCAGCTTCTAATCCTAATGGTGGTATTGAAAAAACAGAAGCTTCTATCCATATTTCTAACCTTATGGTAGTAGATCCATCTACTGGAGATGCAACAAGAATTGGTAGAAAAGCTGATGAAAACGGAAAACTAGTTAGATACGCAAAAAAATCTGGGGAGGTAATTAAAAATGGCTAGTCCGAGATTAAAAGAAATATACAGCAAGGACATTGTTCCTGCGCTGAAGGAGAAATTCCAGTATTCAAGCATCATGCAGGTACCTAAGATTACTAAAGTAGTAATCAATAAGGGTATTGGTGCCGCTGTGGCTGATAAGAAATTAGTAGATGTAGGTGTTGAGGAATTGACTACCATCACTGGTCAGCAGGCCGTTCCTACAGTAGCTAAGAACTCAATCTCGAACTTTAAGTTGAGAGATGGTATGCCTATCGGAGCTAAGGTTACCTTGAGAGGTGACAAGATGTACGAATTCATCGATAGACTTTTGAATATTGCTCTTCCTCGTGTAAGAGACTTTAGAGGAGTGAAAGACAAAGGTTTTGACGGAAGAGGTAATTATACTTTAGGAGTTAAAGAGCAAATCATCTTCCCTGAGATCTCTATCGATAAAGTGAACAAAATCACCGGTATGGACATTACGTTCGTTACCACAGCAAATACTGACGAAGAAAGTTATGAGTTGCTAAGGGCTATGGGAATGCCTTTTGCATCTGGTAAAAAACAAAACTAATTATGGCAAGAGAAGCAGTAAAAGCTAGAGAAAGAAAAAGAGAAAAACTCGTTGCTCGCTATGCCGAGAAAAGAGCCAGGCTAAAGGCCGAAGGCGATTACGAGGGTCTTGATAAGTTGCCTAGAAATGCGTCTCCAGTGAGACTTCACAACAGATGTAAGCTTACCGGAAGACCTAAGGGTTACATGCGTAAGTTTGGTATCTCTAGGGTTACTTTCAGAGAAATGGCTTCTGCAGGAAAAATTCCTGGAGTGACCAAAGCAAGCTGGTAATCTTTCTTTTTTATAACAGAAAAAAATTAATACCTTTGCAGGCCGGTTTCGGCCGGAAGGTATTTAACATTTTATAAAAGGGCATACCTGGGTGATATCGCCAGGATGTCAGCGTTTAAAAGGCGTAAAACAATTGAAAAATGACTGATCCAATAGCAGATTATCTGACGCGTTTAAGAAACGCAATCAAAGCTAAGCACAGAGTGATCGAGATTCCTGCTTCTAAATTGAAGAAGGAAATGACCAAAGTGCTTTTCGACAAAGGCTACATCTTGAACTATAAGTTCGAAGATGATGGTGTTCAGGGTAAGATTAAAATCGCCTTGAAATACAATCAGCGTACTAAAGAACCAGCTATCATTAAGTTGGAGAGAATCAGTAAACCTGGTTTGAGAAAGTATGCAGGTGCTGAAGAGCTTCCAAGAGTATTGAATGGTCTTGGTATTGCTATCATCTCTACTTCTAAAGGTATTATGACCGATAAAGAAGCGAGAACACAGCACATTGGTGGGGAAATATTGTGTCACGTATACTAGAATATAGATAGATGTCACGAATTGGTAATAAACCGATTGCTCTTCCTTCAGGCGTATCTGTAGACGTAGCCGGAAACACGGTTACTGTTAAAGGACCAAAGGGAGAATTGTCTAGGGAGTTAGATCCTGATTTCAAAGTAACTGTTGAAGACGGTGTCTTAACAGTAGTAAGACCAACAGATCAGAAGAGACACAAATCTCTTCATGGCCTTTACAGAGCCCTGATCAATAATATGGTTATTGGTGTTAACGAAGGTTACTCCAAAGAACTGGAACTAGTGGGTGTAGGTTATAAGGCCGCTGTTGCGAATAATGTATTGGAGCTTAACCTGGGTTATTCTCACAGTATTTATCTCCAGGTTCCTCAAGAGGTTTCTGCTGATGCCAAGATGGAGAAAGGTAAGAACCCAATCGTTACTTTGAATAGTAGCGATAAAGAACTAATTGGACAAGTAGCTGCTCAGATCAGATCATTGAGAAAAATTGAACCTTACAAAGGTAAAGGTATCAAATTCGTTGGTGAGAAGATTAGAAGAAAAGCTGGTAAAACTGCTTCTAAATAAAGGGAATCATGGCTATTAGTAACAGTAGACTTAGAATCAAAAGGGGAATCAGAAAGAAGATTTCCGGTACGGCAGCAAGGCCTAGAATCTCTGTATTCAAGAGTAATACAAGAATATATGCACAAATCATTGATGATGAGCAAGGACATACAATTGTATCTGCATCATCTGCTGAGTTAGGTGCCAAGAAAAACACTAACATTGAAGTGGCTAAAGAGGTTGGAAAGAAACTTGCTGAAAAAGCAGCTGCCAGTGGAATTAGTGAAGTAGTATTTGATAGAAACGGATATATCTACCACGGTAAAGTGAAAGCTTTGGCAGATGGAGCCAGAGAAGGTGGTCTTAAATTTTAATAAGAGATGACACAAAAAATGAACAGAGTTAAGGCTAGTGACATCGACTTGAAAGAAAAAGTTGTTGCCATTAAGCGTGTGGCCAAAGTAGTTAAAGGTGGTAGAAGATTCAGTTTCTCTGCAATTGTTGTTGTAGGTGACGGTAACGGTGTTGTAGGTTACGGATTGGGTAAAGCCAACGAGGTAACTGACGCTATCACCAAAGGTATAGATGATGCTAAGAAGAATTTGGTAGAAGTACCTGTATTTAAAGGTACTGTACCTCATGAAGCACTCGGTAAATTCGGTGGAGGTTTTGTATTGGTGAAGCCAGCTTCTGAAGGTACTGGTGTAATTGCCGGTGGTGCAATGCGTGCTGTTTTTGAATCAGCAGGTGTGCACAACGTGTTGGCAAAATCAAAGGGTTCTTCTAACCCGCACAACGTAGTGAAAGCAACTTTCGATGCATTATTGCAAATGAGAGATCCTTACACTGTAGCGGAGCAAAGAGGTGTTGAATTGGATAAAGTTTTTAACGGGTAAGAACAATGGCTAAGGTTATTATTACACAAACTAGAAGTACCATCGACCGACCTGAAAAACAAAAGAGAACTATTCAGGCCCTCGGCTTAGGTAAAATCAACCGATCTGTAGAAGTTGAAATGACTCCTCAGATTGCTGGTATGATCGATAAAGTAAATCACCTTGTATCTGTAAAGGAAGCATAAGATGAAACTGAATACATTAAAACCTGCAGAAGGTTCTACAAAGACAAATAAGAGACTCGGTAGAGGTGCTGGTTCCGGAAAAGGCGGAACTTCTACAAGAGGTCATAAGGGTGCAAAGTCAAGATCAGGTTACAAAAGAAAGTCTGGTTTCGAAGGTGGTCAAATGCCACTTCAAAGACGTGTTCCTAAATTCGGTTTCACTAACCCTAACAGAGTAGAGTACAAGGCTATTAACCTTGATACCCTTCAGCAACTGGCTGAGCAGACGGGAGAAAGCGCTATCACTGTTGAAGTATTGGCTTCACATGGTCTGGCAGCTAAGAACGATCTGATCAAAGTGTTGGGTAGAGGCGAATTGAAATCAAAGGTAGACGTGACAGCTCATAAATTTTCTGCTACTGCTGAAGCAGCTATTGAGAAAGTAGGAGGTACTGTTACAAAGCTTTAATCAGATGAAGAAATTCATAACCACTCTTAAGAATATTTTTGCAATAGAGGAACTAAGAAACAGAATCCTGGCTACGCTGGGATTCCTTGTCATTTTTAGATTGGGTTCTTTTGTGGTGTTACCTGGTGTAGACCCGACCCAGCTATCTGAAGCTGACAGTGGTATTCTTGGTATCCTGAATACACTATTAGGAGGTTCTTTCAGTAGAGCGTCCATTTTTGGTTTAGGTATTATGCCTTACATCTCAGCTTCGATTGTAATCCAGCTGATGACAGTGGCGGTACCTAGTTTCCAGAAAATGCAAAAAGAAGGTGAGTCTGGTAGAAAGAAATTGACACAGATCACCAGAGTTTTAACAATCTTGGTTACACTGGCTCAGAGTGTAGGTTACTTAAGAGTAACTATCCCACCTGAAGCTATTTCGCCAAATGTTGACTCTACATTCTTCATGTTGTCATCAATGATATTGCTCACATCAGGGACTATGTTCTGTATGTGGATTGGTGAGAAGATTACCGATAAAGGAATTGGTAATGGTATCTCAATGCTGATCATGATCGGTATCATTTCAAGGCTTCCAGGTGCAGCGTGGTATGAATTTGTTACAACCAATGGATTGAACAGAGCTTTATTCTCTGTAGTTGAAATATTAGTATTGTTTGGTGTTGTGATTGTTACTGTAGCATTGGTACAGGCAACAAGAAGAATTCCGGTTCAATATGCGAAACAAGTAGTTGGAGGAAAAGTGTATGGTGGCCAACGTCAGTTCATTCCTTTAAAAGTGAATGCTTCTGGTGTAATGCCAATCATCTTTGCTCAGGCACTTATGATCTTACCTACATTGATAGGTCAGATTTGGGCCGATCAGAGTGAGTTTGCACTTAGAGTAGCCAATGTGTTTGCTAATCCTTACTCATGGCAGTACACTGTTGTATTTGCCGTATTGATTATCGCATTTACGTTCTTCTACACGGCTATTACTGTTAACCCGTCAAGTATGGCGGATGACTTGAAAAGAAATGGTGGTTTCATTCCTGGTGTTAAACCGGGTAAACCGACTTCCGAGTTTATCGGAGGTGTTTTGGATAAGATCACTTTGCCTGGATCTTTCTTCCTGGCAATTATCGCCATCCTGCCAACTTTTGCATTCAATGCCGGAGTAGGACAGCAGTTCTCATACTTCTACGGAGGTACATCGCTGTTGATTATGGTGGGTGTGATTTTAGATACGCTACAGCAAATTGAAAGCTACCTGCTGATGAGACATTACGAAGGTATGATGAAGTCAGGTAAGATGAGAGGCAGATCTCAGAACATGGCTGTAGCATAAATATGATCTTTTACAA
The DNA here is from genome assembly GCF_965216855.1 of Roseivirga sp. Classification (NCBI taxonomy): domain Bacteria; kingdom Pseudomonadati; phylum Bacteroidota; class Cytophagia; order Cytophagales; family Roseivirgaceae; genus Roseivirga; species Roseivirga sp. The sequence goes on along the minus strand of NZ_OZ244204.1, from coordinate 1,463,825 downwards.
GACCGAAGAAGAAATACAAAAAATACGTGAGAGTGCTGAGATTTTAGCCAAAGCTCACGGAGAAGTAGCCAAGCTGATAAAGCCTGGTATAAAAACCAAAGATCTGGATAAAGTCGCTGAAGAGTTTATTGCAGATCATGGGGCAACTGGTTCCTTTAAAGGTTACAATGGTTTTCCCGCAACACTCTGTATTTCTGTGAATGAAGTAGTCGTTCACGGTTTTCCGAGTGAATATGAATTGAAAGACGGTGATATAATCTCTGTAGATTGTGGAGTCTTCTACCAAGGTTTTCATAGCGATTCCGCTTATACTTACCCCGTAGGAGACATTTCCCCAGAAATTTTATCACTTCTTAAGACAACGAAAGAGTCGTTGTATATAGGTATTGAAGAAGCCAGGTTTGGTAACCGCATCGGAGACTTAGCCTTCGCCATACAGAAGTATGTAGAAGACAGAGGTTATACAGTGGTGAGAGAGCTTGTAGGACACGGATTGGGCAGAAGCCTTCATGAAGGTCCTGAAGTGCCAAACTATGGTAAAAGAGGTCGTGGACCCAAGTTGAATGAAGGTTTAGTGATTGCCATTGAACCGATGATTAACCTGGGAGCTCGAAACATTGTACAGGAGAGTGATGGATGGACCATTAGGACCAGAGACAGAAAACCTTCTGCACACTTTGAGCACACTGTGGCCATTTTTAAAGACAGGACAGAAATATTGACCAGTCATAAATACATAGAAGAAGTAGTAAAATTTTAATATGGCTAAACAAGGATCTATAGAACAGGACGGAACGATTGTAGAGGCATTGCCTAATGCAACATTTCGTGTTGAGCTAGAAAATGGACATGTGGTGTTGGCTCATATCTCAGGAAAAATGAGAATGCACTACATCAAAATTTTACCGGGTGACAGAGTAAAACTTGAAATGTCGCCTTATGATTTAACAAAAGGAAGAATTACTTACAGGTATAAATAAAGAGAAATGAAAGTTAAAGCCTCTATCAAGAAGCGTAGTGCCGATTGTAAGATAATCCGCAGAAAAGGAAAGTTGTACGTGATTAACAAGAAGAATCCTAGATTCAAACAAAGACAAGGGTAATTATGGCAAGGATTGCAGGAGTAGATATTCCAGACCACAAAAGAGCCGAGATCGGTTTAACCTATATCTTCGGTATTGGTCGTAGCTCAGCCAACTATATTTTGGCTAAAGCCGGTATTGATGTAAATACTAAAATTGGCGACCTGGATGATGATCAGCAAAAAGACATCAGAACTATCATTAGTGAAGAGTTCAAAATCGAAGGTGTGCTTAAGTCTGAGGTACAAATGAACATCAAGCGTTTGATGGACATTGGTTGTTACAGAGGTTTGAGACACAGAAGAGGTCTTCCTGTTCGTGGTCAGCATACTAAGAACAACTCTAGAACCAGAAAAGGTAAGAGAAAGACGGTTGCTAACAAGAAAAAGGCAACTAAGTAATTGGTGAGTTTTTAATGCCGAAAAAGATATTAGAAGATGGCTCAAAAAAGAAAAGATAAAGCTAAAAAGAGAGTAGTACAGGTTGATGCTCTTGGACAGGCGCACATTAAAGCGTCTTTCAACAACATCATCATCTCTTTGACAAATCAGCAAGGACAGGTGATTTCTTGGGCTTCTGCCGGTAAAATGGGTTTTAAGGGTTCTAAAAAGAACACTCCTTATGCAGCTCAGATGGCGGCACAAGATTGTGCTCAGAAAGCCTATGACTTAGGCTTGAGAAAAGTTGAGGTATTTGTGAAAGGTCCTGGATCAGGTCGTGAATCTGCAATCAGAACTATTCAGAATTCAGGTATTGAAGTGACTGTCATTAAAGACGTGACTCCACTACCACACAACGGATGTCGTCCACCGAAAAGAAGAAGAGTTTAATTAAGAATTTAAGAAGTAATGGCAAGATATAACGGACCAAAGGCTAAAATCGCGAGAAGGTTTAACGATCCTATTTTCGGTCATAGCAAAGCATTACAAAAGAAAGCTTATCCTCCTGGCCAACACGGTAGAGGCAGAAGAAGAAAGCAGTCTGAATATGCTATCCAGTTAATGGAAAAGCAAAAGGCCAAATACACTTATGGTGTTTTGGAAAAGCAGTTTGCTAACTTGTTCGATAAAGCATCAAGAAAATCTGGTATTACAGGTGAAATCTTACTTCAGTTATTGGAAGCAAGATTAGACAACATGGTATACAGATTGGGTATTGCCCCTACAAGAAGAGCGGCAAGACAATTAGTGTCTCACAAGCACGTCACTGTTAACGGTGAGATTGTGAACATTCCTTCTTACCATGTTCTTCCTGGAGATGTAGTTGCAGTAAGAGAGAAATCTAAATCTTTAGAGTTGATCTCTGACAGTGTAGCTGCTAATACAGTGCAGAGATACCCATGGTTAGAGTTTAACAAGGCTGAATTGGCTGGTAAAATGATTAATGTTCCTTCAAGAGACGATATTCCTGAGAACATTAAGGAGCAGCTGATTGTCGAGCTTTACTCTAAATAATCAATTTAAGAACCCTTTAAAGATTACATATATGTCGATACTCGCATTTCAAATCCCGGAGAAAGTGGTGATGGAGAAGGCTGACGATTTTCACGGTCAGTTCACGTTCAAACCCCTTGAGAAAGGCTACGGGGTTACAATAGGTAATGCTTTGAGAAGAATATTGCTTTCTTCTCTGGAGGGCTATGCCATCACTGGTATCAAAATACCAGGTGTATTGCACGAGTTCTCTACGATTGAAGGTGTTGTAGAAGACGTATCTGAAATTATCCTAAACCTGAAAAAAGTAAGGTTCAAGAAAATCTCTGATACTGTAGATAACAAAATCAATGTGGTAATCGAAGGTCAGGATAAATTCACTGCCGGTGACATTGGAAAATTCACCAGTGCATTTGAAATCCTGAACCCAGAAGATGTGGTTTGTCATATTGACGATAACGTCAAATTCGAAATCGAACTGACTATCGAAAAGGGAAGAGGATATCTTCCTGCAGAAGAAAACAAACCAAGTGAGCAGGTATTCGGATTTATTCCGATCGATGCCATCTTCACCCCAATCAAAAACGTGAAGTATAGTGTGGAGAACACCAGGGTTGAGCAAAAAACTGACTACGAAATGTTGGTTTTGGACATCAAAACTGATGGTTCTATTCACCCTGAAAACGCTTTGAAAGGTGCTGCTCATATCCTTATCCAGCACTTCATGCTGTTCTCTGATCAGAATATGATTTTGGAGACTGGTGCATTGGATGAGCCTGAGCAGGTTGATGAAGAAATGCTTCACATGCGTAAACTGTTGAAAACTTCACTGAACGATCTAGATCTTTCAGTAAGAGCTTACAACTGTTTGAAAGCTGCTGATGTGCGTACCTTGGGCGACTTAGTGAAACTTGAAATTTCTGACATGATGAAGTTCAGAAACTTCGGTAAGAAATCACTGGCCGAACTGGAGCAACTGGTAGCTGAAAAGAACCTTACCTTCGGTATGGATTTGTCGAAATATAAACTGGACGAGGATTAATAAAGATGAGACACGGGAAGAAATTCAATCATTTGGGTAGAACTGCTTCGCACAGAAAGGCGATGCTTTCTAACATGGCTTCTTCTTTGATTCAGCATAAAAGAATCACTACTACTGTAGCAAAAGCTAAAGCATTGAGAAAGTACGTTGAGCCTTTGATTACTAGAGCAAAGGACGATTCAACTAACTCAAGAAGAGTAGTATTCTCTTACCTGCAAGACAAGGAGTCTGTTACTACTCTTTTTAATGAAGTAGCAGATAAAGTAGCAAACAGACCTGGTGGTTATACCAGAATTATCAAAACCGGTAACAGACTGGGTGATAATGCTGATATGTGTATCATCGAATTGGTTGACTACAACGAACTGTTGCTGGGTGATACCAAAGAAGAGAAAAAGACGACCAGAAGAAGCAGAAGAGGTGGTAAAAAATCTACTACTGAAGCTAAAGCTGCACCTGCTGTAGAAGAAGCTAAAGTAGAAGAGGTAGAGGAAGTAAAGGAAGAAGCTCCTGTTGAAGAAGCTGCTCCGGAAGCTGAAGCTACTGAAGAAGCACCAGCTGCTGAGGCTGAAACTGAAGAGGCTTCTACCACGGCAGACGAGCCTGAAGCATCTGCAGATGAAGCTGATGACTCTGAAGAAGAGAAAAAGTAAGCAAAGAGTAATAATATATTACTTAGATATTGAAAGGGATTGAGCGAAAGTTCAATCCCTTTTTTATTTGGTTTTGCTCCCTAACAAATACACACTATTTTTGCATGATGCGTTAAACGCAAGCCAATCAAACTATGTCGCAAAATTCATTCGATCAATCTCAAAAAAAGGCGGTTTTACTTCTTGCAGACGGTTCCCGTTTCGAGGGTATTGCCATTGGTAAAATTGGAACAGCAGGTGGTGAAATCTGCTTTAACACCGGAATGACCGGGTATCAGGAGATCTATACCGATCCTTCTTATTACGGACAAATTGTTGTGAATACCACTTCTCACATCGGTAATTACGGTGTGGAAGATGATGAGCAGGAGTCTGACTCTCCAAAAATCAGAGGTTTGGTAGTAAATACCTTTTCTCAGGATTTTAGCCGTCCAACTGGAACGGATTCACTTCAGAACTATCTCGATAAGAACAATATTGTCGGTATCTCCGAATTGGATACCAGGTTATTGGTAAGACATATCAGAGATAAAGGGGCTATGAATGCCATCATTTCTTCAGAAGACCTTACTGATGAACAACTCGCTGAAAGACTGGCTGAAGTACCGGATATGAATGGCCTGGAGCTTTCTTCCTTTGTTTCAACTAAAGAGCCATACTTCGTGGGTGAAGAAAGTGCACCCTATAAAGTGGCAGTTCTGGACCTGGGAGTAAAGACCAGTATTTTAAAGCATCTTTCTACCCGAGGTACTTATCTCAAAGTATTCAATGCCAAGACCTCGTTTGAAGAAATGGCCGAGTGGAACCCTGATGGTTACTTCCTTTCCAATGGTCCTGGTGATCCTTCTGCCATGGAATACGCCATAGAAACAGCTAAGAAGATCATGGCGTCAGACAAACCACTCTTTGGTATTTGCCTGGGCCATCAGATCATTTCTCTGGCTTGCGGTGTACCAACCTTTAAGATGCACAATGGTCACAGAGGATTGAATCACCCGGTAAAGAATCTGGTGTCAGGTAAGAGTGAAGTAACTTCTCAAAACCATGGCTTTGCTGTGAACAGAGAAGATGTTGAGAATTCTGATATGGTTGAATTGACACATGTGAACCTCAATGATGATACCTGCGCAGGAATTAGTGTAAAGGGTAAGAAAACGTTTTCCGTACAATATCACCCAGAGTCTTCTCCGGGCCCTCACGATTCGCGTTATTTGTTCGATCAATTCATTGACCTATTTAAATCATAATCAAGATGAGCTTAATTGAAAGCGTACACGCCAGACAAATACTAGACTCTCGCGGCAACCCTACTATTGAGGTAGATGTGATCACCGAAAACGGTGTCATGGGTAGAGCTGCGGTTCCTTCAGGAGCTTCTACAGGAGCACACGAAGCGGTAGAATTGAGAGATGGCGATAAATCAAAATATTTAGGCAAGGGGGTTACCCAGGCCGTTCAGAATGTAAATGATGTATTAGCGGCTGAAATCATCGGGTTTTCTGTATTCGAGCAGAACCTGATTGACAAAATCATGCTGGAAGCCGATGGTACTCCTAACAAAGGCAAATTAGGAGCTAACGCTATTTTGGGTGTTTCTCTCGCAGTAGCCAAAGCTGCTGCTGCTGAGTTGGGACTTCCACTTTACAGATATGTAGGTGGCGTAAGTGCTAACACTTTACCTGTTCCAATGATGAACATCATCAACGGTGGTTCACATGCCGATAACTCTATCGACTTTCAGGAGTTTATGATCATGCCTGTAGGAGGGGAGACTTTCTCAGAAGCCATCAGAATGGGAGCTGAAGTATTCCATCATCTGAAGAAAGTGCTTTCTGATAAGGGATTGGCTACTAACGTAGGTGATGAAGGTGGCTTTGCACCAAACCTTGGTTCTGACGATGAGGCCCTTGAGGTGATCTCTCAGGCAGTAACTAATGCCGGATACAAAGTAGGTGAAGACATTGTATTTGCCTTAGATGTAGCTTCTTCTGAATTCTATCTGGAAGATGAGAAGGTATATTATTTCAAAGATTCTACCGGTAAGAAATTGAGCCCGGTTGAAATGGCAGATTACCTGGCTGGCCTTTGTGAGAAATACCCAATCGTTTCTATTGAAGATGGTATGTTCGAAGATGACTGGGAAGGCTGGAAAGCCCTAACCGATAAGATCGGAGACAAAGTACAATTGGTAGGCGATGACTTGTTTGTAACCAACGTGAACAGACTGCAGAGAGGAATTGACAATGGTATTGCTAACTCTATTCTGATCAAAGTAAATCAAATCGGTACATTGACAGAGACGATTGCTGCCGTGAATCTGGCGAAGACCAATGGCTATACTGCTGTCATGTCACATAGATCTGGAGAAACCGAGGATAATACTATCGCTGATTTGGCTGTAGCGCTAAACACTGGTCAGATCAAAACCGGTTCTGCTTCACGTTCTGATAGAATGGCTAAATACAACCAACTCATCAGAATTGAGGAAGAGTTAGGTGAGGTAGGTAAATTCCCTGCAAAGGACTTTAGAAAAGCGTACTAGTAGAGAGTACATAGACTTTAGATATAGATAAAAGCACCTCAAAGAGGTGCTTTTTTTATGCCCCTGTACCGTCTTCCATCCCTAAGAGACAAGCACTAAGCCAAAATACATTGGGTTATTCTTAAGAATTGACTTTCATTTCAAAACTTCCTTATCTTTATACTATGAACCCTTTCACCAGGCTCCCCAAGTTCGTTAAGAACTACTATTTCTTATTTGGCATGTTTTTCCTGATCTGGATGTTGTTTGTCGATTCCAACGACATCGCATCTCAAATCAAAATGGCTGGAAAGCTTAACGATCTCAAAGCACAGAAGGAATATTACAAAGCAAAAAAGGTAGAGGTGCTAAAAGACCGAGAAGAGTTGAGTACAAATACTGAGTTGCTGGAAAAATTCGCAAGGGAAAACTACATGATGAAAAAGAAAAGTGAAGACCTTTACGTTATCGTTACTGAAGATGACTAGGAGGATTTAAGTTCTGAAATGCTGAACCTGTCTGCTATCAGATGGGTTTTCTTTTTTATAAGAAACTCTGATATATTTTAAAGCATTAGAATCAGGCTTTTGAAATTCTCTTTTTAAGATAAACCCATGAAAAAAATTGCCTCAATATTCATTCTGATTTTCATCAGTACAGTCAGCCTCAGCGCCCAGGTCTATTTCGAAGAAGATGAAAAGGATTCTACAACCTTTAGAGACAGACTCTATTTTGGAGGGAACTTATCATTGAACCTGGGTTTTGGTGGTGGATCAACCTTTATTGATGTGTCGCCCCTGGCGGGTTATATGATCAATGAAAGGCTTTCGGTTGGATTGGGAGCTACCTATCTTTACGTATCCAGAGAATTTATTCTTTTACCCTCTAATGATCGTTTCAGAGTATCTAATAGTGTGTATGGGGGAAGGACTTTCCTAAGACACAGTATTTTGGATAATTACTTTCTACATACAGAATTCGAGACATTGAATACAAAGGTGCTTGCAAATGATGCCAATGGAGACACAACCAGAGAATGGGTCCCCGGCTTCTTTATTGGTGGAGGTACTTTTCAGCCCGTCTTTTCTCGTGGAGGTATTAACATCTCCATTCTCTATAATCTACTCCATGATGAAATCCGATCTCCCTATGGAAGTGCCTGGGTGGTACGAGGTGGTGTGACTTTCTAAATTGTTTCTAGAAACTTACCCCGAACTTCTCTCCCAATGCCTTTAAATCATCCTCTACAGGCTGGAGTAAAGGTATGCCATTCGATCCTCTCTCTTTTTCGTACGCTCTTTCCGGGTCCCCCGGAATAACCACTGGTTGATTTTCATCTGCTCTTTCGGATTCTCTGAAACGTTTGATCCAGTTGTCCATATGATCTTTGAACTCATCAGCAGGACGAAAAGCATCCACGCGCATGGCACCAAAGAAGTGACCTAGTCCTTCACCTACCGGGTCCTTACTAGGCTCAAGAAAGCTGACAAATGGCGGAGCCCATGGTCCGTAATTAGCCCCTGAAAGTACAGCTGAAAATATGTCGACCATTGAGCCGAGAATAAAGCCTTTATGACCTCCATGTAGTCTGTCTCCTCCCAGTGGAAGCCAGGCACCACCCTCTCTTACTCCATGGGCATTATCAGTGTTTTGTCCATCTTTATCCTGAATCCAGCCGTAGGGAGCATTTTCTCCTTTTCTCTGAAGTACTTCTAGTTTACCATTGGCGGCAGGGGTGGTGGCGAAATCACCAACGAAAGGAGGTTCCTCATTGGCCGGTATGGCCACCGCTATGGGGTTTGTGCCCAACATCCTTTCTTTTGAGAAAGTTGGAGAAACCAGGGGACTCGCATTAGTCATTGACATGCCGATCATGTCATGTTTGAGTGCTTGCATGGCATGGTAGCCCGCAATACCATAGTGATTAGAATTTTTTACAGCTACCCATCCTGTTCCGGCATTTTGAGCTTTTTCGATAGCTACCTGCATGGCAAATGGAGCCACAACCAGACCCAGGCCGGCATCTCCATCAACTACCGCAGTACTGGGAGACTCATGAACGACCCTGACATTAGGCTGGGCATTAATACGCTTCTTTTCCCAGAGCCTGACGTAACCACTAAGCCTGGCAACGCCATGTGAATCCACACCTCTCATGTCTGCCGACAATAGTGTTGTAGCAGCTGTAGTAGCATCATCTTCAGGGCAGCCCATGGCCAGAAATATATTCCTGGAGAAATTAAAAAGTTGGTCGTAGCTAAAGTGGTTCATGAATAATGGGTTATTGCTTTTCAGCAATCGGTTTATGTTCTATTGAATACAGCACCCCTTCTTTTAAGGCATAAGTACAGGCAGTAATGTATTCGGTAGGAATAAGGTCAGAAACATAGGAGATCAGACAGCTGGCTACCACAATCATATCTACCCGCATAGATACCATGCCAGGAATAGCCAGACGTGCCGGCTTGTCTTTGGTTAATAGCTCGCGATGAATGTCTCGATAGGCTTTCATGGGTAGCTCAAATACTTTTGGATGTACCGGCCTGTCTTGCTTTGACTCTTTAAAGTAGATTTCAGTAAGAGTATCAAATGTTCCGCTGCAACCAATCAGTCCTTTTGGTTGATGGGTTTTAACGGCTTCTTTGAGGTCGGCTAATTCTTCATCGAGCCACTCGAACATGGCGGTAACTGAGCCGGGAGGCATAGGGTCGTGCTTGTGAAATTTGTCGAGCAATCGCTGTGCTCCGATTTCAAAACTTTGCTTCCAGTAAATATCGGATTCGTTGCCGATGATGAACTCAACACTGCCACCACCAATGTCCATTACCAATTGTGTATCAGAACCCACAGCATCAGCAGCCCTTACTCCTTCAAAAATGAGCTCGGCCTCTTTGTCTCCGTCAATGATTTGAATTTCAATCTGAGTCGAATCGTAAATTTTGTCCAGCAACTCCTGCCCATTGGCGGCATTTCGAATAGCACTGGTGGCTACTCCGGTAACATCATCTACATGGAATTGATTGAGTACAGTTTTGAAGACTTCGAGAGTATGAACAGCGCGTTTCATGGCATCTTTGGCGATCAGTCCTTTGCTGATTCCATTCTTGCCGATTTTTACTGCTATTTTCTCCTTGTATAAGGTTTTAAGCAAACCCTCTTCCAGTTCTACTATGAATAGGTGAAAGGTATTAGTGCCTAAATCGATTACTGCTTTCCTCATACCACACTCCTCGAAAAGTTGGCCGAATATAGGATTTATTCGCTAAAAATAAGAGTGCGAAGAACCACAATTCGTGGATATGAAATTCATATTTCCGACTATGTCTATATCTTTGGCTACCAAATCTCAAACATCCTATGGCAGATAAGAAATCAGAATCTTCGAAAGTGAAACTTCTAAGCAAAAAGGAGAAGTATGCACTGCTGGAAGAGAAGAATAAGAAGGCATTACTCGGAGGAGGTCAGAAAAGAATCGATGCTCAGCATGAGCGGGGAAAACTCACCGCCAGAGAAAGAATAGCTCTTTTGATGGATGAGGGCTCCTTCGAAGAAATTGGAAAGTTTGTTGAGCACAGAGCCAAGGATTTTGGTCTGGATAAACAAGTGTATCTGGGTGATGGCGTAGTGACCGGGTATGGGACTGTAAATGGAAGACTGGTTTATGTTTATTCTCAGGACTTCACCGTATTTGGAGGCTCATTGTCTGAAACTCATGCAGAGAAGATTTGTAAGATCATGGATCTGGCCATGAAGAATGGCGCTCCGGTAATCGGTTTGAACGATAGTGGAGGTGCCAGAATCCAGGAAGGTGTTGTCTCTCTTGGAGGTTATGCTGATATATTCTACAGAAATACCCGTGCTTCAGGTCTGATTCCTCAGATATCTGCGGTGATGGGACCTTGTGCAGGAGGTGCCGTTTATTCTCCGGCCATTACTGACTTCATCTTCATGGTTGAAAACACATCCTACATGTTTGTGACCGGACCGAATGTGGTTAAGACGGTAACTCAGGAAGATGTAACCTCTGAAGAATTGGGTGGAGCCAGTACGCACAGTACAAAGAGTGGTGTAACACACTTTGCATCGGCTAACGAAGTGCAATGTATCAACGATATTAAGCGCCTGCTTTCATACATTCCTCAAAACTGTGAAGACGATGCTCCGGTTTACAAGTATCAATTGCAGGATGAGACCAGAAAGGCATTGAATGAGATCATCCCTGATAATGCTAACCAACCTTATGATATGCATGAGGTAATTGAGCATTTGGTTGATGAAGATTCATTCTTTGAGGTGCATAAGAATTTCGCTGAGAATATCATTGTTGGCTTTGCCAGAATTGGTGGTAGAAGTATCGGTATTGTAGGAAACCAACCAGCTTCGTTGGCCGGTGTGCTCGATATTCATGCTTCAACCAAAGGCGCACGCTTTGTAAGATTCTGTGATAGTTTCAATGTTCCTCTGCTCGTTTTAGAGGATGTTCCGGGCTTCCTGCCAGGTACTGATCAGGAGTGGAATGGTATCATTACCAATGGAGCTAAACTGCTTTATGCTTTCGCAGAGGCTACTGTTCCTAGAATTACGGTGATTACCCGAAAGGCATACGGTGGAGCTTATGATGTAATGAACTCCAAGCACATCGGAGCCGATATGAACTATGCCTGGCCATTGGCTGAGATCGCTGTAATGGGAGCTAAGGGAGCGGCTGAGATTATCTTCAGAAAGGAAATTGCTGAATCGGATGATCCGGAGGCTAAGCTCCAGGAGAAGGTTGATGAATATACTGCAGCTTTCGCCAATCCATATCGGGCAGCGAAGAGAGGCTATATCGATGAAGTAATTGTTCCGGAGCAGACCCGTGAGAAATTGATTAGGGCATTTAAAATGCTCGAGAACAAGGTAGACACACTACCAAAGAAGAAACATGGCAATATTCCACTGTAAACTAATGAATGAAAAGAAGATGATGGAAAGAGAAGAGTTTTTAGTAAAGTATTTGAATAATGCCTCGCCTACAGGTTTCGAGTCCAGTGGGCAACAAATATGGCTCGATTACATGAAGCCATATATCGATGAGTATTTTACAGATAACTATGGTACTGCTGTAGGGGTGATTAACCCTGAAGCAGAATACAAAGTGGTAATTGAAGCACATGCTGATGAGATCAGCTGGTTTGTAAATTATATTACAGATGATGGCTATATCTATGTAATCAGAAATGGTGGCAGTGACCATCAGATTGCACCATCAAAGCGTGTAGACCTGCACACAGCAAAAGGTGTGGTGAAAGGTGTCTTTGGCTGGCCAGCCATTCATGTGCGTGAGAAGGAGAATGAAAATGCTCCAACGCTTAAAAATATCTTCATTGATGTAGGGGCTTCAAGTAAGCAGGAAGTACTCGATATGGGAATCCATGTGGGAACAGTAGCCACATTCGATGATGAGATCTTCAAGCTGAATGAGAAATACTGGTGCGGAAGAGCATTGGATAATCGAATCGGAGGCTATATGATTGCTCAGGTGGCCAGAAAGCTGAAGGAGGAAGGAAAGCAATTGCCATTTGGCCTGTACATTGTAAACTCTGTGCAGGAAGAAATTGGTCTGAGAGGGGCAGAAATGATTGCTTCGAGAATCAAACCTAATGTGGCCATTTGTACCGATGTATGCCATGATACCTATTCTCCTATGTATGATAAGAAGTATCAGGGAGATCAGAAATGTGGTAACGGCCCTGTCTTGACCTATGGTCCTGCGGTTCAGAATAATTTGCTGAACATGTTGATAGAAGTAGCTGAAGGAAGTAAAATTCCTTTCCAGCGTTCTGCTTCTTCAAGATCTACAGGTACAGATACCGATGCTTTTGCCTACTCCAATGAGGGTGTGCCGGCTGCACTTATCTCACTGCCTTTGAAGTATATGCATACAACGGTTGAAACGGCGCATCAGGAGGATATTGAACAGGTGATAGAATTGATGTACCAGTTCCTTGTTCAACTTGAGAGTGGACATGACTTCAGGTATTTGAAGTAATGCCACTACTGGTAGATCAGATGGGGCGGGAGGTGAATGTGCCTGATCGCCCTCAAAGAATTATTTCTCTTGTTCCTTCGCAAACAGAATTGCTCTATGATCTCGGTTTAACAACTGAGGTGGTTGGCGTTACCAAGTTTTGTATTCACCCCGAAAACTGGAGGAAAGAGAAGACTGTGGTAGGAGGTACCAAGCAGGTGCATTTCGATATCATCGAAGAACTTCAGCCAGATCTTATCATTGGCAATAAGGAGGAAAACGAGGAAGGCTTCATCAAAGAACTGCAGTCTAAGTATCCTGTCTGGATGAGTGATATTGAGTCCTTATCTGACGCCCTGGATATGATTGAGGCCATAGGGGAGATAACCTGTAAGATTAAAGAAGCCGAGGCTTTGGTGGTTAATATTCTTTCCGAATTCAGTGAGTTAGAGGCTGTAACCCAACTGAAAAAGGCTGTTTATCTTATCTGGAAGAAGCCCTACATGGCGGCAGGTAATCAAACATTTATTCAGGAGATGCTGGAGCAGGCGGGCTACGAAAACCTGGTGAAGGATGTCCGATATCCTGAATTGAGTAAAAAGCGACTCGTTGAGCTTCAGCCTGAGGTACTACTCCTTTCCTCGGAACCCTATCCTTTTAAAGACAAGCATATTCAAGAATTGAAGGAGGTTTTGCCCAATACTGATATTCGATTGGTGGATGGAGAGATGTTCAGCTGGTATGGTAGCAGGCTCTTGAAGGCCCCGGGCTACTTCAAAAGCTTAAGAGGTTAGTCTGACTTTTTCATTATGGGGAGACCTGTTGCTTCAGTCAAGATGAAACAGAAACTCAGCAGAGTCTTAAAAAAAAATAGGGGAGGCCCCAGCAGCCTCCCCATTCTCAACGTTACCTAAACACGGCAAATGTGTTACACATTTTAGTGTCGTAACACTCCCATATGTCTTGCTTTACAAAGCGGAGCTTATTCGAGTCAGATTCCTTTACCGGAAAGCTGTATTTTCCGGTCCATTTCTTTTTCTTCCACTTCTGTTGATTCTCAGCATAGTAGAAGTATGTTTTTTCATCCGAGACACCCATGTGTCTTTTTTCACCGGCATTTAATGATACCATGCCTTCAGTCTGCCAATCTCCATTGTAGTCCTTATAGCGAATAGCGACTTGAAGAGGCTCTTCTGATCGGTTCTCGAAATAAATGTGGTATTCCTTTTTTCTGATTGTTGATGATTCACTCAGCGTATTTGGCACTGCAGGAAGTTCTGCGATTGAATACTGCTCAAATGGCGAGCTGAGTTCAAGGGAGCTGAGTTGGGCATAATGACTCTCCTTTTTTTCGAAGAAAGAGAGAAGAGTCATCACTCCCGTGCCCAGCAATAATGCATAGACGGTTAGTGTTTTCATACGTTTAGGCGAAACGGTGATTTAAAGATGAGAACTTAATATGAAATATTCAACATATATTCATAAAAAGTTTTGTTGTTAAGTGCTGCTCAACACTAACGGCTGGTCAGGTCAGGTGTCACTGATTGGTTCTAGTGCTTCCGTAAGTACCTGATATATAGTGTGTAAGGAGGTGTGGTTCCAAATAAATAGAACGATTGATCTACTTGAAGACTGACTGTCTTGTATGTGAAATAACCTCAGAAAATACTTATGGCCTGTATAAAAGAGGGCCAATTACCTTGATCCAAAGGTCATAGCCCTTTTTATTCATGTGCAATCCATCTTCAATAAAGATACCTTCTTTCAGTGTTCCATCGGGTTTGAGCATGGGTGACCACACGTCTGCGAATTGAACCTTATCCGATAAGCCGGCCAGAATCTCTAAACTGTCATTGAGTTTTTCATATTGCTCCTTCAGTTCCCATCGGGCAATACTGGGCTTGGGTGAGATGATGACCACACTTTCTACGCCCTCATCAAGTAGCATATTGACAAGCCTTGCAATGTCGGAGAAGACACTAATACCTGATTTACCCGAGTTCAGGTCATTATCACCCTCATAGATAAAAACTTGTTTAGGGTTGAATTGACTAATCAATAAGTCTTTATAATGGATCAGGTCTGAGGTTTCTGATCCCCCAAAGCCAGTGTTAATTACATTGTGCTCGGGGAAATAGGATTTGAAATCAACCCACAGTCTGATGCTTGAACTTCCGGTAAAGACTATTCGGTTGGCAGAAGGAAACTTGCTGGCGTAATTTTCAAACTTGCTTACTTCTTCGGCAAAGCGAAGAGGGTCTTGTGCTTTCAGTTGAAATACAAACAGAGAGAATAATAGAATGCTGCCAACTAGTCTTTTCATACTTGAAATTAATGTTTATTTAATTGAATAGCCCTTTGATGAAGGCATATTGTAGTAACATAATGGTTTTGGCATCCTTGATTTCTCCATTGTCAATCATGTGCATGGCCTTCTCAAAAGAAATTTCCAATACCTGAATATCTTCTTCCTCATCGGTGCCACCTCCTTCGCTCACTTTCATGTGGTCTTCATATTCGGCAACAAAAAAGTAGAGTATCTCCGTTACTGACCCGGGGGACATATAGCTTTCGAAGATCTTGCGCACATTCCGGACTCTGTAACCGGTCTCTTCCTCAGTCTCTTTTCGAATACAATCCTCAGCATTGTCCTTCTCAAGTAAACCGGCACAAGCCTCTATCAAAAAGCCACTCTCGTTTCCATTCAGGTAAGTGGGCATTCTGAATTGTCTGGTCAGAACAACGGTTCCTTTTTCCTTATTATACAGAAGAATGGTAGAGCCATTACCTCTGTCGTAGGCTTCTCGCTCCTGTCTCTGAATACTTCCGTCCTTTTGCCTGTAATCAAAAGTGATTTTATTCAGCGTATACCAGTTATCGGATAGCACCTCCTTCTTTAGGATTTTGATTCTTTCGTTCATTCAGGTCTATTCTTTTGAGATATGATCTGCGGTATCCAGACTTTTCAATTCGCTTATATACGTGCCTGATAGGTGTACAGCTGATAGTATCTGCCTTCTTTGGCTATTAGCTCGTCATGAGTTCCTCTTTCGGCAATCTCTCCTTTTTCTATTACCAAAATCTGGTCAGCTCTTTTAATAGTGCTGAGACGGTGAGCAATAACAAATGTAGTCCGGCCTTTCATTAGCTCATTTAAACTCTGCTGTATAAATGACTCACTCTCGGTATCCAGATTGGAAGTGGCTTCATCGAGAATCAGTATACGAGGGTCTGCCAGAATAGCCCGTGCAATAGCCAGACGCTGTCTTTGACCTCCGGATAGTTTGACACCTCTTTCACCAATGACCGTGTCGAGACCCTTGTCGAACCTGTCGGTGAATTCGTGTACATAGGCCGCCTTGACTGCTGCGTCTAATTGCTCTTCAGTAGAATCGGGACGTGGAAATAGAATGTTCTCACGGATGGTTCCTTCGAACAAGAAATCATCCTGAAGTACCACACCCAGCTGAGTTCTGAAGCTTTTGAGTTTGACTTTAGATAGATCTGTACCATCGACCGTTATTTTACCATCTCTTGGATTCAGAAAAGTAGCTGCCAAGCCTGCAATGGTCGATTTACCTGAGCCGGATGACCCTACAAGAGCCGTTACCGAGCCTGCTGGTGCATCGAATGAGACATCTTTAATTACATCATCATCTTCTTCATAGGCGAAGGATACTTTATCAAACTTTATATCCCCATGAATTACTCCTAATTCTTCTGTTCGGGTTTCGTCATCTTCTTCTGATGGAGTCTGCATGATTTCCTCGGTTCTGTCGAGCCCTGCAAAAGCTTCGGTAATCTGGCTACCGATATTTGACATTTGCAGAACAGGAGCCACAACCACAGCCAAATAGGCAATGAATGCTACCAGCTCACCAGAGGTCATGCTTCCATTGATAATGTAGTATCCTCCTAGTCCTAGTATGCTGGTTGAGGCAACACCAGCCAAGAGAAAAGTAGCAGAGCTTGATACGAATGCTGTAGCTGTCAGGGTTTTTTTGACTACCT
Source organism: Roseivirga sp. (assembly GCF_965216855.1). Lineage (NCBI taxonomy): Bacteria > Pseudomonadati > Bacteroidota > Cytophagia > Cytophagales > Roseivirgaceae > Roseivirga > Roseivirga sp. The sequence continues at coordinate 1,447,073 of NZ_OZ244204.1, read as the reverse complement.
CGTATAGCGATATAACCCCTTTTTCGAATATTTTAATTTCCTGTTGTTCTGCTCCGAAACCCTTAATTACTCTGACTCCATTTAAAGTCTCAGTCAATCTACCTGTAACTTCTGCATTGAGCTTTCCTCTTTTTCTGAATTCAGGTCGCAAAATGCCAAATGCTTTCATGGCAATCACTCCAAATAGGACTATGGGAATCACTATTAGAGCAGTCAATCGAGCATTCATATTAATGAGTATTGCCAATACAGCAACAGCCGTAATTGATCCACCTATTAACTGAACAAACCCTGTTCCTACCAGATTTCTGACACCTTCCACATCGGTCATAATTCTGGAGACCAAGGCTCCCGACTTTTGACTATCGAAAAAGTTTATCGGAAGTGATAAAATTTTCTTTTGAACCTGTACTCTGAGGTTTGCTATGAGTTTTTGGGCTTGAACGCTCAAAATTCTGGTAAGCATAAAAGATGTAACGGCCTGAACAACAATTGCAAGAACTACAAAAGCTACTATCCTTTTTAATTCTGAAACATCACCTGCAACCACAACATCATCGATTAAATACTGTGTGGCTTTTGGAGGGACCAAGGTGGCGGCACTTCTTAATAAGATGAGTACCAGGCCGAATAACAACATGCCTCTTTTGGGCCAGATAATTCTGCGAAATACTTCGCCAATCGAGATATTTTCGAGTTTTTTCTTTTTTGCCATGAAGTCGGGGTAATGAGTGACTAACGCCACCTATGTAGAATTGATTCAATTTAGGAAAAGTTATGCAGTTCAGTAGGGCCGAACGAGTAGTTAGAAATTGACTAAATAGTTAGTTATTATTCTCCCTGTTCTTTATTTAGCAATGAACAACGATCGATCTGATGAAAAAGTGGTATTTCTTCTTGATGACTTTTATAGTGGTTGGTCTGATATCTTGCAATAAGCAAGAGGAGGCCAGAGAGTATTCATTAAAGAGCTCAGACTCTCTATTAAGGGTCAAGTTAGATAGTCTTACTTCTAATCTAAGTAGTTGGTTGAACTATCGTCATGATGAAAAACTGGATTCAGGTATGTTGTTTTCAGTAGACCCGGGACAGAATGAAATCGAATTGTATTCCCTTAATGAGGGGAGGCTTCTGGATAAAGTGACCTATGAAAGAGAGGGGCCAAATGGTGTGGGAGTATTGATTGAGATTGGCATTCAAGGGCTGGATAGTGTTCTGATATTTCCGGCATTCGATAATTCCTTTTATCAATCAAGACTTAGTGACTTGGCTTTAAGCAAAGTAGAGTACGAAAAGCCAGACGAATATGCTGCCATTCGTTCTATGACCAACTACTTTGGTTCAAATGCTTATACTGATGAAGACTTTATTTATACGAGGACCTTATTTGGTGGGGATTACACGCTATTGGATAATGAACAGCTATCTGCCAAGCCTTTGATGTATCGAGTGAATGTGGCCAGTGGAGAAGTGGAGTTCTCACGCTTTACATTCCCGGATGACTATTGGGCAGATGGTAAAAGGCATTATGAATTCAGTAGCATCATCGATGAGAATCGGTTTACTTTTTCCTTCCATTCAGATCATCATATTTATTACGGTACATCTTTTCACGAGCCTCTGAAGAAGAAGCCGGCCAAGAGTAAATACCTTAATCAGGAGCTTGAATATTTGCCAATAGCCGGTGACCGAAATGACAGAAGAAGGTACTTTGCAACGGCAGGACATTACGGGAACCTTATTTATGACCAATTCAGAAAGGTTTATTATCGCTTTTGTTACCCGAAGAAGCAGTTGGAACCCGATCAGGATTTACAGCAGATAACACTATTTCCTAAAGAATTCTCCGTGATGATACTGAACTCTGAATTAGAGGTGATTGGTGAAACCCTGATTGGAGATGATAATCATTTGTATGCAACCAGCAATGTGTTCGTAGGGCCAAAAGGCTTGTATATTTCAGTCAATCACCCTGAAAGTGAGATGAACAGGGAAGATACTTTCGGTTTTCAGCTGTTTACGCTGGAGTCAGTGTTGAAGTAAAGGCTGTCAGATACTTTTTGCCAACTCCACATGCTCCCAAAAGCTAGGATATGATTTATTCACTACTGAAGGGTCTTTGATGATAATGCTTTGCTGAGTCATTAGAGGAGCAAAGGCCATGGCCATTCTGTGGTCTTCGTAAGTGTCAATCTCGATGGGCTCTTCGGTGGTCTGGAATTTCGATTTAATCTCCCAGAGTCCTTCTTCAGTCTCCTTCAGCTTGATTTTGAACTTCTTCAATTCCCTCTTCAGAGCTTTAATTCTGTCTGTCTCTTTGATTCTCAGGCTTTCAAGACCAGTCATTTTGCAATGAATGCCCTTTACTCCGCAAACTACAGCAACAGTTTGCGCCAGGTCAGGACAATCGGAAAAATCGAATTCAAGTGACTCCTGATGAGGGATTTTTTGCAGAACTACGCCATCTTCCTCGAAGGTGCTCATGACACCTAACTGATTCATAATACGGACTATAGCAATATCACCTTGCAGCGATTTCTGTCTCAATCCCAGTAATTTAATTTTCGCCTCATCAGCCAGGGCCACAAAACTGTACCAGTAGCTGGCACCTGACCAGTCAGACTCGACCACATAAGGGTAGCTACCATAATCCTGATGAGCAATCTCGATGGTGTTATTAGTCCAGTTGGCATGAACACCAAATAGCTTCATCATATCCAGAGTCATCTGAATATAAGGTCGGCTGCCTACTTTACCCTTGAGGTTAAGTGTAAGTCCTTCCGGTAGAGCGGGTGCAATCATCAATAAGGCTGAAATAAACTGACTACTGACATCGCCCTTTATACTGATGTTATTGTTCTTCTGTTTCCTGAGTGGTTGTATCTGATGTGGAGGGTATCCTTCTTCCTTCAGGTATTTGATTTTGGCTCCGATCTTCTTGAGCGCTTTTACCAGTATATGGATAGGTCGCTTTTGCATACGTTCTGTGCCGGTCATTATTCTGGTTTGTTCCCCAAGAATAGAATAGGCCGTAAGAAATCGCATGGTGGTTCCTGCATCCAGTACATCTAATGTTTCTTCGTCAGAAGCCAATAGCCTTTGCATGGTTTGGGTATCTCTGGCATTGGAAAGGTTCTGCAGGGCCGACTGATTGCTCGAAATAGCATTAATAATCAGGGCGCGGTTACTTTCGCTTTTTGAAGCTTCCAGAGGAATTTCAACCGACTTAAGTGTAGAGCAATGCTCCAGAAGTATAGTGTCCAAGTTGCATCTAAAGTTTTGCGTAGTAGAAAAGAGAGTCCATTACATCTTTCTCATCTACTGCTATGTCATATCCTGCACGACCAATTTCGTAAAGCAATGAATGATTTAAAAAGCTATTCACATTCTTTTTATCCTGATACATCAATTTGATGATAGAAGTAAAGTCAGCTTTATGAATTGTCAGCTCGGGATAAATTTCTTTTATGCTTTGAGTGATGATTTGCAGGTCGTCTTCACTCATGCCAAGCAGTTTACAGGAGAGGTATGCTTCGCAGATCATGCCTATGGCAATAGCCTCTCCATGAAGTAAACGATGATCAGTTTCCAGATAAAAGCTTTCGATGGCATGGCCCACTGTATGACCGAAGTTGAGAATTTTCCTGAGCCCGCCTTCTTTCGGATCCTGGCTAACCACCTCATGCTTAATATGCACGCTATGAGCAACAACAGCATTCCAGTTTTTTTGTGAAAGCCCATCAGCCATTACCTGTTCGAAATAATCTTTGTCGGCAATCAAGCCATGCTTGATTACTTCTGCAAAGCCTGACCTTAACTCACGATCAGGGAGAGTCTGCAGAAAAATCGGATCAATGAATACCTCATTAGGGTCTTGAAAGAAGCCAAGGTGATTTTTAAAACCTTTGAAATCTATACCAAGCTTACCGCCAATATTGGCATCTACTGCAGCCAGCAGCGTGGTGGGAATATTGATGAAATCTATGCCCCGCTTATAGGTGACAGCACAGAAACCACCCATATCTCCGATTACTCCACCTCCGAGATTTACCAGCAGTGATTTTCTATCGAAATGCCGATCGGTCAGTTCGGACCAGATGTGCTCACAGGTTCGGAGGTTTTTGTTGACCTCACCTGATTGAATTTCGATGACATGATGCTCGGGTAGATATTCCTGAATGGTAGGATAACAGTGTCTGATCGTGTTTTCATCGACCAGCACTGCAATCCTTGAATATTGATTTTCGGCAAAAAAAACTTTCAGGCTAGTGCCAATGTCATCGATAGCTATACTCATGCTTTCACTGAAGTCTTGGATTCTTTTAGTTGAGCTTCCTGCATTTTAACTGATTCCTCATGAATAGCAAACAGCAAACTCTTCATAAATTTCTCAGTCATGTTTTTCTTCATGCCTGACTTGATTCTTGATTCCATTACTTCCTGCCAGCGTCCAGGTTGATAAACAGCCAGGTTGTGTTCCTTTTTGTAATCTCCTACTTGCTTGATGATCTGGAACCTGTCTGCAAACATCTCAATAATTTGGGCATCCATGAGGTCAATTTTCTGACGAAGCTGCTCTAATTCTGTAATGGCCTCAGGGTGCTTGTCAATGGACTCACGGAAATTGAGGTTTTCGTAAATGATTTTCAGGGTTTCCGGGGTCACCTGCTGTTTCGCATCACTCCATGCCTTATCAGGATCATGGTGTGTTTCAATCATTAACCCATCAAGTCCGAAGTTTATGGCCCGTTGACTCACCGAAGCAATGATTTCCCGGGTACCACAAATATGGCTTGGGTCGCAAATCACGGAAATACCAGGCATCATGCGTTTCAAGTGGATTGGCATACTCCACTCGGGTTTGTTTCTGTAGCGTTTTTCGTAGGGGTCGGAAAAGCCACGGTGTATCGCGGCAAGCTTGTTAATACCAACTTTATTAAGTCTTTCAAAAGCACCCAGCCAAAGCTGAAGATCGGGGTTGATTGGGTTTTTAACCATGACGGGAATATCTACGCCTCTCAATGCATCGCAGATTTCCTGTACGGAAAATGGATTTACAGTGGTTCTTGCACCGATCCAAAGCACATCGACACCGCCCTTGAGAGCGGCTTCTACATGGGCAGTATTAGCTACCTCTACCGTCACAGGTACGTTCAGTATGTCTTTAGCAATCTGAAGCCACTCCAGAGCGTCTTCGCCAATGCCCTCGAAGGAGCCAGGACGGGTTCTGGGTTTCCAAACGCCTGCTCTAAACATTTCAACAGGGCTGCCCTTTAGTCCTTTAGCAATGGCTTCAATTTGTTCAGGACTCTCTGCGCTGCAAGGTCCTGCGATTAAGGTGTGCTCCGACAATCCTAAACCCCAATCTTTGATGTCTACAATTTCCATGATTTTTAAAATAAAAAAAGCCCGGCTCTTGTGAACCGGGCTTATATATGAGTTAATGTTTTTCTAACAAGCAGCGGTTCACCTCACCCTTTCGATAAAGTAAAAAAAGTAAAAGTAAGCCGCGAATAATCTTTTCATGGTCTAAACATATCTAAGTTGAATTTCTTTCAAAAGCTTTATTTGAAATATTTATTGTAATCGATTGCGCTCAGAGTCTGATCAGCCCAAAAGTGGTGCTATTGTCGACCTCATCCTGAATATTCTCAGAAATGATGAGCATACCTTGCTGACTGAGGGCTTCACTGGAACTGATTACCCCCGCATGGCGATCATGGCTGTTGCGCAATTCATCGATGGCCCCGGCTGTGCTCGAACTGGCCACAAACTTGATGTGACTGTATTTCGAGAAATAGCGGGTAGTTTCCTTAATGGCCATCGGGTGTGAAAAAACCCGTTTGATAGAGTTGATGGTATTAGGGAAAAGACTTCCCAGACACAGATTAACCGGAAGTTCAAACTCTTCCACAATTTGCAGGCCCTTACTTCTAATGAGTTCTTGATTGTTGCCCACCTTACCTGAGCCCGAGTTTTTCAGTGCAATCAGTGCCTGTCCGATCTCACCTGTTTTCAAGGCCTGAAAGATTTCATCGAAACTGTTGAAATAACGATGATTCAGGTGAGGTAAGAATCGTTTACGAGCCAGATCGTGAAAAGTATTCTCCGGACCGAGTAGTCCAAGGTCAGTCATTGGATGAAAGGTTTTTTTCTTCTTTTTGATTAAAAACTTCTGTCTGTGTTTTGACAGATTGCTGGTGCAGCAACCTGAGTATGTCTACTACAAAGTCCTTGTCAAGGTTCAGTTGTTCTGCCCATTCTTGCCTTGAATTGAAAATGGACTTCCATCGGCTCAGTTGGAAAATGGCGACATTGTTCTCCTTTTTGTACTCACCAATTTTCTCCACCAGGTTCATTCTTAGGTTAATGGCTTCCAGAATCTCTCGGTCAGCCTGATCTATCTGCTCTCTGATAATTTCTAACTGGCTGATAATATTCTCCTTGGTGAAGGCAGCATCTCTCAGAAGAAGCCCATCGAGCAGCAGACCTAGCTCCTCACTGGGTATTTGTTGGGCAGCATCACTCCATGCCAGCTGAGGCTGGCAATGAGCCTCTATCATTAAGCCATCATAGTTAAGGTCGAGGGCACGTTGGGCAATGTCTGGTACCAGCTCTGTTTGTCCGGCAATATGGCTGGGGTCGCAAATGAGCGGTAGTTCAGGGAATTCACTTTTCAGGTCTAGTGGTACCTGCCATAGTGGTATGTTTCGGTACTTACTCTTCTGGTAGCTATGGAAACCACGATGAATAGCTCCAAGGTTTTCTACGCCTGCTTTAGAAAACCTCTCCAGAGCTCCTTTCCATAAGGATAGTTCTGCATGGATAGGGTTCTTGACCAAAACAGGAATGGATGCTCCTTGTAGAGCTTCAGCCAGTTCGGCCACGTTAAATGGGTTTACGGTTGTTCTCGCACCAATCCAGAGCAGGTCTACATCGTATTTCATGGCGAGTTCTACATGCTCAGGAGTAGCCACTTCCATGGCAAATTTGAATGGAGTTTCTCGCTTCATGTTAGCTACCCATTGCAGGGCTTTTTCTCCATTGCCTTCAAAGTTACCAGGGCGTGTACGAGGCTTCCAGATACCGCCCCTCACAAAATCAACTTTGTCGAGAATGGGTAAAACGCTTTCACGTAACTGTTTCTCCGTTTCAACACTACATGGCCCCGAAATTATCAAAGGTCTTTTGTACTCTTTGTGCCAATCTTTAAGTTCGCGAATAACCATATAAGGAGAGTATTGGTAGCTGAGTAACAAATGTAAAAAGCTATTGGTTTGTTCTTATATTTGCCGACCGAAATTCGTCTATGGAATTAAAGAAGTTTGTTGATTTCGATGAGCTTGAAGTGGCATTCCGTGCCAAAACTGATGAAGCTCTCAAAAAGCGTCACTTCATATTTAGTACTATGCAGTGGCCATGGTTAGTTAGTGTTGGAACAGCACTAACCAAGTTTGCACTTCAGGTGGGCTTGCCAGTCAAGCGAATTATCAAACGAACCATATTCGATATGTTTTGTGGAGGAGAGACGCTCGATGGTTGTCAGCGCTCCTCGCATGAACTGGCGGCCTTTGGTATTGGAGCTATATTCGACTATTCTGTAGAAGGTGAGAAAACCGAAGAGGGCTTTGATCAAACTACCAATGAAATCCTTAGAACAATAGACAGGGCAGGTGAGATGGAGTATATCCGTTTTGCTGCTTTTAAAGTAACAGGACTCGCTTCTTTCGATTTACTGGCAAAAATTCATGCAGGTGAAAAACTAACAGCCGATGAGCAGGCGGCTTATGATCGTGTCTTCGAAAGAGTAGACAGTATTTGCCGTCTGGCTTATGAGAAAGATGTGTCTGTCTTGATTGATGCCGAGGAGACCTGGATACAGAAGCCCATCGATGAGCTTAGCCTCAAAATGATGAGTATCTACAACAGGGAAAAGGCACTTATCTACTATACTTTCCAGATGTATTGCCACAAGATGCTCGATAATCTGAAGGTCTTGCATGAACATGCTCAGGAAAACAGTTACAGGCTAGGGGCGAAACTCGTGCGTGGCGCCTATATGGAAAAGGAGCGAGAAAGAGCTGAAGAGCTCGGTTATGAAGATCCAATCCAACCTAACAAGGAGGCGACCGACAGAGACTATGACCTGGCTGTAAGATATTGTGTAGAACATATTCACCAGATTGGTCTGTTTTCAGGCTCACATAATGAAGCGTCTAATTATAAGCTTACTTTGGTAATGGATGAGTTTGGTCTTCAGAAGAATGATCACCGTGTGTTCTTTGGTCAGCTGTACGGCATGAGCGACCATATTTCATTCAATCTGGCCAATGCAGGGTACAATGTCATCAAGTATGTGCCTTACGGTCCTTTGAAGGCTACTATTCCTTATTTGATTAGAAGAGCTAATGAAAACACTTCTGTTAAAGGTCAAAGTGGAAGGGAGTTGAGTCTGGTCAAAAAGGAACTTGCCAGAAGAAAGCTTTTCAAAAAACAGTTAGGACATCAGGATAAGTTTTAGTTCTCCCTTTTCGACTACAATAAATTGAGTTGAATCGTTAACTTTGCGCTCCAAAATTTTGAAGCGTCATGCAAGTATTGAGCGAACAGGAGATTCAACGAAGACAGGAAAAAGAAGAGCTGGAGAAACTGGGTATCAACCCTTATCCTTCAGAGACATTTAAGGTATCTGCTTACTCTGCAGATATTAAGAAGAACTTCGAGAAACAGCCTGATCAGTACAAGGAAGTAACCCTTGCGGGAAGAATGATGAGCCGAAGAATTATGGGGTCAGCCTCTTTTGCTGAGCTTCAGGATTCAACGGGACGTATTCAGATTTATGTGGCCAGAGATGAAGTAAGTCCTGGTGAAGACAAAACCCTGTATAATACCGTATTCAAGAAGGTATTGAGTATTGGTGACTTTATTGGCATCAAAGGACATGTTTTCAAAACTCAGGTCGGGGAGATTTCGGTACATGTAAAGGAACTGATTGTTCTTTCTAAATCACTGAAACCACTGCCACTGCCTAAGACAGATGCGGAGGGTAAAGTACACGATGCTTTTACTGATCCGGAACAAAGATACAGACAGCGCTATGTTGACTTAGTGGTGAATCCTCACGTTAAGAAGACTTTCGTGCAGCGTACACAGTTGGTCAATTCCATGCGAAACTTCCTGGCCGATAAAGGTTACCTGGAAGTAGAAACACCCATTTTGCAACCACTATATGGTGGTGCTGCGGCTCGTCCTTTCAAGACACACCACAATACACTCGATATGACTCTTTATCTGCGTATAGCTAATGAGTTATACCTGAAGAGGTTGATCGTAGGTGGTTTCGATGGTGTTTTTGAATTTTCAAAGGACTTTAGAAATGAGGGGATGTCTCGTTTCCATAACCCGGAGTTTACTCAGGTTGAGCTGTATGTAGCTTATAAGGATTATAACTGGATGATGGATTTGGTGGAGGCTATGATTGAAAAGGTAGCACTAGACCTTCATGGTACCACTGAAGTTCAGGTAGGTGAAAACAAGATCAATTTCCAGAGACCCTGGAAACGCTTTACTATGTTCGAAGCCATTGAGCACTTCACAGGAGTAGATATCTCAGAAATGGATGAAGATGCTTTGAGAGTCGCAGCTAAAGACCTCAAAGTGGAGGTTGATGACTCAATGGGTAAAGGAAAACTGATTGATGAAATCTTTGGCGAGCATTGCGAGCCGAAGTTGATTCAACCGACTTTCATTACCGACTATCCGGTTGAGATGTCTCCACTGGCTAAAAAGCACAGAACCAAAGAAGGTCTGGTTGAAAGATTCGAGGCAATCTGTAACGGTAAGGAAATCTGTAATGCTTTCTCAGAGCTGAATGACCCAATCGATCAGAGAGCTCGTTTTGAAGAGCAATTGGAGCTTGGAAAAAGAGGAGACGATGAGGCGATGGTGCTTGATGAAGATTTCCTTCGTGCATTGGAGTACGGTATGCCTCCAACTGCCGGATTGGGAGTAGGTATTGACAGACTGTCTATGATTATGACCAATTCCAATTCTATTCAGGATGTACTTTTCTTCCCTCAAATGAAGCCTGAGAAAAAGGCGACTGTAGAATTGAGTGAAGAAGGAAAAGCTGTACTTGAGACTTTGAAACAGGCAGGTAAAACTGATCTTAATGCCTTCAAGGAAAGTACAGGGCTATCTAACAAGAAATGGGATAAAGCCATTAAGGAACTGACAAGAAATGGTCTTGCGAAAGTTGAAAAGACCGATGATGCTCTGACAGTCGAACCAGTAGCTTAAGTCATCAAGGAATTATTTTTTTCACCTCATCATGACCAGCAATGGTCGATGGTGAGGTGTTTTGTTTTTGGGATATTAGAAGGTTCTGGCGCCATTGTCGAATTGGCTTCTTCTACGACTGATTTTCAAATCCTTCAATACAGAAGACTTAATCTGGATATCAATGGTGTAGGAGGTAAAGGCACCAAAAGGAATCCAGTTGGCTCTCATTTCCCAACAACCCAGGTCCCGGTAAAGGCCTACTGAGGTCGTGGTAAAGTCTTTTACATCGAAATCATAGCCTGTATTATAGGTGACTTGCCATTTTGGAGTTAGAGCCAGTTGCCCATAAGCCTTAACAGACTTTCGTGTGGTTGAGCCTGAAGCTGCCCATCGATAATTATAATCAAAGCTCAGTCTTACGTTCCAGGGGATTTCAATGTCTACATAGGCATTCGGGTCATAGAAGTATTCTCCCATTCGTGCTGCCAAATCGCCACCGCCATCGTTGAGAGAGCCGAATTCGTTAGGGTTCTGATTGTCGAAGCCACTGCCTCCAACAGCCAGTGACTCGCCTCCAAAACCTCCTGCTCCAGCTGAGGCTGAAGCTCTGGAATTGAGGTTAGTGGATAATGAGAATCGGGCATTTGTAATTTTCCCTAGTCCCTGCCCTGATCTAAAGGCAAGAGCATCGACTCGTCTTAAGGTTTCAGTACCAGTCTCAGATACTTGTGTTAAATAGGTGTATGGATCTAGGGTAGCACCCGCGTTGATATTGAGTTTTCTATCAAAAAGAGTTGTTCTGGCGGTAATGGCAATGGGACTCAACTGGAACGAATCAGCCAGGAAGTTATAGCTACCACTAAAGTTTAAGCTCTCGAGTAGTGCTACCTTTTTCGAGTTGGCTGTATCACTCTTTACCTTCATTTCAACCTTGTTACTGACACCAAAGGCCAGTGCGGCCGATTCACCAAGGCTCGGAGTGCCAAAGCGGAAACCATCGTATTTTGAAAGAAGTCTTGTGCTGCCTCCGTTGGTTGTATCTACCTGTACTTCCTGATAGTATCCATATTTGGGGTCACTGAAGTCAGGTCTATAGCTGAAACTGATGGTGGGACTCATAATGTGTCTGATGGCTTCGATTCTGCGGCTGCGTTTCATGTTGAACATACCGTAAATCTGGGTAGACATACTTACGCTGGCAGAGTAAGTCATTGCCCTGCTGAAACCATTGACTGTATCTATTTTTACTGCATTCTGATCTTCCAGAAATTCATACTGAAGTTCTTCCAGATACCATAATTCTTCCAGTCTAAAGGCAGGAGAAAAGTTAAAGTGTTCCAATAAACTGAAGGAGGTTGACAAGTCTACATTATGTCTGGCTCCATTTTTTGCATTGTCCAGCAGTTCGCCCAATGTGTCAAAACCCACAGTAATGGTGTCTACTGCCGTAGCTCTATTGGCAATGTCAAAGCCAGCCGAGCCCGGTCTCACAATGTTAGTGATTTGATTGGAAGCATTGAATCTCCATCCCAGGTTGATTTTGCTAAGGACATCAGCCTCTGCTCCTTTGAAAGGATAGATACGGTTCATATTCAGTGACATCTCCGGCAAAGCCACATCGATAATACCGGTTTGCACATTCTGGTTGTGACGTGCACTGAAGGAATAACTGAATGGGCTGCGGGGAATAGTACCGCTGTACTGGATATTAGATCTGAATTCAGATCTAATATTGTTGGAAATATTGGTAGTGCTCAGGTTATTCTGGTTGTAGGTGCTGGTACCTGCATTGACACTCGCAGAGAAACGGGCATTCCTGCCCCTGGAGTCAGGTTGATGCGACCAGGAAACCCAAAAGTCCTTTGAATCCAGTCTTTCCAGTTCATACTCAGGGGTAAGGTTTCTGTTGTAGGTAACATTAAACTGCCCGGTAAACTTATAGCGCTTCTTGTATACTGATCTTAATGTTGTAGCCCAGCTGCCTTTAGAATAGACATCGGCTGTCAGGGCCGTGTGGATATAATCATTCCACGCAAAGTAATAACCACCTTCTTTAAGGAAGAGTCCCCTGCGTTGTTCATCTCCATACTTAGGGAAGAGTATGCCTGAAGTGGCTTCTTGTGTGTCGGGGAAGTAACCAAAAGGTAGTCCTATAGGAGTTGGAATATCTCCAACATAGAGGAGAAAAGGCCCTGTGATAATGTTTTTACCAGGATTAATCTTAATCTTTTTAGCCTTAATATATGTGCCGGCCTCAGGATCATCTGGGCAGGGGACAAACTTACCGTCCTTGATGTAGGCACTCTGGTCTGCATTCCTTTTTACCACCTCACCTCTCAAGAAACCTTCCTGCTGTTTGGTGGCTACTCCTTTAATGTAAGCTTTCTGTGATTCGAAATTGTATCTGATTTCTTCGGTGTCAAATACATCGGGACCATCTTTGAATACGGGTCTGCCAAGCCAGGTGCCTGTCGAATCCTGTACCCCGGTTGCCGTTAATTCATTCTTATTTCTATCTATGATAATTCTTTCTGCCGCCAGGTTTATATCACCATACTCAATTCGGGCGTTGCCATAAAGAAATGTTTTATTTGAGATCAGGCGAGTAATAATAGAGTCTTCAGCATAGTATTTAATGGTAGTCTGAATTCCGTTAACTACCACTTGAAGGGAATCTGAGGTACCGGAAGGAATCGTATCTCTTTGCACCGTATCTGAAATTTCGGCACGGTTTTGTAGCTGTCCTTCACCGGCTCCTGAGGTTTGAGCTTTGGTCACAAAGGAACAAAAAACAAAAATGAGAAGTAGATATATTTTTCCGTTTGAAAACAAGCTGAATTTCGGTTTTTCGGAATTTTTCAGATTTTTGCGTAAAGTTATCTCAATCAGCCGTTTCATGCGCATCAAAGTGAAATTTTATCTGATTCCTTTAGTTCTTTTAACAATGCTGGCTGTTGTTGACAACAATTCGTTGGCGCAGTCGGCTAAGAAAAAGTATAAGCTGGTGATCGATCCGGGCCATGGTGGTAAAGACTGGGGAACCCGCGGATCTAAAGTGAAGGAAAAGGACGTTGTACTGGCCGTTTCCAAAAAAGTAGGAGAATACATAGAACAGTATGCTAAAGACATTGAGGTAATTTTTACGCGTACTACTGATGAATACAGCCACCCTGCAGTTCGAGCGACTATGGCTAATGAAGCTGAAGCGGATTTATTCGTGTCCATTCATGCAAATGCTATGCCAGCTGGAAACGATCATGTTTATGGTACCGAGACCTATGTGATGGGAACTAAAAATGAGGGAAGAAACTTTGAAGTAGCAAAGCGCGAGAACTCGGTAATCTTGCTGGAAGAAGATTATGCTGAGAAATATCAGGGTTTCGATCCTAACTCTCCGGAGGTAAATATCATGTTCGAAATCATGCAGGAAGCATATCAGGAAAACAGCATAATCCTGGCTCAGAATATTGAAGAGCAGTTTGAAAAAAGGGCCGGAAGGAAGAGCAGGGGAGTAAAGCAATCTAGTCTTTGGGTATTATGGAATACAGCAATGCCAAGTGTTTTAGTAGAAATAGGTTATCTTTCCAATCCAAAGGAGGAGAAGGAGCTCTCTACTGAAAGCGTGCAGGAGTATATAGCTTCAGCAATTTTTAGAGCAATCCGCGACTATTTTGAGTATCAGAAAACGTTAGACGACTAGTGGCTAAAGGTAAGGAATTCAAGGTTGGTTTGTTTGTGGTTTTAATGGCCGCAGTGCTCTATATAGGTTTTAATTACCTGAGAGGGCTTGATGTGTTTTCACCACTCAATACCTACTATGTAAAATATCAGAATGTAAGTGGTCTCAACAAGGGAGATAGAATTATACTCAATGGTTTAGATGTTGGAAGCGTGGTTGAACGCAAGTTTTCTAATGATCAGTATAATGAGATATTAGTTACCCTTGCTGTAGATAAGACCATTAAGCTTACAGATAGTACTTACGCCCGATTGGCTAAACCTGATCTTCTGGGTGGAATTGAAATTCAGTTGATGATTCACCAGGGAGGAACCCGTTTGCTGGAAAGCGGAGATACGCTTGTAGGAGAAATTGACGGAGGTATTACTGAGCTATTAACTCAGGAAGGCCTTTCTGCAGCCAATCAATTGACTTCTTTGGTTAACCAGATCAGTGATGCACTCGAACCCTTTGTTAACAAAAAGGATACAATCGAACTTGCTTTGGGCAATCTGGCGGCTCTTTCCCAAAATGCAGTTTCATTGACCGAAGAAGCTAAAGGAACCTTGGAGCAGCTCAGGCTGAAAATGGACTATGTTACAGATTCATTGGTGGTGGCTATGGGGGGCATTAAGCCAGTAATGAATGAATACAAAAAGCTGGGTGAAAAGCTCAATGCTGTAGATATTGAAAGCAGATTGGTTAAAATTGATTCTGTTCTGCTTGGTACAGAAAGATTCCTTACTCAACTCAACTCTAATGAAGGGACATTGGGTAAGTTGATGACCAACGATTCCCTCTACAATACTTTGAATCAGACCATGTCAGACCTGGATAGCCTGATGATCGATTTGCGCTACAATCCGAAGCGCTACATGCACTTCTCTATATTTGGAAGGAAAAATCGTCCGCCAGCCGATGGCCGATCGTCTAACAAATAACCTTTCTAAACAGAAGCTCTTTTTTCAGGTTTGATTTCTGAGTGTGCGGGTCTATTTTTAGATCAGTAAACTGTAATGGAATAGAGTAACTCACAAAGGAAATTGGATGAATTTAGATTTCAACAAGAATGACGATCAGATGCGTCAGCTGATTTATCGGCTGAATGATAAGCTGAAAAAAGTAAAGCTCGGAGGAGGAGAAAAGAAGATTGAATCTCAGCATAAGAAGGGGAAACTTACTGCGAGAGAACGAATAGACTATCTGATCGACAATCCTGAAGACTTTTTGGAAGTGGCAGCTTTTGCTGGTGACAACATGTACAATGATGTAGGTGGTTGTCCTTCAGGTGGAGTAGTTACCGGAATTGGTAAGGTTAGTGGTCGTCAATGTGTGATTGTCGCTAATGATGCTACAGTAAAGGCAGGAGCCTGGTTTCCGATTACGGCTAAAAAGAACCTGCGAGCTCAGGAGATTGCCATAGAGAATCGCTTACCAATCATCTATTTGGTTGATAGTGCAGGTGTATTCCTGCCAATGCAGGATGAGATTTTCCCTGATAAGGAACACTTTGGAAGACAGTTCAGAAATAATGCGAAGATGTCATCCATGGGCATCATACAGGTAGCTGCCATTATGGGTAGCTGTGTTGCCGGTGGGGCCTATCTGCCTATTATGAGCGATGAAGCCGCTATCGTGGATAAAACCGGATCTATCTTCCTGGCAGGGTCATATCTGGTAAAAGCAGCCATTGGAGAAGATATCGATAATGAAACACTAGGAGGCGCTACCACTCAATGTGAAATTTCAGGTGTTACAGACAACAAGTTTCCTGATGATCAGTCTTGCCTGGATTATATCAAATCAATCTTCGACAAGATTGGTGCTTTCGAAAAAGCTGGTTTTGACAGGAAGGAACCTAAAGCACCTGAAAAGGACCCAGATGAAATTTATGGGCTAATGCCTCAGGATCGTGTGAAGCCATATGATGTCAGAGAACTGATTGCCAGAATGGTTGATGGTTCTGAGTTTGATGAATACAAAGAGAAATATGGGCAGACGATTGTGTGTGGCTATGCCAGAGTCGATGGTTGGGCAGTGGGCATTGTCGCTAATCAGCGCGTGGTTGTTAAATCGAAGAAAGGCGAGATGCAGATGGGAGGAGTTATTTACTCTGATTCTGCAGATAAAGCAGCGCGGTTTATCATGAACTGTAATCAACGTAAGATCCCATTGGTCTTTTTGCAGGATGTCAGCGGTTTTATGGTGGGCAGTCGTGCGGAGCATGGAGGCATTATTAAGGATGGAGCCAAAATGGTTAATGCCATGGCCAACTCCGTTGTACCAAAATTCACCATCATTACGGGGAATTCTTTTGGTGCAGGCAACTATGCCATGTGCGGTAAGGCCTATGACCCTCGTCTTATCTACGCCTGGCCAACGGCTCAGATTGCAGTAATGAGTGGAGCGTCAGCCGCGAAAACCTTGCTGCAGATTAAGGTATCAACACTGAAAGCTCAGGGGAAGGAAATCAGTCCCGAAGAAGAAAAAGAGCTGCTGGAGGAAATTAAAGCCCGTTATGACGAGCAAATGAGCCCATACTATGCTGCGGCTAGATTGTGGGTAGATGGCATCATCGATCCGAAAGAAACAAGAAAAGTAATATCACAAGGAATAGAAGCTGCGAATCATGCTCCCATTGAACAAGCCTTCAATGTTGGTGTGATTCAAACTTAACAATGGAAGAGTCGAATAATTTGAACAACAGCGAGTTAAAGGCGCTGGTATCACTTCTCGATGATGATGATACAGAAGTAGTTCAGCATGTGGAAGATAGGATAATGGCCCTGGGTACTTACATTATTCCGTACCTGGAGTTTGAGTGGGAGAATAGTTTTAACCCTGTTGTTCAGAAACGAATTGAAGAGCTTGTACATGGTCTTCAGTTTGAACTGACCAAAGAGAAGCTTTATGCCTGGAAAGTTCAGGGAGGTAAAGACTTGCTGGAAGGCATGTGGTTGATCAATACGTATCAATATCCCGATATAGAACTGGAGCAACTGTCTAAGGAAATTGAGCAGATTTATTATGATGTATGGATGGAGTTTAAAACGGATCTTCACCCTGTAGATCAGATTAAGCTCATAAACTCTGTGCTTTTTAATAAGTTGAAGTTTGGAGCCAATACCAAGAATTTTCATTCCCCCGGAAACTCCATGCTCAATGTAGTCCTTCAGACTCGTAAGGGAAATCCAATATCGTTGTGCATCATCTATATGCTGGTCGCTCAAAAACTGAGCCTTCCAGTGTACGGAGTCAATTTGCCTAACCTGTTTGTGATGACTTATAAAGAGGGTGATGTACAATTCTATATCAATGCCTTTAATAGAGGATTGGTTTTTTCGAAAAAGGAGATTGATGAGTACCTGACTAACCTTAGATTGGCTCCGCATGATAAATTTTATGAACCATGTGATAATACCGAAATTGTTGCCCGTGTTTTGAGAAACCTACTCAATGCCCATGAAAAGCTTGGACATACTGATAAGGTTAATGAGGTAGAAGAGATGTTGAAAATTATTGAGTCCAAATAGCAGCGTCTATCACTTTAGCTTTGTGTCATCAAGGAGAGAAATCAGGCTATTGAATACCTTTAGATAGGAAAGTGATAATCTCTTCTTGATTATTATCTGAAAGAAATAGGTGTTTTCTGATGATGCCATCTTCTATCTTCAGTAATAATGGAGCTGAACTGATTCCCGTTTCGTAATCATAGAAGGAGGAATTGAGGTCGAAAAAGGAGTTGTTGTTCTGATAGTTTCTAACTATTTGGCTGTAGGTGGTGTCTCCTAAAAAGAAAATTTTGAGGTCTTTGGTAAATTCCTTTTTTTCCAGAATACCCAATTTAGATAACATGCAGTCATCGCAGGAAACATTCACAAATAATAGTTCTTCATTATTCAAAGAGACTAAGTTCATGTTATACTCCTCCTGAAGAAACCACTCGAGACCGCTGGCATAAGGGTAATCACTTGAGCTTTCTTTCGAGCAAGCAGATAAAAGGATGAGAATAAGGAGGAATGTGGGCTTTTTCATTTTTTAGTATAGACTGATCGGTAGTAGTAGCAGTAGAACTCTTTCTCACCTTCGGTTAAGGTCTTTCTATACATGACTTTACTATCATGAATCAAATCCATATAGCCCATCACATTAGTAAGTAAGGTCCTGGAATTGGTTTTTAAGTCTATCTGGTATATATCGAAGCTGTTGTCTGCTTTATGGGCAATTAGAAAATGAGTGCCGTTCATTTTATCTATAGTGAGAAACCAGCTATTGGCTCCATCTTCTGGGAAGATGACAGTTTTGACTTTTTTGCTTTTTGAATTGAGAATGTAACACCTTCCAGCCATGGGGATGTTAAAGTAGAGCTCATCTTTATATTGACTGACATCTCCCAAGGCGAATGGAAACCTGCTTAAGAATGACTCCCATTGGTCTCCGACTACTTTTTCTTCACCTGAGTTGATAAAAATTCTTTCCCCATTTTGGTTGAGATAGAAATATTGAGGTATGTTTTTTTTATTTCTTTTTTGGGTTCGGTCTTTTGCCTTACTAATATATCCAAGGTTGAGGCCATTAATGGAGCCAATTAGATACTCATCTTTTTCAGTTGACTCCTGATTCGGAGTATTCTTGGAAACCAGGTTGAATTGCCCGTCTCCAATGTTGTAGATGTTAGTTGTATAATTACTGCTGATGGAGATTGTGCTTTCATCCAGTATATTCAAAGTCTTATTCAATCCACTAACATATACCGTGTCTGTTATTAAGTGAGTTTTATCGAAGAGTAAGAACATATTGGAGCTGATCAGACGCTCACCAGTAAACTGGTTTTTGCTTTGGTATCTGATATTGGCTACAAATTGTTCGTTGGTCACTGGCCACAACTCTCTTATCTCCAGGTTTTCGTGACAAAAGAAAATATCACTATCCAAATCCTGACCTTTCAAAGATGTACTTATCGCGACAAGTACAATCAGTATTGCCTTAATTGATGATTTCTTCCAGGTCATATTTAATATTAAATTCAAAGAAGTCTTCCCCGGAGCTTTCCTGACAAATACCAGGTACAACATAACCACTTGGGGTAGGTAGGGCTCTATTCCAAAGATCAAGATTTTGCAGATCAATTTCTGATAATAAGTTTAACTCTGAATCGAATAGGATTAAGGAATAAGTCCTGTCGCAAGCTGATCGATTTAACTTGCCATCACTTTTATAAAGGTCTTTTTCATGGAAAACTACCCTGCTGAATATTCCTGGAGTTGAATGGAAGTTAATCTTACCATAGTAAGCATTTGAAATCTGGAAATTGATGTTCTCCTGATCTGAGTGATTGAGTTCCAATGGTATTCCTAATTCACCAATAAACTGGCTTGAAAGACAAGTGGTTTTTACGAGTTCTTTTGTAGTGGCATCATACTTATAAAGGTTGTGATCATAAGGGTAACTTACGTATATGTATCCCTGATAGTGTTCCATATAAGGCATGGTGTACATATCGTGAAGCTCTATGGGTGCTTTTGTCAAAGCCGTAGCCATTTTGGAAAAATTTGAGGTCATTTGACTCTTATCAAGATCGAGTTCGGCCAATAGCTTAATATCTTTTTTGTTTCGGTAATACCAGAAGCCAAATGTATTGAGTGTTGAAATAACCCGGTTGCGGCTTAGAAACTTGAGTTCTGCCTGATGTATCTCGTTAAAGAAGCCAGGAGGATTTCCTCTCACTTGCCAATCAGTTTGAATGTCCTTGATGATTGTTTTTTCGCCTACTACTCCCGCACTGTCAAACCTGATTATAGTATTCTTCATTGGTAGTTGAAAGTAGATAGAGTCGAATGATTTGAAGGTTGCTTGTCCAATCTCAAGAGGGGGGTAATCTAGTTTGGTGTTTTTAATTATCTCTCCATGTGTGATGTCATAAATTGTGAACTCCTGATTTCCCGGAGATGTAGCCAGGACATAGGAAGCTTTGTCTGTATTAAGGATAGAATAGGCAGCCATTGGCTTATGATGCTCTGGACCAACTTCAATGGGGGTAAGCTTTTGCCGAACAGCTGTAAATGACCTTTCAGTCATTTGGGTTTGATTTGCACAAGCCTGCAGAAATTCTCTGTTAACTAACTCTGTATTACCACAGCCTATTAAGAAGATAAAAAATAAAGTATAAAACTGCTTCATGTAAGTTATTGTACTCTTTATCGGAGGTTTATTTAATCAGACGTGGTGTTGTTAGTAACTAAAAACAGGCTTTTTTACAAGGCCCGTTTTTAGTTGTTTGGTGATGTTAATAGTAGCGTATGGTTTAGTGTTGAGGATCAGGGATCACATCGCCTTCACCGCTGTTACACTCTTTGATAAAGAGGTGATAACGACAAGATACTACGTCTACATGGTCCCCTTCTTTATCAATGTAATGTGTGGTTTGTGTTTTGCCTCTCCAGGCTTGTGCCGAGCCGGGAAGTATAGCAGTTCCGAATAGTGCCAACGCACATACTAAAAGGATACTCTTCTTTTTCATAACAATAAATTTAAAAATGATAATTAAATATATAATAATGTAATGTTATAAAGGATAAAAAATAAATGGTTACATAAGTATTTTTTATATATATCACGTAATTGGAGGTTGATAAAAGGCGCTACAACAGTATTGCAATAACTGTAAGAATGGGGTTAATAAAGCTAGGTTAAATTAGTAGGCGAGAACGGTAATAATAGGTGTGTCTGCTGGCTGGTAAAGCTTATATAGTGATACACCTTCTTTTTTCTCTATAATGCGTCCTTCACCATGAGGTTCATGCAGGTTTTTGGTAATGAGTTGTTCAGCAAAGGCAAGCTGGGTTCTTCCATGCAACTTATACAAAGCTTCCTTAGCTGACCACACTTGCGTTAGCTTGTGAATGTCTTGCTCAACCCAAACTCTCTCCGTTGAGTGGACAAATTTATGAGCTATTTTTATGACCTGCTCCCTCTCATGTTCGATGTCAATACCAATAGGTCCGTTAAGGTTAATAGCAGCTGCAGCAAAACCCTTGGCATGTGAGATAGACAAGCCAATACTTTCATCTCTTAAATGAGGCTTGCCAAATTGATCCTTGTAGATCTCAAATTTACCGAGCGGTTCAAGTAGAGACCTTAGAGCACATCTGGCGGCTAATGACTCCATTCTTCTGCTCTCAACTTTAATGTCGGTTAAAGGGGTTTCATCGGCAATACTACTGCCCAAAATGGAAAGCAATTCCTCTTCCCTCTCTACAATCTCCCAAATGGCAAACTTAATATGTGGTTCAGCTTCACCTTTTTTTATAATAGGCATGCGCTTTCTAAAATTTTGATTGGCTGCTTCTTAGCTTTGTAACCCATTCAACAAAGTCCAAAGATATGTCTAAAATTCAAGTCACTAAAGTAGAGACCCTGGCTGGACACCAGGATTGTGTTTATATTCTTGAGAAAGGTCCTGAGCCACATCTCTTTTTTTCATCAGGAGGAGATGGGGTTATTGCTCAGTGGGATTTGAACGATTTGGAAAATGGACGCATGTTGGCCAAAGTACCCAGCTCGGTATATGCCCTATGTTATTATCCGGAGAGAAATGCCTTGATTGTGGGTCAGAATTTCGATGGTATACATATCATCGATCTAACTGAAAGAAAAGAGAAGGGATCAATTAAACTGGGTAACACTCAGATATTCGATATTAAAGTAGTTAATGACCATGTCTTTTGTGCCCTGGGCAATGGCGAAGTTCATGTATTAAACCTCACTACTCTGGAGACGGTGAAAGTAATCAGAGGATCTGAACAAAGCGCCCGTTGTATAGCAATCTCTGAGGTCAATCAGGAATTGGCTGTTGGGTTTAGTGATAACTGTATCAGAATTTATAACCTTCAGAACCTCAGTGAGAAAAAGGTTATTCAGGCACATAAAATATCTGTTTTCACAGTACAATATTCACCAGATCAACGTTACCTTATCAGTGGTAGCAGAGATGCCCACCTGAAAGTTTGGGAAGTGAGTCAGGCTTATGCACTCAAACAATCGATTGTGGCGCATATGTATGCAATTAACCACCTGGTTTTTAGTGCTGATGGTAAACATTTTGTAACTTGTAGCATGGATAAGTCCATAAAGGTCTGGGATGCCAGGACTTTCCAACTGCTCAAAGTGATCGATAAGGCGAGACACGCAGGTCACGGTACTTCTGTCAATAAAGTACTTTGGACCAATTTCAACAACCTATTATTGTCGGCAAGTGACGACCGGAGTATTTCAATCTGGGATATCAATTTTAATTTTTCTGAGGAATGAATATTACACCATTAGAAATTAGACAAAAGGAGTTCGAAAAGAACTTCAGAGGCTTCGACAAAGATGAGGTTAAGGCCTTTTTAAACTCACTTTCCATAGAGTGGGAGAAACTAAACGATGTTAACAAAGAGCTGAAGTTTAAACTTGAAGCAGCTCAGGAAGAAGTGAAGAAACTACGAGAAGTGGAGAATTCGCTCTTTAAGACTTTGAAAACTGCTGAAGATACAGGAGCCAATATGATTGAACAGGCTACCAGAACAGCAGAACTACACATGCGTGAGACGGAGATGAAGGCTGATGCTCTTATGAGCGAAGCTAAGTCCAGAGCCAAGTCTATCATTGAAGATGCCGAAGATAAGGCACGCATGATTGTCGATGATATGGAAGACGAAATTCGTCAACTGGAACAGGTGTTCAGAAGTATGGATGCCAATAAATCATCCTTGATTTCCGATCTCAAAATGTTGGCAGAAGACATTCTTTCAAAGATCGGTCGACATGAAGACTTTCCAGCAGATATTAAACCCCACCTGAAGAAGGCAAAGGAGCTCGCAAGGGAGGTCAATGACAATGTGGCTCCCGTAGATGTGAACAAAATCATCGCCCACAACGAGAAGAAAGAAGCAGAAGCCAGTATAGATGAAATGGTCGAAGATTCAGACGATGAGGAAACCATAGAAATGGTTGAGGACATTGATGAGGCGCCTGTGGCGGAAACACCTCAAGAAGAAAAGGTGAAAGAACCTGAGGCTAAAAAAGAGCCTAAAAAAGAAGAGGTGATGGAAGATGCTTCTGACAATAAAGAGAAGGGTTCATTCTTCGATCAGTTCGACTAATTTCAGTTTTCCAGGTCAATAATATTCATTCCAACCTTTACGAATCAATGAATAAAGATATCGTGGCACTGGAAGGCATGGAGTTCTATGCCTTTCATGGTTTTTATGAGGAGGAAAGAGAAAAGGGTAACCATTTTGTGGTAGACGCTGCCCTGACTACTTCTTTTGACCAGGCTGCCGATACAGATGAACTTTCAGGTACAGTTAATTATGAAGAACTCCACAGTTTAGTGCAAAAGGAGATGGAGATTCCGTCAAAACTATTGGAACATGTGGCAGGAAGAATCATCAATAAATGTTTTGAAAGCTTTCCACATGTCACCGAAGTAAAAGTTTCGGTGGCTAAGAAGAATCCACCAATCAAGGCGAAAATTGAGCAATCGAAAATAACGATGGTCAGAGCTCGATAAATCTTCGCTCCTTATATTCTTTGCTATTTATTTTGATCACCGAACTAGCAAAGTGTGCAAAGACTTATTCTATATCAGAACAATCCACCATCTTGCGGCCTATCTAAGCAATGACTCCAGCACAGGCCGAAATATCCCGATTGATAGACCTTCTGACAATTGAGAAGGATGAAGATTATGCCCAGTATCAGCAGAAAATGCTGAATACTTCTCTCGATGAAAGAAGAAGGCAAGGTGTTACCTGGTATCCTGTAGTAAAGACTAACCACTTCATTAGTACCGGTGAAAGGTATACCATTGAGCTGGAAAGAACTTCACATTTAGAACAGAATCACGCCTTTCAGTCCGGAGCCGTTGTCAACTTGTTTTCCGGACATGACGAAGATAGTTGCTCAACACAAGGGGTGGTGAGTTATATCAGGGAGCATAAGATGAAGATTGTCATCAATCAGGACGACCTGCCTGATTGGATCTATGATGGCAAACTGGGAGTTAATCTATTGTTTGATGAGGGCAGTTACCGCGAAATGCACAAAGCCCTTAAAGAAGTGCTCAATGCAGAGCATGGACGATTGGCTGATTTGCGTGAGACTTTCTATGGCGCAAAGGCTCCGACTTTCAAAAATGGTTTTGAGTTTCAATCTGTCAACCTGAATGACAGCCAGAACAAAGCATTGACTAATATTTTTAATGCGCAGGATCTGGCCGTTATACATGGCCCTCCCGGAACGGGAAAGACCACTACTTTGGTCAATGCTATTAAGGAAGTAGTAAAAAGCGAGAAACAGGTATTGGTTTGTGCGCAGAGCAATGCAGCGGTTGATCTGTTAGTAGAGAAGCTGGATAGTATGGGGCTGGATGTCCTTAGGCTGGGTCACCCGGCCAGACTCACTCCGGAGGTAATTGAGAATAGCCTTGATGTCAAGATTTCCAGGCATGGCTACTTTAAGGAGTTGCGTGAGATTCGAAAGCGCTCTGAGGAATACCGCAGAATGGCCGGTAAGTATAAGCGTAATTTTGGCAGCCATGAGCGAATGCAACGTAATCTGTTGCGCAAGGAAGCCAGAATGTTGAAAGAGGATGCAGATCATATTGAACGTCATATTACGGAAGACTTGCTGGATAGAGCACAGGTGATTGCCTGTACACTGGTTGGTTCTACTCATTCATTGGTCAATGAACGAATGTTCAAAACTGTCTTTATCGATGAGGCTTCTCAAGCCCTGGAACCGGCAGCATGGATTGCCATACGAAAGGCTTTCCGGGTGGTAATGGCAGGAGATCATCTGCAGTTACCTCCAACAGTAAAGTCGATCAAGGCCGCTAAGGAAGGACTGGAGAACACCTTGTTTGAGAAGGCTATGAAGATACCTTCTGCCTCTGTTATGTTGGAGACTCAATATAGAATGCATCCGCAGATTATGGAGTTTTCCAGTAAATACTTTTATCAGGGTGGTTTGATTACAGCCGATTCAGTTGTAGAACGAGAAAGGGCGGCTGAGTACGATCATTTCATTTTCATAGATACTGCTGGTACCGGCTTTACCGAAAAAGTAAAGAAGCAAACGCTTAGTACTTATAATGAGGAGGAGGCATCGTTGCTGGTCAGACATTTAACAGAGAATCAACTCGAGAGTTCTTCTATCGGTATTATTGCTCCTTATAAAGCTCAGGTTGAAGTACTCAGAGACCTAGTCAAAGATGCAGGTGGTCTCGATGATGTCCGTGAGCAAATCAGCATCAATTCAGTCGATGCATTTCAAGGGCAGGAACGAGACATTATCTATATCAGCCTGACTCGGTCTAACGATAAAAATGAGATCGGCTTTCTGAAGGAATACCGAAGAATGAATGTTGCCATGACCAGGGCCAAAACGCGTCTTGTCATTATTGGTGACTCAGGTACCCTGGGAAAGGACCCTTTTTATAATGCCGTGATTGATTATGCACAGCAAATCAATGGCTATCATTCGGCATTCGAATATCTATATTAAAAGCTTTCAAGAATCATGTCGTAGTTGACTCCAGAACCTGCCACTGTTCCTGAAGAAACGGCTACTGACACAGAGCGCATATTGGAAGCATCTCCACAGGCAGAGACTCCGTGAATTGTTGTTCTTTGAAGTGGGTCTACTTTGATTAAGCCATGATCTGTTAGTTCACAGCCGAGCTGTTCAGACAATGGACTATGTTGTTCGAAGCGTGGCCCATGATAAATAGCTTTCAACGGGTGTCTTGACCCATCCTTTAACAGTAACTCGTTTATCTGTCCCTTGTCGTGAAATATTTCCTGTACCTCTGTTTCAATAATTGGAATGCCGTGTTTAGTAATAGACTCCAATTGCTCGTCCGTGAGATGATGAGGACCATTAGTAAAAATACTCAACTCTTGAGTCCAGTGAGAAATTAGCTGGGCATAGTGGTGGGCCATATCGCCACTGGCCAGGATACCGGTCTTTTCCATTCGCACTTCGTAACCATGACAGTAGGGGCAATGGATAACACTTTTACCCCAACAGTCTAATAAGCCGGGAATTTCAGGGAGTAAATCTTTCAGGCCTGAAGCAATAATGAGTCGTTTGGTGGTGAATTGTTCTCCATCAGAAGTTAAAATTTGGAATCCATCTTGTGTTTTTTTTCCCTGGGTTACTAAACCCGACTTGAACTCAACAGTATCATACTTTAACACCTGTTCCAGAGCCAGGCTTGCAATTTCTGCTGGTTTACGGCCATCATGGGTAATGAAGTTATGCGAGTGGGGTGTATATCGATTACAGGGTTTG
This sequence comes from Roseivirga sp., assembly GCF_965216855.1. Taxonomy (NCBI): domain Bacteria; kingdom Pseudomonadati; phylum Bacteroidota; class Cytophagia; order Cytophagales; family Roseivirgaceae; genus Roseivirga; species Roseivirga sp. Next base: position 1,420,735 of record NZ_OZ244204.1, on the reverse strand, counting down.
CCCGAGTCTATGATCAATGTTTTTCGTAGGGAACGTCCAAGGGTCATGGCCGCAGAAAGGCCAGAGTAGCTGCCACCTACCACAATTACATCGTATTGCATCATTTTGAGTTTCTTTGAGTTCAAAGGTACTCATGTGAAATTTAAATGCAACTATGTTGCATAAATGATTTGAAAATACTTGGCTAGCCACTTCAATGAAAACTTTAACTGGTCCTCGTTTGTAACGAGGACTGTCAGATTAGCCTTTAAATGCCTTCGCGCTAAGTGTTTCTGAAAAGGAACTTGACAGTATTGCTGTGTTAGATTGTTTTAATTTACATTTAAAAATTATATTTAATATTAAAAATAAATAATTAAGTATCATGTCAGGAGACACTTACAAGATACAGGATCAATTTGGCTACTATTTTTTGACAATTACTGTTATCCATTGGATTGACATTTTTACACGTGTGGATTACAGAGATGTCATTGTAGATTCATTGAATTACTGCATTCAATTTAAAAAACTAGAGATCAATGCCTGGGTTATCATGTCGAATCATGTGCATTTGGTCGGTCGTGTTGATGCTCCTGTTGGTATGTCTGCTTTTCTAAGAGACTTCAAGAAATTTACATCAAAAAGAATTCTGGACTTGATACAGGAAATTCCGGAAAGCAGAAAAGATTGGCTTCTGGATAAATTTGGTTTCGAGGCCAGACGTACACGAAGAGCTGAGAATTTTAAGCTTTGGAAGGATGGTAATCATGCAGTGAGTCTTCAAAACATCGATGCCCTGAGTAAGATTAATTACATTCATATGAATCCAGTTAGAGCACACCTGGTTGCTAGTCCAGAACATTACCTTTATAGCAGTGCAATTGATTATGCAGGAGGTAAGGGTCTGGTAAAAACTGAGGTTATATGAGGGCGTATACACGCCTTTCTCTAAAAACCTCGTTACAAACGAGGTCGAGATATGAAGTACTTTATTACAAATAGGTTTAAATTCTGACTAAGTCAATAACTCAATCTTTAGAACTATTCCCCAATAGAATGAGATAATCAGTCATTTTAACTGGTCCTCGTTTGTAACGAGGACTGCAGAGGTAAGCATTTCAAATGCCTTTATTCTCTTGGCTCAGATTAAACTGCGGTTTACAATGGAATATATCTGTCTTTCCGTGCCAACCTCTCTACAAACAAGGTAAAATTATTAGTGAGTCTTTTAAGAAGGAAGGCTTCAATCAGATAGAAATAGATCGGGCCAAAACCTCGGCTGCTTCAGGCTTGAGCCTGAACCATAGCTCGGGTTCTATTAGCTCCATTTCAATCACAGCCAGGTTTTCCTGATTGTCACGGATGATATCAACTCTTGCGTAAAATGGTTGAGGCGAGCAGGCAGCTACCGCTTTTTCAGCAAAGGCAATTTCTTCCGCAGTTGGCTCATATTCATGAACCGTCCCGCCAAAGTCGTCTTGTACTCTGAAGTCTCCCGGTTTAGCTATTTTGAGTACGGCATGGGTAAACTGTCCTCCCATAACCATCAATGAAATCTCTCCTTTTTCAACCACATTTTTCTGAAAGGGTTGAAGCATCATTGCCTCTTCCAGAATGAGTTGTTGAAAAGTGGCTTCATGTTCATGGATATTGCTCAGGTCAATTCTGTAAGTGTGTCTGGCTGCTCCTGAAATACAAGGCTTGAGAATACACTCTGTCCAGCCTTTTTGGGCAAACAGGGCAGTAAGCGTGGTAGTGACTCCTATTTCTACATAATGTGTTTCAGGGATATTAATTCCTTTCTCTTGTAGGTCAGACAGATAGTGTTTGTCCATGTTCCAACGAATGAGTTCATATGGATTGATCATTTCAGTTACCTGACTGACCGATTCAAGCCAGTTTTTCCATTCCTCATATCGATCGAAATAGTCCCAGGTTGTGCGGAAAACTATGGCCCTGGTGTGAGACCAGTCAAAGTCCGGATCGCTCCAGCTTTTCCTGCCCACTCGATATCCCTTGGCCTTGAGGGCCTCTACCACAAGGCCATCTTCCTGCAGGATATTCTGAATGTACCAGTTAGGATTTTCAGGGTTGACATAGCGGTCGTCTGTCAAGACAATGATGTCGTAAAGTGAGTCTTCCAAGGCTTCAATTTTGGCGCTAATAAACGAAAGATTACTTACAAATAAGATGGTTTTCTATAACCAAAACGTCCAATGCCGAATTTAGAAAAAGCTCAATGGCCTCGTACGGCTGTTCCACCATAGGCTGTCCTTTTCTATTGAATGAGGTATTTAAAACAGCACCGGTACCGGTTTCCGCTTTAATGGCTTCCAGTAGCCGATAGAATCTGGGATTCCAGCCGGCATCTACGGTTTGTGTTCTGGAGGTACCATCGGCATGAATGGTGGCGGCTAGCTGTTCATAAGCGTCTTCCTGAGGTCTGTCAATCAGAATCATATATGGGCTATCGAACTGGTCCAGAAATAAGCGAGAAAGCTCATTAATCAATATTGCGGGTGCAAATGGCCTAAAGTCTTCTCTAAATTTGATGTTGGCGTTGATATGATCTTGCATGTCCTTGTTGCCCGGGTTGGCCAGTATGGACCTTCGGCCTAAGGCGCGTGGCCCAAATTCACAACCTCCCTGAAACCAGCCTACCGTTTTATTCTCTTTGATCAGACGGGCGGTAGTTGCAACCAGTTCTTCTTCGTCCATTTCTTTTACAGAACATGATTGAAGCTCATTCTTGAATTGATTGTTTAAATCGAAAGTATAGCTTTTCCCGAAGCAGGTATTGCCATTGTGAGCTTGCCTTTTCCCTTGAAGTATTTCTAACCATCCGTAATAGGCGCAGCCGAGGGCCAGCCCATTATCAGCGGCAGCAGGTTCTATATACAGCTTATCGATCAGTCCTGACCTTAGTATCAGGCTGTTGGCCACAGCATTCAGCGCAACCCCTCCTGAATAGGCCAGGGGTAGGACGTCTTTGTTCTTTAAGCGTGATTGAAAGACATATAGTAAGGCCTTTTCAACTTGTCTTTGAGCCCAAAAGGCCATATCGGCATAATGTTGTCGATTAGCTTTAAATCCTTCCCAGTCATTGGCTTCCTGAATTAGAGGTTTGTCCCAATCAGACTTCAGGAATACACGGCCTTCCTTCAATTCAAAAGCCTCATGCTCAATAGCCCGTTTGCCAAAAGGAGCTAACCCCATCAGTTTTCCAACATCATCCATATTACCAAAACAGTAATGGCTGATGGCTGAATAAAAGCCCCCAATAGAATGATTGGTGGTGGGAAGCCAGCCAGACTTCCGGGTGTTGAATGGGCTGAAATCTTTAAAGACTGTGTGGAGCTTTTTCCCATCATAATGGTAAAAGCTGTCTTTTTCACAGATCAGTCCCTCATTTAAACTCAATGCCAATGATTCCAGTGAAGGTAGTGTCGGTTCAGTGCATTGATCATATGGGCTACCACAGCCATCGATTACCAAAACATTGAACTCTTCGAAAGGACAGGTGCCTATGGCACTATAAGCATGAGCCAGGTGATGGGAGATTGAGATGAACCGGTCTTCGGGGAAATCTTCAAAAACACGTGGTCCTTTGAACCGATTTTTCGATGGGATAACAAAGTTTTCACACTGTACTACGAGATCTACCTCTTTCAGACTTATACCAGCCGTCTCAAGGCAATAATTAACGGTCAGTGTGTCGTTTCCTCCATCATGTTTAATTCTGCTGAGACGTTCTTTCTCTATGCCTACCAGAACGTGACCATTTTTTAAGAGTACGGTCGATCCATTATGAGAAAGTCCGGTGCCTAAAATGTAGATGTCTTTTTTCAATGAGTGTGTGTTGTGAGTAGGTATTAGGTCTGGCCGGGACTGATAAAGGTAAAGCCTCTGGCGTCACTGCCCTCATAGAAATCTACCTGCAGACCAATAAGGTACATGGTTTGCCTCTTTTCTATATGAACCGGTATGCCTTCTACCTCATAGTTAATATCACCTTCCTTGGGTTTGTCGAATCCCAGCATATAGCCAAGGCCGGCACAACCCATACCACCTTTTACTCCAATCCTCAGGCCATAGCCTTCGGGAATATTTTTGTTTTCCATAATATTCCTCACTTCAGCAATGGCTTTATCTGTCAGTTTAACTGGTTGTGGTACCGGGATTGTAGAATTTTTCTGCATTTCTGGTGTAAACTTAATACCTATTGTAGATTCTCACTATTTTCAAATCCAAATTGAGCCAATAATTAAGGCAACTGTTTATGGATTATATAACCGAGTTTATCAAAATCTTAGTTCCAGCCATTTTAGTGATGTACGCCATGTTTCTGGTGATGCGGAATTTTCTGCAGAAACAGTATGATCAGAAACTTATAGAAGTACGACTAAAACAAACAGAAACCACCTTGCCCTTGAGACTACAGGCTTATGAGCGTCTGGCTTTGTTACTGGAGAGGGTTTCCCCGAATAACATGTTGCTCAGACTGAGTGATCCTTCCATTTCGGCATTTGAATTTCAACAATTACTGCAAAGGGAAATCAGAGAAGAGCTGAATCACAATCTTTCGCAACAGGTATATGTAAGTGATGAAGCCTGGAAGAGAACCAAGTCTGCAGTGAATGATGTCGTTTCTCTCGTGCAGGCCGCTGCTGAAAAAATGACAGAGAAAAATAATGCAATAGATTTGGCAGAAGCGATATTTGACCGTATGATAAAGGAGAGTTCAGATCCCATTGCCGAATCCCTTACTTTTGTAAAGGCTGAAGCAAGACAACTGATGTAAGATATGGCCAGAACAGAACCTAATGCTACCGAAAAAAGATTTTTCAATCGCTTTAAAGACAAAGCCATGCAGATTGTTGGTGACTCCAGCGCTTTGAAAAATGTATTGGTGAAGGTTCAGGATAAACTGGATAGAATGGAGAACGATGATAGCCTGAAAGGGAAGATCGTTGCTTATCTGAATCTTATCATCCGAATGGTTTCTAACTCAGTTTCTGGCGCCTATCCTGATATGCCCTGGCAAACCATGGTGATGATCATAGCCGGCCTTCTTTACTTCATTGCACCCCTTGATGCACTTCCTGATTTTATTCCGGTGGCAGGTCTTCTGGATGACGCAACTATCCTTGCATGGCTGGGGAAATCATTCAAAGACGACCTTTCCCGCTACAAAGAGTGGGAAGAAGTGAACCTTTCCCGTTAAACATAGTGTTTGCTCATTATTCTAAAAATGAGCAAGGTTATGTCCATCACTTCAGAACTGATTAAAAAAGCTTACGACTATTCGAGCTATCGTCAATTGATTGATGATTTACTGGCCGAAGGTAAAACTACAGGTAGTAATCAATCTGAATCCTATATCAGTTACGCTCTCATGAGCCAAAAGCGAATGAAGAAGTGGGAGAAAATCGGACAGCTTAACCCCGAACTTGTCGAGAAAGTAAAGGACATTACTCAGCCCATGACCTGGTTGGTAATTACCGAAGGCTGGTGTGGAGATGCTGGTCAACTGCTGCCATTTGTTGCCAAACTGGCTGAGGAGAATCCGCAAATAGAACTGAAGTTCATACTACGAGATGAAAATCCTGAATTGATGAATCAGTTCCTTACGAACGGAGCCCGCTCCATTCCCATTATTATTGGTCTTTCTCAGCATCAGGATGTATTAGGACAATGGGGCCCAAGACCTGCTCCTATTCAAAAGGAGTTTCTGGAAAACAAGATTTCAGGAGAGCGCTCAGGAAAAGAATTCAGCGAATACATGCACCTCTGGTATGCCAAAGACAAGGGAATCACCTTTCAAAATGAATTTTTGGCTATTTTAGATGTATGGATTCAAAAACTGCAATCATTGCCGGTGCAAGCGGGCTGATTGGGAGGTCACTCACTCAAAACCTTTTACAAAGCAAGAACTACGGTCAGGTCGTTGCTTTGGTCCGCAAGCCATTAGGCATCCAGCACGAGAAGCTCCAGGAGCTTACCGTTGATTTCGATACAATTTCAGCAATGAATGATTTCCCCAAAGGGGATGATATCTTCTGTTGTCTTGGTACAACCATGAAAAAGGCAGGTTCGAAAGACGCTTTTTATAAAGTGGATTTTACCTACTGCTATGAATTGGCTAAGAAAGCATTGGAGCATGGAGCTGATAGATTCTTTTTGGTTTCCGCCATGGGTTCCAACAAGAAGAGTCGCTTCTTTTACAATAGGGTTAAGGGTGAATTGGAAGATAGAATCTCATTTCTTGATTACAGAACCATTTATATCTTCAAGCCTTCACTGATTAGAGGGCTAAGAGAGGAGCGCAGGCCTGGAGAACGTTTTGCCCAGTTCATTACACGACTCATTCCATTTTTAGGTCCCTGGAAAAAATACAGGCCCATTCATGCAGACAAAATTGTCGATGCCATGATGAAGGTAGCGCGTCAGGAAGATAAAGGTTGCTACTTCTATGAGTCGGAGATCATGAGGAAAATGTAGGCCAATTTGAAGATTTGGCAATGGGTCAATTTGATAATTGATCTAAAATCCGCTTCATGGCCTGATCCACTGTTTTCTTGCCACCGACAATCGGCAAGGTCAGACTGGTGCCATTTAAGTCAATATCAATTGAGTTCCAGGCTGAGATTATGAGGAAAATGCAAGTTGATTTGAAGGCTTTTATTTTTTGACAAGCTGGATTAGCTCTAAAGACATAACATCTTCATTCTCTTCAAAAAGGTCAGTACGAGCTAATAATAGTCCGTCTTGATTGTAGGCAATCATGCTTGGCTGGTAAGAGCTATTGTTTAGTTTTATTTCTGCCAGTTTGTTGTAATTCAAATCATAAGCAGTTATACCCAGATTGGTAGCCTTGTTTCCAGAATCGTATTCCTCTTCTGTTGGTCTTACAAAAGTAATGCGGTAAATGGTTTTGTTAAAAGGATTGAAAATCAGCCCGGCATAGTCAGAGGTCTTCAGGCTATAATCATTCATGTCTTCCCAGTATTCTGGGGAGGGGTTGCTCATCCCTAAAGTGATATCTTCATTAAACGGCTCGAATTGATCGATCCATTGAGATGACGCCATATGCTTAGAGCTCTTATTGGGATCATTCAGGCTGTAAGCGTATAGTTCATCAATGATGGGATAACTTACCAGAATTTCTTGTCGGTCAGGAATGAAAGCTAAAGACGTATTGTATTTGAATGTTGCACCCCAGTGAGCCTCTGAATAACGGTTGGGATATGGATACTGGGTATGGACAGTTTTGTCATTCAGGTTGAATCGCGTAACGCTGGGTACTCCTTGATAGCTTTTCAATCTTCTTTTAAAGATAGAGGGTAAGAATATCTGGTTTCCTGCTATGATCATCCTGTTTAAGCCAATGGGCTCGGGCATAATGGGAACAGAATCATCATCAAAGCGCATGATTACCTGCTTCTCCATCAATTGACCTTCTCTATTGAATAAAAACAGTGAGGCACGGCTGGCGCTGTAAACGAATATGGAATCCAGATTGTGAATCAATAAGGTTGAGATAACCGGATCACCAATACCTTGAGGTCCCTCCCTGTTTAACTGAAAGGAAACCAATTGATCACCAGTTGTGGCCGAGTATATGTAAACAGAGCTGTTAATATAGTTAATGAAAGAAATAACAGGTTCTCCTTCCGTGGTTTGATCAACCCGAAATGTTAATTGTTGGTAGAAATTTGTGACACTGTCTAATTCAATAGAAACCAACTTGCCACTTGGAATCAGGTTAAATGAATGTTCTGCTTCTTCGTGAGAGGTTGGTTGGCAGGAATAAATAAACAAGCCTAATATGGCAGTAATCACAAGTGTGTGTTTCATTGCTGTAGATTTATTTTATTTCATAGCTGAGTCCACTGCTTTCTTTCCACCGACAATCGGCAAGGTCAGACGGGTGCCATTTAAGTCAATCGTGAGTTGAGTTCCAGGCTGTGGATGTAGGGTAAATTCCTTATCACTGGAAAAGATCATTAAACCAATTTGCTGCCCGGCCGGAACGATTTGATCATCTGGCTGCAAATCAAAAGTGATGGTATAAAACTTTCCTGGTTCTAAGGGGTCACTTTCACTGATGGACTTGTGATTTTGCGGATCGGCCCAGCCTCTGGTGATAATATTGTCGTAGATCATGGCATCATCTGCATTGTTCCATGGCAATGATACGAGCCAGACTGAAAGGTTAGCTGCGGGTTTACTGCTGGCTAATTTAATGGTCACCTCACTCACTCCTGAAATGTGCAGGTCTTCTGTCAGCGTTGGACTCACATAAAGTAATCTGTTATCAGAATTACTGGCTTGCGCCAGCTCCGACCCACTGAAGTTGACATTGTCAGTCAATATTTCGGTGTCTTTCTTATTGCCCTTCTTTGTGCTCAACAGTCCCTGACTGTTGCCCCCTGGCTGAGGGTAGAATGTTACCTGGCTCGCTTGAGGATTTGGATAGTCAGCATAAGAAGTCGGGTTTTGTCGATCATCGCCCTCTCTGACAATCCAGGCTTTGGCATCATTTTCCACACCATTATCAATGCCGTGCAGGTACCTGGTAAACCATCTGTTCATTAAAGTCATTGGTGGCGGCCCACCATGACCTGCCTGGTGATAAAAAATTTGAACAGGCAAACCCATTTCCTTGGCCTTCATGGCAATACGGTAGCTATGTTCAGGCATTACATTCCAGTCATTGAAACCATGAGACATAAGCAAGGCGGCTTTCATGGGCTTCATATCATTGAGATAGTCGCGCCCCGCCCAGAAATCATTATAGTCTCCGGTAATTCGGTCCAGGTTGTTGGCCATTTCGGTATCGCGAATCTTTTCATTGCTATAAGCTCTTTTAGATTCATCACCGCTATGGATGAAATCATATAGCACGTCAATATCTTCACCCAGGTATCCGCCAGGGCTTCTCACCAGGCCATTTGAACGGTAATAGTGATAATAAGAGGTGTTAGGCGCAATGGGAATGATGGCTTTTAGCCCATCTACTCCGGTGGTAGCAGCGGCCAGGGGTAATGTACCATTGTAAGAAGTGCCTGTCATGCCGACTCTACCGGTTGACCAGTAGGCCATTACTTTTTCATTGCCGTCACGGCTGGTATAACCGTTGTCTTTTCCTGCCAACCACTCTATCACTGCTTTAGGTGCCAGCGACTCGTTATCTCCTCCAACGGTAGGTGAACCATCAGACAGCCCTGTGCCTGGTGAGGAAGAATGGACTACGATATAGCCCCTTGGCACCCAGGTTCTGATTTGTGAATTTGAAATAATCGGTCTTTCACCTCTTCGCTGTACTTCAACATGGGTACGAGGAGGAGGAGGAGCACCCAGTTCATGCTCCACATTCCAGAATAATCCTTTGGCCAGACCGGCTGTGCCTGCATAATATGGGCTGCTTTCATAGACTACAGGTAGTTTTAACCCTTCGGTTTCTGTTTGACGAGGTCGGGTAACATCAACATGCACTCTGTCCGGTTTGCCATCACCATCCGTATCAAACTCGGTTTCTACCCATAGGTCTTCACGTATCCATTCATCAGGATTGTTGAAAGCAGGGACAACCTGTGCCTCTCCATTTTCAAATATCGGTTTGGCTTCCTGTGCGTAGCATGACGAAAAAACAAATAGGATTAGACCTGAAAGAAGGAATAACTGATGACGCTTCATGAACTTGAGTTTAATGCAGGTCAACAAGTTAGAAAATTATGCTTTCTAATTCCTGGCTAATTCCATGAGCATGTCCTTGATCACAGATGCGATTAGCTCCGGTTGATCGATATGAATGCTATGCCCACTCTTTTTGGCTATGATCTGTTGGCTGTTGGTAGACAATTTCAAAAAGTCTTTTTGAAGTTGTCTGGAGTGATGCCTTAGCGCTTTACCACTCCAGTTTTCATCGCCCTCTGGTTTTTTCTTCTTAACTCCGGTGATAACGACCAAAGGAAGATCACCTAAATCATATTGATCGTAGTGTTCATACATTTCCTGAAATATTTCGGCCTCATAGGTGGAAGACTGTCCTTTAATATAGGTCCATGGACGTTCATTGTAAATCCAGTTGAACCTTTGCTGATCCTCCTGGCTGAACTTTTCTAACTGATCTCCAAAGTCTCGTTGTGCCTTAAAAGAAGCAATTTCCCTTTCAGAGTTTATGGAGCCGGTAGACACCTCGGGTACTTCTCTTTTGGCATTGAGGCGCATCTGTTTCCATTCCATAGTTTCACTCTCACGATTGAATATTTTTAAGACCACATCAGGATGTGTGGCATCTACGAATATTAAACCGGCTGTTTCACGCTTGTACTGAACAGCGAACTGATGGGCTAATATTCCGCCTAATGAATGGCCAACTACAATGTAAGGCCCTGATATGCCAGCCTCTTTAAGCATTTGATGGGAGTCATAAACCTGTTGTTTCAGAGAATTACCGTGACCATGTTCACTCCAGCCTTCTCCATTTTGATCAATGGCTATGGAATGAGCAAATTCAGCCACAAGAGGGAGAACAAGGTTCCAGTGTAAAGCGATGTCGCCAGCACCGTGAAAAAATATAACTGTAGGCCCATTCTTAGATTCTCCTGTTTCGAGGTAGTGCATCTTGTAACCACCCATTTCCACCATTTTACCTGGAGGAATTTGAATATTGGATTGTGCAACAAGTTGTCCGGATAGTAGTAGCGTGAGTAAAAAGTGTTTCATATATGTAATTGCTTACATAATGGATGAAAACCGGGATCATTTTGTTTGATGGGTACCAATAAAAAAGGGAGGTCTTTTGACCTCCCCTCCAACAAAGTTACCCCAATAATCAATTGTAAGTCTTTTTCAACTTGTCCCAATTGTCATTGGCTTTTTTAACCAAACCAGCATGGTTATTTTCTTTCAACCATAGTTGTTGTGCATCCAGCTCCAGGTTGTAGAGGTAAAGGAAGTATTTACCATCCTTCACGATAAATTTATTTGGATCTGGTCTGAACTTAGCACCGGCATATACACCGAAGGCACAGTATCCGCCATATTGAGGAAGATATTTGTCCGGGTTTTTGTCGAATTTCTGTTTTTGCTCTGCAGAGGTGAAGTAGTAAACTACTTTGTCGTGCTCTGATTTGAATTCTTTCAAACCTTTCTGTGCAAGACCTAAGTCCAGGTAGGAAACAGGAGAGTATCCTTCCAATGCAATGTTACTGTTGTCAATGTTAAAGGCTTTTTTGTCTTGAGCCAAAGCCAATTGGCTTACGAGTGTAAGGGCCATGAAGTACATGGCGATTCTTCTGATTGTTTTCATGATTTAATTATTCATTTGTTGATGTTTCACAATTGTCGCTGAGTGCGACTACCAGGAATACTACCACCGCATTGGCGATATAGTAGTACATGTCTATCCCCTCGAAGTGGAAGAGAAAAGGAGCCACCGCGAAGGTAGTGGCCGCCAATAGATCGATCAGCAGGTGACCATCGAATGGAATGGTATTGAGCAGACTGAACTTATAGGTGGTGTTCAGACTCACTACAATTACCGCCACTCCTGTAGCAACTGATAGCCACTTGGCCATGGCCGCACTTTCACCCAATCCCAGTAGAAAAGGACTGGAGATCAGCGCCACGGCAGCTGAATAGTCGATAATACCATGAACTGTGGGAGAAATAAATCTCAGTTTCATGATTAGGCTATTTTGGCGTCAAAGTAGGTTTCTTGTACTACCTCACCGGCATCGTTCCAGATTCTTCTGATGATCTCATGCCAAAGAATCTTTGAGTTATCCTTCATGTCGAAACTGAAAGTGAACTCTGAAGCTGAAGCATTACCATCGATGATGGTTCTGTGGTGAGTGATTCCATTGACCTGTGCAATGGCTCCTGTAAAGCCTTCCATTTTTTCCACCATCTGATCTTTAGTAGAAGTCTTCACCCCTCCGTAGTCAGAAGTGTCGGCAGTGGCTGCAAAGAATTGCTTTACTGCGTTTACGATATCGCCTTGCGATACCATTTCGTCCATTTTTCTTACTTGTTCTTTTATGTCCATGTGATTTTTTGTTTTGTCACAGGACAAAGGTGCAGGGTTGCAAGGGCTGAATACCTACAAAAAAAGCCCCATCAATTGGACTTTTTATTCAGGTATTGACTTGGGGTGAATTGTGTATAGTGTTTGAAGAACTGGCTGAAATGATTAGGCTCTTCGAAACCAAGAGAGAAGGCTACTTCGGTGATAGGCATTTGCTCCTCTAATAACCTCTTGGCTGTTTTAATGATCTGTTGTCTGATCAGTTGACCCAGGCTTATCTGTAGCTTTTCCTTTACCTGATGGCTGAGAGCCTTTACTGAAAGGTTCATCTTGTCGGCATAGAAGCCCAACTCCCTATGTTGAGTATGGAATTGGTGAAGTAAATCGAAGAGTTGTGTATTGAAAGCGTCTTCCTTTTCAATTCCGGACTGTTCAATGAATTCTCCCGGAGTCTTTGAGGTCTCTTTTTTGAACACCCGGTTGAAGTAAGCAGGGTCATTAAATCCATGGTCGTAGGCTATTTCCTTAATGCTCTTACCGGAAAAGACCAGGTCTTTCTGACTTTCTGTGAGTCGTTTTTTATTCAATAGCCTTTTAATGGTTAAACCGACCTTATCGGTCATAAGCCTGTGAGGGTTTAACCCATTCGACTCGAACAGCAGTTTAAAATCTGCCTGCTGTAATTGTTCCCTGTACTTCTCATCAATGAATTCCTTGATATCGAATATCAGGTGGTATTCTTCTGGTCGTGCATTGAAGGGGTTTTGCCAGAACCATTGCCTGGCCGAAACATCGATGATGTCTTTGGGTGCCCCAAATACAGATTCATTGAGGTAGCGCTGACAGTCGAGACAATCTTCAAAGTTGATGTAGCCCAGGCTGACCATGTGCTTAAAGAGCACTCTGACTTGTTTGTCTTTAAACTGAATTTCACTGGGGAAGTCAATTCTTCTCACTACGAAATCAGCAGCCATGAATTTGATGTACTGCCCTTTTTCCAGAAAGATGATTTTGTCTTCCCAGTCGAAATAATTTTTGAAATCTACCTGCAGTCCTCCTGTACCCTCCAGGATATGGAGCATACAATGGGTGTTAATGAAAATAACCTCATTGGCCTTCGGATGAATCTTCTGTACCATTTCATTTACAAAGTGAAAGGGTTTAATGCAGTTCTGTTGTCAGATAAGATACATTTTATTTAAATGCATCCAGCCGGGGAGTTACATTTTGTATACCGTAAGGAAGTACCAGAAGAAAGCGCCAATGCCAATAGATCCTATGAAAATAAGGGCAATCTGAATCCGCTCTTTTTTCTGCTGTTTTTTGAGTTTGGCTCGGAATGCTTCCATCTCTTCCGGACTGGCTTCTTTGAGTTTGATCGGACCTCCCGAAAAAGGGCCATTCTCTTTTCTCAGGTCTTTCAGGCTTTTCCTTTTACCCAGCAAAGATCGGTTGCCTTTAACCGACTTCTGCATTTCATTTCCAGGTCCATATCCAAATACCATAAGTCAATATAGTTTTTTAATGACAAAAGCACCGAATAGTGAGAAGCCTAAAACAATAAGCACTGTTTCCCATCCCATAAACTCCGGATACCAGCTTTCCCATACTTCCCATTGCCAGGCCGGGTCGGGAATGTGCTTCCAGATAAAGGTTAGTGGTAAGGAAAGAAGACCAATAAGTAATAGTCTTTTAGTGCCGGTTTCCTGAAGCTCCAGCATGATCCAGGACGCAACAAACGGGAAACCAAGGAAGATGATTCGTGTCATGTCGCCTCCGGCCAGCAAGCCAAAGGATAGGTAAAGTGCTGTATAAATTACCAGCAGGTTGCGGGTGTTGTCGTAGCGATTGGTTTTCCCATAGTGATGAATAGCCAGCCATAGGGCAGGACCAAAGGCCATGGACATGGCCGCCAGCCACCTCACTAATTCAAAAGGATGTGTCAATGCTTCTCTGGCGTGATAGGCTATAGTGATGATTGCATTTTTACCGCTTTCTGCCGGAGGGAAATAATGACTCGCAGCAATTTGTGCCATAATGGCTAATAAGACAGCCAACCCGATAAGAGGGAGCTTATAGTAGCCTTCCTGGGTTTTCTTATTGTGCCAGGCACCATAGACCAGTAGTATAATGGGCAGTGCCATAAATGACTCTTTCTGTAAAGTAGCCAAAGGGGCAAGCCATAATAGGTGAATGAATCTCCTTTCCAGAACCAGCCATAGAAACAGAGCCTGAAAAGCAAAAGTAGGCAGATCAACTGTAATGGGATCGAAAGCATTCAGGCGAATCATTCCTGTCCAGTGAAAAATGAGCCATATAAACCCGGCCCAGAACCATTTCAACTCGAAGCCTAACCTTCTCCATAGCAGAAAGAGTATAATAACAGCTGCTATACTGAAAACCAGGTTCAGCCAATGGAAGGCCTGAATAATTTCACCACTCACTACAGAAGCCAGCCATGGCACAAGAATACGCTGATGAAAAGGAGGCGGTACCTGGTAGTCATTTCGGTAACCCACAAAGTAATCGTAGCCATTGCGATAGTCATTACCATCAAATGAAGGCGCGAGATCATAAGTCAGGTGATCCTGATTTTGTTGATAATAGAAAAATGAGGCCAGGGTAATACCCAGAAAAATGAGGAGCCAGTAGCTTTTGATCCGCATAGGGTGAAAATACCAAGTTCATTTGAAATTTTGGCAGATGCAGACAAATGAGTTAATGATTGAAATGAATAATTGGGTCTCTGTCTTCTCTTTTAGCCAACTAAGCGCTTTTTTTGAATTATGATTGCAGTAGTACAACGGGTAAAGGAGTCTTCGGTGTCTATTGAAGGAGAGATCAAGTCGGCCATAGGGCAGGGGCTTATGATTTTACTGGGAATAGAGGAGGCCGATGGACCGGACGATATCGAATGGCTTAGTAGAAAGATAGCCAACATGCGTATTTTCGATGATGAGGAGGGGGTAATGAATAAGAGCCTCTTAGATATTGAAGGTGAGGCATTGGTCATCAGTCAGTTTACACTGCATGCCAGCACAAAGAAGGGCAACAGGCCTTCTTACATTAAAGCCGCCAAACCAGATATAGCTATTCCTTTGTATGAAGGGTTTAAGCAGCAACTGGCAAACGATTTGTCAAAAGATGTGGGTTCTGGTGAGTTTGGAGCAGATATGAAAGTATCTTTAATTAATGATGGCCCGGTGACTATTATCATCGACACAAAAGACAAGAAATAAATGAGTATAGAAGAGAAAGGGATTACCGCTTTACAGCAGGAGGTAGATCAGTGGATCAAGGATTTTGGAGTTCGTTACTTCAATGAGCTCACCAACATGGCTCAATTGAGTGAGGAGGTGGGTGAGGTGGCCAGAATTATAGCCCGCAGGTACGGTGAACAGTCTGAAAAGGAATCAGACAAGTCGAAAGATCTGGGGGAAGAGTTGGCAGATGTACTGTTTGTAGTGGTGTGTCTGGCCAATCAGACAGGTACTGATTTGCAGGCAGCATGGGAAAAAAGAATGGAGAAGAAGACTTCCAGAGACAAGGACAGACACAAAAACAATGAGAAGTTGCAAGGCTGATTTCTGTGTAATAGCTGACAATTCAGAATTGAAAAACAAAAAGGGGAGGAAACTATAAGGGTAGTAAAAATCGTTAAGCTCACATTCAACTAAAAATTAATAACACTGGTCATGTTAATACTTGAAATCATCGGTATCCTTATTCTGGGGTTCATTTTACTTAATGTAATTCTCTATTTTTTAGAACCCAGTCTCATTGCCATTACCTTCTCGCTGGTATTGAGGCTATTTTTCAGGAACCCGCCAATGGTGGATATGGAGAAGCATTTTCCGGCCCACCAACTCTTAAAAGATAACTGGAAGCTTATTCAGGAAGAGTTGCTGGAAGTACTAAGAGATGAACAGAGTATTCCCAAATTCCATGAGGTCGATAAGATTCAGCGCTTTATCAATGACGGAGATAAGTCGCCATGGAGGGTCTTTATGTTTAAGGCCTATGACAACTGGCAGGAGAAGAACTGCGCCAAAGCACCTAAGACGACTGAGTTGCTGAAACAGATTCCCGGGATTACTACAGCCATGTTTTCTATTCTGGGGCCGCAAAAGCATATTCCACCCCACAATGGTTTCTATAAAGGCGTTTATCGTTACCATTTAGGTCTTATTATTCCGAAAGATGGAGAGTGCTACATTGTGAACGGAGGTAAGCGATATGACTGGAAAGAGGGGGAAGGAGTACTGTTCGATGATACCTTCAAGCATGCGGTGTGGAATAAAACAGACGAAACCAGAGTAGTGCTTTTCTGCGATGTGTTCAGAACCGACTTGCCCAAAGTATTCCAGCCACTTAACCGTTGGGTATATGGTTTGAGAGAAAAGAGTCAGCGATTGAAAAAGGTATTGAAGAATGCCGAAGTACAAGTGGATCTCAAGCCACAGGCGGGATAGATTGTGAATTGTTGGTTAATTAGTTGAGGCGAATTATTTCGAGGGATAAACTCTAAGTCTCATGTGTACCGCTATGAGCAAACGGATTACTTCGTCATAATTAATTGCTACGCATTAATTTTTCCTGGTAATAACGGTTCGGCCTTAAAGGAGGGTTATCAGTAATTGTATTGTGTTCAGTGTTCTTATTGCCCGTTGCAGTGGGTTAAACCACTAACTCCCCATTCTTCAACTTTGGCACCACGTCAAACTCATTTAATCTGGAGCAATATTCGATGTCTTTCAGTACACCGAATTTAGAAAGTCTTTGGGCGTGGTTACTTCTGCTGATGAAGTAATAAGGGTCGCCTTTCATGGATTGGTAAAGGTAGAGTGCTGCAGTTGCAGCATCTGATTCAAATTCAGCTTGTTTCTTAAGTCCATCGCAAACCGCACCGGCAAATAAGCTGTCTTCAAGGTTGTACTTACCCTTCCACCCAGCACAGAAAAGCAAAATATCTCTACTGCTTTTGGAGAGGTGCTTTACTACAGCATTCAGGTTTAAGAAAGCACCAATAATCACTTCAGCGGCCTCTTTTGAAAGGTCGAGCGCACGGGTACCATTGGTGGTAGTAGTAGCAATCTTCTTTCCTTTCAAACTTTTATCCATATAGTCGAAAGGAGAGTTGCCTAATTGAAACTGTGGAAGTTTTTCTCCATTCCTTTCACCTGCCATCACGTAACCCTGAAGGCCTAATGCTTCACATTCCTCAACAGTGGCTACAGGAGTAACACTGGCAACACCAGAGCCTAAACCGGCAACCATACAAGAAGTAGCACGAAGCACATCAATCACCACCACTGTCTTATCAGTTACATCGAATTGATGAATCAGTTCGGGGGTGTAGCAAATGTCAATTTTCATTTTGGCGATTCTATTGTCAAAAGACAATCTCAGAGGTGTACTTAACGTCACCCTGAGCTTGCCTCAGGGCCTCTGTGACCTTGAAAGCAAGTGAGGAGTTAAGATTCCTTTGAGATTGCCTCTATTTCTTTTTTTGATAAATCCTTACCTCCAGATAGAGGTTCTGGATCTTTATTTTTGGACGAAAGGCAGCTTAACTACCTCCGCTTTTAGTCTTCTGTTTCTTACAGCCACGAGGATCTCGGTACCTGCTTTGCCGTATCCTTTCTTAACATAACCCAAGCCAATGCCATATCCCAAAGTAGGAGACATGGTGCCAGAGGTTACCTCTCCGATGACTTCCTCTTCGGTATTCATTAGCTCATAATGACCCCTTGGAATACCTTTGTCAATCATTTTGAAAGCAACCAGTTTGGTATCAACACCTTCCTCTTTTTGTTGTTGAATGGCTTTGCTATTGGTAAACTCTTTAGTGAATTTGGTTACCCAACCTAATCCTGCTGCAATAGGAGATGTCTCGTCAGTAATGTCGTTACCGTAGAGGCAATATCCCATTTCTAATCTCAAAGTATCTCTTGCTCCAAGACCAATTGGTTTAATGTCAAATTCGGTACCGGCTTCGAATATTTGTTTCCAAACAGACTCAGCGTGGTCATTGTGAAGATAGATTTCAAAACCTCCTGCTCCGGTATAACCGGTGGCCGAGATGATCACGTGTTCAACACCAGCCATTGGCCCAACTACAAAGTTGTAGAACTTGATGGCTGAAAGGTCTACGGTTGTCAGCTTTTGAAGTGCTTCAACGGCTTTAGGCCCCTGAACCGCAAATAGTGAATGTGAGTCTGAAACATCCTTCATGGTCACCCCTTTAGTATTGAATTGACTGATCCAGTTCCAGTCTTTTTCAATATTTGAGGCGTTCACTACCAACATGTATTTGTTCTCATTGAAACGGTATACCAGCAGGTCATCAACAATACCACCATCCTTATTAGGCAGGTAAGAATATTGAGCCTGTCCGTCTACCAGCTTAGAGGCATCATTACTGGTTACTCTTTGGATTAAATCCAGTGCATCGGGACCTTCCAGTACAAATTCACCCATGTGTGAAACATCGAACACGCCTACACCATTTCTAACGGTGTTATGTTCTTCAATATCAGATGAATACCTGACAGGCATGTTATATCCTGCAAAGGGCACCATTTTAGCACCCAGGCTTTCGTGAAGGTCGTTTAATGCTACTTTTTTTAATTCCATTTCTGTTCTCGTTTTGCTCGACAAAAGTAAGCATTGAGGTAGAAAAATATCATCCCACGGACATTTATTCTCAACTAGGTCAGTCACTATGCAACTCTTGCGAAAGGAACTGCGTCTTTGGTTTGTCAAACCAAAAACAGGTCAAACTCATGTTCAAGAATTTTTTAAAGGTTACTGTACGAAGTCTGCTCAAAAGTAAGGTCTTCGTATTCATTAACATCATTGGTTTAGGTCTGGCATTAGCCTGCTGTATCATTGCTTTCCTAAACTATCAATTCGCAACTACCTTCGATCGGCAACACGAAAATCTGGATGAATTATATCAGATTTCGGTTAGAATTGATCAGAATGGTTCTCAGGTTCCCTACGGTTTCATACCAATGCCTTTGGGGCCATTAGTTAAGACAGAAATACCCGGAGTCGATAAGGTCAGCCGGCTCGAAAGGTCCTGGGTGACCATTAAGCGGGAGAACAATGTATTCAACAGAAGCATGGCCTTTGTTGATGAAGATTTTCTCGATATGTTCTCTTTCCCTGTCATTCATGGTAATGCCGATAGTTACAAGGAACTGTCTTCTGTACTCATTTCGGATAGAACAGCCATTGCTTTATTTGGTAAAGAGAATGCGGTGGGAGAAACCATTGAAATCGTGCTATCCGGCAAGCCCAACCTTCTCTTTACTGTAGGAGGTGTTTTTGAAGAACCGGGTTTAAAAAGCTCATTGCAGTTTCAGTTGATTGCTGATTTCGAAAATTACTATCGCAACTTTAATGTGCAGAAAACGGATTGGAGACAATTTGCTGACGGACTGTTCATTCAGAGCAAAGACCCCTCAATCATGCAGACGGCTCCTGAGTTGTTGAAGAAATATGCTCCTGTTCAGGCTGAAGTAAGGAAGGATCTTGCTGCCAGCGGATTCTGGATTCAGAAAATGGAAGATGTAGCTTTCAATCAGAGGGATTACAATGGTACCAACCTGGGGAATGAGGCTTTACACCCTGCCCATATTCTGGCACCTAACATCATGGCTATATTGATTCTACTGCTGGCCTGTTTCAACTTCACCAATACTGCCATTGCCATGTCTAACAAACGCCTGAAAGAAATAGGAGTAAGAAAGACGGTAGGTGGTTCGAGAGCCCAGCTGGCCTTTCAATTCCTGGGAGAAAACTTAGTACTGTGCCTTCTGGCTTTGGTGATGGGCTTTGTGTTTTCGCTGTGGTTAGTGCCGAAATACAATGGCATGTGGCCGAATGTAAATGTGCAGGTTACGCTGCTTGATAACCCTGGAATGATCATCTTTCTGGTAGGTACACTTTTACTTACCGCCCTTTTGGCCGGAGGTTATCCAGCCATTTTCGTTAGTAAATATCGTCCTGTGGCTATCCTTCGGGGTACGTTAAAGGTTGGGTCATCTAGTATCTTGTCGAAAATATTATTGGGCTTTCAGATGCTTATTTCAGTAATGGCACTGGTCTTTGGCTTTACCTTCCTGCAAAACTCTAATTATCAGGATAGCCTGGATTTGGGCTACGATAAGGAAGGCTTGTTAATGGTTCAGGTAGATAATTCCAATGAAGCAGAAAGATTCCGTGCAGCCATACAGACCAATCCCATGATCAAAGAAGTGAGTCTGACCAATGGTCATATTGGTTGGAACACTTATGAAGGAACGGTAAAGACGGAGAATGATGAAGGGCTGGTAGATATGATGAATATCGGTCTGAATTATATTGAGACTATGGGCTTACAGGTGATTGAGGGAAGGTCATTTACTGCCGATAATCAGGAGTCAGATCAGCAAAACAGTGTAGTGATCAATGAGAAGATGGCTGCGAGATTTGGCTGGCAAAACCCTGTGGGTCAGCAAATCACTATGAATGATACGCTGAGGTATACAGTAGTGGGTATGGTGAAAGACTTCTACACTTTCGGACTTTGGGTACCAATCGATCCGATGATGCTTCGTCTAAAAGATGACAGCGAGTTGAATATGGTGATTGCCAAAGTTGATGAGGCTCAGGTGGGTGCCGGTTTCGATTATCTTGAAACTACCTGGGGAGAGTTGATTCCTGATAGATTGTCACAGGTTTACATGCATGAAAACATTGTGCTCGGTGAAGCCCGTGACGTAAATAAGAATATCGTGCAGATGTTTCTCTTCCTGGCTGCCATAGCTGTGGTGCTCTCTGCCATTGGTTTGTTTACGCTTGTATCCATTAACATTCAGAGCAGAACCAAAGAAATCGGTATCAGAAAAGTGCTGGGGGCCTCAGTGGCCAGAATTACCACTTTGATCAATCAACCCTTCTTAATTATCGTGGCTATCGCTTCCATACTGGGAGGAGGAACCGGTATTTATGTGGCTGGTCTGTTGATGAGTAGCATCTGGACTTACCATGTGACTCCGGGCTTTGTCAGTGCTATGATTCCGATTCTGGTGATCTTGTTGATTGCCTTGTTATCTATTTCGAGTAAGGTGATCAGTGCTGCCAGAAGAAATCCGGTAGAGTCTTTAAGGTACGAATAGCAAGATTCGCATAAGAAGGCTCAATAAAATCTTAAAAGAGCCCCTGAACCTGTTTCAGGGGCTCTTTAGGTTAAAAGATGCTGGAATAAATTCAGCATAATATTTTTTGTTCGCTATTGAGATCACCTTAGTGTAACCCGATACTTCATGATTGAGTATTCAACCTTGAAACTAAAAACTCAAACCATGAAAAAGATCATCACCCTGGCCCTGTCGTTGGCCGCTATTGCTTTCATTACTTTTTCCTTTAGCCATAAAGATGTCGAAGAGGCAGAAGCTGTAGAAGAAGTCAAAGAGCTCGTGTACAACGCTTACATCAATGGAGCTTTTAATGAACTGAATGCTGATGCTATGCGAAAGGGCTTCCATGAAGATTTTGCTATTTACTCACCTAAGGGGGAGGCCATAAGCAAGTACCCTATCGCCAACTGGGTAGATGGAGTAGCTAAGCGAAAGGCCGGCAACTACGATCCGAAAGACCCTAAAAACAAATGGGATCATAAGTTTGCCCATGTAGATGTGACCGGTCATGCGGCTCAGGTGAAGGTTGAACTTTATAACCAGGACAAGCATGTCTACACCGATTACTTAAGCCTGCTAAAATTTGACAGTGGATGGAGAATTGTGGCTAAGGTTTACATGCAGCACTAAGATGCTTTTATCTCACCTCTCAGTAGGTGAGATAATCTTCCTAAAATAGCTCTAATTGTTCAGGCAATAGCCTGAATGATTTTCTATGATAGGGAGTCACTCCCAATTGCCTTATCGCCTCTCTGTGTTTCAGAGTAGGATAGCCGGCATTGCTTTCCCATCCATAGCCAGGATACTGTTGAGCCAATGTTTTCATCAGCCTGTCGCGATGGGTTTTGGCTAAAATAGAAGCTGCGGCAATGCTCATATAAATTCCATCGCCTTTGATAATACACTCATGGGGAATGCCCTCATAGGGTTTAAATCTGTTGCCATCGATGAGAAGTAATTCCGGTTGAATACTCAGGTCTTTCACAGACAGATGCATGGCTAGGTATGAGGCATTCAGTATGTTGATCTCATCAATCTGGGTATGACTCACTTCCTGTACAGAATAGGCAAGGGCTTCCTTTTTGATAACCCCTTCAAGACTTTCCAATTCCTTTTTCTTTAGTTTTTTGGAATCGTTCAGCAACTCATTGCTGTAATCAGGAGGGAGGATCACTGCGGCTGCTACTACCGGACCGGCAAGTGGGCCTCGACCAGCTTCGTCACAACCAGCTTCAATTAAACCTTCTTTAAAAAATGGCTTTAGCATAGGGTATTAAACATAGTGAATGCGTCATGAACTTGAAAGCTTTCTCTATTTTTGAGCCATGAGCAAGGAAGAGAATCCATGGAAAACATTGAGTGGAAAACTGGTCTATGAGAACCCGTGGATCAGGTTAGATGAGTTTCAGGTGATTAACCCCTCCGGCAATCCCGGAATATATGGTAAAGTGTCTTTCAAAGGACGCGCAGTGGGTATTATTCCTGTTGATGAAGAAGGCAATACCTGGTTGGTTGGTCAATATCGCTACACGCTCGATGAGTATAGCTGGGAGATACCTATGGGGGCAGTACCCTTCAATGAGACGTATGAAGAGGGTGCTTTGAGAGAATTGAAAGAAGAGAGTGGCCTGTCCGCTAAGAAGCTCGACTTCCTTTGTAAGATTCATACTTCCAATTCTGTGACAGATGAAGTAGGAATGGTTTACGTAGCCACGGAACTAACTGAGGGTGAAACAGAGTTTGACGATACTGAGGATATCCAGGTGAAGAAACTACCTTTTGCAGAAGCTTTGGAATGGGTGATGGATGGAAGAATTACAGATAGCCTCAGTGTAGGAGGTATATTGAAATTAGCCCGCTTAAAGGGCCTTTAATGGGATCAGAACTTTTATCATATAGAAATCACTTTGGAAAGACTTTTCACCTGGCCTATCCGGTCATGTTAAGTCAGCTAGGGCATATACTCGTAGGTATTGTCGATAGTATTATGGTAGGTCAGTTAGGGCCGACTGAACTGGCGGCATCTTCGTTTGCCAACAACTTTCTGGCTGTCTTTATGATGTTCGGTATAGGAGTCACTTATGGCGTTACGCCAATGGTGGCTCAGGCCGATGGCAAGAAAGACCATAGTAAGATCACCAGATTGCTTCGTCATGGTATTATACTGAGTATTATAGCTGGTGCCTTATTGGTACTGTTGATGTATGTACTGACCCTGTTCTTCCCTTATATGCGTCAACCGGAAATAGTAATAGATCTGGGAAAACCTTATTTCTTCATCATTGCCTCATCGCTTTTTCCATTGATCGTGTTTCAGGGATTTCGTCAGTTTGCTGAAGGAATGTCCATCACAAAACCAACCATGTTCATAACCATTCTGGCGAATGGTCTGAATGTATTGCTAAACTACCTGTTGATCTATGGTAAGCTGGGTTTTCCGGAACTTGGACTAAACGGGGCGGGTTGGGCAACTTTGGTTTCAAGAATTGTGATGGCCATTGCAATGATCTGGTTTGTTCGAAACTATAGTCGATTTAAGGAATACAGAAGTGGATTTTCACTGAAGCATTTTAAAGCGGACTTCTTCAAGCCCATGCTAAAGATTGGTATTCCTACGGGCGGACAGTTTGTCTTTGAAGTAGGAGCCTTTGCCATGGCGGCCATTATGATGGGCTGGTTGGGGACAGTTCCATTGGCCGCTCACCAGATTGCCATTAGTCTGGTGTCATTAAGCTATATGATGGCATCTGGTATTTCAGCAGCTTCTACCGTCAGGGTGGGCAATCAACTGGGTAAAGAAGATTACCCTAATCTAAAGAGGGCAGGGAATACCAGCTACATTATGGTGCTCATCTTTATGGCTTGTTGTTCGGCTATTTATATTCTCTTCAGCAATTTCTTTCCCACCATTTATGTGGATGAGCAGGAAGTAATTGGTATTGCTTCCTCTCTGATTATCATTGCGGGACTGTTTCAGCTTTCCGATGGTGTACAGGTTGTTGGTTTGGGTTGTCTGAGAGGAATGTCTGATGTTCGCGTTCCTACTATCATCACCCTGGTTTCCTATTGGGGACTGGCTATTCCTACGAGTTATGTTTTTGGTTTTGTGCTGGATCTTGGCCCCCAGGGAATATGGTATGGTTTGTTGATCGGTCTTACTGTAGCTGCCATAACTTTGTATATTCGTTTTAATCAGCTGGCTAGCCATAAAATCAAATCAGACGCTGCGTGATGCAACTTTCTGAGATAGGTGTAGTCTTTGAATCGTAAAGTTTAATACCATGAGAAAATATTCAATCATCTTAATACTTAGTTTATTCGTTTCACTGGCCTGGTCACAGACCAAAGAAACCCGTGATGTCGGCAACTTCGATTTTATTGCCATGAATATCTCAGGCAAGGTCTATTTAACTCAAGGAGATAAGAATGAAGTGATTGTAGAGGCTGATCGTGATGACCTGGAGAAAATTCGCACAGAGGTCAGAGGAGGAAGGCTCTCTATTTCTACCCGAAATGAGAGAAGGTGGTTCAGTTGGGGCGATGGCCTGGACGGCCGGGTGAATATTTATATTACGGTGAAGGAGTTACGAGGCGTAAGTGTCAGCGGTTCAGGTGATGTAATCAGTCAAAATGTGATTAAGGGAGATGATTTCGAAACGTCAATTTCCGGTTCTGGTGATATTGAAATAGAACTTGATGTAAGAAGAGTAGAATCTAAAATAACCGGTTCAGGAAATATTGAACTCAAAGGATCAGCTCAAAGAGCCCGACTGGGTATCAGTGGTTCAGGAAAATACTTTGCAGAGGAATTGAAGGTAGATGATTATCAGGTGAGCATTTCAGGATCAGGGAGAGCGTCAATCAACACCAATGGTGAACTCGATGTGAGAATCTCAGGAAGTGGAAGTGTCTACTATTCAGGAGACCCCACAGGGGTTAATACCAATGTTTCCGGCTCCGGCAGAGTGAGAAGAAATAACTAGGCTACAAGTTTATTGACAAACCTTTTATAGCCTTCAATCATCAGATATTGACCCAGTAAGTAGGTAATCATAATGGCTGGCCCGTTCATTTGAAATTCTCCTACAAACTTATTGACTGCCAATAAAGAGTCACTGGCTACAAAGCTGCAGGCACCCAGCATCACAAACCAGAAGCTTTCGCTATCTGATTTCTTCCAGCGCTTTCTCGCGGTAATGGCCATCAGGCAAATGATTACTGTGTACACAAGGGCCGGTATGTACATTTCTCCCAGTCCGTTTTTAATCACAGAGAAGATGGCCAATCCATAAATGACGAAGATGATATCCTGCCACTGAGGCTTTAGACCCTTCTCCATTACGTTCTTGGCGCTCATGTTAATGATGATATAAACCACGTGCGCAATCAGAAAACTAACCAATCCACTCAAAAAGAACAGCTCATTTTCTCCCTGGAACATTAGTAGCGTATCTCCCATAAAGGAAAAGAAAAGCGCTATGGTGATGTATCGGTTGAGTGGAGAGGCTGAGGTGGTACCCACAAAGTAGAAAATCAAAGCAGGCATAAGCAATGGCTTGGTTACCATGTCCATTGTACTGTTCCCGGTTGTTAAGGCAATGATGTGTACAAATGAGAGCAGAATGAATGGAAGTAGCTTCTTGGAAAAAATCATAAGTCCCGAATGGTAAAAAGTTTGCTTCCCCAATTTAAGCCGAAAATTAAAAACAGAAAGCCAAGGAAAGCCAGAGCTGCACAGGTCAGAAAGGCATTCCGAATGTTTTCAATTTCATTACTGTAGATAAATCCCGAAATCAAAGCCCCTAAGCCTATGCCTATTTCCAAGGCAATATACATAGTGGCCAAGCCTTTCCCCCTGGCCTTGTCATGACTTAAATCGATTGTCCATGCATAGATGGTGGGTGTATTCAGTCCTACCGCTACACCGAATGACACCGCACTGATCATGAGCATGGTTTGGGAATGGGAAAAGGCGATCAGTAAATCTGATATAACTATCGCAATAGCCGCCCATTTAAGCACAATTACTCTTCCGTACTTGTCTGAAGCTTTTCCGGCAAGGATTCTTATAAGCAGGGATGCAAAAACAAAGATGGTGAAGAATATGCCCTTTTCGCCTCCGTCAAAGCCCAGGTCTACCGTTAAGTCAGGTGTTAGAGTCAGTGCCGCCCCGAATGAAAAAGAAGTCAGTAAAAAGAGTACAGAAGGGTTGAATACACGGGGTTCAAAAATGTCTGACTTATTAATTTTTAAAAGTTTCCAGCTGAATCGCTGCTTCTCTTGCAGGGTCTCTTTCATCCCTATCAGGATAAGCACAGATAATAAAGCAAGGGTAGAGGATGTATAGAACATCACATCCAGCCCAAACCATTCTGTGATTTTAGGCCCGAAGCTTGGTCCTGCTGCCATGCCCAGGCTGCCAAACAGACCGGAATAGCCCATCGCTTCACCTCTTCTGTGAATCGGAACAATATCGGCAATATAGGCTGATGTCCCTGTGGGTTTAAAGCCTGTTGAAAAGCCATGCAGAAATCTCAGTAGCAGAAAAGCCCATACAGTGCCCAGCATGGGATATAAAAAACCGACAATAAAACAGACTCCTGCTCCGAAGATCATCACCGGAATCCTGCCAACAGTATCGGAGAGCTTACCGCTAAAGGGACGTGATAATCCTGCAGTGACGGTAAACAATGAAATAACCAGGCCCTTGAGTTCCCCTCCTCCCAAGGAAGTGAGGTAATCATAGAGGTCTGGCACAATCATATTGAAGCTCGAGAAAAATAAGAACGAGCTAAGGCAGAGCAAAACGAATTGTAAAGAGAAAATCGTTTTTTGCTCTGCCATCAGTTATAACTGCATTAAGTAAGCTTTGATAAAATCATCCAGATCACCATCCAGCACATTCTGAACATCGGTTCTTTCTACTCCGGTACGGTTGTCTTTGATGAGCTTGTAGGGATGTAGTACATAGTTTCTGATTTGCGAACCGAAGTCTACGCGCATCTTTTCACCTTCGACCTTATCGCGCTCAGCATTTCGTTTCTCCATCTCAATCTGATAGAGGCGAGACTTTAAAAGGGCCATGGCTCTTTCCTTATTGTCTAGCTGAGAACGAGTTTCGGTGTTTTCTATAACGATACCTGTAGGTGCGTGCTTAAGCCGAACACCGGTTTCCACTTTGTTTACGTTCTGACCACCGGCACCTCCGGAACGGAATGTATCCCAGGTAATATCAGATGGGTTGACTTCAATTTCAATGGTGTCGTCTATAACAGGGTAAGAAAACACAGAGGCGAATGAGGTATGTCTTCTTCCTCCAGAGTCGAAGGGAGAAATACGTACCAGCCGGTGTACTCCAGACTCTGACTTCAGCTGACCATAGGCAAAGTCTCCTTCAAACTCGAGTGTACAGGATTTGAGGCCTGCTACTTCACCAGGTTGGTAGTTGACTTGTTTTACCTTCATGCCGCTTTTCTCACCCCACATGATGTACATGCGCATAAGTATTTCGGCCCAGTCATTACTTTCTGTTCCTCCGGCACCAGGGTTGATTTCTATGATCGCGTTGAGTTGATCTTCCTCTCCGCTCAGCATTTTCTTGAATTCGATTTCTTCGAGAACTTCCTGGGCGTTTTGGTAAGCCGCTTCAATATCAGCAGCATCGCCTTCACCCATTTCGAAAAACTCATACAGGGTTTCCAGGTCGTCTACAGCCTCTTTGGCTTTCTCAAAACTGTCGGTCCATACTTTTTTAGCACGGATAGCCTTGAGCGTTTTTTCCGCTTCTTTGGGGTCGTTCCAGAAATCAGGTTGAGCTGTTACCAGCTCCTCTTCCTCTACTTCTTGTTTCTTGACATCGTAGTCAAAGATACCTCCTCAAGGCCGAGATGCGAGCCTTCAAATCTTTTAATTGATCTGCGTTCATGGTGGTTAAAATTTAGAAGCTGCAAAGGTGGGGATTTGAATTAAGAATTCTAAGTGTTCAATTGTGATTTCTCAGACGAAGTGAATGCATTGTAATTATAGCTGCTCACTTTCATTGAGTAAGTTTTTTATTTCTGACCATTTACTGCCGCTCAACATTGTTTTGAACTCTGGGTGTTTGAGTATATCGAATCTGTTTTTCCATTCTCTCCAAATGAGTACTTTAAGTATTTGCACGGTTAAATTTTCATAGCTGGTGTTTCTGGTTTGAGCCAGCTTTAATGCTGCCGAAAAGAGCTGATCATTAGTAATTGCTCCATGAGCTTTGATTGCTTTTCGGAGAAGTACTACCGCAGAGTCAGCTTTTCCATTAAAGTATAGCTGTTCAAAGTTGTGATAGTTGGTTTGGGCTAACTGGTCGAGACTGTCTACTTCTTCACTATCGGGGATACTGTAATCAATACCATGATATAGAGCATATACCTCAACCGGTTCGTATAGTCCTAACGCTATTCTTCGCTTATTCACCTCTGCCACGTTTTTTATAGGGTATGGGCTTAGTTCTCCCATACTGGCTCCAAAGGTTTGTTTTTGCCACGTTTCCCGAGCTATTCTGTCATTCAACTCAGCATAGTGATTTGGGTCTGCATCGCCTTCTTTCATTGCCTTTTGTATTAAGGCCAGGCACTTTTTCTTAAAGAAGACATTAGGATGGTGTTGGGCGATAGACCAGGCTATTTTAGCACCATCTTCTCCAACGAGTCGATTTCCAGGCCATCCATAAATTGTAACTATGCTATCTAACTTCCTTCTATTGGTTTGCCATCGGGTTTCTACTGGTTCGAACAGTCTGTCATAATCTTTCAAAGTGGCTGTACTATCCAGCTTGGAAACTTCGTATTCATAAGTTGAAAGGGCTTTTTGATCTTCAGCCCATAGCATTTGCAGCTCTTTGAAGAGTGCTGGATTTTTAATGTTAGATAAATATTCATTTTGTCTGTTTTCGACCTTTGAAATTACTTGCTCCCACTTTGGACTACTCTTGAGCGAAGAGAACTCAGGCATGTTCTCGAGCAATTCAACATCTCTAAGTCCATACTCTATGGCCCTGTCTATCGACAGAAAAGCTTTTTCTACAGACTCACTTTCTGCATAGACTATCGCACAGACAAAGTAGTTTTCCCAATTCTTTTTTGGCATTTGCTCAGTGGCATTAAATACCAGGTCGGCTGACCTTTGGTTTCTGTCTTTATTGAAGGTCTTATAGGCAATAATCAGTTGACTTGCCCACTCAGGGTTTTGATAGAAAGGCTCTTCTTTGTTTAGTTCGCAGCTGTTTGTCGAAAGGAAAATTGATGCAATAAGAAATGCGATTAGGCTGCTTTTTTGTATGAGACTGTTGTTTAATAACATTCTTGAAATTTTGACTATTTGCCAAAATAGGCCATTCCCAAATAGAAAAAATAGAATGGAATTAGCCTCTCTCAGATTTTAGCCAATTCTTTAGGCAGATGGCCGGTGGTTGCCTTAAAAACTCTGGTGAAATGGCTGTGGTCCGCAAAACCACAAGCATATGCCGTTTCGGTTAACGAGAGGTTGGTTGATCGCAATAGTGTAATGGCCTGTTTCACCTTAAGCTTCCTCATGTACTCCCCGAAAGTACAGTGGAAATATCGCTTGAAGTGTTTAGATATTGTAATGGGGTGCACCTGTGTCTCTTGGGCGAGATCATGGAGCGAGATGTTTTCGTTCCATCGGTCATTGAGTACCTCTTCAACTGTTTTTATCCATTCTGGTAAATAGGTGTTGAGCTCCTTTTCATTTGAACTTTGAATGAAAGAGAGAAGGATTGATTCAATTGAGCTTTTAGCTTGCTCATCATTAATAGCAGCTTCTTTCAAAAGTTTTAAAAAGATCAACTGTGAATCCTCACAGTTTTGAACTGCTGCTTCAATATCAGCCTCCCGGTAATCGTATTTCTTGAGGAATTTATCTTCAAGCTCTAACCCTATATGTATCGAAGGAAATACTTTGTATTCATTCTTATGGACTTCATGGGCGTGGTAGAAGTTGACACAACCTGTGGTTCGCTGAATTTCCTTCCCCTTTCTTTTTTCCAGATTCCCTCCATAGAGAACCATGCTTATCATTGGTCTTTCATGAAGATGCCAGGTGCCGGTTTTTTCCGGGTTATCATATTTAGTGTGACCAATTAGAAAATCGCCAAAGTCATAGGTTTGATACCTGGGAGCGAGATAGTGACCTCTTTTAAGCGTATGGATTTGATGGGTCAAAATATAATTGAATGGGGTTGGGTTACTTCGAACGATAAAATCATAAACATGTTTATCATAAAGCTTCTACCATAAAATTCTATCTAACTGGAATAGCAAAACCTTGATGGGTTGCATACCCTATCTGATTACTATATAGGCCTCAAACTTTTCCTTGGTCAGGTCAATGCGCTTTCTGCGAAAAACTTTCAGGGCATAGCCAGAAGCTACCAAAGCTCCGGAAGTGATGGTAGTTCCCTTGTCTAATGAAAACTCATTACCATCTACAACGGTGTTGTTGAAGAGGTCAATGGCCAGAAGTCCGTAACCAATAGTTGGGAGGGTACGTTCGGCTGCCAGCAATAGCTGAGGCCGGTTAGTGAAAGCATTTTGTACATCTACTTCTATAATCTGGTCAATCAGCACAATGTTATTTTCCATGACAATGGTACTGTCAACAAACTGGGTGATGCGGTCCTTGAAGAATTCCTTCATTCCCTTTTGCTTGTAGACAAAGGTATCGCCAACGCGGTATTCATAGCGTCTCATTGATCCTTTCTTGCGGATCAGAAGATAGTCTTGTGCTGAGAGTCCCTGAAAAAGAAAAAGCAGCAAAAGAAAGCTAAGTGTGTATCTGACTTTCATCTTGCTGCAAGTAAAGCAAAAACTTCGTTAACGGGAGTTAAATTTTATAGATCCAGCCATAACGGTCATCAATTTCTCCGGTTCTGATGCCGTTGAGCTCGTTCAGTATCTTTTTAGAGAAAGAATTGTCGTCTGAAGCGGGTAGATCGTACAATTCTTCTTCGAAGCCAATAGAAGCAATAGGGGCAATGGTGGCTGCTGTGCCAACACCGAAGGCTTCTTTCAGGCGACCTTCTTTGGCTGCATTGACTACCTCAGCCACTGCGACAGGAGCTTCTTCCACTGTCAATCCCCAGTCTCTGGCGATAGTAAGTACTGAATCACGGGTAATACCTTTTAAAATAGTGCCTGAAGTTGGTGCCGTTCTGAGTACATCATCAATCACAAACATCACGTTCATGGTACCTGACTCTTCAATGTACTCATGAGACTTGCCATCTGTCCAGATCAATTGATCGAAGCCCTGTTTCTGGGCGAGTTGAGCAGGGTATAAGCTGGCGGCATAGTTTCCACCTGCTTTGGCAAAACCGGTTCCGCCTTCAAAAGCTCTTGAGAATTTAGTTTCGATTTTAACTTTTACCGGCTTGGTATAGTACGATCCTACAGGACCGGTAATGATCATAAACCTGAAGTTTTCAGAAGGTCTGATGCCAATGTATTCATCCATGGCAAAGACAAAAGGTCTGATATATAATGCCGTACCAGGCTTAGATGGTACCCAAGATGAATCAAGCTTTAGCAGCTCTGTTAAAGATTCCATGAAGAGCGATTCCGGCACTTCAGGAATACACATTCTCTCAGCCGATATGTTGAGACGGGCAGCATTGGCCTGAGGTCTGAATACTACTACCTCACCATCAGCATTTCTGTAGGCTTTGAGCCCTTCGAAAATAGTAATGGCGTAGTGCAGGGTAGTGTTAGCCGGAGAAACAGAGATGTTTTGAAAAGGCACAATTCGCGCGTCTTGCCATTCACCATTTTTGTAGTCAGCTATGAACATATGGTCAGAATAGAGCTTTCCGAAAGGAATGTTATTCTCGTCCAACTCATTGATTCTCGACTGTGTCGTTTGCTCTATACGAATGGTGCTGGTATCAATCATCTTCTTCTGCTTAATAGGTAGTTTACAAATTTAACCAAAATCAGACCGAGTGCAAACCTTTGCATTCATGTAAGATTCTAGTATTCAGTAAGTTATAAATGGATACTTCCGAATATATTATCCTGTATAACCCCTGATTTGGTTAAATATTTCGCATTTAATCCTAAATGCCCAATTATTTTCTGAGTAAATTATTTCTTCCTCGGCTCCCATTTAACCTCTTCGGCATTGAGTTCCATGCTCATGGTTCTGCCCAGAACAAAAAGGTAGTCGGAAAGGCGATTGAGGTATTGGGTGACCATCGGAGAAATAGGCTCCTGTTCATTCAGGGCTATGCTGATCCTTTCTGCCCTTCGACAGACACACCTGGCAATGTGGCAAAAGGAAACAGACTGATGTCCGCCTGGTAAAACAAAGCTCTTCAGGGGAGGCAATGCATCATCCATTTGGTCCATGGCTTGTTCAAGCGCAGTAATATCTGTGTCCAGCAAATCTGGCTTTACTACTTTATCTTTGCCCGGTTCTGTAGCCAGATCAGCTCCAATGGTAAAAAGTCTGTCCTGAATTTCTTTGAGGAAGTCTTTTCTGGGGTCGTTTACTTCCTGGTCTCTGAGAAGACCGATGTAGCTATTCAATTCATCTACTGTTCCATAGGCTTCAATTCGGATGTGAGCCTTTGAAACACGAGCACCACCCAGTAATGAGGTGGTGCCAGAATCTCCCGTTTTGGTATATATCTTCAAATCAGATTTTATTCTTCAGTGGCATTAGCCATTTGGGCCTTCAATACATTCACTTTAGTAGGATTGTGATTGATTTCATCTTTTTCAACCAATCCATCTCTCAATCTAACGATTCTGTGTGAGTACTGAGCAATATCATCTTCGTGAGTTACCATAATGATGGTGTTCCCTTTGTCGTGCAGTTGCGCGAACAAATCCATGATGTCGTAAGAGGTTTTGGTATCCAGGTTACCAGTAGGCTCATCGGCCAGGATAATCGAAGGGTCATTAACGAGCGCCCTTGCAATGGCTACACGTTGACGCTGACCACCTGAAAGCTCATTAGGCTTGTGGTGAGCACGAGTATCAAGACCTACACCTGCCAGAGCTGCCATGGCTTTTTCTTCTCTTTCAGCTTTGCTGTATCCGGCATAGATTAATGGAAGAGCAACGTTTTCCAGTGAAGAGGCTCTTGGTAGGAGGTTAAACGTTTGGAATACGAAGCCAATTTCTTTGTTTCTGATTTCGGCCAACTCGTTTTCTGTCATGTCAGAAACATCATGTCCGTTCAGAATATATTGTCCGCCCGAAGGAGTATCCAGACAGCCGATGGTGTTCATCAATGTAGACTTACCTGAACCTGAAGGTCCCATAAAAGCCACATACTCACCTTGTTTAATCTCAATGCTCACTGATTTGAGGGCCTGGATTGTCTCACTACCCATCTGGTAGACTTTAGAGATGTTGGTAGTTTTGATTACTGTTTTACTCATACTCGTTGGACGTATCTAAATGCCGAAAAGTTTAATCTAATACTCGTTAATTATATAAATGGTTTAACCACGAACAAAAGAATCAAAAGAAAATGGTGTGCTAAAAAGACTTTCCGTGAACGGAATTCCCGGAGGATTACAGGCGAGAGAGTGACCTAAAGATTAGGCTTAGTTGAAAATGGAGCTCTTTTTAGCTGCCAGAATTTCTTCAAAGTCTTCTCTGACTGACTCAAGTTCTTCCTCACTGACAAGAACAGATAAACTTTCAAGAGCAGTCTCTCCGAAAGTACGGTAGTTGTTTTCTGCACAGGCAATAACATAGGCCTTCCAAAGCTCAGCCGACTGGTTATTTACTTTGATGGCATTTCTCAAGAGCTCATATTTTTCTTGAGTAGTAAGTCCCGCAGACTCAGCTAAAGTCAATGCCTCTAGTGTCGTTGATACATCGAAGGCGTTGGTACTGGCGATTTCCTTAAGTTTTTCTAAAAACTCCTCCGGACTTACAGAAGCCTGATTAGCTCTGGCTTCTTGCAGCAATGGGCTAATATCAGCCTGCTGGTCGTAGTCTACCACCAGTTTGAGATCATCCATGAAGTTGCGCAGGGCCGGTTCATCAAAACCTCGCTTTCTGGCGTTGTTGATTGATTCTACTGCCAGATCTGATTGTCCCTGATCGTAGGCCCAGACAGCTTTCACATAATAGGGGAAGCCGGCTGCAGCCAGATTGGATGCTATGACGAGCTCAATTGTTTCGAAGGCGTTGTTGACTCTCCTGGAATGATAATACAAAAAGGAAAGTGAGGTGAGCAGGAATGTATTGTATTGAGCATTCTTCAGATTGGAACGATAGTAAGTAATGGCTTCTTCCACCTCCTTGTAATCATCTCTCTTTTGACTCAATGCTGCATTGTAAATATAGAACAGTTGCTCCCTGGTGAGGATGGTGTCAGGATCGAGTTCAATAGAAAAGGGTAGGAATTGGTGCTGGGCATTGGCCAGTGCCTGCCTGTTCAGTTTCAGGTGAATGTTGTTTTCGTATTCGTAATTAATGGTGGTGTCAAAGTCTACCTGGGCAGCAATATCATAGTTGAGTGCAGCCAGGTTGCTTTCGCTAACGTAGGCGCCACCACCAAGAGAGGCACTGAAATATCGATAAGCAGAGTCATAGTTCTGATATTCGTAGTGAGCCATTCCAAGGTTGTTTTGCACCTGATCATTGTATTCACTCTCTGGTGCATACATCAGCGAACTTAGCGTTCGGTAAAGGTCATTTCTTTCAGCAAAGTAATTGGAGTAGGCTACTCTGGCTTTAGGGTTTTCACCACCTCGCATAATGGCAATAAGTCTTTCAGGAATCTCCTGACGCTCTTTCGTTGTTCTGGCCTTTTGAGCCAGGGCGTAGTTGGACCTGAAGTTATAGAACTCAAAGAAATTGCTTTGCTGATGATATTGATCTGCCAATAGATCGTTGTCAATGTATTCTGCCAGGCTGGCCAGCATGGTATATTGTCCTGCCTTAGCCATGCGATATGGTCTGTTTTCCAGGTACAGAAATCCTCCAACAATCATGATCACACAAAAAAGCCGAACTGTCAACATAGGTGTTCGGGGACCTTCAAAGAAGATGTGCCATACCTGCATGTTTTGCATTAGAGCAGGCAAAAAGTTAATGAGTGCGTAGACAAAGAAGGCTGCTCCAAAGGCCAGATGACTAATGAGAATGACCCAATCGACAGCATTCTCAATGGCATCGTTCGCAGTGATTTTAGCATAGGCCACTACGCCTAAGGTTAAGGCACAAAGAACAGGGTAAAGCCAGTCTTTCAACACAAAAGTGTCGCCTCCGATATTGAATGTTTTAATCTTCTGATCGAAGCAAAAATAACCCGAGATCATGGAAGCGATCAGCAGGCTTTCGGGGCTGATGAGGAAGAGATCTAACTGCAGGTCTTCATTCTTTTCCATGAACATTAAGGCTACGAGCAATACATAAACAGCCCCTATAATTCCAAAATGTATCAGGCTGTTTTTGCCTTCTGTTGAACCCTGGGTAGTGAGCTTAAAGAGGCTGTAGATGTTATCTCCGGCAATGAAAATAATGAATAAAGTCACCCAAAGCAGAGGCCCGAGGAAGCCAAAGGATAGGACAACTATATTGGGGTAGTCCATGTTGGGTAAGTAGTTCACCAGGGCTATAAATGAGCCATAAAGTAGCGTAATGGTGATAAGCCTTATTAGAACGGACACCTTTTTATTAATGGCCTGGAAGTAATAGGTGAGGAGTAGGTAGGCGCCAATTAGTCCATAGGTGAGATAAGGGTCAGCAACGCCTAATTCTTCTAACCTCAATTGAATCAGACAAAAAATGATAAACCCTGAGAAGATAAAGTAGCTAAAGCGGTTGAGATAAGTGACTGTCAATGTGCCTATGGCCATGGTAATCATAATGATGATGAACAGTACTTTCTCCGGCCAAAGCAGATATTGTAATTCACCAGTTCTGAATTTTTGCCAGCTGATGATTTGATCGGCAACCACACCACCGGGCTTGCCATTGATGCTAAAGTATTCCAGCAAGAAGGGTCTGGTTTTAAAGCTGGACTCTACCTGCCAGGGAAGGGTGAGTTCATCTCCCGTAACCCATGCATATCCAAACCATATGAGCCCCAATGAAGCCAGTACAAGACCAAGGTATTTTAATATGTTAAAGGTGGTGCTGTTCAAATGGTTTGAATCTAATTATTAGGATTAGTTGGGTGGATACGTACCAGATAATTCTCGTTTGTTAACGCTGTTGAAAGTCTAGTCATTACGTTTGAGCACTTTGGGTACCTTGAAATATTTTCCATCCTCATCAGGTGCGTTCTTGAGTGCTTCCTTGCGGCTAATGGAGATTTCTGCTTCATCGTTACGCAAAACATTTACCTCCTGAGTCATGTGAGTAATAGGTTCAACACCCTCTGTATCTACTTCACGGAGTTTTTCCACCCAATTGAGAATCTCGCCCATATCTTTCAATAGTTGATCTTCTTCTTCCGGCTTGATGTTCAGTCGGGCCAGATGGGCTACTTTCTTTAGTTTTTCCTTATCTACTTCCATAAGTACTCAATGTGTCTTCAATTTTCTGACGAACCGCCTGCTTCAGTGCCACTACAGCTGCATCGTCAGTGCCTTGGGGATGTATTGGCTCGTGCACTATCATCTCTATCCGTCCGGGGTGCATCACCAAAGGCATCTTATCAGGCAAAAGTAAATAGTTGTAGGGAATGGTGACAGGTATGATGGGAATTTGTTCTTCAACGGCTATCCGGAAGCTACCTTCTTTGAATGCTGCCATTTGAGGAGGATTTTTGGTGAGTATTCCTCCTTCGGGGAAAAAGGCTACACTAAATCCTTTCCTGATTTCTTCCTGAGCTTTGAGCCAGCTCTTATGCCTGCTTTTTAAGCTTGCCCGATCTACCAGAATGTGCAGCCTGCTATACATAAAACCCCAGACTGGTACTTTCCGCAATGAAGCCTTGCCAATAAACTTGAACTTATGATGAATCAAACCTAAGGTAGGGATGTCGAGGAAGGAGTTATGGTTAGCACAGAAGATATATCGCTGCCCGCCTCCGGGCTTATATTCATAAGTGACCCTGGTTCGGTTCAGGAAGAGGAAGAAAAAGAAGAACCTTGACCAGAGATAGTTCAGGTGGTAGGCATACTTCTCAAATGGTCGGATAAAGATGACCAATAGGAAGAAGGGAAGCAGCACCAAAAAGATTAATGCAAAAACGATCAGGCCGTAGGCCGAATATACCTTTAGAAGTGCCCTTTTCATGAAAGGGCGAAGATAGGGAAAATGGTTTATGGATTCTTTTTAAGAATTGATCATATGCAAGGCAGCCTGGTAAACATAATCCCAAAAGGCACCTTTATCTTTTTCGTCAAAGGTGGCTTTTTCCAGAGCGGTATGCATATGCTTCAACCAGTGGGTAGCTTCCTGTTCTCCGATTTTCCATTGAAAGTGTCTTCTTCTGAGCATGGGATGCCCTCTTTCGTCAGTGTAGGTTTGTCTTCCTCCTAATGCCTGGATCAGAAAGAGTTTCAGTCTGTTTTTAGCAGGAAGCAGATCGTCAGGATACATGGGACGGATCAACTCGTCCTGCTCAATACCATCATAAAAGTCATCTACGAGTTGAAGAATGTTTTCTTCTCCAATGCGGTCGTACAGAGTTTGGGATTCAGACATATTTTGGAATGGCCTTTGATTTTGGGCTGTAAACTTACCTAGGAATAAACGTTTTTTGGAAGTCTAACCGGTAGATTCTGAAACAAGTTCGTTTCAAGGTTTATTAAATGGAATTAAGTGCCTGATCGAAGTCTTTGATCAGATCCTGTAAGTTCTCAATACCAACAGAAACCCGAATCAGTGCCGGAGTAATGCCGTTTTTCAATCGGTCGGCTTCATCCATATTGGAACTGCTCATGGTAAACGGATGCGATACCAATGTTTCAGTACTGCCCAGCGAGATTGCCAAATGAGCGAGGTTTAATGCATTGAGAAACCTAAAGGCTTCTTGTTGTCCTCCATCTACCTCAAAGGCAATCATGGCTCCACCAGAGGTGTTTTGTTTTTTGAATAGAGGATAAAGAGGATCTGAAGAATCTAAAAGGCCCAGATAGTGAGTAGCTCTTACTTTAGAATGTCCATTGAGAAACTCCGCCAACTGCTGTGCATTGGACGCCTGCTTCTCCATCCGAAGACCTATGGTTTCCATGCTTCTCGATAGTAACCAGGAAGTAAATGGCGAGGCAGTGTTACCGAGGATTGCCCTCTTTTTCTTCACTTCTCTAATTACCTTTTCTGATCCCGAAGCTGCTCCGGCAATGATATCGCTATGACCACCAATATATTTGGTTGCAGAGTAAAGGTTCAGGTCGGCACCATGGGCTAAGGGTTTCTGGAAAACTGGTCCCATATAGGTGTTATCCACCGCAATGATCGCCTCTGGAGCCAATTCATCTCTGAGGTCTTTGATCATTTCAATATCGGTCAATGACAGGGTTGGGTTAGCGGGTGTTTCCAGATAAATCATTTTCAACCTTCCAGCCTTAGGATGTGCTTTGATAAGCTGACGAATGTCTTCGGCACTGGCTCCTGGTTCAAATTCAGCCCATTCAATACCAAACTGGACAGCATGTTTTTTAATGAAAGTATCGGTACCTCCATATAGCGGAGAGGACATAAGAATCAAATCGCCTGCATGACAAAAGGTGAGAATACCGGTTGAAATGGCCGCCATTCCACTTTCAAAAAAGGCTGCATCTTCTGCCCCGTCTAACTGAGCTAACCGAAATTCGGCAGTAATGGCATTGGGGTGATTCAGCCGGGTGTAAATGAGGCTGGCATTTCTCTCTTCTAATGGAGCATCTCCCTTAGCTTTTTCGAAAAAAGCCTTTCCTTCCTCGGCCGTATTGAACTTAAAGGTAGAAGTCTGATAAATAGGTGGTTTAATAGAGTTGTTGGCGCTACCGGGGTCATGTCCACCGGAGATGGCCAGGCTTTCAGGGGAAAAATCTTTATGCTTCATTTTTCTTCGTTCTCACTTGTAATGAAGTTCCCTGCTGGCTGACCACCACAACCTGAGTGCCTTCTTCCACATATTCACCCCGGGTATATGCATCATAGATTTCATCGTTAATTTCGATGCGTCCGCTCGGTCTCAATATGGTTACTGCCTTGCCTTCTTTGCCAACGAGGTCTTCTTTGTAATAGGTGGCAATATAGCCATCATCTTTCTTCTGTGTTGTAACCAAGGCTACACGGTCGAACATTTTAGATTGGGTAATTCGATATCCAAAGACAATGAGCAATAGTATAGAGCCAAAGACACCAAGTCCTACAGCAGTAGCCGCTTTGGTAATCTCTTCTCCGGGCACATAGTCAAAGTTGAAAAGGTCATTACCCAACATCATAAAGATGAGCGACCCTACAGTACAAATGATTCCGGCAATACCTGCTACCCCGAAGCCGGGTATGACAAAAACTTCCAGAGCAATCAGCACAAGCCCGACAAAGAATACAGCGATCTCCCAGTTGGCTGCAAGGCCACTGAGATAGTGGGGTACCAGGTAAAGAATGAGGGCCACTCCGGCAGCAGCCAGCGGAAAGCCAACTCCTGGTGTCTGTAGTTCAAAGAATATTCCTCCGGTAATGACCAGAATCAGCAATCCACTAACGACAGGGTTGAGGAAGAAGGCAATGATTCTTTCTGTTGAGGATAACTCATATTCAATCAACTCAAAGTCTACAATTTCATTTTTCTCCAGGATATCGCGAATACTGGCGACCTCTGCTTCACAGTAGCCATTGGCAATGGCCTCGGAGGTGGTGAAGGTAATAACCTTGCCAGCAACCGTGACCCCTTCAATTTCCACCCGGTCATCAACCATGCCTTCAGCGATTAATGGATCGCGCCCATTCTTCTCTGCAGTGGAACGCATGATACTTCTCATGTAAGACTGATACTTATCTGGAGCAGCCATGCCATCGGTGCCGTTCACTACCGTGGCAGCTCCAATATTGGAGCCTGGAACCATGTAGATACTATCACAGGCAATAGAAATCAGAGCTCCTGCGCTGGCGGCATCATTATTAATATAAACCCAAACGGGTTTTTCATATTCCAGAATGCGGGTTCTAATGTCGTTGGCATCATTCACTGCACCACCATAAGTGTCCATTTCAATAATGACCAAATCGGCAGAGTCTTCAGTGGCTTGCTTGAAGGCCAAATCGACATAGCGATTCATGCGTGGGTCAATGTCACCAATGATTTCCATAACGAAAATACGCATGGTGCCTTCCTGATACTTTACCTGTTCACTGGCCCAGGCTGAGAATGCCAGCAAGGCTACACTTAGTGCAGTAATAATTCGTGTAAAATATTTGATGCCTTTGTTCGCCACTTTATTCACTTAATTTTGTTGAAAATACAAAGAAAGCCTGTGCCTTCGGTTTTAAAGCTCAAATTTTCATATCGTTTTGAAGATCCCGTTTGGGAAATCAAGAGTTCTTCACGCTCATTACTCGTTAATACCCGAAATAGTGAGACGCTCAATTCTCAGTTCTCATTGGTAGATATTTCTGAGCCGGTACTTCTCTGGGAAGGCCTGCAATTTGAAGATGAGTGGTGGGTTAGTGCTTATGCAGTACTGGGGGAATTGGCAGTGTTTCAAAAGTTTGAGGATACTCAGGATATTGAAGCGAGGTCTGTCTTTGTTTTTCACCTGAATGATCATGAAGTACTTTGGTCTGAAGAAGACCTGCAGATCTATGGTTTGACAGATGAAACCATCCAGATAAAGAAAGGGGATAGTGATGAACTGATTCATCTTAGTTTGTTGGATGGAACAGCATATGAACAAAAAGTAGCTTCTAAACGTGTGGATAGAGTAAACTATCCTCTGCATTATGAACCTGATAATGCTCACTTCGAAACGCTGGCCAGGTTTTTGAAAAGTCAGGTGGGAATTACATTGGATGGAAGTTGTGACTACCTGGAGTACGGATCTCTTATTTTTATAGCGGCCAATCATGTCATCAATAGTCAAAAGACGTTAACACTATATGTGTTTGATGAAAAGGGAGCACTTTTATTCGAGGAGTTGCTGGAAACTGGTGTAAAAGGCCTAGTTTCAGGTGCTTTTTTTATAGCAGAAGACGCGCTTATATTTGTTACAGAAAAGAAAGAGTTGAAGATTTACAGCATCAATGAGAAGGTTTAGCTATATCGTTATTTTACTGGTTGGAATTTTAGGAGCTGCTTTTGCCCAAACAGATTCATTGGGTATCGAACGACAAGGCGATAAGGTTTTTGTCATTCATAAGGTGAAGGCCCAGCAGACACTTTATTCTCTTTCCAGAAGATATAAGACCACTGTTTCAGAAATTAATGCCGCCAACCCAATCCTGGCCAATGGTCTTCAGATTGGACAAACACTGAAGATCCCTTACGGAGGAGAGGTGCTCTCTCCAGATGCTGAAATTACTTCTGAAACCAGAGAGCTTACTCATAAAGTGAAAGCAGGAGAGACCTTGTTTTCAATTGCCAGAAGATATGAAGTACAGGTTTCAGATATTAAGACCTGGAATAGCTTGTCATCGAATGCCATTGATCTGGGACAGAATCTTGTGATCAAACAGAAGGTAATGGTAGCTGTGGACAAGCCTCAGGAAGACCAAACCATAGCAACTACTGAAATAGATCGACCTAAGACTATTGAGGTTCCGGATTCCCTGAAAGTTTCCGATGTGCCATTCAATAATGGCTCTGATATTATGGCTGAAGGAGAAGAAGAGCTGGAAGAGGTGAGCTATCCGGGAACTCCATTTCAGCAGATTCAGGTAGAAGGAGTTGCCGAAGTAATTGAAGAAAAGCAGCCTTCAAGTAAGTTTTTTGCACTTCACAGAACGGCTAAGGAAGGAACCGTAATCAAAGTGAAAAATCTGATGAATGACCTGACAGTTTATGTGAGGGTTATTGGTACAATTCCTGAAACTTCTGAAAATGAGAATGTAATCATTAAGCTCAACCAAAGAGCTTATGACCACCTGAAGGCTATTGATAAAAGATTCAGAGTACAACTGAACTACTTCCAGTAGTATTTTTTAAGGCTTTATTTAAGCATGATTACTAATGACAAAAGTTAATTTGTCCTTAGATCTTTTCTTTGTTTCTTTATATACTCAATAAGTTTAGAAAATAATAACACACAATTACCATGGTCCGGACTAGGCTTTTTTCACTTGTTTTTTTGACACTATGTGCTGTTACATTACAAGCTTATCAGGCCCCTTCTAATGATGACTTGTCCAATGCACTAGAGTTGACCTTAGACGCTTCCGGTAATTATTGTAGTAATGGAACTGAGTTTAACAATAATACGGCTACAGCAGATGGAGTAAAGCCCTCGAATTGGCAAAGTGGACCTAATAAAAATTTGTGGTTTAAGTTCAAGCCCAGCAATACCGGAATAGCGAATATTGTAGTACAAAGAGGAAACTCGGGTTATTATATGGTAGCCCTTTACGATGATCAGGGAGTAGAAATTACCAGTGATGGCCATCATGGTGTCTATGGAAGCAGTAAAGTTGTAGCCACAGGGCTTGACTCTACAAAATACTATTACATCTCCATTGATAGTCATATTCAATACGGATATTATGGCGGTTCATTTTCCTTTTGTATCAGGAATGAGTGGACAAATGACTATAAGGATTATGCTCTGG
The DNA here is from genome assembly GCF_965216855.1 of Roseivirga sp. Classification (NCBI taxonomy): domain Bacteria; kingdom Pseudomonadati; phylum Bacteroidota; class Cytophagia; order Cytophagales; family Roseivirgaceae; genus Roseivirga; species Roseivirga sp. Next base: position 1,377,815 of record NZ_OZ244204.1, on the reverse strand, counting down.
AATTGACACTTGATGGTTCTGGTAATTATTGTAGTAATGGAGCGGAGTTTAATAACTATAGTGCTACTGCAGATGGGACAAAGCCTTCGAATTGGCAAAGTGGACCTAATAAAAATTTGTGGTTTAAGTTCAAGCCGAGCAATACCGGGATAGCTAACATCATAGTACAGAGAGGAAACTCAGGCTACTACATGGTAGCACTTTATGATGACCAGGGAGTAGAAATTGCCAGTGATGGCCATCATGGTGTCTATGGAAGCAGTAGAGTTGTAGCCACAGGGCTTGACTCTACCAAATACTATTACATTTCTATTGATAGTAATCTTCAACATGGATATTATGGCAGCTCATTTTCCTTTTGTATCAGGAATGAGTGGACAAATGACTATAAGGATTATGCTCTGGAATTGACACTTGATGGTTCTGGTAATTATTGTAGTAATGGAGCGGAGTTTAATAACTATAGTGCTACTGCAGATGGGACAAAGCCTTCGAATTGGCAAAGTGGACCTAATAAAAATTTGTGGTTTAAGTTCAAGCCGAGCAATACCGGGATAGCTAACATCATAGTACAGAGAGGAAACTCAGGCTACTACATGGTAGCACTTTATGATGACCAGGGAGTAGAAATTGCCAGTGATGGCCATCATGGTGTCTATGGAAGCAGTAGAGTTGTAGCCACAGGGCTTGACTCTACCAAATACTATTACATTTCTATTGATAGTAATCTTCAACATGGATATTATGGCAGCTCATTTTCCTTTTGTATCAGGAATGAATGGACAAATGACTATAAGGATTATGCTCAGGAATTGACACTTGATGGTTCTGGTAATTATTGTAGTAATGGAGCGGAGTTTAATAACTATAGTGCTACTGCAGATGGGACAAAGCCTTCAAATTGGCAAAGTGGACCGAATAAGAACTTATGGTTCAAATTTATGCCGAATAACACTGGAATAGCTAATATCCTAGTACAGAGAGGAAACTCAGGCTACTATATGGTAGCGCTCTATGATGACCAGGGTGTAGAGGTTGCCAGTGAAAGCCATCAGGGAGTTTATGGAAATAGTGGTATTGTTACCACGGGACTTGATCCTACGAAATACTATTATATTTCTATCGATAGTCACCTTCAACATGGTTATTATGGTGGTGCATTCTCCTTCTGTATTCGAAGTGAATGGACGAATGACTATAAGGATTATGCTCAGGAATTAACGCTTGATGTATCAGGTAATTATTGCAGCAGTACTTCTGAATTTAATAATTATACTGCTACTGCAGATGGATTAAGGCCGGAAAATTGGCAAACCGGACCAAATAAAAATCTTTGGTATAAGTTTCAAACTGATGAACTAGGTATAGCAAACATTACTGTAACCAGAAATAATGGAGGGGGGTATTATATGCTTGCCTTATATGACAGTCAAGGAAATGAAATGGAGAGTATAGGTTACCAGGGTCAGAATGATGTGGCAGAATTAACCTCCAACGCTTTGATGCCTAACAGCTATTATTACATAGCTGTTGATAGTAAGATTGCTTATTCAACTTATGGAGGAGAATTTACTATTTGTATATCAGTAAGCCCTATTTCTTGCTACAGCGGTCTATGGGCTATTAACAGTGGCTCTTGGGATGATCCTGACATTTGGTCTGATACAGAAGGAGGGTTACCAATTTCTTCAGTTCCATGTGCCACTACCAATGTTTATATCAAGGGATTCGGTATTACACTGAATTCTTTGCAACCTATGACAGCAAAATATATTGAATTGATAGGGTCAGGAGACGTAAATTCTGAGTCAGTTTTGGATGTTCAGAGTGGACAGCTGGTAGTGACGGAAAAGATTAAGGTGAGTGGAATAGGGACAAAACTAAAGAGTAGCTCATCATCAATAATTAATGTTTCAGGCTCCGGGAATTAGCATTGAGTTATATGCAAGGTTATCCCTAATATTTAGTTATTTAGAGACTGAATTTTGCAACACACAATGAGATGAAGAAATCATATTATCTGCCCTCCTTCCTATTGTTTTTTCTGTCTTTTAATAATCTTCGGGCATATCAGACACCTCCATCGAATGATGACAGAGTTAATGCTCAGGAGTTAGTCCTAGATTCTTTGGGTAATCTGGAAACGGCCAATAATGCTTATTCGCTGGTTGATGCAACTCCTGATGGTAATACACCACCCAATTGGAGTTATGGTCTTAGTCATAATGTATGGTTTAAGGTGAAGCCAACCAATCCGACCATGAATCTAATTATTAGGGGTGGGCTTTTTAATGATATGATTGCTGTATATGATGAGTCAGATAGCCTATTAGTTAGTAAGACGGGCCCATATAGTGGTCATTTAGGTCTTTTGCTGTTAGATATGGATACGACTCAATACTACACTTTGAATGTTGATGCCAGAAATGTGAGTACGTTTGGTTTTAAGATTACAAGCGAAGTAGGGTTTGATTATCGCGATTATGCAGAGGAGTTAGTCCTAGATTCTTTGGGTAATCTGGAAACGGCCAATAATGCTTATTCGCTGGTTGATGCAACTCCTGATGGTAATACACCACCCAATTGGAGTTATGGTCTTAGTCATAATGTATGGTTTAAGGTGAAGCCAACCAATCCGACCATGAATCTAATTATTAGGGGTGGGCTTTTTAATGATATGATTGCTGTATATGATGAGTCAGATAGCCTATTAGTTAGTAAGACGGGCCCATATAGTGGTCATTTAGGTCTTTTGCTGTTAGATATGGATACGACTCAATACTACACTTTGAATGTTGATGCCAGAAATGTGAGTACGTTTGGTTTTAAGATTACAAGCGAAGTAGGGTTTGATTATCGCGATTATGCTCAGGAGTTAGTCCTAGATTCTTTGGGTAATCTGGAAACGGCCAATAATGCTTATTCGCTGGTTGATGCAACTCCTGATGGTAATACACCACCCAATTGGAGTTACGGTCTTAATCATAACGTATGGTTTAAGGTAAAGCCAACCAATCCGACCATGAAAGTTGTCATGAAAGGCTCCATCTACAATAAAATGCTGTCAATTGAAGATTCTTTGGGGAACGTAGTAAGGAGTGATACAGGTCCTTACACAGGTGACCTAGTTGTTATTTTGGATAATTTGATCCAAGGTGCTTATTATTGGTTAAATGTAGATGGTAGGTTTGTCAACAATTTCGGCCTTGAAATATCACCCACTCCTGGTTGTGGAGCGACACTTTGGGCAATAGCTGATGGTGATTGGGATGACCCGAATACTTGGTCAGATACAGAAGGAGGAGGAACTGTTTTTGCTACACCATGCGAAACAACTAATGTCTATATTAAGGGATTTAATGTGGTTTTTAACTCGTCTGAACCTATGACTGCTAAGTACATTGAGTTAATAGGTATTGGAAATGAGAATGGTACTAGCCTGGATGTTCAAAGTGGAATTTTAAGAGCCATTGAGAAGGTTAAGTTGAGTGGTGTTGGTGTCGGCATCAAAACAACTACTTCTTCCAGTGTCCAGGTAGGTGCTACGGGAGGATAGATGAGATCAGCAAACCTTAAAGACTTTCTTGATGTCAAGGTTGAAGAATATAATCAGCCTGGCTTCATTGCTAATGATCCGGTTTCAATTCCACATGTCTACACCAAACTACAGGATATTGAGATTACTGGTTTCTGGGCCGCGATTTTGGCCTGGGGTCAAAGAGTAACTATCATTAATAAGTGTAAAGAGCTTTTTACTCTTATGGATAATGACCCTCACAACTTTGTGGTCCATCACTCTGAGAATGACCTGGCTTCTCTGCTTAAATTCAAGCATCGCACATTCAATGATGTTGATACCCTCTACTTCATTGAATTTTTCAAAAGGTTTTACACAGAGCATAACTCACTGGAAGATGCTTTTTTAAAGGGACTGAGAGAGACGGATGAAAATATTGAAAACAGTCTGATCAGGTTTCACGAGACCTTTTTTGATATTCCTGATGCGCCCCATAGAACAAGAAAGCATATTGCTACTCCGGCCAGAAAATCAGCTTGTAAGCGCATTAATATGTTTCTCCGATGGATGGTGAGAGATGACAATAAGGGAGTTGACTTTGGACTTTGGAAAGGAATCAATCCGGCCCAGTTAGTTTGCCCTTGTGATTTACATGTAGAAAGAGTTGCCCGTAAGCTTCATCTGATCACCCGAAAACAAACCGATTGGCAAATGGCGCTGGAGCTTACCAGTCACCTGAAGGAATTCGACCCGGCAGACCCTGTTAAGTACGACTTTGCGCTCTTCGGCCTGGGGATAGAGGAGAAGTTTTAGTTCGATTTACGATTTACGATTTACGATTTACGATTTACGATTTACGATTTACGATTTACGATTTACCTTCTTTCTAAAAGGGTGAATTTGAACGAGAACTCTCCTCACTAGAAAGACTTCATCATCTAATCAACCAATCATCAAATCAATCACTGTCTCCAAAGTGCCGGAGCTTTTCTCCATTCTTCCAGAGAGGCTAAATCATCAGCACCTACATAGCCCATTTCAATGGCTTTTTCCAGCATAATGCTGTAGTTACTTAAACAGTGTAAGGTAATGCCGGCTTTTTCGAAGTTTTCATCGGCCAGAGGAAAACCATAAGTGAAGATGGCTAGCATACCAAGAACTTCATATCCTGCTTCGCGAAGGGCCTGAGCAGCTTTAAGTGAACTTCCTCCAGTAGATACCAGGTCTTCTACTACTAAAACCTTCTTTCCGGGATCTACCTTACCTTCAATAAGGTTTTCCATGCCATGTCCTTTGGGTTTTGACCTGACATAGATAAAAGGTACGCCTAATACATCGGCCAATAGGGCTCCCTGTGGAATTCCGGCAGTGGCTACACCTGCTACTGCTTCATAACCCTGGAAGTGTTCTCTGGCCGCTTTAGCTAATTCCTGCTTAATGAATGTTCTGGTTTCAGGATAAGAGAGGGACATTCTGTTGTCACAATAAATTGGCGATTTCCAGCCTGAACTCCAGGTAAAGGGATTGTTGATGTTTAATTTTATGGCCTCGATTGATAGCAGATCGGAGGCTATTTTCAACGCAGTTGCTTTGTTGGCTTCATTCATTTGCATGTCGCGAAGTTACTAGATTTTTTTTCTGAAAATGGCATGAAGTTGATTCGCCTTGTTCAAGATTTTTTTTTGATATTGACCCCGAATACATTCCCTCAATGAGGATCTATATAAAAGACAAACCGCTTAGAATTAAACAACCTGAAAAGGTTAGTGATCTTTCCCAATTCGATCAAATTGTTGAAGAAGATGATCTGCTGATCAATGAGAAGAAATTCCAGGGCAGACTTCTTATTCGTAATGCTCATCACGGTACCATCAAATCCATTCTCTTTATTCTTCATAACAAGAAATTGAAGAATCTGGAATCCGTTACCGTTGAGACAGAAAACTACGATGAAACGGTTGACTACATTAAGAGTAAATTCAAAATATTAAAGGCTGCCGGTGGTGTGGTTGTCGATAAAGACAGGGTGTTAATGATTCATCGATTAGGTAAATGGGATTTGCCGAAAGGAAAGATCGAAAAGGGAGAATCCATGTCCGAAGGGGCTAAGCGTGAGGTTCAGGAAGAATGTAACGTGAAGGTAAAGGTGAAAGATAAGCTGTGTACAACCTGGCACACTTACACCAAAGGGGATAAAAGTATTCTAAAGAAAACAGCCTGGTATATGATGGAGTGTCTCGATGATTCCAAAATGGAACCTCAGGTTGAGGAAGATATTGATGAAGTAAGGTGGATGAACGAGAAAGAGCTCAATGTGGCTATGTATAATACCTACAAGTCCATTACTCACGTCTACCAGAAATACAAGAAGCTCAAGAAAACTCAGAGAGTATAAGGAAGATACTTCTGTACATCGCCACCATAGCGGTGAACTTCCCGAATGATACTGGAATTAACAGCAGCCAATTCAGGTGAGGTAATCAGGAAGATAGTTTCCAGTTTTTCATTCAAGTCGCGGTTGACTTGCGAAATACTATTTTCGTATTCGAAGTCAGTTGTATTTCTTAATCCCCTGAGTATGGCCGATGCACCGATTTTCGAAGCGAGCGATGCAGTAAGCTCATTGTAGACCATTACGGAAACTTCAGGCACGTCACGGAAAGTATCATTAATCTTTTCCTCCATATACTCAATCTCGAAATAACGATTGGCCTTTTGACTGTTGTAGCCCATTCCAATTACTATTTCATCGAAAATCTTTAGTCCCCGGAGTACAATGTCTTCATGACCTTTGGTGAACGGGTCAAATGAACCGGGGAAAATAGCAACTCGCTTCATGCCCTAAATCTAGTGAATAAGTTAGAGGTTGGCTAACACTTCCATATACTCCTGAGCCTCCAGTTCATTGAAGATAGGGTGCATAATAATGCCGTCAGGTCGTTTCCCCAGCTCGATATTTTTGAAGTACTTTTTGAGTACAGGGAGATATAAGTCTGCCTTTTCCTTAATGCCATGTAATACAAGAGGTGTGAGCTGTCCTTCTGTACTGAATTGTTGTAGTGTCAGAAGCATCAGTTTTACCAGTTGATTGACATCAGAAAACTTGAATTGATTATAAATAGCCAGCCTTTGCAGGTTATAGCCGGCAATTTGAACTTCGTTGTTGTTGATTGAAACGTAAAGGCTGGAAGGTGCTTTTGTCTTGATCTGTTCTTGAAGGCCTTTTAGGTAAGCCACTGCCTGATGATTAAAGTAGAGAGATAACTGAGGGTATTTTTCCCTGAACCATACTTTCAGTGATGATGGGTAGCCAAAGGCCACGGCAGCACCAATCTCATCCATTAGTTTGTAATGGAACTCATCTTTTTCAAAGTCTACGCGTTCATTCAGTCTTACGTACTCACTGGCCAGTGTTCTGTCGAAGACAGGAATAGGAACCAGGGCAAACTGGCGGTTCCGCATAAAGACCTGAATCTCTTTCCAGAAGCCCGCTGCAATCAGGATATGATCATTATAAATCTCCTCCAGATTTTTTTCGAGCGATTTAGAAGTGTTGAGCTCATAGTTTTCGAAAAGAAGTAACTGCTTCTTTTTTACATCAAAAACTACAATCTGACACTCTTCGGTAGAAACAAAAAACGAAAGGCGATATTGACTAATCTTGTCAATATCCAGCCTTTCGTCCTTTATAGATATTTTCTTATTAATATCAGCTATTTGCACGGCTTAATTCCAGTTACCAGCAGTGGTAATATCTGTTCTGGAACCAAATCTTAGAGGTCTTCTTTGTTCGATCTCTGCATCCTCAGTTCTTGTTTTATCGAACGGATAGGTATCAACTACTTCAATGTAATCAACACTTACACCACTTCTTACAGAGTCTTTGGCATAAAGAGAGAAATATTTGCCTGGAGCATGAGGCAGCTCAGGAAGTGTTCTCGGATCGAAGTTTCTTGAGAATAGAGAATCTTTCACAGAAACTTCACCAATGGTATCATAGATGAATTCTGATTTTTCAGCACCGTAATCTAACATGGTGATTTTCTCAGTTCTCTGAATGAGGTAGATTTTACCTGTGTCCACATAAGAAACAAGTTTCTCCCAGGTGTCTGCATAATCACCGTAAGTAGACAGATAAGCTTCTTCTGCTGCTCTGATCTTCTCAAGCTTGGCAATCACCCTTTTTTCTACTCTCTCAATCTCTTTGGCTTCTTCGATGGTAGAGTTAATGCCATCGTACAAAAGGTAACCAACGCCAATGGCGATGATAAAGAAGACCACAGTAAGTATTTTAGTTAGGTTCATTTTGGAGGTTGAATTTTCAGTAAAATTAACTAATTTTTTAGGTAATCCATAGTTATTCGAACCGCTATTTTATGGATAATTAATGAAATTTGAAATAACCTTTTAGATTAATCAGGTCACTAAGGCTTTCTGTTTTCTGCAAGACGTAGTGTAAACTCTCCATTTCCTGATCTTTCAGTATTTGAAGATCGAAAAATCCAATTTTTGTTAACAATTGATTTTCATCTGACATCTCCGGGTCGGTTCCTAATTTGGGTTTTCCGGAAACTATATCTACCTGGAAAAACAGTTCAATGCCATGTAACGGAGGGTCGAGGTATTCGTGTACAAAGAGAAATTCCTTCACTTCGATCGTGCAACCTGTCTCTTCAAGAAACTCCCGTTTCAATGCTTCTCTGGCATCTTCACCATATTGCATTCCTCCACCCGGAGGTGCCCAAAGCGATTCTGTCTTACCAAGAGACCTATGATGTACAAGCAAAATTTCGCCACGCTGAATGCAGATTCCACAAACTCTGATGCGTAGCTTTTCACCATATTGTTCTCTGATTTCTTCCTGAATTTGATCTGACATAAAAAAGCTCAATTGGGAACAATATATTTGTAACCGTTGATGTAAAGGTATTCATTCCCACTTAAACCAAAGAAAGCTCTGGCCAGGCCATCAGAAATATTACTCGATAAGTTTCCTTTTGAACCTACAGATGGACAGAAGTACCTGTTTAAGCTGTTTGACTCTTTTCTGCTGGATAAAGAGCTCAAGAAGCCTGTGTTGATCTTAAGAGGCTATGCAGGTACGGGTAAGACCACAGTGGTGAGTGCTATCGTGAAAATGCTGCCTTTTTTCAACTACAAATATGTATTGATGGCACCAACAGGCCGGGCAGCCAAAGTAATGTCAGGCTATAGTAAAAGAGCTGCATTTACTATTCATAAGAAAGTCTTCCAGCAGACTGCCGAGCCGGGGGGAGGCCTGGAGTTTAAAAGACAATCTAATTACCATCAGAATACTCTTTTCATTGTAGATGAGGCTTCCATGATTTCTGATTCGGCAGAATATGGACAGAATGGACTGTTGAGCGACCTGATGGAATATGTGTTTTCAAAAGAGGGGAACAGACTACTGCTAATTGGTGATACAGCTCAATTACCTCCGGTTGGAAATATGGAGAGCCCGGCATTAGAGAAAAACTATTTGCAACGCCATTTCAAGGCTGATGTACAATCAACAGAAATGACTGAGGTGATGAGACAGGATATTGATTCCGGTATCCTGTTTAATGCAACCAACCTTAGGAATGAACTGATGAAGGAAAACTTCAAGGTTTCCTTTGCCACCAGTCGATTCACTGATGTTTTTAAAATGACTGGTGAAAAACTGGAAGATGGTTTACGCTACGCCTATGACAAGTTTGGAGTGGAGAATACCGCGATTATTTGCAGGAGTAATAAGAACGCAGTTCAATATAACCAATACATCAGGAGGGCTATTCAGTACAGAGAAGACGAGATAGAAGCCGGAGACATTCTAATGATAGTCAGAAACAATTATCACTTTCTTCCTGAAAATGCACCGGCAGGCTTTTTGGCTAACGGAGATTTTGTGGAAGTATTAAAGATAAGTCGGTTTGAAGATTTGTACGACCTCCGGTTTGCTAATCTGACCTTGAGGTTACTCGATTATCCTGATCAGGAGCCCTTCGAAGCTAAAGTGATGCTTGACACTATCTATGCTTCAGAAGCTTCTCTAAATGATAAGGCTTACAAGAACTTGTATGATCAGGTAGTGGCCGATTATGCCGATCTGTCTACAAAAAAGGAGAGGATTAAAGCCATTAAGAGTGACCCATATCTCAATGCTTTACAGGTAAAATTTGCCTATGCGCTCACCTGTCATAAGTCTCAAGGGGGGCAATGGGAAGCTGTTTTTGTAGACCAGGGTTATCTAACCGATGAGATGGTGAATCATGAATACCTGCGATGGCTATATACGGCATTAACCCGTGCTACCAGGGAGCTCTATCTCGTTAACTTCAATCCCAAATTTTATTAAGCTGCCTTTGCAGCGCCTAAAGCCAGGAATATCCAGCCGAGAATAAAGGCCAGTCCGCCAATAGGAGTAATTGCTCCCAGCCAGGTAACATTGGTCAAACTGAGTATGTACAGCGAACCGCTAAAAATAAGAGTGCCGATAATAAAAGACCAGGCAGTCCAGAGAAAGTAGTCACTATTGAGGTTCAGCATGAGAATGCCTGTCAGTAACAATGCCAGGCTATGATAGAACTGATGCTTTACTGCCGTTTCATAAGTTTCCAGTCTGCCATTGGCGGTCAAAGTCGCTTCCAGTCCATGTGCGCCAAAGGCTCCAAGTCCAACGGCCAGTGCGCCCATAACAGCCGCAACGATTAATACAATTTTTGCTGTCATATTAGTGATAGTTTCTGCTGCCAAATATAGCACTGCCTACCCGGATCATAGTGCTTCCTTCTTCCAATGCGATCTGATAATCTCCGGTCATACCCATTGATAGTTCCTTCATTTCAACTTTATCAGACTGGTATTCTTGTTTGATTTGCTCGAAGAGGTCTTTTAGGTATTTAAATTCGTTTCTGATTACCTCTAGATTCTCAGTATTGGTGGCCATTCCCATTAAACCGATGATCTTAATGTTCTCCATGGCCTTTAATTCTGCAGAATTGAGCAGCTCATTCAGTTCGTCTTCATCGAGGCCAAACTTGCTTTCTTCTTTTGCAATGTAAACCTGGAGCAGACAGTTAATCACTCTTTCATTCTTCTTTCCCTGTTTATCTATTTCGGCCAAAAGTCTTTTACTGTCTACCGCATGAATGAGGTGAACAAAGGGAGCGATGTACTTAACCTTGTTCCGTTGAAGGTGCCCGATCATGTGCCAACGGATGTCTTTTGGCAGGTCTTCATACTTCTGAGTAAGCTCCTGAACTTTATTTTCACCTAAATCTCTCTGACCTGCTTCATAGGCCTGTAACAAATCGGGGTTTGGCTTAGTCTTACTCACGGCAATGAGTTGCGCATTGAAAGGAGCAGTTTCCTGATTGAATTTTGAGATGTTCTCTGCAATACTCATGTCACACTGTTAAGGTGTCGAATAGATTTCTATTATATTTGATTACCTGAATGGGCCGCAATTTAGCATAAAAGCGCTTGTTTATGCTAGCAGTTCAATAAACCGAAGATAGTATATGCCAATAATCGGATCGATTCTAAAGAAAGGTATAAAACTCCGGGAAACCCTGGAACAAGATTATACCTCTCCATATGATCTACAGAAGAAGGAACTTTCCAAACTCTTAATAAGTGCCCGAAACACTATGTTTGGGCGAGAATATGATTTCATGTCAGTGCTTGAGAAATTCAGAAGCCTGGGACACCATGATTTTTATGAGCAATTCAAAGCCAACGTACCCATTCATGATTACGATTCCATGAATGATCATTGGTGGCACAAAACCAGGGATGGGGAGCCTGATGTAACCTGGCCGGGTAAGACAAAGTATTTTGCTTTAAGTTCCGGTACTTCAGGAGCTTCTTCCAAGTTTATTCCGGTGACTAAAGACATGATCCGTCAGATCAGAAGAACAGGGACCCGGCATATGTATACGCTGGGAAAGTACGATTTGCCAGATAAGTTTTTTCAGTCAGGTATGCTCATGTTGGGAGGAAGTACCTCTCTTAATTTTTCCGGAAGCTTCTATTATGGCGACCTAAGTGGTATCACCACGGGACAATTACCATTATGGATTCAGGGCTTTTCACGCCCGAGTCCTAAAATCAAGAAGCAAAAGGACTGGGAAACCAAACTGGAAGAGATTGTTGAAAAGGGCCCGAAGTGGAATATTGGTATGATGGCAGGAGTGCCGGCCTGGATTACCATCCTGATGGAGCGGCTGATTGATAAGTACGGGGCAGATAATATTCACGACATCTGGCCAAATCTACATGCATATGTACATGGTGGTGTGGCTTTTGAACCCTACAGAAAGGGTTTCGATAAGCTATTGGGTCATCCCATTCACTTCATAGAAACCTATCTGGCTTCAGAGGGCTTTATTGCTTTTCAGGATTCTCCTGGTAAGAAGTCTATGAGGCTCATGCTGAATGGAGGTATCTTCCATGAGTTCGTTCCTTTCAACGAAGAGAATTTTGACGATGACGGTCATATTAAGCCCAATGCGCAGGCATATATGGTTGATCAGGTGGAAGAGAATAAGGAGTATGCCTTACTAATTTCTACTGTATCTGGTGCCTGGAGGTATATGATCGGAGATACTGTTAAGGTGGTGGATAAGCATAATTCTGAGATCATCATCACCGGCAGAACCAAGCATTTCCTGAGCTTATGCGGTGAGCACCTTTCGGTTGACAACATGAATAAGGCCGTTCAAATGGCTGCAACAGACATGGATGTGGTGGTGAAGGAGTTCACTGTGGCAGGAATTCCCGATGGAAGTTTGTTTTCGCACCATTGGTATGTTGGCATAGACGGGCAGGTGGATCAGGAAGTACTGAGAGATAAGATAGATAATTATCTAAAGGAGCTGAATGATGACTATGAGGTGGAGAGAAAACATGCACTAAAGAATGTTTACCTACAGGTACTTCCGAATGAGGTGTTTTATGGCTGGATGAAGTCAATTGGCAAGGAGGGGGGCCAAACCAAATTCCCAAGAGTATTGAAGAAAGAGAAATTAGATAGCTGGCTGACTTATCTGAAGCAAGAGGCCTTATAGTATAGGATGGATATAGTAATCAATGGCGTTTTATATGGCCTGCTACTTTGTGTATTAATTGGGCCTGTATTTTTTGCCTTAATTCAGAATTCAATCGAAAAAGGCTTCTGGTCTGGTTTTTTCATGGCCATAGGAATTGCCCTGAGTGACAGCTTCTACATAGTGGTTACTTACCTCGGAATTTCACAATTGGTTGAGAATCCCAGTTTCAATATGTGGCTTGGAGGTGTTGGAGGAGTTATTATGCTGGGGTTTGGTTTTGTCTATTTGTTGAAGCCTGTGCCTGCCAAAGGAATTAGGCAGAGACATCAGGAAGAAACCAAGTGGTTTCAGCAAATTGTTAAAGGATTCCTGCTCAATGGAATCAATCCCTTTGTGCTTTTCTTCTGGCTGGGGATTATCAGTAAAGTGACGCTCACTTATAAGTATTCAAACAATGAGGCTATTAGCTTCTTTATTGTATTGATTGCTACTGTCTTACTGTCTGATATTCTAAAGTCTTATTTCGCTACGAAGCTGAGTCAGATTGTTACCCCCAGATTCATGAAAATCATGAATAGGGTAGTGGGCATCGCCCTGATCGCTTTTAGTATTAAGCTTTTCAATTTTGTACTTGAAGAGTTCGATATGGCTTTGTTTTAGACTCTTTTATTAGTCTTTCAAACCCTTTGGAGCTTTTGTGGTTAGGTTCATGTCAATTCAAAAGCCATGAACAAGAAACTACTCTTCATCATTATTCTTTTTTGTTTTTTTAGTGTCGATGCTTTGGCCCAACAAAGCCTGGGTGATTTCAATCAGGATAGGCTTCAGCTAAACAAGGTTGGAATGATAGTGCTAAGTAGCTGGGCTGTCGGTAATATGGGGGTGAATGGGGTCTTGCTTCGAAATCCTTCCTCCAATGAACAAGGTCATTTTTATCGGATGAATATTTTCTGGAATGTGGTTAACCTGGGATTGGCCTTACCGGGTCTAAGGTACTCGCTCATTACAGATCCCGGTTCTTTGGGCCTTGCTGAAACAGTAGGTGAATATCATCAGATGGGGAAGGTTTTATTGATGAATGCCGGTCTGGATGTGGCTTATATTACCGGAGGTTTTCTAATGAAAGAAATGGCTAAGACCAGGGAGAAGAAGAGAGATATTCTCAATGGTTACGGTCGATCATTAATCTTGCAGGGAGGCTTCTTGCTGGCCTTCGATGTCATTATGTTCACGGCCTTACAATCTGAGAATAAGTCACTGATTAATATTCTCGAACATGTTCAGGTAAATGCTAACAGTATTGGATTGGTTTGGCGCTTTTAGTCTTCCAGTATATTACTGATGAAGGTAGTCTTGCTCAGCATAAATAACAGGAAGAAAAGAATACCCCACTTCAGGTAAATAGGATAGAAGTCTGTAGTGTTTTTATAGCGTGTTTCTTTGATTTCCGCTTTCTCATACTGATCGATCAGGTCGAATACATTTTGCAATGCCGCATTGTCCGAAACCCTGTAGAATTGTCCCGAACCAATTTTCGCAATCTCTCTCAGGTTCGATTCATCTACAGTGTTTTCCACATAATTGGTTCGGCCAAAGAAATCCTTTCCGTAGGGGACTTTACCCTCTTTACCCACGCAAATCGTATAGATTTTAATATCATAGGCAGCCGCCAGTTCAGCCGCAGTAATAGGGTCAATATTTCCGGCCGTGTTGTCACCATCGGTGAGTAGTATCATTACTTTACTGCTGGCCTCTGATTCTCTCATGCGGTTGGTGCCAACAGCTATGGCACTACCAATCGCAGTACCTCTGTTTTCGATCTTGTTGAAGTCAATTTCTTCATCAATAAACTTGTAGAGTAGTTCATAATCGGTGGTCAAAGGAGAAAGTGAATAAGCATCTCCTGAAAAAATGACCAGACCAATCCTGTCCTGATTTCTTCCCTTGATAAAGTCCCTGGCTGTAGCCTTGGCAGCCTGAAGTCGGTTGGGCTGGAAGTCTTCAATTTGCATGGACTCTGAAATATCAATTAAAAGAGCAATATCAATACCTTCAGACCATTCCTCTACCATTTCATTGGTACGTTGAGGTCTGGCCAGAGCCACAAGCAGCAGAAGCAGGGCCAGGGCCTTCAGAACGTTAGGAATGAGTCTTAAGTAACTCGTCCAGTGTTTTTGGATTTCCTTTTTAGGGAGAGCCACTGGCAGCTTTTGCTTGATTTTAGTGCCTATAAGCCACTTGAGCAGAAATATTAATAGAACAAGCGGTATAGCATAAAAGACGAAGAAGAACTCCCAGTCAAAAGATTTGAAAGCGGAAGGAGTGAACCACTCCAGCGAAAACCAATGGTAAACCGACTCGTCAAGCATTCTTTATCTCCTCTGTTACATGGTTATATCGATCGATTGAGTAATCCTTCAAAAACTCAAAGTCATTTTGCAAGGCGCTTACGGCCAATTTGCTGTAAATGTTTCTGTCAATAGACTTCAGTGTCTCCTCCAAAGAAGAGTTCTTCTGAATCTGCACAATCTCTTTGGTGGTCAGTTTGGTGTAAGGCATCTGTTCCAGTGACTCCATATATGACTTCCAGAATTTCAACAGCGATTCAATTTTTGGTTTCTCAGTATCTGAAGAAATACCTTCAATTTCTCTGTCAAACTCTTCTTTGAATTTCTCAAGTTTCTTCTGCAGTCTGTAAAGCCTGATACGCTTACTGATTTCCTTACCCCAAATAAGGCTAACCACTAAAGCAATGAAGCCCAGTAATACCAGTGCAATCACCCAATATGGATAGTTGAATTGCCTTGAAACAGGCTGGAATGCTCTTGTTTCTGCCAGGTTTACAGAATCCGGCATTTGGGTAACTACCTGATTCAAAACAATAGAGTCTTTAGCACTGTATAGCGGAATACTATCTTTTCCTGTGAAAACAAAAACCGGTAATGACAGACTCTGGACCGTATCAATCTCGAAAGTAGCCAGGTAGTAAACAGCACTGTCAATACTGTTAATGCTATCTGAACGAGTATCAAAATAGGCTTTATCCAATAGCTCGAAAGGGGCAAAATTGTAAAGCGAATCAGGGAATATGACAGGACGATTTTTCCTGTCCTTATAGCTTAAAGAGTAAGCCACAGACTCACCAATCTTTACACTATCTTTCAGGAAATAGCCAGTCGGTTTCAGGTCTTGTGCTAGGCTAAAAGACGTGATGCTTACCAATAAAATCAGAAATGTAGCTATCCTTCTAGTCACGTTTCATCGTTTTGTTTCTGATCTTAAATAATTTGATCAACTGAGGTACATAATTATCCTTGGTATTAATCTCAAGGTAGTTGATCTGGTTCTTACGACAGAACTTTTCCAGCTCCCCCTTATTCAACGTGTAGGTCTTTTCCAGTTTTTTACGGAAGTCTTTTGACGAGGTATTTACCCAAACTGTCTTTTTACTTTCCTGATCATAAACAGGCACAATTCCCAGGTTAGGTAGTTGTGTCTCACGATCATCTTTCAGGTGTAATACTACCAGGTCATGCCTGTTCGCTAAAAGTCTCAGACTTTGCTCATAACCCTCGTCAATGAAATCTGAGATGAGAATGACCACACTTTTTTTATGGATGATCTCCAATGCCTTCTTTATAGCCAGGTCTATGTTTGTTCTGGTCGACTTCGGCTGATGTTCATAGAGCTCATGGATAATGGCATATCCATGCTTAATGCCCTTGCCTGATTTGACAAATTTTTCCTTCTGATCTGAGAAAGTGAGGAGGCCAACCCGGTTTTGTTGCTTAACAGCTGAGAGCGTTAATACTCCGGTGATTTCTTTACCTACATCTACCTTTTGGGCTCCGGGGGTTCCTATTTCCTGGGAAGCACTCACATCCAGTAAGAAGAAAACGGTCTGTTCTTTCTCCTCTTTAAAGGTTTTGACAAAGGTGCCATGTCCTTTGGCAGACACGTTCCAGTCGATCGTTCTGGTATCATCTCCATACTGATATTCACGCACGCCATCGAACTCAAGGCCCGACCCTTTGAAGATAGAGTGAAAATCACCCTGCATTCTAGAGTTAATGGCTTTTCTGATCTGAATCTCGTACTTCCTAAGCTTGGAAATGATATGCTCCATAATGAAGGCCTAAAAATATGATTAATTTGATTTTTGACTGCTTTTCACCCTCTTAATTTTGGTTAATTACAAGCACTCTAATCACATAACCCTTACCTTTGCCAGTCGTTTGTTTAATGAAGCGAAAATAAGAGGCTAATAATATGGCAAAAAAGCTTTTTTTACTGACGGTCATTCTATCGTTGTTCTCTTGCGGGGGCGGTGATGAAGCCATCCCTGAAGGTATACTCAACCAGGAAGAAATGGTTGGTGTAATGATCGATATTCGTATGGCCGAGGGAATGATTAGCTCAGTTAATATGAGTCTTGATTCTTCCCGACAGGTCTACCGGGCTATGGAAAAACGAATATTCGAGAAACATGGTCTGGACTCTGCCGGTTATGTGAAGAGTTATAATTACTACATGTTGCATCCTCAGCTTTTTCTAGACATTACCGATATCGTAATCGACAGTCTTAAAGCGAGAAATTCTAAACAGTACAGCACGAACTATTAAATGCTATATCCTTCTAATCTTGAACTAAAGCTTGGTTTTGATAAAATAAGAGGGCTGCTACAAGAGGCCTGCGAGAGTAACCTCGGAAAAAGCTTTGTAGATAAAATTCGTTTTTCTTCAGATCAAGACAGTATAGATCGCTGGCTTAGCCAAACCGATGAGTTTGTGAGGATTATTACTTCTCAGGAGCTTTTCCCAAACTCTAACTACATAGACCTATCACCGCTTTTCGGTAAAATACGGGTCGATAATTCCTTTTTGAGTGAAGAGGAGTTATATGATGTCATCCTCAGCTTGAAAACACTGAACAAGTGCCTGGACTTTTTTCAGGAGAAAAGAGAAGAGTACCCTGTGCTTTCAGAGCTAACCTATCCGATTGTTTTTGACGAGGATTTACTTTGGTCTATTGCCAGAGTATTTGATGAAAGGGGAAAACTCAAGGACAATGCTTCAGATAGACTCTATGAAATTCGTAAAGGTATACTGGAAGAAAAACAAAGACTCAGAAGAGTTTTAGATAACATCATTTCCAGGACAAAGAAGGAAGGTTATACACCTGATGATGTATCTGTGACCATTAGAAACGGAAGGATGGTTATTCCGGTACTGGCAGAATATAAGAGAAGAGTTAAAGGCTTTATTCATGGGGAATCTGCTACCGGGCAGACGGTTTACCTGGAACCTACAGAAGTGTTTGCCATTAACAATGAAGTGCAGGAACTGGAGTATGCAGAACAACGTGAAGTGGTGCGCATACTCATGGAGCTGACAAGTTATCTGAGGCCCGAGATTGAGAACCTAAAGCAGTATATGCAGTTTCTTGGTCTGGTAGATTTTATCAGGGCCAAAGCACGTTTTGCGCTTAAAATTGATGCCTGTAAACCCCAGTGGTCAGCTAAAAAGGAGTTCAACTGGCAGGTAGCTAAGCATCCACTTTTATTGCTGAAGCATAAGGAAATAGGTAAGGATGTTGTGCCTCTCAATATTTATCTCGAGCCCAATCAACGCGTGTTGATTATTTCCGGTCCCAATGCCGGAGGTAAGAGTGTTTGCCTCAAGACGGTGGGACTGTTGCAGTACATGTTACAGAGTGGTTTGTTAGTCTCGGTGAACGAGTCGTCAACATTCACGCTGTTCAAAGATTTGTTTATCGATATTGGCGATGAACAGTCAATTGAAAACGATCTGAGTACTTATAGTTCACACCTCATCAACATGAAACACCTGTTGGGTCATGTAAACAAGAAGAGTTTATTCCTGATCGATGAATTTGGTACGGGTACTGAACCTCAGTATGGAGGAGCCATAGCCGAAGCCATTCTGATGGAACTGAAGGATAGCAAAGGAATGGGAGTTATCACCACTCACTATGGCAACCTGAAGGAATATGCAGATAAACATGATGGTTTGGTGAACGGAGCCATGCGCTATGACCTTAAGAAGTTACAGCCACTATATGAGTTGGAAATCGGTAAACCGGGGAGCTCATTTGCCTTGGAAATAGCAGGGAAAATAGGTCTGCCAAACCGAACCATAGAAAACGCCAAAAGGAAAATTGGTATTAAACAGGTTTCGTTTGACCAGATGCTTGGTCAATTACAGATTCAGCAAAATGAGTTGGAGGCTTCAGAAAAGAAAGTAAAGACTCGCGAGAGAGAACTGGATGAATTGACGGAACAATACGCTCAACTGAAATCTCACCTGCAGAAACAAGAGAAGAAAATACTCAATGAAGCCAAGCAAAGGGCTAACTCCATCGTGTCTGAAGCGAATAAGGAAGTTGAGCGTGTAATCCGGGAGATAAAAGAAAAGAAAGCTGAAAAGGAGGCCGTTAAGAAGCAACGAGCCCGACTTGAAAAGATCAAGAACGAGACAGAGGTCAAAGAGCAATTCGAGAAGAGCAGTGACAATTCTGATGAGATTAAAATTGGAGATTATGTGCAGTTGAAAGGACAAGACACGGTTGGTCAGGTAGTGAATATCAAAGGAAAGGATGCTGAGCTAAGTATTGGTGAACTGACTTCTTTCGTCCGTTTGAACAGGTTAGAAAAAGTTAATCGCAAGGCCTATAAAGATCAGGGTAAGACCAAAAGCTTCAGTGGTTATGACTATGTAAGCAAGCAATCAGACTTCAATAGCAGAATTGACCTCAGGGGAATGAGGGCTGAGGAGGTGATTCCTAAACTGGGTACCTGGCTGGATGAGGCAATTATGTTGGGTGTTAAGGAATTACAGATCGTCCATGGCAAAGGAAATGGCGTTCTGCGTCAGGTAACCAGAGACCATTTGAAGAACTATAGGGAGATTAGTTCGGTGAGAGACGAACATGCAGATAGAGGAGGGGCAGGAGTGACACTACTCACTATCTCATAACAAAAAGGAGCTTGTCTCGAGTTTGCCAGATCACGTCATTCTGAATTTATTTCAGAATCCATCAAGACCCTGAAATAAGTTCAGGGTGACGCTGAACAGGCTTTTGAGACAACCTCCTTTTTTGGGGAGTATATAAATTTCTTATTGTTGCTGCATATTGAAAACATAAGTTCCATTGGCTCCATTGATACCTGCGGCAACCCCTCCGCTTGCAGTGTAATTCACGGTCATGACCAAAGTGGCCGGAGTAGCATCTGCATTGACTGAGATTGAGTATACGTTACTGGCATCCCCATCGAAGATGAGTTCTCCAATGTTTGTTCCATTAAAATCCCAGGTACCGTTAGCTGAGAATAAAGGGGAACCGTTGCTACTGGCATAAGACTTACTCGTAGCATTTCCTCTGAAGGTTATAGTAAGGTCAGAGAAAAAATCAGAAGTAGCACCATCAAAAGACACTGAAGTAGTTGCCCATGTTACACCTTGAGCAGTTCCAGCTAGATCAACCAGTCTTTGTTCCTCTGGCGTAAGTTCAGGAGTGTCATCACCACCACCGCCACATGATGATAGTAGCGTAATGGTCAATAGGCAGAGGGCAAGAAAGTAGCTGTTAATTTTTTTCATGTTATGTTAGTTGTTATGTCAATTATAAGCAGTTTTTTATAAAAAGGCTTAAATCTTTTTCATTCTTGGCAGTTATTTGAAATCAGGTATATGAATACTTTCCGCGCAAAAGTCATATTCGTGCTTCTGATTCGAGCTAATGAGTACAAGCTTGTCATTCAGTATTTGCTCAACCGAATTTCTATACCATTTAATACCTTCTTGGTCAAGATTAGTGGTGGGCTCATCGAGTAAGCATACCTCGCTTTGAGAAAAGAAGCATAGTCCCAGCTTCAGTCTCTGCTTCATGCCAGAGGAGAAGTTTTTGATTTGTTTCTCCTTGTCATTGTTCAGATACACCAATTCTACAAAGTCACTGATGGTTAACCCTACTTTCAGTTTTTTAAATCTGAAGTGAAAGTTCAGGAATTCCTGCAGAGTAAATTCTTCAATAAGCTCCAGGTACGGAGTGGAAATATCGAAGTGCTTGTAGAAATTCTCTACCTCCAGCACCTTGCCGTTGAACTCATAGTTTAGAGAGCCTTCTGTCAAGGGCATAAAGCCACATAATACCTGAATAAAGGTAGATTTTCCACTACCATTACCTCCTGTTATCGCACAAGGGTTACCGGTTTCAAAGGCAGTCGAAAGATGTCGGAATATCCATTCACGGTTAAACTTCTTACCTAAATCGTTAACCGTAATTTTCATCTTACTTGGCGCTGTAACCTTTCATTACACCTCGGTCAGAATTTCTGAAAAAATTGATGATTTCATCTCTTTCCTTGGAAGGAGTCATTTCCAGTTCAACCAGGTCGAGTGCCTTGGAGTTGTTGAGACCTTTCAGGAAGATGTATCTGTAGATTTCCTGAATCTCAGCAATCTTGTCATTCGAATAACCTCTTCTTCTCAGGCCGATTGAATTAATGCCAGCATAGCTCAGAGGTTCGCGTCCTGCCTTGGTATAAGGAGGTACATCCTTTCTAACTAATGATCCACCCGACACCATGGTATGGGCACCAATATTCACGAATTGATGAACAGCCGCAGCACCTCCAATAATGGCCCAGTCATCGATAGTTACATGACCTGCCAGTTGTACTGCGTTTACAAGAATACAATTGTCCCCTATGATACAGTCGTGAGCTACGTGAGTGTAGGCCATAATCAGGCAGTTCTTGCCAATCACTGTTTTATTAGTAGCATCTGTACCTCTGTTGAGGGTAACACATTCTCTTACTACTGTGTTATCTCCAATTTCGAGGATAGTATCTTCACCCCCAAACTTTAAATCCTGAGGGATAGCCGAAACAACTGCACCTGGAAAGATTTTAACGTTCTTGCCAATGCGTGCACCTTCCATGATGGTGACGTTCGAGCCTATCCAGGTTCCTTCTTCTATTACCACATTTTTACTGATGGTTACAAAAGGTTCTATCACCACATTGCGTGCAATCTTGGCTTCGCGATGTATATAAGCTAAGGGTTGATTCATTGATTCTTTACTATTCTGGCGGTCATAGAGGCTTCACATACTAAAGTATTGCCCACATAGGCGTATCCATTCATTTGTGCAATTCCTCTCTTGATCGGAGAAGTCAGTTCACACTTGAATTTAATGGTATCACCCGGAATAACCATCTTTCTGAATTTACATTTATCAATCCCGAGGAAGTAAGGGGTGTAATTTTCGGGATCTGGTACAGTGTTCAAAACAAGTATACCACCAATTTGAGCCATGGCCTCAATTTGAAGCACCCCAGGCATAACCGGGTTGCCAGGGAAGTGGCCGGTAAAGAAAGGCTCGTTCATAGTTACGTTTTTGATACCCGCAACCATGGTCTCATCAAGGTGGATGATCTTATCTATCAGTAAAAATGGATATCTGTGAGGCAGAATTTGCATAATCTGATTGATATCCATTACCGGTTCTACGGTAGGGTCGTAGTATGGTGCCGAACTCTTGGTGTTCAGCATAGCTTTTTTCAATTTCTTGGCAAAGGCCACATTGGCCGCATGACCTGGTCTGGCTGCGAGGATTTGGGCCTTGATAGGACGTCCAACAAGTGCCAGGTCGCCTACGACATCAAGTAGTTTATGTCTTGCCGGCTCATTTCTATGCCTTAACTCAACATTGTTGAGAATGCCCTCTTTCTTAACTTCAACTTTTGGCTTGTTGAATAAGCCGGCCAGATAGTCGAGCTCTTCGTCTTTTACAACCCTGTCTACCACCACAATGGCATTGTTCAGGTCACCACCTCTAATCAGGTTGTTCTTGTACAGCATTTCCAGCTCATGCAGAAAGCAGAAAGTACGGCTCGATGAAATGTCTTTTTTGAAGTCCTGAATGTTATTCAGTGAAGCATGTTGACTACCCAGAACAGGCGAGTTATAATCAACCATGACAGTTACCCTGAAGTCATCGAGAGGCAAAGCTGCAATTTCTACATCTCTGTCAGGGTCGCGATACATTACACTCTCGGTTACTTCAAGGAAGTTTCTGAGCGCATTTTGCTCTACTGTTCCTACTTTTTCTAATGCCTCAATAAAGATCCGGGAGCTACCATCCAATATTGGAGGCTCCGGCCCGTCAATCTGAATGAGTACATTATCAATCTCAAGACCTACCAAAGCAGCTAAGGTATGCTCTACCGTATTTACACGTGCTCCGTTGTGTTCAATTGTAGTTCCTCTTGATAAATCCACTACGTAGTCTACATCAGCATCAACTATGGGTTGATCAGGAAGATCTATTCTTTGGAACTTAATACCATGATTGGGTCCGGCCGGAGTAAAGGTCATATTGGCTGTTACACCCGTATGTAATCCTACACCAGAAACGGTCACGGCTTCTTTAATTGTATGCTGCTTCGTCTTCATTCTTTCTGCGAAAATGCCGCAAATTTATAACTTTTTTTCCAGTTCCTTCACCCGTTCGATGAGATTGGGCAGGTTCCTTAATATGACACTTACGCGTAGAAAATCGCGATGCTCCATGATAGGTGTACCAAACCAGACCTTACCTTCTTGTGTAATGCTTTTTGGAACTCCGGCCTGAGGGCCGATAATTGTTCTATCCGCCATTTTGAGGTGCCCGGTGATTCCTGCCTGGCCACCAATCTGACAGTTTTCTCCAATCTTGGCACTTCCGGAAAGCCCGGCTTGTGAAGCAATGGCTGTGTTTTTACCCACTTCAACATTATGAGCGATCTGAACCAGATTGTCGATTTTAACACCACTTTTCACAATAGTTGACCCCATAGTGGCACAATCTATTGTGGTATTGGCACCGATATCTACATGGTCTTCAATAATTACGTTGCCAGTTTGCGGAATGGATTTATAGGTACCATCTTCCTGAGGTGCAAATCCAAAGCCATCACTGCCAATTACAACCCCTGAATGGATTACACAGTGGTTTCCGACTTTACAATTCGCGTAAATCTTAACTCCTGGGTGAAGTGTAGTGTTGTCACCAATTTCAACATTGTCACCAATGTATACATTGGGGTAAATCTTAGTGTTGTTTCCAATCTTTGCGTTTTCGCCCAGATAAGAGAAAGCTCCCAGGTATGTATTTTCACCATACTTTGCACTTTCATGCTGAAAGGAAGGCTGCTCAATTCCGGTCTTTACTTTTGCAGTAAGTTTTTGGTACTCTTCGAGCAACTTGGCAAAAGCAGAATAGGGGTCTTCTACTCTAATCAGACTAGAGTTGATTTCTTTTTCAGGCTGAAAATCATCCTTCACAATAACTGCTGTAGCCTGAGTGCTATATATGTGAGGTAGGTATTTTGGGTTCGCTAAAAAGGCAATGCTACCTTCTGTAGCTTCTTCAATTTTCTCCAGTCTGTTTACAGTGGCAGCTCCGTCACCTTCTACCTTGCCTCCAATGAGCATGGCCACTTGTTCAATAGATATTTCCATGTTAAGTAAATCTGGCTGTTACAAATTTATTTCTTTTGGCCAGCATCGATAGTACTTGCGGACTATTTTGCTCATGGCCTTGATGTTAGGCAGATCAGCAGCTTCTACTACATCTCTTACTTCGCCATTCTTAGAGACAATCATAATCTTCTTGTCGTTGGAAAGGTAGGCGTTGTTTTGTACCTGGCCTGTTGAAAAGAAGTATTTAACATCTTTTGGTTTCAGGCCGTAAGTATCGATCACTTTCTGCTGAATGCGTTCTTTTTCTTCCCTGGTGATAGGTTCTGAGCTGAATTGTATGCGGAACAACTCTCTTTTTAATAGCATGGTACATAGTCGCGAAAGAATTGGGTCTTCAGATTTAGCCCAGATTTTAATAGCCCCCCAGACATCATAATCATCCAGTTCCAGAAAATTTTCAAGAGTAGCAGTGTCTTCTGCAAAATGCTCAATGCCAATCTCCCGCTCGAAGAAGAACCTAAGTGCATCACTCATAAATAGATCAGCCTGATTTTTTCGCGTCAGTTTTTTGGCTCGGTTGATAATAGCCACCAACATCTTTTCGGCACTGACTCCTGCTTTGTGCAGGTACACTTGCCAATACATGAGTCTTCTGGCACTGAGAAAGTTTTCAATGCTATATATCCCCTTTTCTTCGACCACTAACTGGTTATCATGAACATCGAGCATTTTAATGATCCGATCTGCTCCGATTGTGCCTTCAGAAACTCCTGAAAAGAAACTATCACGCTTCAGGTAGTCTAACCTATCGATATCCAACTGACTGGAAACAAGTTGATGAAGAAAAGGCTTGGCACAATTTCCATTGAAAATGTCTAATGCCAGGCTCAGGGCTCCATCAAATTCCTGATTGAGTCTGGAAATAATCATCCGGCTGAGGTGTTCATGATGAACATCTTTCAACAGACTGAATTCCAATGCATGAGAAAAAGGCCCATGACCAATATCGTGCAGAAGAATAGCCACTAAAGCACCCTCGTATTCTTCATCAGTAATCTCGATGCCCTTGGTTCTTAGGTTGTCTAAAGTGATGGACATCAGGTGCATAGCACCAAGTGCATGATGGAACCTTGTATGGTGAGCTCCCGGATAAACCAGCTCAGCCAGTCCCATTTGTTTAATGCGCCTTAGTCGCTGAAAATAAGGGTGATTGATGATGTCGAAAATCAGCTCATTTCTGATGGTGATGAACCCATAGACAGGATCATTGATAATCTTCCGTTTGTTCAAGTTTTGTACTTTAATTCTCTTAAATTCGAGCTTCTTCTCAATTTCGATTCATGCAAAGATATAACATTTTATGGGCTGATGACGAGATCGATCTGCTGAAACCTCATATCCTTTTTTTGAATGACAGGGGTTATGATGTTACTCCTGTAACCAGTGGGGCAGATGCGATTGAAGCGGTGGAAAAAAAGCCCTTTGACATAGTGTTCCTCGATGAGAATATGCCTGGAATGACAGGTCTGGAGACACTGAGTTATATCAAAGGCAATAGACCCTCATTACCAGTGGTAATGATTACCAAGAATGAAGAAGAGCATATTATGGAAGAGGCGATCGGGTCTAAGATTGCCGATTACCTGATTAAACCTCTCAACCCCAATCAGATACTTATTTCAGTCAAGAAACTACTCGATAATAAGCGATTGGTGAGTGAGCGTACCAATCTTCAGTATCAACAAGATTTCAGAAATATCAGCATGAAAGTTAATGACCGCATTGACTTTTCAGAGTGGGCTGAGATTTATAAAAAACTAGTCTACTGGGAGTTGGAGATTGACGGTACGGAAAACAAGAGCATGGCGGAAGTCCTTGAAATGCAGAAGGTTGAGGCCAATGCTAACTTCGCCAGATTCATAGAGGATGAGTATAGCTCATGGCTTAATGACCCTGATGAAGAGCGTCCTGTGCTTTCTCATCAACTCATGAGCAAAAAGGTGTTCCCGCACCTTAATGATGAACCCGTTTTTTTCATTCTGATTGATAATCTGAGGTTTGATCAATGGAAGGTAATTGAGAGTGAGGTGCTCAACTATTTCAACATGGTTGAAGAGTCGGCCTATTACTCCATTTTGCCAACAACTACTGCTTATGCCCGGAATGCTATATTTTCCGGAGAACTCCCTCTTGAAATGTCAAGAAAGTATCCTCATCTCTGGGTGCCAGATGATGACAATGAGGAGGGAAAGAATAACCATGAAGAAGAATTCCTGCTGGAGAACCTGAAAAAACACAGGTTGGATATCAAATCCAGCTATCATAAGATCATTCATGCCAACCAAGGCAAGCAGCTCAACGACAACTTTAACAATCTGTTGAATAACCAGCTCAATGTAGTGGTGTACAACTTTGTCGATATGTTGAGCCATGCCCGAACCGATATAAGAATGATAAAGGAACTGGCCGCAGATGAGTCTGCCTACCGGTCTTTGACCAGGTCGTGGTTTTTGCATTCCCCACTTTTCGACCTTTTGAGACTCATTGCCGACAAGGGTTTGAAAGCCATGATCACTACAGATCATGGGACTTATAGAGTTAAAAAACCCTTTAAGATTGCGGGAGACAGAAATGTCAATACCAATCTAAGGTATAAACAAGGTAAGAATCTGGGCTATAAAAGTACTGACGGAATTATTGAAGTGAGAAAACCAGAAGAAATTCATCTACCTAAACCCAATGTGTCTACTTCCTATGTGTTTGCCACGGAAGACACCTTCTTTGCTTATCCCAATAATTTCAACCATTACGTCAAGTATTATCGCGATACTTTCCAGCATGGAGGCGTATCTTTGGAGGAAATGATTATTCCCTTTATTTCATTAAATTCGAAAAGGGCCTAAAGTGAAGTGTCATGGTGATTCAGGTGAATGGTTTAGGTGAGCTGAAGGCTGCTGCCAGGCAAATCATCGAGTTTGCAGGCGAGGAGAAAATTTGGGTATTAAATGGAGAAATGGGGGCAGGGAAAACCACACTTTCTAAAGCGATATGTGCTGAGTTAGAAGTGCTGGATACTGTTCAGAGTCCTACTTTTTCAATAGTTAATGAATACCTGACTTTAAATGATGAGGTGATTTATCACTTTGACTTTTATAGATTAGAGCATCCGGAAGAAGCTTTGGCAATTGGTGTAGAAGAATATTTTGATTCCGGTAACTTATGTTTGATAGAATGGCCGCAGAAGATTGGAAGCCTTCTTCCGGAAAAACATATGGCTATTCAGATCGGAGTTTTGGGAAATGATCAACGGGAACTGACTTTAGAACACCATGGGAAGTAAAGAGAAATCGGGTTTTGAAGCTTTGGCAAAGGAAGGAAGCTTATATCCTCAGGAGCAACTAGTGAAACTGAAGGCAGGTAAGAAGAGCCTGTTAATCTCAGTTCCAAAAGAGGTTTCCTTACAGGAGAACCGCTTGAGTCTTACTCCGGCAGCCGTGGGCATTTTGGTTGCTAATGGACACAGAGTAATGGTTGAGCAGGGTGCCGGGGAGCATGCTTTTTTTACCGATGCTGAGTTCTCTGAAAACGGAGCCGAAATAGTGTACTCAAAAAAGGAAGCTTTTGAGGCCAACCTGGTTGTAAAGGTAGAACCACCTACCACCAAGGAGATCGACATGATGAAGCCCGGTTCTACTGTCATGTCCGCAATTCAGTTAGCGAATACTTCCGAAGCTTACTATGAGGCATTAAACAAGAATAAAATCACTTCTGTCGGTTTTGAATTTCTTCAGGATAAGGCAGGGGGGCTACCGATAGTGAACGCCATGAGTGAACTGGCTGGAAGCCTGGTTATTCCTATGGCTGTAGAATACCTCAGTAGTTCCAGTGGAGGTAAGGGAATTATTCTTGGAGGAATTACAGGTGTTCCTCCTACAAGGGTGATCATATTAGGTGCTGGCACAGTGGCCGAATATGCCGCCAGGGCGGCTTTAGGTCTTGGTGCCGAAGTACGAATCTTCGACAATGAAATTTATAAGCTGAGAAGGATCAAACACAAATTGGCGAACCAAGCCTTTACAGCCGTAATTGATAGTGCCACGCTGGGTCAGTCACTGGTTTCTGCAGATGTGGTCATTGGAGCACTGAGAGCAGAAAAAGGAAGAGCACGTTGTGTGGTCACTGAAGAAATGGTATCAACCATGAAACCCGGTTCAGTTATTATTGATGTGTCAATTGACCAGGGGGGCTGTATCGAGACTTCTGAAATTACTTCACATGACAGACCCACTTTCAGGAAGTTTGATGTGATACATTATTGTGTGCCCAATATTGCTTCAAGAGCTGCGAGGACTGCCACAACAGCATTGAGTAATATTCTTACACCAGTCATTCTCAAGATGGCAGACACCGGAGGGATAGATGATATGATCTATACCTATAATTGGTTCAGTAAAGGGGTTTACACCTATAAAGGATTTGCAACTAATTTGGAGATAGCCAAGCGATTCAACTTGCCCTATAAAGATTTGGGATTGTTAATGGCGGCCCGATTCTAGTGGCTCACCATGTCCTGACTGATGGCCTGAAAAAGTTCCACAGAAATTGAGCTTTCCTCTTCTTCTGTTTCCAGTTCGGTAAATTCAGATACACCGGAATAGTCCCTTAACTCATTGTTGTTGAGTGTTTTAAAGGCCATTGTCCATCTGTCGTAGACTCTCTGGGGAGACTCTTTCATGTGAAGCAAGAGAAACTCGCGGTGTCTGGGGTCACGCTTTATTTTGTCATATAAATCCAGAAGTACCTGAAAATCACCTTCCAGCAATTGTAGAAACTGACCTTCATGGAAGAGGAGGCAGCCTGTAATATTATTTTCAGAATTGAATTGACGTGCTGTTGTAAGAATTGTCTTCAATTCTTCTTCAGTTAATCCGGGTTTAGCGGTGCTCCTGTATATCAGTTCGTATAGCATAGATTAGACACTGGTGTCTTCAAGATAGGAAAATTGCCCTTAGCGAAAAACTACTTCTTCTTTATGGGCTAAACATCTTGTCCTGATAGTTGATAAAAGTGAGGATTCAAGTTGAAAATCATTCGAAACTATTTCATTCCTTTGCAAAATGTTGGAATTGAAAAGGGATGTTTTTCAGATGTGTTCTGAAAAAGTCAATCAAAGAATTGTTGCCCTTGAGCTGGAGTTGCAGAAGTTGGCAGAGTCGGCAGCCAGTGATACAAAAAGCTCCATGGGCGATAAATATGAAACTGCCCGTGAGATGATCAATCTTGAAAAGGAGAAGTTCAGTACGCAGTTGGCTGATGCGCAGAGAATGAAGCAGGTACTCGATGGGTTGGAGATGGAAAATGCCTCAGTCAAAGTGGTTAGCGGTACCCTCGTGAAAACTTCTACCTGTCTTTTCTTTTTAGCCGTTTCGCTAGGGAAGCTTGTAGTCAATGGCAAAGAGATTTTTGTTATCTCTCCGGCATCACCTGTTGGTCAGGAGCTGATGGGTAAGCAGGTCAATAACAGCATTATCTTTGCCGGGAAGCAGGAGCGAATCATTGCGGTTTCATAGAAGATACTTCTGGTTAGTCTAGTCAATAAAGGGCTCATCATCTTCCTGCTCTTCTCTTAGTTCAGTTTTAATGAAGGTATCTTCCATGAATTTACTTTCCTGCTTAATACAATTCGCAATGCCAATCATCCAGGCGACAATCAAAACTTTCAGCAGACTGAAAGCCTTGATTAACAAAATCTTAAAGCGCGATTTAGGCATGACGGGCCTTTGTCAATAGTCATGCCTTTTGTCAAAAAGGCCTAAAGTGCTGACACTTTGCCCTCAAACAGCAGCCAGCAATTAGGATCCAGTACTATTTTGGCAGGTTTTGAGTTCAACTCAGGTGTCCACTTTTGATTTTTCTGTGATACCGGAATGGTCCTGATTTCTGAACTTCCATCAGCATAGACTATTTCCACTTCCAGGTTAAACCGGAAATTCTCAGCTTGCAGTTGGTTGATGTTCATGTTGAGCTTTCCATCATCAAATGACCATGAAGCGTCAATTTCTGGCTGACCTGCCTGCATAATCCATTGATTGAAAAACTGGTCTAATTCCTTACCACTTACCGATTCGAAAACGTTTTTGAGATCTTCAGTCAAAGCATTGCTTAATTGATACTGATCGTAATACTGTCTTATGGCTTCCCAGAATGCCTCGTCACCCACTTCTTTCCTTAGCATATGTAGTACCCAGCCCCCTTTCTGATAGGAGTTGGTATTGAGTAAGTTCATATAGTTTTCTATCGAAGTATTGACAACAGGTACCCTGTTTTCTTTGCTGTAAGCAATTACTTGTTCTCTTTGCTGTTTTTCTCTTTCCACAAAATTGTCTCTGCCATATTTATGCTCCATGTAAAGGTTAGTGAAGTAAGTGGCAAAGCCTTCGCTGAGCCATACATGATGCCAGTTGGCTTCTGAAGCAGAGTTGCCAAACCATTGGTGGGCAATTTCATGAGCGATAAGACCTTCGGCACTACGAGTTCCGTTAACAGAATTTTCAGAATAGAAGATATTAGAGGCATTCTCCATGCCTCCAAACTGAGTCTTCGATTGTACATTGGCTAGCTTGGCGTAAGGATAAGGCCCAACATGATTGATGAACCAGTCAGTTACAGGTAATGCCAGTGCATAGTCGTAAAAGCCCTTTTCTCTATCCTGAGGGTATACCCATGAAGATATTGGGATATCGTAGATTTCACCGGTTACCTGAATGGCAAAACGAGCAGCACCAAATACCATTACTTTGGTAGGGAGTACAACATCCGATTTCCAATGGGTGAGGGTTAGCGATTCATTAATGTTTGTTCTTTCTACAAGCCGGCCATTACCAACCACCTGATAGTGTGCCGGAGCGGTGATGACCCACTCTACAGTCGCTTTGTCAGAAGGATGGTCTACAATGGGGAGCCAGTGTTTACCTCGGTCAGGCCAGTTGTCTCCAAAAAAGGTTCTGTCACCATATTTATTCTTAGAAATAATAAGTCCTGTTTCAGGAATCCCTGAATAGGCGATGAGAAATGTTTTTACCTCATTTTTCAGGGCTGAGTAGTTAATCGTCAATTGATCATTCTGATGAGTGAAAGGGACGCGTTGGTTATTCAGCATAACCGCATTGACCTTCATTCCCTTTTCTGCTCCCTGATTTACCAGGTCTAGTTGAAACTTGTCCTGATTCTTCAAAAAGCGAATACTCACATGGGCAATGCCATTGATCATGTCATTGTCATCATTGAGCTGTAGTTCGAACCTGTAGTGCTGAATGTCTATAGATGCAAGGCGTTCCTGATGCTTTTGAGCTATAGCCTGAAACGAAACAAGACATAGTATGGTAAGGACAAAGTGCTTCATGCTACCAAGCTAAGTAAATTTAGCTGATGATTGAAGTGTGATTACTAGTGCCATTGAGCAACACAACTTTTTTGATCAACAGAGTTTACTAAGACTAGGTACAATAGTAGTTTGTCAAGTACGGTTCATTGAAGTCGCATTTATTTTGAGGGGATGTTTTATCAATGAGATTTTCAGTATGAGTATAATTTTATGTAGATGGTTTGTGCTTATAATTGAATGATGTTATTATTAGAATTCATTTTAAAAAAATAAACATGAAAAAAGTATTTAAAATTGGAATGTTGTGTGTAGGTGTTTTATCATTAATGCTTACCACTAATGTCAAACTCGAAGCACATACAGTAAAGGCTATGGAAGTGATTTTCTATGATGAAAATGGGGATCCGGAGTCCACAGAATGTATTCTCTGTCTAGAGACTGGTAGATGTACAGTACTAAGTTGTACGCCAATTATTGAGTAAATTATATTGAACTTAATAAGGCCTGGAAACAGGCCTTTTGCCTTTAAAATGAGTGTAAGAAATATTTTGATTGCCTTTGCAGGTTTGGTAATAGTTGGTTGTACCAACAGTGAGAAAGAATCAGACAAAAGTCAACTATTTGAGCTTCAGTTAAATATTGAAGGAATGGTGGAGCTTGAGCTGGGTAATAACTACCCATCTTCGTTTGAAATAGCTTTATGGGGTGAGAAAAAAGTTATAATCGGTCAGGATAGAAGAAGAAACGAGGTGTTAATTTTTGATTTGAATGGAAGCCTGCTTCACAGAGTTAGTATTCCTACAATCAATGATCCTCTGGGAATGAATAGGATTTCCGATGTAAAGGTAATTAATCCTGATTCTATTTTGGTTTATGACTCTCAGTTTCTTAGGCTCGGCTTGTTCAATCCGCAAAGTGTAATGATTGATTTCTGGAAGTTACCGGAATTTTGGAATGGTGGTGCGAGCAGTGCTAATGTTGGAATTGTTGATGCTTATGTTCAGGAAGGTGATTTACTTGTTGAGCTGACGGCATTTGAAAATATATACCCAATCTCACAAAAGGAGTTTTATGAAAGCTCTTCTTTACTACACTCCATAAATCTTAGTGAAAGAAAAGTGTTTTCCAGGCTTAAGTATCCGAAGGAGTCTCCCTATCGAGATGAGCTGTTTTATGCTGGCTTTTCACCATCTGTTGTCAAAACAGATAAATCATATGTGGTTTCCTTTCCATTTGATCACGACATTTATGTATATGGAGCAGATTTGGCTTCATATGACGTAATTGTTAGTAGACCTAATGCATTTCCTGATGCTTCCGGAGAGCCCTTCGGAGCACAGCAGAAGAATAATGACATACTCATTACAAGGAAGCTCAATGGGTTTGGGTTGAAAATGAAGAACTCTTTCCAGATGAAATCTGTAGGTGCTTGTGTGATAAGGGTCTACC
Source organism: Roseivirga sp. (assembly GCF_965216855.1). Taxonomy (NCBI): domain Bacteria; kingdom Pseudomonadati; phylum Bacteroidota; class Cytophagia; order Cytophagales; family Roseivirgaceae; genus Roseivirga; species Roseivirga sp. Next base: position 1,344,925 of record NZ_OZ244204.1, on the reverse strand, counting down.
GTGAAGCACTTGGTAATGATGATCGAATTCCGAATGACAGAGCTTCTTTTTCTTCTAAGGATTTTCCTCCGACTTTCAATCTTGAATTATTTCAGATTAATCAGAGTAACCCGAAAAAGATAGGAGAGATATTGGACATATCAGGTAAGAATTTAGGGAATTTTATTGGTCAGGATGATCAGGGTTATCTGTACTTTTTGGAGTACAATGACTTGGTCGAGGAGCCAAGAATAGTTAAGGTTAGTTTAACTATTCAAAACTAAGTTCGACTTTTTGATCAGGCCAAAAAGAATAAAAAGACAAGTGGGAAGATGGCTCCAACCAGTGCAAACCAGATTCCTCTTTTCTTAAAGCTGTTTTTGCCGCTGGCGATGAACATTCCGGTTACTGAGATAAATACCATGGCAACTCCAAAAATATCAGAGTACCAAACCCAGGCAGGATTCGTGGTTTGGTGAAGGTCAGCCATTTCGGCCAGCACATAGCGTCTCCCAAAAAAGTCTACTTTTCCTTCTCCGGTTTCCAGACTTACTTCGGCCAAAGCATCCTCAAAATAGATGCGCAAGTTGCCTTCCTGAATGCGGAACATTCTGTATTCATTACCCACATTGGTCTGAGGAATCAAAGACTTGACATAGTCATCATCTATGGCATCTGCTGCGCGGGTCAACTCAATCTTTAATGGTTCAGAGTCGAAAGTATACTGACGTGAGTTAAAAGTTCTTCTGTGGTTAAGAGCAATTCCTGAAATGGAGAAGGCAATGATTAACCCAACAAAGAGGTAAGCAATATCTCTGTGATAATTACGGCAGAAATTTTTGAACTTTCGCATCTATATTTATTTAGACTGATTTTAAATAGACTGCAAAAGTAGAACTGAATTTTAAATTTTCAAGGCTTGGTAGATTTATTTTTCCGGGAGAGATTTAATGCATCCCCACTTTCCCTTTCATGGACTCGAAGATCTTTTTAGAGTCGAAGCCGATACCATCTTTGAATACCGTTACAATTTTTCTGATGTTGCTAATGTCTGCCTCTAAATCTCCATCAATCAGTACCAGGTCTGCCTGCTTGCCCATCTCAACGGAACCGACTTTATCGGCTCTTTCGAGATAAGTTGCTCCATTAAGAGAGGAAATTTTAATGGCTTCTACGGTAGAAAAACCTGCTTCAATCAAGAGCTCAATCAACCTCATGTTACCATAGCCGGCAACGGTTCGTCCTGCTCCGGTGGGGTCAGTACCTGCCATGAGATGTCCACCCATGTCGTAGAATTTTCTTTCCCAGGCCATTTGTTTTTTGAAGGAAGCGATGGAGGCAGAATCTCTTCCCTGTCTTCTTTCATGACTTCTTTCCAGGCTTTCTCTGATCTCCGGACTCATAGCTTCTAAGCCACCACCTAAAACTACTTCCCTGTTGGTATAAGGCTCAAAAACAGGAAGAGTTGAGGTGACTGCCACATTCTTCTCTATTAGAAACTTCATAAGTGCCTCCATTTCAGGACTGTCTTCAGGAAGCTCCGATAAGGCCTGTCCTCTTTTAAAAGCAGGACAGAAATTATCCACTTTGTCATCCACGAAATCTGAGCTTTGAAAAAAGCCATGTTCTATGTTGTCGATGCCTATTTCGGCAGCTTCGCGATAAGTTACTGAGCAGATATGTCCGGTTACTTTTTTACCCTGCGCATGTGCAGCATTTACTACAGCCTGTAAGTCTTCTTTTGTTATATTCTGATAAACCTTGAAGGAATTAATTCCTCTCTTGCCCCAATACTCAACCATTTCGATTCCGTCTTCAGGACTTTCAATAATTCCTACCTCAGGTACAGGAGTGCCGGCTCGCTCAATAAAGGGGCCGGTGAGATCCATTTTTGGACCAAGCATTCTGCCTTCTTCGATCCACTTTCTGATGTTTAAATCGGTTTGCGGTTCAATGCTTCCTGCTGTACGAATGGTGGTTACTCCACCTGCCAGATAGAGCCGGGGAAAGGTAAAGGTCATTTGAGCTACGCTAAATACACCATCGAAAGGTTTAGGATAGAATATATGCTCGTGTAGCATGACCAGTCCCGGAATCAAGGTCTTTCCTGTTCCGTCTATGGTAGTGTAGTCAGCAGGGTAGGTGATCTGGCTGGTATTGCCAATTTGGGTGATGACTCCGTTTTCAAAAATGACTGTTTGATTTTCTTTTGCCGGAGCACCGGTACCATCTATTAATTTGACATTGGTGATCGCTATGGCTTTCTCCTGATGAGTCACATAAGGAGCGACAGTTCTGGAAAAATTCTGAGCTATAGCGGTAAGAGATAGGAAAAGTATAGCGAGGGTGAAAAGAGGCTTCTGTTTCATAATCGATTGAGAATAGACTGAAAGTTAAACAATTAGATTCAACCAATTTTTAGCCCTAATTGCAAATATGATGTGTGGCGAATAAATTGAAACATGGAAAGTCTTGTAAATTTCTTTAATAACATCCCCACGGAATTCAGAGCCGGAATTCTTATTGGTGGTATTGTCTTGTTTTGGGTGCTTGAGGGTACTTTGCCATTGTTTAGCTTTCAATACAAGAAAATCAGGCATGCGGGGATTAACCTGTTTTTTACGCTGACTACCATAATCATCGGGTTTGGGTTGGCCAGAGTGTTACTGTATGCCTCGGACCTGGTAGCTGATCATCGTTTCGGGTTACTTTATATCATCGACTTACCACTGTGGGCACAATTGGTGGTAGGTGTTCTTCTGCTCGACCTGATTGGTGCTTATTTCGTTCACTGGACTGAGCACAAAGTTCGCTGGATGTGGAAGTTTCATTTGGTACATCATACCGACACCGCTGTAGATGTTACGACAGGCTTAAGACACCACCCAGGCGAAACGGTCTTCAGAATAGGCTTTACCATTCTGGCGGTTATGATTGTGGGTGCTCCAATGTGGATCATTATGTTCTATCAGAGTATGTCGGTGCTGTTTGCTCACATTACCCATGCTAATATCAATATGCCGAGGTCAGTGGATAGGGCGCTTTCATGGGTATTCATTACACCGTTGATGCACAAGGTACATCACCACTACACTCAACCCTTAACCGATACCAACTACGGTAATATCTTCTCTTTCTGGGATCGTATTTTTGGTACGTTTGCTCAGGTAGATGACACAAGAGAACTGAAATATGGCATCGATACGCATATGGACCCCAAAGAAAATGATGAGATGGCTAACTTGCTCAAGATTCCTTTTCAGCCGTACAGACCTCCGGTAGGTACCAAATTTGGAGAACAAGAGGTTGCGGCCGATGCCAGGGCATTACCATAAGAACGAGCATGCTTTCCATTAATGAAATGAAATCCAGGCTGGCGAAGCCGGGTCGTATTGTTGCTATTACTGTACGACCTGCAAGAAGAATGACGCCCATTGAAATACCTTCTGTCAATGCCATAGCGAAGAGGGGTCTGGAAGGAGACCATTACTCTTCCAACGGGGGAAAGCGACAGGTCACTCTTATCATGTCTGAACATCTGGCAGCTGCTGCTTCCATTCTCGGCTTAGAACAGCTTGATCCACCTTTAGTTCGCAGAAATATTATTACTCAGGGTATCAACCTTCTTTCATTGAAAGATAAAAGGTTTCGAATTGGTGAAGTCTTACTCGAATATACAGGAGAGTGTCACCCGTGCTCACGGATGGAGGAGAACCTGGGAGAAGGAGGCTATAATGCTATGAGAGGACATGGTGGTATTACGGCCAGGATTCTGGAGAGTGGAATGATCCATCAGGGAGATGAGATCACTCTGGCTTAATCACCACCTACTAACCAGGGGCGTTTCCAGATGGATATACCAATTGGCCCAACCCCACCAGGGGAAGGAGACGCTGGTGAGATCAGTATTCGGATCAATGATGTACTGAGGTTCTCTTCCGTTCAACGAGGCCAGCGCTTCGGCATAAACAGCTACATCAACCCCCATGAGGGCAAACTCTTCTTTGAGGAACTGGGCAAAATGCCAGATCATGTAAGGTTTGCCATGCATATCATCAGCCTGCCATTCCTGAAGGTATCCAGCCAGGTCGGGTACTATGCGCTCTCCGTTAGCTTTGTTTTCTAAAAAGAAGGTGGTCTGACCCGATTTACTCCTGAGCTTCATATGCCATGCATATCTGTGTCCTCCTTCGGTCCAATGTACATTACCGGGAATCATCAGGTGTCGAAGTGGAAGGGTAATTTGAAGGAAGACAAAGATGAATAATGCCCAAAAGGTGACTTTTTGGATTAATGGACCCGGGACTTTAAACTGCTCAAACTGTGCCTGACTAATGTCTTTGACTCTATTGGTGATTAACTGCAATGCCTTTCTGGGCCAGTCAGGTGAAAAGAAAATGGTGGTGGCCCCAATCATAAACCAAGGAAAAATACCTATGCTGAAAAGCTGTGAATTCATCAGGTGGAAGGCAGTAATCAATATAAATGCCGGCCAACGTGTCTTTCTCCATAATAAAAGAGGGACGATGAAAAGATCCAGGGCCAGGCCGGCATAAGAGATCAGTAAAATCATCCATTGCTCATCGAAATACTGTCCGATCAGAGGGAAGCCCGGATTCAGCCAAATTGCCAAAGGGTATCCCTGAAGCCAATCCGGATTCAGTTTGGCAATGCCACCAAAGAAATAGGGGACGGCAACAATAAATCGTAGCAGCCAAAGCGACCATTGGGGTGCAAGAGGAGTTTTAATCCTTTTCCAGAGTTGGGCATCAATAGACCAGTTGTGATGTGCGGGAAGAAAAATCATCAGAAAACTCACGAGAACAACCAGGTAGAAGTGGTTCAGGTATCGTGCTTGTTCCAGTAAGAAAGTATAGCTGAAAAGTAGAAAGAAGATGCTGGTAGAAATTCTGTACAAGAAACCCAGTGTAATAAAGATGGCCAGCAAACCTAGCACTCCCCAAAGCCAGTACATATAATCACCCGGAAGAGGTTTCAGGTGGAAAGGGGCATAGCTGAAGTTGTAGTAAGGTTCTATCCAATAACGGTGTATCCACCCATACCGAAAGTATCGGGTCACTTCCCAAAACATGATGCCTCCGAATAGTATTCGAAAGAGTACCAGAAAGGCATTGTCAACCGGTTGAAAAAGCTGATGCTTTATATTCCAATACTTTGTCTCCCTTGTTTCTGATAATGGCATGCCCCTGATCTAAGCTCTTAAAACTATATATTAAAGCTACCAGATGGAAGTATTCCCTTTAGATTCAGGTGATTAATCGTTCAATTTTCTTCGAAAAACTGAACCTTAGTAATCATCTGACGTCACTAGGTCAAATTTTGAATAGAAGAATTAATGTCATCCCGATTATCTCAAGATGAAGAAAGACTAAAGGCACATTTCCTTGTCCTGAGAAGTCAATTGGGAGATAATGAGGCTTTTGCAGAACTCTACAAATCGTTTAGTCAACGTACTTTTCGATTATTGACAGGACTTTTGAAGAACGATTTGGCCAGGGACCTTAATCAGGAGGTGTGGCTTTCGGTTTACAAACGCATCTCTTCTTTGGATGACCCGGGACGTTTCAGGACATGGCTCTTTCAAATTACCCGGAATACGGCTATAGACCACTTCCGAAGTTCTAAAAGACAAGCCGAGCTCTACGATGCCTGGAGTGATGAGATGGCAGACCCTGTTACGGACTTAGATGATTTTGAGGTACCTCCTGGACCTGTGTTGGGCAAGGTACTGGAAGAACTTTCCGCTCGATTGAGAGAAGTGGTTGTACTCAACTTTTATGAGGGTATGGATTATGAAGAAATAGCTTTGATTTTGGGTGTTTCTCTGGGAACCGTAAAGTCGAGACTATTCAACGCCAAAGTGAAAATTAAAGAATTGATAAAACATAAAGTTTAATGCTATGAATAAGACAGACGAAATGAATGATCAGGTTTGGAACATGATCAATAAGGAGAAACAAAAGGATAAATTTTTAAAGACCGTTAGTGCCGTGGCATGGGGTGTTACGTTGCTGGTGCTGATAACCTTCGGTGTTTATACTTGGATGGACTTCAGCAGGACCCTGAGGTTATATAATAACGGAATGATGCGATTCGAGAACGTAATCAGTACTACTATACCCTTTCTGATTATTCTGGGTTCGATTAGTCTATTAATGGCTATTTTGGCTACAATAGGTAGGTTTTTGCGGCTAAGAACAACCAGTCTGCTAGAGTTACAGCAGAGGTTGGCTAACCTGGAAAAATTAATTGTGAATAAGGATTAGTTGCCCTGGCAGTCTGAGATGGCTTTTTCCAGAATATCGATAACCTTGTCAGTGTTCATGCCAATCATGCTGGCAGGAAAGCCCACTTCAAGGTTCTCGATAGTCAGAGTCTGGTTTTCCGGACTGAAAGCATAGTCCAGTGAAATACCGTTTTTACTAAGATACCCTGAATGGCCAGTCATTTCAATGCCCTGGCCTTTCAGTTTGGCGGCCAGGCAATCGAATACGGTCGGACTAATTTGATCAAACTGCTTCGTCATCTTCTTCTTGTTCTACTTCAGCCAAAGGTCTGAAATTTCCTTCCGGTAAGCGTTCTCCCTCTTTGTAGTGATGGAATACTTCGAGAATCGGAGATTCTTTTACTTCCGGCACTACAAAGGTGACCAGCATGTTGTTCAGGCTTTCATGAATACGTTCGAAAGCCATTTTTACATCCATGGCAGTAACCAGCATGATATTAGTTACTTTCTTTTCTTTGCCACTATCGGCATCAGCAACCATGTAGGTGACTTTAGCCTGGTAGAACTGGTCGGCATCTTTGTATTCAAATACATCTATGATTTTACTTTTGGCAATACTGGTTACGGCAAATTCCCCCATCACACGTTGTCCCATCTCTTCATAGATTCTTGCCTCTGCTTCGGTAAAAGAAAGCGCATCGGCCAGGTAAGCTTCAGTTACATTTTTGAGTCGGCCGTGTTCGTCTTCTTTTTGATATTTTACTTTACAGGTAAACCAGGTTTTCATTCGATGTATTTTAAATGGACTGCGAAGTTAAGAGGGAAAGCATGAAAATGAAACGTTTTCGTCAGCTGTAAAGCGAGTTTCTTTGTTATTCTGAAAAAGGTGGCTAGAAAGCGGATTTAACTTTGATAGAAATAGGTCTGGGTTTCGGCACTGCGAAGTACGAAGCAGCCTCCAAGCTTCAGAGATTGCTTCGTCCTACGTCCTCGCAAAGACGTAACCGAGACCTCTCTGCCAGACTCCCGGTTCAGGCGGATTCTTAGAATCACCAATACTGAATCGCATTAAAGAAAAGATCATCCCAATTAGGGTCGAGGTTTTAGATTAAATAGTGGTTTTGTTATCTCGAACCATTCCTTAGACTAGGTATCTCGAATTGCACCGAGTACTTTCCATAAAAGAAGTTTCGGTTTCGTCACTGCGAGGTACGAAGCAGCCTCCAAGGTTTTGAGATTGCTTCGTCCTGCGTCCTCGCAAGGACGTTACCGATACCTCTCTGCTAGACTTCTGGTCCAAGCGGGTTCCGACAACTACCAATACTGAATCGCATTAAAGAAGAGATCATCCCAATTAGGGTTGAGGTTTTAGATTAAATAGTGGTTTTATTATCTCGAACCTTCCCATAGACTAGATATCTCGAATTGCACCGAATATTTTCTACAAAGGAAGTTTCGGTTTCGTCACTGCGAGGCACGAAGCAGTCCCAAGGTTTTGAGATTGCTTCGTCCTACGTCCTCGCAAAGACGTTACCGATGCCTCTGTGCCAGGCTTCCGGGTCAAGCAGATTCTAAGAACTACCAATACTGAATTTCATTAAGGAAGAGGTCATCCCAATTAGGGTTAAGATTCTCGATCAAATCCAGTTTTTGTTGTCTCGAACCTCCTTTGAGTCTTTTCTCTTCTGCTATTGCCGACTCTATATGATTGAAGGAATTATAGTAAACCAATTTGGTACACTTGTACCTGGCTGTAAATGATTTTGGGAAATGATGTTCACGATGCTGAATGACTCTTGAGACCAAATCGGAGGTGACCCCAACGTATAGCGTTGTGTGATACTTATTGGTCATGATATAGACGAATCCTCCCTTTGGCATGGTCATATTAAATATATGGAATTGTACCAAGTATCGTTTACCGATGAGGTTTTGGTTCCGTCACTGCGAGGTACGAAGCAGCCTCCAAGGTTTTGAGATTGCTTCGTCCTGCGTCCTCGCAAAGACGTTACCGAGGCCTCTCTGCCAGACTTCCGGGTCAAGCAGACTCTAAGAACTACCAATACTGAATCTCATTAAGGAAGAGATCATCCCAATTAGGGTTGAGGTTTTAGATTAAATAGTGGTTTTATTATCTCGAACCTTCCCATAGTCTAGATATCTCGAATTGCACGGAGTATTTTCTATAAAGGAAGTTTCGGTTTCGTCACTGCGAGGCACGAAGCAGTCCCCAAGGTTTTGAGATTGCTTCGTCCTGCGTCCTCGCAAGGACGTTACCGATGCCTCTGTGCCAGGCTTCCGGGTCAAGCAGATTCTAAGAACTACCAATACTGAATCTCATTAAGGAAGAGGTCATCCCAATTAGGGTTAAGATTCTCGATCAAATCCAGTTTTTGTTGTCTCGAGCCTCCTTTGAGTCTTTTCTCTTCTGCTATTGCCGACTCTATATGATTGAAGGAATTATAGTAAACCAATTTGGTACACTTGTACCTGGCTGTAAATGATTTTGGGGAATGATGTTCACGATGCTGAATGACTCTTGAAACCAAATCGGAGGTGACCCCAACGTATAGCGTTGTGTGATACTTATTGGTCATGATATAGACGAATCCTCCCTTTGACATGGTTATATTAAATATATGGAATTGTATCAAGTATCGCTTACCGATGAGGTTTTGGTTCCGTCACTGCGAGGAACGAAGCAGTCTCCAAGCTTCAGAGATTGCTTCGTCCTACGTCCGCGCAAAGACGTTACCGAGGTCTCTCTGTCAGACTTCCGGGTCAGGCGGACTTTGGAAATTACCCATGTGGCACACTAGATGGTTCAATAACAGAAGTGTCACCTTCAAAATTTTTTAATCCATCATTTCTTCCGTATTTCGCTTCGATGAGTGCAGTCTTTCCCTATAAATCGGCCATTGTCGTTACCTGCTTTCCCCAACAAAGTCCCTGGGTAGCACAAGAGCTTGAAGCATTAGGCTTCGATATCAAGTCTTCCGCCATTTCAGAAGTAGAAACAGAGGGATACATGGATGATTGCCTACGCTTGAATATGCAGCTCCGTACTGCGAGCAGAGTCCTTTTCCAGATTCAGCGTTTCAAGGCCAATAATGCCGATGAACTCTACAAAAGAATCAAGGCCATTCCATGGGAGAACTACCTGGATAATGACGGCTATTTCAGCATTACCTCTTATGTGAAGAATGATACCATCAGAGATGACCGTTTTGCCAATGTGAGGGTAAAGGATGCGATTGCCGATCGCATGCTGGAGAAAACAGGAAGTCGCCCTAACTCAGGCCCTGACCGGGATAAGACGGTAATTCATATTTATTGGAAAGAAGAAAAGGTCAGGATCTATTTCGACACTTCAGGGGAGACTATTTCCAAGCACGGATACCGCAAAAAACCTTTTAAAGCACCGATGAATGAGGCCCTCGCAGCCTCTACGATTTTGGCTACTGAGTGGGATAAGCAAAGCCCATTTGTGAATCCTATGTGTGGAAGTGGAACACTGGCCATTGAAGCAGCTTTGTTGGCTATCAATAAAGCTCCGGGTTTATTGAGGGATAACTTCGGCTTTATGCATATCAAAGGTTATGACGCTGACTCATGGGCTAATTATGTTCGGCTGGCTGAGTTACAGGTGAAGCAGGCTTCGGCAGGAGTGAAGATCATTGCCTCTGACCTCAACCGAAACGCACTCGAAGCAGCCAGAGACAATGCCCGAAATGCGGGAGTGGAAGACCTAATTACTTTTGAACAGGGAGACTTCAGAGAAACTACAGTACCGGAAGAGGCAGGGACCATTATGCTCAATCCGGAGTATGGAGAAAGACTGGGTGAGGAGGAGCAATTGAAGGAAGTCTATCAGGCTATAGGAGACTTTTTCAAGAATAAATGCCAGGGATATACGGGCTTTATATTTACCGGTAATATGAACCTTGCCAAAACTATAGGTTTGAGGACCTCTGCCAGAATTCCCTTTTACAATGCTAAAATTGAGTGTAGATTACTGAAGTACGAATTGTATAGAGGAACTAAAAAAGCCAAAGCTTGAAAGTCCTGAATGCCTTTTTTAACAGTTTTCCCATCAAGTTACTCTTGGTGCATGTCAAGTATAACCAGTTTCTATTACTCTATTGGTTATTCCTGTTTTCCACTGTTGGAGGAAGTTTCGGTAAGGCACTAGGCATCCCATATCTGTTTCTTGATCCAATTTATCTCGATTCCGTAGGATTCTGGGGGTTTTTCATCGTTGGAATAACCATCGGTGGTTTTGCCATGGCCTTTAATATCACCTCCTATATTCTCGATGGCTTCCGCTTTCCTTTTCTGGGAACCTTACCTCGTCCATTTACTCACTTTTGTCTCAACAATGCGCTGATCCCACTGGCTTTTATGGCCTTCTATATGGTGAAAATTATTGAGTTTCAGCGTGATTATGGTCTTTATAGTACTGCTGAAATCACCGGGTCACTAGCCGGATTGCTGGCTGGCTTTATGGCTATGCTGGCACTTTTGTTTACCTACTTTACGCTGACGAATCGCGATATCAGAGTAGTGATGCAACGTAGAGCACGTAAGCAGATTAAAGCGGGAGTAAGCCAAAAAAGAAACGCATTCAGACAACTCAGAAAGTTGAGAAGGAGTAATGTGCGCTGTACCAGCTACATTTCCTTTAACCTTCGGGCATATTCAACCAAGAGATATGAGAAGTATTACGATAGAGTAGCCATTCTTGGCATCTTTCGGCAGAACCAGCGCAATGCCATTATAGCAGAGTCTTTCCTGTTGATTACCATTTTTGGGTTGGGGCTTTTTCAACAGTCTCCATTATTTCAAATACCCGCGGCAGCTTCCAGTGTTATTCTCCTTACTGTAGTCATATTGGCCTCCGGAGCACTCAGCTTCTGGCTCAGATCATGGGTAGTCTCTGCGGCTATTCTGATTCTCTTACTGGCCAATGTGATTTCTTCAGGTTTCAATATTGGATATGAATATCCGGCCTATGGCTTGGATTACTCGGTAGATGACACTCCCTATAACCTCAATAGTATTCATGCGCTCACAGATGATAATGCAGTAAATGTTTCCAAGGAATATTGGTTGCAAATGCTCGAAAATTGGAAAGCGCAGACGGGAGAGGAGAAACCTGTAATGAATCTGATTGCCGTGAGTGGAGGAGGGCAACGTTCTGCCCTCTGGACGACTAATGTGCTGCAACATATTGACTCCGTACAAAATGGAAGGTTGATGAATAATACCTTCCTGATTACAGGGGCCTCTGGCGGACTAATTGGTGCTGCCTTTTATCGTGAATTGTACTGGAAATCAGAAAACCCAAGGAGAAGCATCCACAGAACGGAGATTGGTAATGAGATTCTCAATCCGTTGATTTTCAAACTACTCATCAACGATATTCTCATCAAGGTTAAAAGCTTTGAATATGCAGGGCAGCGATACAAGGTAGAGCGAGGCTATACCTTCGAACAAAACCTGGCGCAAAACCTTAATGGAGCTTTGGATCATCCTTTGTCTGCCTATCGGGAACCTGAGTTTAGTGGTAGAATTCCAGCTTTGCTTGTTAGTCCTCTGATTACCAATGATGGGCGTAAGTTGTATATCTCTCCGCACCCGGTAAGTTTTCTGAATTATGGCATTGAAGACAATACGGTAGTTCAGGGAGTAGATTTCAGGTCATTGCTAAAGAACCACCAACCCGACAGTTTAAGATTTTTAACAGCGCTCAGAATGAGTGCTACATTCCCCTATGTAGTGCCTACTATAACCTTACCTACTGAACCGCCTATTCAAATTGCCGATGCAGGTATTTCAGATAACTATGGTATTGTCGATGCGCTTACTTTCTTAAATGTCTTTCAGGATTGGATTAAAGAGAATACCAGCAAGGTGACGTTCATTACCATTCGCGATTCGGCTAAGGAAGAGGAGCTTTCCGCCCCTGAGCCTCAAAACATCATGGAGCGGTTTTTCTCTCCTATACAGTCTGTTTACAAGAGTTGGGATAAAGTGCAGACGATTAAGAATGATCAATGGTATGAGTTGACCAAGGAGATCTTTCAGGATCACCTGGAAAGAGTCGAGTTCGAATATACCTATGGAGAAAATGATCGGGCATCACTCAGTTGGAGGCTTACCGAGTTCGAGAAACAGAATATTATTGAATCCATCCACTACCTCGATAACCAAAGAGCCCTTGGTAGGTTAAAGAAATAGGTGAAAAAGCCACTTGCCGGAAATCACTGAAAATCACCACCTAACAACCGTTAGGAAAAAGACGCATTTTGGCTAAATTTGCATCCCTAGAAATGGAAAGTTTATGCAAGAAGTAGCACCTTATAAACCGAAAAATAAAGTCAGAATAGTAACAGCCGCCTCATTGTTTGACGGGCATGATGCCGCCATCAATATTATGCGCAGAATTATTCAGGCTACCGGTTGTGAAGTAATTCACCTGGGTCATGACAGAAGTGTGGAAGAAGTAGTGAATACGGCTATTCAGGAGGATGCGCAGGCTATTGCCATGACCTCTTATCAGGGTGGACATAATGAATACTTCAAATACATGTATGACCTGCTGAATGAAAAAGGTGCAGGACATATCAGAATCTTTGGTGGAGGAGGTGGAGTAATTCTGCCGGAAGAAATCAAGGAACTGATGGATTACGGGATTGCCAGAATCTACTCTCCGGATGACGGTCGTTCAATGGGACTCCAGGGAATGATCAATGACATGGTTCAGCAGTGCGACTTTCCTACAGGTCAGAACCTGAATGGTGAAGTGAAGCATCTGAAAGAGAAGGATGTGAAGTCTATTGCCAGGCTTATTTCTGCTGCTGAAAATTATCCTGAAGAATCTAAGTCAGAACTGGAAAAGGTTCATCAGGAAGCAGACAAGGTAAAGACTCCGGTGCTTGGAATTACAGGAACTGGTGGAGCAGGTAAGTCTTCTTTGGTTGATGAATTGGTCAGAAGGTTCCTGATCGATTTCGAAGACAAGAAGATCGGTATTATTTCAGTAGACCCTTCCAAAAGAAAAACAGGTGGTGCATTGCTGGGGGATAGAATCCGCATGAATTCTATCAATAACCCAAGAGTCTATATGAGGTCTTTGGCCACACGTCAGTCTAACCTGGCACTTTCCAAGCATGTGAGAGAAGCCGTGCAGGTATTAAAAGCGGCACAGTATGACCTCATTATTCTGGAAACTTCTGGTATCGGTCAGTCTGATACGGAGATTCTGGATCATTCAGATGTTTCTCTTTATGTAATGACTCCGGAATATGGAGCTGCTACACAGCTGGAGAAAATTGATATGCTGGATTTCGCGGATATCATTGCCCTGAACAAATTTGATAAACGTGGTGCACTGGATGCTTTGCGTGACGTGAAGAAGCAGTATCAAAGAAACCATGGCTTGTGGGATGCGAAGATGGATGATATGCCTGTCTTTGGAACTATTGCCTCACAGTTCAATGATCCGGGTATGAATTCTCTCTACAAGACCATTATGGATAAGGTGGTAGAGAAAACATCGGCCGATCTTAAATCCACTTTTGAGATCACCAATGAAATGTCGGAGAAGATCTTTGTTATCCCTCCAAAACGAACCCGTTATCTCTCAGAGATTGCAGAGAACAACAGGTCTTATGACGAGAGTGCCTTGTCTCAGGCAGAAGTGGCTGATAAGCTTTACGGACTTCAGAAGTCAATCGACACCCTGAAGGATTCTTCTGTAGCTGACAGAGACCGACTGATTAAAGGTCTGCAAGAATCTTTTGAGCAGGTGAAAATGGACCTCGATCCTTACAACTGGCAGATTATTGAACAGTGGGAGGAGAAGAAAAAGAAATATGCTGATCCTGTCTACAGCTTTAAAGTAAGAGACAAGGAGATTAAAATAAAGACCCATACAGAATCACTTTCTCATACTCAGATTCCGAAAGTGGCTTTGCCGAAATTCAGGAGTTGGGGAGATGTGATCAGGTGGTCGCTGCAGGAAAATGTTCCCGGAGAATTCCCTTATACTGCTGGTATCTATCCATTCAAGAGAGAAGGCGAGGACCCAACCCGTATGTTTGCCGGAGAGGGTGGGCCTGAAAGAACCAACAGACGATTCCACTATGTGAGTTTGGGCATGCCGGCTGCCAGACTTTCTACCGCTTTCGATTCCGTAACTCTTTATGGTAATGACCCGGACTACCGACCCGATATCTATGGAAAGATTGGTAACTCCGGTGTAAGTATTTGCTGTCTTGATGATGCCAAGAAGCTCTATTCCGGATTCAACCTATGTGACCCCACCACTTCTGTGTCCATGACAATTAATGGTCCGGCCCCAATGCTGTTAGGCTTCTTTATGAATGCCGCCATCGATCAGCAATGTGAGGTTTATATCAAGGAGAATGGGCTGGAGAAAGAGGTCAATGCCAAGATTGAAAAGATATATAAGCAGAAAGGTGTAGCCAGACCTGAATATCAGGGTGACTTACCGGAAGGTAACAACGGACTGGGTCTGATGTTGCTCGGGGTAACGGGAGATCAGGTTTTACCGGCTGATGTATATCAGGAGATTAAAGCTAAGACTCTTTCGGTAGTTCGTGGAACGGTTCAGGCAGACATTCTCAAGGAGGATCAGGCACAAAATACCTGTATTTTCTCGACTGAATTTGCCCTTCGTCTGATGGGTGATGTGCAGGAATATTTCATCCAAAAAGCAGTTAGAAACTTCTATTCTGTTTCTATTTCCGGTTATCATATTGCAGAGGCAGGAGCCAATCCTATTACCCAACTGGCCTTTACCCTGGCCAATGGGTTTACCTATGTGGAATACTACCTCAGCAGGGGGATGGACATCAATGCTTTCGGACCGAACCTTTCATTCTTCTTCTCAAACGGCATTGATCCGGAATATGCAGTGATAGGCCGCGTGGCCAGAAGAATATGGGCCAAAGCATTGAAGCAGAAATATGGCGCCAACCCAAGGGCTCAGATGTTGAAGTATCACATTCAGACTTCGGGGCGTTCATTGCATGCTCAGGAGATTGACTTTAACGATATCAGAACCACCTTGCAGGCTCTATATGCTATCTATGATAACTGTAACTCTCTGCATACCAATGCTTATGATGAAGCCATCACAACGCCTACAGAAGAGTCAGTGCGTAGAGCTATGGCCATTCAATTAATCATCAATAAAGAACTTGGATTGGCTAAGAATGAAAACCCTATGCAGGGCTCATTTATCATTGAAGAGTTGACCGACCTGGTAGAAGAGGCTGTACTCACTGAGTTCGACAGAATCACAGAAAGAGGAGGAGTCCTCGGTGCGATGGAAACCATGTACCAGCGAAGCAAAATTCAGGAAGAGTCTCTCTATTACGAGACACTCAAGCATACGGGAGAATTTCCAATCATTGGGGTGAATACCTTCCTGAGTTCAAAAGGTTCTCCAACCGTACTGCCAAAAGAAGTAATCAGGGCAACAGAAACAGAAAAGGAATATCAGATCAATATGCTGGGTAATCTTCACAAGGGTAATGAAGATAAGGCGACTGAGATGTTGAAACGTGTTCAGCATGCTGCAGTTCAAAATGAGAATATGTTCGAAGAGCTGATGGAGGCCTGTAAGTATTGCTCATTAGGTCAGATTACCTCTGCCTTGTTTGAGGTAGGAGGTCAGTATCGTAGGAATATGTAGTATCCTCCGAAGCTTTAGCGAAGGAGGATAGTTATGGTTTCTAATATCGCCATTTCAGCTCAGGCGGGAATCTTTTGATTATCAGGAAGGAATAGGGTTGTTGATGATACGATTTGATACGAAAATATACGATAGTGATACGATTTGTTTGAAGTCATATGTCACTACAAGATTTTGTTATTGAGAAGGAGGCTGTTCACAACAGCCTCCTTATTTAATCAACCCATTCTATCCTGAATTTTACTAATCATTTGCCTGGCATTGCGATTATCAGGATCAAGCTCCAGAACTTTTCTATAATTTTTCAGAGCGCTTTGAAGATCATCAAGGTAAATAAAGGATTCACCGAGGCTATCGTAAGTATTGGCAGATTTGGAATATTTTTCTGCATTTAGCTTTAGCACACTATTGGCCAAGTGGTACTTTCTGTAGCCAATTAATACATAACCCAAACTGTTGAAGAAACCTTCCTTTCTGTCATTTGATAACTTTTGGCTGATCGATTCATAGAGTTTATCCATGGCTATTGGTTTTTCTTGTATCAGCTCCGAGACGGTTTCATCCATAAGAATCTGCTCTTCATTTTTCAACTCTTCATTGAAGAATCCAGCCACTCTGGTGACAATATCATTGTGCACTGAATTGTACTGGAATCCATTCGACATGACCAAAACGGTAAGATTCTGATTGGGGAATACCCGAATGGCGCTGACGCCACCTCCCGTGAAGCCTATAGAGGCGCCTTTGCCGCTGGTATAGATGTTCCATCCAGCTGCGAACCGGTAGTCAGGCATTTCCTCAAAGTGATAAGGTTTCCACATCAGTGCTTTGGTTGATTCGGAGAAGTAAATGTCCACACTCAGCTTTTTAGCCCATTCTATCAGTTTGGGCATATTGATGTTGATGCCATTGCCAGCTAATCCCCTCGATACATGAAGGTCCGTGAGCTTCAAGTAACCACCTGCCTGATGATCGTAGGTGTACTTTGAACTTCGGTTGGCAATGACATCTGCTGAGCCGGAAGAAAAGGCTATACCTCTGGGGTTACCATCAAAAAGCTGGTTGGTGATATAGTCACCCAATTCTTCACCAGAAATCTTTTCTATGATTTGAGCCAGCAGCCAGTAGTTTGTTTGATTGTAATCGTGATAGTGACCAGTAGGAAAAACCATTGGCATTTGGCTAAGGCTATCCAGTACCTGCTGATCAGACCATTCAGCTGGCAGACTGATGAAGTTGGGAATTCCGGAAGCATGCGCCAAAAGGTCAATTACTTTTACCGGTTGCCATTGCCTGGGAAGTTCGTCCAGGTATTGAGAAATAGGTTGGGAGATATCTAACCTGTTTTCATCAACCAGTTTGAAAACAGCCGTATTGATAATCATTTTAGTAGAGCTGTATAGCCTGAATAAAGTTGATTCATTAACGGGGACCTGATACTCCAGAGAGGCCAGACCAAAATAGCCTTCATAGATAACTTCGTCCTGGTCGAGAACTGCCACAGCCAGGCCGGGTACATTGTTCTCTTTAATGACCTGCTGCAGGTACTGATCTACCTCGTCAGTTGGTTTTTGAGCATTTAAAGGGTTGATAATTGAGATTAAGCATAGTATAGCCAGGGCTATAAAAGAATGTTTGTTATTCATGTTGTCTTTGTTTGAGTTGTTGGGGATACTCATGGAACAGACAACAGTTACAATTCAATGGAATATTTCTGAGTGAGAGATTTTGTCTAACAGATAATCTTATTCAGGACATGATTCGAGCAGGAGCTACTTCGTCAAGCCCATGACTAAAGCCTCAGCCAGAGGCTTTAGTCTGGAGATGTACTTAAGTATCCAACTCTTTAGTTTCATGGCTGCTTAACAGAATTGTTGGAAAACTTGAAATTGAGAGCAGACTGCGGTTCGGGTATACCTTCTTTGCAGTCGCTATTGGTGACTAATCTTCCGGGCTGTACATTCAATTCGAGAACACCGGCCCAAATGTCAAGTCCCTGATCAGCAACTTCATCGGCTGCCTCTACCTCTCTTACCTTGGCGGAGGCATCTTCAATATCGATGGCCATTACCAATGTGCTGTCCAGCTCCTTCTGGTTGGGTATCCTGGCTTCTTCCCAGCGATTAGCTATAACACTATCAGTAATGATTTTCAACGCCTCCATTTTCTCCCAATCGTCAGAGATGACCCTGGCCTTTCCGAAAACATTGACTGACCGATAATTTACCGAGTGATGAAAAATGGATCTGGCCAGCACTATACCATCAAGATGAGTGACATTAAGACTGACGGTCTCCTGCTCCAGAAGAGATAACATCATCCGGTTCTTTAATGAACCATGAATGAGTATGGAGTCTTCCTTTCTTCCATAGGCCGTGGGAATAACAATAGCTGTCCCCTCAAACAGATATGGCACGTGGCAGATGAAATGGGAATCCAGTATGCTGTAAATGAGTTCTTTGTCGTATTGGGCTCGCTTCGATCCTCTGACAACTTTGTTCAGTGGTTTTTTTATGAATTCTGACATGACCTGTAATTGTTAGACCAAATTTCTATTTTTGACGGACTACAATAGTCATCCAGTTTGTAATATTCAGATAGTCCGGTTATGATCCCTTTACAAAATCTCATTCCTATCAATCGCAGTCAGGAGCTGGCTGTCTATCTCCAGATCAGCAACGGTATTATACAATTGATTAAGAATGGTCAACTGGCAGGTGGCAGCCGTCTGCCGGGTACCAGAGCCCTGGGTGAACTTTTTGGTGTTCACCGAAAGACGGCAGTTGCAGCTTACGATGAGCTTTTGAGTCAGGGCTGGATTGAAGTTAGACCGTCTCAAGGTACTTATGTCAGTGAACAGCTGCCTACTGTAAGCCCGAGGGAAATAGGTGATGGGTTAGAAATTGGTCAATTAGACCAGGCCGGCTTTCGATTTCATCAGAAGTTACCACTTCATCGCATTTTGTCCCTTATACCGGATGGGCTGACCCTAGATGAAGGTATACCCGATGTGAGGATTGCTCCGGTAGATGATATTATCAGGCATTATAAAAGTATTGTGGCCAGGTCTTACAATCAGAAGCTATTGACCTATGGCTCAGTGTATGGTGATGATATGTTGAGAGAAACACTGGCCACTTACCTTCAGGAGACGAGAGGAATGAAGGTGGAAAAAGCCAATATTATGATCACCCGTGGAAGTCAGATGGGGATGTACCTCTCTTCTCAGTTACTCTTCAGGCAAGGGGAGTTAGCTGTAGTCGGAGAAACCAATTATATCGCTTCTAACCTTACCATGCAGGACGCAGGTGCTACTATCCGTACGATACCCGTAGATGAAAAAGGAATAGATACTTCTGCACTCACACAACTTTGTAAAAAAGAGCAGGTGAGGGCTGTTTTTGTCACCTCACACCATCACCATCCAACAACAGTGACCCTGAGTGCTGACAGAAGAATTGAGCTTTTACAGTTAGCTGAGAAGTACGGTTTTGCCATTCTGGAAGATGATTATGACTACGATTTTCATTATCGAAATGCACCTCTTCTTCCTTTAGCCAGTGCCGACCATACCGGCCAGGTGATTTATATGGGGGCCATCTGCAAAATAGTAGCTCCTGCTTATCGCGTAGGGTATTTGGTAGCTCCCAAAGACTTTATTGAAGAAGCCGGACACCTACGAAGAACAATCGATCGCCAGGGTGATGCTATTCTGGAAAGGGCCATCGCCTTAATGATTCGCCAGGGAGACTTTCAAAGACACACCAAAAAAGCGCTCAAAATTTATAGAGAGAGACGTGATCATTTCTGTGGGCTTCTAAGTAAAGAGTTAAGCTCATTCCTGAGCTTTGAAGTCCCTGAAGGTGGACTGGCTGTATGGGTAAAGCTGAAGCAAGGCCTGGACTGGCTCAAAGTGGCTAAAGAATGTTTGAATCATGGACTCCTTATGCCAAATTATAAGAACTATAACTACAACAACACAGCCGATAATGGAATTAGAATGGGCTTTGCTTCCAGCAGTCCGGAAGAACAAATAAAGATTATATCCATTCTTAAAGAAGTAATGAGTAAGTACTCCAATTGATCTACCGAAGTTTCTGTTAAGAGAGAATCTGAAGGATTAGAAATATTTTTTCTAGATTCTGTCCCGAAAGGTCAACGTATTCGTCAAACCACCGAATCGCGATTTTTAAAACGTATTTTAACTCATAATTTTTAAGCAATGCAAAAGTATTTATATCTGTTTAGAGGAGGCGATGCCCGAATGGCTACCATGTCTCCTGAAGAAGTTCAGGCTCACATGGCTGAGTGGGGAGTCTGGATGCAAGGGTTGGCTGAAAAAGGTCAGCTGATTGATGGTCTGCCCCTGAAAGCAGAAGGTAAGCAAGTCTCAAAAGGTGGTTCAGTGGTTACGGACGGGCCTTTTGCTGAGGGTGCTGAGATTGTTGGCGGTTATCTTATGGTCAATGCCTCTTCTCTGGAAGAAGCTACTGAAATGTCCAAAGGTTGTCCGATTCTCGATGCTGAAGACGGGCATATCGAGATCAGGGAAATTCAAAATATGTAGTTCTTTATTAGGAGGTGTTAGTGCCATCGTTATTCCTTCAGGCATTAGCACCTTCTTATACTTATGTCCTCCACAGTCAGTCAAAAGCTAGATCACCTTTTTAGACATGAATACGGAAAACTGGTTTCCCTATTCACTAACAAGTATTCGACCCATCTGATCGATACGATTGAAGACGCTGTGCAGGAGTCTCTTTACAAGGCAGCCAAACAATGGTCTTTTCAACCCATGCCGGATAATCCCTCGGCCTGGCTGTATAGAGTGGTGAATAATCAACTCATAGATTATTTGCGAAAGGAGAACCGATCGGTTTCTTACGAGCAACATGTACTTCATGACCCTGCCGCAGAAGATGATGTGGTTATGCCTGAAGAAAAGGTGGTTGTCGATGATCAGTTGCGTATGATTTTCGCCTGCTGTCATCCCACCATGAAACCAACAGAGCAATTAATGCTGAGTCTAAAGTTGCTATGCGGTTTGTCGGTCAAAGAAATTGCCAGGGCTCTACTCAAGCAGGAAGAAGCAACCAAAAGAGCGATCACCCGGGCCAAGGTCAAATTCAAGGAGCAAGTGGGAGAACTGAAGGTTCCGGAGGGTGTTGATTTGGAAGAAAGACTCGAAGCCGTTTTGCAGGTAATTTACCTTTTGTTCAATGAAGGCTACAAAGCGACCGAGGGAAGTCAACTCATGAAGCAGGACCTTTGTGAAGAAGCTCTGCGACTGGCCTTTCTGTTGACCAATGAACCCAACTGTGATAAAGGAGAATTAAAGGCGCTTATTTCTATGATGCTCTTCAAGGCTGCCCGTTTCCCTGCCAGAGTAGATAAGGACGGTAACCTACTGACTCTTGAGCATCAGGATCGATCTCAATATGATGAGGCGCATATTCAATGGGGATGGCAATTCCTGCAAGAGTCATCAAAGTTTGAAGGTACTTCTGTCTATCAGATAGAAGCTGCTATTTCATGCTATTACTCTACAGCAGCATCTTATGAAAAGATCAACTGGAAAGCTATCCTCGGACTCTACGATACGCTCATCAAACTGAAGCCAGTACCAGTAGTACAAATGAGTCGTATCTTGGTTTTAAGCAAGGTGAAAGGGGCGGAAATAGCTCTAAAGGAAATGGAGAAACTGGAGGATCAGATTCAGGGGAATCAATCTTTTCTGGCGCTAAAGGCCGATTTATTTGCTCAAACCGAAAATTGGTCAGCTGCACGACTTTATCTGCAGAAGGCTATTGGTCAGGCCTTGAACATCGCTGAAAGGAGATTCCTGGAGAAGAAACTTCAAAGCTGGATAGGGAAGTGATCTTCTGGTCTATTGTGAATCGGCTTCTCCCAGACCCTCACTGCAAATGAAGATGACGTCATTCCCGCGTAGGCGGGGATCTCTATGGATGTTAAACTAAATAAGATTAAGGGCTACTTCCTCACACTCTCCAGCATGGCATCCATTTCGGCCTTGGTATATACCTTCCCTTTCAATACCATCATTCCAATTTCTCTGGTATTACGAATGTCTTCTAAGGGGTTCCCGTTTAGAATAAGCAGATCTGCCATCTTTCCAGTTTTCAGACTACCATACTGGTCATCTACTTCCAGAAATTCAGCCCCATTAATGGTAGCGGCTTTGAGGGCTGCT
Organism: Roseivirga sp.; assembly: GCF_965216855.1. NCBI lineage: Bacteria > Pseudomonadati > Bacteroidota > Cytophagia > Cytophagales > Roseivirgaceae > Roseivirga > Roseivirga sp. Next base: position 1,322,764 of record NZ_OZ244204.1, on the reverse strand, counting down.
ATTGGGGGTAACCCTGCATCTACCATCGCTTGCAATTCACCATGCAAGGATGTGCCAGGATAAACATAGCTGTTAGAAGCACCACAATCAGAACCGGCCAGGAGTTTCACACCTGCCTTATGTAGCTTGGGCACCAAATTGACGAAGGTATTATTCAGGTTGATACGCATATTGGTGTAGTCTTCTGAGGCTCTCATGGCACTTCTTATTCTGCCTTGATAAGTATCAATAATGCCATCTCCCACATAGTTGAGATATTCATCATTACTATGATCTACCTGCTTTAGGTAAGTGAGTGTATTGCCGATAAAAAGGGTGGGGGTTACATAAGTGTCATTATCCTTTAAAAGGTTGAAGGTGGCTGTTTCGTTGGCTTCTGTAGTCGTGGCCATGAGCCGGTCCATTGAACCCCAGAAATTAGCCTGTCCACTGATAACATCGGCTGTTACAGCTTCTTCTTCCTCAGAAGTGCCTTTGAGTACATAATATAAATGCTCAACAGAACCTAAGCCTGCTTCAACTGCTTCATTCAGCATTACACTAAAGGGCATATGGCCCGAGGTCTTTATTCCTCTTCTTTTAGCTTCTTCCAATATCCATATGTATGCATCTCTTGAAATTCGGCTGTCATAAAGTTTGATGAAATCTACATTCATGTTGATCAATGAGTCGACAGCCTTAACTGCTTCTTCCTGCGTATTGACCGGGATTGAACCTGCCCAGGTGCCACCGGGTCCATCCAGTTTGGGTCCGGAGGTAAATATATGCGGGCCCACCATTTGACCTTGCTCTATTGTCTCTCTCCACTCAAATATGGTTGAAGTCATATCGCCTCCGGCTTCTCTAACACCGGTGATACCATTGGCGGTAAACAATGGAATGAGGTTCTTATTTTCTTCTATTAATTCTTCTCCACCTCTGAAATGAATATGCATATCCCAAAGTCCGGGAATTACATATTGACCATCTGCTTCTATCATTTCATCCGCCTTGTAGTTTCCTGAATAGTCATCGGTAATCAGCGCAACCTTGCCATCCTTAATCCCAATCATATGATCGGTGAGTATCTCTCCACTTTCTACATCAATAACCTCTGCATGTGTAATGAGTATGTCATATGATGACTTTGGGGTACACGAGTAAAGAAATAGGGCCAGTAGAAAAGTGGGGATGTATCGGGTTTTCATAAGGTCTTTTTCTTAAATGTAATTGAATTGTAATTGCTTGTCAGTCTGAATTTTTTGAGTGGTTTTGCTACTTTCAGGTTTCCATTCCGGTTCACAGCCATGCTGAAGATTGTTATTCGTTTCGGGTTAATTATTGCCGCTTTGCTCATTCTGTTTCAATTGAGTAAGGTGTCTCTGTTTATTCCCGACATGTCCCGGGATCTGATTCTCGGTTTAGTTGGAGCCGCCTTCATAGGTCTGGGCATATATCTCGGGCTAAAGTTCAGGAAGGTGGAAGTGGTTGAAGTGGGACCAGATTTTGAAATCGATCAGAAGCAAATAGAACACCTGGGCCTGACCGAGAGAGAAATGGAAGTGTTGCAACTTATTGCCGAGGGATACTCTAATGGAGAAATTGGTGACAGGCTCTTCTTGTCAGAAAATACCATCAAGACTCATGTCTCTAACCTGTTTGTAAAGCTCGATGTGAAACGAAGAACTCAGGCGGTAACACGGGCCAAAGAGTTGAGGATCATCTCTTAAAGCTCATCAGTTTTTCAACCTACCGATATTTGATTCTTATCCGCATGATGGAGATTTAGTAATTTCATACTAAAGTATGAGCGCTGATTGCATCTAAACAGGCTGTTTTGGAGGTATAAACTTTATGTCAATGAAAAAACTCATTATCAAATTCGGATTAATTGGTGCAGTGCTGATGGTAGGCTTGGGCTTCGTGTCTGTGTCATTGGTCGGGTCCGGACCCGATGGTTATTCCACCGGAGAAATTATCGGTTACACCTCAATACTGGTAGCCATGTCACTTATTGTAGTAGCTCAGATCAATTACAGAAAGGAGCAAGAGGGAGTACTTTCTTTCGGGGAAGCCTTCAAAATCGGGTTGGGCATTTCCAGCATTGGTGGCCTGGCCTTCGGACTGTACAATGCAATCTATGTCCTGTGGATTGATCCTGACTTTATGCGCAATTACTTTGCATACAGCGAACAGATTGCTGTCACTGATCCGGGTTTCGAAGCCCGTTTCCGGGCATATATGGATGAACATGGCATATTTGCAACCACATTTGGTCAGTCATTATTGATGTTTTTAACAGTCTTTTTGATCGGCTTTGTAATTACTATCGTTGGAGGTCTTATTTTGCATCGTAAAGGAACATTAAAAACAGCGTAGCCCTTGGGCCGAATTATTCTCATTATATCATGTCTTACCATCCTGAGTTCTTTCGGAATTCAGGACGGTAATTATTTACAAGAAATGAAAGCCTGGCAGGAAGAGCTCAATCATGAGTATCTGGACCCTGACAAGTCACCGCTTTCGGCTCAGGACAGGGCTGGTTTTACCGGCCATGAGTTTTATCCAGTACAGGAAAAGTACAGAGTAAAGGCCCGCTTCGAACCAACTCCTGATTCCAAACCTTTTTTACTTGAGACCAGTAAAGGCACGTCTAAAGTTTACAAGCGTATTGGCATTCTACATTTTCAGATAGATGGTAATGAACATACACTGGAAGCTTATGTGCAGCAAAAGCGATTCAGGTTGCCTGGTGAACCAACCTATGTATTCCTGCCTTTGGTAGACGAGACAACGGGTAATGAAACCTATGGTGCGGGAAGGTATATGCATTACGAAGGTATACCTGAAGGTACAGAGTGGATTGTCGATTTCAACAAACTCTATAATCCATACTGTGCCTATAGCGATAGGTATGAATGTCCGAAAGTTCCTGAGGCTAATTATCTTCCCATAAAAGTGGAGGCAGGAATAAAGGGGTATTAAGGTGATTTGCCTTCTAATGCCAGTGCGATTTTCCGAACGCTTTTTCTTTCAAATATTTTGATAAATCCAGCAATGACTCTCAGTAGCCAACCTGGTTTCATAATGTCTTTTCCAAGCCATGCTATGGAGTGATCACGATCGGCTATCAGCTTTACTCTTTCTGAAGTTGAAGCCTGATGATACGCTTTAGCAAATTCCCATGCGCCATCGCGGGCAATTTGAATGGAGAAGTCAACGAGGCGCTCATCTAATTTGCCTGCCAGGGTATCTAGTACGCCTACTATGGGTGAAATGCGTCCAATCTCCTGCTGCACGTCTTCTACCATGGAGGAAAGCAAAGCGTTGATCTGATTGAAATCATTCTTTAAGGTTTCTATCTCAGGGCCGGCTATCTCGGCAGCGGCTATACCTAAATCGAGGTTAATATGAGCATTGATGCCGCAGAGTAGATGCTGCAAAACGATAGGCCAAAAGGCATATGCTTCATCGAAGGCCTTGATCCAGGAATCAGTAGGTTTTGTGCCTGATTTGAATTGACTATATGCTTCCAGATAACGATTAGCGAAGACAACATCAAGATGTTCCATTCTGGCATTGTCTTCAAACTCTTTTTGCTCTATTCCCGACTTGACGGCTATTGTTACCTTTCGGTAAAGAATAGGGAAGAAGGCGAGTTTAGAATTTTCAGAGAGGCATTCAGCAATAATACCATCCAGGTGCTCAATGACTTCGTCTATATTTTGTGCATGCATCATTGAAAATAGGCAATCTTAAAATATTGTTTAATTAAACTTTCAGAAAATATTGAAAATTAAGAATATTCATTTACCTTAGCATCATGCAATACGACAAAGCCAAAGAACAGTTTATTCAAGCCTGGGGTACTCTTGGTTCAGCCTGGGGGATTAACAAGGCTATGGGGCAGATTCACGCTCTTTTACTAATCACGGAAGAGGCTTTGACCACGGAAGATATTATGGAAGAGCTGAAGATTTCCAGAGGAAATGCCAACATGAATATTCGGTCTTTAATCGATTGGGGTATTGTTCAGAAGGTGTTGAAGCCAGGGGAGAGGAAGGAGTATTTTACAACGGGAAAAGATATTCTTGAACTAGCGAGACAAGTGTCCAGGGAGAGGCGAAGGAGGGAAATTGAACCTGTTATGCGTGTGCTTAATGAAGTGCAGGAAATAGAGGGTAATACTCCGCAGGTAGAGCACTTCAAAAAAGTGACTGGTGATTTGTCCGGTTTTACCAAACAGGTTGATGGAGCACTTGATAAGTTTATTCGCTCAGATAAGAATTGGTTTTTCCAGGTTCTAATGAAAATGATGAGGTAAAAAATTTGATTTGAATTTTCACAAATTATTGAAAATAAAATAAGTATGGGAAATTATAAACTTTATAACACACTGATGCATATAGCTGCATTTTCTCTGGGGCTGTTAATCATATTTAGTCTCTGGGAAGAGGATTCAGGTATTTTGAAGTCCGTAGTCTTAATTCTGATGCCTTTGGGTTTAATACAACTGTTTGTAGGCCTGCATTTCCTCACCTCAATGAGGATAAGGAGTAATAGTATCAAGTCAGGTATTAGAGTCTACTGGTATCTCACTTTGGGGTATTTCCTTATTCTTTATGTGGCTACAAGGTTCGAGGAAATTCATGAGGATTTTTACTGGATTTACCTCCTGGTTGCCCCTTGGTCAATTGCCCTTTATCAGTACTGTCTGATTCAAAAATCCTACAGAGAAAGAAAAGGAGAGGTTTCTAAATACTCTGCACTATGAAAAGGACAGTAGTGATTTTCGGTGGCACCGGTTTTTTGGGACTTTCTCTTGCTGACTATTTATCAGACAGAGGTTTTGAGATAATCTTGGTTGCCCGTCATCATGTGAAAACTATACATCAACAGCTTTTATGGAATGGCTATAGTATTGGTGAGTGGAGACAGTATTTGGAGGGAGCCTATGCAATTGTCAATCTCGCTGGTCGAAGTGTTGATTGTCAGAAGACCCCTGAAAACCGCGATCTGATTTTGAGGTCGAGGGTTGAGTCTGTAAGGACAATATCCAGTGCCATCAATGGATTGAAAGTCGTTCCCAAAGTCTGGGTTCAAATGTCTACCGCTCATATTTATGGAGATCCTCCATTCAGGTTTTGTAATGAAGATTCACCTACAGGTTATGGATTAGCACCAGAAGTTGGTAAGGCTTGGGAAGAGTCGTTTGAAAAAGCAATCATTCCTGGTATCAGGCCGGTGGTTCTAAGAACGGGCTTTGTAATTGGTCGAGGTGGCGGAGCGCTTCAAAGCCTATCCAGGCTGGCGAAATTGGGATTGGGAGGTAAGGTAGGCCATGGACAACAGGGAATGAGTTGGATTCATCAGACCGACTTTAATGAGAGCGTTTTCAGGGCATTGACAGAGCCTCTATACAATGGTGTCTATAATTTGACAGCACCTCAACCAGTGTCAAATCAGGATTTCATGAAGGTACTGAGAAAGGGGTTAAGAATCCCCTTTGGATTGCCAGCTTCAGGTTGGATGACCAGGTTGGGAGCAAAGTATATTTTCAATACTGACCCGGAGTTAGCACTCTATGGTCGATATGTTATTCCCGACAGACTCCAAAAACAAGGCTATACTTTTCAATTTCCTGAGGTTGAAGGAGCCATCAAAGACTTAGTAATGAATTAGTAATTAATCGTCCATTTAAACATTACAATTATGACTTATGCAATCACATCTTATGTTCTGTACTTAGTACTGACTATTGGCCTGACTATTTGGGTGGCCTCTACTTTGTTCAAAAATGGAAAAGTATTTCTGGTTGATATTTTCTCAGGGAATCAGGAGTTCGCCAATAGCGTGAACAGGCTTTTAGTAGTGGGCTTTTACCTGATAAACCTTGGTTTTGCAGTTTCTTCCCTCGATGCCATCGGTTCAGTTGATACACTGGCCGATCTCTTCATCAGAGTTTCCAAGAGGGTAGGTATTATCACGCTGATCTTAGGAGGAATGCACTTTCTTAACCTTTATGTATTCTTTCAAATAAGAAAATCAGGAAGAGTAAATAGGTTCAACCATGCCTAAATTAAATGGCCACCTGGTCGAATCGACCTAGGTGGCCTGCTATAAGTAATCAGACTATGACTGCAAGGAGAAAAGAAAAGGATATGTGCTTTATAATCGGCAGAGGCCTTTCAATTGTCACTGCGGTCATTACTCTTAATCCCTATTTTTGGATTTTCGGCATTCTAATCTGGATAGTATTATCTATTCTGCTTTTTTGTTCTCATCAAAAATTGAAAGAAAAGGTGTTTTGGATTGCTCTTCCTTTTAGTACAAGCTTGGTGATAGTCCTGTTTTTTCAATTGATGAGATTATTCTACTGAAGACTACAACTGCCATTAAAGTCACTCGCATCGAAGAAGGTGTTGGCATTACCCTTCAATGCTCCTTTATTGGCCTCAATAGTCAATTGATTGCTACCACTCCTCTTTGGTGAGCAATACTCCAGTAAATAGTAACTATTAGCCCTGCCATTAATCAGGTCTCCGATTTCCTGGAAACGATCCAGCAACTCACCAATATTCACAGCAGAAACAAAACTTGTTTTTCCAATGGATCGAAGAACAGCTTCATCGATCTCCTGACCGAGGCCAATGGTATAAATGGACATATCTCGATCTGCGTTTTTCACGGCTTCCAGTGCCTGGCCCTTGGTGTTTCGGTTGGCCTGATCTGTACCATCGGTGAAGATCACTACTGCGCTACTGGCAATTTCATCGAGCTCACGAGTCTGTGAAATCTTTTGGGTGGCAATATTGATTCCCTGAATAACAGCTCCATAAAGGTTGGTAGAATTATCAGAGCTCATTTCCGGGGTAATATTGTCGATGGCTGTTTTTAGGGTATTGACATTCGTAGAGGTGCCCTGTAGTTGCTTGATGTTTTCGGAACCATCAAACCACCAGATTTCCATTTTCACAGCCTGAGCATTGACTTCCCCTTCAGCCGGAACTACTTCATCAATAAAACTTTTGGCAGCTGTTTTCAGTCCACTGAGGCTCTCTCCACCCAATACACTACCACTTAGATCGAGCAAGAGGGTAATGTGATAGTCGAATACCTGTTCGTTGGGTTGGATTTTTCTTGTTGCTTCGAATTCGGAAATCTTTGCTCCATTTTCGTAGATGGTGAAGTCACTTTCGGTTAGTCCGGCTACTCCATTGCCGGCTTCATCTTCTACTCTGAAAAAGACAGAAACGTTAGATGGTAGGTTGACAAACTGATCTTCGATGGTTACGGTTAGCCCTGTGTTTTCGGCATCATCGCCAGAACAGGAATAGAGCAGACACAATAGTGCCACTAAAAGTATTTTGAGGTTTGACGTTTTCATGGTTCTTAGGTTAAGCGTATAGGCCAAGAACAGGGAAACTTATTGCGGTATTGTGTGGTTAGGAGTGAAATTGAATTAATTTTGCATCCGCTTATAGATTCAGCAATATGAAGACAACTACCACGTTACTAGGAGATTACGAATTCGAATCCATCAACCCAAATGGCAACAAGGTGCACATAGATATGCGTCCTGCCGATGAGAAAAAGGGTCAATCTCCAACTGAGCTTTTATTGTCAGCACTTGCAGGTTGTGCTTCTGTAGATCTTGTGCAGATGTTGAAGAAGCGTAAGAAAACCGTGAATGGCCTGCGCATTGATGCGGATGGTACCAGACAAGATGATCCGCCTCGCTTCTTTACTCATATCAAACTACACTTCGTGCTTGAATCACCAGACGCTACGATGGAGGAGTTCGAGAAACTCGGTCATTTAGCAGCGACTAAATATTGCTCTGTGGCTGGTACACTGAAGAGTGAGATTGAGCATACTTTTGAGATTATCAGGTAAACGGGCGGCTCTTAAAGGTTTAGCCAGTAGGTTACTTTAATCACCAGCGCCCGATTCTTATTAGTGAAATCATCCGGGAAGTAGTTATCGGTGTAAGCGATAAATACATCAGAAACCGGTTTGAATCTCCATTGAATTCTGGAATTAATATTCAGGTTGTCTATCTGGCTGTTGTACTGTATAAAGGTGGTCCAGAAGAGCTTCTTGGTGAAGGTAATATCGAACCTCGGACCAATCAGAAATAGGTCAGCGTCACCATAAGGTTCAGGGAGTCTGATTCTGTTGTAGTTAAAGTCCATGGTAATCAGTCCGTAGGGTTGGATACGGTAATTCAGACTTCCTCCCAGTCGGGTTCTGGTTCCGTTAAAATATTGACCGGCATTAGCATTCAGATTAATGTAAAATGCATTACGTGTGTCGCCATTGTAACGAACCTGTAGGTTGGTGTAGTTATAATCAGAACCTTCAGGTAATTGTTGATTGCCATCTCTGGTAGGATCGAAGGCACTGAAGAGATAGATGTAGTTTTCGTTTAGAGTGAGGTTGATGCTACTGGTATTTAACATGGAGAATTCGAGTCCTGCTGAAACCTGATAATCCGTAGTGCCCAGATAAGTATTGGCGTACCCCTCATAGCTAAGGGACGGACTGATTCGCTGAATAGATGCCGATTCCGGATAGTAATTCTTCTGAATACTCAGGCTGGACCTGTCATAACTGTTTCTTCGGGCAAAGCCTACTTCAGGATTGTAGTTATCTCCAACAGATTGAATGAGTCCTTCAATCTGCCAGTTAATGGTAGAGTAGAGGATGTTGGCCGATGCGGCATAATTGTCATTCGAATTGACTTTATCAAAACTTTTGTGAAAGAAAAATTTACCATTCCATCTGTTGTTGGGAGAGGCCAGGTTGTAGTCCAGACCAAGCACCCGGTTATACTGATTGAAATTGTTGTTGCTGCCATTTGCTAAATCCTGCTTATTGACGAAAATGAAGCCCAGGTTGGAGCGCGCAAAAACCTTACGCTGCAGTGCCGTGACAGTGTAATTGATTTGCGGTAGGTTGATATCTTCGATTTCCGCAGCCTGCATGTTCAGGACGCCCAGGCGCCAGTTATTATTCAGCTTTCCGCTTAATCTTGCTCCGAATTTGATTTTGTTCTGAACGTTCACCCCTGTGTTTTCGTCACGGCTTACTCCAATTCTTCGGGAGAAGAAGGGACGTAGGCCATCTGATCCGAATTCGCCAAAGAGATCTGCATTTTCAAGGAAGAACTGTCTTCTTTCAGGGAAGAAGATTTCGAACCGGTCCAGATTGGTTACCTGTTGATCAACTTCTACCTGAGAAAAATCCGGGTTAACTGTAATATCAAGGTTCATCGAAGGGCCAACAGCTACTTTGGCATCAAAGCCTGCATCAAAGCTGGAGTTGCTGGTTCTTGGAATATCGGTATTGTCATCATTGTCAAAATAGCCGCCTTCAGCATCCATGCTGGTAGATATATATGGGATGACTGAGATATTGGCTCCCGGTTTCTTGGGTGGTTTATCCCAGATTAGTTGTCCGGTATGGGCTTGAGAGTATAAAGCAAAGTTTCTGGGTACCGGACTCCAAATGGATCTTTCACCGTTGTTAGAGTCGATACGATAGGAGTTAATATTCCAAACCTGATTTCCTTCTTTATAGCGAATACTCTTGAAAGGGATAGCCATTTCAACCATCCAGTATTCTTCAGTTCGTGTTACTTCACCAAACCACTTATTTTCCCAGTCGAGAGAAAGGTTGCCTCTTTGGGCTCCGCCATTGGTTACCAGTCCCTCACGCCTCACACCAAAAGGGTTGATACCAAATTGAAAGGCATTGGTTCTGTCATCAAAGGTGTCGAAAGAGATAGTGAACATATCATTACCGGCACCTCTGAAATCTCTCCTCAGAGAAGGAGTTACATATCCTGCATTTTCAACATTATACAATTTCGCACCGATGTAAATGAATTTATCATCATAGGTGAATTTCATTTCTGTTTGTGTGGAAGCCAGTAAGGTGTCGGTCGGGAAGTTGAGCCAGAAATCGGAGGTGGCCTCTGCACTTTGCCAGCTTTGCTCATTTAATTGGCCATCCAGCACAATCGGGTCGACCGCTTCTTTTATATGAACACTCTTTCTTTCCTGCGATAGACTCAGTACAGGAATGAGGAAGAGGAATACCAGGCTTAGTTGAAGTTTCAAGGCTGAAAAAGTAAACTTCAACTTTAAGATTTAATTACTATTTCTAAAAGTCAAAATGATCGTTTCTGATAAGCGGCATGTTTCTTAATTTCATTTTAGTTTACTTCAAGCCGGAAGATGAGAGTGGTTAAGGAATATTTTGACAAACCTTGTAAGGTGACAGTTTTCTCCTGGAACGGGAAATATATCATTAAGCTGGAACAGGGCCCTTTTGAGCAGACTTTTAAAGTAAGCGAATTCGATATACTAGAGTCAGAACTCGATGAGATCCTTAACCAGGATTTTTTAAATGACGCTTTGGAGAGGTTTCGTCAGATGGGAGACTCTTTAAAAAGTGCTTTGAATGACTAAATTGGCATTCAATTATTTTACCTGACCAAATTATGATCTACGCCCTTGTTGCTTCAGGTGCTATCACGGCCCTATTCGTAGTGCTTTACTTTCGCGAAAGGAAGAAGAGACACGAGGTAACAGAGGAACTCCGAATACTGGATAAACGCAAAAAGGCACTCCGTCAATCGCTGGAAATGCTGATGGATCATTCATCAGACTTCTACTTCCGCTATACCCGAGATGGTATTATTAATTATGCATCGAGCAACATCGAACGTTTATTAGGTTATTCAATTAGGCAGGGACCAATCAAAGCCAGAGATGTTCTTACCAGTAATCCTATCAATGATCATGTCAGTGACCATGTCAATGCCTTATTTCGACTCGATTTTGATGAGATCAGGCCTTATTTTCTGGAGGTAATAGATACCCAGGGTGAAACACATATGCTGGAGATTTTCGAAAGCCCTCACCTGGACACCATGGGCAATGTCGATTATGTGAATGCTATTGCCCGTGATCTCACCGGTGTTTACAAGGCTGAAATGGAGCTGAAGGAAAGTGAGCGCCAGCAACTGCTTATTCTGGAATCCATTCCAGACCCTATGTTCACCATTGATCGTGAATTTCGCTACACTGATTATCAGGTAATGAAAGAAGAACAATTGTGGTTTAAGCCCAGTGAGTTTATAGGTAAAAGGGTAAAGGATGTGGTGCCAGAGCATTTGGGTGAATTCTTCGAAGATTCGCTTGAAAAGGCTTTTGTTTCCGGTAAACTGCAGACATTGGAATACCACTTTGGAGAAGGTGAAGCAAAGGAGTTCTTCGAAGGCCGAATTATTAAACTTGATGAGAATAGGGTCCTGGTGATTGCCCGTGATATTACCGCCCGCAAAAAGCTGGAACAAGAGCTTAGAAAAGCTAAGGAAGCTGCCGAATCTGCTACCCAGGCTAAGAGTAACTTCCTGGCCACAATGAGTCATGAAATCAGAACCCCAATGAATGGGGTGGTGGGGATGATCAGTCTACTGGCAGAAACGGAATTAACCGAAGAGCAAAAGGAATATGTAGAAACCATACAAGCCAGTAGTGATACTCTGCTTCGTATTATTAATGATATACTCGATTACTCGAGAATTGAATCAGGTAAGCTGGCCTTTGAAGAAAGCCTGTTCTATCTCAAAAAGGTAATTGATGATTCTATTGCCCTAATCAAGTTTGAAGCTCAGAAAAAAGGCATTATCGTTAATGCGGTTATTGATGAAAAGGTACCCAACTTCATAAGAACTGACCGAGGTCGTTTGAGACAAATTCTGCTCAACCTGCTGTCCAATGCAGTTAAGTTTACAGAGCACGGTTCCATTATTGTGTCGGTAGATCTTGAAAAGGGAACTGATAAATATGTAACCCTGAACTTTAAGGTCAAGGATACCGGAATAGGTATTCCTAAGAGTAAGCTCAAAGGCCTTTTCAATGAATTTACACAGGTAGATTCTACACATTCCAGAAAATTTGGAGGTACTGGTCTCGGGCTGGCCATTGTGAAAAAGCTGGTCAAAATGCTGAATGGAAAGGTGAATGTTTCCAGTGAGATGGGAGTAGGTTCTACTTTTGCCTTTACAGTAAGAGCTAAAGTAGCCAGTCAGGTTTCCAGTGAGTTTCTGGGAGATGCTAAAGCTTCTGATGATAAGGATGAGTTCATTGGCGAAAAGTATCCGCTGAAGATTCTCATGGCAGAAGATAACTCCGTTAACCGAAAGCTGACTATGCTCTACCTGGAAAGGCTGGGGTATGTACCTGATGTGGCAGTAGATGGTTTCGAAGTCATTCAATCCATTAAGAACAATGACTACGATGTGATTCTCATGGATATTTCTATGCCTAAAATGGATGGTTATCAGGTGACTAAGATCGTTCAGGAGTTGCCACTCGATTTTCAGCCTCAGATTATAGGCGTCTCGGCTAATGCTTTTTTGGGAGATATTGAAAAAGCGAAAGAAGCAGGAATGCATGCTTACCTGGTTAAGCCGATTAAATTCAGCGACCTCAGGGAAAAACTCATAGAGTCTTACAAGGCTATTCAACAAGCAAAGCCTTAATTTGCAGCATGAACTATTTTGTGACAGCTATTGGCACAGATAGCGGGAAGACGCTCGTCTCAGCGATTCTTGCTGAAGCATTGAAGGCCGATTACTGGAAACCCATTCAGGCAGGGCAGCCTGCAGATACAGATGGGGTGAAGAGTCTGGTAAGCAACTCCATCACCAGATTTCACCCCGAAACTCATAGTTTGAAGTTACCGGCCTCGCCCCATGCTGCTGCGCGCTTTGAGCACCTGCAGATAGAACTGGATGACTTTGTGTTGCCGGAGACCAGCAATGAAATTATTGTGGAAGGAGCAGGAGGTATTCTGGTGCCAATTAATCAGGAAAATTTCGTGATTGAGATTGCGAAAAGCCTGAATATGGAAGTCATTTTGGTTGCTAATTTATACCTGGGTAGCATCAATCATACACTGCTCACGGTGGACTACCTCAAGAGAAATAACTATCCCGTGAAAGGAATTATTTTCAACGGTGATAGTAATCCGGAAAGCGAACAAATCATTGAAAAACATAGTGGGTACAGGGTGTTAATGCACCTGCCAAAATTAGGAAAAGTAAGCCCGGAAATAGTTCAGTATTGGGCAGATCAGTTGATGTTGACGTGGTATGAGTAATTGGTTAGAACGAGATCGTGCTGCCATTTGGCATCCCTTCACTCCATTGAAGGGAATGACCGAACCTGAGATGTTGGAAAGGGCAGAAGGAGTAAATTTATACACCAAAGAAGGGAAGAAAATTCTGGATGTAATTTCATCGTGGTGGGTCAACCTTCATGGTCATAGTCATCCATACCTGGCCAAGGCCTTGGCAGATCAGGCGAGGCAGTTAGAACATGTGATTTTTGCCGGGTTTACCCATGAACCTGCTATTCGGCTTGCAGAACGGTTATTAGAGATATTGCCCGATAATCAGTCCAGGATATTCTATTCCGACAATGGCAGTACAGCCGTTGAGGTAGGTATCAAAATGGCCTTTCAGTATTTTCATAATCAGGGAATTGAGCGAAAGAAAATCATCGCCATTGACGGTTCCTATCATGGCGATACTTTCGGAGCTATGTCTGTGGGCGACCGTGGGCCCTTTACTACTCCTTTCGATCCCTATCTCTTTGAAGTCGATTTTATTGATTTTCCTGAACCCGAAAAGGAAGAGGAGGTATGGTCCCACTTTCAGCAACTCATAGGAACCGGAGAGGTAGCTGCCTTTATTTTTGAACCTCTGGTGCAAGGAGCCTCGGGAATGAGGTTCTATTCTGCTGATTTATTGGATAAAATGATTGGTCTGGCGCAATCACAACACGTACTCTGTATTGCCGATGAGGTGATGACAGGTTTCGGAAGGTTGGGGACTCTTTTTGCGGCAGATCAACTGGAGAATAAGCCTGATATTATGTGTCTCTCCAAAGGGTTGACAGGAGGAAGTTTACCTATGGGAGTGACTAGCTGTACGGATGCTATTCAGGCAGCCTACAGAACCAATGACTTGATGAAGACCTTTTTCCATGGTCACTCATTCACCGGTAACCCTATGATCTGTGCAGTGGCCAATGCCTCTATGGACCTGCTGTTGACTGAAGAATGTACGGCCAACAGGGAAAGGATCAATCAAAGACATCAGGCCTTTCTAAAAGAAATCCAGGATCATCCAATGGTACGGAACTGTCGGCAAATTGGAACCATCATGGCTTTTGACCTGAATACCGAAAAGGATACGTCTTATTTCAATGAAGCCAGACACCACCTTTATCCCTATTTCATTGAAAAAGGTTTGCTGCTTCGTCCGCTGGGCAACGTTATTTATCTGATACCGCCCTACATTATTTCCGATGAGGAGCTGGATTATGTATATTCAACGATTTCAGATTTTCTGAATGAATATGACCAAATAGCCAGTCACTGATGATGAAGAGGTTTTTTCTGTTAACCCTTTTTCTGCTGAGCTTTAACCTTTCTGCCCAGCATGGAAATTACATTTATAAAACCGTGGCCATGCGTGCCGCACCCGGTAAGCTTTCCGAATTGATTGAGCTACTGAAAGCTGATATGAAAGATGGGAAAGCTTTCGGGGGAAAGAGAGCGCAACTCATGCGCCATTCTCAGGGAGATCAATGGGATTTACTAATGATTATTCCGGTAGGTCTAAGCATGGAAGAATACTATGCCAATGAACTGATAAAGGCTCGGGAAAAGTCCAATACCCAGGACCAATACTATCGAAGTGACTATTACAATCTGATTTCATGGCAGGAAGAGGGCTTCTATTATGGACCTGCTCTGAGACTTTTTAATAATCGTTTTGGAGCTATGGACTATTACCATGTAGAGATGTTTCAGGCACTGGCGGGGAAGCGTGCTGAGTTATTAGACCAGCGTGAAATGGAGAATGTATACCTTGACGGAATTGACAGAGAGCCCAACTTCATCTTCACAAAAATCATCGGCTCTGAAGTAGATATATTTACTATCGGCTTGTACAGAGATATCAAGCACTTTGCGGAAAGCGCTGATATTCCAATAGAGAAGGAAGATGAAGCAGCTAAAAAGGCTGGTTTTGAATCTGTTTATACCATAGGAACCTATCTCAGGTCTCTATTACTCGAGCACCACGATACTTTGGCTGTTGCGGTTCGGGCAAACTAGACCTACCTGCTGATGGCTCCCAATGGCCTTACCACCACAGTTTGCCATGACTGTCGCACTATAATCACTACCGCGATCAGCGTCATGGTGAGAATGGGTATGATTAAGAGTACAGGATGCAACTGAATTCTATAGGTATAATTTTCCAGCCAGTTTCTTGCGCCAAGCAATATCAGTGGAATTGATATGATACAGCCATAGAAGATCAGTTGTAAAAAGTCATAAATCAGTAAAAAGAGAATGTGACTTACGTTGGCTCCCAGAATTTTTCTCAAACCAATTTCCTTTGTCCTCTTCTGTGCGGTAAAGGCGGAAAGGCTATAAATGCCCATGCAGGCCACAAAGATGGCTATACCGGTAAACAGTATAAACAGCCGCAGCAGGCTTTGTTCAAGAGCAGACTGATTTTCAAAGTTTCTTGTGATGATATAGAAATTGTGAAACTGTGGGTCCCATTTTCTTCTTAGTCCATCGAGAGCAATATTGATTTTCTCTGCTGTATTACCCTCTATTTCTACTGTGATATAAAAATAGGTAGGAAAGCGAAGTCCTGTGACATAGACTTCAGGACCCTCATTGGCAGTTTTGTTTTTAATTACCCCTTTGACCACCAGTGGTCCATTGTATTTTCCGACTCTACTTCCTATGGCTTCTGAAGCACTTTCAAACTTCATGGCTTTTAATGCAGACTCGTTAATGATTACGCCATTGAAATCTTCTCCCACCAGCGAACTGAAATTTTCCCCGCTGATAAATATGGTACTGTCTTCAGCCCAGTAACTGTAGTCGATTAGTGATAGGAGAAATTGACCTTCGTAAGAAGAGCTATCCTTATCCAATTGCCTGAGAGGCTTAATGTATTGTCTTTTTTTGACTTGCCCGTTGAACAGGTTAGAGAGACTGACTGATTTGACCTGTTCATTTTCAAGGGCCTTGTTAATGAAGTTATAGGTGTAGTTTGTGTACACCTCATTCGCACCGGCAAAACCAGGGAATTTCCCTTTTACTTCCAGTTCGAACTGTCTGCTATCATGCTCCTTTACATACTTGAGTTGAGAATAAACCACATATGCCGCTGAGATGAAGATCATACTCATGGTAAGTTGAAAGATGAGTAGCGTCTTCATGGCTCTGGCACCTTTTGAAGATTGCTTAGACTGAAAAACGATGTTTTTACCCTTTAGGGCATCTGTTAGTTTCAGGGAGTTCAACAGGTGAGATGGATAGAAAGCTGTGAAGAAAGTACCGAGTAAGATCAACCCAATGGAGGTTAGGGAAAGAATGAGAATTCTGGTGCCATCTATTGAAGACGGATAACCTATCTCGAGAAACACTCTGGCCGATTTCTGTCCAATGAAAAAGAGTAAAAGGGCCAAAATTCCGGCCGTAAGGTTGGTAAGAAGGCACTCCAGAAAGATGTTCATTCTGAGCTGCCCTGGTGTAACACCCAACAGTTTTCTGATCCCCGTTTCTTTTGCTCTGTCAAGCGCTGTGATAATGGAGTTGTTGATGTAAGTTGTAGCCGAAAGTAATAATACAATGAACCCAATTACGCCAAGAAACAGCAATAAACTGGGGTCTGTCGTTGGTGCAGGAGGGTTTGAAACCTTGTGGCCGAGGTGAATGTCTACTAGAGGATATAGAGAGGTGTTGTGGTAATAGGCTTGATTGTCTGATTTATTGCTGGTTTCTTGCCAAAGGTCTTGATTGATTATGTCATGGTCAGCCCCATTGGTTAGTAGAACATAAGCATAAGTATTATGGTAGCCGGGCATGTCGAGGAGTAGCTCCTGATCGATGTTTGAAAAAAGCACATCGAACTGTATATGAGAATTTTCAGGAAGCGATTTGAAAATGGCCACAATCTCAAAGGCTGAATTGCTCAGGTCAGCCGAACGATTATGTACTATTTCTCCTATGACTGAGTTACCGTTGGATAATTTGTTGGGGAACATTTTGAAGGCCATTTCTTCTGAAATAGATATCTGATTGGGCCTTGTTAAAGGCTGCTCAATTTGTTCCGTTAATTCAATATTTAATATTTCGAAAATGGCCGCATCAGTGTAATAGGCCGCTTCTGTAAATGAGGTTCTTCTGTTATCAGAATCCTCACTGATTAAGAAGGCGGACTGATTCTCAGAAAATGGCGTTAGCCTGAAATAGTTTTCAATGCCCTTATGTTTAGCGGCCAGTTCGGGGGCAGCTCTATAAAGGCTGAAGGCATCTGTACCCGTCTTTTCCTGAATGTGGTAGCTTTCTGTTTCCAGTCTGAAAATACGATCAGACTTTTCATGGAACTTGTCAAAGCTCAGTTCATAGAAAATGAAATTCGAGATGAAGAGGCAGGAGGCAATTCCTAAAGCAAGACCAATCATGTTCAATAAAGTTGAACCGCCTTTACTCCATAAACTCCTCACGGAAATTAAGAGAAAGCTCTTTAGCATTGAGTGTAAGTTTTCTATCCGAAGATGCTAAGGCCAAGCATCGTGCCATGCACAGAAATACGTGATTGAGGCCCTTTTTGAACCTGAATGATGAGAGATTGGCTTGATTCCGAACGATTGACTGTCCAGAAATGCTACAGATTTCAATTGATAATCAGAGGGTTGTGGCCAGACCTGACACTAACTTTTTCTCTTCACTGCGAAAATAGGAACTGCTTCTTTCTTTCCACGCAAAGGAACTTCCCCCATAGGTTTGAACTCAAAATCGGAGGTGTTAATCATTTGTCTGAGACTTTCCGATATCAGCATTTCTTCATTGAACTCATTGCACTTGGCTAAAATTCTGGCGGCTGTATTCAAGGTGTCTCCATGATAGGCAATCTCCCGCTTGTATCTCCCGACTTCCGTGGCGGTAACTGTTCCGCAGTTTAAGGCAGCCTTGAAGAAAGGCAGGCTTCCGTATTTATTCTGATAATACTCCCGTTTAGATTCCAGCGTATCCATGAAGTCGTAGTAGGCTTTCAGGCAATTATCCCTATTAAGTCCTTCCTGTAAGGGCCAGGTCAATACAGCTTCATCTCCCACATATTGATAGATTTCTGCACGATAGGCATTGGTTACTCCCAGGTCGAAAAAGCAATCCTGAATCATCTGGCTGTATTTAATGTGACCAAGGGTTTCAGCCAATGTGGTAGAAGATTGCAAGTCCAAAAACATGAAGATTCTTTCTTCTTCATGTGGTGTATAGAGTTTTCCGGCCAGTAATTTGGTGAGATTGCCTTCACCTAACATGAGATTCACCTGTCGCAGGCGTGTCATGAAAATATCTACACTAATGATATACAGATAGACTGGTGCACTACCCTCGTCAAAAGCAAAAGTGATAAAATCAATATCATGGTGGAAGATTACCCGGGTCATGATGTAGGCGATAACAATCAGGGTAACCAGAAAGATGACAATGAATATCGCTTTAGCAAGTGCCAGTTTCCGGATAGAGGTGCGGCCATAAATCTTTTCTTCCAGCATAAACTGAAAGTAGCCCGATATTACCCCTCCGATAAAACCAAAGACAGCTGCCAGTAGAATGGAAGGTAGCAGTCCCGGATCAAATGATCCTACCTCAATTGTACCAACACTTCTAATGATGGTGAGAAAGACTAAGGCAGGCGGCCAGAAAAGTGCATACTGCCCAATGATCTTTTTCTTTCTTCTTTTAAGCTGGCTGGTCTTGTGAAATTTCATGTCGGCTGGTGGACAGGTTTAAATTAGGCCTTTTCCATTAAAAACCGACATGCTGTATGGTATTCAACCGATATTTTCAGTTTTAGGCTTTTTTCTCCTGGCAATTGAACATCCACTGAATGCCAAAGCGGTCAGTAAGACTTCCGTAATAGTCGCCCCAGAACATGTCCTGAAGCTCCATGGTTACAGTGCCTCCTTCGGCAAGAGCTGTGAAGAGTTGCTCTGTTTCCTTTCTTGTATCCGGTTGAAGGTTAATGTGCACATTATTACCTTGGGTTAATTGAAACCCCATGGATTCGGGAGCATCTGTGCCCATCAATAAATGACCTCCCAGAATGGGTAGAGTAACATGCATGATGAGCGTTTTATCTTCATCGCTCAGCTCAGGCATACCATCTGAAGGAGGGATGTCTCCCATGCGCATGACATCACCCATGAATTCAGTTCCGAATACTTGTTTGTAAAAGTTGAAGGCCTCCTCCGTGTTTCGCGAAAAGTTGATATAAGTACTAACAATCGACATAGTGGTTTTATGAATTGGTTCATAACAAAGGTGCAGAAGATCGCTTGAAGGAGTAGGGTGTGAATTCGACAGTTCAGGGGTTGTTTGCGACAAATGATGTGGAAATTGAATACCAGATTTTTTTGTAACTTCTTGGTTCTTAAACGATAACTATGGATAGAAGAGCCTGGCTAAAAAGAGGAGGAGCTTTGAGCGCACTGAGCCTCCTGGGTGCCCCGGCAATGGTGTCAGAATTGACTGCCAAAGAAATTGCCGAGTTTAACCCTCGTCCTTTGGCAGACCCGGTTGCCCTGAATTTTAATGAGAATCCTTTTGGTCCCTCTGCGAAGGTGAGGCAGGCCATGACCAAAGCATTTGATCTGGGCTGTCGCTATCCGGATGGGTTAATTGAAGAATTGGCGGAAAAACTGGCCAGAAAGGAAGGGGTTTCCAGAGATCATATTGTGATTGGAGGAGGTTCATCCGAATGCCTTAAAATCACCGGGGCTACCTTTACCAAAGGAGGAGGAGAGATCATAGCTGCCCGGCCTACCTTCCTGGCTATGATGACCTTTGCCCGTCAATGGGGTGCCAATATTAAGTGGGTAGACCTGAATGAGCAAAAGGCTCATGACCTGGATGCTATGGAGAGGAATATTTCAGATCAGACCAGGCTAATCTTCCTTTGTAACCCCAATAACCCTACTTCTACTATAGTTGATAAGGATAGGCTGGTAGATTTTTGTGAAACAGCTTCAAGAAGAACGATTGTTTTCAGCGATGAGGCGTATTATGATTTTATCGAAGAGCCTGACTATCCCTCAATGGTAAGTCTGGTCAGAGAAGGAAGAGATGTTATTGTTTCGAGAACCTTTTCAAAGGTATATGGCCTTGCAGGACTTCGGGTAGGTTATGTGATAGCCAGGCCTGAGCTGGCGAATCAGATCAGAAGAAACATACCTGCTAATACCAATGTGTTGGCATTGAAGGCAGCTATGGCTGCCTTGGACGATCAGGAATTCTACAATTTCAGTTTAAATAAGGTTAAGGAAGGCAAGCGTCTGATGTATAAGGCAATGGATGAACTTAAGCTGGAGTATGTGCCTTCCCATACTAATTTCATTTTCTTCAAAACAGGTAGAGATATTCTTCAATTCAATCGACAAATGTTGGCTGAAGGTGTAAGAGTAGGCAGGCCATTTCCTCCTTATCAGGATTGGTGCAGGATCAGTATGGGCACTATTGAAGAAGTGAGAATCTTTAATGAGGCCTTGCAGAAAGTAATGTCTTAAGCAGTAAGCCTGTTTCTTTCCCCTGTTCTGAGCTTGACTTGTTTTTGCTTAAACAAATCTTAGTGTTGCTGCCTTTATTTATACAAGACTTTACCTCATTAACCAGTCTGATATGATATAGATTATATAAATATGATTCGCATGTTTATTGTCATTTTATATCGGATATTTAGATACTGTTGAATTCAAAAACAAACTATCAATATGGAAAATAACAACCCACACGGAGCAGGTGGCGACATTAGCAACTGCCCCTTTTTTGGTGGAACAGCACCTAAGGAAGGCGCTGGAGGAGGAACCCAGAACAAAGACTGGTGGCCGAATCAGCTAAAAGTCAACATCCTCAGACAAAACTCATCACTCTCCAATCCTCTCGGAGAAGACTTCGACTACAAAGAAGCATTTCAGAAGCTCGACTACGATGCATTGAAAAAAGACCTTAACGATCTTATGACAGATTCTCAGGACTGGTGGCCGGCAGATTTTGGTCACTATGGAGGTCTGTTCATTAGAATGGCATGGCATGCTGCCGGAACTTACCGTATTGGTGACGGACGCGGTGGAGCAGGAGCCGGACAACAACGTTTTGCCCCCCTGAATAGCTGGCCGGATAATGCCAATCTGGACAAAGCCAGAAGACTGCTTTGGCCAATCAAGCAAAAGTATGGTAATAAGATCTCATGGGCCGACCTGATGGTATTGGCCGGTAACGTGGCTCTGGAATCAATGGGCTTTAAGACCTTTGGTTTCGGTGGTGGCCGCGCAGATGTCTGGGAGCCTGAGCAAGATGTATATTGGGGTTCAGAGACTTCCTGGTTGGATGATAAAAGGTATTCAGGAGAAAGAGACCTGGAAGATCCTTTGGCAGCAGTTGTGATGGGATTGATTTATGTCGATCCGGAAGGGCCGAATGGAAATGGAGATCCTGTATCAGCAGCAAAAGATATTCGAGAGACCTTCAAGCGTATGGCCATGAATGATGAGGAAACAGTGGCTTTGATTGCCGGTGGACACTCATTTGGTAAAACACACGGTATGGCTGATCCAAGCAAATATGTAGGTCCGGAGCCGGAAGGAGCCCCAATTGAAAACCAGGGTTTTGGATGGATGAGCTCTTACAATAGTGGTTCAGGACCTGATGCCATTACAGGCGGGCCTGAAGTAACCTGGACGCAAACGCCAACGCAGTGGAGTAATAAGTTCTTTGAAAACCTGTTCGCCTACGAGTGGGAAATGACCAAAAGTCCTGCCGGTGCAAAACAATGGGTGGCTAAGGATGCTGAAGCAACTATTCCGGATGCTTTCGATCCGAACAAGAAGCATAAGCCAACCATGCTCACCACTGACCTTTCTTTGAGATTCGATCCTGAATACGAGAAAATATCAAGGAGATTCTTGGAGAATCCTGACCAGTTTGCAGATGCTTTTGCCCGTGCCTGGTATAAGTTGACTCACAGAGATATGGGACCAACTTCAAGATACCTTGGACCAGAAGTGCCGGGTGAAGAATTGATCTGGCAAGACCCGATTCCAGCAGTAAACCATGATTTGATTGATGCAAAGGATATTGAAGGGTTGAAGGCTAATATTTTAGCTTCAGGTCTTCAAGTATCAGAGTTAGTGTCAGCAGCATGGGCTTCGGCCTCTACCTTCAGAGGTTCTGACAAAAGAGGTGGTGCCAATGGTGCAAGGGTGAGACTTGCTCCTCAAAAGGATTGGGAAGTTAATAACCCGAGTCAACTGGCCAGAGTATTAGATACTCTTGAAAGTATTCGGAATGAATTCAACGATACACAGTCTGGTAATAAGAAAGTGTCTCTGGCTGATTTGATTGTACTGGGAGGATGTGCTGCTATAGAAGAAGCTGCTAAGGATGCAGGGCATGATATCAAAGTTCCTTTCACTCCGGGTAGAATGGATGCTTCTGCCGATCAAACTGATGCAGAGTCATTCGCTTACCTTGAGCCATATGCCGATGGCTTCAGAAATTACAGAAAGACCAAGTTTGATGTATCAACAGAAGAGCTGTTGGTAGATAAGGCTCAACTACTTACTTTGACCGCACCGGAAATGACAGTACTGGTAGGTGGTATGAGAATGTTAGGTACTAATTATGATGGCTCTAAGCATGGAGTGTTTACAGATAAGCCAGGTAGATTGACCAACGATTTCTTTGTGAATTTACTGGACATGTCTACTGAGTGGAAGCCTGTTTCTGATGATGCTGAAGTATTCGAAGGCAGAGACAGAAAATCAGGTGCTGTTAAATGGACAGGAACCCGTGCTGATCTCGTCTTCGGTTCCAACTCTGAGTTAAGAGCAGTAGCGGAAGTTTATGCCCAAAGCGATAATCAGGCAAAATTTGTCAATGACTTTGTTGCTGCATGGAACAAAGTAATGAATGCAGATAGATTCGACCTGGACTAGGTCAGTGTATGATCAGAATAAAAAAGAGCAACTCATTCGGGTTGCTCTTTTTATTTAGCCAAAGTGAAGTTTCATGCCTTCGTGACTGGCAACGAAACCAAGCTTTTCATAGAACTTAAGGGCTTCAGGCCTCTGCTTATCTGTGGTGAGTTGAAGCACATGTGCTCCCATAGTGCTGGCCCTTTCTATCGCCCATTCAAACATTTCTCTACCAAGCCCGGAACCTCTAAAATCTTTATGAATGCGGACTGCCTCAATCTGTGCCCTAACACCACCCTGATAAGTCAGGTATGGTATAAAACTCAATTGCATGGTGCCAATCATCTGACCCTGGTCGCTTTCAACGACCATTAACTCCTGGTTCTTGTCGGAGTCAATTCGCTTGAATGCTTCCAGATATGAAGCGGGTAAAGGTTGCCGATAGTTCTCCCTTAGTTTGCCCAACTCATCATCAGCCAGCATGGCCACAATTTGATCGAGGTCTTTGCTTTCCGCCTTTCTGATTTTCATATACCAAATGTACTCAATTGCATATGCAAAATGGGGTAGGGTTTGCCGAGAGAGTCCAGGGCTGATCTTTTATAAACCTCAAACCCTTCATGCTGATAGAAGCCCACGGCCCATGCGTTTTGCTCGTTCACATCTACATATTTTATCTCCATCTGCTCTTTGGCATAGTCCAGCATCAGCTTGCCCAGACCTTGTCCGTGATAGTCAGGGTGAAGAAAGAGCATTTCCAGGTTATTAGATGCGACACCCAGAAACCCAATGATTTTACCTGGTTGAGTACGCATGCATCTCAATTCAACCGCGCCAAGGTATTCGTTCAGAATCAATGGCTTGAAAAAGGCAATATCTTCCTCTTTGAGAAAATGATGAGTCGCTCTTACAGAAGTCTCCCAAACATCTAAAACTGCCGGGTATTCTTCTTTAGCTATCAGGTCGATGCAATAGTTCATAAGTGGGTTGGTTATGGTTAATCAATTAGTTGACAGCCTGCTTCTGTAAGCGCATGTATCTGCGAATAACCCAATAAATGGTAACGACAAAGATATACTCTAAGCCAATTAACCAGAAACCAGGGTCACCGAAGAAGCTGAGGTGATCGCCACCAAGAGGGGCAATCAGTACAGGAACCGTAATTAAAGCATCCAGTATCATAGCTATCAGGAACATAAACGCTCCCAATAGAAATCCATTGGTTTCATGACCTTTGGAGTAGTAGATATGTGCTGCAAAGGCGATAATTGGAATAAGTGCCAGTGATAAAACCAGATTGGCCTGGGCATCGGCATCTTCCCAAATGACAACGTAGTAGGAAGAAACAAAAGCAGTGACACCAAGGGTCCAAACGATAATAGCCGATAGAGCAGCCCTTTTCATATTCAAACGCTTCATGCTTATGAGATTAAATGGAGCTTACCATCTGATTCCAGATACCGGTGTCAGCCGTTCTCTCAATATATTCCCTGAAGCTTGTGGCGTTACGGCCCAGTACTTCTTTGACATCATAAGATATCTCCTGGTTATCGGCATTTCCTAAAACTTCCCTGAACAGGTAGGAGAATAACCATACATAGTCATCAGGTACACCTGCACTTTTCATCATCTCTCCATAGGCTTCAACAGATACAGACTGAAACTGGATTGATCTGTCGGTCACCGAAGCAATCTCTTCCACTACCTGCTTAAATGTTAGCTTCTCGGGACCGGTAACAGTTAGTGTTCTTCCGTTCCACTGGTCTTCGGTCAAGGCCTTAACGGCCACTTCGGCAATATCGTTAGCATCTACAAATGGTATTTGAGCCTCTGCCATGGGCAGAGCCACCTGGCCAGCCTGAATCGGTTCCAGTAAAAAGCTTTCACTGAAGTTCTGGTTGAACCAGGAAGCGCGAACTAAAACATAGTCCAGGCCGGAACGAACCACTATTCTTTCACAGGCCTCGGCTTCTTTTTCGCCTTTTCCTGATAGTAGAACCAGTTTCTTTAGACCGGCCGACTTAGCCGCCAGGGTAAGACGTGTAATGGCTTCTTTGGCTCCGGGAACAGCCAGGTCTGGATAGTAGGTAACATACGCGGCTTCCATGCCTTCCAATGCAGAGCCATAACTTTCAGGTTTGCTCCAGTCGAATGAAGGAGATTCATTTCTGCCTCCAATTCTAACCTGATGACCTTCAGTCTTTAGAATTTGTGCTACGCGGCTTCCGGTTTTACCGGTGCCTCCAATTACTAGAATTTGCTTTTTCATGATGTTGTTTGATTTTGAGTGAACCTTCAGGCTCATGGTTTATGATTTATTTCTTGTATTCAGTGAGTAGTGCGAGTAGGGTAGCACTAAAGGCCAGCACTGAAAATATGGTTCTGATCAGGTGCAGGCGGTTCCACTTGGGTTCGTAATGTGCCCTGGTTTCAACCATCTTTAAACTACTCAGCTCATTGAGGTTAATGGCTTCGAGCCAGTTATTCAGGGGTACATTCCCTGCAGCGGTGACACCAAAAGTGCCTCCTGCATAACATAGCGTGGCTATAAGCATGAGAATGAATGTCGTTCGATCGGCCGTCTGATAACTGAACCAGGTGCTCCAGGCCAGAAATAACAGCGCACCCATAAAGATGAACATGAACCAGGGGTTGATGATAGCCCTGTTGATTTGCTGCATACTTTCCAGGTAACTCTGGTCAGTAACTCTCCTGGTGCCGGGAATGACCGATACCTGCCAGGCATAGAAAAGGCCGGACGAAAGTCCTGTGGTAAGCAGGGTCAGAAAGAATACGATAGTTTTAATAGATATTTCCATTTCGCTTAATTGAGGACTGTGTTAATCCATTTTTTGAGTGTGTCAGTTTCAGCCTGACTCAGTTTGATTTCGGTGCCTTTAGGCATTCTTTTTTTGATGAAAACCTGAGTCTTAATCTTGGTGGCCCGCTTCTCCATATTCCTGAGAGAAAAGACCATGAACGGATTCTTTTTCCGATGGCAGACATTGCACTTGGTATCCAGTATCTCGAAGGCCCTGGCTTTGAGTTCTTCAGACTCCACAATTTGAAGCTCAGCTTCCTTTGACTGATCAAAATATGGAATCAGTGTAGAGCTTAGCAGACCAGCGAGATAGGTTGAGATAAGGATTGATTTCATACTCCTGTTATTTTCAGGAGTAAAATTGGCAGATGCGCTAATTTTAAATTTGATCGGTCGCGCCAAGCTTTTGACACTTTGTGCCAAAAGCAGTTTGTTTAGTGTACTTTACGGAATTCAACGGGCGAAAAGCCGGTCCATCGCTTGAAGGCTCTGTTGAAAGCGCTTTGCTCGGAGAAGCCGGTTCTGAAGGCAATCTCACCTACAGAGTTGGTTGAATTCTTCAGTAGTTCTTCCGAAATCTCTCGCTGAGTTTGATTCACCAGACTTCTAAAGCTATGTCCTGTTTCTGATAGCCTTCTGTGTAGCGACCTTTTGCTTAAGCCCAAATGCTCACAGACCTGTTCAATATTAGGAATACCACTGGGGAGCGCATTTTGAATCAGGCTTTGGACATCGACAATCAGTTTATAGGCACTGATTTCTATGCCTTCAGCCTCTTCATCCATACGCTGCCTTAGAAAACGATTTATGCTTTCATCCGCTTTGGCAGTCCGGGTGTTCAGGTCTTTCGTTCTGTAGGCAATGTAATTATGGGGCTGATTGAAGAGTACGGGGCACTGAAAAGTATCTTCATAGAGTTGGAGGTTTTCATGTGGGGCATGTTGAAAAGACACCTCTACGGGATAAAGAGGTAGGCCGGTAATGGTTTGTAACACGGTAACTGTTGCAGAAAAGGTAGCCTCATTGGACCAGGCTACCCCTGTTCTATAGGGCTCCCGATGAAGGTAAATTGAGGAGATGCCTTCAACATCTTTTACTTCAAATACATAAGTGTTAGTTAACAGATTGAAGTACCTGACACTTCGATCGAATAGGTCGCGTGCAATAGAGCAGGTTTTCCAGGAAAGACCGAGTACGCCATAATCATCCATTTCCATACTGGAGCCAACTCTCAGCCCACATCCTGCCGGTAAATCTCTACCCGCTATTTCATGGAGCTCAAAAAACAAATCTGCTGGTACGGCCTCCGGCCTTTCTGTACTTCCGGCTATCAAAGGAATTGTCGGAATAGATTCCTCTTTCAGGCCTTCTTTCAGAACATGCCTCGCCATTTTATCAAACAGTTTGATAGAAGTGAACTTCATTATGGCGAAAATACAAAATAATGTGTGGTTAGGAGCTCTGTGACCAGACCACAAGGAGTGGCTACTTGCCTTTAATTCCCAACTCTTCCATTCTGAACCTGACCATTTCTTTGATGAGCTCCTTCGGTAGAGGTTCAGTCAGTTTAAATTGAACGGTGCCCTTACTGGTTTCATATGGTTGCAACTGTTTCTGGAAGGCTTCGATCACAGACGGGGTGGGATAGAAGGAGATGTGCTTTTTATAGGCGGCTATCATGACCTGTTGATTGCGTTTCCCTCCCTGAATTAGCGCATAGGCAGGAATGCCATAATTAATCTTTTCTTCAGCCTGGGGAGAGGCATCCAGAATACACTGTCTTAACTCCAATAATCTGGTCAGGATTTCTTCCGGCTGATCATCGAAATAGTCATCAACTGATTGATATGCTCTCATCTTACCCATGAAGTAATTTAAGCAAATAAGATGATTTGATAGTTTTGATAAAAACTAATTACAGTTGGTATTCAATTGCTGGTCACCGGAAAGGGAAACGGTGGGTATCGATTGGTCTTCTGCAATCTTTATACAGCCTAAGGTTGTATTGCCATGCACCCGCAAGTCTACCAATGCCGGGTTCTGACTTACATCAAGACTGTTGAGCAAATTGGATGAAATGTATAAGTGAGACAGTGCCAAATTATGCTGTAAGTCGATCTGCTGAATTTCGTTAGCCGATAAAACTACCGTTTCCAGCGATCTGTTATTTCTAATGTCAATGCTGGTGAGCTTATTGATATTGGCGATAAGGCTCTTGAGTCCGGTGGCCTTGGAGACATCCAGCGAGCTTAACTCATTATAGCTGACAAAGAGTACTTCAACGGATGAGTTGTCGATGGAAATATTTTCGAATTGATTCCAGGAGAGATCTAGCTGTTTCAAACCTGAAATATTTGAAAGTCCGCTGATTGAACTCAACTCGTTGAAATGTATGTCTGCATAGATGAGGTTTACATTTTCACTGAGGTCAATGTGGGTAAGAAGATTGTTAGACAGCTGAAGCGTATCCAGTTGAGTCAGTGATGCTAAACTAATCTCTGCTATTTTCTGATTCGAAGCCCTGAGGAAAGTAAGTTCAGTAAAACCTTCAATACCCGTGAGGTCTTCAATTTCTTCGGTCTGGGTTGAAGTGTTCAGGTCGAGGTGGGTTACCTTCTTAGCATCTGACCTGAGCATTTGTTGATTCACCTGGCCGTCCGTGTCAATTCCCAGTTCAATCAGCTTTGCTTCGAATTGAGGATCGGGAATCTCTAAATAAATATTCGTTGGCTCCTCAACTGTATCATCACCGGAGCATGAAGACAAGAAGGGAAGAAGTACGAAGGCTATGCTTAGAGAGATGTGTTTTAATGAATAGTAATGCTTTTTCTGGTTGTTTTTTGTCATGTGATTTCAATACGGGTTGGGATGTCAAAATTATAGATCAGCCGTTGTTTACTGTTGACCTGTTGTGCCATTGTTTTGACATCTTACGCCATTCTGCTCATTGAGTTTGAGGATATCCCAATAAAGATTGTGACTTCCGGATTGGATCAATTAAAGGACTGCCTGAATTCAGAAGGAGAGAGTTTCACCTTCTTCCTGAACAAGCGACTGAAGGATTGGCTGTGTTCAAAACCCAGTTCATAGGCTATTTCGCTGACAGACAGTTCCGTTGTAGAAAGTCTTTCCTTGGCCTTTTCAATAAGCTTGTTCTGAATAAGCTGTTGGGCACTTTGTCCTGTTTGTACCTTGAGCAGACTGCTTAAGTAATTGGCTGACATATTGAGGTCAGTGGCCATTTCCTGAACGGAAGGCAGTCCTTCCTTCACCAGGTCGCTTTTACCGAAGTAATTGCTAAGCCAGTCTTCTACCTTCGTCAGCACTGCGTGATTGCTGATTTTCCGGGTAATAAACTGCCGTTGGTAGAACCGGTCGGCATAGTTTAATAGCACTTCTACCTGAGAGATAATGATATTTTGACTGAACTGATCGATGTTGGAGTGATATTCTTCCTCAATGCTTTTCATGATTCGGATCATCGATTGTTCTTCTTTGTCGGACAAGAAGAGTGCCTCATTGACCTGATAGCCAAAGAACTGGTACTGTCGGATTTTTCTGGCTAACGGTGTATTCCATAAAAAGTCGGGATGGATAAACAGTAGCCATCCGGTTGGTCTTGTACCCGGTTCATATTTAGATTTTACGCTAATGACCTGTCCTGGAGAAACGAAAGACATCAGCCCTTCATCAAAGTCGTAAGGCTGATGTCCATAGCGCATCTTACCCTGTACTCCATGCTTCATGGCAATGGAGTAGTAGGGAGAAACCATGGTGACTTCTTCTCCTTCAGTCTGATAGTTGACCTGGCTGTAATCTACCAGGCTGATCAGTGGATGTTCGGGCTTGGGAAGTCCGGCCAGTCGGTGATAGTCACTAATGGATTTGATCTGATGCATAAGTTTTTAAATCAAGGTGCCACCAGAAGCTTCAATACGCTGAGCGGTGATCCAGTGAGCCTCTTCGGTACATAGAAAAGCGACTATACTTCCTATATCTTCTGCTTCACCCACCCGGCCTAACGCAGTAAGGCTGGATATGATTCCTCTTCTTTGCTCATCGTCCCGATTTTTACCACCACCAAAGTCGGTAGCTATGGCTCCAGGAGCAACCACATTGGCCCTGATACCTTTGCTTCCCAGTTCTTTGGCCAGGTACCGTGTAAATACTTCTATTCCGCCTTTCATAGAAGCATAGGCAGAGGACCCGGGCAATGTGAATCGGGCCAAACCTGAGGAGATGTTAATGATTCCGCCACCATTATTGAGTAGAGGAAGGGCCTTTTGCGTCAGAAAATAGACTCCTTTGAAGTGGACGTTCATCATTTCATCAAAGTCTTCTTCTGTGGTTTCTGCAAAGGGTTTGTAAATTCCGGTTCCTGCATTATTTACCAGGTAGTCGAAATGTTTACTTCCATATTCAGATTCAAGTAAACTGCTCACCTCGGTATAAAAGGCATCAAAGGAATTCACATTTCTGGTATCGAGTTGAAAGGAGTAACCCTTACTACCTGTCCTGGTAATCTCATTTACCACCTCATCTGCGGCTGACTGATTACTGTGATAAGTAATGATTACATCCAGTCCCTTTTTAGCAATATTGATGGCCATATCACGTCCAAGGCCTCTGCTGCCTCCGGTAACTAAAGTTATTTTTCTCTTTGTCATGCTTCTTGTTTTTGTTGATTACAAAGGTGGTGAATAGGAGTTCTCTTATTGTAACCAAATCTACGCTTGTTGTAACCGGATTGGTGAATTGAATGCTTACTCGATAAACTTCACTAGTTCAGGCCTGATAAGAACTTTCAATTCTTTTCTAGGAAACCTACTATGTTCAATAGTCAGTATAACCCCATTTGGAGTATCGGATAGTGATTTGATAACGGCATTAAAAAGTCTTGATACGCGAAACAGATTGCTTTCATAGCCTAATTCAGTAGGCATAACCAGGATATAGATATTGCTGGTACAGTTCTCTACTTCTATTGGTAAGCCTTCTTCTTCACACAGGACAATTGTTTTT
Organism: Roseivirga sp.; assembly: GCF_965216855.1. Classification (NCBI taxonomy): domain Bacteria; kingdom Pseudomonadati; phylum Bacteroidota; class Cytophagia; order Cytophagales; family Roseivirgaceae; genus Roseivirga; species Roseivirga sp. Next base: position 1,291,852 of record NZ_OZ244204.1, on the reverse strand, counting down.
ACATGGTAACTTGCTTGCGAAACAGAAGGCCCATAGCCTCTAGAATTATGAGATATCTCCTCAAACTGACGAAAATTCGTAATCATGGAGGCGGCACGATTATCTCTTAATTGTGTTATTGTGGCTTCATGTCTGAAGGTATAAACAACATCAACAGAATCGACCAGTTCTACAGCGTCTATTATCTCAGAATTGCCCGAACCAAGTCTTACAATGTTATACTCAGTGTTCGGCTCGAAGGCATACCAGATATCAGTCTGATGAGGTTCCCGACTTTTGATTTGATCCTTTAGTCGAGCAATTTCCTTGTCTTTGGCAGTAACCTGACTCTCTAAATCGGCAACTCTTTGAATGGATTCCTTTTGGTTGGAGCAACTCATTATCAGACATACCAGTAAACTAATAATAGGAATTTTGTTCATCGTTTTTAATCCAGTTTTACACTGGTCTTCACCAATAACGGTCAGAAAGGATACTACTTATTCGTAACAGTGATTTTACTGGTTAAGGTCATTGGAATCTCCATTCCACCGGGAACATTTGGATTGTCTTTGATTTCGACCTTCCCAGAAATGTCTTGAGTGATTTTGGCTTCTATGGTCCAGTTTGTCTCAGGATCTATTTTATAACTGGATATTACGTCTCCTTTCAAAAGATACTTTGTTGGCATTCCTTGAACATCTACATAAGCCTCTTTGTCTTCAGTAGAGAATTTGGAAGAGCCTTCTATGAGAATATAGTCGGCTTCTATTTGTGAGAGGGTATAGGTATTATCCAGGGTGCCAGACATACCTGATTCTAGTTTGACTTTGGTGTTCCATTTGTCTCCTTTTTCAACCTCGTTTTCAGGGAAAATGGCGGTAACCATTTCAAGATTTCCCTTAAAAGCAGCTTCACCATACGCCTGTTTCATTTGGGATACAATTTGTTCTTTCTGCTCTTCTGAAATTGGTGGGAGTGAATTGAATATGTCTGAATAAAGGTTGTCCAGATCAATAATTTCCTGAATTCTACCATTCTTCTGTAGCATTACGGTAAACACCTTTCCGCGCATGTTTCTTAGAACTGTAGACATAATGTCATCATAACCTTCCTCTGAAGAGGATAATGTTTCTCCAAAAGGCGTTGTCGTTTTTAGACTTAGGTAATCATATTGAACATCAGTGGTATAGACACCATTCTTTTCGGACTTTACCTCAAAGCTAAATTTGCCTGAAATTTCCATCACCATCGTTTGGCTTGTGCCCATAATGTCCTGATCAATATTAGCTTCACTAACCATAGTTTGCGAATAGGTTTCTCCAATTTTCAGCTTGAGACCTAGGTCATGCTTGGCAAAATGAATATTGAGTGAAATAAGGACAATAGAAAGGAAGTATTTCATTGAAGGAAAGTTTTAGTTTAAAGTAGGAAAGATAGGAGATTACTTGATTTCATTTCCCGGCAACTCCAAAAAATCAATAATGGCTTTGGTGCCATCGTGGATTCCCTCGTAATACATTTCTTCTCTGAATTTAGGAATCATGAGGCTATCAATTATTGATTTGGCCTTTTCATCAGTCAGTACTTTTTCAGTGCCATAACCTGTAGTAATACGGGTTTGTCTTTGGGCTTTGCTAAAGATAATAACCACACCATTGTCTTTTTCTTTCTGTCCCACCCCAAGTGTATTCCCTATTCGAATGGAGAAGTCTACAATATTGTCACTTTCACCCCAGTCAGGTGTAGTCATTATGAGGATTTGGTTGGTGGTTTTATCCTCGTGACTGAGTACCATCTGGTTGAGCGTTGCTTCCTCCTTTTCTGAAAGTATATTCTCTTTATCCCAGACGAAGTTCTTTCCCTGTTGTGGTGTGGGGTCTGATAGGAAGGTGAGTATAACCAGTAATGAAATCAGAAGGGCTCTCATGTGTTTGGGGTTTAGTCAATCTAACACAAGGTAAAGCTTTCCTGAATATAAGCTAAATCAGCTCCTTTTATACAGTAGCCAGCTCAGGTTTAGTACCTGTTTTGAATGAAGGGATTGAATGGCAGTATCTTAGACTATTAAAGAACTTGTAGTACATCTGACGCATAAATTCTCTTTTTTCAATCCCTCCGGCCTTAAAGGCTTTTTTGTGTCCAAACCATACTGCATGAATGGTACCGAAGAAAAGCACACCATACCATCCCACGCTCATGGCTTTATTATAGAAGTGTTTCTTGTTGAATATCTGATGAAGCCTTTCATTCTGAAACTTGATGTGATGTGCCTCATCAATCAAAATGTCCTGACATATGGCTTTTAATAATTGACACCGGGTGGCATCATGCAGGGCCTGGTAAAAGATTTGAGCTGCGCTTTCAACGATAATGACCGTGATAGTCCATAACTCCATACTCGTATTGAAGTAGCGTATTTTTCTAAAGAGGGAATCTCCCCAGTCTTTCTTTGTTCGCTCTTCTCCAATCAGGTCGATGTACCTTCCCAGGTTGTTTCCATGTTTTTGCTCTTCTTTGATGAAGAGCTTGACAGCATCAATATAAAGTAGGTCGTTTTCCTTTTTGGCGTGTTTTGTGGCCGCGGCCAGAAGGTGTGAGCCATCGCTGGTTTCTCCTAATTGCCAGGCTTTTAAAGAATAGAGTATAGCCTGTTTTTCGCTATCAGCAATGGTTGGCTTAGTGTTCCAGTCAATACGTTGCTTTTTGAGATTTTCTTGAAAGTGATTTTTCCAGAAGCTTGAAGTGTGCATAGGGCCGATGTTTTAAACAACAACGACTACCATTGGTCCTGGATGTGTTTTTAACATTTATTGTGAGGTGTCGGCTAATAAAACCAGGAGCCGGACCCGATTATTAAGCCAGAGTTCTGCTGATTTCTATTTTCTCAATTTGGTATCGAAAGTTTGCAAAGTCCTTTGTCTTGGATTATAGCTTAATTCAAGGCTTTATGATTTTTCAATACTTCAATCCCGTAGCCATTGGAAGTTGAAATTCGAAGGTTGTTCCAAAATTGGGTTTGCTTACCACTTTTATGGCGGAATCATGAAGCTCGATAATTTTTTTAGCAATGGCCAAACCCAAACCAGCTCCTTCTTTTGCCTTTTTGGGTTCGGATTTCGCTTGTTTATACCTTTCAAATATTTCCTCAATTTCGTTTTCACCAATTCCTGTTCCAGTGTCTTTTATAGCAATGGATACTGATTTTTCGAAGGCCCTCATGTTGATGGAAATGTTACCCTCATCTGGTGTAAACTTCAATGCATTATCGATCAGGTTTTGCAATACCCGCTCTACCAGACTGATGTCTCCAAATACCTGAGGCAGATTGGGTTCAATATTGAGGTGCAGCTTTATTTTCTTCTGTTCTGCCAGTTGTTGATACTTTTCAAAAACATCATGTGCGAGGTCGGATAGCGAGAAGGGTTCTTTTTGAGGTTCAATCTGTTTGGCTTCCAATTTAGAATATTCAAAAAGCTGATCGATTAGCTTCTGTAATTTCCCAATACTGTTATTGACGATGTTCAGGTACTTTTCTACTTCTTCTTCAGAGAGCTGAGATTTTTTGATTTGAAGTGTTTCAATGTACCCTTTGGTGATGGCCAGGGGAGTCCTTAAATCATGCGAAACATTAGCAATTAGTTCTCTGCGAAGCATCTCCACCGATTTGAGATCATTGATATTGGCCACCAGGGTATTGGCCATATCATTGAAAGTCTCGGTTAAAATGGACAGGTCTTTTGTATCTGCATTCTGGATTCGAGCTTCCATGTCGCCTTCCTTGAATCGCCTGACCGTGTCTATTATTTCGCGTAAATTTTTGGTCAAATACCAGATCACAATGACTCCGATAAGGCCTGCAAAGAATAAGGTGGCAATAGAGGCTCCAATGCCAAGTTGCAGGAAATAGCTGCCAACTAATGTATTGGTTGCTTCTTCGAACTTTTGGCCGGCCAGAATCACATAGATAAAGCCTTCCCTGCCATTGATCTCGAATCTATCAGCAGAAAATATTTTTTTCTGCTCGGGATTTCTCGGGTCCTGACCAAGAATATATTTGTTTCCTTTACTGGCAATGAACTCTTCGAGTGGAGCAATATCTACAGTAGCAGAGGTTTTTTTATCACCAGAATGATCAAGTACAACGGAATAAAGCACATCTCCATTTGCTGACAATAAATAAACCTCGATCCCCCGATTGACGGCCATCATATCATTCATGAGATCTCCGAATAAATCCTTATTTACACTTCCATCCGCTAGAAATGGAGATTCATTGATAAACTTTTCATTGATGACATGGGAGGCGACTTCAGCATTAAGCTTTTGAGATGTTTCTTCGAAAAACTTATGGGTGAAATAGTAGGTGATGAATATATAGCTGATGCCTATCAACAGAATCAGTAACAAGAAGGCACCTGTGATTTTCTTGATCAGGCGAATGGAAACAGTGCTGGTTTTCATGCTACTCTAATTCTTCATTGAACTTATAACCAATTCCCCACATGGTGAGAATGTATTTTGGGTTGTCCATGTTTGGTTCAATTTTGGCCCTGAGCCTATTAATATGGCTATTTACTGTATGTTCGTAACCCTCAAAGTCATAACCCCAGATGAGGGAAAGCAGGCTCGATCGATTATAGCTTTTTCCGGGATTTGACGCCAGCAGGACTAAAAGCTCAAATTCCTTTGGAGACAAATCGATTTTCTTCGCTTCCACAGTTACTCTTCTGCGTTCTATATCGATGCGCAAACCTCCATACTCCAGTAATTGGGGATTTTGCTCTTTGAGTATTTTCTCTTCGATGATTTTAGTTCTCCTGAAAACTGCCTTTACCCTTGCCAGGAACTCCCGAATGCTGAAGGGTTTAGTCATATAATCATCAGCGCCTACTTCCAGACCAAGTACACGGTCTATTTCTTCCGATCTGGCAGTAAGCATAATGATAGGAGTCGTTATCTGCAGAGCCCTTACTTTCTGACAGATCTCAATTCCATCCATTCCGGGGAGTTTGATGTCAAGAATGATCAAGTCGGCCTGTTCTTTCAATATGTCATTATATCCTGAGCTACCATCCTGATGTATTATGACGTCACAGTCAAGGTCTTTCAGGTGAATATTCAAGAGTTCACAAATCTCAGGATCATCCTCGATAACGATTACTTTTTGCTGTTCTGCCACGGGCATTAATTCATGGTGAAAGCAAGTCCTAAGCTAAAAACGGGGGCGCTGTATAAATTTTTTCGACTCACTAGAAAATCAGAATAAAAGGAGGTATTACCAATGATTAGATAATTCTTGGCAATAGCATATGATCCTCCTAATTCAAATAATGAGAATTCAGTTCCTTCACCTCTTAAAATGTCGGTTGAAGCCGGTTCATCTCCGAATGTTATCTGTATCCGGGATTTGGCCTGAAGCCATAGCTTTTCGGTTGGTGAATAGCCAATCTCTAAGCCCGACCTTAGCTGATTGCTGAAGTCGTTCCCCTGGTATTCTGTTCTTAAGTTGAACGTTGTAAAGAGAGAGAAATAGATATTATCGATTGAGTGAGAAGCAGCTATGGTGTTGAGAATATTCCATTCCCCATCACCTGTAGGGAGAAACAGAAAGGTGGATGGATCATCTAAATTTCTGGACACCAGATCCGAATTTCCGATAGGAATTTCAGGGCCAACTGTAATTGAAACCGGGAAATTCCCTTTGTTTAAAGCATATTTCAATCCTATAAATACATCTCCGAAGCCCGAAACAGTTTCTGTGGTATTGAATCCATTCGAACGATAGAGTACCTGATTATATTCTAATGCCAGTCTGTTACCCAGGCCATATTCTGCATAAATTCCTACAGACCTCTGTTTGAAAGAGGCTACATCGAGTAATTCACCATCTAAGGAATAGTAGTCTTCAGACTTAAAAGAGGTGTAGCTCACTTGAGCATAAAGTTGATTCTTGTCTTTTACCCAGCCACTTTGTGCCAGAAGTAAATGAGAACTCAAAAGGAGAATTGAAATGATTGAAACCTTCATAGTACAAAGAGGATACCTCAAAAATGATTGACCTGATATTTTGAGATATCCTCAGTTAGCTTGTTGAACATTAGTTTATGGCTGCATTGCCGAATTGTACAGATACTGAAGTACACCAGGCGATCACGTGAGTGAACTTGGAGTCGTATTCCGGGTCGAGTTCAAAGAAATGCTCACCATTGGTTGTAATATTGCCTACCAATTGAAGATCCGGGTTTCCGTTAGCGGGATCCGGAGTAAAAGTGTCGCTGGTGGATAAATAAATGGCAACGGTACCGGTGGCCACATTGGTAGCGAAATCATCGGCCAATCTCAGAAATTGAGTCCCTTCTGAGTCAGTACCAATTTGTACTCCTCCACTGGTTGGTGCATTGTCCATCACAAAAGTACCGTTCAGCATGGCGGTGAAAGTTCCTTGTGGTAAACTGCTGTCAACAATAACTGGTGCTGTGTCATCATTGCTGCAAGAAGCAATGGCTAAAATCAAAATTGCGAGTGCGAATAATCTTAATGTATTTTTCATGTCCTATTTTTTTTACAAAGTAGAGACTGAAGTATCACAGAAAGATCACGGAAAAATATACTCTTAGTAAACCTTGCTGGCAGCCGTTCAACCGCCATAAGCTATATCCGTTGTTGGGGTAAGTTATTTCTTTGAAAAAGCAGATATTATTTCATCGAGTGATTCTATATCTTTCTTCTTATTCAAATACTGATCAATGTTTGCATCTCCCATAGTTTGAACACTGTATTCCGGCAATTTTTCCTGGAACATTAGATATACAAAAGTATCTACAATTCTTTCTTTTAAACCGTGAGAAAGGTTGTACTTGCCTACAATCGAATATTCCATTCCTATATGAGTGATTTCGTGAATTATGGTGTTGGCAGGGTTTTTATAATTCATAAATCCGCCTTGTTGATTTGTGAGTAGAGTTATTATTCCTTCATCAGGGTCATAACTTCCTCCGGTTCCATACAACGTGAATACAACTCTGTATTTTTTGAACATCTTAAAATCCCAATCCCAATCAGCTTTCTTATCATTAATTTCATCGAGAAGATTGTTCAATAGGTTAATCTCATTTCCAACTTTCCGTATTGCCTGCTCATAATTCTTTTGCTCAAACACTTTGGTTTCGACAAGTGTATAGATTGCAGCAAAGTCTTCATTTCCGAAATTCCCACTTTTAGATTTTTTCACTAATGAATCAATCAAAGAGTCTTTAGGTAGGTTAATGTGATACCCTTGTTCTTCCAGAAAATTTATGTCATTGATTGTTCTCCAAATAGAGGTAGCCTCTTGTTCTATAGTTGGTTGAACTATTTCAATCCAAGACTCCTGTGCCTGTGAATTACAACTCAAGCTGAATATCAAAAAATGAAGAAGCAGTAATTTGGTTGGTTTCATTCTATTCTAAAGTACCACAACGCCCAACTATCATCCGTAAGCTGGAATTTGTTAAATAATCACAAAAGTATCAGATTGTAGTAGTCTTTGCCAGTAGCTCCATAATCTTATGGAAGATAGTGTTTGTTGTACCTCATTTGCTACTATCAGGTTTGATGCGATTATTGCTTCAACATTTCTATGACGGGGGAAGAACTTCAAAGTCTTTGTCATCAAATTGTTTGAATACATCGAGTGGCCCTTTTTCAGGTTGCCAACCAAGTGTTTTTTGACAATACGTAGAATCATAGACTCTATCAATTGAACCTGGAAATTTCCATCCCCTAAGATCAAATTCCCTAGCTATTTGAGGATACCTTTCACGAATGATCGTTTCTGGATCCTCAAGTAGCTGGACACAATCGGATTTAAGAAATGGTGTGGTTCCAGAAACAATATAGATGTCGAAATCTTTCTTTTTTCGAAGTTGACTTGCCAAAATATGCGCTTTAGCAACATCGCGATAATCTACCCCTCTATGTAGTCTATACACTGCCATTGTTTGTGCAGGTTCTGGAAAGCATCTGGACATTCTAATCACATTTATTGATAGGTTTTCACTCGAATAGTTCTTAAGGACATTCTCTGCTTCCAATTTGGTCTTATGATATATGGTTTTTGGTTTAGGAATTGTTTGTTCGTTGACCCAAGCAGCTTTATCCTTCTCCTGATTGGCATATCCATACAATGCTGTTGTGCTCGTAAACACAATATGTGAGACACCACATTCTATTGCTGCTTTACAGATTTTTTCTGTTGCGTTAACGTTGATATCATAGAATTCCTTTTCTGAGAATAAATCAACATGAGGAGCATGTAAAGCAGCTGAATGAAAAATAGTATCGGCTCCTTCAAATATCCTTGGCAGGCTTTCATAATCTCTAATATCATTGATTATGTTGGTTGATGAAGAAGCAGAAATGTCTACACCCTTAACCCGATATTCTTGAGATAACTGCCAATACAAGGCTCGACCAATTCTTCCACTACTTCCAGTAATTACTATCTTTTTCATGAGTTAGATTTTCGGGAGTCAATGAGCTGCAACGTAAGCTATCGGCCACTTTTATGGCCGATATAAATCATGTTTTTTTAAGTTATACCCAATAGCCTTAAGATACACATGGCTATCAAGAGTTTTTCAATTTAATCTGTTAAAGCTTGCTTTTTGGGTGCCACCTTTCTTTGAGCTTTTTGGCTTTTGCAATAAAGTCTGTATCAAAGGGGATAGCTATGCCAAAAAATGACTTTCCGTCAATACGAATGGTCTCCAGCCTGATCGCGTGCTTTGCTCAGTTTAGTAAAAAACCCCGGCCTGATTTCTCAAGCCGGGGTTTGTCTGATATCTATTATCTAATGTCTATTATCTAAAATCTATTGTCTAGATCAAAAACCTCTGTTCAAATCGAACTTCTCTAAATAGTCAGCCACTCTTCTCACAAACATTCCTCCCAGTGAACCATCTACTACTCTGTGGTCATAAGAGTGAGAAAGGAACATCTTATGTCTGATGGCGATTGCATCTCCCGCAGGAGTTTCAACCACCGCTGGTTTTTTCTGAACCGCGCCAAGCGCCAGGATACCTACCTGCGGCTGCATGATAATTGGAGTACCCATCACGTTGCCAAAAGAACCTACATTGGATACGGTATAAGTACCGCCTTGCAGGTCGTCTGGTGTCAGTTTGTTCTCTCTGGCTTTTCTGGCCAATGCGTTTACCTTTTTGGTTAAACCTACCAGGCTTAACTGATCGGCATTATGAATAACTGGTACAATCAGGTTGCCTGATGGCAGCGCCACTGCCATGCCCACATTGATATTTTTCTTTTTGATGATTCTGGTGCCATCTACCTGCACGTTAATCATCGGATAGTCTTTGATAGCACGAACAACCGCTTCAATAAAGATTGGAGTGAATGTGATTGGCTCGCCTTCTCTCTCTTTGAATTGGTTTTTAACCCTGTTTCTCCAGTATACAATATTGGTGACATCGGCTTCAACGAATGAAGTCACATGCGGAGAAATGCGCTTACTGTCAACCATGCGCTCAGCAATCATTTTGCGCATGCGGTCCATTTCAATGATTTCGTCTTCACCTGAAATAGAAACAGGCATAGGTTGAGGAGCTCTTTCCTGGCTAGGGGCGGCTGCAGGTGCCGGAGCAGCAGGTTGTATGGTTTGTCCACCAGCTGGTCTTTCCTTGACATAGGAGAGAATGTCTTTCTTGGTTACTCTTCCCTCTCTACCTGTACCGGGTATAGATTCCAGTTCGGCCATAGGAATGTTCTCCTGACGGGCAATGCTCATGACCAAAGGAGAGTAGAAACGATCTGAGCTTACCGCTGCAGCATGTCCATTGCTTGAAGCCTGTGCAACAGCCGGCTCAGGTTTTGGTTCGGCCTTGGCCTGGCCATTGGCAGCAGCAGGAGCGGATTGTACCGGGGCAGCACTGGTTTCTTCAGCGGCCTCTGTTTCAATCTTGGCAATGGGAGCACCAACGGCTACTACATCGCCTTCCTTCACTAAAATTTCTTTCAATACACCGCCATGAGTGGCTGGTACTTCTGTATCAACTTTATCGGTAGCCACTTCCAGCACAGACTCATCTGCTTCAATTGTGTCACCTTCTTGTTTAAGCCAAGACAGTACTGTACCCTCCATGATACTTTCTCCCATCTTCGGCATTACCATTTCTACTATAGCCATTTCTTAGTTTTTAGTGAATTAAAACGTTTGCACTAATTCGCAAAAGTAAATGAATTACCAAATATTATCAAAGTTTTAGCGTGTCAAACTTTTTCTTACCAAATTTAATACTGCTATCTGTGTTAATTCAATATTTAATAATCTATTCTGTGTCAGTTGCAGCTTTTTAGTGATGGTTTCTTTTCCATCGGCAAAAGCAATCCAGACCGTACCTACTGGTTTCTCGTCAGTTCCCCCTCCAGGGCCGGCAATACCACTTGATGAGGCTCCAATATCGGCCTTGAAAAGTTTTCGAACACCTTCAGCCATTTCCTGTACACAAGGCTCACTTACCGCTCCATGCTCTTCCAGCGTCTCAGGTTTTACTCCCAGTATATTGATTTTATGCCGGTTGTGGTAAGGTACAACTCCTCCCTGAAAATACTCTGAAGAACCGGCAATGGTTGTGATTTTATGTTGAACATACCCACCTGAACAACTCTCAGCCAGAGCGATAGTTTTGTTCTGTGCCTTTAATAACTGTCCTACGGCCTCTTCCAGTGTGGTGCTGTCATATCCATAGATATATTTACCTGCCAGTGGAATCAGAGCATCAATTAAGTCCTGTACATCTTTTTTGAGTTCTTCGCGATTCTCGCCAACAGCGGTTAGTCTCAGTTTTACCTGCCCCACACTGGGGAGGTAAGCCAGTGAAATGTGATCGGGTAAATTGTCTTCCCAGTCTTTGATTTTATCGGCCAGAAAAGATTCACCTATACCGACAGTCTTAATGAGCTTGTGATAAATAACCGGGGTCTGGAAGAAATTAGCCAGCTTGGGAAGAACCAGTGTTTTCATCAGGTTCTTCATCTCATGCGGAACACCGGGCATTGAAACGAATACTTTGCCATCTCTTTCATACCAGGTTCCGGGGGCTGTGCCCATTTCATTGTGCAGCACTTCAGCAATAGCAGGAACCAGGGCCTGTCTGCGGTTGAGTTCAGTAAATGTTCTGCCCCTTCGTTCAAAAAAGTCTTTCACATGGGCCAGTACGTCATCATTCATGATAATCTCACTGTTGAAGTGCCTGGCGAGCATGGGCATAGTGAGGTCGTCATTGGTGGGCCCCAAACCACCCGTGATCAGTACCATGTCTGCTCTGGCTTCGGCTTCGGTAAAGGCATTGAGAATGGCTTCCTCCGTATCTCCGACAGTTGTTTTTCTCACTACTCTGATACCGAGCTGGTCTAACTCTGAACTGATCCACTGAGAATTGGTGTCTGTAATTTGTCCGTAGAGTATTTCGTCACCTATGGTGAGTATTTCGGCCAGTATTTGCTTCATTTTGTAGTCCAGTATAAATGGAGTTAAATATTATTGCCGTTTCTTTTAAACTCTGTAATTAGGTCTTTCAGTATTCCAGTTCCAATCATAGTAGAGTGATGATTTAAAATTAAGATCCACTCGTATTTTTTTGAAACAATTAAGACCTCATAAGTCCAAAAGGATTCACGAAATAACTGGTCGAAAGCCCTTACAGTTCCTTCATAAATCCAAAATTTCGTTTTCTCATGAGTGGCTTCGTCAAGTAAAATCCAGACCTTTTCTGATGGGCTTATAAATTCCTCTAGTTCCAGATTATTGTGACTAAATGGAGCTGTTTCATAAGAATTAGCCAAAGTTTCCCAAATCCATCTGGAGTTCTTCTTCGAAGAAAAATTTGTCCAAATATTTGATTCGATCTCCCTCCACTCGTTGATATTTACTTCTGAAAAGTCATCGTTAGAAATGTTTAAAGCTATACAGAGTTTTTGAATTTCGACACGTAAATCTGTCCAAGTTCTCTTGATCTTCGATTTGACGAGTCTTTCTTTACTTGTTTTAGTCATGGGTGACTCTATTCTAGCGCCTGTTGAATGTCTGAAATGATATCGTCACTATGCTCTAAACCTACCGAAATCCGAATGAGTTCGGGGGTAATGCCAACTTTCTGACGTTCTTCTTCCGAAAGTTTGGCATGGGTGGTAGAAGAGGGGTGTGTGGCTATTGTTCTGCTGTCGCCCAGATTGGCGGTAAGTGAACACATCTTCAGTGCATTCAGGAAGTTTTTTCCTTGCTCAAGTCCTCCGTTGATACCAAAGGCTACTACAGCACCCCCTGCTTTCATTTGTTTTTGAGCAATGGCATATTGCGGGTGACTTGGTAAGCGAGGGTACTTTACCCATGATACTTTCGGATGGCTTGAAAGGAACTCTGCCAACCGAAGTGCATTGTCGCAGTGACGATCCATTCTCACTGCCAGCGTTTCAAGACTTTTAGAGAGTATCCAGGCATTGAAAGGGGACAGGGCCGGACCTGTACTTCGACTGAAAGCATAAATTTCTTCTATCAATTCCTTCTTACCCAATGTAGCTCCACCCATCACGCGCCCTTGCCCATCGATAAACTTGGTAGCTGAGTGGATGACCAGATCAGCTCCGAATTGAATAGGCTGTTGCAGGTAGGGGGTAGCGAAGCAATTGTCGACAATGAGAATGAGTTGGTGTTTTTTGCAGAAATCAGAAGCGGCCTGCAGGTCGACCAGGTCCACTCCGGGATTGGTTGGAGTTTCCAGGTAAAACAGTTTGGAATTAGGTCTTACAGCCTCGCCCCAGCTTTCTACATCATTCACCTCTACGTAGGTAGTCTCAATATTCCACTTGGGGAGAATTTTGGTAAAGACCGTGTGCGTAGAGCCAAAAATGGAACGACAGCTAATGATATGATCACCCGTTTTTGACAGTGCCGCAAAAGTTGAAAATACAGCGGCCATACCTGTGGCAAACACATAGCCATCTTCAGCGCCTTCCATTTGGCAGAGCTTGTCTATGAGCTCCTGAAAGTTAGGATTGCTGAAGCGACTGTAAATATTATTGTCGTTTTCTCCGGCAAAGGTTGCTCTCATTTCCTCAGCATCGGCATAAGTGAAGCTTGAGGTCAGATACAAAGGAGTAGAGTGCTCCTGTGCATGAGTGGGCTCTATTTGGGTGCGGATAGCCTGTGTTTCGAATTGTTGCTTTTTGTCCATGCTTCTGAGTATGAACTCAAAGGTAAAGCACTTTCACAGGATATGGAAAGGAAATCAGCCCAGCTCTTCTTTCATTTTGGCCAATGCGATATCTGCCAATAATGGCCATTTCTCAAAATCTGTAGTAAATACAAACCAGTCTTTCAATGGTGGTTTGCTCTTAAAGGGATTGAGCAGACTGTATTGATGGAGACCTTCTGAAGCCGGATCGAAAGATCGTCCCAGGCGGAAACACATCTTATCGTCCCAGTTGAAGAGGAAGTTTTTGCCTTTGTATTGCAGTCCTCTGCTCGACATCATTTTTCCTTCTGTAATTTCTGGTTGATTTTTGAAGTGTTCAATCAGTGCTTCAAATTGTTGTTCTGCCTTATGCATAATGAGAATTGGTTTAATGAAATGCTTTCTTAAAATTCTACTCTGTCGGAGAAGAATACATTGCTCTAATGTTTTCAGCCTGACAGAAATTTAAAGAGAGATAAGTCAACTTTGTAAAAAATATCAGGCATGAAGAAAATATTATCACTTGCCATCATGACGCTTGTCATGGCATGTGGCGGGACAAAACAAGAACAAAATATTCCGGTTGAGTCGAAGCCCGACTATACCAGTCATCATATACCGGCCATTACCAAGGTTTTTGAGGCTCACGGAGGCTATGATAATTGGTCAAACCTTAAATCTCTTTCCTATGAAATGGGAGGAAGCAAGACTTTAGTTGAATTACAAAACCGTTATACCCGCATTGAGTCCGAGAATCAGACTGTGGGTTTCGATGGGGAAAACGTATGGGTATATCCTGCTTCTGAAAATGCGGACAGACAGCGCATGCGTTATAACCTGATGTTCTATTTCTATGCTTTTCCTTTTGTGATAGGAGATCCGGGCGTGAATTATGAGGCGATGGAGCCGGTGGAACTTGATGGTAAAACCTACAATGCGGTTAAAGTAACCTACGATAATGGAGTGGGAGACTCTCCAAACGACTCTTATATAGTGTGTTCTGATCCGCAGACCAATCAAATGCAATGGTTAATGTATACTGCCACTTTCGGTGGTCAGGCCAGCCAGCGTTACAATCTGATTAAGTACGATGGATGGAAAAGTATGGGTGGAGTAATGCTTCCGTCTTCATTGCAATGGTATACTTATGCCGATGGTGAAGTCGGTGACCCGAGAGGAAATGCCACTGCCTTTGAAAACATTCAGGTGTCGAATGACTACCCTGCTATGACAAACTTCGAAATGCCGGAGGGAGCTTCAATAGCCAAAATGCCGGAGGGCAGATAAACAACTTCTTTTTGTTAAGCCTCGGTTGAAGGCTTAAACCTGTAAGATTATTCTCACAGCCAGACAGAGTATTGCGGAGTTATGTTCCTGTATTGCAGGAATGGGCTTCGCATCTCTGCATTTTGGGGCCTTTGGTCTTAGTCAGGCCTGATGTCAATTTCAGCTTACACCTTTATTGTTCCGTCAGCAGTAAAATCCTTGCCAATTTGAGAGGCTTTTTCTCAATTCAGAAATATTTTTGAATTCCATAACCGTGTTAAACACCTTTTACGTTTAAAGCACGGGTTGGAACATGTTTTGTTCCTTCGCTATCCAAAAATGAAAAAGAGCAACATAAAACAATTTAAATCCAGATGAACAAGTCAATTAAATCATTCGCTCTATTCGCTGTTTTAGTTCTATTTCTGGCTTCATGTAAAAGCCAGAAGGCTGTAGTTGACACGCAGCCGGAACCAGAGGTGGAAGAGCCAACACCAACACCTGAACCTGAGCCGGAACCAGAAGTAGAAGAACCGAAAGATGTTCGAAGCGCTCCGGAACCAACTCTCGACACAAGAATCAATAACTATTTTGCGGCAATTGCCAATGCTTCATCTACCGATGTGGCCAATAGAAATATTCGTGAAGCCTTAGGGTTGTTCAACAACGGAAATGCTCCGGTATTAATTATCATCTATTCAGCCAACGGAACTGAAGACTATGATGAGCCAACTGATATTACCAAGTATCTCAATTATATAAAAGACACAGGTAATAACGTTCACCGTGTTATGGAAGTGGTGCGCGATCCGAATGGAAAAATCAAAGAGTTGGTATTAGTGAAAAAATAAGAAGAAGATGAACAAACGATATATTCAAATATTAGCAGTGGCCTTCATAGCAGTTTTCACAAGTACTGCCATGATGGCCCAGAATGCAGTAGATCCTAATAGAGAAAAGGCCATTGATTCACTGGCTTTAGAGAAGGTAAAAGACCTTGGGAAATACATTAAAATCATTGGTAATAAGAATACGCCATATACCGAAGCAACCCGTGTCATGGACAGAGCTGAAGAGCTTTTTGCCCCTGGCTCAGAAATGGGAGTTTCTTCATTAGCTAAAGAGGAAATCGAATACTATAAGGTAAGAGAGTACTTCAGAAGATTAATGGCGCTGAACTATGATAAGGTCACCATTGAATGGTACGATGTACATTACATCTCTGACCTGGAAAGACAGCCTGATGGCAGATATGTAGGAGTAGTTACTATTTATCAGAAGTTTGAAGGTACCAATGGAGATCAGTTAGCCTATAAGGATACTACCAAAAAGGATATTACCATCTACGTTGAAAAGAAAGAAACCCAGATTGCCGGTAGAACCATTGAGTTCTGGGATGTAATTTTGGGTGATATTCGAGTTTCTGAAACATCAATATGATCAAGAGATTATTGCTGATAAGCGGTTTCGCTTTTTTCCTTCTTCCTGGTATGGTCACTGCACAAACCATCACAGAAGATGATGAGGTAGAACAGCAGTTACTGGCCAGTACCAAGCAGTTAAATCAGTTTTTTAGCCGATTTAATGGTGAAGAAGATACAAAAGGAAGAGAGTTTGAACCCGAAGACAGGCAATACAGAAATGCAAGATTAAGGAAAAGATACCTGAGCATTCTCTTCGATGAGGAGAATGCCGGGTTTTCCGAATCTCTGTTCGAAGAGTTTGTCGAAAGAGTAACCAGTGATGATCAACCGGTTTTTCTTGACCTTCATTCTGCAGACTGGTTCGCGACAGTTAATACTACCTTCAGATATAAAGGACGTTCCTGGCCACTCGTATTGTACATGAAGATACAACAGGAAGGCCTCGGCTATGAATGGGTCATCGATGATCTTTCATTCGAACCTTATAAAACCTTATTCGATAAGCAGAGAGGAGAAACCAAAGAGTTTCTTCACCCAATGAGCCATGAGCTGGACTTTATGAATCTAAGAAAAGCAATGGTAAAGGATGGTAGTCCTGAGTCTTATACCATGGCCGATTTTGAGCCGGATTTCCTAACCATATTTCTATATGAAGTGAAAATGGGTTATCTCACTTTCGAAACAGTGAACCGGGTTAACTTCAACTTCTTTACAGTGGATGGCTGGTACTTCTCATTGAATAATTTTAATCGCCCCGGATATAACACCGGATGGCTTATCTCTGATCTGGCTAAAATCAACAGTCAACAGAAAGAAGACCTGTTAAAAATTCTTTATGATAAGAAGTAAGCTATTGCTGGTAGTCTTTGTGTTCGGTCTATGCGGAACCATGAAGGCGCAGGAGTTCGATTCTTTGGCAGATCCCAGAATCGAGCAAGCCAAGGGCATGGTGCAAACCATGGCCTATTATTTCAACTTACTCGGAGGGAAGAGAGCATCAATCGGAGAAAAGGAAACTATTATCAATGAAAGTTATCTGAAGCTGTTTGCCAATGAAAAGGTACAGGTAGAAGATGACTTGCAGGAAGACCGTTCTACAGTCATTTACAAAGACATTCAGGCTTACTTAAAGGATATCGATTTCTTCTTTGAGGAGGCCTATTTTGAATTTCAGATAGACACTGTTCAAAAGCTTTTCAAAGATGATAACACACCTTATTACCGTGTCGACCTTCTGCGAAATCTGGAAGCCGTAAGCCTGGGTGGTGATTCAGTAAATACGACTAAAAGAAGATACGTGGAGCTCAATATGGATGGTGCTAATGAGCTTAAGATAGCGAGTATATACACCACCAAGATCAGCAAAGAAAAACAGCTGAGAGAGTGGTGGTCTTCACTTACACTGGAATGGAAAAAGGTGTTCCAAACCAAATTGGGACTGTTTTATGATAGTCTTTCGACCGATGAACTTTTCAATCTGGTTACTATTGACTCATTGAATATTAGTGGGAATGACCTGATTCTCGACCTGGAGCCGATTTATCAATTGACAGGACTGAAACATCTGAAAATAAGTAATACATGGGTGAATGATCTTCGTCCATTGCTGTCCATTAATAAGCTCCAGTCATTAGATGTGTCTAACACATCGGTTTATGATTTACAATATCTCAAATACCATAAGGACATCAGGAAGCTCAATCTGAGCAACAGTCATGTTGAGGATTTTTCATTGCTCAAGAATTTCGACAAGCTAAAAGAGCTAAATCTCAATGGTATAGCAGGAACGGGACTGAATTTCATTACTGAATTAACAAGTCTTGAGGTGTTGAGGCTGGAAGATGCCAAAGGGTTAAACAGTCTGGACTTCAGTACACTCAGACAATTGAAACAGCTCTACCTTAAGAATAGTGATCTTCTTGCTTTTAGAGGGACAGGCCTAAATCAGCTGAGCATGCTGGATATTTCCGGAACAGAGTTGACCGACCTAACCGACCTGCAGACTTTGACAGGGCTTGAAACCTTGAGAATAGAAAATACAGGAATCACTGAACTGGAGCCAATCATGAGCCTGCCAAGACTCAAGGTAGTTTATGCCAATGGTACATCACTTAGTGAGGCTTCTGTAGAGAACTTCAATGCCCAAAGCAAGGCTTTGCTCATTACGAATTCAGATCAATTGATGGCCTGGTGGAATGGCCTGCCGAGTCCTTTGAAAACCAGATTGAGTGATCGAATGGGTACTTATCAGCCTGCTGTGGAACAACTCTCCGCTTTAGCCCGAATAGATTCACTTGATGCAAGCAATGCCGGACTGAAAAGCCTGGAACCACTGTCGAGGTTTCAGTCATTGAAATATTTGAGCCTTAATGGTAATCGCCTTAGTAAGCTTGATGGCTCCATGCTTTCGTCAAAATTGATTGCCTTGTCGTTGAATGATACAGACCTTAATCAAGTGAGCAATCTGGAGCGCCTCAGTAACCTTGAGATCATCGAAGCCAGAAATACGGGTTTAACTGATCTCACTTCTTTTGGAAACCTTCCACGTTTACAGGTGCTTGATCTTGATGGAAGCAGTATTTCCCGGGAGGAAGTGGCTGACTTAATTAAGAAAAGGCCATCACTGAAAATCAGGTTTATATCTGCTGAGCTTACCAGGTGGTGGGATGAATTGGCTCCGTCTTTAAAAAGAGAATTTGCAGAAAATGCTAAAATATCAAACAGGCCAGATGCTGATGACTTACATACCCTGATTGCCCGTGAGGAGTTGAAGTTTCAGTCCATTAATTTGACGGAATCATTTAATGCTTCACTTGAGCTATTCTACAGGTTGAAGAGTATAGAGTTTCAGCGTGTGAAACTGAATTCCATTAATGACTTACCAGACTTACCTCACCTGGAAGGGTTAGCACTACTCCAGATGCCGGTGAGCGATCTTACCGGTTTAGCGTTGAAGTATCCTGAACTCAAGCAATTGAATATCAGTAATACAGCGGTGGAAGACCTTCGACCATTGTCTGGCTTAACTACGCTGGAATTGTTGAATTGCTCTGGAACCAATGTTAAGCGATTCAGGGGTTTGGAAGGTCTTCAGAATCTGAGGGAAATAGATTGCTCCAATACTAAAGTCTTTAGGTTAGATCGGTTGACAGAATTGAAAAGTCTTCAGAAAATCACTTGCTTCAATACCGGCCTTCGTCAAAATGACATCGACAAACTACTGGAGAGTTTGCCTGATGTTGAGATTATATTCTATTGAATGGTTTAGAAACCTCGCGCCTCCTGCGATTTAAGATTCACCGCAAAAGACGCGAAGTTTCAAAGGAGGCTACTCGAACCTCTTGAAAATGGCTGTGGCAATATGGCCACCAAAGCCAAAGGTATTACTCATGGCATAGCGTATGTCATGCTTTTGAGCTTTACCGAGTGTAAGATCAAACTTGCCGGCCCATTCCTCATCTACCTCTTTAGTGTTAATGGTAGGGGGAATGATACCCTCTTCAATAGCCTTAATGGAAGCAATGGCCTCAATCGCCCCTGCCGCTCCTAAGAGATGGCCTGTCATGGATTTTGTAGCTGATGCTTTTACTCGGGGCGTATCGCCAAACACCCTTTGCATAGCAACCAGCTCACTCTGGTCACCAACCGGAGTTGAAGTAGCATGCAGATTAATGTAGTCAATATCTTCCGCTTTGATTTCAGCATCCTCCAGGGCTTCGTGCATACCTAATACAGCTCCTTCTCCTTCAGGGTGAGTCCCTGTCAGATGGTAAGCATCGGCTGCCATGCCACCTCCGGCAACTTCAGCGATGATATTCGCCCCTCTGGCCATGGCATGTTCATAAGACTCCAGTACAAGGGCGCCAGCGCCTTCACCCATGACAAATCCATCGCGGGTTTTGTCGAAAGGACGTGAGGCCGTAGCAGCTTCTTCATTGTTGGTACTCAAAGCCCTTGACGCATTGAAGCCTCCCAGTCCGGCCGCGGTAATTGGCGCCTCAGAACCACCGGTGATGATCATATTGGCTTTACCCCATCGGATGTAATTGAATGCATCGATAATGGCAGTGGTGCCTGTAGCACAAGCGGAAATACAAGTGAAGTTGATGCCGCGAAGGCCGTATTTCATGGAAATTACCCCGGAAGCAATGTCTGCTATGATTTTCGGAATGAAAAAAGGATTGAACCGGGGATTCTCATCCCTCTTGGCATAGTCAATCATTTCCTCGGTGAATGTTTCAATACCTCCATTACCTGAGCCCCAGATCACACCGATTTTGTTTCTGTTCAACTCTTCGAAGTTGATCCCGGCATGTTTAACAGCTTCTTCAACAGCTACGAGTGCGTAGGAGGTAAAGCGGTCATACTTCCTTGATTCACTTCTGGGAATATGATCTTCAAGATTGAAGTCTTTTAGTTCACAGGCAAAGTGAGTTTTGAATTTGCTTGTGTCAAAACGAGTGATCTCCCCGGCTCCACTTACACCAGCTTTCAGGTTGGTCCAGTAGTCGTTGAGATTATTACCGATGGGAGTTAGTGCTCCCATGCCTGTTATTACAACTCTTTTCATTGTTTTAATTCCTTTTCTATAATCTTTTTTAAGTGATTCAGCAGGGATGTAAAGCTTGTCATATCCTGCATACCTTTAGAGATCAGAATAGTGCCTTCAATACCTGCTATAATCAGACTAGCCATTTCACTGGCATGGACTTCTCCATTAAACTCTCCGGTTGTCTGACCTTCGAGTATCACTCCTTCCAGTTCTGTTCTCCAATTAAGGAAGGTTTGTTTAACCCTTTCCTGCAATAGAGGATATCCATCATCAGCTTCAATAGAACTGTTCATCAAGGCGCATCCACCGCTTTTATAAACATGAGGAAAGCTTTCCTCATAGAATAGAAAGAGCTTGTCCAGCTTTGTCCAGGCATTACCCGTAGAGGCCAGTGCTTTGAAAAGTCCTTTCTGGAAGAATTTGAGATTGTGTTCATAACAGGCTAGTGCCAGCGCATCTTTATCCTGGAAGTTTCCATAGATCGCACCTTTGGTGAGTCCGGTCGCCTCTGTTATGTCATGTAATGAAGTACCATACACTCCCTTTTTGTTGAATATGGGAGCTACCTTTTCAATAATGAACTTTTTGGTACGTTCTGACTTAGTCATTACTACAAAAATATACCAATTGGTATAAAAATCAAAACGAGCTCATTTTTAAGTTGACCAGAATGTTTGCGTGCTGACCAGAAGTTCGTTCATGTAAAATATCATATGAATCTGTTCAAACTCGTTTACATTGAAGGTTTAAACCATATATCTATGAAACTCAGAATTTTAACAGCGCTTGCTTTTTTTACCTTGGTCGGTCACCAATTATCAGCTCAGGACAGGGAGTTTGTCAATCCAATCATTAAGAATTACGGAGGCATACTCGACTTGCCAGACGTGGATGTTAAACCAGATCCGGATATGGAATACAAAATCCTGATTGAAGAAATCTTCAAAATGGATCGTCCCGACAGAGTTAATTTCTCTGCCATGAATGTCGCCAGGCTGATTAATCTACATGCCGTTGGTGGAGTAAAGAAGGAAAACCTTAAGGTTACGTTGGTGATTCATGGAATGGCCACTAACACAGTAGTTAACAGTGAAGCTTACCAAGGCAAATATTCAGAAGTAGAAGAGAACCCATACATAAAGCTGTACAAAGAACTGGCAGAGAGTGGGGTAGAGCTGATTGTCTGTGGTCAGTCATTGACCCTGCAAGGACATACAAAGGCCGATGTTATCCCTGAAGTGAAGATCGCTACTTCTGCCTTAACAGCTGTTACTACCTATCAGCTAAAGGGCTATGCTTACTTTAAGTGGGATTAGAAGTTTAATTTCTCGTTGACTATTAGCAAGGAATTGTTTCAATTGGGCCTACATTAGAAAAGCTCATGAAAAACTTTCGAAATATATTCCTTGCTACCTGCTGTTTCTTCCTTTCAATCGCTGCCCATGGTCAGGAAATGATCAATCCGGTTATTAAAGGATATGGTGGTATCATGGATGCTCCGCATGCCATGGAAAAGCCTGATCCCAACATGGAGTATAAGATTATTATCGATGTAGCCACTGGTGATTCCAACCCGGATCAGGTGATGTATTCCTTAGTGAATGTTGCCCGGTTACTGAATTTACATGCCATGGGAGGAGTACCAAAAGAAAAAATGCATGTGGTCTTAGCCATTCATGCCAGTGCCGTTTGGTCAGTATTAGACAATGAGACCTATAAAGCTAAATATGATGTGGATAATCCCCACCTGCCATTGTTTAAGGAACTGAAGGATGCCGGGGTTCAGATTTTTGTATGTTCACAATCATTGATGGGAAGAAACATTGATCACACGAAGCTTGCCCCTGAGGTAGTGGTTGCCACCTCTATGCTTACCACCCTTACCACCTACCAGTTGAAAGGGTATGCTGCTTTGAAGTTTTAGAAAGGAAAGGATAGGCTTGTCGTTTAGGGGAGTGTCACCACACTGACCCCCACCTGGTTGCTGTTGCCCATATTGGGTAATATGTGGCAAACATCTTCTAGTGATACCCTTTTCTGAATCAGTTGCTCAGGTTGAAGTCTACCGCTTTCAATCATTGCGAGCATTTCCGGGTAGGCATGTGCCTGCATACCATGACTGCCAAGAATCTCCAGTTCATTGGCTACTACCAGTTGCATGGGCAGATGAGGTTCAAAATCATCGCCAGCCAGTAGTCCCACCTGAATATGCCTGCCACGCTTCCGTAAATTAGCAATGGAATTATAGGCGGTCTGTTTATTTCCCAACGCATCCAGTGAGAGATGGGCCCCTCCTTGAGTAATGTCTTTCACAGCTTCGACTGGGGACGTTTTTGTTGCCTCAATGCATGTGTCAGCTCCCAACTGCTTAGCTAGTTGCAAGGCTGATTCGTTAATGTCTATGGCAATTACCTGAGCTCCATGTGCTTTGGCAATCATAATAGCCGAGAGTCCAACACCACCACAGCCATGAACAGCAACCCATTGTCCACTTTGAACTTTACCCTGATGAACAACTGCCCGATAGGAGGTGATGAACCGACAGCCTAAACTGGCGGCTGTATCAAATGAAATGTTGTCTGGAAGCTTGACCAGATTAGTATCCGCATAATGGATGCACACATGTTCGGCAAAACTGCCCCAATGAGTAAAGCCTGGCTGAAACTGATAATCGCAAACCTGATGATTGCCGGAAGCGCATTGCTCGCAGTTGCCACAGCCCCCTACAAAAGGAACAGTTACTCTGTCTCCGACATTGAATCGTTTGATGCCCTTGCCTATGGCAGCCACCGTACCTGCCAGCTCGTGACCGGGCACATGGGGTAGTCGTATATCCGCATCATGCCCCATCCATCCGTGCCAGTCAGACCTGCAGAGTCCGGTGGCTTCTACTTTAAGTACAACGCTATTGGCGATGGCTTCAGGATCAGGTAACTGTTCAATGGTAATGGGGCCACCGAAGGTCTCGTAAAGAGCAGCTTTCATAATTAATCGACATCAGATTTTCTCCGACAAGTAAAGCAAAAGCCGAATAAAACGATACACTTTTAGGTAACTCATTGATTTCTGTACTTTCTTTGTACCAAACAAACCCAAGCTTATGTATAAAGGACTAGTTCACGCTCACTCAGGATTAAGATGGATCATTCTCATCCTTCTCTTAGCCGCAATCTTCAATGCCTTCTCTAAAAAGAAGAATGGTATCTGGACTGCCAAAGACAAAAAGATCAGCCTATTTGCCATGGTTTTTACACATGTTCAATTGATTCTGGGCCTTGTACTTTACTTCATGAGCGACTACGTTCAGTTCTCTGATGGATTTATGAAAAACCCAATCTACCGATTCTACTCAATAGAGCATATTACGCTTATGATTCTGGCCATTATTGCCATCACGGTAGGTTACAGTAAATCGAAGAGAGCAGCTTCTGATATTCAGAAATTCAAAGCTGTATTTACCTGGTATGTGATCGGACTACTACTGATCCTGGCCGGTATTCCATGGCCCATGAGAATTGAAACAGCCGGTTGGTTTTAAACCTCAAAAGCATTCAATACAAACGAAACCCTTGGTTAATGCCAGGGGTTTTTTATTGGGCGTGCCCCTGCGGGTCGGGCTATCCGCTTTTACTCCTCGCCAGGTTCACCACCTGTCTGTGGGGTAGTCGCTTCTATCCCTCACGCCACGTCCGTTACTGTTGGCTGTTTAAAATTAACTGACGGTAGAATCTGATGGCATTCTCATAGTCCTCTACCAGTATGTGTTCATCAATACCGTGGAAAGTACTGATGTTTTCCTCATTAATATGATAGGGAACAAAGCGGTAAATGTTATCACTCAAAGGGCTATAGTGTCGTGAGTCGGTAGCGGCAATAACCAGGTTAGGGGCAGTGAGGGTCTTTTCAAAGATCTCATTAATACTTCGGTTGATTATTTCATAACCCCATGAGTCAATGGGTGAGACAGGTGAGGGCTCACTATTGAATCCATAAAAGCGAGCCTTTACACGTTCATCGTCAATCACCTCAATCGCATGTGCCAGTACATCTTCAGCTGTTTGCCCCGGAATTATTCTGAAGTTGACCAGGGCCCTGGCCGATGTTGGAATCACATTCTCTTTGATCCCCGCTTCAAAGATAGTCGGAGCGGTAGTAGTTCTGACCAGTGCATTCCCTGCATTGCTGGCATTCTCATAAGTCGAGATAATCAGTGGCTTGAATAGCCCTTTGTTAGCGAAGGCCATTTTATTCACAAAACCCATTTCCGGACCCAACTGGTCTATAAAGCCCGCCATGGCTTCTGAAATAGTCGCTTCCATGGGTTTTTCCTTTAATCGGGCTATGGCACCCGCAAGCACGTCAATAGCTGTAGCCGATGCCGGTTGAGACGAATGTCCTCCTTCCATGTCTACCGTAAACTCAATGGTCGTAGAACCTTTTTCAGCAATACCAATCATCGCGACATCAGGATCAATACCGGGAATCAGTTTTTGGGTAATGGCATAACCCTCATCCAAAACATACTCGGCTTGAATACCCTGAGATTGTAAGGCATTCACTATGCTAACAGCTCCCAGGTCGCCACCAACTTCCTCATCATGGCCAAAGGCCAGGTAAATACTTCTTTCAGGTTGAAAGCCTTCATGTAGTAGCATTTCGACTGCTTCGAGGATACCTATGACAGAGAACTTGTCGTCAATGGTACCACGTCCCCAGATTTTGCCATCACGAATTTCAGCCGCAAAGGGGTCAACGGACCATTTATCAGGAGAGGCTATGGGCACCACATCCAAATGACCCATGAGTATAATGGGCTTTAGAGAACTGTTACTTCCCTTCCATTCATAAAGATGGCTGTACGCATTGAAGGTTTGGTGGTTTAACAGACTATCTGTGAGTGGATAGGTGTTCCTGAGAAAGCTGTTAAACAGCTCGAACTGGGTAGAATCGAAATCTTCAGCCTTTTCATGAGAAATGGTCTTTAACTGAATGGCTGTCTGGAGATGTTCAATGGCCTGTTCGGCTATAGCTACCTGAGCCACAGGTTCAATCTCCATTTGTTTAGACTTAAATGTAAAAGTATTGAAGAGTAGATAGGCTACCAACAAGACCAACATGGTGAACAGTCCCAATAACAGCTTCTTCATAGGCCAAATGCTTTGTTCTACAAGTTATATAATTAAGCCATGGAGCTGCTTTCAGTATGCCTTAAAATCAGGTAAAAGTTGAACACTCAGGAATTTCCCGACATCAACTGAGCAATTATTCTGGTACTCTTGTACTGCTCAAAAAGCACTTTCAAAAACACGGTGATTGGAATTGACATGACCAGTCCCGGTACTCCCCAGACAAAGCCCCATAGCATCAAGGCGATGAGAATGGTAATGACATTGATTGAAAATGATTTTCCCATAAAAATAGGTTCCAGCACACCACCTATCAGCACCTGTACTCCCGTTGCACTTAAGGCAAAGAAGAGTAGCATTGAGGCCGATTCAATTTCTACAAAAGCAAAGATACTCACGGTGATGACGCAAATGACTGAACCTACCATTTGAACAAAGTTGATGAGGAAGGCGAAAAGTCCCCAGAAGATGGGAAAGCTTACTCCAAACATCCAGCAAACCAGTCCAGTACCCAGTCCTGTGAGAAAGCTCACAAAGAACTTCACCTTGATAAAGGTGAGCAGGTCTTTCTCAATTTTCCTGAAGGTTTTCACTGAAGTAAATTGCTGCTTAATCAGTGTAGAACGCATAATCTTCTGGACATCAAAAGATTCTGCCAGGAGTAGCAAGACAAAGAAAACGGTAGTGAGGGTCATTGAAACAGTTCCGCTGACAAAGTCTACCGTAGGGACGAAGTTTTTCATCAATGCTTCTTTGCTAATGAAGTCTTTCATAGTTTCCTCGCCATTCAGGAAGTCTACTCCAAAAAAGCCTTCCAGTTGAATAACCAGAAGCGATAGCTTGCTCTTTGCCTGCTCAAAGAATTGATTGTCTGTGGCAAGAATCTCTTTGCTCGAAAGCTGTACTAACTCACCAAATAGCTTAAAGAATGCCGCAATGATCAGCACTACCAGAAAGATATTGACATACTTAGGAATGCCTCGTCTTTTCAGCCAACGCATCATGGGCAGAAAGATGAGTGCAATGAACATTGAAGAAATCAGCGGAATGAATATGAATGACAAGGTTTTCAGAATATAGAAAACCAAAGGCACTGCAATAATCAAGAGAAGTAAATTGGTGGTTTTGCGGTCGTTCATGGCTTCATACTGATGTAACAAAGGTAAGCTACAAATTGACGCAAAACCTCAAAACCGACCGAAATCAGTAAGTTTTCGTCATGTCTTTATCTACGCAAATAATGAAGTCAGCCTCATTGAGAAATTCTTCATTCAGTTTCGTAATATCTGCCTGTTCAACCGTAGTAATGGTAAGCATGTTCAGGCCGGGACGATACTGATTCAGGTACCATAGAATGCCTTCATGATATCCCGAATGGTAAGAGCCATTGTAGTGAATGAATAGTTTGCCCTCTTCATAATTACTGGCTATAAAATGGCCCATGGTTGCATCTTTGGATGCCTGTGCTTTAACCAGGTTGGGAGTGCCATGTCCACCCATCATATCAAGAATGTTTACATACCTCGGTAGATTGGCATCGTAAGGAATAGGCTGAGGGGCAATCCAGCTTTTCTCCTCATTACTTAATGTTTCCAGGGCTTCAAAACCATCTTTGTTGACGAGACTGGCATATCTTTTGGGAATATTGGTAGCAATAAACCTAAGGTCATTTGCCTTGGCATAGTCGATCAGAGGGGCGTAGTCTGTAGGATAGTTTTTCCAAAGTCTGGCTAAAGTATCCAATGCTTTCTGATTGATTTTTCCAGCCAGGTAATCGTCCAGTTCATCCTGATTGTCAGCCTCCATCATTTCAGCTCCTAGTATCAGTCCACGTGACTGGCCCAGCTCTGCGGTCACTTCATACTGAAGCCAGTGTGCTATGGGGTTGTTATGAAGCTCTCCAAAGAAAACGACATCCTGCTTAGCTAAAGCTTTCATCATTTTCTTATAGCTGACTTTTTTACCCTTGGCATTGTAGATCACATAAGGCCCGTTGTTTTGGGCGAAGCTAAAAAGGGCGAATACTGATAAGATCAGGCTGAATAAAAACTTTCTCATAGGTTTAATTAGAAACTCTGAAATATAACTGATCTACACCTGTATTCTTAGAGTCAGGGTGATAGGCGGTAATGATCACTTCATGACTGCCTGTTTTTTCCAATTTCAGCGGAGCTGTAAAAGTGTTGTCAGTGGGGTTACTCATACTAATGGTTTTCCAGTAGGTGCCGTTTACATAGATGGCAGCTTCTACTTCCATTGGGTCAGAATCCCAGGTGCCGCCTGAAGAAATAGTACAGCCACACATCATTACAATGTTCGCCTTCAATTCGATTTCAATATCTTTTTCTATAGAAAAGCCCTGATGTGCCTGAGGATAAAGGCCGTCAACAACAAATCCCGGAATTTCCAGAATAATGCCCTGGTCGTCCATATGCTTGCCAGGGATCAGCCATACCTGGGTTTGACTTACTACACTTGATTCGTGATTTACAGACCCTATGGCTTCAATATCCACCAGCACCGGTTTGGTCAAGCGGAGGGTCGTTTCGAAACGGGCTGCTCCCTCAGTGATATCCATATACCGCTCTCTGGGAGTGTTCATAATGATGCCTGTGTTACCTGTTCCACCCTCGGTTAATCCTTTAGCCAGGACTTCGTGAGTTTGCGCATCACGAATAATGATGAGAGAGCCACCCATGCTGGTGCCTATGAATTTGGCATCTTTTGCCTGTGTTCTGACAATAACCTGGGTGTCTTTGGCTTCCTGAGAGTAAGCTGTAAAACAGAGGAGCAATAAAAAGGTGATCAGTAAATTTCGCATGGTTGAATTTAGCTTAGCATGTGTTAAAAACCTTGTGGCTTTACATTTTTAGTAAATAGGATATTAATGTATGTATCTTAAGTGACCGAATGCATAACTAGACTGAAAATATAAGATGAGTCTTGTATAACTTGATTCGGCAGAATATCTTGAACTCCTTATTATATATTATTTGATGGAAGTACAATACCCCCGCACAATTTTAAGGATCAAGGCTATGTTTATAGATGCAGTTCTCATCCTCATTTTATTCATTGCTCTGTCCTATCTTTTCGACACAATTGGGCCAATTCAAGACTGGGTAAAAATTCTGATTTATGTGTGGGTGTTTTACTTTTATGAGCCTTATTGGGTTGGCTTCAATGGAGGAACCATTGGACATAAACTGATGGGGATTGAAGTAAGAATGGAGGATGACAGGTCTCGGAAAATTGGTTTTTTGAATTCCTTACTTCGTTTTGTTATTAAGGCCTCACTTGGATGGATTTCTTTTATTGTTTCTTATACAAGGGAAGACAGCCGATGTATTCATGATTTGGTTTGCAATACGGCAGTGTACTATAAAAAGGACGTTACGGATTAACTTTACCTCACTTTTGCTTTCTTGATCATTTTGGCGAACAGTCCGGGAAGAAAGCGTTTCACATAAGCACCATAGGATTCGCGGCCGATATAGACTTCTCTTTTCTCTTTTGACATAGCACTGATAATCACTTTAGCGCATGCTTCGGGAGTCAGTCCATGGGCTTGTGCATCATCCATACTGCCTAGCGAAGAACCATCACCGGTAAAAGCATTGACGCTGACGTTAGTTTTGACAAAGCCTGGTGCGGCTATGGTTACTTTGATTCCACTGTCTTCTAATTCTGCTCTCAGGCTATCGAAGAAGCCATGCAGAGCGTGCTTACTGGCTGCATAACCTGAACGATATGGAGTGCCGAAAATTCCGGTCAGGCTGGTGACAACCACAAAATGCCCTGAACCTCGGCTTAGCATATGAGGGAGGATGGCTTTGGTCAGTCCGACAGAACCAAAGTAGTTCACTTCCATCAGGTCTCTGTCAACTTGCAACTTGGTGTCTTTGACCAAAGATCGCTGACTGCGACCTCCATTGTTAATCAGTATATCAACCTGTCCAAAAGCTTCCAGGGCCAGCTTAACTTTAGCGTCAAACTCATCAGACTTCATTAGGTCGAGGGGGAGAATAGCAATGCGTTCCTGATGCTGGCAGGTAGATTTTACCCTCTCTAATTCCTCTTTTCTCCTTGAAGACAGAATAAGATTGACTCCAAGAGTGGAAAGTTGTTTAGCCAGTGCTTCTCCAATCCCGGATGATGCTCCGGTAAGCCAAATGGTTTTGTTTTGTAGGTTCATACCCCTTGCCCTCCGTCCACCTCCTAAAAAGGGGAGGTGTCAGACCAGGACTATTTTTTTGTATAAGTTACAAAGTCGAACGCATATTGGTGCTTTTCATCGATAGGGTGATGCACTCTTCTTTCTTCGTCCCAGTCTCTGTGGTCGAAGTCAGGGAAGAAAGTATCAGCTCCTTCAATAATGGCATTTACCTCGGTGATATGCATTTTATCTACCAGGCCTTTATCGAGTGAGTCTTTATAAATGATTCCTCCTCCGATAACGAATACTTCTTGAACCCCAAGTGTTTGTTCAGCCAGATCAAAGGCCGCTTCCAGGCTATTGACAGCATAATGACCTTCGGGAGCGGTATAGTCTTCTTGCCTGGTGACAATAATGAATGTGCGCTTTGGAAGTAAGCCTGGCAGAGAATCGAAAGTCTTTCGTCCTAAAATAACAGCATGATTCAGTGTAACCTGTTTGAAAAATCGAAAGTCATCGGGGAGATGCCAAAGGAGGTCGTTATTCTTTCCAATGGCATTGTTCCTTGCTTTAGCTGCTACTATGGTTTTGATCATAAGCTGTTTCCTCTTAGAAAGTCTTCGATAGACATACGTTTCTTACCCTGCATTTGCAGTTCTTCAATGGCGAGGGCTTTGCCTCCGGTTTGAATATGAAGATAGGTTTTGTTATCGGTACTGAAATCACCAGGTTGTTCACCTGCTACAGTAAAGTCCAGTTTCTGAGCTTTATAAATTTTAAACTGGGTGCCATTTAAAGTGGTCCAGGCAGCAGGGTAGGGTGAAAGACCACGAATGAAGTTATAGACTTCTTCGGATGATTTACTCCAGTCAATTTCGCAGGTTTCTTTAAAGATTTTTGGTGCGTGTTTGATTTCCTGTGCTTCGTTTTGGGGTAATTGCGGATAGTCACCTGCCTGAATTGCTTCCACGGTTTTGAGTACAAGTTTAGCACCTCGGTCCATTAGACGCAGGTATAAATCGCCAACATTGTCGTCTTCTTCGATAGGTTCTTTTTCCTGGAAAATGATATTTCCTGTATCAATCTCATGTTTGAGGAAGAAGGTCGTTACCCCGGTTTCCTTTTCCCCATTGATAATAGCCCAGTTAATAGGCGCTGCTCCCCTGTACTGCGGTAGGAGGGAAGCGTGCAGGTTGAATGTTCCAATTTCAGGCATATCCCATACTACCTCCGGCAGCATACGGAAGGCGACCACAATTTGGAGGTTGGCCTGATAGCTTTGAAGCTCCTCAATAAACTCAGGCGACTTAAGGTTGGTTGGTTGAAGTACCGGAATGTTCTGTTCAACAGCATAATCTTTCACCGGAGAGGTAGCCACCTTTTGTCCCCGACCTTTGGGTTTGTCTGGAGCTGTGATGACAGCTACCACATTGAATCCGTTTTCAACCAGTATTTGTAAGCTTGGCACTGCAAATTCAGGAGTGCCCATGTATATAATTCGGAGATCAGTCATTCAGTATTTTTCTGAGTCTCAAAAATAGGGAATGTATTGGAAGGTTCATTGCCTTTGAAACTTCAAGTATCCACCCCTAACCCCGCCAGCGGGGACACTAAGACCGCTATAGCATCGGCTTGTACGAATATCCTCCGCTGGCGGAGCTGTCCGTAGGACGGAGGTGGATTTTAATACAACCTAAAAGCTGATTAGGAAAACTGATTTAATATGTCCAAAATTTAGGAGGCAGAATTAGTACTATTGTACCTTCCTTTATAGACTTTTATGATATGCCTCAATTGGGCGACTGAGGTGGAGTACGCAGTAATGTCAATATTCAGCGTTTTATTGGAAGACCTTTTCTCTTAGCTGAAACAGCTTTTGTTTCTCAAGTTCTTGAATTAGGTGATTCTGTCTAGAAGTTCTAATTTCCGTTTTTTCAAAAAAAAAACTTCCTTCTGGCTCAATTAGCCCGACAGTATCAGTTTCAAGTCTTAATTCAAAAGGGTCTTCAGTTTTAGATAGTGCCCAAATTCTCCATTGAGTTATTGCAAAACTCCAATACAACCATGCAAATAGGAATTCTATTAGAAAACCCAACAGAACATATTGACTTTCCAGAATTTCAAATGAAACTAAATATAGACACAGTCCAGAGGTGCCTAATATTATTATCAAGACTGGAACATTGATTAGAAGCTGTACTCTTCTGATGACTTTTTTAGTAGTTATCACTCAAAATCCTGATACAACAAATACTTCTTCCGCATGGCTTTATAGCTATTGAGCCTGGGTTGCCAGGTGGCCCTGATCTCATCTTCTGATAATCCGGCTTCTACCTGCTTGCGAAATTCTTTAGTGCCGGCCAGCAGGTCAATGTAATCTCTAAAGAAGGTGGTATCATTTTTCAAAGCTTTGTGATACTCAAGCAGGTAGGTCAATTTGAATTCATGAGGGGCATAGGTTCCCACGAAGCTTTGTCCAAAACACTGCTTGCCTTCCAAGGGAGGGTACTTTGATCCGGCATTGGGTTGTGGAGTAAAGGTATAAGTTCCCTGCCCGAAATCAGGATGGCCAATCACTTCAAATGGATGGTCGGTTCCTCTTCCAACACTGACCACTGTGCCCTCGAAGAGCGCCAGACTGGGGTAAAGGGTGATGGAGTTATCTGTAGGTAGATTGGGAGATGGGCTAATAGGCAAAGAATAAGTTTGTGAATGATCCCATCCCTCCATTGGAACTACGGTGAGGTCAGCCTTCGCCTGATCGGCTAACCAGCCCTCACCATTAATCATTCGTGCCAGTTCACCTACCGTCAGGCCATGAACAACCGGAATGGAGTGCATGGCCACAAAGCTGTTAATGTCACTGTCTTTTACAGGGCCGTCTACGTACATCCCATTGGGGTTAGGACGATCGAGCACAATGACTTCTTTGTTGTTTTCAGCAGCAGCCTCCATTACATAGTGCATGGTGCTGATAAAAGTGTAGAACCTGACGCCAACATCCTGAATATCGAAAATAAGTACATCCACATCGGCCAGCATTTCTGCTGTTGGCTTTTTGGTCTTACCATAGATGGAGATAATTGGCAGGCCTGTTTTCGCGTCTTTACTATTGTCAATGGTCTCACCATCAGCTGCCTCACCCCGGAAACCATGCTCGGGAGCCATTACTTTTACCACTTCTACACCCCGACTCATTAGTGTGTCCACCAGGTGAGTTTTGCCCAGGGTTGAGGTTTGATTAACGACCAAGGCGACACGTTTGCCCTCCAAAAGAGGTAAATAAGTTTCCATTCTCTCAGCACCGAGTCTGAGTTCCTGGGCTTCAGAACAGGCAAAACATGAAAAAATGAGAAGGCATAGGAATAGGCGAATCATCTGCTTCGTTTATCTTTGAGAACTGAGGCTAAAAATAACCATAATCTTGAACCTCCCTTATTTCGTTTCCAAAAGAATCAACAGTACTGAAAAAGGTAGTTTCTCAGGGACTATCCATAAAATAGCCATAGCCAGTGTTGCTTTGGGGATTGCCATTATGCTGGTGTCATTTATGATTCTGGGAGGGTTTCAAAGCAGCATCAAAGACAAAATCTTCAGCTTCTCAGGTCATATTCAGATCAGAAAGTTCACATTAACCAACTCTTACGAAGAAGCACCTATTGTGCTCGATGAGGAACGAAAGGAAAATATTCTGAATGATAGTCGCATCAGGCATATTCAGCAGTTTGCACATAAGCCGGGACTGATATCTATGAATGATGAGGTTTTTGGTCTCCTGTTCAAAGGTATGGGACCGGACTTCGATACCACGGCATTCAAACCGTATCTTGTTGAGGGCAGCTTTCCCGTTTTGTCCGATACAGGAAGGTTTAGCAATGAAGTACTTATCAGTGAGAAACAGGCTCGTCAAATGCAGGTAGGTGTAGGAGACAGGATAGTAACCTATTTTGTAATGGATCCTCCCAGAACCAGAGGACTTACAGTTAAAGGTATATTCAACTCGGGACTCGAAGATTTTGACAACCAGATTGTGATTGGAGATATCAAACTGATCAGAGGGCTGAATGGATGGGAGGACAATCAGGTAGGAGGTTACGAAGTCTTTATCAACGATATCAATCAAATTGAAGCAACAGATGATCAATTGGTTCAGTACCTGAGTGTTGAGCAATATACCGAGCGAATGGATGTGAAATTCTCTAATGTATTCGAATGGCTTAACCTGTTGGCTCAGAATGTCCATATATTGATCGGCCTGATATTATTTGTGGCCTGCTTCAATATGGTTTCGGTCTTGTTTATCCTCATCATGGAGCGAACCTCAATGATTGGTTCATTCAAGGCTTTTGGCGCTACCAACAAACTCATCCGGAGAATTTTCACCTACAATGGTATTCGCCTGGTTTTAAAAGGGCTGCTGGTGGGGAATGGCATTGCCTTACTCTTCGGTTGGCTGCAATACAGCTATCATATTATTCCACTTGAAGCTTCTACTTATTATATGGATCATGTGCCTATTGAGTGGAGCTGGCTAAAGTTTGCCGGGCTCAATATATTGACACTTTTGCTGGTGGGAGTAACACTGGTCTTACCCACTGCGATTATCTCAAGAGTCAGTCCCGTTAAGGCTATTCGATTCGACTAACCTGGGTTGTAAGTCCATTTCCTTTCTGAAATTTCGGAAAAGGCTATTGAGCTTAATTTGCATTACACCCAGGACAGCTTCCTTAATAATTCCCCCGCTCATTTTAGATTCGCCACGGGTTCTATCAGTAAAAATGATGGGTACTTCAGTAATGTTGAAGCCATATTTCCAGGTCAGGAATTTCATTTCAATCTGGAAGGCATAACCCATAAAGCGCACTTTGTCCAGCTCAATGGTTTCAAGCACTGAACGGTGGTAGCATTTAAAACCCGCTGTGGTATCATTGATCGGCATACCTGTAATGAGCCTCACATAGTGGCTGGCAAAGTAGCTGAGCATCACCCTGCTCATAGGCCAGTTCACTACATTTACTCCTGTGACATAACGGGAGCCAATGGACATGTCATTTCCCACTTCAGCACAAGCCTTATAGAGTCTGACCAGATCAACCGGGTTATGAGAAAAATCGGCATCCATTTCAAAGATGTACTCATAGTCCCTTTTCAGCGCCCAACGAAAGCCATGAATATACGCTGTGCCTAAGCCCAGTTTTCCAGCACGCTCTTCAATGAACAAGCGACCTTTGTATTCATCCATCTTGCTTTTCACAATATCGGCAGTGCCATCGGGAGAGTTATCATCAATAATGAGCAGGTGAAAGTCTTTCGACAACTTCATTACTGCATCGATCATTTGAGCAATGTTTTCTTTCTCCTTATAGGTTGGTATGATGACTATGCTATCACTCATAGGAAGCGACAAAACTAAACGATTTAGAATAATGAGCGATTCTGAGTGGAAAATAATCTTTCCTTATTTTAGCTCATTGATTGAATATAAAGGAAAACGGCTGCAGTGTGAAGCTTGTTCGGTAGCTTTCTGTAAAAGATGTTAAGATGATGGAATCAAGGCCTTGTGTGTTCTTAGACCGCGATGGAGTATTGAACGAAGAGCTGGGGTATCAGGTAACCAGGCTTGAAGAGTTTAAAGTGATTGAAGATATCGCTGCCCCATTGCAGAAGCTCAAAGCTGCCGGTTATCTGTTGATTGTGATAACTAACCAAAGCGGAATTGCCAAGGGGAATTACGATGAAAACTTTGTGCTCGAATGCCACGAACGGATTCAGCAGGCTTGTGATGGAGTATTGGATGACTTGTATTTTGCGCCCGGTCATGAATCGGTCAGCAAAAGCCTGAGTAGAAAACCTGGATCACTCATGTTTGAAAGAGCCATTGCCAGACATGGGGTAAATGTAAGTGAAAGCTGGATGATCGGTGATAAGGAAAGAGATTTGATTCCGGCCAAGAAATTAGGGATGCAAACCATTCATCTGACAGATAAGCAGGCTTCTGAATACGCTGATTTTAAAGTGGGTCATTTGGCAGAAGCAGTAGAAGTCATACGGAGTGCCCAATGAGGAATAAAGGATGAGCACGGGACTGTGGGTTATTAATCTCTATTTCAAGACTCAATAGGAGAGTCAGCCTTGTTCATCCCGAAAATGATAGTGTTCACCGATAAAATTTGAGTAGGTCTTTCCGTGCTGCCACATTTGAAGCATGAAAACGAACAACAATCAAAAACTCAAAATCATGAAAAAGCTAAAAGTATTCGTTGCCTTTGGAGCACTGATATTCCTGATGAGCTCCTGTGTTTATTCTCTCTTTCCTATTTATACTGAAGACAGCAAACTGTATCTGCCGGAACTGGAAGGTAAATGGAGTCTGGACGAAGACTCAGATTCTTATCTGGTTTTTCGTGGAGGTATTGAGCTCGATGGTCAGGTCTCGTATACCAAAGGAACTCCCCTTGAAAAGAAGGGTGACGAAAAGGAGAAACCAAAAGTAGAAACCAGTTTTTCCATTGAATTTGATGATGATGAATTTATAGTCGTGGAAGGAGATACCATCAGAGACCGAGAGAAGATTCAGGCCTATTACGATAAGGAGTTGGCGAGTATCAGCTCTGAATTTGCCGATAGAATGGGTGAAGCTCTGGTCAATATCAGCAATGCCCTGAACGGTGTTGGTAGAAACGGTGCGTTTGATTTTGGAACTTCCAAAGACTCCTATTTACTCACCTGGGTAGATGGTAAACAAAGACAAACCTACGAAGCCATTTTAACGGATATCGGAGGTGATTTATTTCTGGATTTGTATGCTGCTGATGGCGAAATGGCAGAAAGAAATGTAGCCAGTGAAGTTTGGTTCCCGGTTCATACTTTTATGAAGGTAGACTTGCAAGGTGATAAGTTAAGGTTGATTCAATTTGACCATGAAAAAATGAAGCGTCTTTTTGAG
The DNA here is from genome assembly GCF_965216855.1 of Roseivirga sp. Lineage (NCBI taxonomy): Bacteria > Pseudomonadati > Bacteroidota > Cytophagia > Cytophagales > Roseivirgaceae > Roseivirga > Roseivirga sp. Next base: position 1,255,171 of record NZ_OZ244204.1, on the reverse strand, counting down.
AGCAACCTCGTGAGACTAAGGCATGAGAATGTTGATGGTTCTATTCTTTTGACCGCACAAACTAATGAGTTGCGTAAATTCATTGACAAATATTCAGATGACGAAACGGTCTTTGAAGAAGCAATACTCTATAGCAGAATTGAAGAATGATAAAGATTCAGAAGGTCATTAACTCAAAATGGATTCAACACCCGGTGTTCTGGGTGTTGTCCATTTATGCCATTGGGAACTACTTCGCTATTTCCAGCCTGCTAAAGTTTATTGACTTTTTCTATGCGCTGCTTTTTCATATTCCATTGGTATTCCTGGTTTATGTGAATCTTCTCTTGTTGGTGCCCTATCTGCTAAAGAAAGGTAAGTACTACCTGTACATTCCTGCCGCTGCATTGTTGTTGCTGGCAACCTATGGAATACACGAACTTACCTTTGAACTGCTTTTACCGGCACTTCCTACAGAGTATTATATGGTCAGCTTTACTGACTGGGAAGTGCTTGTGTCAATTTTCACTATTTATCTTGTGCTCAGTACTTTACTTACGCTCTCCAAGTCATGGTACAAGCTTCAGCAGGTAGAAAAGGAGAAGCTCTCTATTGAACTGAATTCATTGAAGAGTCAGGTGAATCCACATTTCCTTTTCAATAGTCTCAATAGCATTTATTCGCTCGCTTTATCCAGGAGTGAGCAAACAGCAGATACGGTACTGGAACTTTCCAATTTACTTCGGTATATGCTCTATGAGGTTTCGGAAGAAAAGGTAGAATTGGCCAAAGAGGTAGAAATGTTGGAGAACTACATTGAGCTGCAGAAGCTGAGAGCAGATGATTCTACGCAGGTCACATTTGAAGTAAAGGGAGCCTTAGATGAAGTGAAAATTGCGCCCTTGTTATTCTTCCCTTTAATCGAAAATGCTTTCAAGCATGGCGTCAAAGGTGTATCAGACTCTGGTTTTATCAAGATCAGTTTGGAAGTTGATCGACATATCTCCTTTAGTATCAGCAATAACAAGGGAATTATTGATGATATGGAACAAGGGAAATATGGAGGAATTGGACTTGAAAATGTCAGAAGAAGACTGGAGCTGATTTATCCGGCTAAGCATGAACTGGATATTCATGATTCCGAACAGATTTTTGAAGTTAAATTGACTCTGAAATGATTAAGTGCCTTGTAGTAGATGATGAGCCGTTGAGCAGACAGGTTCTCAAAGGATTTATAGCTGATCATCCGGATTTAGAATTGGCCGGAGAATGTAAGGATGCCCTGGAGGCATTGAGCTTTCTGGAGAAAACCCGGGTCGATCTGCTCTTTCTCGATATCAACATGCCTAAGCTTTCGGGAGTGAATTTTTATAAGTCATTACAGAATAAACCTGAGGTCATCTTTACCACAGCCTATGCGGAATTTGCCGTTGAAGGTTTTGAGTTGAACGCCATCGATTACCTGATGAAGCCCATTGCCTTCGAACGCTTTTTCCAGGCAGTACAGCGGGTAAAAGATAAACTGGGTCAGCCCTCAGCCAATCAGCCCATACAACAATATATTATGCTTAAGGCGGATAAGAAGGTGTACAGAACTCCCTATGAGGATATTCTTTTTTGTGAGGCTTTGGGAGATTATGTGAAGGTTCATCTGAAGGATAAGGTGCTTATTGTAACCACTACTATGAAAAAGCTTCTGGCCGAACTTCCTGACCATTTCTTCTTAAGAACTCACAAATCTTATATTATCAATAAAACCAAGGTAGAGTATATTGAAGGTAACCAAATCAAGATTGGTAATCAGCTCGTAGCTATTGGCCAGAGCTATCGCGAAGAAGTGATGAAAGCTCTGGGTTGAGGTTAGCGGCTTAGGCAAACTACCTCATTCTACTGCTCTTTCCATTCCTCACCATATTGTTCCTTATAGTGCTCAGCAAACCACTCAGGGGTTTCAATAGGGTTGTCGTAGATAAAGGAAACCAGGGCTTCAATATCTTCCTTTTTGGAAAGTGGAGGCTTAGGCATTAATCCGAATCGGTTAATCGGACCTTTCATAAGCGCTTTTTCCTCAGTGGGCATGGAGATGAAGTCAGACATGGCTGCAATAAACTCTTCACGGGATGTGTGGGCGTTCTTATACCTGTTTTTAATACCAGCCAGGGGAGGGGCCAGCATTTCGTCATGAGAAGTAGTATTGGGGTTATGACAGGCGTAGCAATTGGTTTGTAACATTTCCAGACCTGCCTTTACTGTCAGTTCTTCAACGGTGTTGGAGGGTGCGGTAATCTGAGCTTCGTCTATTTTGTTATTCTTTCCAGAATCAGAGCAGCCGTAAAAGATCAAAAATGCGGCTAAAATAATGGCTGATTTTTTCATCGGTGTAGTGTAAAAAGTTGGATTTCATTCACGAAATGAAATTAGTACACCAGACCGTAGGCTTTTGTAACTAAAGTAGCTCAGGAATTAGACTACCTCATACTTCTCTGGATTCATCGGGAATTTGTTTTTATAACCATCGGCCCATTCCAGACAAAACATAGCCCACTCTGGTACATAAACAACCTGGCAGACTACCGATTTGCCTTTATAGTAAAACTGAACAGAATCCCCTTCGTGAATAGGCTTTCCATTCATGTCATTCATTCCGATAAACTGTCCCTTAAACAGACCTTGAGTGTTTTCTTTACTCATTGCGTGAAATGTGTTGAAATCACCGCAAAGTTGAGAACTGAGGTCAATTCTCAACTTCACTGTGCTTTATAGAGATTTATGAAATAATGCTCAAAGCCTTGGTTTCTTTCCAACTACCACGTGTAAAATCAGGGAAGGCCTGAGGCATTCCGCCCTCTGCTACCGACTTTTCACTGAGTGGCCCAACCGCACTCCAGAAACAACCTTCATAAAGATTTTGGTCTAACGGAGTTCCTGTGCGAAGTGATTCTACAATTCTGTAGCGCATAATTCCATCCATACCACCATGGCCTGAGTTTTTGGTGCTTTCATTCAGTTTCCTGTACAATGGGTGGTCATACTTTTCCCTTAACGCTGCCAATGCTTCCTGACCTTGTGCCCAGGAGTGATGGCTGTCCGTAAAGCCTTCCACTCCACCTTCAAGCGCCACACGGGTGGGGAAACCGGCCAATGTGCCCAGTGTTCCCTGGATCAGGTTGAGGCGTGAGTAAGGTCTTGGGCTGGTTTCATCCCACTGAACCATGACTGTTCTACCCAACTGTGTCTTGATGATGGAGGTGTTCAGGTCTCCACCCTTGTAATTCAGCTGGTTCCATTTATGGTCGGCCGGATAGTTTTCTTTGGCATATTTGGCCCTGCCCATGGCAGGGGTTGAATAAGAAACCAGCGTACCAAAGGTATCGTCTGTTCTGGCCAGGTTCATATACTGTGCCACCGGACCTAATCCGTGAGTAGGATAGAGGTTTCCGTTTCTGTTGGCATAATGATAGGTTCTCCATGAGCCGGTACCGCGTTCCTGTTCTTCCATTTGGAATCTTAGCTCGTGGATGTAAGAAGCTTCTCCGTGCAGTATATCGCCAATCAAGCCTTGACGGCACATGTTCAGGAACATCAGCTCATCTCGGCCATAGTTCACATTCTCCATCATCATGCAGTGCTTGCCGGTCGACTCAGATGTGTCTACAATGGCCCACATTTCGTCTATAGTCGTAGCCATAGGCACTTCTACAAAAGCGTGTGCTCCCTGTTTCATGGCTTCAATGGCCATGGGTGCATGATTCTTCCAATTCGTAGCAATGATTACTGCATCAGGTTTCACTTCGGTTAGCATCTGCTTCCAGAGATCCTCTTCGCCATGATAGAGTTTGATGTCCTGATGTCTTTGTCCATTACCCAGTTCCTTGCATCGATCGGCAGAGCGCTGGGCCCAATCCTCATAGAGGTCACTTATAGCTACTATCTCAGTACCTTCCAGAGAGGCAAAGTCGCTGGCATGCCCGCTACCTCTGGCACCTACACCAATGAGCGCGATACGGACGGTATCTAACTTAGGAGCTGCAAAATCTCCCATATACTGGGAGCCTGTGGGTCTTTCCTGCTCTTCTGCAGCACAACTATCGAAGGCTGTAGCGGTTGCCAGTGCTGCTGCTGTAAGTGAGGTTTTCTTTAAAAAATTCCGTCTGTCAATTCTGCTCATCTCTATTTGTTAAGGTTGAAATAGCATATTCCTACCTTTTTTTCTGAAAATCAAATAGAAGATTACTTTTGACAATGTATAAACCTGATTCGATGAAAGTGACTCTGAAAATCCTTGTTCTCTCGTTAAGTTGTTTTCTTTTTTCCTGTGAATCAGAAAAAGCTAAAACCTTAGATGCTTTTGAAGTCTACTGTGAAATGGTTAGTAATACGGCCAAGCCAATGGCCCTAAGCCCTATTTTTGAACCGGCTGAGGCGGATGCTTTTGAGGCGGATTTCTTGAACATCGCAGAGTCTATGGGCCTTAGCATTTTTAGAGAAGACAATTTCCCGGTCACGCCTTTGTACGATGGGGCGTTGACAGAGCGTAAATCCATTTTTGGTATTTATAAAGATGAATTAAGGAAGACTCAATATGATCAGCTGAAGGCAGATGTTAAGGCGGGTGAGAGTAGTCCAATCGAATTAGGTAGAAGGATGGGCCGGCTTTTAGGCTACAGCCCACAGGGAATCAGTGAATTGCTAATGGCTAACTCTGATTTCAGAACCTATTCTTCACTGAGTATACAGGAGCAAATCACTCATTTGTATTATGAGAATGTCGATCAGGCATTGGCCTTTTATGGTGAAACTTTGGGCTTAACCAGAGTTGGTGCCAATCGCTTTCAGATTGGGGTAGATGCTTATATTCAGGTAAACCCGGTATCGGAGGAATTTCCGGCAGGTTTACCCAAGTCTACCGCAATTGCTCTGCTTACTGATCAGCTACCGGAATGGTATACCTATGTTCAGCAGAAAGGCGTAAAAATCAAATATACCTACAAACCGAAAGAGGGCGGTCCACACGATGGTTTTGTGGCTATTGATCCGGAAGGTTACCTGTTAGAATTTGAGCAATTCAAACAGCATCCGGAAAATGAACTATTCATGGCTGCGCTTGCTGATCTTCCCAGAATACAGACTAAAATTAATGACTTGTATTTCTATGGTTCTATCACCTGGACCTATCACCGTGATTTATTGGCCCAGCAAAACTATTACAATGAAGTGTTTGGTTACCAAATGGTAGCTGACCAGGGCTGGACGAAGATCTATCAAACGACAACATCGGGCTTTATTGGTCTGGTGGACGAACGAAGAGGTATGGAGGATTATGCTGATGATAAGGCCATCAGCATAGAGTGGAAGTTTAAGGACGATATTAGCGATACCAATCTTCCGTCAAATGTGCTGGGGCCGGAAAGGTATGTATACCGGTTCAATCAATAGATTCAGGCTAGTTCTCAATCATACCCGGCTGCCTTGTTTCTGAACCCTCTACCTGAGTAAGCGCATCTCCCAGACGTTGACGCATGTTAGCTGCCAATGCCTTGATTTCTTCCACTACCTCGGGATATTCACTGGCCACATCGGTAGTTTCACTGATGTCTTGGCTGAGATCATAGAGGGCAATCTCTTCAAACTTCAGGTATTCATAGGGAACCGGTAGGCCGTCTTTTCCACCCTCACGTCCATTCAGACTTCGATAAGAGTGGGGGAAGTACATTTTCCAGTTCTTATATCGCACTCCTTGCAATTCATTCACATGATAGTAGAAGTAATAGGCCTCCTGTGGACTGTCACTTGTTTCACCTGTCCATACCTTCCATACACTCTTGCCGTCAATGGTTTGTTGGGGTAACTGACTTCCGGTTATTTCTGCAATGGTGGGTAATACATCAATGTTCATCATGGGAGTGGAAATGGTTTTACCGGCTTCCAGTTTACCAGGCCAACGGGCAATGGCCGGCTCTCGCTGACCACCTTCCAGTGCGGTGCCTTTACCTTCCCTTAAAGGCAAGGCGCTGCCTGAATGCTCTCCATAGTTCAGCCAGGGACCATTGTCAGAAGTGAAAATCACCAATGTATTTTCGTCAATGCCCTGAGCTTTTAGTTCTTTTAGTATTTCGCCTACTGACCAGTCTATCTCCATAATCACATCGCCATAAAGCCCCCTTTCTGATTTGCCTTTGAATTTATCAGAAACGAAAAGAGGGACATGGGGCTGAGGATGTGCTACATAAAGAAAGAAGGGCTGGTCTTTATGGCGCCTGATAAAGTCTACACTTCTCTCAGTAATCTGAGTAGTGAGAGATGACTGATCGGTTAGTGTGTCTATGATCTCTTCATTTTCATATAGGGGTAATGGTCCGAAATTGAAGACAGGGCCTTGTTGTGGGTGGTAGGGCCACATGTCATTAGAATAGGGAATGCCAAAATACTCATCAAAACCCTGTCGGGTAGGCAGGAACTCCTGCGCATCACCCAGGTGCCATTTGCCATATATAGCGGTTTGGTATCCATTGTCTTTCAGCATTTCGGCAATGGTGACCTCGTTCGGGTTTAGTCCTTTTTTGGCGTTGGGCATGAAAGCGCCATGAATGCCCAGCCGGTTGGGGTAGCAACCAGTTAGCAGTCCGGCTCTGGATGCTGAACAAACGGCCTGAGCCGCATAGAAGTCAGTGAAACGGATGCCTTCTGCAGCCATGCGATCCAGGTTGGGTGTTTCGAAACCCACAGCTCCGTTGGTGCCAATGTCCTGATAACCCTGGTCATCAGTGAACACAATAATGATGTTAGGGGTTGAAGTGCTTTCAGATGTATCTTTTTCACAGCTCCAAAGGAGAGGAATCAACAAAAGAGGAAATAGAAGTCGCTTCATAAGCCTGGATTAAGACTTAAACATAGCGACTATCTCCGAGATATACACTCAGGTCAAACCCAACAGAAAGTGACTTGTTTTATGCTTTACCCTTACCTAGGGTTTTTAGCAGAAGAATATGGGATAGTAAGACAATAAGCACTACGATCCCTGGCAATAACACATAAGGAAAGTAAAGCACCGCCTCATTTGGCTGATCAAAGTTGAGTTGCTGGAAGCGTGTAGGTAAAGAGAGAATCGCAGTGATGACTACAATGGCCAGTAAAGCCAGTCCAAGGAAATTCCAGTAGTAAATGAGCTTTCGGTATTTCTCAACACCCTGGCTTTGCACGAGAAGGAAAAGCACCAAAGCTGAAATACCTGAAATAATATCGAAGTTGAAACCCTCATAGGTCATGTCGACCGGAATGTCTCCTTTGATGTATATCTGGTGTAAGACTAATTCTACAAATATTCTGAGTATATGGATTGCCAACAGGGCTTTCACAGCTCCTATACCGGGCTTTAAGGTTCTGCTTAAAAATATGACCAGCAGAATGATAGAGACAAATAGAAAAATAGGTCTGGGAGGAATAGCATCAAGGTCTGCATAAAAGCCATTGAGACTCAGTACTGTCAAAATTATGGCCCATACTGAAAGAATGATTAAGGTTCGCTTGTCTTGCGTAGCCCGGTAAATTAAAAATAAGGAGGCCAGAGTTATGGCTATAAATGATAGGGGAAGGAAGGAAAAGACGTTTTCCATGACACGGTTTTTTTTGATTAACAGTGCCCAAAATTACCCCGGCCTGGTTTTCATTTTCTTCGCATATGACAAGAAAGAAATCAGTTACCTCGATTGAGACTCATTTCTTTTCTGATTCTACTGAGCGATGTATCTGTGATGCCCAGATATGAGGCAATGTGTTTGAGTGAAACTTCCTGCACAATGTCCGGCCTGGTTTGAAGCAGCTTCTGATACCTTTCCAGGGCTGAGTCAGCCACAAAGGATAAATGATACTTCTTGAGTTTGAAATGCGAGGTAACCAGAATGGCCCGGCACAGTTCCCTGTAGGAATCAACACTATCGAATAAGCGTTGGAAGTCGTCTTGTTGAATTTCCCATAGCACCATATCACTGAGGCACTCAATAGATTCGAGAGTGGCAGACCTCATAAAGAATGATTCCCAGTCAATGACAATGTCACCTTTGCCGAAGAAGCCTGTGGTTATTTCTTCTCCCTCACTATTGATAATGTAGGAACGGGCAAAGCCGCTTTCAACAAACCAGAACTGCTTATTGATGTCTCCGCTATTGATAATGTGCTGCTTCTTCTGAAAATCCTTTTTACTATGATTGGAGAGAATTTCTTCGAATTCAGAAGAGCTTACTTTCTCTGGAGGGAAAATGGTTCTCAATAATTCAGACATAAATTTCGACTGATCTGCTTATGCTTAAATTGATTTTGGCTTAAAGTTAAGTTGTAAATCCCTATCTTAAAATCCATGATCCAAAACCCACTGTATATTCTCACAGTGCTTTGCGGGCTGATCTTCGTCAGTGAGTGGCTAACCAGGAATACCATACTCAAACATATCAGTGGTCCGCTGCTGGTGATTATTCTCGGTGCCATATTAGCCAATCTTGGGTTGATTCCTTCCGCCTCCAATGCCAGTCCGGTCTATGATTCTATCTTTAAATATGTAGCTCCTGCCAGTATCTTTTATTTGTTGCTGGGAGTAAATCTAAAGGAGTTAAAGAAAGCCGGCCTGCCTATGCTGCTGGCTTTTGTGATGGGAGCTATGGGTACGACTCTGGGAGTGATTGTGGCTCTTAACCTGATCGACTATCAGGAGGTTTTCGGTCAGAACTATGCAGCTATTGCCGGAATGATGACGGGCACCTATACTGGAGGAAGTGCCAATTTCAATGCCGTAGCCCTGCATTATGATATCGTGAGAGAAGGTGCTATTTATACCGGAATCGTAGTGGCAGACAATATTGTAACGGCTGTCTGGATGTTGGTTACGCTGAGCTTGCCGGCTATAATGATGAAGCTCAGGCCCCATAAAGAACTGATTGTGGCAGGATCTGAAAAGGTAGAAAACTATACGGAGCGAGAACATGTAGGACCACTCAGGCTAGGGCTTATGTTGTTCATCGGCTTAGCTGCCATGCTGGTTTCAGATGCTTTGGCAGAGTCAACAGCCATTCCTTCTGTTCTCATATTAACCACCATTGCACTGGTTTTAGCACAGTTGAAAGTGATTCAGAACATTCCCGGAGCCAAGTTGCTGGGTATGTTTGCGGTCTACCTCTTTTTGGTTGTAGTGGGAGCATTTTGTGAGCTTACGGCCTTGGTTGAGGTGGGTGAACATGCGGTAAGCATTCTGCTTTTTACGGTCATGATTGTTTTGGTTCATGGTGCTTTTCTGATACTTATGGGCTTACTGTTAAAATCAGACTGGTCCATTATAGCCATAGCTTCACAAGCCAATATTGGTGGTGCCAGTACAGCTTTAGCCTTGGCCAAGAGCTTCAAAAGAAATGATTTACTACTTCCGGCCATTCTCGCGGGCTCCCTGGGTACAGGTTTGGGTACCTATATGGGTTTTGTGGTGGCCGGCTTAGTCTAAGTGCATGACAAAGTTTTATCTATTCTCTTCGAAAAGTGAGCGTAAGCTGGTTGTCGGGCCAGATGGTATTTATCTCAAGACCGGAGTGGTTCCCATGAATCAGTTGAAGTTATTCCGCTTATACAATGCTCAACTGGAGGGCTATATACTGAAGTCGGATAGTTTCTTTTATCATTTTGCAAAGACAGAAGAGCTGAATCAAATCCTTGCTGAAGCAGGGGTGGAGCAGATTGATGTCGAACTGGAAGAACAAGTTGATTATACCATGGACAAGTCCTCCTTTAAAGCCAGAATATCTGAACTGAATTTTAAACAGGGAGGACAACTAAAGATCAGTCTGGGAGATAGCCTTTGTCTGGGCCTGAGCTTTATTGATGAAAGCAGTGACAATTCCTTTCGCTCGTCTATCTACTGTGGAAAGCTCAAAGTGGGGCAGAAGATTTATGAATACGGAGACGAAAAGACTTATTACTTCTTCCATGAGCTTTTAGCAGAACCTGTTGAAAGGAAAATCGAGAGTGAAGGGAAGGGAGGGAAACCACCGGTTTGGTTAGAGGCCATGAGGAATGCGCAGGCTTCTGAAGAGGCTATCTACTCAGGTGTCTGGAAACTCATTGTACTGGCCTTTGTTGTGGTGGCCATTATCCTCATGTTTATTCTATAATCTCGAAAATCATTCTTAAACCAACTGCCGCAGAAGCACCATCATAAGTAAAGGGCTGGGTGAAGACCTTGCCGGAATTGGGGTTTTGCCAACTGCCGCCCATCGCTACTCCTTTAGTGGAGGTCATTTCGGCAACATTGCCAAAAACATTATAGAAGCCAATGTCTTCGGCAGCCTCAAAGTAAACTGGCTTTATTTTCTGACTGGAAGACATCAGGTCACTTTTAGAGAGCTTGAAAGATGACTCATTCGATTTGGCAATTTTCTCTAATTGCTTGAGCATTTTTTTATCCTGGATCAAAAATCGGATTCTCGCCCATTCATTTTCGCTGGGCAGTCTGAATCTGAATTTCTTGGGGAATGCTGCCCGCTCATTTTTACCCATCTCATTGAGTAAGGCTTCCATGGTTTTAGTTCTCCATGCGGCAAAATTATTCGCCTGTTCAAAGCTGATACCCATGATTGGCATCAGGGCCAACTCATCAGTAGAGATAAACTTTTCTTTGAGTGCATTGGCTGATACTCCCTCAAAAACCTGAGCCCATAGACCATAGTTGGGCTCTGCCTGTGAAAACTCATCGCTTTCCCGTCCGAACTCAGCCGCTAAAGAAGCCAGATAATCTTTATAGACATGAGCCGGGACTTCGGTAATATCTATACAGAGTCTGTTATTAATGGGCAATGTGTTCGAAGCACAGAGGTACTGACTATCCTGCTTATTACAGGTCATACAGTCTTTGTCGGCAGAGAAAAAAATGGCAATAAGTGAAAAGAACCAAACAGTAACAGTCTTCATATTTTGGTTTTAGGTAATATGAATTTAGAAGATTTGGCCTACATACGAAAATTAGTCAGCCATTGGTTCGAAGAGAGTACAGGTGGCTCCGGCCGGATCTTCAATAAGGCAAAATCTGCCATAACCTTTCATCTCTTGTATCTCTGTGAGTAATTTGCCGCCCAGCTTTTTAACTGCTTCACAACTAGCGTCCATATCAGCCACATTAATGTAGAGCATCCACTGAGAAGGAATGTGTGAATTCGGTCCTTTCTTGTGACAAATGCCGGCCTTGGGCTCACCATCAGTACACATGTTATAGTCGTTATAGTCTCCCATAGAGACAGGTTCCGGTTTCCAGCCAACCACTTCAGCATAAAAGTCCTTCACATCCTCGGCCTGGTTAACGGTGAGGTCGATCCAACCGATAGCTCCTACTGATTTATCCATGATTTTTTGTTTTAAAGTTGAGTGAATGCCCGCTCTAAGCATTCATACTAAAGTATGAAATACCTGAGAAGCCCCTTTTACCAGCCTTTTCTTTCTTTGAGTTGAAGTATATGCTGAAGGTGATGTTCCCCATGCCAGGCGTACATACCTATGACTGTTTTTAATTGTAAAACAGCCTTGCTTTCAGGGTGAATGAAGGCCTTTTCAAGATCAGCTTCTGTCATCTGCCTCAATAAGATGACCCATCTGGCGTGTATAGACTCCAGCAAACCGAGTGATACCCGGACGGGGACTTCCTGTTGGTAGCTCAACTCAGCCCAGGCCTTTTCATCATAAGCTTTAATGGTAGGCTGGTCTTCAGTCAATGCCCAATGGAAGCGGATATATGAGTTCAGGTGACTATCAGGTACATGATGAATTACCTGTCTCACTGTCCAGCCATCAGGTCGGTAGGGAGTATCCAGTTGCTCGTCAGTCAAGGATTGAACGGCTTGCCGGTATCGGTAGGGCACCTCATCAATTTCCTGTATCCACCCGGCCAGTACTTCCTGGCTTATTACTTCAGGGGCTTTAAATGGCCCGATGGGGAAACTCAAGTTATGCTGGCTCATAGGTCGTTATAGTAGTTATGTTAGATCGTGAATGCTGATGAGGTGTTCTGCCGGCCTAAGGTACGCTTTCACCTCTTGAAGCTACCCATATTTCGAACCACTCCTGTCTTGAAAGCTGAATGTCCAGGGCCGAATAGGCCGCCTTGATTCTTTCTATTTTCCCGGTTCCAATCACCGGGATAATGCCTGCAGGATGCGCCAGTAGCCAGGCATACATGATCACATCAATGGTGGTACTGTATTGGTCCGAAATCTTGTGAAGTACATTTTTCAAGGTCATCATACGATGCGTTTGCGCATTGAAGATGGCTCCTCCAGCCAATGGCGACCAGGCCATCGGCTGAATATTCAGCTCCTGGCATAAGTCTAAGCTGCCATTGTCGAACTCCTTGAGTGAGACACATGAGATTTCAATCTGATTGGTCACCAGAGGGAAATCGAGCGCAGCCTGCAATGCTTTAAACTGGTGAGGCAGAAAGTTACTTACTCCAAAGGCCTTTACCTTTCCTTCTTCCTTGAGTTTGCTAAATGCCTTGGCCACCTCATGCGTATCGATGAAAGGATCAGGTCTGTGGATCAGCAGTACATCAATAACATCAACTCCCAGCATCTTGAGTGAATTCTCTGCCGACCATGTAATATGTTCATAGCTGGTATCGTAATGCTTGATTCTGTGCTCAGGTCTTTTTTCAGAGATCAGTTTGATGCCACACTTGGTCACGATCTTCATTTGCTCTTTCAGGTCGCTCCGGTTCTTCAGGGCTTCACCAAAAAGGGTCTCACATGAATAATCGCCATAAATGTCGGCATGATCGAAGGTATTTATGCCCAGTTCCAGGCATCCTTCAACCAGTTCTTCTATCTCTTTATTCGAGTAGTTCCAGTCGGCCAGACGCCAGACTCCATGAACCATTTTTGATATATTTAAGTCTTGATTTAATGAAGTTTTCATTTTATCATGAATTAATTTTTATTTTCTTCAACTTATTATGGGGCGTAATTCCAAAACACACAAGATTGATAATCTTGAGGCAAGGTATATTATTTCGAAAAGAAAATGGTCGCTGAAAGAGGGAAACAAGGAAATGTATTTCAACAATGTGATCGAAATGGTGAAGGCTTATCCAAAGCTGGAAGAGATCAAATACATTACCTACCTGTTAAGGGCTAAGAAGTACGAAAAGGAGAGTTCAGCCAAGGCCTGGCAGCCTAAACTGAAACTTCCGGGAGAGATACTTGAAAAAGAGGTAGACTGCTATTATTGCTCCGGTAGGGGTAAAGATGATTTTGGCATCAAATGCAAGAATTGTAATGGCAGCGGAAAGATTATTCTGACAGCGAGAAAGTATTGATATGTTAAAGATTTTACACAACCCGAGGTGTACAAAGAGCAGGGAAACACTTCAGTTAATTGAAGAGAGTGGCGAAATGGTTCAGGTGGTAGAATACCTGAAAACCGTTCCTTCGGAAGAAGAGTTGGCCGATATCATTAACATGCTGGGGATTAAACCTGAACAACTGCTGCGCAAAGGAGAAGCCATCTACAAGGAACAATACAAGGGCAAGAACCTTTCTGACGAAGAATGGATCAAAGCCATGGTAGAGCATCCCAAGCTTATTGAAAGACCGATAGTCATCAAGGGAAAAGAGGCCGTGATCGGCCGACCGCCAGAGAATGTAAAGAAACTGATTGGGTAGTCAGGTCTGCGATCTTAAGGGATAGATACCTATACTTCATTTTCAATTTGATACATCCATGAGTTCAGTAAGTCTTCACCGACTTTCTGAAACTTGTTTTTCATTAAGGGGTAAATGAGCCAGGTCTGGAATTTCTTTCTGAACTGGAATTCGAAAGTCATTTCAATCCGGGTCTTCTTGGGTGATGTGGAATGCAATTCCCATGTTCCTTTCAGGTAACTAAAGGGAAAGGGATAATCTGAAGCAGCAGTATCGACAAGAAAGGAGTATTCATGCTCTTCAATCCAGGAGGTACAGGTTTCTGTCCAATGGTCTTTTCCGTGACTGCATTGTCTAACCATTCCTTTTCCTTCACCCGAAAGAATTTGTACTCCATCTATATTTGAAGCCACCTTATGATAGTTGGCGATATCTGATATCACTTTCCAGGCCTTTGGTCTTGAGCTGTTCACCTCTTTGTTAAAGGAGATGGATTTGACCTGACCGTTAATATTGTCCAGTAAGGAGAGAGCCTTTATTTGATTGATGGCCATTAGGAGCACCATCACTCCAATGGCTATTATGATATACTGACCCAATGGAGAGACAGAGAAGGGGTTGAGAATCAATACATAAATACTGGCAATAACCCACATCAAATCCATGACAATGATCAGAAGAGCACTAACAGGATTCTGGGTTTTAGTAGTGCTGAGTATAAACAGAGCGAAAAGCAGCAGACCTGAACCTACCATCATAAAAGCAGGCTGACTGCCGGTTTCAAATAGTTTATTGAGTTCTCCGCTCAGCAGTAGAATCATTAATCCTGATATACCAGAGAAGAGGGCATTGGAAGTAAGTGCTTTTTGGATGCGGTTCATAATGGTTTTGTTTCTCACAAAACTCTGCATCGGCATCCTAAATGCTCTTGATATTTGTTAAGAAACCAAAGTCAGCGATGTTTTCTTAGTCTGCTCAGTGACTCGGGAGTAATACCAATCATTGAGGCAATATACTGAAGAGGTACATTCAGGAATAGTTCCGGTTCTTCTTCCAACAGATTGTCTAGCCTTTGTTTGGCAGTAGTATGAAGTTGAGCAAACATGCTCTTTTCCAAAAGGGCATATGCATTTGCGAGAAGTTTATTGTCAAATTCCAACCACTTTGGTTCTTGCTGGCAGAGTTCGAAATGTGACTCTCTGTCTATGACCAGTAGCTGGCAATCTGTAATAGCTTGAATGTTCCAGAAGTTAGGAGTGAGGAAGGTAAAGCTGGCCAGAGAAGTAATAAACTTACCCTGGCTTCCAATCCATAGCGTAATATCTTTTCCGTCTGCCATATTGAACATGCGCATATAGCCTGAGTCGATAAATGCCATCTTTCTGCAAACAGATCCGGGCTTCAGGAAATAGTCACCACGCTTCAGTGCTATCCTTTCAAACCTGGAAAGGATAGATTCTACAGTGGAGGTGTTTACATCGACCTGCTCTCGAATGCAGTTTTCCAGGTTTTTCATATGCTTGTATATTCTTCCGGATGTTTGAACCTATGATTCATAGACAACGACAGCAGGTCTATAGAGTTCAACTATTCAGGCTTAGGTACTCCTGCCTGGTAAGTCTATACTGTACCAGACTCAAATACACATCATTTTTAAGGATGTGCTCCTTAAGCTCTCCTTCCTTGATCATGCCGTTTTTAATCATGACCCGACCTGAGGCAGGATTTTCCACCAGATGTGTTGCCAATATTTTGTTGAGCTTCAACTCAAGGAAGCCAAACTTCAAGGCAGCAGCCAAAGCTTCAGTAGCATAGCCTTTGTTCCAGTAGCCTTCTCCAATCCAGTAACCTAATTCAGCCCGATTGAACCTGGGCTCTATTCTCAGGCCAATGGCTCCAATCAGGCTTTGGTCAGTATTGAGCCTGATGCCAAAGGTGGTAATGGTTCCTTTTTCAAAACCTTCGTCAATCATGTTTAGCCAGGCCCTGGCGTGTTCCGGCTCATAAGGATGGGGAATGTTCAGCGTATTCTTTGAGACATTCTTATTCCCGGCCATCTCCACAATGGCGTTAATATCGGCTGACTGTAGTTTGTTCAGGCAAAGCCGATCGGTCAGCAGGTGTGGGAATTCCTTACTCATGAATCTGGAATAAAAGGTCTTTCCGGCTATTAGTAACCCAAAGTCTTCAGCATGGTCTCTTCTACCTGCTCTTCGGCAAATACGCGATTCACCAGATTACCATTTTCATCATGGTCAATGAGCACGTGCTTTGGTGCCGGAATCAGACAATGCTGAATACCACCATAGCCACCCAGTGATTCCTGATAAGCCCCGGTATGGAAGAAGCCCACATACAGATTTTCATCTTCTTCAATCAGCGGAAGGAACACCTCTGAAGTATGGGCTTCTGAGTTGTAGTAGTCCATACTATCGCAGGTTAAACCACCCATGTTCACCTTATGGAATGGATGATCCCATTTGCTGATGGCCAATAGAATGTATTTCTGATTCAGGCCCCAGGCATCAGGTAAATGAGTAATGAAAGATCCATCGATCATATACCAAAGCTCCTTGTCGTTTTGAAGCTTCTGATCCAGAATTGAGTAAATGTGAGCACCGCTTTCACCTACCGTGAAGCTGCCAAACTCAGTGACAATGTTTGGAGTCGGTACATTGTTCTTGTTACAGATCCATTGAATGTTTTCAACGATTTGTTCCACCATGTACTCATAGTCGTACTCGAAAGTGAGTGAGGTTTTGATAGGGAATCCACCACCAATATCTACAGTGTCGAGAGAAGGGCAAATCTTCTTCAGCTCGCAATACTTGTACATAAAGCGGCTCAACTCACTCCAGTAGTAGGCGGTGTCTTTAATGCCGGTATTAATAAAGAAGTGCAGCATTTTGAGCGTGGCCTTACTGCCTTCAATCTGTTCTTTGTAGTAATCCTTAATGTCTCCGTATCGGATTCCCAGCCTTGAAGTATAGAACTCAAAGTTTGGTTCTTCATCAGCAGCTACTCTGATGCCTACCTTAAAGTCATCTTTGATATGCTCTTTGTAGTAGTCCAGCTCATTCAGGTTGTCCAGAATAGGAACGCAGTTGTTGAAACCGTCATTAATGAGCTCGCTAATGTATTGCGTGTAAAGCGGTCTTTTGAATCCGTTACAGATCACCAGGGTGTTTTTGTCGATCTTGCCTTTCTTGTGCAGGCTGCGAATAATCGGAATATCGAAAGCAGAAGAGGTTTCAATCTGACAACCATTTTCAATAACCTTATCTAAAACAAAGCTGAAGTGATTCGACTTGGTGCAATAACAATAGGTATAGGTTCCCTCATACTTATGCTTCTTCATGGCTTTTTCAAACCAGGATTTTGCACTCTGAATGTTCTGAGAAATCTTGGGTAAGTAGGTGATTCTTAAAGGGGTACCATGTTCCTTGATGATTTCTTTAAGTGGTATATCATGAAACTCCAGGTACTTACCATTCACTTTAAATTCTTTGGTGGGAAATTCAAATGTCTGGTCAATCAGGTCGTAGTAGCTCTTCATTTATATGCCTTGTCTATAGATAATTCGCAAAGATTAAAACAAATTGTGAATTGCAAATCAGCTCTAAATTAAAAAACATAATAGAATTTACAGCAGTTGAATTTGCGAGTCGAATATTAAGCGAAATGATGAGAAATTAGCATTTTTGCAAACAACTGATAAAGATCGTTTTATGTCGAATACACCCATAACCTCATTCATAGAAAAACACTATCGCCATTTTAATGCAGCAGCCCTGGTCGATGCGGCCAAAGGTTACAAGCTTCACCTGTCAGAAGGTGGAAAAATGATGGTCACTCTGGCCGGTGCCATGAGTACCGCTGAGCTGGGAATGAGTCTGGCTGAAATGATTCGTCAGGATAAAATCGATATTATTTCATGTACCGGGGCTAACCTGGAAGAAGATATCATGAACCTGGTGGCACACTCTCACTACGAAAGAGTGCCTAACTACCGCGACCTGACTCCAAAAGAGGAGTGGGCATTACTCGAAAGAGGATTGAACCGGGTGACTGATACCTGTATTCCTGAGGAAGAGGCTTTCCGAAGGTTGCAGAAGCATATCCATTTCCAATGGAAGAAGGCTGAAGATGCCGGTGAAAGATATTTCCCGCATGAGTATATGTACAAAATGTTGCTTTCAGGAGATCTGGAGCAATACTACGAGATAGACCCTAAGAATAGCTGGATGTTGGCTGCTGCCGAAAAGAACCTGCCTATCGTGGTACCCGGATGGGAAGACTCTACCATGGGTAACATCTTTGCCTCTTACTGCATTAAAGGAGAATTGAAGGCTTCAACCATGAAGTCAGGTATTGAATACATGACCTGGTTGGCAGACTGGTACAAAAATAATTCAAGTGGAAAGGGTGTTGGTTTCTTCCAGATTGGTGGAGGTATTGCCGGTGACTTCCCGATTTGTGTTGTACCCATGATGTATCAGGATTTGGAAATGCATGACATTCCGTTCTGGAGCTATTTCTGCCAGATCTCTGATTCTACCACCAGTTATGGGTCTTATTCAGGGGCAGTGCCGAACGAAAAGATCACTTGGGGTAAACTCGATATCGATACACCAAAATATATTGTGGAGTCCGATGCCACTATTGTGGCTCCATTAATGTTCGCCTACATATTGGGCTGGTAACAAAATTTGAAATATGAGGAAGATAAGGCTAGTCGAGGTCCGTTCAGAAATTGCAGCGGGCACGAGAGGCGCTAGCATGGGGATTGATGCGATGAAAATCGCCAGCATTAAAAGGCATTCCAATTTTTTCATGCGCTTTGAACCTGTGAGTATACAGGACGAGAACAGATTACTTTTTGGCGATCCGCAATTCCAGTTTGCCAAGTATGCCGAAGGTGTTTATACCATGGTAGACAGGGTATGCAACACCATTGCCGATTTGCGTGAAAACGGACTGTTTCCCATTGTACTGGCAGGAGATCACTCTACTGCAGCCGGAACAATTTGCGGCATTAAAAAGGCTGATCCCGATAAGCGGCTGGGTGTAATCTGGATAGACGCTCATGCCGATTTTCATTCGCCTTACACCACTCCATCCGGAAATATGCATGGTATGCCACTGGCTATGGTGACCGGAATGGATAATGAGGAATGTGAGGAGAATGATGTGGAAGAAGAAACCGAGGCCATTTGGGAGAAGATTAAACAAATTGGTGGAAACGGACCAAAGATCGACCCTAAAGACATTGTGTTCATTGGGGTAAGAGATACCGAAAAGCCTGAAGACCATCTCATCGATAAATATGAAATCAGGAATTTTTCAACCGAAGAAGTCAATCACAAGGGAGTGAAGAAAGTGGCTAAAGAAGCCCTGAAACTTCTGAAGGAATGTGATCAGATTTACATCTCTTTTGATGTGGATAGCCTGGACACTTCCGTCTCAACCGGTACAGGTACCCCTGTTCCTAACGGACTTAAAAAAGAGCAGGCCTTCGAACTAAATCGCGAACTGATCAAAGATAAAAGGGTTTGTTGTTGGGAAATTGTAGAGGTGAACCCAACTTTGGACACTGAAAACAAGATGGCAGAACACGCCTTCGAAATATTAGAGGCTACAACCGATTCATTGATCGAGAATTTCTAAAAATGGAACAAAAAATTAAACAGGGCATTTCCGAAGCACTTAAGTCATTGTATGCACATGACCTGGCGGCTGACGACATAGCACTACAACCTACCCGAAAAGATTTTGAGGGAACCTATACCTACGTCACCTTTCCATTGGCCAGAATTTCGAGGAAGAGCCCTGAGCAAACCGGAGAGGAGATTGGCCGGTTTTTGGTTGATCATACTTCGGTAGTTAGCGCATTCAATACAGTGAAGGGCTTTTTGAACCTGTCTATTTCCGAAACTTCACAGGTACAGCAGTTTGCCGACTTGTTCAATGGGACAGAGATTAGTCAGTCTCCTGTTTTCGATATCCCGTCTACCGGAAAGACAGTGGTGGTAGAGTATTCTTCTCCCAACACCAACAAACCATTGCACCTCGGACACCTGAGAAATAACTTCCTGGGTAATTCTGTGGCCCGCATTCTGGAAGCAGCCGGTAATACAGTAAAGAAAGTACAGATCATTAATGATCGCGGAATTCACATCTGTAAGTCCATGCTGGCCTGGCAGAAATTCGGAGAAGGTGAAACGCCTGAATCATCCGGAATCAAAGGAGACCACCTGGTAGGTAAATATTATGTGGCTTTTGATAAAGCCTACAAGGCAGAAATTGCTGAGATGGTGAGTCAGGGAGTAGCACAGGAAAAGGCCGAAAAGGAAGCTCCAATCTTATTGGAAGCTCAGGAAATGCTTAGAAAGTGGGAAGAGAAAGACCCTGAAGTTTATGCCCTTTGGGAGAAAATGAACGGCTGGGTGTATGATGGGTTCAATGCCACTTATGAGCGAATGGGAGTCGATTTCGATAAGCTATATTACGAGAGTGATACCTACCTGATCGGAAGAGATCGTGTGCTGGAAGGGCTTGAGAAGGGCGTATTCTTTAAGAAGGAAGATGGCTCTGTCTGGGTAGACCTGACTGATGAAGGCTTAGACGAGAAACTACTCCTGAGAAAGGATGGTACCTCAGTCTATATGACTCAGGATATCGGAACCGCACTCATGCGTTTCGATGATTTCCCGGGACTCAGTCAATTGATCTACACGGTAGGGAATGAGCAGGAATACCATTTCAAAGTCTTGTTCCTGATCCTTAAGAAATTGGGTTATGAGTGGGCAGATGCCTGCTATCACCTTTCATACGGTATGGTAGACCTGCCAACCGGAAAAATGAAATCCAGAGAAGGGACCGTAGTTGATGCCGATGATCTGATTCAGGAAATGGTAGATACTGCCAAGGCCAGAACAGAAGAGTTGGGCAAAATTGATGGATTCACACCAGAGCAGGCATCGGATCTTTATGAGAAACTGGCGCTGGGAGCTGTTAAGTATTACCTGATGAAGGTAGATCCGCGCAGAAGAATGCTCTTCAATCCGGAAGAATCTATTGAATTCCAGGGAAATACCGGTCCATTTATTCAATACACTTATGCCCGAATCAGCTCTATTCAGAGAAAAGCAGAGCAACTGGGACTGTCGATTGAAGGAATTAATTTCGATGGTGTTAAGGAAATTCATCAGACGGAAAAAGACCTGATTTTCTCAATCGGTCAGTACAGAGATAAACTACAAACAGCTGCAGAATCATATTCACCGGCTGTTATTGCTCAGTACGTTTACGATCTGGCCAAGGAATATAACCGCTTCTATGCTGAACTCTCCATTTTCAATGAAGACGATCAGACATTGATGCAGTTCAGAATTGCTCTCTCTGCCCTTACTGCAGAAACAATACGCAAATGCATGCAGTTATTGGGAATTGAAGTACCAGACAGAATGTAAAATGAAATACCTGAGCCTGATTCTCTTATTATTCATCCCCCTAAAATCTAACGACATGAGTTTTTATGACTTCGAATTGAAAGGAATAGATGGTAAAGCAGTAGACCTGAATATGTATAAAGGTAAGAAGGTGCTCATTGTGAATGTAGCTTCCAAATGCGGTTACACACCACAATATGAAGACCTTCAAAACCTGCATGAGCAGTTCGGCAAAGATGTCGCAGTATTAGGTTTTCCTGCCAATAATTTTGGAGGGCAGGAGCCAGGAAGCAATGAAGATATTGTCGCCTTTTGTGAGGCCAACTATGGGGTAACTTTCCAGATGTTTGAGAAAATATCGGTAGTGGGTAGCGACAGGCATCCGCTTTATACCTGGCTTGAAGAGCAAAGCGGAGAAAAACCAAACTGGAACTTTTGCAAATACCTTTTGAATGAAAAGGGTGAAGTCATTGGTTTCTACCCATCATCAGTTAATCCTCTGGACGAGCAAATCACCGGTCAGCTATAGCATGAAAAAGTGGCTTGAAGCTTTTCGATTACGCACCCTTCCGCTGGCATTAGCATCCATTGGTATGGGAGCTTTTTTAGCTGCTGCTTCAGGTCATTTCGACTGGGCTGTTTTTGGCCTTTGTGCCTTAACCACCATTTTCTTACAGGTATTATCTAATCTGGCCAACGACTATGGTGACTCTATTCACGGAGCTGATAGCGCGGAGCGCACTGGTCCGCAGAGAGCAGTGCAAAGCGGAGCCATTAGTCAGTCAGCTATGCTAAGGGCAATTATCATCTGCTCCATTCTATCTCTGGCCAGCGGTATTGGTCTGATCCTTCAGGCTTTTGGAGGTTTTGGTGAAGTGTTCTGGTATTTCCTGGGTTTGGGAGGGTTGAGCATATTGGCTGCTATTACCTACACAGCAGGGAAAAAGCCTTATGGCTATGCTGGTCTGGGCGATATCAGCGTCATGATATTTTTTGGCCTTGTGGCCGTAATGGGCAGTGCCTATCTCTATGAACAAAGTATCAACTGGCTATATATACTTCCATCTGTCAGTGTAGGACTATTTTCGGTAGCTGTTCTGAACGTTAACAATATCAGAGACATTGAATCAGATAAGAAGGCGGGTAAGAAATCTGTACCGGTAAGAATAGGGAGGAAGTCAGCTGTTATCTACCATTGGACCCTTTTGATTATCGGACTGCTGTGCTCGGTAGTCTTTATTGTTTTGAACTTTGAAAGACCCCAGCAACTCTTGTTCTTGTTGGTTTGTCCTTTATTTTTCATCAATGCCAGAGCTGTTAAGATCTATACCCGATCTGAGGAGTTAGATCCGTTCCTCAAACAGATGGCATTAAGTACTTTACTATTTGTTGTACTATTCGGAGTCGGCCAACTTATTTGACCAACTATTGTTTCAGAACTTGGCAATTTTCTTTTCGCTTAGTATTTTTAAATATCTCAAGACAAAGTATGAGTTCTCGGAAATCTACCCACATAGACCTGCAATGCCAATTTTGCCAATCAAGAGGTGAAAGTCATTTTTCAGAATTGCCCCAAGATGATTTAGAAGTACTTTCTTCTCATAAGTCTTGTGTTGCCTACAAGAAAGGACAAACCCTGTTCTATGAAGGTACGCGTCCGATGGGTGTATTCTGTATCAACCATGGTAAGGTAAAGGTGTATAAAATGGGATCTAATGGTAAGGAGCAGATTCTGTTCATTGCTAAGCCTGGCGATTTCCTGGGTTACAGGTCACTGTTGAGCGAGGAATTCTATGGTGCCAGTGGTACCGTTCTGGAACAAGCCGCCATCTGCTTTATCCCTAAGAGTGACTTTATTACTATCCTGAACAGAAACCCTGCCTTTTTCCAGAAGTTGATGAAAGCGGTATGTCAGGAACTGGGCATTATGGAAGAAAAGCTGGCCCAGCTGGCTCAAAAATCAGTGAGAGAGAGACTGGCTGCCACCATCATTATGCTGAAAGAAACCTACGGTATGGAAGGAGAAGGTAGTGATGTAATCGATATAGCCCTCTCCAGAGAAGATCTGGCCAACATTGTAGGAACCGCCACAGAAACTGTAATCAGGCTGCTTTCTGAGTTTAAATCTGATGGTCTTATCGGGCTGAAGGGCAAGAAGATTCAGGTGCTTGATCCTCAGCGTTTAATACACGAAGCTGACTTCTATGCCTAAACATGATTTTAATCATGTTTTAATCTGATAGCCATCAATCGAGTCATTTGTACTCCAACATACCTTTGATTACCAATTAAAGTCAAAGGTCGTGAAACATATCATTCTCTTAGCTACAGCCAATCAGACCGGTTTGATGCCCTTTCTCGAAAGGAGTGAAAAGCTGTTGCATACATCCTATCAAAAGTATTTCAAGGCTTTTTCCCTGGAAGAGGTATTTGGACTGAAGCCTGTTTCGGTTGTTGCTGGTCAGGAAGGTAGCTTCGATCAGTTAGTCTCAAAGGTTGAAAACGAAATCAAGTTAGAGCAATACGGTAAAGAGCATGGTTACACCATCGACTTATTGAGAGGTTTAGAGAATGAGACCACTTTAATGAGTCAGACCAGTGTGGCAGACCTGATGATTATTGAGATGGGCAACCTTAAGAAAGGCCATTCTCTGGAATCACTGAAGAACCTGATCGATCAAAGTGCCTGCCCCGTGTTATTGCTGCCGCAGAACTTTAAGGTTGAGTGTATGGTAGTGACGTTAGAGGGCAATCAGCAAACGGTTAGAATGGTAAAGAGTCTGCTCAAGCTTTTCGCTGAAGAGTTTAGAGACCTTCCACTTTCGTTACTCATGATTGAACCAGAAGATGAATTGGAAATTCAAAAAGAGAGGGTGCTGGTCAACTACCTCAAACTTCATTTTAAAAATATGGGTGCTCAACATATGTATGATGAACCACTGACCAGCCTTTTCAAGTATGTTCAAAATGAGTGTCAAAACCCTTTGGTTATAGTCGACCCGGAACTGGGTAATGAACTGCTCGATTGTACCGAGTTATTCGAAACTCAATTGTTCAATCATCCTATATTTATCTACAAAGATTAGGCATGTCGCAGATCCTGTTGAAAGAAGAAACGAAGTGCTATCACTGCGGAGATGACTGTTACAAAGGGCGGATCACCTCTAATGATAAAGACTTCTGCTGTACAGGCTGTAAAACAGTCTATGAGATTCTTTCAGAGAATGAACTGTGCGACTACTATACCCTGGAATCTAACCCGGGTGTGACCCAAAAGAATAAATCGGCACTTTTCGACTTTCTCGACAATGAGGAAATCGTGAGGTCTGTACTGGAGTTCAGTGACGGAAAGCATGAGCGAGTAACCCTTGCCATTCCGAATATTCACTGTAGCAGCTGTATCTGGCTTCTGGAGCATCTGGAAAGAATGAACCCCGGGGTGATTGATTCTAAAGTAGACTTTAGCCAGAGGAGGCTGACAGTTCATTACAACCGGGAACAAATCAGTCTGAGAACACTGGCTGAACTCCTCGACAGTATTGGTTATACCCCTGTTTTTAACCTGGAAAAGAAAGAGGAGGCTGATTCAGTTTATCAGAAATTCGATAAGCAACTCCTCATTAAGATGGGAATTGCCGGATTCTGTTTTGGTAACGTTATGTTGCTCAGCTTTCCCCATTACCTGGGAATTACCGAGCTGGAGTATAACTATCAGACCTTCTTCCGATGGTTGAATGCCGTACTCGCTTTACCAGTGATGTTCTACAGCGGTTGGGACTACTTTGTGTCGGCTTTCAAATCACTTAAGCAGAAATACGCTAATATAGATGTGCCGATCGCATTGGGGCTGAGTGTTCTTTTCATCAGAAGTTTTTACGAGGTAGCCAGCGATACGGGTTCAGGATACTTCGATTCGCTGGTGGGGCTGGTTTTCTTTTTGCTCATTGGCAAATGGTTTCAGAACAGAACCTATCAGGCCCTCTCTTTCGACAGAGATTATAAGAGCTACTTCCCCCTGGCAGTGCTAAAGCTGATCGGCAAAGACTACAAGCCTATTATTGTGAATGATCTGGATAAGGGGGATGAAATATTGATTCGAAATGCTGAATTGATTCCGGCAGATTCCATCCTGATTGATGACCAGGCCTTCATAGATTACAGTTTTGTGACCGGAGAAGCTGAGCCTGTAGAGAAACACAAGGGACAGTATATCTATGCCGGAGGAAGAATAGCAGGAAAACAGGCCAGGTTTATCATACAGAAACCGGTATCTCAAAGCTATCTGACCTCACTATGGAATGAAGAAGGCTATCAGGGTAAGGAAAAAGGTCTGAAACTCATCGATAAAGTCAGCCAGTATTTTACAATTGCCATTGTGCTCATTGCAGTGGGTGCGGCTATTTTCTGGCAGTTGGCCGATGCTTCGAAAGTATGGCTGGTCTTTACCTCAGTGCTGATCATTGCCTGTCCCTGTGCACTGGCACTTTCAACCCCTTTCACTCATGGAAGTATTCTCAGGGTTCTAGGAAAGCATCACCTCTTCCTTAAAAATGCCGATGTTATTGAAGAGCTTCAGAAGATTGATACCATCATCTTCGACAAGACCGGAACCATTACCGATCCCAACGCTAAGCACATTGAATTCGAAGGAGAACCATTGACGGATGCTGAGGCTTCTTTGGTCACAGCAGCTGTGTCGAGCAGTACCCACCCGCTGAGTCGCTATGTCAAAGACTATTTAATGGCAGTGCCTGATGTCTATCAGATAGAGTCATTCGAGGAGATTACGGGTAAAGGTATTGTGGCTCGCGTAAGTGGGGTAGAGGTGAAGTTGGGTTCAGCGGCATTTCTTGGACTTCCGCCTGAGTCTGAAGTTAAGTCCGGCGCAGTTTACCTGAAAATAGGCGGGGAAGTAAGAGGAGTCTTCAGAGTGAGCAATACCTATAGAATCGGTTTGCAGAAGGTAATCGCTGAGCTCTCAGAAGATCACCAGTTACAGTTGCTTTCAGGAGACAATGATCAGGAGAAAGCAGCATTGAAAGAGATATTCCCGGCAGGAACAGCCATGCACTTCGAACAAAAGCCTGATGACAAGCGACAGTGGGTGCAGACTCTTCAAAAGGAGGGCAAACATGTGATGATGTTTGGCGATGGCCTTAACGATGCGGGAGCTCTTAAGCAGAGTAATGTGGGGATTGCCATTACAGAAGATATTTCGGCATTCAGTCCGGCATGTGATGCCATTATGGATGCCAATGCTTTTAAGAAATTGGGGCAGTTATTGGCACTGAATACAGATGGAAAGCGCATTGTGGTAGCCAGTATGGTGATTTCCCTATTGTATAACCTGGGCGGAATCACCTTTGCGATAATGGGCATACTCACCCCATTGGTAGCAGCGATATTGATGCCACTCAGTAGTATTTCGGTAGTAGCGTTTACTACCACCATGGTCAGAATCAGGGCAAAAAGAAAAGGATTGTAAGATGTCAGTAATACTCATTCTAATCATAACCAGTATAGTTGTAGCCATCGTTTTTCTCGGTGCTTTCTACTGGGCTGTAAAATCAGGGCAATATGACGATACCTATTCCCCTTCGGTGAGGATGTTGTTTGAAGACAAGAAAAAGGAGAAGAAGCATGAGACCAAGTGAGCAGCAATTACTGAAGAAGTATGATGTGCCGGTGCCCAGATATACCAGTTACCCCACCGTACCAGACTGGCAAACCGATTCTTTTGATTTAGATAATTATCTAAACCTGGTGAAGGAATCATTTATCAGACATGGTCAGGAGGGGATCAGCCTCTACATACATTTACCCTATTGCGAAAGCCTTTGTACCTACTGTGGATGCAATACGCGCATTACGGTCAATCATGCCGTAGAGAAACCCTATATAGAAGCAGTCCTAAAAGAATGGTATCAATACATCAGCCTCTTCCAGGAAAGACCCATCATCAAAGAAATTCACCTGGGTGGAGGAACACCCACATTTTTTTCACCTGAATACCTGAGGTTGTTGATTGCAGGTTTGCTGGAATATGCAGACCTGTATCACAATTATGAATTCAGCTTTGAAGGCCATCCCGGTAACACCACTTATGAGCATTTGAAAGTATTGCATGAAGTAGGGTTCAGTCGGGTGAGCTTTGGTATACAGGATTTTGACGAGAAGGTGCAGGTGGCCATTAACCGAAGGCAGTCTTTCGAACAGGTAGAACAGGTCACCCGATGGGCCCGGGAAATTGGCTATAACTCTGTTAACTACGACCTGATCTATGGTTTGCCTTTTCAAACCCTCGACAGTATTCATAATACCATTGATTATGTGGCAGAGTTGATGCCCGATAGAATTGCCTATTATTCCTACGCCCATGTGCCATGGAAAAGGCCCGGACAAAGGGCTTATTCAGAAAAGGACCTGCCCAGTCAGGAAGAAAAGAGGGTATTGAACCAGTTCGGACAGGAACGACTCGTTCAACTGGGCTATCAACTAGTCGGCATGGACCATTTTGCCCTGCCTGACGACTCATTGATTGAGGCCATGCACAATGGAGAATTGCACCGAAACTTTATGGGGTATACTACAAACCCCGGCAAGCTACTCATTGGTCTTGGCGTATCATCTATTTCAGATATTCACATAGCCTATGCACAGAATGTAAAGAGTGTTGAAGGTTATATGGAGAAAGTGAATGCCGGTGTACTTCCGGTTTTCAAAGGACATCAGATGACTGAGGAGGATATCCAAACTAAGGCACAAATTCTTAATGTGGCCTGTCAGAAATACTTCGATCTGGAGAGTGTAAGTGAAACCGCTTTACCAGCTATTGAGGAATTAATAGCTGATGGCCTTTTAGATATACAAGGCGGCTATTGTGTTGTAACGGAAACAGGTAATCAGTACCTGCGCAATGTTTGTTCCATCTTCGACCCAAACTTTGCCAAAGTGAGAGAAGGGAAAGTCTTTAGCCAGGCGGTGTAGACTTTCCCTCTCAATTCCTTACTTAATATAGTAGCTCATACCCAAACCGAAAGAAGACAGATTGAGGTTGAGGTTGAAAGTGTTAGCCACTTGTTCCGTGTTACCTATGTCAGTCTTGTTCCGTTGATATCCCAGATTACCCAGGTTCATTTCCAGCGCAAAACGATCTGATAAGAAATAGGTCATTCCAGGAGCTAACTGCAATGACATGATAGAACTATCGCCTGTTTCAACACCGTTTAGTTCAGACTTCGCTGAACCAAAAGAGAGGGAGGGTTGCAGATACAGATAGAGATTCTCAACAACATTCTTATGGAATCTGGCATAAGCCCCTATTTGAAAGCCATTGGATTTCTGCTCAACAATGCTGGCCAGGTTGGGGTCAAATACATCGTTGTTTACAGAAGTAATGGTGCTGATCAGACCAATGGCGGTGTTGTCACTGACAAACCAACCTGCTCTGGGGGCAAAGTTGAAAATGTTTCTGTTGTTGCCATCAACTTCAGTGGTATTGAAACCAAGTGTTCCACCCAGCTGGATATTACCTTTTTGAATTTGAGCATTCGCTACCGTAGCGAAGAAGAGCATCATGAGGATTACTGTTATTTTTTTCATGTTTTTGAGTTTTGTTTGGCGCTTTTCGCCCAAATACAGTGCCATAGAGGGTGTGGGAAGTCTATTTATTTGGATCTCAGTGAGTTGTAAAAAAGTCTTGTCTTAGATCTTTATCCATGTTGTTTTAAAAGCGAACATAGACTGTTTAGTTTAGGAGCAATTTGAAAAGTACAACTCTGAAGATGGTAAGGAGGAACTGTGTGCTATGGAATTGATTCTATTAAAAAAAGTAGGGGAAGCCATTAAGCTTTTTCAATAGACTTCCCCCATTAAATTTAAAGTATAAAGCTTACGCCTAAACTCATTGTTGCCGGATTAATACTAAATGAAGTAGTAGACCTTTCTAGATTACCTTCCTCACTTTTGTCGTAAATAAAACCCAGAGTAGTTAAATCCATTGAGATTTTATCTGATACGAAATAAGAAAAGCCGGGCCTTACCCCAATAGAGAATGAAGAAGTGTCTACTCCTGCAGCAGTCTCACCCGTACCCAGCACAAATTGTGGTTGAGCAAAGAAGTAAAACCGATCGGCAATAGACTTATAGAATCTGCCGAACACACCATAATTGAAATTGGTACTTCTCGCATTTGAGTTGCCAAAAGACTGATAGCCAAGTATTACACCTAAGCTGGTTTTGTCTGATAGAAACAGCCCTGCCTGTGGTACAATAGTGAAGACATTGGTTTCATTACCTCCGGTTTCGTTGCGCGTATAGCCAAAGTTTCCGGTAAGTTGAATCTTCCCTTTCTCAATTTGTGCATTAGCGGTTGCTGCTACTAAAGTAAGTAGCATGATTAGAGTGATTTTTTTCATGATTTTGAGTTTAATGTTTATATGCTTTATAGACAGGTTACATCTACGAAAGGTTTAGTTCATCAGGTTATTATGATGTTAATGGTTGTATGAGGGTGTCGATGGTACGGTATTTCAACTATTCTACCGCCTGCGAAAGGAAATGATGGTGGCTGTTTGTTGACTTTAAGCCTGTAAACAGACACTTTTTATATGCCATCCTCAGAACATGATTTAAATCAGTTTTTTACCTGTTTGCCATCAGGTCACAGTCTTGGTCACTCCGCTACCTTCGAAACTAATTATTGATTAACCCAAGCTGTGACTATGGAACTGGAACAATTCAAGTATGACAACAAGATTGTGAAGTACTTTGCGATAGCTACCGTTGTATTCGGAGTTGTCGGAATGTTAGTGGGTTTATTAATAGCTACTCAGCTATTTCTACCCCAACTCAACCTCGGTATTCAATACACCACATTTGGCCGTTTGAGACCACTGCATACCAATGCAGTGATTTTTGCTTTTGTGGGGAATGCCATGTTTGCCGGAGTTTATTACTCTATGCAACGCCTGCTCAAAACCAGAATGTTCAGCGATATGCTGAGTTGGATTCATTTCTGGGGATGGCAATTAATTATTGTAGCTGCGGCTATTACACTTCCTCTGGGGCTCACTACTTCTAAAGAGTATGCCGAGCTGGAGTGGCCAATCGATATTGCCATTACCCTCATTTGGGTGGTGTTCGGTATCAATATGATTGGTACTATTCTCAAGAGGAGAGAGCGGCACATGTATGTGGCCATTTGGTTCTACATTGCCACTTTCGTTACGGTAGCAGTACTGCACGTAGTGAACTCGTTCGAGATTCCTGTTACATTATTTAAGAGTTACTCCTGGTATGCCGGGGTACAGGATGCACTGGTGCAATGGTGGTATGGACACAATGCAGTGGCATTCTTCCTGACGACACCGTTCCTGGGGCTCATGTATTACTATTTGCCTAAGGCAGCCAACAGACCGGTTTACTCTTATAAACTGTCAATTATTCACTTCTGGTCGCTCATATTTATCTATATCTGGGCTGGCCCTCACCACTTACTCTATACTTCATTACCAGACTGGGCACAATCGCTCGGAACAGTATTCTCCATTATGCTGATTGCTCCTTCCTGGGGTGGTATGCTCAACGGACTGCTGACACTTCGCGGTGCCTGGGACAGGGTACGTGAAGATCCGGTATTGAAGTTTATGGTGGTGGCAGTTACCGCTTATGGTATGTCTACCCTGGAAGGACCGCTCCTTTCAATCAAAAGTATTAACGCCATAGCCCACTATACTGACTGGATTATTGCTCACGTTCACGTAGGTGGTTTGGGATGGAATGGATTCCTCACCTTTGGTATGCTCTACTGGTTGGTGCCTAAGATGTGGGGAACCAAGCTCTTCTCTACCAAAATGGCAAACACCCACTTCTGGTTAGGTACACTCGGTATCATTGTCTATGTATTACCCATGTATACCTCAGGTGTAGTGCAGAGTTTGATGTGGAAAAACTTCAACGCTGAAGGATTCCTTGAGTACCCTAACTTCCTTGAAACAGTAACTCAGATTGTGCCTATGTACATGATGAGGGCCATTGGTGGTTTGCTATACTTCTCAGGAGTCATTATTATGGTGGTGAACCTGGTGAAAACAGCAAAACAGGGAAAATTCATTGCCGAAGAAGCTGCAGAAGCTCCGGCTCTGGAGAAAAAGAAGAAGGTTGTTGGAGGACACTGGCACAGTGTACTCGAAAGAAAACCGGTATTCTTTACCGTGTTGACCTTGGTAGCGATTCTGATTGGTGGAGTTGTTGAGATGGTACCAACCTTCCTCATCAAGTCTAACATACCAACCATTGCCAGTGTACAACCTTATACACCGCTTGAATTACATGGTCGTGATATTTACATTAGAGAAGGCTGTAACAACTGTCACTCTCAAATGGTGAGACCATTCCGTTCAGAGACGGTCCGTTACAAAGGAGAATATTCCAAAGCGGGTGAGTTTGTATATGATCACCCATTCCTATGGGGATCCAAACGTACCGGTCCGGATTTACATCGAGTAGGGGGCTTGTATAATGACGGATGGCACCTGGGCCACATGTTTGACCCTACCTCTACCTCTCCGGGCTCCATTATGCCACCTTACCCCTGGTTGTATAAGCAGCAGATTGATCCTGGCAAGACAGCCGGCAAGATCAAAGCACTGAGAACGGTTGGGGTACCTTATGAAGAAGGTTATGAAGAAACCGCCAATGCGGATCTTAAGACTCAGGCCGAAGCCATTCTGAACAATCTGAAAACAGATGTCAGTAGTAAGCAGGTAATGGAATCTATTGAGTATGAGACAGAAACACGAATTACGGAGACCTCTGAGATCATAGCATTGATTGCTTACCTGCAACGATT
Organism: Roseivirga sp.; assembly: GCF_965216855.1. Classification (NCBI taxonomy): domain Bacteria; kingdom Pseudomonadati; phylum Bacteroidota; class Cytophagia; order Cytophagales; family Roseivirgaceae; genus Roseivirga; species Roseivirga sp. The sequence continues at coordinate 1,223,228 of NZ_OZ244204.1, read as the reverse complement.
GGGTACAGATATTAAAGCAGAAACCACAGCAAATAAGTAAGCCATGTTTAAGTATTATTTCGAACAAGTACATAATGTAGAAGTCTGGCCGATTATTTCGCTGATCATCTTCTTTGTCTTCTTTGTGGGATTGATAGGTTATGTGTGGATGATGCGAAAAGACTATGTGGAGCACATGGAAGAGCTGCCTTTGTCAGACGATGAACTCAGTGAATTTAAGTCTCAAGATTAAAAATCATACCCATGAATATTATTAGAAAATTCAAACATAAAACTTCTGCCCTTATGGTAGCCATTTTAATGCTTTTGGGTACGAAGACTTACGCACAAAGTGCCAATGGGGCAGGTATTGGTCAGGATACGATGTTATACATCACTTTCGGGCTGGTATTCCTGGTGTCTGTTTTGGTGCTGATTGTAGCCATCTATGTGTTGCAACTGCTGAAAGCCTTCATCAGAAAGGAAATGACAGCCGAACAACTGGCCAGATATGAAGCTGAACCAAGCTGGTATGCTAAACTCTGGGCACGCTGGAATGACTTCAAGCCTATGGAGGAAGAGGAGGAATTGCTACTCGATCATGATTATGATGGTATTAAAGAGTTAGACAATCATTTGCCACCCTGGTGGAAGGGTTTGTTCTACGTAACCATTGTGTATGCGGTAGTTTACCTGCTTATATTCCACGTTTTCAAAACAGCACCACTTCAGGAAGAGCGCTATGAAAGAGAGATTGCTGCAGCTGAGGCATTAAAAGCCAATCAGGCAGCAGATATAGTGGTCGATTTCGATGAGAATACAGTCACGGCAACCACTGAGTCTGTAGAGCTGGCCGATGGTCAGAAGTTCTTCGAGTCGCAATGTGCGGTTTGCCACAAACAAGATGGTGGTGGCTTGGCCGGTCCTAACCTGACTGATAAATACTGGAAGCATGGAGGAAGCATCTCTGATATTTACAAGACCATTAAAAACGGTGTTCCAAACACTGCAATGATGTCCTGGGAAAATCAGCTGAATCCGATCAGGATCAGAAATGTAGCCTCATACGTGCTTAGTCTGCAGGGAACCAATCCTCCTGGCGCATTGCCTCCTGATGGAGAGCTATACGAACCGGAGAATTAATATGAGAACTGAGTCCCGGTGAAATTCATCGGGACTTTAACTAAGCCTTGATATGGATCAGGAAAAAATCAAAGAACTCTATAACTACGATGAGCAGTATCGGGATACGATTGCTACAGTAGATGAGAAGGGAAAGCGAGTATGGCTCTTCCCAAAAAAGCCGAAAGGTCGATATCATAACAAAAGGATTGTGGTCTCCATCATTCTTTTGTCTATACTTTTTGCTGGACCATTCATTAAAATTGGTGGCGAGCCGTTTCTGTTGCTGAATATTTTCGAGCGGAAATTTTCCATCCTCGGAGCTGTATTCTGGCCACAGGACTTTTTTATTCTGGCGCTGATCGCCATCAGCTTTTTCGTTTTTATCATTTTGTTTACGGTCGTCTTTGGCCGTATTTGGTGTGGCTGGGCTTGTCCCCAGACATTGTTTATGGAGATGGTATTCCGCAAGATCGAATACTGGATTGATGGTGATGCAGGTCAGCAGCGCAAGCTGAAAAACATGCCCTGGAATGCTGAGAAGATCCGTAAGCGATTGCTGAAACACGGTATCTTCATGCTCATCGCAATATTGATCGGACATACCATGATGGCCTACCTCATCGGTATTGAGCAGGTAAAGGAGATTGTCTCACAACCTCCCTCGGAACACCTGGCCGGATTTCTGGGACTCATTGCTTTCAGTGGTATTTTCTATGCTGTTTTTGCCTACCTCAGGGAACAGGCTTGTGTAACTATATGTCCTTACGGAAGACTTCAGGGAGTCCTTTTGGTGAAAGATTCCATTGCGGTCATGTACGATTGGTTGCGAGGTGAGCCCCGGGGCCGAATGAAGAAAAATGAAGACCGTGGCGTTAAAGGAGATTGCATAGACTGTAAACTTTGTGTGCATGTCTGCCCAACCGGAATAGACATCAGAAACGGAACTCAGTTGGAATGCGTGAACTGTACAGCCTGTATAGATGCCTGTGATGATGTGATGACCAAGATCGGTAAACCGACAGGACTGATCAGGCCTACTTCTTACAGTGCCATAGCTGAGGGGCGCAAGAAAATCTTTACCCCTCGTGTAGCAGGTTATACCGGTGTACTCATTGTGTTAATGACCTTGCTGACTGTATTTGTAAGCGGCAGATCCGAGGTAGAAGCTACCATTTTACGCATGCCGGGCATGATGTATCAGAAACTGGACAATGGTATGATTCAGAACATCTACAATATTCAGTTTGTGAATAAAACTTCTGAAAGCATTCAGTTAGATGTTTTGCTAAAGGACTGGGCCAACGGTACCATAGAAACGGTAGGCGATTCTTTGACCATTCTACCCGCCAAAGCAAAGCTGGATAAGGTGTTTATTGTCAAGCTTCCGGAAAGTGAGTTGAAGGAACGTAAGACAGAGATTCACCTGGAATTGAAGTCAGGAGAAATTCTGATTGATGATATTAAGACAAACTTTCTTGGACCTGCAAACTTTAAGAACGAATGAATTGGGGTAACAGAATCATATTAGCCTTTGTACTCTTTTTTGGAGTGGTATTTACCATGGTTTACATCAGTATGAATACTGAGTTTAGCCTGGTGGCTGATAATTACTACGAGCAGGAACTGGCCTATGAAGACCAGATCAATAGAATCAGAAATGTGAACAACCTGGCTGAAAAGCCTGAGTTCTCTATCGATAGAAGTGCGTTGAAGGTGTCCTTAAAGTTTCCTGAGGCTATTGCAGAAGGAATCAAAGAAGGAAAGGTGAAGTTTTACAGGTCAAGCAGTTCAAGACATGATCAGGAAACTGAGCTCCAACTCAATGAAGATATGGAGTATGTAAAGGATATTTCGCAGATGGTTACCGGAGCCTGGAAGATTCAACTTTTCTGGACCGATGGGGAAAAGGAGTACTATCAGGAAATTGAATTTGTAATCTGATGCTGTTGCTGTGGACTGGTTTTTTGTTCGGACTATTCGGCAGTATGCACTGCCTGGGTATGTGCGCGCCATTAATCTGGGCCTTGCCACAGCAAAAGGAAAAAAGGCTGGCCTGGTGGAGCAACAGGCTGGCCTATAATTTTGGAAGGGCCATTACCTATGCCTTTTTAGGTGTAATTATTGGCCTGATAGGAGAGACCATCTCTCTGGCTGGTTTTCAACAGTACCTTTCTATTGCCACTGGTGTGCTGATGATTGTTTTTCTGGTCACTACTAGAGGTAGAATTCCTCAGTCATTTGCCTTCAAACCCCTGAATCAATTGATTTTGAAAGTCAAGAAGAGCCTCGGTAAGCTCATTCAGGGCAATACATTCAGATCAAATGCCATGCTTGGTCTGTACAATGGTCTCCTTCCTTGTGGGTTGGTCTACATGGCCCTGATTGCTTCATTATCCATGTCTTCTTTAGGAGGTAGTGCTCTCTACATGGTCTTCTTTGGCTTAGGAACTTTTCCCATGATGCTGGCAGCTGCCTTGTTTGGGCATAGAATAAGAAACTGGAATCAGAAGGTTTTCACTCAATGGGTACCCCGTTTCATTTTTTTAGTAGCGATTCTTTTGATTTTCAGAGGGCTTAACCTGGGTATCCCTTACCTCAGTCCTCGTTTAGTCAGTAATAATGATATTGTTTTGTGCGAGACTCCTTAAATGGTGATCCGGTTTATGACCGAAATCATTATATTCCACAAATATTTTTTCTTACTTCATATTGACTGAAACAAAAGACTATCAACCATGAAAACCATACTTGTACCAACTGATTTTTCGGAACAGGCTAACAATGCCGTAGTACTTGCTGCGGAAATAGCTAATCAGGCCAAGGCCAAAGTTGTGTTGGTGAATGTTATAGAAGGAGCCAGAGATTTCTCATTCAATACGATGGGCGAAGGCGCAGAACCTGTGGGTGAAGAAGCCTTCTTTATCAATAAACTCATTGAAGTACAAAAAGAACACCTGCAGAATGCGGCTAAAAACAAGGCACTGAAAGGGTTAAAAGTGGAGACTATCCTGAAAATGGGGAATCCTTATCAGGGAATATCTCATGTGATTGCAGAACAGAAGGCTGATTTAGTGATAATGGGCACCAAAGGTGCCAGCGGACTGGATGAAATACTCATTGGTTCCAATACTGAAAAAGTGGTGCGCTATGCCAAGTGCCCGGTGATTACCGTGAAGGAAAGCGTAAAACTGAAGGACATCAAAAACATAGTGTATGCTACCGATTTGTCTACCGATCAGACTGACTTCATTAAGCATATTAAGAGTATACAGAAAGTAACCGGAGCTCAGCTTCACCTGTTGAAAGTGAATACACCGAATCACTTCTTTACACAAAGACAGGTGAATGAGGAGTTTGCCAAGTTTACCAAGAAACATAGCCTTAGAAATGCTACAACCAATGTTTACAATGAGGCTACTGAAGAAGATGGTATCCTGTATTTTGCCGAAGACCTGGGCGCATGCATGATTGCCATTGCCACCCATGGCAGAACAGGTTTGTTGCATTTACTGACAGGTAGTATTGCCGAAGATTTGGTAAATCACGCCACCATACCGGTGATGACACTGTCAATGAAGAAGTAAGAAATGAGGCAATAGCCTATGAAGAGTCGGAAATCGGATTTGCTTTTTAGTAACCCGATTTCCGATTTCTGTTTTATAAATACTCCTCCAATAACTAATTTTGAATTATGTCGAGAAAGAACAAGCGAGATAAAGGCCGCTCAGGAGTAGTCTATTCAACCAATCAGGATTTTGAGTATGAATACGAAGGTGAATCAGAAGAGGAGACCCTCGACCCGGGGGATCAGAACCTGAAAGTTATGCTCGATAAGAAGAGCAGGGCTGGTAAGCAGGTAACTTTGGTTGAAGGATTTGTGGGAACCGAAGAAGATCTCAAAGACCTGGGCAAAATGCTGAAATCTAAGTGTGGAGTTGGAGGTTCTGCCAAGGATGGAGAGATATTGATTCAGGGCGACTTTCGTGATAAGGTGCTGGAACTCTTGCATCAACAGGGATATAAAGCCAAAAGAGTGGGCGGATAAAATGACCAGGATCAGATCATATGCACTGTTAGTATTGCTGTCATGGGCGTTCGTTTCATGTCAGGAGAAGCCTATACCTGTGAAGGAAGGCACTATGGTCATTAATGGTTCAGAAGTCTACTACAAGACGATGGGAGAAGGGGAGCCCCTACTTGTGATTCATGGTGGTCCGGTGTTAGACCATTCGTACTTCCTGCCTCATCTGGAAAGTCTGGCGGAGGACTATCAACTGATCTTTTATGATCAGCGGGCCTGTGGCAGATCATCAGTAGCCATTGATTCAGCTACCATGAACCTCGCAGGTTTTGTGGATGATATTGAACAGATCAGGCAAAACCTGAAGCTGGAGAAACTCAATGTAATGGGGCATTCCTGGGGTGGATTGATCGCCATGAAGTATGCCATCGCTCATGACGATAGAGTCGATCACCTGATCCTTTCCAACTCAATGGCCCCCAGTGCGGCAGACTGGCAGGCAGAGAATATAGCTTCAGCTAATAAGATTAATCCCGATGACAAGCGAAGGCTTGACAATATTGTAAGCACCGGTTTGCTAAGGTCACCCAATGCAGTGCCCTATATCAAGGAGATGATGCTTTTGTCATTCAAATCTCAGATGTATGACAGAGAGAATATCAATCAGCTCAATCTTTTTATTCCTCAGGATTTTCAAAAGAGAAGTGCAGTTTTCGGTCTCTTAGGACCAGACTTGGGTACTTATGATCTTTATTCAGATCTGAATAAAGTTAAGTCTCCTACTTTGGTTCTTTTTGGCGAATCAGAGGAAGCGGTCCATCTTCATGCTTCAAAAATGACCGATGCCCTGGCCAATGCTGAACTAAAAGTCATAGACCATTCCGGTCACTTTCCATTTATAGAAAACCCTACTGATTTCAGTAGGGCTGTGAAAGGTCTTTTGAACCAGTAAGGTTCCTGTGTCTTACATCAAATGCTTCTTAAAAAAGTCAATGGTTCTGTCCCAGGCTAGCGTAGCAGCAGCTTCATCGTAACGTGGAGTGGTATTGTTATGGAATCCGTGATTTACTTCTGGATAAACAAATGCCTGATGTTCTACACCATTGGCTTTCAAAGCTTCTTCATAAGCCGGCCAGCCAGCGTTGACCCGGGTATCTAGACCGGCATATTGTAGCATCAATGGAGCCTTAATTTTAGCGGCATCTTCGGCAGATGGCTGACTGCCATAGAATGGCACAGCAGCTCCCAGGTCAGGCAACCTTACGGCCATCATGTTGGAAATCCAGCCACCAAAACAGAATCCAACTACCCCCACTTTGCCATTGCATTCAGGTCTGGCTTTGATCCATTCGTAGGCTGCAATAAAGTCTTCCAGCATTTCATCCCTGTCTCTTTGTCTTTGTAGGGTCCTGCCTTCGTCATCGTTTCCAGGATAGCCGCCCAGTGGGGTTAAGGCATCTGGTGCAATACTCATAAAGCCGGCCACTGCACATCTTCTTCCAACATCTTCGATATAAGGATTGAGGCCTCTGTTTTCATGAACTACCACGATACCGGGTAGTTTTCCGGTAGCTCCGTCAGGCTTTGAGAACAGGCCTTTTATTTCTCCACCACCTTTAGGTGAATTGTAGGTCACGTACTCAGAACTTAGTCTTTCATCGTCAGGATTTACAGTGGCTGTAGTCTCATAGTCTGGCATAATGAAGCTGAGAAGGGACGCTACGGTAAGGCCACCTACTGCATAGATGGATAGTTTTTCAATAAATTCTCTGCGGTCGATTTTGTTGTGAGCATATTCATCATAAAGGTCGAACACCTCCTGATTAATATCGTTTTTTGTAAGCTTTTTCATGGTTGGAAATGGTTATGGAGAAATAAGATAACCAATCTTTCCACTGAATGTTAGCTAGTTTTCACTAGCGGTAAATTGGTTCGTGATACAGGTATCAATTTTTATGTTGTCAAAGGAGGTTTTAAAATTTTATCATTAGTTCTAGCTCGCCATCAAGACCTAATTCAACAATCTTTTTGAGGGTGGACAGTCTGACCTCCTTAATGTTATTCTCAATTTTAGAGATATAGGACTTAGTAGTCCCGGCCCTACTGGCTAATTCCTCCTGAGTGAGTCCTTTTTTCAACCTTGCCTCCTGTAATAGTACACCAATCTTAAAGTCGCTATAACCCTGTTCCAGCTCATCACGCTTATCTGACCCAATGGGGCCGTAGTGCTTTTCTTTAAGCTGATCGAGGGTAATGATATTACTTCCTTTCTTGCTCATACTCTTTCTTTATAGTCAGTGCTCTCTGTATTTCAGTTTTAGGGACGTGTTGAACTTCTTCAATTAGCTGTAATGTCCAGATAATCTTTTTCTTGACCCTATCTTCCTGCTCTTTAAAAAAGGATTCGAAGTAACTCTTATAAAAAACAATTGTGCGCCATTTGTTCACGTACTTAAAATAACAAAAGTTTCACTTTAGTGAAACTTTTGTTATTAAAGAGATTTCCTGTGAAATCTCTACTCTGCCCTAAGACTCTTGACAGGGTTGGCAACAGCAGCTCTGATGGCCTGGAAACTAACGGTAATGAGAGTAACCACCAGGCCTCCAGCACCAGCCAGGGCAAATACCCACCAGTAGAGCTCGGTTCTTACTTCATATCCGTCTAACCAATTTTGCATGACCTGGTAAGCTACAGGTATGGCAATGAAGCATGAGATCAGAACCAGAAGAGCGAACTCTTTAGAAAGCAGCTGCCAAAGATTGATTACACTGGCACCAAGTACCTTTCTGATACCAATCTCTTTTGTTCTCTGCTCGGCCACAAATGAGGATAGACCAAAGAGTCCGAGAGAACTGATCATAATGGCTAATAGGGTAAAGAACTGTGCCAGGTGGCCTATCCTTTGTTCAGCCTTGAATTTTTTATCGTAGTCGTCATCGGCAAAGTGGTAGTCGAAAGGAGCTTCAGGCAGAATCTCATTATAAACTTCACCAATAGTAGCCAGAGACTTGTTTGGACTTACATTGGGATTGAGCCTGACGTACATCCACGAAGTAAATTCCTCTTCAAGAAACATAATGGATTGGTCGGTTTGCTGAAATGGTGAGCCTTTGATCATATCTTTCACCACACCGATGATCGTGTAGTTCTTAGGTTCTCTCCAGTTTGGATCATACCTGACGATGGTGCCAATGGGGTTTTTCAGCTTCATGGTTTCCACTGCCGATTCATTGATGATGATGGCATTCTTGTCTGTCTCGCGAGACGGGTCAAAGTCTCTTCCGGCAACGAATTCCATACCTACAGCATCGGCATAACCATTGGAAATAGAAATGGTGTTGAAAGACTCATCGAACGAAGGGTCCATTCCATCCCAGGTGAATCCTCCATTCCAACCCAGGGTACTAATGACCTGGTAATTGGAAAAGCCCACGGCATCAGCCATTCCGGTATTTAGAATCTCCTGTTTGAGTAGGTCTTTTCTTTTTCCATAGTTAGGAGAAGCTGGTCTAAGAGAAATCATGCCTTCAGGAGAATATCCTGCAGGTCTGTTCTTAGCTTCCTGAATCTGATTATTCACAGTAATGGTACCGATAATCAACGCAATGGAAATAGTGAACTGAAAGACAACCAGGATTTTACGCGGAATAGATGCTCCTTTGCCAAACTTCAACCCTCCTTTAAGGGCTTTAATTGGCTTGAAACTGGAAAGGTATGTTGCAGGGTATGAGCCGGAAATAAAGGCTGTGAATACAATGAATCCAATGCCAGCCAGCCAGAATTCACTCATACCCCATGGCGCTGCAATACTTTTTCCGGAGGTTTCATTGAACCAGGGAAGTAGTGCCCAAAGCAGTACCAGTGAAAGCACAAAAGCAGACAGTGCATAAAGAAAGGATTCCATATAGAATTGAGAAATGAGCTGTTTTCTCATCGATCCCAGTGTCTTTCTGATCCCTACTTCTTTTGCCCTTTTTTCTGATCGGGCTGTACTGAGGTTCATGAAGTTAATACAGGCCAGGAGCAATACGAAGGCTCCTATGAAAGCATATAGCCAAATGAATCGGTAAGTTTGCCCTTTAACCAGTTGACCGTTGTCGAATTCAGTGGTATGCCATTGGCTCATGGGATAGACAATAAAAGCTGTTTCTCTTTCTTCTTCCCGTTGTCCCAGCCTCGAAAGGAGTGTTTCATTCACTAAGCCTTCTAGTTGTTCCAAATCTGTTTCGGGGTGTACCTTGGCATAGATGTAGATATTGTAGTTATTCCAGACATTCATGGCTTCTTCGCTGCCACCAAATAGCCTGATCAAAGGAGAGAGGAACCCCGAGTCTGCAAAAGAAGAGTTTTTTGGGATATCTTCATAAACGCCTACTACCATTAGGTCAAGGGTAGCATCCATTTTTACCATTTTGCCAACCGGGTCGGAAGTGCCAAACAGGTTATTGGCTACTGACTCAGAAAGCATGATGGTATTGAGGTCTTTCAAGCCATTTGAGTTACCATATTTCATTTTGAGTCCCAGAATATCCGGAGCTGCGCTTTCAACAAAGTGACCGGTGTAGGTGAACTTGCTTTCATCAACAGCCAGTACTCTGTCTTGTGAGCGGGATCGGAACATAGCTAACTGTTCTATCTGGTCTGGAAAGGACTCTCTCAGTAGTGTACCCATTCCGGTAGTGAGAAATTCACTGGTATATCGCTCTGTGGCATTGTTTTCCTGCCTGAGAATCTGAACCGTAGTATCATAGTTTTTGTGATACTTATTGAAATTCAGTTCATCGCGAACCCATAGGCCGATAAGCATGGCAACGACCATGCCCATGGCAAGCCCGCCAATGTTGATGAATGAATAGCCTTTGTTTTTGAGCATCTGTCGATAGCTCACTTTAAAGTTGTGATTGATCATAGTATTTGAGTTTTTGATAGTGAAGAACCGAAAAGCAAAAGGGCGGAGGTAATTAATGACCTGATACCAATAGTTGCGCTTTGCTCTTCGGATTGAATACTTTTCTGCGGTGGAATAGAACTTCTCGTCCAGATCACCCAATACCTCCTCAGCCAGTTCGTCTTTCAGGAACCAGTGAAGCAGTCTTTCGGCCCACTTGGGAGGGGCGATATGGTTTTTTTGCCTACTCAGACCTTAGTTTTTGTGCTGGGTTAGCCAGAGCCGCTTTAATCGACTCTAGACTAATGGTGACCATGGCAATAATGAAGGCGATGATAGCCGCTGCTAAGAATAGTGGCCATGCCAGGTTGATTCTATTGGCCATGCCTTGCAGCATATTGTCAGATACATACCAGCCCAGTGGAATCGCCAGCACGATAGCGATGGCTACCAGTTTGATGAAATCCGTAGCCAGGATGCGGAAGATTTGAGTAACACTGGCACCAAGTACCTTGCGGACACTCACTTCTTTCCCTCTTTGCTCAATGATGAAAGCCGATAGAGCAAAAAGTCCCATACAGGCAACAATGACTGATAATACGGAGAAAATGATGAATATGGTCTTGGCTCTTAGCAGGCTGTCATACATCTTTTCAAAACGATCACTCATAAAGGTATATCTGATGGGTTGGTTGGGTTTCATTTCTTCCCAAACACGCGTTATGCCTGAGATGACCTGTTCCATATCCTGACTTTGCACTTTGATAGAAAGAGTGGAATTTCCTTTACCTCTTACCATAGCGAGCGGATTGATGGTGCCAGCCAGGGATTCAAAGTAAAAGTCGTTGACTACACCAATGATGGTGTACTTCTCATCGAACATGTCGATTAGTTGAGCTCCGACAGGATTTTCCAGGCCCAGGCGCTTCATCATCCTTTCGTTAATGATGATGCCTGAAGCATCAGAAGTTTCATCAGTGAAGTTTCTACCATGAATCAATTCAATGCCCATGGTTTGTAAATAGTCCTTATCAACTCTCCAGGTAGCTGCTTCAAAGCCAGGGTCAATGTTCTTTCGTCCTTCATTCCAATACCCTGCATTGGTGGTTCTGCCTCCGGCTACCGGCAGGTAATCTCCCAGGGTAGCATTTTGAACCTGGGACAGTCTCAGTAACTCGTCTTTGAGTAAATCCCTTTCTTTAGGTGCCATAGAGCTTAAACCAAGGATGTTAATTACCTGGTCTTTCTCATAACCTAAGGATTGATTCATATAATGGTTGAATTGACGGTTTAGAACCAATGCCGTGATAATGAGAATGACCGTAGCCGTGAACTGAAAAACAACCATTCCATTTCTGATGATAGAGCTTTTAGACCTGGTTTTTGTTCTTCCTTTGAGGGCTTCAATGGGGCTGAAACGCGAGAGATAGAAGGCAGGATAGATACCCGAGATCAGTCCCACAACAATGGCAGCCAGTAGAAGTGATGGTATGAACCAATAACTCAGCCAGGGTAATGTCAGGGATTTTTCTGCTACCTGGTTGAAAATGGGTAATGCCAGCCAGGCAATTCCGGCAGCCATCAACACGGCCAGGATACTGTAAAAAACAGATTCAGATAAGAATTGCCTGATCAACCCGGAGCGATAAGAACCTACTACCTTTCTAAGACCAATCTCCTTCGCTCTCTGAATAGATTTGGCGGTGGACAGGTTAATGAAGTTCAGGCAGGCCAATACCAGAACTACCACGGCAATGGCTCCAAAAACCCAAATCAGGTCCATGTTGCCATGTTGCTGATAGTCGCCAATTTCTTCGGGGTTGAGGTATACATTCTCAATAGGCTGTAGGTAATACGACTGATACTTCTGGATTTCTTCCAGGTCTGTTACATTGGCTTCTCTGAGCTTGTCCATTACATAGGTGTCTCGGGTGTTCACCAGTTTTTGTTCCAGTGCTTCTTTATTGGCACCTTCAATGGTTCTGATATAGAAAGTATAGTTCGAACAGCACCATCCGGAAGTACCGGGGCCAGACTGTCTTCCGGCCAGCGTCATAATGAAATCACCCTGGATATGGGTGGTTTTAGGCAGGTCTTCTATAACGCCACCAATGATATAGGGAGACTCTGTGTTATCGTTCAAGATCATCTGCTGACCTACGGGGTTGATGCCTGGAAAGAATTTATCGGCCTTGCTTTTGGTAATCACCAGACTATTGGGCTCTGTCAGAGCTGTCTTCTGATCACCATAAACCATTGGTATTTCCAGAATCTGAAGAATCTCCGGGTCGGCATAGAAGAAACCGTCCTCATAAATATTGTTCTGAGATCTGGTACTGCGGATGTGATTTTCACCTACGTTGGCCCATTTCCAGAAGACCGTTCTGGCAGCCAATTCAATCTCAGGTATATACTCCTCGAGAATGGGTTTGAATGGGCCTTGCATGTTGGTCCACCTTCCAAAATCACCGGCATTAGAGTATTGGTTAGCTATTCTGAAAATCTGATTCTGATGAGCGTAGTGCTTGTCGTAACTCAGTTCATGTCGAATGAAGAGGGAGATGAGAATACAGGCGGCAATGCCTATGGCAAAACCGACAATTTTAATGGAAGAGAATACCTTATTACGGAGCAGGTTTCTCCACGAAATCTTTAAGAAATGACCAATCATAAGATTTGATGTTATGTTGTTGAGTTTTGTTGACCTCAATGCAAAAGGTCTTATGTAATTGAATGTTTGGTACCAGTAATTTCGTCTGGCTATTTTGATCGAATGTCTAGCTGCCGTTGAACTGAATTTTTCATCCAGATCACCCAACACCTCTTCTGCCAGTTCGTCTTTCAGGAACCATGACAATAGCTTTTCAGCTAAGCGAGGAGGGGCAATTGGTTTGTTTCTGTTCATACCTGGGCTATTCTTTCAATCACCTGTTACTCATGTCTGAGTGCTTTGATCGGATTCTGACTGGCTGCTGAATAGGACTGACCTATAACAGTAAGCATGGCCAGAATTATGGCTAACAAGCCTGCTCCTGCAAAAACCCACCAGCTTAGTGTTGTCTGGTTAGCAAAGTTGTCGAGCCACTTATCCATAAAGTACCATGAGATGGGAGAAGCGATAACGAATGCCAGAAGTACCCATTTCATAAAGTTGCTGCTCAGCAGGGTGATCACTTGCTGCACGCTGGCACCTACCACCTTTCTGATACCAATTTCCTTGATGCGTTTTTGGGTTTCATAGAGGGCCATGGTAAACAGGCCTATCGATGAAAGGATGACTGCTATTAAGGTGAAGACCATAAAGGTTTGTGTAAGTTTCTTTTCGCGTTCGTATTGCGTTCTGAGTTGGTCTTCCAACACGGTGTAAGAGAAGGTCTGGTTCGGGTTGAAGGTTCTGAATAATTCAGCAACTGATTCAATGGTGGCCTGAAAGCGTTCTTCCCGAACCCTCAGAGTGAAGTCACTGTCAATATCCTCAAAATTAACGATGATAAGGGGAGCTATTTTTCTGGATAGGTGTTCATAGTGAAAATCTTCTACGACACCAATTACCTGCCATGGTTCGCCTTCTCCACCCCAGTAGCTATTCGCCAGCTTTGCATCGTCCAGATCTTCAATTCCCCAGAACTCCATAGCAGCTTTGTTGATGACGATTTTGTTCTGTCTTTGAACATCCAGTGAATCTGAGAAAAAGCGTCCCTTCAGGATTTTCAGTCCTATGGTTTGAGCATAGTTAGGATCAACGGTTAGTAACTTAGTATCAGAGTATTCGAAGTTGCTATTAACCAGCTTCCAGGGCATTCCCGAATTAACCGTGCTGAATGGTAAATCTCCCTGAGAGAATTGCTCAACCCCGGGAAGCTTGGATAATTCGTTCTTTACAAAGTCGTAGTTCTTCTTTTGCTCGCTACTCTTCTTGCTGAAATCTTCCTGGTCTCCTGCATATTCTATACGGTCGAAAAAGCTGAAGCTGACCAGGTTCTCCTTATTGAACCCAAGGTCTTTGTTCTGCATATATTGGAATTGTTTGAAAACAACACCAGTGGCAATGATCAGGGCAATAGCAAACACATACTGAACTGTGGTCAAAACCTTTCCGGCATTGAAACTCCTGGTGTTATTTAATTGTCCGGATAAAGCCCTTAAAGAAGATACTTTAACTGTTTGAAGCAGAGCCGCCAGGGTGGTAAGAAAAATGAATAGGCAAGTACCGGCACTTATCAAGGTAATCACCTCCAGTTCAGTCATATCAATGGTCAGGTTCAGGAAGCTGAGGTAGGCCGGCTTAAAGATGAGAAAGAGAACATAAATCAGAATGATGCTAAAGGTCAGGTAAATCAACCTGGAGGCAATCAGTTCTGATATAAAGTCTTTCTTTCCTGCTCCATGTATCTGCTTAATGCTTTTGGCCTTTAGCAGGGAAAAGGAAAGGGTAGATTGCATATTGGTGAAGTTCAGTATGCTCACCAGTAGAATAACCATGGCTACCAGGCGCATGGTGTTGACTTCGTACATCTGACCATGTTTACTGAGAAGCTCAGTATCCAGGGGCTCATTAAAGTAAGTCTCACTGAATGGCACAGTTGATACCGTACTCTCCTTAAATTGTGAGTGACTATGGCCCATTTTGGCTATTTTTTCATCGAACTCGCTTTTGTTGAAGGAATTATTGACCAGTAAGAATTCCATTCCCCCTACACCCCAGAAACTCTGCGCATGTATGGGTAATATGAAGTCGAATGTCATAGAGCTATTGGATGGAATATCTTCCAGTATTCCTGCTACCTGAAAGGAGCCTCTTTGACTTATTTCAATTACTTCTCCCATGGGGTCAGTATCTCCAAAGACCCTTTGTGCCATTGATTCGGTTAAAATAATGTTCGAGGGGTCAGTGAGTATTTTACTGGGGTTACCATTGATCAGTTCGAAGTCGAAGTAATCGAAGAAGGTGCTGTCTGTTACCAGGGCACCACCTCTGTAAACCTGATTGTTATAAACCAGTTTAAGCCTGTTCGGTCCCAGGAAGATGGTTTGAATAGATCCTTCCACTTCTGAAAACTCGCTGTAATCAGCCTTAAAGAACAGACTTGTATTGATGGGTTGAAACTCGTCAACAGCGCTTTGTTGCACTACAGGAATATAAAGGTTGGCATAGTTGGAGTGGAATTGATCTGTTGTCAGTTCAGAATTGACCCATAGATAAATCAGAAATGTACTGAATACACCAACGACTATGCTCGTCAGGCTTGCAAAGCTGATCAGTGTATTCTTTTTAAAAAGTCTAAAGGCTAGCTT
This sequence comes from Roseivirga sp., assembly GCF_965216855.1. Classification (NCBI taxonomy): domain Bacteria; kingdom Pseudomonadati; phylum Bacteroidota; class Cytophagia; order Cytophagales; family Roseivirgaceae; genus Roseivirga; species Roseivirga sp. The sequence continues at coordinate 1,207,919 of NZ_OZ244204.1, read as the reverse complement.
AAAGTGAAGTTTCATAGGACTAATTGATGAGTTTTTGACTTTTGTTCTTTTTAGGGCAAATGGACGAATGTAATTAAAGGCTTGATACCAATAGTTTCGCCTTGCTTTGCCCTTTGAGTGTTTATTGGCCGTTGTATAAAATTTCTCCTCTAAATCCCCCATTACTTCCTCAGCCAGTTCTTCTTTCAAAAACCAGTTGAGGAGTTTCTCAGCATAGGAGGGAGGAGTTAAAGGCTTCGACACAATCTGGAGAGGCTAAACGTTGAATTTGAGATTGCCTGCAAAGGCAGGGAACTGATCCCAGAGTGACATTTTAAACTCTCTGGATTCTCTTAACACTTTTTCACCGGTAGCGGTGATGGTGTAGATTCTTTTTCTGCGACCACCTCTTTCTGCTGTTGCTGCACCCATTTCTGATTTGAGAAATCCCTTTTCAGATAGTCTGTTCAAGGTGGAGTGCACTGCTCCAATAGATACTTGTCGTTGTGTTTGACTTTCAAACTCTTCAGCGATTTTGAAAGCGTAGGCTTCTTGGTTAAGGATACCGACCAGGAGAAGTATCACCTCTTCGAAGTCGCCAAGTTTAGTTTCTTTCATAACATACTAAATTGTAGAACAAATATACGGGGCAATTTTTGATATGTTCTACTTTTTAGTAAGAAATTGATTTGGGCTGGCTCTCAGAAATCATTACCTGCCCCTGGAAATGGCTTCTGCTTTCTCGTAGTGTGATCAAAGCGAGTATCCGTTGGAACCATAGCTGAACGATGTTTCTCTAAAGCTTCAATACTGTGTTTACCATTCAGAAGAAACCATTTCATAGAACAAGGCAGAGTAGCTTAACTTTAGCCAAACTATCTTCCCGATTATGAAATATTTCAAAGCACTTTTTATTCTGTTTGCCACCGTTGTATTTATCAACTCCCAGGCCCAAACCGACCTTTCTTTGTTTGAAACAATGGAGCCAAGGTCAATTGGTCCGGCTGGTATGTCTGGTCGGGTTACATCCATTGATGTAGTTCGGCACAATAAAAACATTATCTATGCAGGTACTGCATCCGGTGGACTTTGGAAGTCTACCAGTGGAGGTACGAGCTGGGAGCCCATTTTTGATGATCAGGATGTTGCTTCAATAGGAGCAGTGAAAATTGCTCCCTCTAATCCAAGTATCCTTTGGGTGGGTACCGGAGAGGGTAATCCGAGAAATTCTCTCAACTCAGGCTATGGTGTTTACCGCAGCTTGGATGCCGGAAGAACCTGGCAACATATGGGTCTGGAGAAAACCAGGAACATTCATCGCATTATCGTTCATCCAAACGACCCAAACACCGTTTGGGTAGGAGCCATAGGTTCACCCTGGGCAGAACACCCTGAACGCGGTGTATTCAAAACTACTGATGGTGGCAAAACCTGGAGAAAAGTGCTTTATGATGTTCCGGGTGCGGGTATTGCCGATATGGTGATTGATCCTTCTAACCCCAATAAGCTTATCGCTGCTATGTGGGAGCACAGAAGGTGGCCCTGGTTTTTCAATTCAGGAGGGCCGGCCTCAGGAATTTACATTTCTCATGATGGTGGAGAAACCTGGGATAGAAAAACCTCTGAAGATGGTTTGCCGAAAGGTGATTTGGGAAGAATTGGTTTGGCCATTGCGCCTTCCGTGCCCGATAGAATTTATGCTTATGTAGAGTCTAAAGAGAATGCCATTTACCGCTCGGATAACGGAGGGGTAGATTGGTACAGAATATCCAACAAAGGCGAAAGAGGTATTGGGAATCGTCCGTTTTATTATGGTGAGATTTATGTTGACCCAAAGAATGAGAACAGGGTTTACTCACTTCATACAACCGTTACTTACAGTGAAGATGGAGGTAAAAGCTTCGATACATTTGTTAATCCCGGCTATGTACATGTAGATAATCACGCCTACTATATTCACCCCGATGATCCAGGCTTCATTGTATTGGGAAATGACGGTGGTTTGGTTTTAAGTACCGACAGAGGAGGTAGTTGGCAGTATTCAGAAAATCTTCCTATCGGGCAGTTCTATCATGTGAACTACGATATGGAAACCCCATACAATGTGATGGGAGGCATGCAGGATAATGGTGCCTGGTTAGGTCCAAGTCAGCTTTTAAAGCAAGGTGGAATCAGAAACAGCTACTGGGAAAGAATAGTTGGAGGAGATGGTTTCGATGTGGTGCCTGATCGGCTGGATTCAAGATATGGATACTCTCTGAGTCAGGGTGCCAATATTCAAAGATATGACAGAGAGACCGGAGATATGCGGGGTATTCAGCCCGAGCATCCCGATGGTGTGGCATTAAGATGGAATTGGAATGCAGGTGTGAATGTAGATCCGATTGATAAAAAGACAGTCTACCTCGGAGCGCAGTTTTTATTCAAGTCTACCGATCATGGCCTGAACTGGGAGATTATCTCTCCAGACCTCACCACGAATAATCCCGAAAAGCAGGATCAATTAAACACAGGTGGTTTGAACTATGACAACACCGGAGCAGAAATGCATACCACCATTACGGTCATTGAGCCAAGTGCTAAAACACAGGGCTTAATCTGGGTGGGTACGGATGATGGTAATGTGCAGCTGACCAGAGATGGTGGGAAAAACTGGACCAACAGTGCCGGTAAATTTCCGGGTCTTCCCGAAGCCACCTGGGTTCAGCAGATCAAAGCGAGCACCTATGACGAAGGAACAGCCTTCGTGGTTTTCGATGACCACAGAAGAGACAACTGGTCGCCTTACGTTTACCAAACCACGAACTATGGAAAGTCATGGAAGCGCATTGTGAATGAAGACGATGTATTTGGCTTTGCCTTGTCATTTGTTCAAGACCCGATTGAGCCCAATCTGATGTTTTTGGGCACGGAATCAGGCTTATATGTGAGTATGGATGGAAGCGAAACCTGGGCCAAATGGACTCATGGTTATCCAACTGTACCCACTATGGACCTGGCTATTCACCCAAGAGAGCACGATCTGATCATTGGAACCTTCGGAAGAGCCATCTGGATTCTGGATGACATCAGGCCCATTCGCGAAGCCACTACTTTGGGTATGTCTCAACTCAAGAATGAAACCATTCATTTATTCGAAATTCCGGATGCTACTCATGCCATTATTGGTCCTTATTGGGGCTACAGAAGTACAGGGAATGGCATGTTCTTCGGAGAAAATAAGCCATTTAGTGCGGCCATCAACTTCTATGTGAAGGAGAAGAAAGGCAAAGTGAAAATGGAAATCGCTGATGAGTCGGGTAAGGTGGTCAGAACTCGTTTTCTGACTCCGGATAAAGGCTTAAACAGAACCTATTGGGGTTTTGAAACAGATGGGGTAAGAAGCCCCGGTTCCAGAATTCAGACCGGAAAAGAGGTGACGCCTCCTGGTGGATATGATGCCCTGCCGGGTACTTATACTGTTAAATTAACCTACAACGGTGAGACCTCTTCTCAACCCATTAGAGTATTGAGAGATGAGCGGGTTGAAGAATGGGACATGGCCGCTCTTCAGGAAAAGCAGGCTTTTATTGCCAAATATTATGAGCTTAACAACGAGGTGGTTGAGGCAGTGGATAAACTGACTGAAGCTCAGGAGATAGTGGGTAAGGTTCAACAACTGGATGAAGACAATGAGGAGCTTCAAAAGAAGTCTAAGGAAATAAAAGACCAGCTTTCAACCCTCAGAGAGCTTTTCTATGCAAAGCCGGTCCAGGGCAACAGGGGTGATGACAGTCCTATTACAAGTCAGCTCAGAAACGTAAGAGGTAAGATGGGAGGTAGCTATGAGCCCGTTTCTCAGGCTGCTGAATATGCCTATGCAAATTTCGTTAGAAACTGGACTCCCGTGAAGGAGAAACTCAATGGCTTTTTCAGTAATGAATGGAATGCTTACAAGAGCTTTGTTGAAGGGCTAAACCTGGAATTAGTAAAGGGTTTGGATAATTAAACAAAGCCATCAGAGTTTACTCTTTTGGTAGAGTGGATCATTCATTCCAAATACTCAGGGCAAGTCCCTTGAGTATTTGGAATGATTAGATGTTCACTTTTATTCCTTGTGAATTCTAAGTAACTCTTCTGCCAGTTGACCATTCTCCTTCACCTGAATTTTTTCAAATGTGCCTTCTTTGTCTTTCAGGAAGCTGAAGGTGATGTTCCGCTCTTTCATAAAGAAGGTGTCTTCACTTTTTGGATACAGGTTCGCTTCAAAGCCATTGGCCTTCAGTGTCAATCCCTCTGAATGACTGATGATTTCAACTTTGCCTGTTTGTTGACCCTGATAATGACCCGTGAATGACTGAAGCTGTTCTTGAGAAAGTATTATGGCCTGAGTTTCGGAAGAAAAGGGTTTATGATCATAACTCAGCAAGCGTGACATTTTTAACATTCCGTTTTCATATACCCACAGGTGATTGAAACGCGCGACTTCAACAGGTTGTCCGTTCACCAGGAAATAGTGTTCACCACTGATGATTCCACCAATCCCTTTCAATTCAAATATTTGCATGGTTCCATCTTTGGGTTCACGCTTTAATTTGGAGCCATTGGCACATAAGCCCTGCTCCAGTGACTTTTTCAGAGCTTCAAGGCCCGATGTTTTTCCATTCTTGTCGTGGTAGAATTCAACATCTTTAGTGAAGAGGTTTGACATGCTTTCAAGGTCACATGTGTTATAGGCATCCCAGAACTGCTTGTCTCTTTCTCTGATAGTTTCGACAATGTTCCTTGTAGCAGTCGATTGGGCCTGGCTAAAAGCAAGTTGATATGAAATGATTAAGAACAGGGTGATCATAAGCCTGTTTAAGTGGGGCGTTGAGTTGATTTTTTGTGTTTTTGACATTTGAGTTAATGGTTTAGTCAAAGAGAGACCGAACCATTAAAAGTTGCATTGGATTGAATTCATTTCAGTCCAATGCAACCTGGTCATAGCGGTTGTAAGCTTTACTCATTTCTGAGATTAGAGGCAGGGTTAACCTTTGCCGCTCTTAATGTTTGTCCTACTACAGTGAGCCAGGCAACAACCAGTGTCAGCAATCCGGCAAGCCCAAAGAACCACCATTGTACATCGATTTTGAAGGCGAAGTCACTGAGCCATTTACCTGTTGCCCAATAGCTTACAGGTAAGGCTATGAGTATGCCAATACCTACCAGGATAGAAAATTGTCTGGTAAGCAGGAATACGATTCTCCAAATGCCGGAACCTAGTACTTTTCTGATACTAATCTCTTTGATTCTCTTTTCTGTTGTATAGGCAGTAAGGCCAAACAGACCCAGGCAGGAGATGATGATGGCCAGTACGGCAGCATATTTAGAAAGTGTTGCTATGCGTTGTTCTGAGGCATACAGTGCCTGATAGTCCTGATCGACAAATATGGGCTTGAATGGAAATTCGGGATTGAAAGTGGTGTAGAGCTTTTCGATACTTTGCATGGTGGCAGGGATCTGACTTCCCTGAATTCTGGCCATGATAAAGTGAGTCGACTTCGGTCTGTATAGAAACAGAGCCGGTTCAACCTGTTTGTGTATTGAACCAATGGAAAAGTCCTTTACCACACCAATGATTTGCTTGCTGCCGGTGTAGTGTCGAATGGTTTTGCCTATTGGGTCTTCCAGCCCCATTGCCTTAATAGCCGTCTCGTTAAATACCACAGCATTGTCATTGTTGGCAAACTCATCGGAAAAGCCTCTGCCTTCAACGATTTCAACCCCGAGTAAGTCAATTGAATTAATGCCTGCATTGTATTCCCAGAATTGGATCTGATCTTTTTCTGTTTTACCGTCCCAGGCAACACCACCCGTAGAGTTCATGCCGCCAACCATAAAGCCTGAGAGAGCTGCCTTTTCAACACCGGGGATATTATTAAGCTCGGCCAGGAAGGCATCGTATTGATCGGTGAGTGTTCCCTCTCTTTCAAAATAAATAAGGTTGTCTCTGTCGTATCCCAGATTTTTGGTTTGTATGAATTCCATCTGTCTGAAGATGACCAATACACTAACAATGAGGATGGTGGATAGGCTAAACTGGAAAATAACCAATGCTTTTCTTCCCAGACCGCCTGATGTATTGGCTAGCTTAAAACCTTTTAGTATGGATAGTGCTTCCATTTTGGCCAGGTAAAGTGCGGGGTAGCTTCCTGCTACAAGTCCAACAAAGGAGAGAATGCCCAAAGTCATATAGATCAGTTGAGCATCGAAGATCAGGCTCATTTCTTTGTCGGTAATCCGATTGAATTCTGGAAGAGTCAGAGCTACTATTCCCAAAGAGATGAATAAGGCAATCAGGCAAAGCAACATGGATTCAGTCAGAAACTGATAGGCAATGGATTTCTTAGTTGCCCCCAAAGACTTTTTAACCCCGATTTCCTTCATGCGCTGGGAGGCTTTGGCTGTAGCCAGGTTAATGAAGTTGATGCAGGCAATGGAGAGAATCAACAGGGCAATGAATGAGATTAGCCTGACGGATTCTATTCTTCCTCCGGCCTGCTGACCATTTTCAAATTTGCCATAAAGGTAAAGATCAGCATAATTGGTTAGGAACAAGTCAACATTAGTGTCCTCCAGGTTTTGTTTGAATATGGCATCTATCTTATTGGTGGCTTCATCAACATTGGCACCCTGCTGGGTCACTACACTAATTCGTGCATAGTAATTTCCCCATTGTTTGTAGGTAATGAGTTCATCATGAAAGAAATTCCAGGGCAATACCAATTCGAACTGCTCCGAGCCCTGTGCTGGTATGTTTTCCAGAATGCCGCTGATAAGGAAGTCTTTCTTTTCACCCCTGAAATGCCACTGTATCCTTTTGCCCAGAGGGTCTTCATTAGGAAACATTCTTTCTGCCAGTGACTGGGTAATCAGTGCCTCGTCATTAGTGTTGAATAGACTTTGTTTATTGCCTTGCTTTAAGGGGTAAGTAAATACTGAGAAGAAATCTTTACTGGCGAATCTTCCCTGAACCTTCATAGATCGTTGACCATCTTCTGACGAGATAGTGTATTCGTGAGGGTCGGTATAGGCTGTGGCGATTTCAATTTCGGGTACCTGCTTTTGTATTTCTTCCAGTAGCAGACCGGGAGTGCCTTCAATGGTGAATATGCCGCTGGCATCGCTATGGTTGGACATAATGTGATAAAGGCGTTTTTCATTTTCATGAAAGCGGTCTACCATCAATTCATCATTGACCCACAAGTAGATAAGAAGTACACAGCTTAGGCCTGTGGTGAGACCTATCAGATTAATTGTAAAGGAACTTTTGTGTCTTAAGAAGTTCCTGAGTGTAATAATGAGATTATGTTTAAACATGTCGTAATAATTGAGTTTTTGACTTCCTTTTAATGATCGGATAATGCCTGGCCTGAAGAGCATCAGCACATCTTTGATAAATAACCTTCGGGCTTGAGACTGACCTTTTTTCTCAACCCTTTTATCGAACCTCTCCAATAAATCACCCTCAATATCTTCGACCATCCGAGGGTCGCAAAACCAACGGAAGAAGATGAGGATTAAAGTAGGAGGAGTAGGTTGTTTCATATGGTTTAAACAAAATCGGGAATAGCGTTCCAAAGACCCATACGTTGCTCTTTGGTTGCTTTGAGTATCTCTTTTCCAAGATTGGTGACGGTAAAATATCGCTTTCGCTTTCCACCTCTAACGCTGGTAGCTCCACCCAGCTCAGACTTGAGGTAGCCTTTTTCTTCCAATCGTTTCAATACGGTTTGCAGAGCACCCATACTGACAGATCTTTCCAAACGGCTTTCGATCTCTTCAATGATTGAAACACCATAGGCCTCACCATGTAAAATGGCCACCGTTAGCATGACTATTTCCTCGAATTCACCAAGGTGATGTTTTCCCATAATTCTGTTTTTGCCTTAAATGTAGTTTTTATAAACGGAGCCTGAAAGCTTTGGTTAGATATTTTTACCTTAATTGTAGTTATTAGTGATTCTGACCTTTGATTAGGGTCTCTTTGATAACCCTGGAGCTGGTTTTTATTTTCAGGTAATAAATGCCCGGGTTTAATTGATCGAGGTTATACCTGCCTTCTGAGTTGGTCATTAATGTGTAACTATGGCCGGTATTACTAAAGGCCTGAACTTGGAGAACCTCTTCTTCACAAGTGATTTCAATTTCCTTGTCTGCAGGGTTAGGGAACACCTTCAGCTCTACTTCCTTTTCATACAGAATGCTGACTACTTCAAAGGTTTCTGTTACACCTGAGAAGTCGTGCTGGATTAATCGGTAGAAGGAGCGACCATAAAGAGGGTTTGCATCGATAAAACGATAGGTATTTGATTCAGTTGAGTTCCCATGGCCTTCAACTGCTCCAATGGTTTGCCAGTTAATTGCATTAGCTGACCTCTCCATCTCGAAATGACTGTTGTTTATTTCCTCCGAAGTGACCCATTCCAGATGCACTTGTTGATCATTGAGGCAGGCCTTAAACGAGATGAGTGTAACCGGAAGAGACTGTGTGTCTGAGGGGTTACAGCTGGAGTAGTTGGCATAGACAAAAGGAGAACCACCTCCATCATTCCAGGCCACATAATTACCATCCGCATTGGAGGCCCAGAGATTCGCATAGCTCATATTGGTTGTATTTCCATTAACAATGGAAGTAAAGAACCTTGAGCCGGTGGGAGCGTTGGCGAAAAGCCCGGCTGTTGGCCAGGAGGTATCTGTAGAGATCAGTACATATACATCGCCCAGATTGGTACCACACCAGGCACTGAAATCGATAGTCGTGATATCTACATCATTAAAAATAAGGATATGGCTGCCTGCAGGTATACTGGTCCCTGAAGAGCCACCTACAAAATTAATATCAGAACATCCGGAGACAGGTAATAAAGCATTTAAGGCCGCGGCCAGGGCATTGGCTGTGGCTAAAGCGGCATAAGTATCTGTAAAAGTAGTAGTTGCAGGAGATGTGGTTCCATATCGAAGGTCGAGGTTAGCTGCTGAGACGTTGAAGCTGGAACCACCACTATAAACCAAAACATATTCACCATTTCCATCATTGGCACCACAACCATTAATGACTGCGCTTACAAGCTGAGCACCTTGGGACATGGCTACATTTTGGAGCAAAATAATTCCCAGAGTTACATACTGTAACTTCGATTTCATAATTGATTTGGTTAAGGGTTGCCGGTGTCAAATGGCAGTGAAAGATAGGCGCTTAACTACATTTTGCGAAAGGATTACATAGAAAAAATCATACAAATTATAGGAATAGTTATTAATTACATATTTGTATATGTAAACGGCAACTAAAAAATGACGATTGAATTGTGTACAAAAACTGGAACGCTATATTTGCAGCGCAATGAAGATGATTTCAGCACCATTCCATGCTCATCACTTCCATCATCTCTCTTGAGAGAGATAATGCATAACCCCTATGTGGCCTACGCGGTCACTTTTCTTACAACAATTCTTAATCAATTTTCTTAATTCACTGTTGAATACTTCACATGGAGAATACATTACGCATTGCAATACAAAAAAAGGGACGTCTGAGTGATGACTCTTTAAAGCTCATCAAAGAATGTGGCATCAAGGTTAATAATGGTACAGGTAAGCTGAAAGCTTCAGCGACAAACTTTCCAATGGAATTCTTATTTCTGAGAGATGACGATATCCCTGGTTATGTTCAGGATGGAATTGCTGATATTGGAATAGTTGGTGCAAACGAAGCACAGGAAAAAGGTAAAGATGTCGATTGGGTAAAACACCTTGGCTTTTCTAAATGCCGGCTTTCTCTGGCCATCGACAAAAACGAAGAATACAATGGAGTGGAAGACTTCCAAGGAAAGAGACTGGCCACTTCTTATCCGGTGATTCTTGATGAATTTCTGAAATCTAAAGGCGTGGAAGCGGAAATTCACGAGATCAGCGGCTCAGTGGAAATAGCCCCGAGTATCGGCCTGGCCTATGGTATTTGTGATATTGTCAGTTCAGGCTCTACTCTCATGAGTAATGGCTTGAAAGAAGTAGAGGTGATCTATAAATCAGAGGCTGTCTTACTGGCTACACCTGGCCTTCCTAAAGAGAAGCAAGCTATACTCGATAAGCTTATTTTCAGAATTAATGCGGTTCAGGCTGCCAAAAACAACAAGTATATTCTGCTGAACGCTCCTAATGACCAAATTCAGGAAATCATACGCATCTTACCGGGAATGAAGAGCCCGACTGTTTTGCCTTTGGCATTGGAAGGCTGGAGTTCGGTTCATACCGTTATTCAGGAAGATGACTTCTGGCAAATCATCGAAGATCTAAAATCGGCCGGAGCAGAAGGCATTCTGGTAGTACCTATTGAAAAGATGATACAATGAGGGTGTTTGTAAATCCGGATAAAAATGAATGGTCTTCCATACTGAAGAGGCCGACAATGGATATGGAGACCATAGAGGCCCGTGTGCGGCCCGTAATGGATGAAGTTTCCGCTAATGGAGATGCTGCTCTGAGCAAGTTCACAGAACAGTTCGATGGTGTTTCGGTTTCCGACTTTCTTGTGACTGATGAAGAGCTTGACAAGGCTGAGCAGGAACTGGATGCTGAGTTGAAGACCGCCATTCTCACAGCTAAGTCTAATATTGAAGCTTTTCATAAAGCACAGGAGCAAGATATACTGGCAGTAGAAACCATGCCTGGAGTGAAGTGCTTCAGAAAGTCGGTCCCCATCCAAAAAGTTGGATTGTATATTCCGGGAGGTACGGCTCCTCTGTTTTCTACGGTTTTAATGCTTGGCGTTCCTGCGAAGATTGCAGGCTGTAAAGAGATTGTACTTTGTAGCCCACCGAATAAGGAGGGCAGAATTCACCCGGCCATCCTTTATACGGCCAAGGCTATAGGGGTTACCAAAGTCTATAAAGTTGGAGGAGCTCAGGCCATTGCCGCACTTACCTATGGCACTGAAAGCATACCAGCAGTAAGCAAAATCTTTGGCCCCGGGAATCAATACGTGACGGCAGCGAAGCAGTTAGCTACTCGTCATGGACTAGCCATTGATATGCCAGCTGGTCCTTCAGAAGTAGCTGTTTATGCTGATGAAACGGCCAATCCGGGGTTTGTTGCTGCAGATCTGCTTTCTCAGGCAGAGCATGGAGCAGACTCTCAGGTAGTGCTTGTAGCAACCGATGAAGCCATAGTGAATGATGTTCAGGTGGAGATTGAAAAACAGTTGCAAGACTTACCAAGGGCTCAATTTGCCAGTCAGGCATTAGAAAATAGCGTTGCGGTTGTACTACCTCAACAGGCTGCTGTTAATTTACTCAATGAATATGGAGCAGAACACCTCATTTTAAGTGTCAATAAACCCTGGGAAATTGCTGACCAAATTGTCAATGCAGGTTCGGTGTTTATCGGGCACCTGACTCCGGAGTCGGCAGGAGATTACGCTTCAGGCACCAATCACACACTGCCAACCAATGGTTATGCTAAAATGTATAGCGGTGTGTCCTTAGATAGTTTTGTGAAGAAGATCACCTATCAGGAAATAAGTCCTGAAGGGCTTAAAGTGTTGGGGCCAATTGTAGAGAAAATGGCTGAAGCTGAAGAACTTCAGGCGCATAAGAATGCAGTTTCTATCAGACTTAAATCTTTGAACAATGTTTAGGCCTGCAGATTTACTCAGACCCCATTTGAAGCAATTGGTGCCTTACTCTTCGGCAAGAGATGACTATAAGGGAAGTGAAGGTGTTTTCCTGGATGCTAATGAGAACCCTTTAGGCTCTATCACTCAGGATAACTGGAACAGATATCCCGATCCATATCAGAAACAGTTAAAAGAAAGACTGTCTCAGATAAAAGGAGTAAGGCCAGAGCAGATTTTTCTGGGAAATGGTAGTGATGAGCCTATAGATCTGCTGTTCAGGGCTTTCTGTGAACCAGGGAAGGATGAGGTTATTATTAACCCTCCAACTTATGGTATGTACAAGGTAAGTGCAGACATTAATAATATAAAAGCAACAGAAGTTCTACTAACCTGGGATTATGATCTCGATATCGATGGTATACTAAATGGCATTCAACCTAATACTAAAATCATTTGGATCTGTTCGCCTAATAACCCGACAGGTAATGATGTGGACCAGGTGAGGATTGAGCAGGTTCTTAAATCATTTCAGGGTATTGTTGTGGTAGATGAGGCCTATATCGATTTCTCAGAAAGAAAATCGTGGATCGAAAGATTGAATGAGTATCCTAATCTGGTGGTTTTACAAACCATGAGTAAGGCCTGGGGATTAGCGGCTTTGAGATTAGGGATGGCTTTCTGTTCACCGGAGATTATTGCCATACTAAATAGCATCAAGCCGCCTTATAACCTGAGTGGACTTACACAGGAGACCGTTTATAGAGCACTGGATCAATTAGAAAAGAAGGATCAAATGGTTTCAGAGATACTAGAGAATAGAGCAAAGCTGAAGTCAGAGCTTGAAGAACTGGACTTGGTTGAGAGGGTTTACCCAACAGATGCTAACTTCTTTTTAGTCAGGGTAAAAAATGCCAGAGACATCTATGTTCAACTGATCGACAGAAAGATTATTCTCAGAGATCGGTCTAAGGTGGTGTTGTGTGAAGATGGTATTAGAATAACAATTGGTACAAAAGAGGAAAATGCACGGCTCATCCAGGAGCTGAAGGAGCTTTCAGAACTCATTAAGCAATAGAAGAATAATGAAAAAAGTACTTTTTATAGATAGGGATGGGACGATCATTGTTGAACCACCCACCGATTATCAGGTCGATTCACTCGAAAAGCTGGAGTTTTTGCCAGGTGCTATTTCCAACCTGAGAAAGATAGCCGAACAACTGGACTTTGAGCTGGTGATGGTGACCAATCAGGATGGGCTGGGGACAGATTCTTTTCCCGAAGACACCTTCTGGCCTGCACATAATAAGATGCTCAAAACATTGGAGAATGAAGGTGTTGGCTTCACAGAGATATGTATTGACCGGACTTTTGAACATGAGAATGCTTCAACGAGAAAACCAGGCACCGGACTGTTGACACAATACATGCAAGGTGACTATGATTTGGCTAACTCATTTGTTCTGGGTGATCGTAAAACGGATATTCAGTTGGCCGAAAATCTGGGTGCAAAGGCCATCTTTATTTCTGATGAAAAGGATGATAGAGCAGCACTTTGTACTACGAGTTGGGATGAGATTTATTCATTTTTAAGATTGCCGGCAAGAAAGGCGGTTGTTCAAAGAACTACCAATGAGACCGATATTCTTATTGACTTGAATCTGGACGGTGAAGGACAGTGTGATAATCAGACAGGCTTAGGCTTTTTCGATCATATGCTTGATCAGTTAGGTAAACATTCTGGTTCCAACTTAAAGGTCCATGTTAAAGGAGACCTTCATATTGATGAACATCATACTATTGAAGATACCGCCCTGGCTTTGGGAGAGGCCTTTCTAAAAGCCTTAGGTGATAAGCGGGGAATTAACCGATATGGTTTTCTGCTTCCCATGGATGAAGCTTTGGCTCAGGTAGCGATTGACTTCAGCGGAAGACCCTGGCTGGTTTGGGACGCAGAATTCACACGTGAGAAAGTAGGGGATATGCCGACAGAAATGTTCATGCATTTCTTTAAATCCTTTTCAGATACTGCCAAATGTAACCTGAACATTAAGGTGGAGGGTGATAATGAGCACCATAAGATAGAAGCTATATTCAAGGCATTCGCTAAAGCCATTAAAATGGCTGTTCAGAGAAATGCTGGTGAAATGGACAAACTTCCCAGTACTAAAGGAGTACTGTAAAGTCTTACTATCAGGTCCCTTTGTAGGCAATGCTTTGAAGGGACCTGAATAAACCTGAGGCTAGTTATCTGACTTTTTTGATTCAACACGGGTGGCGGTATAGCTGTTACCATCCATTGTGCTGAATGTGACGGCCTCAAACTTTCCGTCTTTCTCTTTCTTGAATTCCATATCCATGTTAAAAGCCTCAACAAAGAACTTGTGATCACCCGATGAGATCATGTCGAGTGGAGGATAATTGGGGCCTTCCAGTTTCAATTGACCCTCTTCCACATAAACTTTCAAAATGGCTTTGGTAGTTTTGTACTCACCCACATATTTCTCTGACAGTTTAGCTTTTTGATCATCTTGTTGTGCGTGAGTCGAAATGGCCAGACAGCATAGCAATCCGACAATTGTGAATAGTTTCAGGCTTGTTTTTAATAAGGTTTTCATCTTCTCTTTTTTAGTGAAGATGCTTCTGATAGAGGTTGGGTTAACTCAGAGATAGATGGTTTTCTACCAAAAACTGAAGTTTATCTGTCAATACCAGAACTTTATAGATGTCTATTCGGGTTGAACATGTTATCAAATTAAATTTGTTTGGTTTATTTCGCACATGAGAAGTTTTAGTCTGGTCATACTTTTCTTTTTCATTGTCAATGCTGCATCAGGACAAAGTCTGGATTGGTGGGATGCACTTCATAATTATCCACAGGCAGCTGGTACAGATAGAGATCGATATATCAATCTTTCGCCAGGATATTTAGGTCCTAACGCCATGATTATGCCGTCACTGCCGAATATGATAATAGACAATGAGTTTTGGGTTCAGGCATTGGGACAAAGGCATTCGGGTAATGGGGATGTGACCAAGAATTTCTTTCTCAAAGGAAACTTTCCGTTGGCCAGGGGTAAGGTTGGATTATACATAACCAGTGTTCCGTATGAGTCATGGCAGGTGACACCTAAAGTAAGGGATGAAAGACGAATGATGGAAATATCGGGCAAGGGATCCAATACCGGAGATGTTGCCTATGGGTTTATTTTTAAGATTTTCGAAGAAAACAAGGTGCTCCCGTTCAACTTTGGGTTTAGGGCACATGTTAAAACAACCACAGGTTCACAACTGGAGAATGCCCGTTCTACGGATAACAGTTTGTATCAATGGGAAGGTAACTTCTCCAAGACGCTGATTAATCAGGAAGCTGAGAAATTACTGATTAAGATGTCTTTGGGTTTTGTTACCTGGCAAACTAATAAGAACGGCTTGCCTGGAGGAGCTGACTACAGGCAGAATGATGCTCCCTTTTACGGTTTAGGTGTTGAATACCTGAAGGGCAAGTGGTTTTATGGAGCTGATATTAGTGGTTACACAGGGTACATTGGCAATCGCGATTACCCTCACTTTGTAAGAACACAGGTGCAGTACAGGCCCGGAAGTATTGCGGTAAGAGCTGAGTATAATTATGGTCTCCAAAGCTGGGACTGGAACACCTTATCTGTGGGAGTTCGCTACTACATTCAGGAGCTATTGGATTAAGAAACTCTACAATTCACTACAAATTTTAATTGTTTCGGTAACCTTCATTGGGTTAGGTCGGTAATATATAGGAAATTTGAATATATAATTTTCTCATATATGTTGACTTCCAGTGAATTACTAAGAGGTACACTCCGTACCATTGTTTTGAAATTACTTTTTGAGTATGGTCGAATGTATGGTTATGAGATAACTCAGAAAGTGAAGAAGCTGTCTGGCGATGAGATTCAACTCACTTTTGGAGCCCTTTATCCCACCTTACACAAACTTGAAAAGGAGGGAGTGCTGACTACCACTTCTGAGGTAGTAGATCATAGATCGAGGAAATATTACCAACTCACCGAGTCAGGTCAGGCTACCGCTTCAGCCAAAATTGAAGAGTATTTCGCTTTTATGGTCAACATGAATAAGATTATGTCTGCTCAATCTAAACTCATCTGACGTGGATAGAGAGCAGGTAGTCACAATCAGACGTGAAGTCCGGAAACGTGGTCTCAACTTCACTTATGTTGAAGAAGAAGCGGTGGATTTCATTAGTTGTCAGATCGAAGCACTTCTGAAAACAGGTTTGTCCTTCGATGAGGCGTATGATCACGCATTTCGTCAGGCTGCTGATGAAGGCATGTTCAATCTCAAGTCAAAACTCATAACACCCAAACCACTTTACACTATCGATATGCTTAAGAACTATTTTAAAATAGCGGCCAGGAATATGGCCAAGTACAAAGCAAATACGGCCATTAATTTACTTGGTCTGGTCCTTTCTTTAACGGCATCTATAATCATTGGTCTTTATCTTAAGAATGAGTATTCATATGATAAGGAATTTCCTGAACTGGACAGGCTATACCGGGTCAATTCCATTTCGAACCTGGGGCAGAATACCTCTTATCTAAAAGCCGTATCGAGAAAGCTGGTTCCTGAAATTAAATCCAATATTCCGGAAGTAGAGCTGGTTTCTGATTTATATGGAGCAATTGTTAATCAGCCTCTCAAAGTAAACAATAGTACATACTTTGATTATCGCTTGTCGGCTTCGAATGAAGATTTCATTGAGCTTTTTAACCTTAAAACGCTTCAGGGAGATATGCAGGCTCCGTTTGAAACGCCTTATGGCACAGCAATTTCTGAGAGTCAGGCGCAGCGATTCTTTGGAGATCAGGATCCAATTGGACAGGATTTACTTATCATGACGAATGGACAAGAGTATAACTTCCAGGTTCAGGCGGTATTTGAAGATATGCCCGAGAATACACACTTCTCTGAAGATCGATGGAGTGGCTTCGATATGCTTATCTCTATGGAAACGTTGGATCTCTTTACTCAGAATAGAGCCTCATGGACATCGATTAATAACCCCGCCTATTTAAGGCTGGCACCAGGGGCTTCAGAAGAAGTGGTGAATGAGAAACTCAATGAGTTAGTTGTAAAGAATCATGGCAAGGAGATTTGGTATGAGCATTATCTTCAGCCAGTTTCTGATATTCATTTGAATACCAGACAAAGTGGTATTGATTCAGCCGGAGACATTCAGCAATTGCGTCTCTTTTCATTGATTGGAATTATAATTCTGATTATTGCCTGTATCAATTATGTTAACCTTACCACTGCTCAGGCCACGGTAAGACTAAAAGAGGTTGGGGTTAGGAAAGTAATCGGGGCCAGGAGAAGACAATTTGTTATTCAGTTTCTGGTTGAAGCTGCGCTGATGAGTGTAGTAAGTATCGTTTTGTCAGCGGTATTTGTAACCGCATTGGTTCCTGTACTCAACAATAGTTTTGACCTAAACCTGAGTCTTGACCTTACCAATGACGGGCTCACTTTGTCAGGTTTCTTTATGTTGATGCTTTTGGTAAGCCTCCTTTGCGGTGGTTATCCCGGTTGGTACTTGTCTAGAATCAGGGCTAATGAATTGCTGAGATCAAGTGGTGCAATGAAAGCCGGAGGGGGTCTGTTCCGAAAAATATTGGTTGTACTTCAGTATGCAACCTCCATAACTCTGATCGTTGCCACGCTAATCATATCCAGTCAAATGAAATATGTCAGCCAGAAGGACCTGGGCTTTGATAAGGAGCAGGTGGTTTATTTGAAAATGGGATGGAGGGTGAGTCAGCAATATGGCAATGTTCTTTTTGATGAAATTTCGAAAGAAAGTGGTGTGCTGGCTGCTTCCTTAACAACCAATACGCTGGCGGATGGCAGCATGTCGGGTAATGGAGTAACCGTTGGTCAAAAAGAAAATGATGATGACTGGGAAATGCATAAAGTGCTGGCGGTAGACGATGGATTCCTCGATGTACTGGGCTTGGAATTACAAAATGGACGATGGTTCTCCGAAGACTTTGCTTCTGATAGAGAAAAGGGTTTTGTAGTCAACGAAGCCTTTGTTGACCATTTTAAGTTGGATGAACCTATTGGGGAGACTCTTGAGCGAAATGATCAGGTAGGAAAGATCATAGGGGTAGTTAAAGACTTTCACTATATGTCAATGCATACAGCAATTGAGCCTTTGGTTATGCATGAAATGCCAAGGAAAGGTTATGGTTACTGGAATATGGCTTTAAGACTTTCTCCACAAGACATGGGAGGAACACTTGATAGAATTGAATCTATCTGGTCTGAAGTAGTAACTGATTTCCCATTCGAGTATGAATTTCTGGATGAGCAGTTAGATCAATATTATAAGTCAGATAAAGATTTTGCTCTTGTTTTTCAGGTCTTTGCAGGATTGGCCATTGTAGTGTCATGTCTGGGATTGATCGGCTTAGTTGCATTTACGACAAAGAGAAGGGCAAAGGAGATAGGAGTAAGAAAAGTCTTAGGGGCTTCAGTAAGCACCATCCTGCAAATCCTTTCCCTGGGTTATATCAAGTTAATCCTGCTTGGTGCATTAGTGGCTATTCCAATTACATATTATGCCATGAGTCAATGGTTGGAGAATTTCGAATATAGAATCGATATTAAAGCCGGTGTCTTCATTATTGGACTGATGATGACAATAGTGCTTTCCTGGTTGTCTGTTAGTTACTTATCTATCAAAGCGGCCAGGTCAAACCCGGCTGATGCTTTGAGAACTGAATAAGAAAAAAGCGAGCCTGAGCTCGCTTTTTTTATTTGCCGCCAGAAGTAAGTTGCTTCGTCATGGCAGCACCGATGAGTGCTTCCAGTGGTGTGCCGCCACCTTTTTCACCACCACTCATAATCATGGTGGTAGGGAATTTGATTTTTGCCAATTCCTTGGCAACTCCAATGGCGATTTCTTTTTCCAGTTCAGCCCTCTGTTGAGGAGTCAGACCGGCAGAAACCAACTTGGCGTTTTGATAGGCTTCAGCATCTGCTTTAACTTTTTGAGCACTTGCTTTTAACCTTTCTGTTTCCAGGGCAATAGCCGCCAGCTTTTTATTGGTTTCTTCCTGCTTCAATTTCGTCTCGATGGAGATCAGGGCTTTCACTTGCTCTTTCTCCTGAGTTACCCTTTCAGCAGCTTTGTCACGCTCACCTTCTGCGATAATTCTGGCTTGGGCATCTTTTGCAGTTTTAATTTTCTGCTGCTCAAGTTGCCTTTTGGCAGACTCATCTCTTTGGGCTTCAAGTCTTTGCTTAAAGACTTGCTCCAGTATAACATCATCGACAATTACCTGAGCTACGATGATGTTGTTTTCATTGATGTCGTGTGGTATACGAATAAACTTTCCGTTGACGTCTACTCGTTTTTTTACTTCGTATCTGGTTTGAACCTCTTTGATCTCCCTGTTTTCTTGTTCGATAGCTGTAACTACGGTATCTCTATATTCGGTTTTTTCCACACTATAAGCCCCGTCTTTTAACTGCTCTTCTATTGCTACCCGGAAGTCTGAAGCGGAACCGGAAATGTAATCCTGCGCTGCAAACATATACCCGGTATTAGAAACAACTTCTCGTACAGTGGGTATTAGGGTGTTTTGTGCGAGATTTTGTAGGCTACGGAACTCGATAGCCAACTCGATGAAAGACTCCTTGTCTGCAGGTAGCTGAAAACGAGTAGATAGCTTTGTTGTAGCTGTGACCTGGTCGATGAACCGGATGGGAATGGGGTCCATTTCTCCTTCGATTTCATCGGTGTCTTCTCCATCACTGACAACTTTAACATCGATGAATTTTTGCCAGGGAGTGATTTTCGCAAATCCACGAAATTTAATCCCTTCAGTCATTACAGCGTCTTTCTTACCGTTGGGATATACCACAAAGTATTGGTACCCGGGCTCAGCCCAGAAAAACAGGTAAGGGATCATAATCAAGAAGGCTCCAATACTGACTACTACCAGCGATATTCTTCTACTAAAAGCTAGTAGCCATGGAGAAGCTTTTGATCGGATTTTAATCATTTGACCATCTTTGTTCTCTTTGAAGCTGTCTTCTTCAGCAAGAAATGGTCTGACAATGAGCATAACGAGTCCGAGTAGGACGATAATAATTCCTATAAAAGTCATGGTAAAATGGTTAAAGGTTAAACATAGTTCTGCCATTCAGCCCTAAAGCTGTCTGGTATAAATCAGGAAATGTTGTGGATTGGCTTAGCGGTCTGTTACCCGGAACACAAACTTGAGTCCGGACCAGACTTCGTCAACAGCACATACTTTAACGTCAACAAGTCCAGCTTCCAAACCTGTTTCGCGAACAACCATGTCGCTCAGGTCTGTCGGTACCTTTGAAGATTTCTTTGGCCAAGAAATCCATAAAAGCCCGGTTTTCTTGAGTAAAGATTTGAGTTGTAGAATTTCCGCCCTCAGCGTATCGGCCGATTTGCAGAAGTAGTGGATAAAGTCTACCTCACCTGGCTCATTCAGAGAACTCACCTGAACGTTATCAGGTAGTGTCCCAAGGTCATCCCAGTAATTGCCCGGTTCATGATGAACTTGTATGATAAAGTTCTCTTTGATACCGAGTTTTTTTAATAAGGGTGTTCCTGAATATCCTGCCATCTTTATTTGAGATATACTTAGTTTTACGAATTATATTCCGAATAGGTTGCATAAATCGGTATATAATTCTGTATTTTGATATATACAGAATATTATACTGATTTAAAGGATTTCGTATTTTGCTGATTATCAGGTGAATCCATTAAGGTAATATCTTTAAGCCATTGAGAGAAATAGTCCTTTTTATTTAGTGAATCATTGGGCTTTGTTATTTTTGCGCATGGCAGAACAGATCCTCATCCTTGATTTTGGATCGCAGTACACGCAACTGATTGCAAGAAGAGTAAGAGAGCTCAATGTTTACTGCGAAATTCATCCTTATAATCACATTCCTGAAATAACCGAAGACATCAAAGGTGTTATTCTTTCAGGTAGTCCATGCTCAGTAAGAGAAGATGGATCGCCAGATGTTGACATTGATGCCTTCCGAGGGAAAGTTCCGGTATTGGGTGTCTGCTACGGAGCTCAACTAATGGCACAGAAATACGGTGGTAGTGTACTGCCATCTGAAATCCGCGAGTATGGAAGGGCAAGATTAAGTCGGGTGGATTCTCACTTCGATTTAATGAAGGAAATAAACCTTGATTCGCAAGTTTGGATGTCTCATTCAGATACAATCAAGCAACTTCCAGAAGGCTTCGAGATTATAGCTAGTACTCCAAGCGTGGCAGTGGCAGCTTTTAAAGCTAATGATGAAGCTACTTATGGAATTCAGTTTCACCCTGAAGTAACCCATTCTGAGCAGGGCAAGATTCTCCTAAGGAACTTTGTAGTGCATATATGTGGCTGTTCCCAGGACTGGACTCCGGATATATTTGTTGAAGCGACCGTTGAAGAGCTAAGGCAAAAACTCGGTAATGATAAAGTGGTTCTTGGGCTTTCTGGTGGAGTCGATTCATCTGTTGCCGCAGTACTGATTCATAAGGCCATTGGTCCTAATCTGCATTGTATATTTGTAGACAATGGCCTTTTAAGAAAGAATGAATTTGAATCTGTTCTTGAATCTTATCAAGGTATGGGCCTTAACGTAAAAGGTGTTGATGCCAGGCAACAGTTTTACGATGCATTAGAGGGAATTACTGACCCGGAGGGAAAGAGAAAGGCTATTGGTCGTGTGTTTATTGAGGTGTTCGACCAGGAAGCTCACAAAATTCAGGACGTTAAGTGGCTTGGTCAGGGAACTATATATCCAGATGTGATTGAGTCTGTATCGGTTAAAGGACCTTCGGCAACAATAAAATCTCATCACAACGTTGGAGGGTTGCCTGAAAAGATGAACCTGAAAGTTGTTGAGCCGCTCAATACGCTATTTAAAGATGAAGTAAGAAATGTAGGTCGAAGCCTTGAGATTGATCCTAATATTCTGGGGCGTCATCCATTCCCGGGGCCTGGACTTGGTATCAGGATACTCGGAGACATTACTCCTGAAAAAGTGGCTATCTTGCAGGAAGTGGATTACATTTTTATTAATGGTCTGAAGGAAAGTGGGTTGTATGATCAGGTCTGGCAGGCAGGTGCTATGCTGCTTCCCATTCAATCAGTTGGTGTTATGGGTGATGAAAGAACCTATGAGCAGGTTGTGGCACTGAGAGCAGTAACTAGCGTGGATGGAATGACAGCCGATTGGGTTGACTTGCCTTATAATTTCCTGCAGGATGTTTCAAATGATATTATCAATAAAGTAAAAGGAGTAAACAGAGTGGTTTATGATATTAGCTCCAAACCACCAGCTACCATAGAATGGGAATAATGCAGAGAATTTCACTGATTATTTTACTTGTAGTTTGTAGCCTATCTGCTGCAGTTGGTCAGAATATCAAACAGCTGTTTGATGAAGGGAAAGCCCTTTTCGATGAGGAAAAATATGCTTTAGCTTACAGCAAATTTGAGCCTTTGACCGCATTGAACCAAGAGAATGATATGGTGCGATATGCGGCATTCTATTATGCCATTTCAGCCTATCATTCCGGTGATAAAGTGGTCGCTAAAAATGCTTTTAAGCAAGTCCTTTCAAAATATCCTAATTGGGGTGTTGAGAATGAGGTGAACTATTGGATTGGTCTGATTGCTGTAGAGCAAGGTCAGGCAGATGAAGCCTTTGATTACCTGAATGCAGTATCTGATACGACTTTGAAAGGATCTATCAAGGTGCTCAAAGAGGGAGTGTTGGACTCAATTAGTAACCTCAATGAACTTAAGATGCTTTTGTCTGACCATCCGGAGAATATCATTGCCTCCAGATTGGCCTCAGAAATTTTGAAACTCGATGTAGAGAATCAGGACCTTGATTTAATTGAAGAACTTCAGGAAAACTACGATCTCGAGATTTCACTAACGCTCGATGATATTGCATTCTCGCCTAAAAAAGAAGTCTACAATGTCGGACTCTTTTTGCCCTTTGCCTATAGGAATGATTCAGCCAGAATTGCTCAGCTTCAGTCTAACTGGACTACCAGAATGTATTACGGTGCTCTGATAGGGGTTGAAAAATTGGCTGAAGAGGGAATAAACATCAATCTGGTCACGATAGATACAAGAGACGGCCAAAGTCGACTTGAAGAGATGGTGGCCTCTGGTGAATTGGATAGTCTGGATTTTATAATAGGGCCAGTTACCCAGGGAGCGGTTGAATTGATGACACAATTCTCCAAGGAGAAAAAGATCAATATGATTAACCCGCTATCCTCTAATAGCGAGATTCTGGTGGAGAATCCATATGCTTTTCTCTATTACCCTGGTAATGAATCTTTGGCAATACGTTCGGCAGAGTATGTTACTCAGAACTTTACCCGTAATAAGAATGCCGCTGTCTTCTATTCAGGAGCAGCTGATTATGAAAGAGCACTTCTTTACAAAGAGTTGATCGAAAAGGACTCTTTCAATGTGCCAATTATGATGAGGGTGGCACCAGACCAATCTGTGATGATTCAGCAACTTTTTGTTGAAGAGGAAGAGGTTGATAAGGATTCACTAGTGGTAGCAGAAATGTTGGCCGAGATGGATTCCTTGAGAGAGTCAGGCGAAGCTGAATGGGAATTATATTCTGAAAGAGACTTTGTTAAGGATACTTTGAAAATTCTTCCAGATAGTATAGGCCATGTGTTCATAGCTTCAGACTTTTCGGCACTTTCTACCAGTGCTTTGAGTGGAATAGCTGCTCGTCCTGATACCATTGAATTTATTTCCTCATCGAGATTCCTGGCGGCAGAACAGTCTCTTTCTTTCGATCAGCTTGAGCAATTAAATGCTGTCTTTGTTGGGAGTAATTTTATTGATTACTCGTCCCCCGAAGTTGCAGAATTCAGGCAGAAATATGTGAACAGATTTATGATTGGACCGGTTAAAGAAGAGAGACTGGGAGACGCCTATATCTCTTATGATATTGTGGTAAGTTTCGGTCGCCTTTTAGACCAGTATGGAAAGTATTTTCAGGTTGGCTTGAGAAGAAAAGAGGAGGTTGAAGGTGAATTAACTGAGAAGCTGCGCTACAAACTTTCCAACGATAATCGTTTTATGCCATTTCTGCGTGTGAGAAATGCGCAGATCATCAAAGTCGAAGATCAATAATATGCATCAGATTACTAAAAGCAATAACCTCTTTGAAGAGGCTCAGAAATATATTCCAGGTGGTGTTAATTCTCCTGTTCGTGCATTCAAAGCAGTAGGAGGGAATCCGATTTTTATCAAAAAGGCTGAAGGCGCTTTTATCTATGATGAAGATGACAATGAATATATTGAGCTGATTAATTCATGGGGCCCAATGCTTTTAGGACACGCCAATCCGGTGATAGAGGAGGCAGTGTTGAAGGCTATTAAAGGCTCTCTGTCTTTCGGTGCTCCTACGGCCATGGAAATTGAGATGGCTAAAACCATTTGTGAGATGGTGCCGAGCATTGAAAAGGTGAGAATGGTGAATTCGGGAACAGAAGCTACAATGTCTGCGGTGCGTCTCGCCAGAGGGTATACCGGAAAATCGAAGATTCTAAAATTCGAAGGCTGTTATCATGGCCATGGAGATTCCTTTTTGATCGCTGCTGGTAGTGGTGCCATTACTCTGGGCGAACCCAATAGCCCTGGTGTAACAAAAGGTACAGCCAGAGATACGGTCACTGTGCCTTTCAATGATATCAATAAGGTACACGAAGTGGTCATGGCCAATAAAGACAACCTGGCCGCCATTATTGTCGAGCCGGTAGCCGGAAATATGGGTTGTGTACTGCCGAAGGAAGGGTTTCTGGAGTCATTGAGGAGAATCTGTGATGCTGAAAATATTGTATTGATTTTCGATGAAGTCATGACCGGGTTCAGGCTTTCTCAGGCAGGTGCTCAGGGCGTCTTTAATGTTCAGCCTGATTTAACCACTATGGGTAAAATAATCGGTGGAGGCATGCCTGTAGGAGCTTATGGTGGGAAAAGGGAAATTATGGATTGTGTGGCTCCGGTCGGTCCTGTATACCAGGCAGGTACTTTGAGTGGTAATCCGGTTGCGATGGCTGCAGGACATGCCATGTTGAACGAGATTCAAAAGGATGAGACGCTTTATAGTGACCTGGCCTTGATAACAGCTAAACTTGAAAATGGCCTAAGAGATGCCTTGGATGATTTGGGACTTCCTTATACCATCAATCGAATTGGTTCTATGATTTCATTGTTCTTTACTTCTGAAAAGGTGACAGACTTTGAAACGGCAAAGAAATCTGACTTGAAGCTTTTTGGACAATTCTTTAGAGAAATGCTGAAAAGAGGAGTCTACTTACCACCATCACAATTTGAGTCCTGGTTCATATCGAAATCTATTACACCTGCATTGGCCGGTAGAATAGTGGAAGCCAGCCACGAATCGCTCAAGGCAATTCATTAGTAGTACCAAAAGCTAATGAATACTTCCAGATAGAAGAAAACCTGAAGGAAGAATACGTAGATGAAGCCTACAATATTAAACTTGACCAAGGTTTTGAACCACCCCTGTTTATATACTTTAAGAAAAGAAATGTACGCGTAGGTGCTCGTTATTACGAAGAAAACGAAACCTATCAATGCCCTGTATTCTTCCACATCTATGTTAGGAAATACACTGTTAGTAAATAGCTTAAACATGATGAGTAAAGACAGCCCATACAGTAAATAAGCAAAGGAATGGATGTGTAAGGCATGTACCACATGCTTAATATAAAGGTGTTTTCTTCTCACATAGATGAGTTTTAAAACTCCCGCAAAAAGTGGGATAAGGATGAACATCATTAGAGGCAGGTTGCCGAGGACAAAGCCTTTAAAACCTTCATCATTGGCAAATATCTTTCTAACCTGATGTTTAATGTGTTCCTGTCCCGTATCGCCAAAGAGATTGATGTTGAGGTTGTTTTCTCTTTTGAGGGAATCCCAGAAAACGGAATCCGGCATCCGGCTGTCACGAGCAAACCGGTGCATTTTCTCTATAAATCTTTCTCCTTCCCTTACAGGCATTGGAACGGTGGCGAGCGAAACGGACAAACCATCCAGAAAATCCTCGCCATAATCGGCATTGAGGGAATCTACAAACTGATCGAAGGATCTGACTTGATACTTGCTGGTTAATGAGTCCTCTAAAAGAGAAAACCTCACACTATCTGAGAGCTGCTTTAAGCGATCATCCTCTTTGAGTGCAGAAACGGTTGCTGACGTCATTTCTGCCTCATCTCCGAAATTTTGAAGATTGAAATCAGACAGTAAGTAACTTATCGTGAAAAAGTAGAAAAGGCTCATGACAAGATAAAGCCTTACCGGGTGGATGAAGTGCTTTACTTTTCCTTCATGAAATCTGTTGGTTAATGCCCCAGGTCTAAAAAGGAAAGGAAGAGTACTGTGGGCCAATTTAGAATCAACCCCGAGATAATTATCTACAAACTCCTTAATCAGTGTAGAAAAGGTGACATTGTTATCTGTGTTAGATTGGCCACACTTTGGACAGAAGTTGTAGCTTTCGTCTAAATGGGAGCCGCAATTATTGCAGGTTGAACTTCTTCTTTTCTTTTCAGGCATTCCGGTATTCTACTTCCAGCCTAAATATAGTGGATGATTATTTGTTGGAAAAGCAGTAACAAAAAAGCCAACCCAGAAGATTGGCTTTTTTTGTTAGCGTGTTTAGGTGTAAGGGTACTCTAACTCCATCGTAGAGCAATTTTTTCTATTTGATACTGACTGTATTCACTGTTGAGTGCTTTTTCCTTAAATTCACTGTTGATATCATTCCAAATACGCGAGTCTGAACTGAAAAAGCTGGCTTTTGGTACTATGTCATCTTTCAACATAATACGCGCTCCTCTATGGTCTTTAATGATTTGATTCCATCCCAATGACTCAATTTTGTACTTCAGTTTAAAGAGCTCGAGGAAAACGCCTCTTATTTCGGTATTGGCATCTCTTAACTGAATTTGAGCAAAGAACATCTGATTGTTGTAAAGGTGCATTTGAAGAATACACTTGATGCCTTTTATGTTCAACTTGTAAAATAAGGTGAGTTGCTTCTCGAGTGGTAGTCCACTTTTCTGCCTGAAATTTGGTTTACCGAAAACTCTTTTTATTTCCTTCTCGGATTTTCCAAAATTGAGTCCATAGAATTTAATCTCCTTTTCAGTGGCGTTGGTCTGCGAACTATAGTCTTTATGGAAATTGAAGGCTGAGGAAACATTGAGAGCGTTACGGGATTGATAGAAATCTTCCTTGCCGAGGTAGTATAACTTCCGCCTTCTTCTACTTTGAAATAGTGACAAGAAAGACCAATTCGTAGCCCGCATAGTGTCTCTGTGTTTAGGTGTTTTATGTCCCGGAGGACATTGTGAAGTTAGGAAAACTTGCGGTGAAAAAGCAATAGGTTGAAAACCAAAAATCGGCCTCTATTTTATTTAAAGGCCGATTTCAAGAGTGATCATTTTTTTAAAATATGTGAACGACAAAAAAATGTATTTGAAAAAAATCAAAACATTTTGAGCTTTTTTTGGCTATCTGGCAATATTAAAATTCACAAAGTAAATAGTCCTATCCCAAAGTAGTTCGATCCTACCTCCCTGTTCAGTTTCTACTACCTGAATGGTAAACCCTTCCACTTCATCCGTATTCTCCTCTCTCATCATGGGAACTCGTACAAGGTCCATCTCTTCATTGTAAGCCTGACCATTCTGACCGGTCTGCTTGTTAATGATTAGAGTTCCGCCTTGTTCTTCCGGGATAGTAAACAATGTGTATTCGCCTGCCGGTACGGTATTACCAGCGACTGAAATATCTTTGGTAGTAGAAAAGTGGCTTGCAGCGTTTGCCCCGGTTCTCCAAAGTTCACCATAAGGAACAATGCCTCCGAATATATGTCTGCCTCTTTTTTGAGGTGATCCATAGGTTACTTTAAATTCGGTACCACCGAAACTTGAGAGACCCTCTTCAGCTGGAGAAAGCGTTCCGAACGGAGCTCCCTGCTCGTCAATAGACAGGTATCGGCCGGTTAGCTCATCAAATTTTAATTCATTGACTCTTTCAACAATTAGTTTTCTCGTTGTGGCTTTTGCATCTAGCCATGTGAGCTCTCCTTCATTGTTGGTTTGTACGTACATGACACCTCTTGAGGGATGTCTCAGTGTATATTCATTGTTTCCGGTTCTGTGAATAATGAAGTCTGAAGCTCTTCTTCCGGTTAGTAAGTATTGGTGAGTTGAATCGTCAGCCGATTGATGAGCACTTTGAAACGCAATATTATAAGGCCAATGTACCATGTCTATAAAGGGTAAATAGCCATTGCCATTCTTTATTGCATTTCTGATGGTCCCGTTTCTCCCTTCAGCCATGATAATCAAGCTATCTCCTTCTGACTCTATGGATTGAATGATTTTGCCATCCTCGTCAAAGCCGTTTTCAAATCGGGTAGCCTTCATACTAGTTACGCCATTGTATTGGTCAAGGATTAGTTTGTACCTGGTCAGGCTTATTCTTGGGCTTCGGAGTACCACGTCAGCGGTTAGGCTTTGGTCATTATAGTTCACTCTTTCAATAGCTAGAGTGTCATTGCCTAGTCTGGTGACAAAGAAGAAGGTGTTATCTCCAGTCTTTTCTGTGGTATTGCAGCCCAAAATAGCAAGACTAAAAAGGCAGGTGGTTAACAGTAATTTTTTCATGGGTTTAAGGTCAATTGGAAATGAATTTATCATTTACCCATTTCAATCCTAAGCCCTTTTATTTCAGTGGCTTTACAGTTTTGTCTTCACCTTAGACCAGTCTTTGATTTGCCAATAGATTCGTCCTGTAGATAGGTGATTGCCGTCATTGTCATAAGCCTTGGGCTCACTACAAATCACAACTGACTCAGAAGATTCCAGTGGGGTTAGTACCTCTCTCTTTAGCCAGTCCTCCGATATTTCATAGTGAACAGTTGTATCCATTTTGGCTTGATAATGATACTCCATTTCCATTTTTTGCATGATAATCCGATACTTCTTAGGATTCAGATTATTGAGTAAGACCAATCCGGTAGAATACTCAGAAGCAGTAGCGAGGGCGCAGGCATGAATTCCTTTAATATGGTTAAAATTGGCCTTCTTGTAGGGGATGACGATTTCAACCGAAAAGTCTCCCAGCTTTTTGATTTTGAATCCATGTGGCTTGTTAAAAGGGATCATTCGGGCCAATCCGAAATTGAGTAAGGCCAGGTGTCTTTTGGAGGTTTTGGCCTTTTGCATCAAGGTAGAAGTATCTAACATCTCTTATCGCTTTGTTTGAATTTATAGATTCTTCACTAATTTCCCGACATGCTGAGTTTCTGGGAGAAGGATTTTTTTATTGAATACGATCATATTGTGGTGGGAAGCGGCATAGTCGGGCTGTCTACGGCTATAGCACTAAAGGAAAAGGAACCACAAAGTAGAGTTCTGGTATTAGAAAGGGGAGTTTTCCCAACTGGTGCCAGTACAAAAAATGCAGGATTTGCCTGTTTTGGAAGTCTTTCAGAGATCGCAGCTGATCTTCAAAAACTACCCGATGAGGAAGTGTTTAATCTGGTGAAGTTGAGATGGGAAGGTTTACAACTTTTGAGAAATAGACTGGGAGACGACCAAATCGACTATAAAAATTTCGGTGGATATGAATTGCTCAGAGAACTTGAGCTGGTTGCGTTGGATGAATTGGATAGAATCAACCATTTGTTATACCCTCTTTTTGAAAAGACAGTCTATTCAATCGCTAATCATAAGATTCATGAATTTGGCTTTCCGGCCAAGGCGGTCAATACATTAGTCTTTAATCCATTTGAATCGCAGATTCATTCAGGAAGAATGATGAAAAGTCTGCTAAGTCTCGCAAGCTCAAAAGGAGTCGAAGTACTTACGGGAGCACAAGTGGTGGCTTTTGAAGAGCATGAACAATGGGTCGAAATTGCTATTTCAGATGGCCCTACATTCAAATGCAGACAACTGGCATTTTGTACCAATGCCTTCAGTAAATGGTTCTTTCCGAAGATTGATATTGAACCGGGTCGGGGAGTGGTATTGGTTACCAAGCCTGTTCCGGGACTTAAACTGAAGGGTACTTTTCATTATGACGAAGGCTATTACTACTTCCGAAACTACGAAGACCGGATCATCTTCGGTGGAGGCAGAAACCTTGATCTTGAGACAGAGAAGACCACTAATTTCGATATCAATGAAGTGATCCTTAAGAAATTAAAGGCCGATCTGAGAGAGCTAATATTACCCGGGCAAACCTTTGAAATAGATCATGTTTGGTCTGGTATTATGGCCTTTGGACCAAACAAGAAACCTATTCTTCAGAAGCAGACCCCAAGGGTTTCTGCAGGTGTCAGACTAGGAGGAATGGGAGTTGCCATAGGCAGTAAAATTGGTTCTGAACTGGCCGGATTGATGCTGCAATAAGCAAATAATTGCTATCTTCAACGCTTACCATAATAACTTATGAGTTATAAATATCAGAAGCCCTCTCTTTTTCAGGCATTTATACCCATTATTTTTCTCATTGTTGCTCTATTCATTAATGTTAGGATATTTGGTGATGCCGCATTAGATGGATCCAATCAGATTATCCTCATATTATCTGCCGGAGTGGCTACTTTGGTGGCATTCAGGTTGGGGATGAAATGGGATGCTATTCAGAATGGAATTGTGAAGAGTATTAGCTCGGCCATGGCTTCAATAATTATTCTACTTTTAATAGGTGCTTTAGCAGGTACATGGTTGCTTTCGGGTATCGTTCCCGCCATGATCTATTATGGGTTACAAATCCTGAACCCCACCATATTTCTGGTTGCGGCCTGTATAGTTTGTTCTATTGTTTCAATAGCCACCGGGAGTTCATGGACGACTGCAGCCACCGTAGGTATAGCGCTGATTGGTATTGGCAAGGCTTTGGGTTTGCATGAAGGAATGATTGCAGGAGCTGTACTGTCAGGAGCATATTTCGGAGATAAAATGTCGCCACTTTCAGACACTACTAATCTGGCCCCGGCTATGGCAGGTACTGATTTGTTTACTCACATCAGGTACATGTTTTACACGACTGTCCCTTCTATTTCGATTGCGCTAATCCTGTTTTTGATCCTTGGGTTTACTAATGGAGGAACGGGAGATTTGGTACAAAAGCGAGAGATATTGGCCGCGATTAGCAGTAGTTTTAATATAAGCGGATGGTTATTTATTGTACCAGTTGTTGTAATAATCTTGATTGTCAAAAAGGTTCCTGCAATTCCTTCGATTCTAATTGGAGCTCTTCTTGGGGCTGTTTTTGCAATTATTTTTCAACCTGATAAGGTTAGAATGATTGGAGAAGAAACTCACAT
Organism: Roseivirga sp.; assembly: GCF_965216855.1. Taxonomy (NCBI): domain Bacteria; kingdom Pseudomonadati; phylum Bacteroidota; class Cytophagia; order Cytophagales; family Roseivirgaceae; genus Roseivirga; species Roseivirga sp. The sequence goes on along the minus strand of NZ_OZ244204.1, from coordinate 1,176,832 downwards.
AGGAATACATTGGAAGCTTAATGAAGAAGAATATAAGACTCAGAAAGCCAATACTTCTAATACCGAATTCCAATTCATAGGAGTTATGAAATCATTGTTTGGGGAGGTAGTCTTCACTACAGGTGTAGAACAGTTTGATCAGGAGGGAGATGAATTATTGAAGTCTAAAGGTATGGCTGGAATGCTTGGTACTGTGTGGCTTATACTTTCAGCTATGATTTTTGGTGGAGTAATGGAGTCTAGCGGACTCTTAAAGAGAATTGCCGAAGCCGTGATTTCAAAGGTAAGATCTACCGGTTCATTAGTAGCTGCCACTGCCGGAACCACCATCTTTTTTAATGGTACTGCATCTGATCAATACCTTGCCATCGTAGTTCCTGGTAGAATGTATGCAGATATCTATAAGAAGAAAGGACTGGCCCCTGAAAACCTAAGTCGAACCTTGGAGGATTCAGGTACGGTAACCTCTGTACTGTTCCCCTGGAATACCTGTGGTGCTTATCATGCAGGAGTGTTAGGAGTAGCCACCGGAGCATATATTCCTTACGCTTTCTTTAACCTGATAAGCCCTATCATGACAGTGGTATTTGCTTATTTTAATATTAAAATCAGAAAACTGAATTCTGCCTCCGAGCCTGAATCGGAAGTCGCTTAGTTATGATGTTTCCCCTCTCAATTAGCAAGAAAGAAGTAATGGAGCGCCCTCTCAGGCACTATGAGGGAAAGATCGTTATTGCCGCTACAGATGATCAGATTGAGAATGCGGTAACTGAGATTAACCAGTCCAGAGTAGTAGGTTTTGATACCGAGGCCAAGCCAACTTTTATTAAAGGGCAGATCAGGAATATAGGATTAATTCAGGTGGCTACTGAAAGAAAGGTGTTCTTACTCAGGGTGCACAAAACAGGCGTTACAGACTGTCTGCATCGACTTTTGGAAAATGACGATATTCTGAAGGTAGGTATAGGCCTGAAAGATGATTACAACCTGCTTGACCGATTAAGATCATTCGAACCACAAGGTTTTTTAGATCTAAATGATACAATGGCAGAGTTGGGTGCAGAAAGCATTGGAGCACGTAACCTGGCTGCTATGATCCTGGAAATCAGAATATCCAAATCGGCTCAAACCTCTAACTGGGAACTGGAAGAGTTAAGCCAGAAGCAACTCAATTATGCGGCTACCGATGCCTGGATTTGCCTGGAAATCTATAATAAGCTGATTGACTGGGGCTATATTTAATAGATAGCTGCCCTGTTATTTTTAATGTCTTTGGTATCTTCGTTGCAAACCCTACCTCATGAAATCAAAGCTAGTACTTCTCATCACTTTGCTGATGTCTCATTCAGCAGTGGCTTTTCAATTCGATAATTTTCAGCAGCCTTATCTCGACATGGTTGAGGAGACTTTTGATAAAGAGAAAGCATATAATACTGTTGCTTTTGTAGAACAATATTTTAGGGTTGTTGGTAATGAGGGCTTTAATAAGAGTATTTATTACGTAGCAGATAAACTGGAGAAGGCAGGTTTTGTCAACGAAGAGCAAGCTACTTCCGGTGACCGTCTGGTTTACCGGATTGAAAAAAGAAGCCTTTCCAGAAAAACCTGGGAACCGGTAGCCGGGAGTTTGAAATTGGCTTCAGGGGTAGAGATACTCAACTTTGCTTCCAATCGGAATATGATCGCTATTAATTCGTTTAGTACCAAGGGGAGTCAGGATTTTGAAATGGTCTTTGTTGGAGACTCTAAGCCGGCAGACTTCGATGATTATGACATGGAGGGCAAAGTAGTAGTGGGGTCCGGGTCCGTTCGCATGTTCTTCCAGGAGGCTGTAGAAAAACGTGGTGCATTGGGGGTGATGGTTTACGATATACCGGACTTTAATCAACCAACCAAACACATTAATTCTATATCGTTTAAAGGTATCCCTCTCAATGAAGAAAAGAAGTCATTCGCCATATTGCTTTCCACGAGGGCCTATGAGCAGTTAATGGATGCTCTGTTTGTCGATCAGTATGGTATTCAGGTCAACCTGGAGACCAGGATATATGAAGCTGAAGAATTGACTTTGGTAGCAGAGCTAAGAGGAAGCCAAAAGCCCGATGAACGCTTTGTGTTCAGTGCTCATGTACAGGAACCAGGGGCTAATGATAATGCCAGTGGAGTGGGCGTACTGTCTGAAGTAGCGGCTTCTTCTGCCAGACTATTGAAGGCCGGAAGGATTGACCCTGAAAGAACCATTACTTACCTTTTTGGAGATGAGATTGTTTCCACCAGAAGATATGTTCAGGAAGACCCGGAGAGGGCCAAAGGGATTAAATGGGGCATGAGCCTCGATATGGTAGGAGAAGATACCGAGAAGACAGGAGGAACATTTCTGATTGAAAAAATGCCCGACCCGGGTGCCGTTTGGGTTCGTGGAATAGAAAAACATACTGAGTGGGGAGGTCAGCCTTTGAGTAAGGACAGAATTAAACCTCATTACTTTAATGATCTGGTTATTTCAGTTTTTGAAAAAATCGGAGATGATAGAGACTGGGAAGTGAGGTTTAATCCGTTTGAAGGAGGAAGTGACCACGTCCCTTTTTTACAAGGGAATATACCAGGTCTGCTGCTTTGGCACTTTACCGATCAGTTTTATCATACAGATGGAGACAGGATTGACAAAGTATCCAAAGAAACGCTCCACAATGTAGGACTTGGTGCCCTTACCATAGCCTTAATGCTCACAGAGCATCAGGATCATCTTGCTGACATGGTATTACTTAATACATCAACTGCAGCTACCATCAGGCTTCAGCAGGAAATGAACCTGAGTAAAAGCAATATTGAAAATGGAGCCGACAAGGATGAAGAGCTGGAAATATTGAACACCTGGATCGATTATTATTCAAAGGCTTTTGAAACAGTGATGGATATAGAGCCTAAAGATCAGAGAGCCTTCAAAAAGAACCTTGAAGAGACCAGATCGGCTATGATTACCTTTAGCAATTTGCTAAGAAGCCAGCTTCATTAATTTCACCAACGTCCTGCGTACTCAAGGTCCTGCCCTCCGAATTGGTTCAGATAGGCTCGTTTCAATTGGGTGATTTGCCTGATGTGAATATAGTCATGCGCTAACCAATTGTTGAGGTAAAAGCTGGCAGATACTTTCCCCCGTTGTGGGTGCTCAAAGTAGCTATTCCAGTCAGGGTTGTTTAATGATCGCAACCACTCTACAGATGCCTTCCTTTCCGAAACCCAGGTAGCAATCTTAGTTTCATAATCCTGCTCCATATATCGCTTAGAAGTTACCCAGCCCTCAGGGTCAATCGCTTCCAGTTTATACTGATCAGGGAATAAAGCCAGCCGCACTCTTTTTCGGAAATCATGCATTTCTTCATCCACCAAATGACAAATGATTTCAAGCAGGCACCACTTTTCTGCCTGAGGTCTCCAGGTAATTAATTCATGATCGGCATCATGGTTCAACAGGCTTGCCATTACAGGAATATGTGATTCCAACTGATTGATGATTGACAGATTTTTCATAATTGTTGGTGCGCATGCATCCTTTGAGGTTGAATGCTGTCTTTGAGAAAAACCTTAATATGATGCAAAAAATCAAGATATCACTAACAGTACTCTGCTTTCTTTTAGCTTTGGGTACAGTTCAGGCGCAGGAGAAAATAGAAAAAACCTTCACGGGAATTAAGAACATCAGGCTGACTACTGCCTCAGGTAACGGAACCATAAAAAAGAGTAGTTCTAATGAAGTGAGAGTCACAGTAGAGTATACTTATGATGAAGAAGACTACAAACCCACCTTCGAACAAAGTGGCGATCAGCTGTTCATAGAAGAAGACTTTAGTAGAAGCAGATGGACCAGAGGATATTCTGAATGGACATTGGAGATTCCTGATGGATTGGAGATGGATTTCAAAACAGGTTCGGGTAACATTGAAGTAATGGGAGTTCGTGTAGAATTAAGATCCAATACTGGTTCAGGGAATATCGAACTGGATAAAGTTGAGGGTGACGTAAGAGCTAATACAGGTTCGGGGAATATCACATTGAGAGATGTTGATGGTCGTATGGATGCTAATACCGGCTCAGGTTCAATCAGGTTGGATAATGTAAAAGGAGATGCTGATTTCAATACCGGAAGTGGGAATATCAGGGCCAATGGTATCGAAGGATCACTTACCCTGAACACTGGTAGTGGTAATATCGATGTGCAAGAGGCTCGAATTACCGGAGCGTCCTCATTCAACACGGGTTCAGGAAATGCTCAGTTGGAGCTTGCTACAGCATTAAACTTTGATGTCTCAATTAGCACAGGATCAGGGAACGCCACTCTCGATTTCAATGGTCAGGAAATTGCCGGGGAGTTCTATATGAGAGCAAATGATGAAGATGATATTCGTGCTCCTTTCCGCTTCGATAAAGAGTATAAGGACGATAGAGGAGGAAACTGGAGAGGTCGCAGTAATGGATATGTCAAAGAAGCGAAGGTTGGAAATAAGAATATCCAGATTCGTATATCAACCGGTTCGGGTCGTGCCGAGGTTAGAAAATAAAATGAGCAGGGCCGTGTAACGATTTCACGGCCTTTCAGTCTTTACTACACTCAATAATCTAAAGGTCAAATGCTCAAAAACTTCATTGTGGTTGCCTTACGCAGCCTTCGAAAAAACTCATTATACTCTGTAATCAATATTTCAGGTCTGTCGGTTGGGATAGCCTGTAGTGTCCTGATCCTGCTCTGGGTGAAAGATGAAACCTCGTTCGATCAGTTTATTCCTAAAGTAGATAAGCTCCATCAGGTATGGGTGAATGCTTCCTTCGATGGGAGCGTACAGTCATGGAATTCCGTTCCGCTTCCTACCTATATGGAAATGAAGTCAGCTCATGCCAAGATTGTCAATTCGGCTGTTTCAGGCTGGGGTGGAAATCGTTTGGTGGCTAATGGAGACAAGCGAATCAACATACAAGGATACTATGTAAGTGAAGAATTCCTCGATATGTTCGAGTTCCCCATGATTAAAGGGGAACGTAGCAAGGTTTTAGACGACCCCTCGTCAATAGTCATTTCAGAACATCTGGCAGCTACTTTATTTGAAGAAGGTGAAGACCCCATCGGTAAGTTTCTCAAAGTAGAGGACTTGTCTACTCTTCAGGTGACGGGAATTGTAAAAGATGTTCCGGAGAATTCCTCCTTTCAATTCGATTACCTCATTCCATGGAAGCATAGAGCATCTATTCAGCAGTGGGTGAGAGACAATCAGGATAACTGGGGTAACTACTCTTTCCAGGTTTATGTAGAGTTAGCGAATAAAACAGATGAAGCAGAAGTAGAAGCAGGTATTGCTAATATTTTAACCGAAAAGGGGCAAACAGATGTGCCCAGAGAATTCTTTTTGCACCCGATGTCTCGTTGGAGATTACACACCAGCTTCGAAAATGGAGAAGAGGCAGGAGGACAGCATGAGTATGTGACGCTGTTCTCTGTAATTGCCATGTTCATCCTGATTATTGCCTGCATCAATTTTATGAACCTGGCAACAGCCCGATCAGAGCGAAGAGCAAAGGAAGTGGGAATAAGAAAGACTTTAGGCTCTAGGAGAGGGCAATTGATTATGCAGTTTTATGGTGAATCAATTCTGATTTCACTGATCTCCTATGTGCTGGCTATGCTGCTGGTTTTGGTGGCATTACCTTCCTATAATAACCTGGTAGATAAGCATCTGTTTATAGACCTCAGCTCATCTGAATTCTGGATATTCTCTTTTCTGATCATACTCGTTACCGGAGTATTCTCAGGTAGTTATCCATCATTATACCTCTCCTCTTTTAACCCTGTTAAAACGCTTAAGGGTAAGATATCCATAGGTAAGAATGCCAATCTGCCAAGGAAGATTCTGGTAATGTTACAGTTTGGTTTTGCTATTGTTTTGATCATTAGTACAGTGGTTATTCTTAAGCAAATAGACCTGGCTAAGAGCAGAGACATAGGGTATGAACAGGAAGGGCTAATTTCCATGACCTTAACCGAAGCTATTAAGGACAATTATGATGTGATCAAGAATGAGTTGAAAAGAAAGAATCTGATCGTTAACATGACCCGTTCCAACAGCCGGATAACAAGTATTAACTCCAATAACTTTTTGGGGTGGCCAGGTAAACCTGAATCACAACGTGTCATGTTTGTCACAGTGGTGAGGGGTTATGATTATGCGGAGACAATGGGAGCGAAGATGCTTTATGGACGGGATTTGAGCAAAGAGTTTGCTACAGACTCATCCGGGATTGTAATTAATAAGGCGGCTCTGGATCTGATGAGTATTGAAGGAGATCCGATCGGCACGCAGCTTGATTTATGGGGTGAAAAGAGACCTTTGGTGGGTGTTATTGATAACATTATGATGGGGTCTCCTTATGAAGAGGTTCGACCGATGTTTATGGTCATCGATGACTGGGGAGGTTCTGTAACACTAAGGTTGAGATCTACAGACAATATGCAGGAAACAATGGCAGGCATTCAGGAAGTGTTTGAGCAATACAATCCGGCCTACCCATTTGAGTATGAGTTTGCCGATGAAGCTTTTGAGCGTAAGTATACCACCATTAATTTGACTCGTAAGCTGTCAACCATTTTTGCCTTGCTCACCATCTTTATTACTGGTCTGGGATTATTTGGTCTGGCCTCTTATATGGCACAGCAGCGTATTAAAGAGATTGGAATCAGGAAGGTATTGGGTGCCTCTGTTACTAATCTGGTAGGGCTTATGTCTATTGGCTTTGCCAAATTAGTGCTAATCTCCTTCGTGATCTTTGCTCCACTGGCATATTTCATGCTTAAGAGCTACCTGCAACGATACACCATTAGGACCTCTTTAGACTGGTGGATATTTGCTCTCACGGGCGTAATTGCTTTAGCTTTTGCCATTGTGGTGGTAGTCAATCAGGCCAGAAGGGCAGCACTTGCCAACCCTGCATCTTCTCTAAGGACGGAGTAGGCTAGAAATGATATTCGTATAAGTAACAGGGTGAGTCGAGAAACTCAAATTGAGGGCCTCGGCTCATTCCGTTTTTTTCAGCCACTTTCTGCGATCCAATGTTGTCGACATGAATAATGGATATAACGCTGCTGTCTATTTGGTGCTCTTGAAAATATTCCTTGAGTCGAATGGCCATTTCAGAGGCAAATCCCTGATTCCAATACTGAGGAGTAACAGAGTATCCTATTTCGTATCGCTCTTTGCCTAAGATATCATCGCGCCAAATAATACCAGCATTCCCTATAAGTTCTCCGGTCTCTTTGAGACAGGCAGCCAGGATGCCAACACCTGTTTCACCATAGCGCTTCATTTGCCTTTCTACCCAAATCTGAGATTCTTCTTCAGGTGATTTGGGATTGGTAACACCGACAAAGTGTAGATGAGGGTTGTCGGTAAAAAAGGCTTTCCAGGCCTCTTTATCAGATGGTGTTAATAATCGAAAGCTTATTCTTTCACTCTCAATTGGGAATTGGTACTGATGTCTGGTCATTGATTTTTGGTTAGGTCGTACATGGCAATGTTCAGATTTACCGACTCCAGGTATCTGGCTCGTTTGTAAAGCCTGAAGGTTACATATACTTCAAGTGTATCGGGTAGGTTGAGGTTGCTTAGCGAAATTTGATCTTTAATTTCAGTCAGCGTAGAAGTTGATTTCCTTTCTATATTTTTTCTGGAAGAGGATATGGGGTCTCCAAACTGATCCGAAAATGAAAAGAGTACTGAGTCTACCCTTTTTTTGCTCAGGTATTGCTCATCGAACCTGACTACTGTCTGAAGGTGACTGTCACTGATTTCTGTAGAAACTTCTATGCTCTTCGCCATTTTGTAGGCCAGGTTATGACAGGTCATGGCGAGAAAGAGCGGGGAGGTCAATACCAGATATCTTAATTTTTTCATGGCATTAAATGTTGAACTGAATGTTTCTTCCAAGGTCGTGAAGCAGTTGACATTTGCTGGTCAGCTCTTCTGCTTTTGAAACGATAACTTCCGCCTTTAATTCGCATTCCATTTGAAAATCCTGGCTAATGATTTCCAGTTCAAAGTCGCTCACCAGTTTCATTACCTCATTCATTTCTTCATAAGGAAAGACAAACCGCACTGGTTGAGTAATTAATTTCTCTACTACATTGCTTTGGTCCAGTGCATCGGAAGCAGCTGTTTTATAAGCATTAATGAGTCCGCTGACGCCTAACTTGGTGCCTCCAAAATACCGTACCACCACTACCAGGGTATTTGTAAGTTCTCTGGAACGAATTTGTCCGAGAATAGGGTCACCCGCTGAATGATTAGGTTCGCCATCATCATTGGCTCTGTATTGTGTACTGTCGGCACCCAATATGTAAGCATAACAGTGGTGTCGGGCATCATAATAGGTTTTCTTAATCTCTTCCAGTTGTTCCTTAACCTGCTCTTCTGTTTTGGCGGGCATGGCCAGGCCAATGAACTTACTGCCTTTCTCCTTGTAGAAGCCCTCAGAGGTTTTGGAAATGGTGAGGTATGAATCCTGCATGTTACAAAGCTTTTAAAATCTCCTGATAGCTCAAAAGGAAGATCACCACTAATGCTAAAGCTACCCCGATATAGTTGAGTTTAGAGAGCTTTTCCCTGAAAAGCAGTATAGCCAATAAGGTGGACCCGATGATAATTCCAATGTTTAGTGCCGGGTAGACAATCGCACCATTGTTTTCAAAAGCTGATAAGGCTTTAAGCTGAAAGTAGATGGAGAAATAATTGGGTACTCCCAGATAGAGTCCGCCAAGGAATTCCTTAGGGCCAAACTTTACCTTTTTGATCAGGCAAATAATGAGACCTAGAGCAAAAGCTGCCAGGAAAATGAAGATGGGAAAAACAGGTTCGATTTCCTCATCTATGAAATGATGATTCACATAATTAAGAGAAGTATCAATTAATCCTCCCAGAAGGAACACAGCCATGGGAAGTAGTAAAAACCGAAAGGTGATCGGGCTGGCCCCTTCTTTATTGGCTTTACGGCTTACAAGTGCAATGGCTATAAAGGAAAGTACAATGCCCAGGTAATTCCACCCATCTAATGTATTTACGGCATACTTGAAGATGAATAAACTAAATATGACTGGTATGGCAAGACTCATTTTACTGGCAACCGTAGCGACCGATACACCTCTCACTTGTGTAGTATGAGCCATAAGGAAGAAAGTGGAGATGAATATCAGACCCAGCATGGAAGCAGAAATAAACCAGGGTGAAACCGGATCGAAGCTGGAAATGACTTCCGGACTGCCTACATATAGTGTTCCGGTAATGACACATACTCCGTAGTTGACTACAATGGCTGGTAATGTCTTAATGTCAAATCTGCTAAAGGAGCGAAACGACATGAATATGGCCACATTGGCCAATATGGTAAGGAGCAGATAAAACATAGCCTGCGAAATTACACAAAAGACATTTCTTGAGCCGCTTTATAGGAGTCACTATTAAACTTACATATTGTAACTTACAAGTTGTAAATTACATAATGTAAGTTACAGATTGTAAATCTATTATACACTCGTTACCTTTGTATGAGTTGTATTTGATATGAATCCGTTTCTTTTAAAAGGTTATATAAGTTCCGAATTTTTCTGTGATAGAGAAGAGGAAACGGATAAAATTGTTAATTCTATCAGGAATCAACAGGATATAACTGTCCATTCTATTCGCAGAATGGGTAAGTCATCACTCTTAAAACACGTTGAACAAGCCCTGGGTGATGACTGCTATTTTATTTATGTAGATATATGGGGAAGTAGTTCAGTTTCAGAGTTGCTCAAAGAACTATCTAATGGAGTCATTAGAAGCAGTATTTTTTCGAGCAGAGGCTTTGGAAAGAAACTGCAGGATTTCGTTAAGTCTTTAGGTACCTCTTTTACATTAGGTCTGGACGGCAGGCCTTCGGTAGATATAGTTTACAACGACCGGATAAGCACTTTTAAAAGCCTTGAAGAGATCATAGCATTCCTGAATAACCAGGATAAGCGCGTAGTTCTGGCTATCGATGAATTTCAGGAGGTAAAGAAATATGGCCCTGATTCTACTCCCATAGAGGCTACCTTCAGAAAACTTACACAGCAAAGCCACAATATTACATTCATTTATAGTGGTAGTGAGCAGCACCTCATCAATGAGATATTCAATACTTACGACAGGCCCTTTTTTCAAAGTACCCGCATGATTCATCTCGGGGCTATCGATAAGGAGAAGTATCAGGCATTTATTCTCGAGAAATTTAATTCCGGTAAGAAGCAGATTTCAGATGAATTAGTAAGCAAAATTCTTGATGCCACCTATCGGCATACCTACTATGTTCAGGCTACTTTCAATTACCTCTACAGCCTGCGTAAGGTGCCTAAGACCTGGAATGAGTTTGAACAGGTTTACTATCCTTATATCGATGAGAAGGGAGTTTTCTATGCTGAGCTGCCCGATCGTATTACACCGCAGCAGTTTGTGGTTACCAAAGCTTTTGCCAGGTTTGGTAGGGTATATGCTCCTACAGGGAATGAGTTTTTGCAGTTTGCTGGATTTACTAATTCCAGCAGCATGCTAAGAGTCATTAATGCACTGCTTTCCAAGCAGATTATCATTAAGGAAGAAGATAGCTACAGATTATACGATGTGTTTCTGGAGCATTATTTAAAATACAATGCCTGATATGAAACAGAAAAGGCCTGAATTATATGAGTTTAACTGTCGATTGGAGACAAGAGGTAACCTAAGCTTTCTAGAAGAGCTAAAGGATATTCCCTTTGAGGTCAAAAGAGTCTACTGGCTTACTCAGGTGCCTGAGCTACAGGTTAGGGGAGATCATGCCCATAAGACTGGTCAGCAGGTCATTGTTTGTTTACAGGGAGTCATTGAGGTAGTGTTGGAAGACCAGACAGGTACGGTAATGAGTTACACCCTGGATAATCCAAAACTCGGTCTCTATATACCGCCCTTATGGTGGGGCAAAATGCTCTTTAAAGGAAAAGCACTGTTATTGGGCTTAGCATCCGATGAGTTTTCGGAGGAGGATTATATCAGGGATAAATCAGCGTTCAATGGAAACCTTTGAGTTACATGAATCACCGATTGAGTCAAAGTCAATAGCCTGTAAGTCATGGCTGTATAACAGTCATTCATTTCTGAAGACTAATAATGATCTTCCTCAGAAACACTTATACCTATTCAATAAAGCTAAAGATCAGTATGAGGCACACCTTGTGGTAAGCGTAGAAGGCGAGGCAGCCATGAGTCCCGTAAAAGCCCCTTTCGGTGGAATTGAATTGAATGAAAATATCTCCTCTTCGGCCTTAAAGTGGTTTTTGAATAGTGTAGAAAATACCTTGAGAAGTGAAGATGTAGAAGAGCTAAGAATACATCAGCCTCCGGAAAACTATCAGGGGCAGGATTTAGTGAATGAGCTGTTCTCAGAGTCAGGGTATGATCTGATTCAGGAAAGAGTTTATCAGGGAATTGACATTACAGATACCCCACTGTCAGAGCAAATGGCTGATATGCAGAAGCGGAGAATCAAAAAGTGTCAAAAGGCAGGGTTCATTTTTAAGAAGTATGCTAAAAGTGAGCTGTCCGGGGCCTTTAAACAGATAGATCGATGGAGGAATGCCGCAAATAAGGGACTGTCAATGACATGGGCAGATTTGCATAATTCAAGCAAGCGAAATCCAAAAGCTTATATGGCCTTTGGAGTGCTAAATGGAGAATTGATGATAGCAGGGAGTATAGTGGTTGATGTGGGAGATGGAGTACTGTATAACTTCTTTCCAGCCAGCTATGATGCCTATAATTCCTATAGTCCCATGGTTATGCTGGTCGATGGTATTTATGATTGGGGCAGATTCAATGGTTATCGTCACCTCGATTTAGGGACATCGTATGTCCATAAAAATGTGAATACCAGTTTGAGGCTTTTCAAAGAAAGGTTAGGTGCAAAGATTTATCATTCATGGAGTTGGAGGAAAAAACTAAATTAGAAGTAAAGACACGACTATTGAAATCTAATTTCCTGAAGAGTTCTTCCTGGTCATTTACAGCTGTGGCCTTTAGAGCCTTAGGTGGTCTAACCATCAATAAGCTCTTTGCTGTATTATTGGGCCCTGCTGGTATTACTTTATTGTCGCATTTCCAGAACCTGACCTCGCTCTTTACTCTTTTGCCTAGTGAAGGGGTGAATCGCAGTATCATGAAATACTGGTCAGATGCTACACTGAAAGAGGAAGAGAAACGCAGAATCTTCAGAACGGGCTTCTGGGTGACGCTATGTATCTATATGGCCACTTTAGGGGCACTTTATTTTTGGCAAAAGGAATACTTCTTCGACCGGTTCATTCAGGAATTATCAGCCAGAGAGTTTCTGATGATCTTTATTCCGGCAGTTTTTCTCATGCTCATGTCAGGCTACCTCAACTCGGTAATTCTGGCCCTCAGGAAAGTGAAGGTATATGCGATCATCAATATTAGCGGCCTTGTCATATTAGTCGCTGTAGTTTATCTGGGGGTTAAATATGGTACGATTGATCAGGCACTGCTCAGCTTTGCTCTGGGTTATGGCCTGATGTCCTTTGTGGCGCTAGGGTACCTCATCTGGAGAAGGAAGTCGATTCGACTAAGCTTTGGTAAACCCGACTGGAAGTCACTGAAGCGTATTGCCAGGTTCATCGCCATGGCGATCAGTGCCATCGTTTTTGGAAGGCTTCTCGATTTCGGTGTAAGAGATTATATCATTGATCTCTATGGGTTGGACCGAACCGGGCTCTGGCAATCAGTGGCTAAAATGTCTACCAGTTATCTACTGGTTTTTACCGGCACGGTAGGAGTGGTTTATTATCCTAAAATGGCTTCTCTGATACATGATAGAGCGGCACTTAAATATTATGTGGCCAGGGTCATGGGATTTGTGGCCTTCGTTTCCGTCATGTGTTTGGGCGTCTACTACCTCAACAAAGAATTTGTGCTCAAACTCTTCTTCGATAATGGATTTGAGAAGGCGGCTTATCTGGTCAGATATCAGGTGATAGGTGATTTGTTTTGTATACTCTCTTACCTGCTTGCCTATCTGTTAAGTGCCAGGGTAGAGACCATGAAATATATTGGGGCTCAGTTGATTTCTGCTGCTATTTATTTGGGTTGTATCTCCCTCTTATTGCAGCACTATCAGCTCGAAGCATTGACATTGGCTTATATGTGGAGGTACATCGGCTTTTTCTTCATTTTGGTCATTTTTAACCGTAAGCTCCTGTTCAGATGAAGCCATTGGTATCCGTGATTTGTATTGCTTATAATCACGCCCCCTTTATTAAGGAAGCCCTTCAATCCGTTTTCAGTCAGACTTATGAAAACCTCCAGCTTATTATTCTTGACGATGGGAGTAAGGACGATAGTGTGAAGCAGATTAAAGAGACGATTGGAGAAAGGGAAGTGCAAACCATCTTTCATAAGACCAATCAGGGATATACCAAGACCTTTAATGAAGGACTAAAGCTTTGTAAAGGTGAATATGTGATCGACTTTGCATTAGATGATGTAATGAAGCCAGATTTTATTGCCGGGTCCCTTCAGAAGTTTGAGGAATCTGATCCCGAAACAGGAGTGGTTTTTTCCAATGCAGATTATATAGATCAACAAGGGCAGGTTATTGGAAACCATAATGACATTCTCTTTCAGAAAGGCATGATTAAGTCCGTGCCATCTGGTGATATCTTCTCATGGATTTTAAAAAGATATTTTATCTGTACACCAACTATGGTGATTAGGAAGGAAGTGTTTGATAGGCTGGGAGGCTATGATGAACAGTTGGCCTATGAAGATTTTGACTTCTGGGTACGCTCCAGCAGATACTGGAAGTATGCCTATCTCGATGAAGTCCATCTTCAAAAAAGGAAGCTGGCAGGTAGTATGTCAGACCAGCGCTATCGCTTTCATTTCAACGAGCAAATGACATCCATTTTCAAGGTATGCCAAAAGGCATTTCAGCTATGTAAGACCAGGGCTGAAATAAAGGCATTGAGAGAAAGAATTAATTACGAATACAGGCAATGCATGCGTTCCGGAAATTATCAACTGGCAAAGAATTATGAGCAGCTAATGATGGATACGGGAGGACGGATAAATCTGGTTTCTAGGTTGGGTTATCGTTTCAGAAGGGTTGATTCGAAGCACTAAGGAGTCAGGGACTGTAGAATTTCAGTTTCATAATCTTCTTCCATTATTCTCTTTCCTATTGCTATAGCGTTGTTTTTATATTTCTCATCTGACCAAAGAGCGCTCATGATTTCTACGAGTTTATTCTCATTTAACCTGGCTATGGAAGTTCCTTTCGGTCCGATTTGCAATTCACTCATTACATTATTCCAAAAGTATTGATCGATGATGTGGGGGATGATAGTGCTTGCACAACCATATTTGACCACCAAGTGAGTAGTTCCCGATCCTCCATGGTGGATCGCTGCATAAGCCTTAGGTAAAATCCAGTCATAAGGTATGCTCTTTACAAAATGGATCATGTCCTGATCGTATACCTCCGGTTCTTTCAGACCACCTCCGGCTGTATTAATTATGGCCGGGATTCCCAGTTGAGTCAGTGCGTTCATTACGATTTGAGTTTTGACTTCAGGCTCAGGATTGCTCATACTACCGAAGGTGATAAACATAAACCGCTTGTTTCGATCAATGAACTGCTGTAGTTCTGATGATGGAGTCCAGTGTTTTGTTTTGTTTCTTTCCTGATAACCCAGAAAATGAACATGGTCGGGCTGACCTTTTAGGTTGAAGAAACTTGGCGACACGGTGTAAACAGCGGTTTCATTCATCATGGCTTCGCTTAAGGCTTTTTGACCCGGGTCGGGTTCATTCAGCTTTTTTAAATAGACCCTGAGGTTTTTAATAGTGGCGTATCGGGTGAAGTTATAAGTCCATCTGTTTACTATCCGGCCAAAATCCCGACCTCGAAAGGCCATGGAAGATTTATCTTTTACCGCGTGTGTAACGCAGGGGATTGGGCTGAGCATAATGCTGGGTTTGCCGGTCTTCATGCCCCAGTATATAGGGACTGTGGCCTTAATGCTGTGAATGATAACATCAGGTTTTTCAGCTTCGAGAAACTCTATTTGCTCTCTGAATATGTTGTTGTTCACGACTTTCGAGGTTTTATAGAGTCGATAGTAAGCCTTGATTCTCCCCCAGAAGCTCTTGGTTCCTCCCAATGCCTGCTGACCAACCTCACCCTCAATCATATCAATAAAGCCGGCATCGAAGGGAAGGAATCTGATATTGCTTTCCATAGCCAATGGCCCATATTGAGCAGGGAAGAGGCCAGCTACTTCATGACCATTTTTGAGGAGTAGTTCTCCCACCGCCAGAAATGGCTCAATATCTCCTCTGGTTCCAATAGCTATGAGTAAATATTTCATGAGCACTTTTTTTAAAGGTCTTTCAATAAAGCAGAAAGTTCAATCTCACTAAAAAATCTGAAGACTATGCAACGTTATAAGTCTTTCACGGTCATTGGAGAAACCTTGAAACAATACTATGCTCACCAACCATGTCAAAACCTCAATTCGTTCGCTAATTAAAAGTAAGGCTTATGTTTTACAGAATGTAATTGGCCTTTCCAGCAGTCTGATTGTCTTTATGTTGATAGCCCTTTATGTTGGCTATGAGCTGGGCTACGATAGCTACCATAAGAATAGTGATAGAATTTACCGGGTCTATAAAGAAGATGTAGGAAATGTATACCAGGGGAGTAATCAATATGCGGTGGTTCCGGCTCCATTGGCTCCAACCCTGGAAGCTGATTATCCTGAAGTACTAAGTGCAACCCGGGTGAGAAGAGCACCCAATACCCTGATGAAAGTAGGGGATAAGATATATATCGAAGAGAATACTTACTCTGTGGATCCTCAGATTTTTGAAATATTCAGCCTTGAGGTAATTGCCGGAGATCCCAAGGCGCCTTTATTGAACAGGCAATCTACCGTATTGGCCAGAAGTGTTGCCGAAAAATACTTTGGCTCAGTTCAGGAAGCTTTAGGTAAAACTATCCGCTATCAGGATGAATTGCCGGTGCAGGTATCTGCGGTGATTGAAGACATGCCTGAAAATTCTCATTTCACTCTTCCTGTAATGGTGCACTTTGAGGGCTTAATGGCCCACAATCATGAACGTCTTGATAATTGGGACAATAGTTCTTATCAGACCTTTATGCTTTTGCAGGAGGGAACAGATGCCACTGCTTTGGAAGCCCGATTGCCTGAGATAAGGGCTAAATATGCTGATGATCCGATAGACGAAGATGGACAACAATCTATCTATCACCTGCAGCCTCTTAAGGATTTACATTTTACCTCCGGTGTTAATTTTGATATTGCCCCATCTGTAGATAAGAAAACCCTGCTGACCTACTTTGGAATTGCCGTCATGGTACTGGTGATTGCAGGAGTGAATTATGTAAATCTGGCTACTGCCAGGGTGATGAACAAAACTAGAGAAATTGGAATCAGAAAAGTAATTGGCGCTCAGAAACAGAGCCTCATGGTACAGTTTTTAATTGAATCAGGATTACTGGTCTTTGTGTCCTTGCTCCTGGCTGTGGCCTGTATGTTTTTCGCTATTCCGGCTTTTTCTTCTTTTGTTGGAAAAGATATCAGCTATGCCCTTCAAGTGTCAGATGCCTTGATCCAGCTACTCATTCTGGGAGTGGCTGTTACATTGGTATCTGGTATTTATCCGGCCGTTCTTTTGGCTCGTTTTAAGCCGTTGCAGGCTTTGAAAGGAAAAGGTAGTAACTGGCAAAAGAATGTCCTGTTTAGGAATGTGCTGGTCATATTTCAGTTTACAGTTTCATGTGCTCTGATCCTCAGCGCAACAGTCATCTGGAAGCAGCTCAACTACATTCAAACCATGGATGTAGGTTACGAAAAAGATCAGATTGTCGTACTGAGTGTTCGTGATGAAGGCATAAGAGATCAACTGCCAGTATTTAAAGCTGAGTTGAGAAAAATACCAGGAGTAAGTGCTGTAGCTTCATCTAACTCGCTGCCCAACAATATCAGCTCAAATACTACGGCTAAATGGCCGGGCAGAAAGCCGGATGAAGACATTAGAATTTATACTAACACTGCTGATTATGATTATGTGAGTCTCTATGGTCTGGAAGTGGTTGAAGGGCGAAATTTTGATCCTGAGATTGACTCTGATAAAAAGGCGATTCTACTCAATGAAACAGCTGTGAAGGCTTTGGGTTGGGAAAACCCAATCGGAAGAGAGATGTTCAACTGGTATGGCGATACGGGTAAAGTAATTGGTGTTTTGAAAGATTATTATCAGCACTCACTCTACCTGGACATGGAGCCCAGCCAGATATTTTTTAGTGAGGATCATAGGAGCGTATCTGTTAAGCTGGAAGGAGCTTCTTCCGACCAGGTGATCCGTCAAATTGAAGAGGTTTTTGCCAGTTTCAACCCGAGCTATCCATTTGAATACACCTTCTTTGATGAAATCTTTAGTAGTGCCTATGAAAGTGAAATGAAGACAGCAGAACTGGTGAACTGGTTCTCCATATTTTTCATTGTCATAGCTTGTCTCGGACTATACGGTTTGGCAGCCCATAAAGTGCAGCATAAGATTAAGGAAGTAGGGGTTAGAAAGGTCCTTGGTGCTTCTATCTCCAGGATATTAATTCTTCTTTCTAAAGATTTTGCCTTGCTTTTGGTAATCGCTTTTGCCCTGGCCGCACCGCTGGCTTTTTACTTTATGAACAAATGGCTGAATGACTTTGCTTACCATGTATCCATCAACCTCTTCAATTTTGTGTTGGCTTTGGTTTTAATGTTGCTGGTAGCAGGTTTAACTGTGGGGTATAGAACTTACAGAGCCGCAGTGAGAAACCCAGTAGAGTCACTGAGGGAAGAGTAAGAGAAGAGCCTGATGAGTTGAAAATGAAAAGGAGGAAATGGCTTCCTCCCTTTCATTATGTTATTTACCATAGTATCCGTCAACCAGGCTTTTGGCATAATCCCAGAGAGTTTCGGAACCATCCTTAATTCTCTTTTTCTTTTCAATGACGGTGTCATAAGGGACATTGTGTTGAGACCATGTGCCACCATTGTTTGTCGCATTCTGCATCATGGGAGCCAGTCGGTCAATTGCCTTGGCAAACTTAGCTTCGGCAGTTTCGGCAGATTCAAATTCTTCCCAGATAGCAATAAGCTCTTTGGCCTGATCATCAGGAAGCATTCCGAAGATACGTTGAGCGGCTTTTAATTCTTCTTCCGTATTGGTGTGGTTTTTTGTGGTGTCAAAGAGGAAGGTGTCGCCAGCATCTATTTCTACCACATCGTGAATGAGCAACATCTTAAGCACTTTCAGCATATCCAGCTTCTCATTGCTTTGAGGGGCCAAAACCAGAGCCATCATGCAAAGATGCCAGCTATGTTCGGCATCGTTTTCATTACGCTCACTATTGAAAAGGCAGGTCATGCGCTGAATGTACTTCAGCTTATCTATTTCGTGTACAAAGTCTATTTGCTTTTGAAGGTCCTCAGTAATCATGAGGCAAGCTTACCCAATGACATTGAAATTGCCTAAGAAAAAATAATAAGACTACTTCTCTTCCACGATATATTCACTTAATCGATAGTCGGCAGTGACCAGGGTTATTTCTCCCAATACATCAAACTCAGCTCTGATTTCACCATAAACTTCTACTTCGATCAGGTCTATTAATTTGCCGTCAATTTCTCCTTCATCGCGACTGATTTCATTTACAGCAGTGATCCGATTGTGGAATAACTCGCTGCTCATATTGTCGAGAGGATAAAACTCCCTGCCACAGGAATTGTAGACCTGCAACCCAATGTGGATAGTTGGGTGAGTCATATGCATAAGACTGTCTCTGTCTAAGAGAGGGGTAGAGATACCAATAGAGTTCACCAGGTCATTGAGCTTTTCTGGTCGTCTGAAGTCCAGAGTAAATAGTTTATCATAATTATGGATGGAGATTATGTTCAGGCAGGTGTCTCTATCAGTAGGACAGGTTACTGAACCTGTATTTTCCATTCTTCTCTGTAGAATGATATGTCTGGCCTCTGGTCCGATACTGATTTCCATGTGTGGACTTTGCTCTACTTCAAAGCCATAGGGGACTTCCAGGGGTTCGGTAATGATATAACAATTGGGCGGGTCGAATTCATAGTTTTCGCAAGCCCAGATCAGCAGAAGTATTGTTGCCAGAGTACCGTTTTTGAGTATGTGTTTCATGACCGAATTTTGAATAAACTACAAAGGAAATGCTTGAAAAGCAACTATTTGATTATGAGTACCTTGTTATTCAGAACCCTCGTTCAGCTCCCTGATTTTGATGTTCCTGAAAGCTACTTTTCCACCATGTTCCTGTAGAGCAATGTATCCGGTCTGAGAAGCACCAAATCCTTCCCAGTTCCCAAACGGTGACTTTTCGATCAAAGCTCTCCAGTCAGGACCTTTTACTGGAAAATCGAGTACCCTCTCTCCATTGAATATGAGAAAGCCTTCATTGTTTTTCTGATCAATGTGGAGGAGGTAGCTATTCCATTCACCATCGCCTTTACTGACTACTTTGGAAGGTGGCATTAGGTTATAAAGTGATCCGGCTCTGTTAATATCTCCTCTTTCAGTCACATATTCAGTCCAGCCATCATCCAGAATCTGTATTTCAGCTCCCGTTTGATATGGGTGCTCGTAGGCCTCGCTTTCCACTACGCCCCACATAAGTCCTGAATTGCCGTGTTCTGAAATCATCCAGTCCAGAGAAAGTTCAAAGTTAGTGTATTGTTGATCGGTCATCAGGTTGGCACTTTTGGCTTCTGTTCTTTCTGCAGGATCAAAGACCAAGACCCCATTATCTACATACCAGCCATTATAGTTTTTTCCATCACCAAAGACATGCCAGCCGTCCAGGTTTTCTCCATTGAATAGAGTGGTCCAGTCATTTTCTTGCTGGCAACTGCATACCAGTGTTATTAAAGTCAGAAGAATTAGCGCGTTTCGTTTCATGTTTTGCTGTTTAAGGCATTCACTAGATAATGATTTTTTTTCAAACCTAATTCTTGTTACTTGTGAGCGGAAAATCCGGAATTACTATATCATGAAACGCGCTTCATTTTTACTTTCTCTTTTATCTGCTTTGTTGATTTTTAACTGCTCAGGAAAGAAGGATCAGACCGATAGCTTCGATATCACTAAGTCTAAACCCGGTACTGAGACAGCAGTGAAAGCATCAGAAAGAGTTGACCTGGAGAACAAAGGGGTGGGGCCGATCACTGAGTTGGTATTGCCGGAAGAGATTGATCAGGAAATGGCCAAAACGGGTGAAGGAATCTTCAAACAAAGTTGTGCGATATGCCATAGACCAACAGATAAATTTATCGGCCCGGCACCAAAGGGAGTGTTGGATAGAAGGAGTCCTGAATGGGTCATGAATATGATTTTGAACCCAGGACGAATGTTGCGTGATGATCCTTTGGCTAAAGACCTGTTTATGGAGTTTAATGGCTCACCCATGTCTGACATGGGCCTTTCTGAAGAACAGGCGAGGGCAGTACTGGAGTATTTCAGAACAATTTGATCGACTAATCCCAGACCCCGTTCCCGGAGGTCAATATGATCGGCTGACCATCTGAAATCATGATAGTATGTTCATGCTGAGCCATAAAACCACCCTTGTTGCCAACCATGGTCCAGCCATCTTCGAGGGTTTCAGCATATGTAGAGTCTGTAGCAATGAAAGTCTCGATAGCCACAACAGAGTTTTTCCTAAACCTGGTCTGATTGAAGCGATCTCTGTAATTGGCAATCTCACCCGGTTCTTCATGAAGGCTTCGGCCAACCCCATGACCTGTTAGATTTCTGATGACCTTATACCCGCGTTTTTTGGCTTCTGTTTCTATTAAATGACCTAAATCTGAGATTTTAACCCCTCCCTTGATATTTGAAATAGCTTTGTGCAGAATCTCTTTCGAAGCATTGACCAATGGTTGATGTTGATGTATGTCCTGACCCAATACAAAGGAATTACCATTGTCTGACCAAAAGCCATTCAACTCAGCAGAGACATCAATATTCACTAAATCGCCTTCTTTTAAAATGGTTTTTTCCGAAGGTATGCCATGGCAAAATTCGTTGTTGACACTGATGCAGGTCCAGCCCGGAAAACCATAAATTTCATATGGAGCTGACTTAGCTCCAAAATCCGCTAGTATCTGACCTCCGAATTCATCCAGCGTTTTGGTGGACATGCCCGGCTGAGCATAATCCTTCATCGCTTTCAAAGTATGAGCAACGGCTTCACTGGCTTTCTGCATTCCGATCAAATCGGCTTCATTTTTTATTGACATCTGCTATACTTTTAGGTGGTGTGCAAATATAACAGATATGAGTTTGGGGTTAGGTGTGAAAAATGAGACCGTATTGAAAATACCTGCGATATGCTGAAGCAGTTTCTGGGTCTTAAACGTTCAGCCAGGATACTGAAGTAAATCAGAATGATGGGTACAGGTACCTCAATACGGTCTTTGGAAGCTCTTCTCTAGATTTGTTTGTTCACATCCCAGTAAGCGCAAACCTGGCCGTATTGGAAGTGAATAGGGTTATGTGATGGATCTTTTCTCCAGAGGTATAGATCAGGGTTCTTTTGAAAGAGGAGAATGATGTCGGAGCCACCGAACATAAACTTCCCGAATTCATCTCCTTTGCTTACCTGTTTCCTTCCAGCTTCTTGGTATACATATCCACTCCTGAAACCTGAGCCATACCAATAGGAATAGCAGCAATCATACCCATAGGCCCTTTGGTATCTACTACAAATACGCCTCTGGCTTGTTGGAACTCATATCCACCCTCTGAGCTGTCGGGGGCATCAAATTCGCCATCTGAAGTGAGGTTGACATCCAGAAAAACCTTGCCACGAACTTTTCGGCACTCCATAACTTTGCCATCGGCTGGAGAGTGGAACCGGTGATAATCGAAAGGACTCAGGAAGTAATGGACAAAGGTTCCTCCATGAAAGTGTTTGGCTAATTCCTTGTCATCCAGTAATTCCGCTACTGTGTAAACTGAATGCGTCTGTTTGAGTTTTACGCTGGTAGGTTGGCCATTAATACCCATTACTTCACCCCGTTCATTGATGGGGTACTCCATTTTATAAGTACAGTCGGCAGGGGAGGTAATGGCATTGTTGTTTCCCGGTTCCGCAATGGGTCTTAGTGGAGAATGTCCTGTTTTCTTATTGGCTCCATTGAACTCACGGTAGAAGAATTCATTGAATGTTTTCCAATGTTTGGCACCATCGATATACCAGGGCATATTGTACATCGGGTCGGCAATAAATGAAGCCAGAGTTCGCGTAGATAGCGATTCCTCCGTGTTAAGGAAGTCTCCCCAGTTAATAGCAAACTGATCGAGCCAGTCGGCAAAGGAGAACTTACCATCCTTGTAATCCTGCAAGGTGCCATCTAATGTAGGAACAGGCTGATCTACCAGAAAGTAGAACTGACAAAGCAAGTCATATACTTTTTGATTATAACCATTTTGCTCGTCTGTGCTGGTCCAGGCTTCGGGATAGTCTGGATCATCTTCTTCATTCGGAATCAGGACCAGATACTTTTCAATGTAGTCGAGATACGCTTCCGGAGAATCCGGCCAGCCCTGACCATTTCCTCCGAATACATCGTCCAGAGCATGATAAAGGTCTGGATTCAACTGCCCCCAGGCCTTTTGCTGGGCAATTAGTAATGAGGTTTCCAACGCCAGATAAAAGCGGGAATCTGTCTCGATCTGTTTTTTGAGTTCTTTGTAGGCCTTGGTCGTTTTAGGCCATTTTGGATTTGAAGGTCTCATGATATGCTGTGTTTATTTGAAATTTTAGCCCTAAATAGTTTCAGAGCATGACCAAGGTAGAGAAAATAAAAACCGGCTGCATGAGTATTTATACCCGGTTTTTAAAAGGAAGTAGACCTCTCTCCCTATGCGGATGGAAAGATTTTGGAGAACTTTTTCGGCAGTGGACTATTGAAGACTAACTTCTGTTTTGAATGAGGGTGGACCAACTGAATGGATGCTGCATGGAGGTAGATGCCTTTGCCTATTAATATTTCACCCTTTACACCGTAGTCCTGATCTCCTAAAATGGGATGCCCTATACCAGCCAAATGCTTTCTCAGTTGATGTCTTCGACCTGTAGAGGGATGCAATCGAACCAGATTAAGTTGTTGAAAGCGCACAGAGGGGACTGCCTGTTCAACCTGATAGGAGGTGAAAGCCTCTTTGTTGTCAATGCTCGTTTCAATCTGCTGTTGTTCAGGCATAAGGCCAGTACAGATGGCGTAATAGGTCTTTTTAACCTGCTTGTTTTGAAACTGCTCACTCAGATGCCTAAGGCTCTCAGCTGTTTTGGCTACCACCAGTACTCCGGTCGTTCCATAGTCTAACCGATGAACGGGCCAGGGGATACAGGTATCATTTTGCTGACTTGGCTTTAGGTTTTGTGGTAAGGCATTGGCGATGGTGACAAAGCGATTACCACTCACTAATACCCCGGCAGGTTTGTTGATGATGGCCAGGAAATCATCTTCATAAATAATAGAAAGGTTGAGTTTAAGACCGGAACTATCTGTTCTTGATTCCGGAAGCTTAATTCTAATGGTTTCCCCTCCTTTAATCCAGGTGGCTGTAGTAGCGACTTCGTTATTGACCCAAATAAGCTTCTGTTTTAAGGCTTTTTTAATAGATGTTTTGGTTGGGTATTGCAAGAAAATGCCTTTGGCGTAGTCTGCTATTCTCTGAGCTTTCTCCTGATGAGGGACTTTATGGATAATGGTATTTTCAGTATTGGTGTGACTTATTTTGCTCATCAGGTACAAAACTAAGTATTTAGCCTATACTGAAAGTGCCTGACCGTCTAATGGTGACGCCAATTGTCTTCTCTTTGAAAATCTGTTCTTGAGAAAATGAACCAGGGTTTGCCTTGATTTAAAGTGCCTTCAACCAATAGAATTAAAAAATCCACTCATTAAAGAACTCATTCAGCTTCTTGCCTGAAGCCTCTTCCATGGCCAGTTTAAAATCCTGAGTGCTTACCGATGAATCAAAATGTTTCTGGCTATAGAGCTTAATGCCTTTCCAGAAGGCTTCATTACCCAGTTCTTCTCTTAAGAGATGAAGTACATAAGCTCCTTTGAAATAGACCAGATTACGGTCGTCTGCCGTAGGGTTTAACCAGTTTTCGAAGACCAATGGTTTGTCCTTATTTCTTTTTTTGATGTCTTGATAGACCCTCATATAAGAGTTGATGTCAGACTTATATTTTGCTCTGCCAAATCGCTCCAGATTATAGGCTGCAGATAGGTAAGTAGCCATGCCCTCGTTGAGCCAAATATCGCCCCAGGTTTCACAGCTGATCCGGTTACCCCACCATTGATGAGCCAGCTCATGGGAGATCAGGTTGGTTTCGGTACTGTCTTTCAGAATCATTCTGCCATAGGATTCTCTTAGCACTGAAAATCCAGACATTTCCTGAAAATGGTTGCCAATCAGAACCTGACTGTAGCTCGGGTAATCGAACCTGATACCTGATTTATCTTCCATAAAGGAGAGGATGCTAGCGGTTTCTCTGAATATTACTTTGAGCTCATCTGCCGTATAACCTTTGGCATAATTGATTACTTGGGTTTCACCAACTGACAGTTCTAATTTATCGAAAGAGCCAATCGTGAAACCATAGGTATAAGCAGGTGAGTCAAAATCTTGCTGCCAGTGATAGATGTTTTTGCCTTCTTTCTCTTCTATATCAAGGAGCTTTCCATTGGCTATGCAATCCAGGTCTTTATCAACCACAATGTTCAGGTTGATTCGGGCTTTGTCATTTACCGGGAAGTGGTTGACCATCCAGGAAGAGGTGAAATAGACTGTATAAGCCTGATTCTTTTCCTGATTGAACAGTAGACCTCTGTCTGGTCTTCCCCTGTATTCAATCCTAATCTCACCAGTGGTTGCCTGCCTTTGCTGTAACTGGATTTGCAGTTTGCCTCTGGTGTTTTCGAATGCCTTGACATGCGCTCCTTCTACTTTGATTACTTCAAGATTCCCTGATTCCAGTTCGAAGGAATTCTCACTGAGAGGTAGGCTGTATTTGATGAGAACCGAGCCTTTGATAGATTTTGCGCTGATGTCGGGTTCAATGGTGGCTTCATAGCTTAGCACATCTAGCTGTTGTGATAATAATTCACCAGACAAGAATAGTAGCATTAGGGTGGTAAGAAGTCTGATTTTGGGCATGTTCATCATCGTTTGAGTTGTGCTCCGACTTTTGAATATATTATTTATCATCCACTAAATGCCCTGATTGCTCTGAAAGAGTTGGGTATTTCAGTTATTGGTGAGGATAACAGAAACGAGTGTTTGAAGTATCATATTATGGGTTGATACCGTAAAGACAAATCAATGCCTTGTGCAATTCTGTATAAGCACAAAAAAGGGAAATCCATTGTTGAACTTCCCTTTTAATATCTATACCTGACGGCTAAGAACTACACTCTCTCTGCCACCCAGTTTTTAGCATTAATAAAGGCCTGAATCCATGGGCTCAATACATCTGCCTTTTGTTCTGCCGGATAGTTAGCCCAGTTCCATGGGAAGATAGAACGCTCAAAGTGAGGCATAATGGCCAGGTGTCGGCCATCTTTGCTGGCCAGTCCTGCCACATGATAGTCTGAACCATTCGGAGAGGCTGGGTAGGCTTCGTAGCTATATTTGGCAATAACATGGTACTCGTTTTCTGCTTCAGGCAGTCTGAATCTACCTTCACCATGTGCAACCCAGATACCCAGTCGCGTGCCGGCCAATGAACCTAACATTACGGAGTTGTTTTCCGGAACCGTCACATTCACAAAACCTGACTCAAACTTATGCGCCATGTTATGATCCAGTTTAGGGTGAACTTGATGCTCAGGATAAAGGAGTCCTAGTTCTCCCATTAGCTGACATCCGTTACAGATACCCAGGGAGATGGTGTCTTCACGGGCATAGAAGTTATCAAGAGCGGCTTTCGCTTTTTCATTGTAAAGGAAGGCACCAGCCCAGCCTTTAGCTGAACCCAATACATCCGAATTGGAGAAACCACCAACGAAAGCGATGAAGTTAACATCACTCAGGTCTTCACGGCCTGCAATCAGGTCCGTCATGTGTACATCTTTTACATCGAATCCGGCCAGGTGCATAGCATAGGCCATTTCTCTGTCACCATTAACTCCTTTTTCACGGATAATGGCTGCTTTTATACCGCTAGGTTGCTTTCTGTCTGGATCAAGATCCAAGTCAGCATATTGACCACTGAATCCTTCAGGAAAGCTAAATTGTAGAGGCTGCTTCTTGTAGTTCTCAAATCTTGCCTGAGCTAATTCTTTACCCGACTGTTTTTGATCCAGCAGGTATGAAGTTTTATACCAGGTATCTCTTAGAGACTCAATATCCAGTAAATAGCTCTGTGTATTGGTCTGAATGGAGAGAATTGGTTCACCGATTGGTGTTCCAAGCTCATAGTTAGCAGTTCCAAGTGCGGATAGGTTACCGACTATTTCTGCCAAATGCTCATTGGCGACTTGCAGTACCAATGCTGGTTTTTCAGAGAAGAATACTGAGATATCATCAGCTCCCTGAATGCCTTTCAGGTTAGCAGAGATACCCAGGTCTACCTGAGCAAAAGTCATTTCCAGCAATGCAGTAATTAAACCTCCGGCAGAAACATCGTGCCCGGCTATTACTTTGCCCTCATTGATGAGTTGCTGTACATAATCGAATGTTGAGGCAAATGTAGCAGCACTCTTAATAGTCGGTGCGCTGGTTCCAATTTTACCGATGACCTGAGCGAATGAAGAACCTCCCAGTTTGAATTCATCACCCGACATATCTACATAAATCAGGGTAGAGTCGAAGTCAGGCTGCAATACCGGTTCTACTACTTTTTTCAGGTCATTGACTTCACCCACTGCCGATACGATCACCGTGCCCGGAGCATAGACTACATCGTCTTTGTATTTCTGGGTCATAGACATGGAGTCTTTACCCGTTGGTACATTGATACCCAGGTCACAAACAAAGTCTGACAGGCCTTTTACTCCTTCATAGAGTCTGGCATTTTCGCCTTCGTTCTTCGCAGGCCACATCCAGTTAGCCGAAAGCGAAATACCTTTAATGCCATCAGTCAGTGGAGCAAAAACTATGTTGGTTAATGATTCGGCTACCGATAGTTGCGACCCTGCCATAGGATCAATTAAAGCTGAAACAGGAGCATGACCTATGGAAGTAGCAATTCCTTTTTCACCACGGTAATCGAGTGCCATTACGCCCATGTTATTCAATGGCAGTTGTATTGGGCCGGCACATTGCTGTTTGGCTACTCGCCCTGTAACACAACGGTCGACCTTGTTCGTTAACCAGTCCTTACAGGCTACCGCTTCCAGTTGAAGAACTGCATTCAGGTATTCCTGAAGTTTTTTGATATCGTAGGTGATTTCGGCAAAGCCAGAGGTTGACTTTTTATCTTCAAGGATGGTCTTCGGTGAAGAGCCAAACATATGGGCCAAATCCCAGTCAATTGGGTTTTCACCACTTTCCTTATTCTCGAACTTGAATTTGTGATCTCCTGTAATATCTCCGACTACATAAATAGGAGCGCGTTCTCTCTCGGCTACCTTCCTGATGTAGTCAATATCTTTCTGTTTCATCACAAGGCCCATTCGCTCTTGTGACTCATTCCCTATAATTTCTTTGTCAGAAAGGGTAGGATCGCCTACCGGTAATTTCCTGACATCTATTACACCACCAGTTTCTTCAACTAATTCTGACAGACAGTTGAGGTGTCCTCCGGCTCCATGATCGTGAATAGAAACAATAGGGTTCTGATCCATTTCGGCCATAGCACGAACTGCGTTGTAAACCCTCTTCTGCATTTCAGGATTTGATCGCTGAATAGCGTTGAGCTCAATGCCTGATGAAAACTCACCGGTATCGACTGATGACACGGCACCACCACCCATTCCAATGCGGTAGTTGTCACCACCCATCACCACTACTTTATCACCGGTTTCAGGAGTGTCTTTTAAGGCATCTGCCTTTTTACCATAACCGATACCACCGGCCAGCATGATGACTTTATCAAAGCCGTGTTTCTTACCAGCTTCTTCATGCTCAAAAGTGAGCACCGAGCCGGCAATAAGCGGTTGGCCAAATTTATTACCGAAGTCAGACGCTCCATTAGAGGCTTTAATCAGTATGTCCATTGGTGTTTGATACAACCATTTACGCTCGGGCATATTAGCCTCCCAGCTTCTACCTTCTTCCAGTCGGGAATAGGAGGTCATATAAACTGCTGTTCCTGCCAATGGCATAGAACCTTTACCACCAGCCATTCTATCGCGAATTTCTCCACCTGAACCTGTGGCAGCACCATTGAATGGTTCTACAGTAGTCGGGAAGTTGTGGGTTTCAGCTTTGAGAGAGATAACCGATTCAAAGTCTTTGGTTTCGAACCAATCAGCTTTATCCTGACTTTTCTGAGCAAACTGTTCTACTATCGGGCCTTCGATAAAGGCCACATTGTCTTTATAGGCAGAAACCAGTTTGTTAGGGTTTTGCTCTGAAGTCTTTTTGATGAGCTTAAACAATGAGGAAGGCATTTCCTGACCATCGATAATAAAGACTCCATTAAATATTTTGTGTCGACAGTGTTCCGAGTTAACCTGAGAGAACCCAAATACCTCACCATCGGTGAGAGAGCGATCGAGCTGTTTACTTACATCATCCAGATAGTCAATCTCTTCCTGGCTAAGGGCCAGTCCTTCCTGCTGGTTATAACTGGCAATGTCATCTATATACTGAACCGGTTCAGGTTTGATGTCTATAGTAAAGAGGTCCTGATCCAGTGATTTATAGAGCACTTGCAGCATAGGATCATAGGCTGTATTCTCACTTTCTACCTGCTCAAATTCTTCTATTCTCTGGATACCGGAAATTCCCATATTTTGGGTGATTTCTACAGCATTGGTGCTCCAGGGAGTGATCATTTCCTTTCTCGGGCCAATAAAATAGCCTTTGAGTTCTGATTGCTCAATGCTTTGAGCATTACCAAAGAGCCAAAGAAGTTTAGGGATGTCTTGTTGAGGAAGTTCCTGAGAGAGTCCTACAGCGTAGATTTTGCCGTGACCGGCATCAAAAAACTGAATCATTAGAACGAATGCGTTTGGGTACGAATTACCTGCGCAAAATTAGAAAAAGATTTGAGTTTAAGCCTAGTGGCTTCCAGCTGATTTAGCTTCTTTTTAGACAGGGTTTGTATACAATGTCTTCTATACGTAAAAATACGTGTTTCATAAGAACGGGTATTTGAACTCTATGGTAAGAAAGCAGGATGTGCCACCTTTGAATCAACAGTCTAACAGTTCTGGTCAAGGTGACTAGGAGTTTCTCTCGATGATAAACACACGCTAATAAACACATACTCAGTTGGTGACTTGTTATTGTCATTAATATTATCGGGAGAAACAAAAGCCCTGTCCAATTAGGACAGGGCTTTACTTTAGAAGTGGGTTGAGAACTGAAGGTCGATTAATCATGACAGAAACAAATTTTAGAATATCTTAGAGGCTAATCATTCAGCGTGGAGTGATTGCTATAACCAGAACACAAAACCAAACGACTCAATTATGAAAATCATTTCTGAAAAAGAAGCCAGGCTCATTCAGTCTAACTGGCAGAAACTAAGACAAGAACATATTATTTCGGCCTTTGAGGTTTTTGATGAATCTCAGGGAGAATACAACAGAATTACAGCCAGAGACTTTGGAGGTATATCTGAGGAATTTATGGGGGCTTTAGAAGCTCTGGGAAAAACGCCTTCAGATAGCTTATCACTTTGTTTAGGTATCGATACTGAAACCGAAAAAGCAGAAGTTTTCTGGGAGTTCTATATTGATGGTGCTAAAACTTATATAGGAGGGGATGGAGATCGGTTCATTACTTTTATTTCTCCTAACTATAACCCAACACAGCCTCGAATGGGGGAGTCTGTGAATTACAAGAATGAAGTTTGCGCCAACTGGGCTAATATTTCCTATTTCGAAATGAATGCCATCTTTTTTGTAATGCTACAGAATCCTGATGAGAAGATTCATGGCGCAGAGGTATTTCTTAAGCGTCCCAGAAGAGTCTTGAAGTTTATGATTCCACAAGCGGATATTGATGTTATGAAAGAGACTTGTAATACAGACAAGAGTCTCCTGGTTCATTATGGAGTCAACTATGGAGATGCTGCCAGACAAATGATTCCATTTGTTCCATTAATTCAGATTTATACTCCTGTTGTTCAGGGTGTGGGCGGAATGGCAGATGAGGACGATCCAAATTCAACTTATCTTGATTTTGTGGGTACTTGCCCTCCAATTTGTCCCGATGGCGGCCCTAACTAATTAGACTCTGATAATCTTTTAGCACTTTTTCTATACCTGAATGTCTGATGGATTTTTCTACTTTATAAGGTTATCTCAGGGATTGGTTTTACTGCCTTTCCTGATAGGTCTGCTAAGACTTAAACAACACAGCGAGATACAAAGAATCTTATGGTATTTGGTGGGG
Source organism: Roseivirga sp. (assembly GCF_965216855.1). Taxonomy (NCBI): domain Bacteria; kingdom Pseudomonadati; phylum Bacteroidota; class Cytophagia; order Cytophagales; family Roseivirgaceae; genus Roseivirga; species Roseivirga sp. The sequence goes on along the minus strand of NZ_OZ244204.1, from coordinate 1,146,113 downwards.
GCTTCGGTCCTTACTGAAGCCATAGGATTATATATTGCTGAATATGTTGTTCCTCCAAATAACCTGGCGGTTTACAATGTATATGCTGTCATTCAATTCATATTTGTTACCAGAATTTACTATAAAGCGCTGCAAGGGGATGTCATTAGAAAGGGGCTTGACCTGATAACTATTCTGTTTACTTTATTTGCCGTCATTAACCTGATATGGATTCAATCCATCAATAGCTTCAACACAAATATCATTGTGTCCTCGTTCTTTTTTTATGTTGCACTGGCTATAGTGTTTTTCTACCAGAAGCTTAGTACGGCCAAGGATGTTGCATTGGAAAGGAACCCAATGTTCTGGTTGAATTCTGGAATGTTGATTTATAATTCGGGAGCTTTTCTCTTATTTGTCTTTGTAAACCATGTTATTACTGCTTCGGATGATGTTGTCATGGCTTCCTGGCGGTTGAATGCTGTTTTGAGTATAATCCAGATTTGTTTTTATAGTGTTGCTCTATGGATCAGGCCGAAGGAATAAACGGTATTGACCTTATGCTTTCGGGCATGTTGGGCATGTTTATTCTCTCTTTAGGAGTGATATTCTTCTTTATGGCCTACCAAAGAAAAATACTAAAGCAACAAAAGGAACATCAGGAGAAAGAAGCAGAATACCAGCAAGAACTACTTCGTGCCAACTTTCAAAGTCAGGAAAGGGAGAGGAACAGAATAGGCAAGGATCTGCACGATGAAGTAGGCGCTCTATTGACTACTACCAAGCTTTATTTCCAGCATCTCGATCCAAAGACGGCTCCCGAGAGGTTTACCGAAGTAAAAGCCAAAGCTTTTAGTTTGCTGGAAGAAAGTATGAGTACTGTGCGTAGAGTCTCTCATGATCTTCGCCCGGTGGTATTGGAGCGATTAGGGCTGGTTGAGGCTATCTTGAATGTGGTGGATAAGATCAACAGTAGCGATCAGGTAGAGGTTATCTTTGAGCATGCTTTGAGCACTGAACCGACAGGAGAAGATGCTTTGAACTGGTACCGAATTATTCAGGAGTTATTTAATAATACCCTCAAACATGCGGGTGCAACCATTATTACTCTGAATCTTAAGAATCAACAAGACGAACTGATTCTGGTTTATAAAGACAATGGTAAGGGCTTCAGTGAAGACTCTGATATCAAACATGGACTTGGCTTACAGAACATCAGAAGTAGAGTAAGTTTAATGGGAGGTTCAGTAGAATTTAAGGAAGAAGTGCAGCATGGATTTGAGGCGATTTTAAAAGCGAAAATTAAAAAGTAAACACAATGGTAAAAGTGGCGATTGCAGATGATCATAAGCTATTCCGTGAGGGGATGCGATTTCTGATTGATCAGATGGATAACCTGGAGGTTGTTTTTGAAGCTTCTAACGGCAAAGAACTGCTAGATGAAATTGACCGCAATGATGCAGATATCTTGTTGCTGGATTTGGATATGCCTGAAATGGATGGGCTTGAAGTACTGAAAGAGTTGAGACCGCAAAAGCCCGAGTTGGGTATTATCATCCTTACCATGCACAGCGACTCTAAGATGATCGCCTATCTGATGGAGTTAGGTGCTAATAGTTACTTATTGAAGGATACCAGTCCTGAAGAGTTTGAACAGGCTATCAGTAGTGTTATGGAAGAGGGTTTTTACTTCAACCAAATGGTATCTAAAGCCATGTTGGGAGGCCTGAAAGGACAAGCAAAAAAAAAGCCTACACTCAACCATCATGAAAGTCTGACCTCCAGAGAGGTTGAGGTATTAGAGCTTATCTGTCAGGAGTTCACTGCTAAAGAGATTGCCGATAAGCTATTTATCAGCCATCGAACAGTAGAGGGGCATAGAAAAAACCTGATTGAAAAGCTGGGGGTAAAAAATACAGCAGGCCTGATTGTTAAAGCTATCAAAGAAGGCCTGATTAGTGTTTAGCGGTCATCTGTTGAGCTAATTGAATACATTTTCCACTCGCCATTAACCTTTCTGAACCCCGATGTCCAGGCAAAAATGGTGGTGTCAGATTGGTTTCCCTGAGTTTGTGTAATGATCTGTTTTCTTACTGACATGGTTGCAAGCGAGGCATCTGCTGAAATAGCGATTACAGGAGGTTCAATATCATCCCAGGCTAAATAGCGAACTCCTGAAAAATAGGAGCTGAACCTATCCAGTATTTCCTGATTAGAATTCTGATAAAATTGTCCTGAGTCTACAGTGAGTAGGCTGTCTCCAATGCTGTTGGCCAAAAGCTTTGCATCTAATGTCATATGAGCCATGCGTTGCTCTTCATTGATTCTCAAGAGGGCTTGCCGCTCTTGCTGCATATCTGGCTGATCAGTACAGGATATGAAGAGACAGAAAATGAACAGAACAAGAAAAAGGCGCATCTTTCAAGTTACCTGAAAAAACGTGCCTTTTAAAAGTATGTTCGATAGAGGATGACCTCTATTGGATCAATAACTGATTTAGTCTTTTTTTACTGTAGGATAGGTGATGCCTAGTTGCTCCAAATAGCTATTGAATTTAGTTTCATCATAGTAGAACTTCTCCAACTGCGGTCTGAATTGATCCATAATTTTCTGATTCAAATAGGTAGGAGGCATGTCGTCTTCGCTAATCATAGGTTGATACTTGGTATCCTTGCTCTGCACATTGTTGAAGTAATCCCAGGCCTGATCAACCAGCTCCGGGTTGAGGAGGAAGTCGAGAATAGTCATGGCTTCTACACGAGCTCCCGCTGTGGCTCCTTTATGAGCAATAGGGGTGGCCATGGCAATGGCATTACTCCAGTGGTGACCTTGCAAACCAGGAATGTTAGAAGGAAACCTCATGGTTACAGTTGGTATCTTCCAGCTAACATCACCAATGTCGTCTGAACCACCACTGACCGGTTGGGTTACTGGAAGTCCCAGGCTGGAAAGCCGGGTGCTCAGCCCTCTTGGGTTAGAGCCTACTTCTTCCTGAACAGCTTTTGCCAATGTCTGGTCTTTCTCATCCCATTCTGGCAGACCAACCATTTTTATATTCTCGTACATGGTTTCCGCAATCACCTTGTTGAAGTGTCTTGGCCAGGCAGTGCCCAGTATTCTTGAAGACATTTCTGTATCAGTCATTAAGGCGGCTCCCCTGGCTATGTTATTCGCAGATTCATACATATCCATAATGCCCTCGTAGGTAACGTCTCTGAAGTAATACCAAATGGATGCCTTGGAAGGGACTACGTTTGGCTGATCGCCACCATCAGTAATAATAGAGTGAGATCTTTTTAAAGGATGCAGGTGTTCTCTTTTGTAGTTCCAGCCAACATTCATTAATTCTACCGCATCCAATGCTGATCTTCCACGCCAGGGAGCTCCTGCACCATGGGCAGCTTCACCATCGAAGCTATATTCTACACTGATTAGTCCGGTACCCGAAGCCTGACCATAGGAGACAGATAAGTTGCTGCTAACATGGGTGAATATGCACAGGTCAATATCATCGAAAAGGCCGTCTCGTACATACCATGCTTTTGCGGCTACAAGTTCTTCCGCAATTCCCGGCCATAAGATCAGAGTACCTCCAATGTTCTCTCTTTCCATAATCTGTTTCACTGCTAATACTGCAGTGATATTGAGCGGGATGCCGGAATTGTGTCCCTCTCCATGTCCGGGGGCTCCTTCTACCATGGGTTTGTGATAGGCTACCCCAGGATATTGAGAAGCTTTAGGGATACAGTCAACATCGCTTCCTAAAGCAATGGTAGGGCCTTCTCCATTACTCCATTTGGCAAACCAGGCTGTGGGAATACCTGAGACTGATTCCACTATTTCAAAGCCATTATCCTTTAGTATACCAGTCAGGTATTTGGATGATTCATATTCCTGAAACCCAAGTTCGGCAAAGCTGAAAACCTTGTCGATCATTACCTGCGTCTGTTTGTGGTTTTGCTCCACAATACTCGATGCTTCATTCTTTAGCTTTTCAATCTGCTTTTTATTGAATGACTTCTGGCCAAAGGTCAGGTGGCATACAAAGACTAAAGCCAGGAGGAGAGAGGTTTTTCTTATCTGCATGATTTAAAGGTTGATAGCTTCCAAAATAAGAAAAAATACCTTTTCAGACGCGCATAATTATTCCAGCTGGAAAATCATCTCTACGCAATTAACTGATTCTGATGCTGAATTGACTAAACTGAAGAGTAGCATCATAAATGGGTAATTCTGTTGTAGTCCATGCCGAAATGGCGCCCTTCCTTTGAAGCGAAAACTCAAAGTATTATGAAAAAGATTATTGAATTTATTCGTGATCCGGGTAGCCGTGCGGTGGGATTGATATTCATGTCTATGTCTATTGTTTTTGGTGCCTGGGTAACCAGATTACCCGAATTGCAATTAAAGCTTCATATGAGTGAAGGCCGGTTAGGGCTGGCATTATTCGCCATGCCACTTGGGGCCATTTTACTTTTGCCTTTCTATACCAGAATACTGGAGCATCTTGGAGAAAGAAAGTCTACTTGGTTAGGTCTGGGTTTATTTCTCCCCTTGATATGTATCACAGGACTGATGCCAAATTTCAGAGCACTTTGTCTCAATTTACTTTTGGTTGGGATGGCTATGGGGCTTACCAATATTTCTATGAATGCCTGTGCGACTGCCTTGGAGAAAAAGGAAAAGCGTTCATTGATGTCTGCTTGTCATGGCTTTTTTAGTTTGGGAGGAATGGTGGGTTCGGCAACCTCATCAATGTTTATTGGTCTTGGTCTGAATTCGTTTTATCACATCCTCTGTTGGGTGGTTGTGTTGGGCATATGTGTAACGAGGTCGTCCGGACATTTGATTGATGATGACAACAGAGGTAAATCAAAAAGCGAATTTCTATGGCCGCCTAAATCAGTGGTTAGTTTAGCCTTGATTGGTTTTTGCATTATGCTGGGTGAAGGTGCTATTACAGACTGGAGTACTATTTATATGAAACAGTCGCAGGCAGCACCTACTACAATAGCCAGCTTTGGTTTTGCAGCTTTTGCAGGCTGCATGGCTATAGGGAGGTTCTTTGGTGACCAGTTAATTGAGAGCTGGGGTTCTTTAAAAATGCTTTTGCTAGGTTGTCTATTAGGTATTCTAGGTCTGCTAACTATTCAGTTGGACGGGTATTTATGGGCTCTATTTGGTTTTGGAGGAGTCGGGCTGGGATTCTCCGTTATAGTACCCACGCTGATTAGCCAATCTGCTAAGCAAAGAGGTATCAAGCCTTCCGCAGGGATCACTTCAGTGGCCTCTTCTGGCTATATCGGTTTATTGATTGGCCCGGTTCTCATTGGTTTTATAGCGGAACATTGGGGTATTGACTATGGTTTTACCTTCATTACCGGGCTCTCGGTATTGGCTTTTTTGGTGGTTTTGTTAATGAGGAAGAGTATAGTTGTTCACTAGCTTCAGACTTAGAAAGTGATTTCTTTTGATAGAAATGTTTTGGGAAAGCATCAAATAATCTTCTATCTTGAAACAAAATTGTTAGAACTTAAAACACCGCAATTATGGCCATTAAGCAAAGTCTCGAGGAGAACAAACAATTCATTCTGGATAGCCTTCCTACTCAGGAATTGAAAGATCAATTCTTAAAGAACCTGCAGGATGCTCCTGAGCAAACTGAAGCTCCAACCGTTGAACAACAGGTGAAAGAAGCAGAAGCTCCAAAGTATGTTCCTGAAGATCTTTATTCAGATATTAAGAAGGAAATAGAAAACTATAAACCTGCTCCAAAAATGACAAGTGAGGAGGAAAAGGCTGTTATAGAAGAGGCATTGAAAAATCCTCCCAAGTCAGATCCGGGAACAACAGAGGAATAAGAAATGAAAGTCGCTCAGTTTTGAGCGACTTTTTTATTAAGATAAGACTTGCAGAAAGCAATGAAAACCTGCGCGTCCTTGTAATCGGTAATGAAACCTACCGAAATTCTTACAGCTCCTCTTTTTTGGTCGAGGAAACGGATGAGGTCGAAGTAATTTTTCTCCCCACCTCTTTTGAAATAGGCTTTTAGCTTTTCCTTATTGAGGTTGTGGTTCTTCTCATCAATTCCCGGATTGCAAAAACAGCCTGTGCGAATGGAAATATTCTTCTTATAAGCATCAGATTCTATTTGTTGGAAGTCGTGAAGTTGCCCATCTCTATCATAGAAATTCATGACTAAAGTCCCTCCGCGGTTTTCCATACCTTCAGGTCCATAGATGCGGATTAGATTTTGACCATTCTGGTGCCTGAGAGCCAATAGCTGTTCCATTAAGTAGTGGGTGATGGTTCTAACGCGTAGCTCTATTTTAGAAAGGCCAATGGATTCGATGTACTCTAGTCCAGTCTTGATTGCTGGTATATCCAGATAGTTAATGGTGCCGTCTTCGAATCTTGCGGCTTCTGATTCGAGATAGTGACCGTCACCGTTAACACTGACAATAGTGATGGTGCCTCCTGCAAAGGATAGTTTTTGCAATTTATTAAAGGTGTCTTTTTTGACCAGTAGGGCACCCAGACCAGTAGGGTAACCAAACATTTTATAAAATGAGAGGGATACAAAGTTGGGTTGGTGCCTGCTTAAATCAAGAGGAGAAGTTGGCACATAGGCTGCTGCATCCAGTAAAACATCCCAGCCATTAGCCTGTGCTTTGTCAATCCAGTTTAAATCGTGCTTTACTCCAGATACATTTGACTGTGCGGGAAATGCGAAAAGCTTTTCATTCCCATTCAAGCTTTCGAGGTTGGCGCTCAATTCTGCCTGGTCAAATAGCAACTCATTGGTTAGCTCAGTATAGGTGAATGCACCACCTGCTTTGCGGGCATACTCACGCATACCATTGACTGAATTATGATTATCTGCTGTAAGGAGTAGTTGACTGTTCTCCGTAAAGGGATATGATTCTGCTACTAACTTGATGGCCGATGAGGCATTTGCAGTAAAGACACAAATGTAATCATCGCCTGCATTGAAGTACTCTAGTACCTTCTTTCGACTTGCTTCTACATGCCTTTCGGCCAATGATGAACTGGGGTTGATGCTGTGTGGGTTTCCCAGAATCTTATTTTTGAGGAATTCGTGATGTTGATGTAGTAGACTCTCCCCATAGAGTTGTCCCCCGGTAAAATCCAGATAAGTATGCTCTTGTTCGTCAAGTCTTGCAAAGTCCTGTTGTCTTAGCGTATTCAGTGAACTGGTTCTTTCGTACTCAGGAAAACGCTCAATAAAATTAGTGTAGCTGTCCGTAGATGCGAAAGCCTTGTTCGTCCACGGATTGATTTGTTTGAGAAAACTGAGCATAATCTACTTTCTTTCCACATAGGTTTCCTGACAGGGAAGGGTTTCCTGCTCCGCTTGATTCCAGGCATTTAATCCACCAATGAGATTGTGGATGTCTGTGAAGCCCGCATCAGCCAATAGTTGACTGGCCCGGGGGCTCCTGGCACTAATAGAACAGTAAACCAAAATAGGTTTGCCCTTATATTCTGCCAGTTCTTTGAGACTCTTTTCCAGTTGGTTGATGGGAATATTGATTGCTCCCTTGAACCGGCCTATTTGGGATGTTCTTTGAGTATATTCACCTTCTGACCGCACATCGAGAATGAGCAGATCTTCTGTATTGGCAATCAGATCGCAGACCTGATAGTTGTAAAGGTTGGTGTAGTTCAATCCTTCGCTTGGGTTATTAATATTGATAAGCTTCATACCGCACTCACTGCAATTGCCAGCTGCGTGAACTATGACATTATCTTGACTACATCCACAGGGGGTACATTGATAGGCAGGTTCTACCTGGGTTTGTGCTGAAAGCTGAGTATTGATCAATAGAAGGGCCATAGCCATTCCCAATACCAGCAAAAGGTTTTTGACACTTTGGGCTTTTGAATTCATGTTGTTTTGAGTTTTGCTCAAAGGTATTAGAGGGTGAAATGTGGTTGGGTGAAGGCGAAGTTAATCTTAGCCAAGAGAGGGTTAAAAGTGTTAATGAAAGGTTAAATAGGGAGATGAGGAACTATCTTATGAGTTGAAAATTCCCTCTTTTTACATGTGATTGATTTTCTCCGTTTTGAATGAATTTATAGCTAATTATATAGCTATATTGGCCTACTGGAGCATAGCTGCCATTAAAACGACCGTCCCATCCATTATTAACATCGGTGGTTTTGAATATCAGTTCACCCCATTTGGAATAGATAAACATTTTTAACTCTATACTGCAATCGCTAACAACCAGGAAGGTGTCATTAATTCCATCTCCATTCGGAGAAAATACGTTCGGAGGAATGATAAAAGGTGGTTTTTCAAATATCTCTTCATCGTTAAAGGTAATCGAACATCCATTTGCGTCAGTTACAGTTACTGAATACTTTCCTGCAGGAAGCCCCCTAATCAATTGTGAGTCCTGTGGAGGGCTCGTATTCCACCTGTAGGTATAAGGAGAAGTTCCTCCACTGGCTTCGACCGAAATTGTCCCTGTCGATTGCCCTATACATGAAGGAGTATCGGTTGTAGTAATTGTAAGAGGTTTGGGTTCATCTACATGAAAATTTAAAACGAGTTCGCAATTCTCTTTATCGACTATTTTTACTGTATTTGGACCAGGACCAAGACTTTTGTTAAACAAGTCCGGTGAGAAAGAACCATTATTCCAGGAAGTTTTATAAGGAGAGGACCCTCCACTAATTAGAAGCTTGGCATACCCATTGTTTTCACCATAGCAGAAGGTAGAATATATATCTATTTCTGCACTTAACTCGTTTGGCTCTGAAACATGAATAGATTGAGTTAGAGTACAGCCTGCTGAATCTGTGATTCTAACTTGATATGAATCGCTTTTGAGGTTATATCGGTCGATAGTCATGGTGCCATCATCCCATTCCACTAAATAAGGAGCTAAGCCACCACTGATTTGAAGTTTAATTTGTCCATCTTCGGCATCCTTACAGCTAATACTGTTAATGTCAGCTTTAATAACTAGGTCATCTAATATTGATACATTCAATGTATCTGAAACACCTTTACAATATTCACTCAAACTGTTTGTCTCCTCAAACCATATTTTTTTTACAGATGAACTGTTCCAGTTAACTTTAATCATATTTTGGGTGGAGGAACCAATAATATCCCCTCCCTCTACAAACCATTGATACTCGGCTCCTGGAGAAGGGGGGGTAAAATAGGTTAATCCAGTTAGTTGATTTGGACATAGCAAGTTGTCTGGTCCGTTTACTCGTTGTGGAGCCGGTGGGCGTAACTCTTCATTAATGATAATTTTCAGAGTCTGCTCAGCACTACAGCCAAGTGAGTTGGTCTCGATTACCTTAACTAATGCTTTTTTATTTGAGTCGAACCAACTCACTGTAATACTGTCGTTATTGTTTGATTTCCGGGTAATTTCACCGCCAATAACTTCCCAATGGTAATTATTTCCTTTAGTGTTTTTTAGGCTATATGTAAAGCCTTTTAAATTTGGACACACAGACTGGGGTCCAGAGATTGTTTCTCTACCAATGTCAACAATCTCTAATTGTTTGTAAAAGATTTCTTCCTTTCTACAATCTCCATCTCCTTTAGATGCAATTAATTTGATTAAATATTGTCCTGGTTCCGAATATAGATGTTCTATTTTACTTCCTCTTTTTGTATTTCCATCACCTAGAAACCATTCGAATTCATTAAAGGGACTTTCTCCCTCGGTGAGGTCAAATAACACCTCTATTTGAAGGTTGTCATTAATACATGCTTTGTCATCGATAATACCAATTTGTTCGGATTGGAGGTTGATTTTTCCGAGTTGATTCTGCATAGCACTTCCTAATGGGTAACCAAAACTTTCTAACCATGAGAATGCATAAACATATCCAATGAGTCCGCTTAATGAAGAGATTTCATTTGCTCCTAAGTAGTTCATCTCAAATGTTGCGTAGGAGTATTCCGGATCGTCTTGTACAATTTTAAAATCAATGTTAGGACTACTTGTTGAAATGTAGCTAAACTGCGTTATTTCATCTGTTTTAACCAATACACTGGCAAATAGCCTGAAACTAGATCTAGAGTCTGAATGATTAATGAAGTTCTTGAATGGGGCCATTTGATTACTTGGAACTAGTTGTAGCATAAATGGGTCACCAATTCCCGTAGGTTCATAGATAATAGGTTGATAATCACAGCTCAGAGATTGACTTAATTGTGTAACAGCTATTGGTTTGTCTGAAGTAACAGATCTGGCAGTATTTTCCACTATTCTGAGAGGCGCCATCTTGTTAACTAGATATTTTTGACTTCCAATTTTTATTTCTGTATTGTCATACTTAGCCACTATTTGAAGTACATAGCCGGTTCGCTCTGCAAAAGGAAGAGCGATATACTCCTTGCCCCAGTATCTTGTTGGTAGGTTTTGAGAAAAAAGGAAGTCGGCCCCAAGACCAAGTGGAAATGCTGGATCTATTAAGTTAGAAGGGTCAGACCAATCAGCAGCACAATTCTGGCCTCCAGTTACCTTTTCGTATTCATTGCCTCCAAAAACAGCGATTGGTTTACATTCATCAATAGAAATTATAGTAGTACCAGAGAGATCAAGTTCTGAATCAAGAAATAATACTTCTCCTTTATCCAGAGTAAACTCATAGGTGTTTCCCTTTTTTAAGCTAGGAAGCAAGGTGTTCTGACTGGTAGTTATGGAGATGACAGTATGGTCCTTAGTTGCTATTACTAGTAATTGTGACTTAGAAGAAGTACTAATCCAATCGATGCTAGATTCTATCTTTGTGGGATCTTCATCATAGGTGGATAATATATACTCAGACCCCAAAAGGTGAGATGGGTATAGTAATGCTGCGTCAGCACTACCCCAAGAATTATTTAGAACACTTAGACCAATCTCATTCTGAGAATAGATGTGTATCGAATTTGAAGAGATTCCTGTAGAATCTCGTACTGTAAGAATTCCTGATTTGGTAGATTGTTGCTTATTATAAGATACCTCATATCTAAGAGATTCATTCGCTCGAATTTGCAATGTGTCTGATTGCAGAGGTGTCTCAACAATGACCCAGGAATCCGATTCACTTTGAATAAACAGATCTAGGATAAATTCATTTTGATTGATTCTGTGAGAGTAAGCAGCTAGTGGTATTTGTCTGGGTATGGCTAACCAAAAATCACGGCCTTTAGTTGTCTGGGCTTCAACCAGAAATAATGGATTTAAACATACCCAAAGTAAAAGAAGTCTCTTAATTGAAGACTGCATTTAATGTGCTTTCATTAATAACGATCAGAATTACAATAGAAACATCGATAATAATGGTATAGGCGTTTGGTTAGCCAAGAGAGGGTTAAAAGTGTTAATGAAAGGTTAAAGCCCAAAACAGGTGATTCAGAATCCGTATTTTCGAATGAATAATTCATGAAACTATCACGCTTAACCATATATCTGGTAATTCTGGCTGTTGTCGGTTCAATGGCGGGACTTGTCTTTGTACAGCTCAGAATATTCAAAGAAGATGTCGCCATCTATGAGGAGAAGTTTAATCTGACCGTACCTGAATATTTCAATACCATCTATGAAGAAATGAGGTATGATAAGGGCTGGGTAGATATGGTAAACGCTTATGAGGGAGGTGAATTCTTCAGTTTTGAATCTTTTGAGAAAGCACCGGATAATATGATCCTTAAGGTGCTGAAAATGAAGATTGACAGCGTCTTTGCCCGTCATAACATGAATATTGCATACCGGGTCAATGGATTGATTGCCAGCGATACAGAATGCTTCTTTTATTCAGATTCAACGAGAAGGGCAGAAAATCCAAATATTAATCTGGTTACCAATGCTGAGAATTTTCTCTGTCTCTGCGGACCGGATGTTGGTCGTTCACATGGAGATCATGGAGACGGGAAGTATACGGCATTTGATATCAGTTTTAGCTATCCGAATTTCATAGCCAAGAATGCATCAATGTTAAGGGCTACGGTACTTCTATTATTGGTGATCATTGCGGCATTTTCCTATACCGTCATTACTATCAATCGACAAAAGAAACTGTCACAGCTCAAAAATGACTTCATTAATAACCTGACTCACGAGTTCAAAACACCGATTTTCTCTATTGCATTAGCATCTGGACTATTGAGAAAATCTGATGAGGTCAGACAATCTGATAAGCTATCCAAATATGCTGAGCTGATCGATAATGAAGGAAAGCGTCTTAAAAGTCAGGTAGATAAAATTCTGCAAATGGCCTTGATCGATTCCGGCAATTTTAAATTGGATAAGAAGGAGCTCGATTTGCATGAATTGATTGAGAAAGTGACCAAAGCATTTGAGTTGATTATTAATGAAAGAAATGGCCGACTGATCCTCGACCTTGGAGCCAGGCAGCATTTTCTGATAGCAGATGAAACACATCTGAATAACATCATCTATAATCTTTTGGATAATGCAGTCAAATACACAGAAGGTGAGCCGGAAATCAAGGTGATCACCAGAGATACAGACAAAGGGATTGAGCTGATCATTCAGGATAACGGCATTGGTATGGGAGAGGAAGTTCAGAAATTCATTTTCGATAAATTTTACCGTGCTGAGTCCGGTAACCTGCACAATGTCAAAGTTTCGGACTTGGTCTGAGCTATGTTAAAAGTGTTATTGATGCTCATAAGGGCAGAATAGCGCTTGAAAGCAAGAGGAATCTTGGGAGTGAATTCAGCATTTTTTTACCATGGAACTAAACAAAAAGGGACACATCTTACTGGTTGAAGACGACAGCAGCCTGGGCTATATTCTTAAGGAATACCTACTTATGCACGATTTTGAGGTAACCTGGGCCAAGGATGGAGAACTGGGACTTGAGGCGTTTGAAAAAGACAGGTTTGACCTTTGTATCCTGGATGTAATGATGCCAAAGATGGATGGTTTTACACTTGCCGAGCAATTGAAATCGACCAATGCATCAATTCCCCTCATCTTTCTGACAGCCAAAGCCCTGAAGATTGATAAGCTGAAAGGCTTTAAGCTGGGAGCAGACGACTACATTGTGAAGCCGGTAGATGAAGAAGAGCTTATTGCCAGAATCAACGCCATCATCAAGCGCAGTACAACGCAGGCTCAACCTGACCCTGAAAGATTCATTATTGGTAAATACGAATTTGACTATACGAATCAGGCACTCTATCTGGGAACTCAAAAGCAGACCATTACTACAAAGGAGGCCGATATTCTTAGGCAGCTATGCTTACATAAGGGACAGATTCTGGATAGAGAACAGACTCTGAAAAACTTATGGGGTCATAGTGACTACTTCAATCGTAGAAGTATGGATGTGTTCATTTCCAAGCTTAGAAAGTATCTTAGTGGAGATGATCAAATCAAGATTACCAATGTGCATGGCAAGGGCTTTGTGCTTGAAGACTAGTGTCTTGCATATGACTTTTCAATATGATGTTTTGGTTAAGTTTATAAAGTGGCTGACCATCCAGAGTTTCTTTTAGATAAATTCAGGTTACTCTACAAAATATCATCAACAACAAACACATGAAAGGTCAGTTCAATACACGCCAACTACTTATATTTATCTCTTTGGTTAGCCTGTTTGCCCTAATGGGGTGTTGCAAGAAATGCGACCTGAACTTTGAAGAGAGCGAATTAGGCCTCTTATCCTTCGAATTAGATTCCTCCAGGCCATTCCGAAACAGCAATGGAGAAACCATTAGCCTAAGCTTTAGAGGAACAGATGTTGAAGAGAGTGGTAAAGTCTGCGGAGGATTCGGACCTCCTGAGGACGATTTCTGTTCAGTGGCAGCCTATCAGACTTTCAGATTCAGCAAAGGGCAGCCCGACTTATCGGTACAGTTATGGAAAACAACAGATTCCTCTACTGAGGTTGATTTGGTAGTGGAAATAGAAAATGCCACGCATCGCGTGGCCTACGAGAACCTTCAGTTGAGCTCGGGCTCTCGAGGACAATTGCAGACGGTTTCCATCAATGGTACAGTTTACGATGATGTACTGGACTACTTCTTTGATCCCAACACAGATTGCAAAGATCCTTCTGGCAATTACTGTGTGAAGGATGGTCAGGTAGTGGCGTTTCAGTTCAGCTTATCTGCCGGACTGATCAGCTTCGAGATTCACCGGGGTTTGCAAACATCTAATGATCGCTACGAAATAGAGAATTAGTTGTCTGTTCGAGCAACGTGTAATGTTAGTTTAGCATGTGCCTTTGGTGCAATCACTGCATTCATTACCTCAAACTCTAAATCGAAGTCAGAAAGAATGTCTTTGGTTTTTACCTTGATTACCGTTTCACTCTGAGGTTTGATTTTAACCAGATCGGCCATATCATAGAAGCTGAAATCCGTCAGGTTTCTTAATTCAAACTCTGTATCGCTGAGATTCTTGATAGTCACATGGGCGATGCTGGTGTTACCCGGATATTCAACCTTTTCTACCTTTAGGCTGGCATCCAGAAGCAGGTTCATGTTTTCTTCTTTTCCCACCAGAAGATTGTTATACCAGACGACAGTCCTGCCTGCAGTCAGACCTTCCTGAAGCGATTCAATACTTCTTTCTTTAGAGAATACCAGGGTAATCGGTCTGTGTCCGCCATGCTGGGTTTCATAGTCCCAGTCGATAAGTCCGTGGACATCGGAGGTACCCATAATGGTGAGGTTATTGTCTAATGCAATTTTCAATGCTTCTTCAGAATAAGTATCCATATTGACCACTTCAATACCATGCAGTAAGCCCTTACTAATCAGGTCTCTGTGTAAGTCATAGAGTTTGGCAATACCATCCTTTTCCTGTCCGGTCCAGGTGGGGTGATTCCAAAACACAAAGGCATTCTGATTTTTGGCTTCCTGAAAAGCCTCCATAGCTTCTTCTTTGAGCATAGGGTTGGCATCTTCTATAAAGATGGCATTGCTGTGCCCCGGAGGCATGCTGCGGGTTATTTCAGAGCCTCTCACGATCATCAGGTTGCTATTTCTGGCAAGGCGGACTGCCAGTTCATAAGATCGGTTTCTATTAGGGTGTGGTATGTCAGCACTATGGGGTTGATACTCCAGATGCTCAGTGAGGGAGATAACATCCAGTCCATCTCGTATGGCTTCCTGAACTCTTATATCAGGCCAAACGCTACCATCAGAAAACACGGTATGAATATGCAGATCAGCTTTCAGTGTCACATAGCCCTCAACATTGGGGAAGTTGATTTTTCTTCCAAAGGCATGGTTGTGGTTTTGACCGAAGCCTAATAAAGTGACAAAGAGTAAGAGTAGGGTTAGGGTGAGCTTTTTCATAGTTAAGGTTGAATGAATGCTATTCAATTTAACCATAAGCTGTTAACTGTTCGTTATGGCAAGGCTATGCTATTCGTACTTTTCACCGTTAATGAAAACACTATCAATCCAGTCAACTCCAAAGTTATAGCTGATTGAATTTAGGTTCTTGCCCGCTTTGGCTACAATGAAATTGGCTCTTTTGCCCTTAGTGATGCTTCCGGTTTCGGCTTCCAGTTCCAGCGCAAACGCTGCATTGAAGGTAGTGGCATTAAAGGCCTCTTCGGGCAATAGTCCCATATGCACTGCGGCAAGACTATTGGCAAGACTCAGGTTGAAAGAGGGAGCGGATCCGGGATTGAAATCAGAGGCAATGACCAATGGCAGCCCGTTGTCAATGATTTTCCTGCCCGGGGTATAAGGTATTCTGATGAAGAAGGAGCAACCCGGTAAGGCAACAGGGATAGTGTCTGAATCTTTCAGTAGGTTAATCTCATCATCCGTTAGTACTTCCAGGTGGTCAACAGAGAGTGCTCCATACTCAATGGCTTTTTCAATGCCTCCAATTGAGTTGAATTGGTTGACATGTACCTTTGGCTTCAGGTCGAACTTTTCACCGGCTTCAAGAATACGTTCCATCTGTTGTACTGAATAGTATCCATCTTCACAGAAGCAGTCGATATAATCTGCCAATTGCTGAGAGTAAATTTCGGGGAGCATTTCCTGAATCATGGTGTTCATGTATTTCTCATGATCTGCTGTTGGAAAGGCATGAGCGCCAAGAAAAGTAGCTTTGATAGGAATGGGGAATTGCTCGGACAATTGACTGATAACCTGAAGCATTTTGATCTCAGATTCCATAGTAAGTCCGTACCCACTCTTGATCTCAATAGCTCCTGTGCCGGCCGCAATGGCTTCCTTCAGTCTTTGTGCTGCCCGTTCAGTGAGCGTATTAATGTCGGTTTGCTGAAGCTTACGTGCTGAATTCAGAATACCACCTCCCGCTTCGGCAATAGACTGATAGTCCATGCCCTTGATCTTCATGACAAATTCCTCATCACGGTCCTCAGCAAAAACCAGATGGGTATGTGAATCGACAAAGGTGGGGGTGACCATACGACCCTTCAGGTCAACGATTTCGGTACCTTCCTCCGGTTGAAAGTTTTCCATACTCCCATAGTTATGAATCAGACCGTCTTCAACTGTCAGCCAGGCATTTTCCATAGTAGGCACATCAGCCATCATAGCTCCGCGCAGAATGTTTTGTTCAGGTTCTCTCACCTGAACGAGTTGGTTGATATTGATAAAGGTTTTTGTCATAATTTAGGTCTATGAGAAATTAGCTTTATTAGAAGTATGGGTTTGAACCCATTCCTGAGTATATCCTTTTTGAAGATAATAGCCTTTGGCCCTTTCTATGGCCTTGGCTGGTTGTTCGATTTCTTCAATACGTTCGGCCCCTACTTTGGCCAGCCATCTTTTGAAAGGCTCAGCTTTTTTAGATGGAACAGATTGAATAATTCTCAATATGCCTTCATTGTCAGCACAGTCAGTCTGGTACTTTTTACCATCTTTTGAAGGTATTTTCAGTTGTACACAATTTGTGGACAACTGAATTCCATGCTTGAGTTCCTGTTTCTTTAAGGTACTCCAATAGTTCCTTGGATTCGAGCTGTTGGTTAATGCATGAACAACATTTATGACTGAGTAATACCACTCATCTCCAACAAGAATTCGTCTAATTTCTTTGTCTTCAAAAATTGAGAGCTTGTTGGCATTTGGTGTGCCTGTTGATTTAGGTTCCTTTTTCATTTTATATGAGGTGTAATGGTTTGCTCCAGCCAACCCTCATTTTCAATATGAATTTAAGATTTTAAGCGACTAAACTAAAATCACAGCAACTTTCCCAATAGATTATCATCAACCAAATGAGGTTTGGTAACCTTGAGCCTGGGTTCAACCTGCATGGCTCTTTCAATACTACTCATGGCATGTGGATTTCTGGCCCAGTTTCGTCTGGCAATACCATTGTTGACATCCCAGAAAAGCATACTTTTTAGTTTGGCATCTGCTTCCTCTGAACCATCGAGCAGCATGCCGAAACCACCATTAATGACTTCACCCCAGCCAACACCGCCTCCATTGTGCAGAGAAACCCAGGTGGCTCCTCTGAAAGCATCTCCTACAAAGTTTTGAACAGCCATGTCGGCAGTGAATTGTGATCCATCGTATATGTTGGATGTTTCTCTGTAGGGAGAGTCAGTGCCGGAAACGTCATGATGGTCACGTCCTAAAACAACCGGACCGATTTTTCCAGCTTTTATGGCCTGATTGAAGGCTGCAGCAATACGCATTCGGCCTTCCGCATCGGCATATAGTATTCGGGCTTGCGAGCCTACCACCAGGCGGTTCTTCCTGGCTTCTTTTACCCAGTGCAGGTTATCGGCCAGTTGAGGTCGAATTTCTTCCGGTGCCTCATCCAACATTTGTTGCAAGACTTCTGCAGCAATGGCATCTGTCTGGTCAAGGTCTTCAGACTTACCTGAAGTACAAACCCAACGGAACGGACCGAATCCATAGTCAAAGCAAAGCGGCCCCATAATATCCTGCACGTAGCTGGGGTATCTGAACCGTCCGTCTGACTGGAGAATATCAGCACCAGCACGGCTGGCTTCCAGCAAAAAGGCATTTCCATAATCGAAGAAGTAAGTGCCTTTGGCAGTATGTTTATTAATAGCAGCGGCATGCCTTCTCAAACTGGTATAAACTGCATCCTTAAAAGCTTTCGGATCTGCTGACATGAGGGTGTTTGCCTCATCATAGCTGAGTCCAACCGGGTAATAGCCTCCTGCAAATGGATTGTGCAGTGAGGTTTGGTCTGAACCGAAGTCAATTGAAACACCTGCTGCTTCGAAACCTTCCCACACTTCTACAATATTACCTAGATAAGCAAAGGAGGTGTTTTCTCCTTCATTTCTAGCTTTCTCTACGGCTGTGATTAATTCATTAATGTCTTCAATAACCACGTCTACCCAGCCTTGTTCATGTCTTTTATATGCTGCTTTGGGATTGACTTCAGCAGTCACGGAAACTACTCCGGCAATCTTGGCAGCTTTAGGTTGTGCTCCACTCATCCCACCCAGACCGGAAGTTACAAAGAGCAGACCGCTGAAGTCTCCGTCCGCTTTTCGCATTCGGGCTGCGTTTAGTACGGTGATGGTGGTGCCATGCACTATGCCCTGAGGACCGATGTACATGTAAGACCCTGCTGTCATTTGACCATATTGCGTAACTCCTAATGCATTGAATTTTTCCCAATCATCAGGTTGAGAATAATTAGGAATCATCATACCATTAGTCACCACTACTCTTGGAGCATTACAGGAGGAGGGGAATAGCCCCATGGGGTGGCCTGAATACATAACCAGGGTTTGCTCATCAGTCATTTCTGCCAGGTATTTCATGGTAAGTCTGTACTGTGCCCAGTTTTGAAATACTGCTCCATTTCCCCCATAAGTGATGAGCTCATAGGGGTGTTGTGCCACCTGATGATCCAGGTTATTTTGAATCATCAGCATAATAGCCTTGGCCTGCTCACTATTTCCTGGATAAGATTCTATGGCCCTGGCTTTCACCTCATGCCTGGGCATAAAGCGATACATATAGATGCGCCCGAACTGATTTAGCTCTTCCAGAAATTCTCTGGCCAGCTCGGCATGCCAGATTTCGGGAAAGTATCGAAGGGCATTACTAATGGCCAGTTTTTTATCTTCCCTGGAAAGGATGTCTTTTCTTTTGGGAGCCCGGTTTACCTCGGAATCCAGCTGTGGATATTCCGGTAGCGAGTCTGGTATGCCTTGAAGTATTTCTTCCTGAAAAGTCATAAGGTGGCGTTTTAGTATTGTTCGAATTCGGTTTCAAATGGGCTGATTGTTTCAGCCATTTCCTGGTTGGCTATTTGGCTCAGTGTACGTTCGGCAATGATGGTGTGGGCTTTGTGAATGTCATCTGCAAAGATTCTGTCCGCACTGGCATGATCTATTCTCGTCCGCACATGGGAATGACAAGCTTCTAATACGGGACCTGATTTCAGTGGTCTGCGGAAGTCAAAGGCTTGTGCCGCACAGAGTAGTTCGATAGCGAGAATTTGTTCCAGGTTGCCTATGATTTGCAAAGCTTTTCTTCCGCTGATAGAGCCCATACTCACATGATCTTCCTGACCTAATGAGGTAGGAATGGAGTCGGCACTGGCCGGAAAACAAAGGCTTTTGTTCTCAGATACAAGAGCAGCAGAGGTGTACTGAGGCAGCATAAAGCCTGAGTTAATCCCTGTATCATTCATCAGGAGGGTAGGAAGTCCTTCGACTTTACCTTCCAGGGAAAGGTATATTCTTCGGTCCGAGATATTACCAATTTCTGCTGCGGCCAGGGCAGCATAGTCTAATGGGAGTGCCATAGGCTGTCCATGGAAGTTTCCACCGCTGATGGTTTCTTCTGCACTGAGTACAATGGGGTTATCGGTAACAGAGTTCAGCTCGATTTCTACCAATTCCTTTAGGTGAAGCCAGGCATTGCGCGAAGTGCCATGAACCTGTGGGATGCACCGTAGTGAATAAGGGTCTTGTACTCTTCCACAATCAATATGAGAATTGAGGATTTCAGAATTTTGCAGAAAGGTTCTCACTCTGTGGGCGACATGCTGATTGCCTTTATAGGGCCTGATCTGATGTAATTCCGGTGAGAAAGGTTTGATGCTACCCATCAGTGCTTCAATCATCATGGCACCGATAATGTCGGCATGGCTCAGGCAGTTGTGTAGTTTGTCTACCACCATAACGGCATGTGCTGCGATAAACTGGGTACCGTTGATCAGGGCTAAGCCTTCCTTCGGACCTAAAGGAATAGATTCAAGGTCGGTTTGTTGAAAGAGGTCTTCGGTAGTGATTCTTTTGCCTTTGTAAAATACTTCTCCCAAACCAATGAGAGGAAGAAAGAGGTGTGCCAGTGGAGCCAAATCTCCGGAGGCGCCTACTGAGCCCTGTTCCGGAACTACCGGCAGTGCATCATTATCGATATGCCAGACAATGCGTTCCAGGGTGCTGAGCTGAATACCTGAGAAGCCCTGTGCGAGTGAATGTACCTTGAGAATAAGCATGAGCTTGGAAAGTGTCTCATCAATAGATTTCCCTACTCCCACACTATGGCTCTTGAGTATATTATATTGAAGCTCACGCGTATCCCTGGCCGAAATCTTGGTGGTACAAAGAGGGCCAAAGCCTGTATTGATGCCATAGACCGTCCGATCTCCTGCAACAATTTCTTCGACTGCAGCAGAGCTGGCTTTTACCTGCTCAATAGTCGTTTCACTCAAAAGGCCTCTGGTCTCACCTTTGGCAATTTGAAGTGCCAGGCTTACTGTGAGTTGATCTACTCCGTATTTGAACTCTTTCATATCTGATGATTACTTTTCAGGGTAAGTCAACCCTGGTATCATTCAAATCTACCGGCTTCAATTAATTCATAAAAATGATATATTTTTATCTTTTAATAACTGTTGGTAATTAATGGAGCTAAGACATTTAAGATACTTCCTCACTTTGGGTAAAGAATTGCACTTTGCTAAAGCAGCCGATCGCCTGTTTATCACGCAACCCGCTTTAACCAAGCAAATTCAGCAGTTGGAAGAGGATTTACAGGTAAAGTTGCTTGATCGCACCAAGAGAAATGTAAAGTTGACGGAAGCTGGCAGATACTTTCTGGATGAAGCAGAGTATGTGCTGAACCATCTCGATAAGGTCACAGAGGCTACCAGAAGAAAAGCGGAAGGGCAGGAAGGGGAGGTACGGGTTGGCTTTGTGGGTTCCGCCATGCAACATATCATTCCTGAGCTTTTGGAGAAATTGCATGCTCAGTATCCCGGAATCCATACTTCTTTACAAGAGTTGAATAATAAAGATCAGTTGGAAGCTTTACTGCACGATAAACTGGATATTGCCTTTGTGCGCCTGGAGACTGTTCCCAATGAGTTAGAAAAACAGGTGGTTTTTGAAGATGCTTTTTCTCTGGTGGTTTCGAAGAAGCATCCGATTGGGAAGGCAGGCTTTAAGAGTCTCGCCCAGTTCAGTAAAGAACAGTTCATTTTATTCTCGAACGATTACAGTCAGGAATACTATGACAATATCATGAGCATTTTTACAGATCATGGTTTTAAACCGAAGGTGTCTCACCGCTCTGTTCAGGCCAATAGTATTTTCAGATTGGTGGAAAGACAGTTAGGAGTAGCCATAGTCCCTGGCGCTATGAGCGATGGTGTCAATCTCGACATTGATTTTATTTCTCTTGCTCACCTACGACAAAGAACACAATTGATGGCCGTTTGGCATAAGAAGAACAGGAATGAGGCACTGGTGAAGTTTTTGGAGTTGTTGTCTTAGATCTTTCCACCCCCTGCTTCGCCTCCCCCGCCAGCGGGGGACACTAAATCCGATGCTTTATCTTCTGGTATGAATATCACCCGCAGACGGAGGTTAACTTCCATAGATATCCAGCAACCCCTTCAGGTCTTCCAGCCTATTCGCTTCTTCTTTCGGTTTGTCCTTTCTCCAGCGATTGATTCGGGGAAAACGCAGGGCAACTCCTGACTTATGCCGACTGGATTCATTAATGCCCTCAAAGGCGATTTCAAAGACCAGTTCGGGAGTTACACTTCGAACAGGGCCAAAACGGTCGATGGTGTTCTTTTTTACAAAGCTGTCTACCTCTCGCATTTCAGCATCTGTAAGGCCTGAGTAGGCTTTGGTAAAGGGCACTAATTGGTCACCCTCCCAAACGGCAAAAGTAAAATCGGTGTAGAGGTTGGCCCTGCGCCCATGTCCTTTCTGAGCATAGATCATGACAGCATCTATCACCAGCGGGTCTACTTTCCATTTCCACCAATCGCCTTTCTTTCGGCCTACCTGATAAGGAGAGTCTCTCCTTTTGAGCATCAGGCCCTCGCAGTAATGTTCTCTTGATGCTTCGCGAATCTTGGCTAATTCTGACCACTGCCCGAAGTTAACCTGCTCAGAGAGTAACAAGTTCGGGTATGGGTGACTGTTAAGGATATTTTGCAGTTCGGTTCTGCGACTGGCCAGCGGCTTGTTTCGAATGTCCTTTCCATCCAGTTCCAACAAGTCATAGATGATCATATGGATAGGTACTTCTTTCAGTAGCTTTTTAGATACAGTCTTTCTACCAATTCTCTTTTGTAACAGTCCAAAGGGGAGTGGATGACCATCTTGCATGGGAATGATTTCTCCATCAAGGACTGTCCCGTCAGGCAAGATGTCTTTGAGTGGCTCAAATTCTGGAAACCTGTCAGTGACCAACTCTTCACCTCTCGACCAGACGAAGATTTCGCCTCCTCTTACTATTAGCTGACCACGGATACCGTCCCACTTTCTTTCTGCAATCCAATCATTGGGTTCTCCTAATTCCTGAGGAGGATTTTCCAATTGATAGGCCAGGTAAAAAGGGTAGGGCTTGCTCTGGTCGGCAGCTGGGTCTTTCGAATAGATCAGCTCATCGAAACTGGTTTGGGAAGGTTCCCAGTTGCCCATCAGTCTGTGCGCCAATTCACTTTCTTCGATTCCTGTGTGTTGCGAAAGGGCGCGGGTCATCAGTTTTTGAGAAACACCCATTCTAAAGCCTCCGGTAATGAGTTTGTTGAATACAAAGCGTTCACTGGTGGTCATGGTGTTCCAGGCAGAAAGGATCACCCTTTTCTTGTTCTCGTCTTCTGTTTTATCCAGTGCCTTGATCTCCTGTATCCACTCACTGAGTGTTTTCTCATTGCTATGCTCAGCTTCAGGGACCACCAGGGCAATGGCTTCCGCCAGGTCCCCGACTGTATGATAGGCTTCTTCAAACAGCCAAAGGGGAATGTTACCCAGCTCCGCTGCCCAGATTCTGAGGAAAGTGGTTTTCACGGTCCGTTTGGGGCGCTTGTGACTCAGAATGGCAATGGTCCATAGTTTATCATCATCATGACTCTGGTCGAAATAATCCTTAAGAGCAGCTACCTTTTTAAGGGTTGAATTGGTCTGATCCAGAGAGGTGAATAATTGAGCAAACTGTTTCATGCAGCTTCTTCCTCCATTTGATCGTCATCATTGCTGTCGATTGACTCTCCGGAAAAGAGGGTTTTCTCCTCCACTGAATGGATCCCGATTTCATTCAGGTACTTACTAAATGTATTGGTATAGCCGTGCGTGGTAATGACAGTTTCTGCTTCTGTGGCTTTGATGGCCGATAGTAATCCATTCCAGTCAGCATGATCTGAAAGTGCGAAACCTCTGTCGGCTGCTCTTCTTCTGCGGGTTCCTCTCAATTGCATCCAGCCGGAAGCGATGCCGAGAGAGGCAGGTTTAAACTTCTTCATCCAGGGAGAATTCAAAGCGGAAGGAGGGGCAATGATGAGTGCTCCCTGAAATGCTTTTTTATCCAGTTCTTTAGTCACCCTGGTCGTTGGAGGCAATTCAAGACCAGCTGTTTTCAGCGCTTCATTGGTGTTTTCAATGGCTCCATGGGTAAAGATGGGACCAATGCTGTCATCTACATTTTTAATAACTCTTTGGGCTTTACCAAGGCTGTATGCTGTGATCAACGTGTTGAGGCCTTCACTCGCATTTTTCTTCCACCAGGTAATGATCTCATTAAAAATATCTTCCTGAGGTTGCCAATGATAAACAGGAAGACCAAAAGTGCACTCTGTGATAAAGGTGTGACATTTCACGGGTTCAAAGGGAGTTGAGATGCCATCGGCCTCTGTTTTGTAGTCGCCCGAAACTACCCATGTTTCTCCCTGATAAGAAACTCTTACCTGTGCTGAACCGGGAATATGTCCTGCAGGGTGCAGACTGAATTCTACACCGTTGATAATCAGCTTTTCATTATAGTCTAGTCCCTGCACAGAGATGTCTCGTCCTAATCTCAATTTCATCACCGGAATGCTCATGGGATGGGCGAGGTAGTGCTTCATGCCCCATCGGGAATGATCGGCATGGGCATGAGTAATAATGGCTTTATCCACCTTGCGCCAGGGGTCTATATAGACTCCGGCTTTTTCACAATAGATTCCAGACTCAGTGAATTGTAGCAAAGGCATATCGGTGTAACCAAGAGGGGTCTTAATTGGTTTTAATGTATGGGTTGTCGGGTTTAAAACCAATATGAACCAATTATCAAAACTTTCTCACCCGGAAAAAGATGATCTGACTACCTTTGTTGTTGACATTACTAAGAATACAATTAAGAATTACCCCGCTTCATGCAGCATTCACCTTCAGAAAAAATTGAACTGGCCAAAGAGAAAATCCTGGCACTTAAAAAATACGCTCAGGAACATAAAGTAAAGGCTACCATCCAGATCATCAATTCGTTTCTTCCATTCCTGGCTTTATGGACGTTGATGTACATTAGTCTTGATTACAGCTACTGGATCACCCTTGGGTTAGGTGTAGTCAATGCCTTTTTTCTGGTGAGAATCTTTATCATTCAGCACGACTGCGGACACCAGTCTTTTCTGAGAAACAGAAAGGTGCAAAAAGTAATAGGCTACGTTTGTAGCTACTTTTCGGCCATTCCATTTAACTATTGGTCTAAGTCGCACAATGTACACCATAAGCACAATGGTCAATTGGAGATGAGAGATATTGGAGATGTAACCACATTAACGGTGGAGGAATTTAAGCAAATGAGTCGCTGGAAGCGCCTGAAGTACAGGGTTTACAGATCGCCAATAGTCATGTTTGTGATTGGTCCGGTTTACTATCTTTTCATCCATAACCGAATAGCTTTTATTAAACTACCCACCTTTGAAAGGGCTAAGAAATGGTTGGTGCTGAACAACTTTGTCATGCTGGCTATTTTTCTATTCTTTGGTTTTCTACTCGGTTGGGAAAAGTTTCTATTGGTTCACCTCACTATTCTGGTGTTGTTCTCCATCATCGCTATTTGGTTTTTTTATGTGCAGCATCAGCATGAATACACCTATAAGCAATGGGTGAAGAACTGGGATTATGTGACCTCAGCGCTAAAAGGAAGTACTTACTATAAAGTACCAAAGCTATTCAACTGGTTAACGGGGAATATTGGAATTCACCATGTGCATCACCTGAACCCTTTCATTCCTAACTATAATCTGAAGAAATGTATTGAAGAGAACCCCTGGTTGAATAAATACACTACCACCATCAATTTCCGACAGAGCCTTACACTCATTACGAATAAGCTCTGGGATGAAGCTGAGCAGCGCATGATCAGTTTCAGGGAGTTTTACAGAAGGGAAAAAATGCAGCCGGTTCGGGTACAGTCCTAAAGGATGATATAGCAGCCCTGTTGAAGGGCCAGTGTTTCAGGTTTCTCAAGATCAGCTATTGGTAAAACAGTTATACGGTCTGTATTGCTTAAAAACTCATCTGCAATACGGAATGAACTCCTTAAGTCTGTTTTGGCTCCTGAGTGTTTTGTTTTCTATTGTATAGCTCTTTGATACCACGCTCAGAGACTTATGCTGCTTGGACTTAAAGAATGAAAATTCATTTCCTGATATGAAAACTTTCTCAGATTTTTAGGTCACATGTTCAGGTCAATTCTATTCGTACTTGGAAATCGGGAGAACAGGGCACCGGCTATGGCATTTATGGCGATCGCCTTAGGCTTTGGTTCCTGGGTAACCCGTTTGCCTGAGATTAAACAGTCGCTTGCGTTATCTGAAGCCCAACTGGGTACGGCCCTGTTTTTTATTCCACTCGGAGGGGTAACGCTTTTGCCTTTTTATTCTAAAATCATTCGGGCCTGGGGTGAGCGTTTGGCTACGACCTGGTCGTTAACAGTATTTCTACTGCTGATCGTTTGGGCCGGAATACCAAATTCCTTGACAGAGTGGATGGTGATACTCTATCTACTAGGGCTCTCCATGGGGTTGACGGATGTGGCCATGAATGCGGCTGCTTCTGAGGTTGAAAGTCAGAAGAAGCGGGTGATCATGTCGGCCTGTCATGGGTTTTTTAGCATTGGAGGAATGTTGGGGGCTCTATTGGGTTCTGCCTTCATAGCCACTAACCAACCCATATGGATACAGCTGGTTAGTGTTTCTGTGGTACTCATGTTACTTACATGGACCCATTCGGCAGCCTTAATCAATTCGGTAAAGACTGACCCTTCAACAGGCTTTCAATGGCCGAAAAAGGAAGTGGTGCTTTTGGCACTAGTGGGCTTATGTATTATGATGTGTGAAGGAGGAATTACCGATTGGAGTACAATTTACCTGAGAGAAACACTGACTATGCCTGCTGCTTATTCCGGTCTTGGCTTTGCAGGCTTTTCCCTGTTTATGGCTTTGGGTAGGTTTTCGGGTGATTTTTGGACAGTCAGATACGGAAGAAAGCGGCTGATGATAATTGGCGCTTTGCTTGGACTGGTAGGTTTGGCAATTACCTTCCTGCAACTGGGCTTTTTAGCTATTCTTGGATTTAGTCTGGCGGGTTTAGGTTATTCCGTGATTGTGCCGACTCTGTTCAGCTCGGCAGCCAGGGTGGAAGGAGTCTCTGCGGCTTCTGGTATTGCCTCCGTAGCTTCGGCTGGTTACATAGGTTTGTTGGTAGGGCCTGTAGTCATTGGTTTTATTGCTGAGCATTATGGGTTAGGCAATGGTTTTGCTTTTCTGCTTATACTGACTTTAACGGCACTGTTGATTTCCTTCAGAAAGCTTTAATAGTTCTTTAGCAGAAAAGACTCGTGCAGAGCCATCAACTCGGGGCTGCTTAGTGACTTTATTAAAGCTTCAGTCTTCTCCCCGGTATTGCCGACTCCTCTGTTGCCAATCCAGAAATAACCGTCTTCTATTTTGGCATTGATGCCTTTTGACTCAGCTAATGCCAGTATGCTCTTTTCTTTTTGGTGGAAAGTTTCAATAAGCCGCTCAAAGTTGCCAGATGTTTTGGTATAGATTTTTCTCAGTTGCGTATTGGCCAATAGTTGTTGGTATATATCGGGATGCTCTTCCTGCGCCTTTTTCAAATACATCAGACAGAAATATTTGAACTCATAAAAAGCCCAGTAGCTTCCACTCATACTACTTACAAATTCCAGGTAGGCGGATATGTCATTTTCAGCTTTCTTCTCGAAATAGCTGAATGATTCCATGCCTGTTCGGGTACCGAGGTAGTAGGAATGAAACTCATCCATTAGACCGTATATTCCCTGCACCTGACTTCCCAGGTTAGATTTTGGCGCTATATAGGGTGAGTATCTAAATGACTGAAGCGCTTTTGGAATTTCTTTTTTCAAGACATTGCTATTGAATACTTCCGAATGTTTGACCAGAATAATATCGTCATCGGCATAGTAGAAAGCTGAATAATCATCGCGGAACTGATAGTCAGCCGGAGGAGCATCACTAAGTAACTTCAGAGCATAGGATGAATTGAACTGATGATGGCTTTCGTGAATAATGGTTTTGAGGCTGCTAATTTTTTCTTCCTCAGTACCATTATCAAAATAGACACCCGGATCGAAAGTCATGCGCTGGCGAATGGTCATACCATTGATTTCAAAGTTCGAAGGCGTATTCTCCAGTAGTTGCAGCATGCCCAGAGAATTAGGGGCATAGCTTCTCAGGTATCGCAAATACTCCTTTTCTGCATTGAACGAAATGAGAAGTCCAGTAAAAACAAAGAGAGACTTAAAGAGTAGATGCCGCATGATGACTGTATTGAAATTCAATACATTAACTGGAAAAACCCATTTTTAGCGTGTAGCTGTTGATTAATCGGGTATTACCGCAATGCACTCCACTTCAACAGCGGCACCGAGCGCCAGACCTTCAGCTCCAAATGCTGATCTTGCGGGTTTCTTCCCGGGAAAGTACTCTATATAAACTTCGTTGAACTCACTCCAGCGACCGATGTCGTCAATGAAGACTGTGAATTTCACGGCATGGTCCAGTGAGCTGCCATTGGCTTTCAGTACTTTCTGAATGTTCTCCATAATCTGCTTTGCTTCTGCCTGGAGCCCCCCTTCCACCAGTTCCAGTTTTCCC
Organism: Roseivirga sp.; assembly: GCF_965216855.1. Lineage (NCBI taxonomy): Bacteria > Pseudomonadati > Bacteroidota > Cytophagia > Cytophagales > Roseivirgaceae > Roseivirga > Roseivirga sp. Next base: position 1,117,758 of record NZ_OZ244204.1, on the reverse strand, counting down.
GGAGGCATGCCGATCACACCGGAGAGGTAAAGCATATTGTCTACCCTCACCGCATCACTGAAAGGCAAACCAAGGCTGGCCATTTCCTCAGATTGGTAGTATTCAATTTCTGTTGATGGTTTTTTGGGTTGACATGCCTGAATGGCAATGATTAGGACAAAGAGTGCGAATGACTTCTTCATGGGTTTCGGTTGAATGATTAAAATGATAATTTAGGCATTGAACCATTAATAATACCCATGTCCAAGTATATCATTACCATCGATGCCGGAACAACCAGTGAACGCGCTATTATTTTCAACCGCAAAGGAGAAATTGTCAATGTATCGCAGAAGGAATTTGAGCAGTTCTATCCTAAGCCCGGGTGGGTGGAGCATAGCCCTTTAGAAATTTGGGAAACCCAGAAGTTTACCATCAATGATGTACTGGAAAAACAGGGAGTGCATGCTTCGGAAATTGCTGCCATTGGAATTACCAATCAGCGGGAGACTACCATAGTCTGGGATCGAAAGACAGGGAAATCTATTCATAAGGCTATTGTCTGGCAAGATCGAAGAACCGCCAATTACTGTGAAGAACTAAAGTCCAGGGATGTGATGGATAAGATACAGGAGAAAACAGGGCTGCTGATAGATGCCTATTTCTCTGCTTCCAAGATTCGATGGATACTGGATCATGTAGAGGGTGCTCAGGAGAAAGCTGAGAAAGGTGAACTGGCCTTTGGTACGGTTGACAGTTGGTTGCTTTGGAAGCTGACTGATGGTGCGGTGCATGCAACGGATGTGAGTAATGCCAGTAGAACCATGCTTTATAATATTCATCAACTGGAATGGGATCAGGAGTTGCTGGAGCTATTCAATATTCCGGCCTCCATGCTACCGGAAGTAAAGCAAAGCAGTGACAGCTATGGTCATACTTCTAAAGAGCACTTTGGAGCAGAAATTCCCATCTGCGGAATAGCCGGAGATCAGCAGTCGGCTTTATTCGGTCAAATGTGTACCGAACCGGGTATGGTTAAAAACACCTATGGGACAGGTTGTTTCCTGGTGATGAATACAGGAAAGGAGGCCATTAAATCTGAGCATAAACTATTGACCACTATTGGTTGGCAGGTGAATGGAGAGGTGAGCTATGCATTAGAGGGTAGTATTTTCATTGGCGGAGCCATCGTACAATGGCTACGTGATAACGTGAATTTTATAGAAGCTTCATCAGATGTAGAGGCTTTAGCCAAATCAGTTGAAGATAATGGGGGAGTATATTTTGTGCCTGGTTTCGTTGGCTTAGGAGCACCGCATTGGGATCAGTATTCTACCGGACTCATGATTGGGCTAACGCGTGGAACGCAAAAAGGACACATTGCCAGAGCTGCTTTAGAAGCACTGGCACTGCAAAGTATGGAAGTGATTAATACCATGGCTCTTGATTCCGGGATCGACCTGAAGGAACTACGAGTAGATGGTGGTGCTTCTGCCAACAATTTGTTAATGCAAATACAATCAGATGTTACAGGTTTAGATATTGTAAGGCCCGAAATTGTTGAAACTACTGCGCAGGGTGCGGCCTTCCTGGCTGGTCTGGCAGTTGGCTATTGGAAAGATATGGAGGAGATTAAAGCCATATGGAAGGTAGATAGAAAATTCGAACCATCGGGAGCCAATGTAGACCAGCTGAAACATAATTGGTCACATGCTGTTGAAAGAGCTAAAGCCTGGGTAGAAGATTAATTATGAGACGAGAAAAAATGATTAAAAGGCTCAATAAGCAAAAAGAGCCTTGGGATATAGTAATTATTGGTGGAGGTGCTACCGGCCTTGGTGTTGCGGTTGACGCGGCTTCAAGGGGATATAAAACATTGTTGTTAGAACAACACGACTTTGCCAAAGGAACGTCAAGCCGGAGTACCAAGCTGGTTCATGGCGGTGTGAGATATCTTCAGCAGGGCGATATATCACTGGTTTTGGAGGCTTTGAAGGAGCGCGGTTTAATGATCAAAAATGCACCACACCTGGTTAAGAATCAGGCCTTCATAATTCCCAACTATGAGTGGTGGGATGGTCCGTTTTACCAGGTAGGTCTCAAAGTATATGACCTGATGTCTGGTAAGTTGGGGATTGGCTCATCGAAGAAACTTTCTAAAGAAGAGACAATCGGCCATATTCCAACCATAGATCAAAAAGGTCTGAAAGGCGGAGTGGTTTATTATGATGGTCAATTCGATGATGCACGTATGGCCCTTTCTCTGGCTAAAACTGCCAAACAATTCAATGGGGTGGTGTTGAATTACTTCGAAGTAACAGGCCTTAAGAAAAACGAGGAAGAAATTATTTGCGGCCTTACGGCAAAGGACCTTGAATCTGGTAAGGAATATTCGATCGATGCCCGAGCAGTGATTAATGCAACCGGTGTCTTTGCCGATAGAATTAAAAAGATGGATGAGCCTGAGGTCAAAGAGATGATCCAGCCTAGTCAGGGGATTCATCTGGTTGTGTCCAAAGAGTTTTTGCCAGACAAGTACGCCATTATGGTGCCGCATACTAAAGACGGGCGGGTGATGTTTGCCGTTCCGTGGCATGACAAGGTAGTTCTGGGTACAACAGATACCATGAAAGAGAAGCCCGAACTTGAACCTAAAGCGCAAGAGGAGGAGATTGATTTTATTCTGGAAACAGCAGGGCAGTATCTGGTGAAGCAACCTACCAGAGCTGATGTGTTGGCTGTTTTCTCCGGTCTGCGTCCTTTAGCCAAGCCGGAAGGGGATGGAAAATCTACCAAGGAGATATCGCGTCACCACAAAGTGATGATTTCTCAGTCAGGTTTAATCACAATCATAGGTGGTAAGTGGACTACCTATCGCAAGATGGCAGAAGATACGGTCGACAATGCCATTTTGATTGGTGCACTGCAGGAGCGTAAATGTATTACCCACAACCTGCCGATTTATGGTTATGATAAGAACCTTGACCTGACTACTGATCCTTTGGCAGTGTACGGGACCGAGAAGTATCAATTGCTGGAGTTGGAAGAGGAATATCCGGAATTGGCAGAGATTCTGAGCGATGACATTCCGCTCCGTAAATCTCAGGTGGTCTGGGCTGTGAGAAACGAAATGGCCATAACCGTTGAAGATATGTTGTCACGAAGAGTGCGTGGCCTTTTCCTGAATTCGGGTGAAGCCAAAAGAGTAGCCCCCGAAGTAGCGGCAATTATGGCTGAAGAATTAGGCAAAGGGAAGGATTGGATCGATGATCAATTGGCTGCTTTTGAAAAAGTAGCTTCCAATTACTCTATCTAAACCAATTGTAACTCCCGAAGTGAGAGCGTGAATACCTGATTAAGGGTGTACCTAAGACTGGTCTATTTAATCTCTACCAGATTGACCATGTCTTTAGTGCCTAGCCTTTTGATAGTGATTTCGCCTTGGTCAAAGTGCAGTAAAATGATGGCTGATATCTTATCAGCCTGACCTTTCCATTTAAGCTGATCTATATTTTCCACCAGGTTCATTTTCTTCATTTTCATATTGGTGTCGTTCCTCACACTCATCAGGCATGAGTTGCCTTTGCGATCTACCAGAATCTGAAGTCCCAGGTTGCCTTCTCCTTTGTTGAGCATTTTGCTATCCCAACCTGCTATGATAGCCTCTTTGAGTTTTTCATCGTCTACTTCAGCTATGATCTCCGTTTCCTCAAACTTGAATTCGTCAAGGTAACAATGATCAAATTTCTCAGGGTAGACATATTGAGCTTTCAGACCAATAGTGGCTAAGGTCATTATTAACATATAAAAAAGTGTAGTTCGTCTCATAATCTAAAGGTCAGAAGAATCTTCATGGCTGTCAAATGGAGCTATTGAATTTGTTGTCAGAGATTGAATTATTTCAGGAAGACTTGTCCCATTAGCATCAGGTGAAAAGTCATAAAGGAGACAATTTGAAAAAGCATAAAATTTTTTAAGTGCCAGTTTTGGCAGGGAATTCATGAATGTTATTGAAAGGAATATTACTTGAGTCGGTTAAAATGGGCTTTATGGAGAAATAAAATTTGGTTGAAGGAATCGATTGCATGAAAAAATTTTGAAAAAATGTTAAACCACTTTGAACCATTTTCGACTTCACAACGTCTATCTTCAAGTTGGAAACTTTGGGTAACCCGAAAGTTTCCGAAGTTTAACTAGGATGGAAATAAGAGATAAAATTATTGAGAAGGCGGGTGAGTTGATGCTTACGTACGGTATTCGTACCGTAACGATGGATGATATTTCCAGAGATTTAGGTATTTCCAAGAAGACCATATATCAGTACTTCAAGGATAAAAAGGACCTGATTAATACGGTTACTCAGCTCTACCTGGAAATTGAGAAAAGCAAGTTTGAGGATTCTGAAATAGAAAGTCTGGACAGTGTCCATGCACTTATTCTGATTTCTCAATGTTTGCGCGAATCAATGAAGGATATGAAACTGAATGTGATGAATGAATTGCAGAAGTTTTATCCAGAAGCCTGGAGGATGTACGAGAAATTCAAGAAGGAGACCATGATGTGTTCTATCACCAGAGTGATTATCAGAGGTCAGGAAGAAGGATATTTCAGACCTGAACTTGATGCAGAACTAATGGCCTTATTGAGAATCGAGCAGGTTCAGGCCGTCATACTCAATGCGAATCTATATCCTAAAGATAAATATACCCTCACCGATGTACAGTTGCAGATGTTTGATCATTTCATTCATGGCCTGTTCACCATAGAGGGACACCAACTTTTTAACCAGTACACTAAAGAAAAACTCAAACAAAATGAAACGCTCAATTAAGAGAGTAAGCGCTTTAATTCTGATGCTACTGTCGGTTGCTACTGTCAGAGCTCAGGAATCATTTTCTCTTGAAGAAGCCATTCAATATGCGCTCGAAAACAATGAGAATCTGAAGATAGCTAAAGTGAATACAATTGACGCTGAGGCGCAGGTTGGGGAAACCCGGGCTGATGGACTGCCTCAGGTCAATGCTAACTTCGGCTATACGAACAATACACAAATCCCGGTAAACATTGTACCGGCCAACGTTTTTGACCCCAACGCCCCTGAAGGAGCAACTGCAGCGATTCGCTTTGGTGTACAGCATCAGAGTAATTTCGGTGTTACCGCTTCTCAGATGATTTGGGATGGTTCATTCTTCATTGGTTTGAAGGCTGCCAAGATGCTTCGAGAGAAAGTCGTAGTAGATGAGCAGAAGGCCAGACAAGATGTGGTAGAGCAGGTAACCAAAGCCTATTATATGGTATTGGTCAATCAGGTGAGAACAGACCTGATTAACGCCAACATTGCTACCCTTGAATCTACTTTGAAGGATACCAGAGCACTTTATGAGAATGGATTTGCCGAAAAAATCGATGTCTCCAGACTTCAGGTTCAACTGAACAACCTGAAGGCAGAAATGAGTGGTGTCGATCAGGCTATTCAGGCCAGCAAAAATCTGTTGAAGCTATCTATGGGGATGGCAGTTGACACAAGCATAAGCCTTTCTGAAGAATTGGATGCTTTCGATTTTGAGTATTCAGCGGCAGAAATCGATGCTTATGTAGTTGCCGACAGATTGGAATTGCAACAGGTAGAATACCTGAAGCGATTGGCAGAGCTTGATATTAAGAACGTCTATTCTCAGTATATCCCTAAAGTAACCTTCAATGCTGCCTGGGGAAGAAACTCGGGAACAGATATTTTCAGCAATCTCTGGAACGATCAAAGGAGATGGTTTACCAACTCTAACATTGGTCTCAATGTCAGTATTCCGGTTTTTGACGGACTCAGAAAGAAGTACACTGTTGAGCGTAAGAAGTATCAACTCGAAACCCTCAATTATCAATACAGCCAACTTTCCAATAACCTGAGACAGGAGTTAATCAATGCCAAAACTTCACTCGATGTGAACCTGGAAAGACTTTCTGTTCAGGAAGACAATATGGAACTGGCACAAGAGGTAGCCGATGTTACCAGAGCCAAATACACCGAAGGTGTAGGTTCGAACCTCGAGCTGATCGATGCTGAGCAGTCTCGCAAAGTAGCAGAAGTAAATTATCTGACAGCACTCTACGATGCTATCGTAGCCAAAATAGATTTAGACAAAGCCCTGGGCAAACTCAATTAACAACAACCAGAAACCATTAAACGAATGAAAGCAATAAGAATTTCCACATTATTTGTGCTTGCGGCTCTAGTTGTAGCAAGCTGTGGACCTAAAGAAGATAATGAACTCGAGGCTAAAAAGGCCAGGGTTGATGAGGCCAGAAATGAAATTAAAGCCTTACACGATGAGATTGCTGCCCTGGAAAAGGAAATAGCGGCTATCGATCCTGATTATGGAAAGGCACAAGACAGAGCTGCTTTGGTAACTACCGTAGCGGCAGCCAAGTCAGACTTCAGTCATAAGATTGAAGTAAGAGGTAATGTTCAGTCGAGAACTAACGTGTATGTGAGTGCTGAGTCTATGGGACAGCTTACTGCAGTGAATATTGTTGAAGGACAATCCGTTAGAAAAGGTCAGGTGTTGGCCACTATCGACTCTGAAACCATAGAGAAGAATATAGCTGAAGTTGAAACTCAACTGGAGTTTGCAACTACTGTTTATCAGAAGAGAGAAAGACTTTGGAAGCAGAACATCGGTACGGAAATCGACTATCTGCAGGCCAAGAACAATAAGGAGTCTCTGGAAAAAAGTCTTGAAACACTTCAGACTCAGTTGGAGAAAACCAACATTAAAGCACCATTCTCAGGAACAATCGAAGAGGTACCTGTAAGTGCAGGTCAGATTGTTCAGCCGGGTACACAAGTTGCCTTTCTCGTCAGTAATGAGAACATGTACATCCACGCTGAAGTATCAGAAGCATTTGTTGGCAAGTTCAACAGAGGTGATGTAGTGAATGTAAGTGTTCCTGCACTGGGTGAGTCTTTCGAAAGCACCATTACTTCAATTGGTAGTGTCATCAATGCAGCTAGTAGAACATTCACTGTTGAAGTGAAACTACCTAAGGTAGATGCATACCTGAAAACTAACCTGGTGACTATTCTTGAGTTGACTGACTATCATGTAGATGAAGCGGTTGTTATTCCTTCAAGAATAATTCAGGAAGACCTTCAGGGTAACTTTGTTTACAGAGTGAATGGATCAAAAGCCGAGAAGGTACACATCAAATTAGGTAAGACTTATGATAGCCATACTGAAGTAGTGGCCGGCCTTACCGGTGGAGAATCGATTGTTGATAAAGGAGCAAGAACCGTAGCAGACGGAACCACTATCAGCATCCAAAATTAATCTCAACAAAAAAGAATCAACCATTATGGCGGATGATAAAAAACAAATTGTAGATAAGGAGTTTGGGTTAACCTCCCTCTCGCTTCGCAACAAAATCACAGTCTATGTTTTGACGCTGTTGATTACTGTTGCCGGGGTGTACTCCTACATTACACTACCTAAGGAAAACTTTCCAGAGGTAGAACAGCCGACAGTATATGTGAGTACTGTCCACCCGGGTAACTCTCCTGAAGATATGGAGAGCTTAATTACCAGGGAGCTTGAAAAAGAGATCAACACCATCGAAGGTGTAGATAATATTCAGTCTACTTCCGTTCAGGATTACTCGGCCATTGTAATCGAGTTTCAGGTAGGGGTAGATGTAGATGAAGCGGTAATCGATGTAAAAGATGCTGTAGACAGAGCCAAGTCTGAGCTGCCAAGTGATCTGAAAACTGATCCACAGGTAATCAAATTCAGCTTCTCTGAAAACTTCCCGATTCTGAACGTGAACCTCACTGACCCTACCAAGAGTCTTGATGAGTTGAATGACATTGCAGAATACCTGGAAGATGAGATTGAGAAGTTCTCTGAAATCTCCAAGGTGAATATTGTTGGGGTCGATGAGAAAGAAGTAGAGATCAAAGTAGATCCGTTTAAGCTTGAAGCCAGAAAGGTAACTTTCACGGATATTGAAAATGCCATCTCGGCAGAGAACATTACGCTCTCAGGAGGTAACGTAGTTGAAGACGGACTCAGAAGAAACGTGCGTGTTGTGGGTGAGTTCGATGATCCTCAGCAGTTGGAAGATGTTATCATCAGTAATGAGAATGGCAACATTGTTTATCTTAAAGATGTAGCAACTGTTGAATTTGGCTACAAAGACAAGCAGAACTATGCTCGTCTGGATATGGACCCTGTAGTGAAGATTGATGTAATGAAAAGAAGTGGTGAAAACCTGCTGATTGCTACAGATAAGATCATGGGTCTGATTGCAGATAGTCGTTACGATGGTTCTATTCCTGAGTCAGTGAAGGTGACCATTACCAATGACCAGTCTAAAGATACCCGCGAACAGGTAAGTTCTTTGGGTAACAACATCATTTTTGGTGTAATTCTGGTTGTTACTGTACTACTTTTCTTCTTGGGAACCAGAAACTCACTCTTCGTGGGTATGGCCATTCCATTGTCTATGTTCATGGCTCTGATGATCTTAGGGCTAGCCGGAATTACGATTAATACCATGACTCTATTCGCCTTGATTATGGCGCTGGGTATGTTGGTAGATAATGGTATTGTGGTAGTGGAAAACGTCTATCGTTTGATGGAAGAGGGCTTGAGTCCTATGGCCGCAACAAGAAGAGGGGTAGGTGAAGTAGCCCTTCCCATTATTTCGTCTACAGCCACCACGCTGGCAGCCTTTGTGCCTTTGGCTTTCTGGCCGGGTATTATTGGAGAGTTTATGCTCTACCTGCCATTGACACTGATGATTACATTAGGATCATCACTCTTTGTGGCTCTGGTGATTAACCCGGTTTTTATTGCCTCATTCATGAGAGTAGACGGGTCGAGAGTTATCGATAACAAAAAGGTGATCATCAGGTCTTCAATCGCTATTGTAGCGGGTCTGATTGTGGTTTTTGGAGCCGGTATCATTATGCTGGGTAACCTGCTGATTTTGATTGGTGTGATAACGCTCATGAATGTATATGTGCTGGTGCCATTATCTAACAGATTCCAGGCGGTTATTCTTCCGGCTTTGGAAAGCAGATACGAGAAGATTTTGAAGTCAGCTGTAAGGCATCCATTTATTTATTTGGTTGGTGCCTTTGCTTTGCTCTTTATTTCCCTGGGAATCTTCGCAACCAATACACCGAATGTCATTTTCTTCCCTGAAAATGAACCGAGATATGTAAACGTTTTTGTTGAGTTTCCTGTAGGAACCGACATTGAAAAGACCAATGACTTTGCAGAAGATGTAGAGCGTCAGGTAAAGGAAATTGTTAAGCCTTACGATGCCATTGTAGAATCAATTACTACCAATGTATCTCAGGGTGCAGCTGACCCGAATGACCCTACAGCTGTAGGCCAGTCAGAGGAGCCGCATAAGGCAAGAATTACAGTCAACTTTATTGAAAGCAAGCTTCGTGGAGACTTGAACACTAAAGATGTGATGGAAGACATCAGGGCGAAAGTGAAGCTGGAGCCGGGTGTAACCCTCACCGTTGATAAAGATGCTGCCGGACCTCCAACAGGTAAGCCTATAAACCTGGAGATTATTGGTGAAGACCTGGAAACCTTGATCACGCTTGGCGAAAGAGTTAAGCAAAGAATCGAAGAATCAGGAATCCAGGGTATCGAACAGTTAAAAAGTTCATTGGAGTTAGGTAAGCCGGAACTGATCGTAGATATCGATCGTGATAATGCAAGAAGATTTGGACTGAGTACTTATTCAGTGGCCAATGAAATCAGAACCGCATTATTCGGTAAAGAAGTATCTAAGTACAAAGAAGGTGAAGATGACTATGAAATTAATGTCAGACTCAATCAGGACTACAGATACGATGTAGATGCCCTGATGAACAAGAACATTACCTTCAGAGATCAAAACTCAGGTAAGTTGGTTCAGGTGCCTATTTCTGCCGTTGCCGATGTGAGATACAGCTCTACTTATGGTTCTATCAAAAGAAAGGATTTGGATAGGGTAGTTACATTGAGTTCAAACGTATTAGGTGGTTACAATGCTACTGAGATCAACAATGACTTAAAGACCTTGATGGCAGACTTTGAAATGCCTAATGGTTATAACTATGCCTTTACTGGCGAGCAGGAAGAACAGGCCGAAAACATGGCTTTTCTTTCAAAAGCCCTCTTGATTGCGGTATTTATGATCTTCCTGATCATTGTATCTCAGTTCAATAAAATCACTGCACCGTTCATCATTATGATCTCTGTACTATTGAGTACCGTTGGGGTGTTCCTCGGACTGGTAGCCTTTAACATGGACTTTGTGGTGATCATGACCATGGTGGGTATTATTGCCCTGGCAGGTGTTGTGGTGAATAATGCCATCGTACTGATTGACTTTATTGAGCTCACCAGAAAGCGTAAGAGAAGAGAGCTTGGATTGGATGAAGAAGAGGGTAGATTACCAATGACAGAGGTGGTAGACTCTATTATTATTGCAGGTAAAACCAGACTTCGTCCGGTATTGCTTACCGCGATTACTACCATTCTGGGGTTGGTGCCTTTGGCCATTGGACTGAACATAGATTTTATCGGAGCTTTTGCCAATTATGATGCTGACTTCTATGTAGGAGGTGATAACGTAATCTTCTGGGGGCCAATGTCATGGACTATCATTTTCGGTCTGACCTTTGCCACATTCTTCACATTGATTATTGTACCTACGGCTTATCTGATTGCTGATAAAGTGATGTACAGAATCGCCAAGTGGAGAGGTAATATTTCAGTAATAGATATGAGCGATCATTCAGGCGATAAAGAAGAGGTTTTGGCCTGATGTTTGCACTTAAAGAGAACGTGGTGATTAGATTCTCTGAAACATGAGAATCGTTCATAGTTAAGGTTGATTTGGTGGCTCCCCCGAGAGGTCGGGGGAGCTCTTTTTTTGTCTGAATTTTAAATAGAAGTTTACATCTTAGCAGCTCATTCTATTGCTAATCAAAATGACCCATAAACTTCAGACTATAGATATTTTACCTCTCTTTCCTCAACTGGAAGAAAAGTTCATTGAGTTGCTTCAATCTTTGAGCGAAGAAGAATGGCAGGCTCAGACTATCGCCAGACTGTGGAAAGTAAAAGATGTGGTGGCCCATTTGCTGGATGGCAATATTCGCATACTCTCTATGCTGAGAGACGGACACTTCTCTGGAGGTCCTGAAGGTGATACTTATGCAGACCTATTGAAGTATCTCAATCAACTCAATGCCGATTGGGTTCAGGCATTTCGAAGGGTAAGTCCTCAGATGCTCATTACCCTGCATCAAGTTACCTGGTCCTCTTATTATGAGTATTATGCTTCTCTTGACCCGATGGGAAAGGCAGCTTTTCCGGTAAGTTGGGCCGGAGAGGAAGAAAGTAAAAACTGGATGCATATTGCCAGGGAATACACCGAGAAATTCCTCCATCAACAACAAATTAGAGATGCTGTTAATCGGCAAGGTATTTTGAATGAAAAATTCTTTACCCCCTTCGCCTCTGTTTGCATGTTGGCTTTGCCATTTACCTTACATGAAGATGAAAGTAACAATGACAGCGTCTTGGAATGGCGATTAACCAATGAGATTGATCAAAGCTGGAAGATAAGTAAGTCGTCTGGAAGCTGGCAGTTTGTTGAAGTGGACTCTCAAAAAGCTACTTCGAAAATCATCATGTCAGGGAATACTTTCTGGAAGTTGGTGTCTAAGAGCAGAAGGTATAAAGACCTGGCAGATGATATTAAGATCGAAGGCGAAACGGCCCTGGCACTCAGGGCACTAGAAATGGTTTCATTTATGGCTTAGACAATTAGTTAATGAGGAACTGCAACACCTAAATATTAGTTAAACTAACGATGCGACTCACCTTGCTCCAGTTTTTTCTTACGATTGTAGTACTCATCTGGCTGGATATCTACGCCTATCAGGCCACCAAGACCCTTTTGGGTAAGGTCAGGCCGGTTACCAGTAAAGTCATACGGTATGCTTATGTGGTTCAGGCCATTATTATGCTCGGTTTGGTTTTCTTTCTCTGGCTGGTCCAGGCAGGTACAACCTACTTCATGTTCCTCATTTCCTTCGTGTTTATGAGTTATGCGGCCAAACTGTTGGCTGTATTGTTTGTCTTTTTCGATGATATCAGGAGAGTGCTTCGCTGGTTTTTTGAAGGAAGAAAAAGAAGGTATGAAAAACGGGTAGCCAGTGGTCAGAAAATGCCAAGGTCCAAGTTTTTAGCCAGGTCTGCTGTGGTAGCGGCAACGTTGCCAGTGGTGACTATGAGTTTTGGTATCGTCAAAGGGGCTTATGATTATCGTATCAGAAGACGTAAAGTCTATCTGCCTAACTTACCCAAGGCCTTTGAGGGAGTCAAAATCGGCCAGCTATCAGACATTCATAGTGGTAGCTTCTTTGATAAAACTGCAGTGCAGGGTGGTATCGATATGTTGCTTCATGAGAAGCCCGACCTGATCTTTTTTACCGGGGATCTGGTGAACAACGAAACGAAAGAAGTTAAAGAGTACATTGATATGTTCTCCAAAGTCAAGGCAGATTTAGGTGTATACTCCACTCTGGGTAATCATGATTACGGAGACTATAGGTCCTGGCCATCACAGGCAGCCAAAAGGCAAAACCTTGAAGATATGATCAAGGTGCATGAGCGCATGGGGTGGAAGCTGATGATGAACGAAAACCAATCACTTAGAATAGGAGGCGATCAGGTGTCCATCATTGGTGTAGAGAACTGGGGAGCTGGTAGATTTGCTAAATATGGCGATCTGGATAAGGCTGCCAGAAATGCCGAGGGTGATGTGAAACTGTTGCTCTCTCACGACCCCAGTCACTGGGATGCGCAGGTGAGAACCCAGCATCCTGATATCGACTTAATGTTTGCCGGACATACCCACGGCATGCAGCTGGGTGTTGAAATTGGCGATTGGCGATGGAGCCCTTCCAAATACATGTACAAGCAGTGGGCCGACCTCTATAAAGAAGATCATCAACACCTGTATGTGAACCGTGGCTACGGCTTCCTGGGATTTCCCGGAAGGATTGGTATTCTTCCTGAAATCACCATCATAGAACTTACAGGTCAACCGGTGTAATGGCAGGGCCATTACCGCCTCGGTTTATTCCCCCGATTTTGCTATTTACATGATTCAACTATCTTGTGTCATTAAAAGATAGATGTACCACCTCAGGAGGAATCACCATTTGGAATAAGGAGAATGAGGTTGAGTTCACTCAAATGACTTTGTAAACTATAATACCTATGGGAAATACTTCGAAAAAGCTTAAATGGACGGCAGGTCTGGTTATCGTATTCCTGCTCATCATTGCCACCAATCTGGTAGACCGGCAACATTTCAGAAGAGTAAAGGAGTCGGTCGTGGCCATTTATGAAGACAGGCTGGTGGCCAAAGACCTTGTTTTTGAGCTTAAGCTGCTGGTAGATCAAAAGCGCATGGCTGTTGTCACTGATAATAACGCCTTTTTCGAAAACAAAAACCAAGCGGTGAACGACTCTATCCAAAGCCTGATAGATCAGTTCTATGCAACCAGACTTACTACTGAAGAAAGAGGCTATCTCGATTCTTTTGCTGATAAAGCAAACCAACTGGCTATGCTGGAGTCTCAAATGGCAGGAGATGAGTCTGATTCTACTGAAGGGCTGGTTCATACGCTCAATGCTATTGAAAGCGACCTTTATGCCCTTTCCAAGATACAGTTGAGTGAAGGAAAGAGACAATTGATCAAAGCGACCAAGTCAGTCAACGCAATGGACTACCTCACAAGTTTAGAACTGATCGTGTTGATTATCATTGCAGTCTGTGTGAATGTGATCTGGCTCTATAAGCCTAAGGTGAGCCTGAGAGCTTAATCGACTGAAATTCCCAGCCCATCAAGATGTTTCACCTGATGGTAGGTGAGGGCTGCTTTGATGCACTCCTTTAACGCTTTAACAGGGACCTGACCATCCATTTGAAAGACAATAGCCCTGGTTTTATCATACTCAAATAAATCCCCAAACTGCTCTTTAAAGGATGGAACGAGTTTACTGGTACACTTAAAATACATGGCATACTGATCTGGTGCTTTTGCTTTCCAATCTATACGAAGCGTACTCCCTTTTTTGGTCATGTAGCTTGGTTCACCCCATTTGAGGCATTCTTCAATTTCAGATATACTTTCTGTTTCTCTGGCTGTTTCCAGTATCAGCTGTTGAAGTTCCTCAATTTTAGGTTTTACATGATCAGGATAATTATTGAAGACTGCTTCTACTTCAGGTTGCGTGTGAATAATCAATTGTTCCATGAGCAATCAATATAAAGAATTCAGAAAGTTGCCTGGTCATTTTCGGCTTTTACCTGACGGTTATTTCCGGATTTCTCTGCGCCAGGTCCCTGCTTTGTCATACTGAAATCTTCTGATCTGTTAAATCTTCCTTCCTCCTTAGGTTCAGTTTTCATAGATTGTAAGCCTTAAAACTCAATTCATGAAGAAACTTATCACGTTAATTTTTGCCCTTGTAATAACAGGGCTCCAGGCGCAGGAAACTCCGCGTTGGATTCGCTATCAGTCTATATCGCCTGATGGTCAGAATATTGCCTTTACTTATAAGGGTGATCTGTATGTGGTTCCATCATCTGGTGGAGAGGCCAGACAAATTACATTTCACGAAGCACATGATTACATGCCTGTTTGGAGCAAAGATGGTCAGCAAATAGCTTTTGCTTCAGATAGATATGGCAATTTCGATGTATATGTAATGAATGCAGCCGGAGGTGCTGCAAAAAGGCTGACTTTCCATTCTAATGACGAAAGTCCGTTTTCATTCTCTCATGATAACACGTCTGTCATCTTTGGAGCACAGCGTATGGACACTAAGGAACACAGACAGTACCCAACAGGCTCTCAACCGGAGCTCTATTCTGTTCCTGTTATGGGAGGTCGTGTAGATCAGATATTTACTATTCCCGCAGAGCATGTTCAGGTGAGCAAAGATGGAAACACCATGGTCTATCACGACAAAAAAGGAGGAGAGAATGAGTGGAGAAAACACCACGTTTCATCGATCACCAGAGACTTATGGATTTACGACAAGTCAACGGATACGCATAAAATGCTGACTACCCGTGCGGGAGAAGATCGTCAGCCGGTTTTTTCTGCCGATGAGCAGTCAGTTTACTATCTCAGCGAGGCTAGTGGAACATTCAATGTTCATAAGATGAACCTGAGCAACCCTTCACAAAGTCAGCAACTTACATCATTCGACTTACACCCGGTACGTTTTCTGAGCTTTGGATCAGGTACTTTGGCCTTTGGGTATGATGGTGAATTGTACACTATGAGAGAAGGAGGCCAGCCACAGAAAGTTAATGTTACTATCCGCACGCAGGAAAAAGCCAATGCCGATAAGTTCATCAGTATTAATGGTGGTGTTCGTGAAATGGCTATTTCTCCCAATGGTAAAGAAATTGCATTTGTAGCCAGAGGAGAAGTGTTTGTTACCTCAGTAGATGGTTCTTTGACCAAGCGAATTACGGATACACCTGAGGCAGAGCAGTTTGTTACTTTCAGTCCTGATGGTAAATCAGTGGTGTATGCTGCTGAACGAGATGGCAAATGGAGCATTTTCAAAACAACCCGTCAAAGAGAGGCTCAGGAGCCATTCTTCTTTGCTTCAACTTTGATTAGTGAAGAGCCATTATTCACGGTAGATGTAGACGCCTATATGCCTAATTTTTCACCTGATGGTAAAAAACTGGCTTATATAAAGGATCGTAGAAATTTGGTTGTAAGAGATATGGCTTCAGGTAATGAAACCAGTCTGCTTACAGAAGACGACCTCTTCCATATGCGCGATGGAGATAAGTACTTCACCTGGAGTCCTGATAGTAAATGGTTGCTCGTAGACTGGAGTAAGCTGCTCAATAATAGCGAAGTCCTCTTGATGGCCGCTGATGGTTCTCAGCGCATTAACCTGACTGAAAGTGGTTACTATGATTCTTCGCCTAAGTGGGTGAATGAGGGTAAGCAGATGATTTGGTTTAGTAATCGTGATGGATTAAAAAGCTTAGCCACCAGCGGAAGAAGTCAGTCCGATGTTTATTCAATGTTCTTTACTCAGGAAGCTTATGATCAGTTCAATATGAGCAAAGAAGATTATGACTTAATGAAGGAAATCGAGAAGGAGACCAAGAAGGAGGAGCCTAAGGAAGAAGAGTCAGATAAGAAGAAAAAGAAAGAGGAGCCGAAAAAGGAGGAAAGTAAAGACCTGAAATTCGATTGGGATGGAATGAAGGAGCGTAAGGAAAGACTCACCATCCACTCATCATATTTGGGAGATGCCGTACTATCGAAGGATGGAGAGAAACTTTACTACCTGGCCAGCTTTGAAGCAGGACAGAATCTTTGGGTAACCAACCTGAGAACCAGAGAAACCAAACAGGCCATTCGCTTAAACACTGGTTTTGGGGCCATGACCTGGGATAAGGACATGAAGAACCTGTACCTGCTGAGTGGGGGTAGAATATCAAAGATTGACCCAGAGAGTGGCAAGCAGGAAGGTATTACCATCAGAGGTGAAATGACCTATGATGCGGTTGCTGAAAGAGCTTATATGTTCGATCATGTGTGGATCAGAACCAAGAATATTTTCTATGAGCCGACTTTCCATGGTATCGACTGGAACCTGATGAGAACAGAGTATGCTAAATACCTGCCGTCTATTGGTAATAGTTATGAATTCTCAGAAATGCTTTCAGAAATGTTAGGTGAGCTAAACGTATCACATGCCGGAGCCCGCTATGGTACCAGCATAGAAAATGCAGATGCTACAGCTTCATTAGGTATCTTCTTCGATTACAATCATGAAGGTAATGGTATCAGCATTACAGAAGTGATAGAAGGAGGGCCGCTGGATAAAGCCAAATTCAATGTAGAGGCAGGAATGATTATTCAGAAGATCGATGGAGAAACCATTACTACTGATAAAGACCTTGCGGCTTATTTGAATAGAAAGGCTAACCGTTTCACCCTTTTGGAAATCACAGATGCCAATGGAGAAAACAAGCAGGAGATTACCATGAAACCTGTTTCGCTGGGAGCAGAGCGTAGCTTACTCTACAACAGATTTGTAAAAATCAATGCAGCAGAGGTAAAGGAGAAATCAAACGGCCAATTGGGCTATGTGCACATACCGGGTATGAGCGATGGTCCTTACCGTGATATTTTCGAAGACATGCTCGGTAAATACTATGAGACTAAAGGTGTAATTGTTGATACCCGATTCAATGGAGGAGGAGATCTGGTGGCTGACCTGGCTATGTTCTTTACCGGAGAGCCATTCATTACCTATGCTACGGCTGCCAAGGTAGTAGGAGGAGAACCTACTTCACGATGGACCAAGCCAACTCTGGCCATGTTCAATGAATCGAATTACAGTGATGGACATTGCTTTGCACAGGGATACACAGACCTGGAAATTGGTGAAACTGTAGGAATGCCTGTACCGGGTACTTGCTCTTTTGCCGGTTGGGAAGGTTTGCCTGACGGAGGCCGTTGGGGTGTTGTGCCGGTAAGTGCTAAAGATAAAAGCGGTCGCTGGATGGAGAACCTTCAAACAGAGCCAACCATCAAGGTCAAGAACATGCCGGGCTTAATTGATGAGGGACGTGATGAGCAATTAGAAAGAGCTATTGAAGCCTTACTTCAGACGGTAAATAATTGATCTGTCGGTTGAAATATTCAGCCGTTAGTTTGAAAAAGTATCATTCTAAAACAGAGTCAACTTGATATGACTATTATTTATTAAAGGAGAGCTTCTTCTGAATGAAGTGATATCCGAAATGGTTTAATGCCAGTTTTAAATCCTAAAAAGGGTGAAGTATAAATAAGACACTCACCCTTTTTTAATTATTAATTGTATTATATATGGAAATTTAAAATTAGATTTCCATATATTTATCTTTATTAAATCTTTAAAATCAAATGGACGGTTTGAAACGAAGGTTAGCCATCAACCTAATATCAATCTTACTTATCACTTCAATCAGCACTCTTTCAACTGAGTGTTACTCCAAATCCGGAACGTATATTTCTTTATCAGGCAGAATCACTACCATCGCTGGAAAGGAGAGCTATTCGGATCCGGTCAATTCATTAAAGAGGTCATCGAGAATTCCTGACAATAATGCTCCGGTTATGCTTGCCGATGCCGGTGAGCAGTTCGATATCAACGAAGACTCGGGGAATGACAATGGTACCGGAGCCGATGGAGATGATGACGACATCAACAACTCCAATAACCCACCGATTCTGGTAGCTGATTTAATCAAGGATGGTTACATCACTGACGCAGATGCTTCACCTGCCTTAGAGTCTATTGCTGTGGTGGGGATCATAGCCGGAAATCTGGTCAACTGGCAATATTCCATTGATGGTGGGTCCACCTGGAACAGTTTTGTTGAGACAGGGACCGAATTTGACGATATCGCTGCTCAAGCCAGGTTATTGAGAAGTACAGATCTTATTCGGGCAGTAACCAAACCCAATCTTTCAGGTTCTACCACCTTGCTATTCCGTGCCTGGGATGAAACCGAAGGAGAGGCAGGTGGAACAATCAATGCCAACTTCCGCGGTGGAAGTACTTCCTTGTCAGAAACCCAGGGTTCTGTAAGTCTCACCGTTAATCCGGTCAACGCAGTACCTGGTTTTGTGCTCAGAACTACCTTGAATGTTGGTCAGTCTTCAGGTTCAGTTTCTGTTCCTTTCTTTGCTTCAGAAATTACAGATGGCGACCCGGATAAAACCCAGCAGGTTTCTTTTAATATAACCGGCAATGATAATCCTGATCTGTTTTCGGTGGCTCCTTCCTTTGCATCTAGTGGTACTTTAACACTAACCCCAAACCCGACCAAATTTGGCATAGCTAATATTACAGTCAATATTTCTGATGATGGGGGGACAGAAAATGGAGGAGTAGATACTTCTGCCGATCAATCCTTTAAAGTCTATGTCCTGCCCAGTGGTATTTCAATCAATGAAGCACATCCTGCCGCTACCAGTACTCAGGAATTTGTGGAGATCTATAATGGTGGCTCAGCCGAGGTAGATCTATCCGGCCTTGTATTGGTACTTTTTAATGGTTCAAACGATCAGGCTTATAAAGACATCGGTTTGTCGGGAACTTTGGGTGCCAATGATTTCTACGTCATCGGAGATGCAGATGTGCCCAATCTTGACCTTTCCTGGGGTTCTACTGATCTGCAAAACGGTACCGATGCTATTGCTCTTTATTTAGGGTCAGAGTCTGATTTTACCAGCTCATCAGCCCCAACCAGAGATGGGCTGATCAGTGTGCTCTATTATGGCTCATCTTCCGATGAGGGCCTTCAAGCCGGCCTGGGAATAATGGAACCTACTGAGCCGGGAGATGATCTTAATGCCATTGCCAGGAAATCCGATGGTGGCTATCCATTTGTTTTGCAGGAACCAACTCCGGGTGAGTCCAATGCTACTTCTCCACCAACGGTGAGTTTTGTATATGGTGATAATGTAGACAATTATTTCAAGTCAGGTGCTGAGATTTTCATAGTCATCTTTTTCGATCAGACAGTAGAGATAACCGGAACCCCACGATTGCTTCTGGAAACTGGAGACGTAGATCGCTATGCCGAATATTCATCAGGTTCAGGTACCGATGCCATCTACTTTTCTTATACAGTGCAGCCGGGAGATAATGCTCCGGCACTGGATTATAAGAGCTCGAATGCTTTGGAGCTCAATGGAGGCACCATCCAAAATGCTACCGGACTTGATGCAGTGCTGACTTTGATGGAACCCGGTGGAGGATCATCCCTGTCATCAATTTCATTCATCGTAGTCGATAGTACACTACCCACTGTGAGTGGGGTCAGCAGTTCTACCGATAACGGAACCTATACAATCGATGATTTGATAGAAATCACCGTCACTTTCAGTGAACCTGTATTGGTCATCAACACACCACAACTGATTCTTGCGACCGGAGATACAGAGGCGATAGCCTATTATGACTCGGGTTCAGGCACTTCAACCCTCACTTTTGAATATTATGTTTGGGAAGGAGAGAATTCTCCCGATCTGGATTATGTGGATATTAACTCATTAGTCCTTGATGGCGGAACGATTATAGACTATGCCGTTAATACGGCTGATCTAACCCTCCCGGTTCCCGGTGAGGCCAACTCACTTTCTCAGAACAAAGACATCATTATTGATACCTCAGGACCAGTCGTTGTTTCAGTTCAGGCGCCTGATGCGAAAACTTATACATTGGGACAAACCCTCGACTTTGTCATTCATTTCAACGAAGCCGTCAATATTGATCCGGGCACAAGTGATTTGGCAGCTTTAAATATTTCTGTGGGTGAATTGGCCAGAAAGGCTATCTATTCCGGTGGAAATGGGACATCGGCTCTGACCTTTAGCTATACCGTCCAGGCTGGGGAATCAGATCTTGACGGTGTTGGAATTGTTGATTTCACACTTGGAGACGGCAATATCACTGATATCATTGGCAATGACCTGTCCGTCACTGACTTGGTCAATGTGGCCTCTTCTGCTGAGGTGCTGGTTGACGGTCGGCCAACAATAGAGTTTAATAACACCAGTTATTCGGATGATGAGTTTGTGGATGCAAGTTTCGAGACACTCGTTCTATCGGGTGCAACCATAGTTGATGTGACTGTGGATATTACTTTTACAGGTACTGCCTCCGGAGATGGCTCTGATTATTCGGGTTTGAATTTTACAGAAACTATACCTGCCGGTACGATTTATAAGGATGTAAATATATCTGAAATAGTAGATGATCTACTCGATGAATTCGATGAGACAGTGATTATAACAATCTCCAATCCGGTGAATGCCATTCTGGGAGAGAATACCGTATTTACTTACACTATCATTGATAATGATGATGAGCCTGTTGTCGGCTTTGCTTCATCAGCCGGAAGTGGAGGAGAAGAAATCAGCAGTGCCTCTGTATCTGTTGAGCTGAGTCAGGTGAGTGGAAAGGATATTCAGGTTGACTACAGCATTTCAGGAAGCGCCACCGGTGCAGGAACAGACTATGCGCTGGCCAATGGAACGCTTACCATTCCAGCCGGTGCTTCTAGTGTATCGATTGATATTTCCGACATCAATGATGATATGCTCGATGAGTTTGACGAAACCATTGTCATTACTTTATCTAACCCGATCAATGCATCATTAAGTGCAGAAACCATATATACCTATACTATTCTGGACAATGACGAAGCTCCTTCAATCAGTTTCCGGACTGCTGGAAGCAGTCAATCAGAAGAGCAGGAAAATGCCGCTATTCAGGTTGACCTAAGTGCGGCAAGCAGTAAAGAAATCACAGTGGATTATGAGGTGAGTGGAACCGCCTCAGGGTTCGGTGCTGATTATACTCTGACCAATGGAACCCTTACTATTTCTGCCGGGTCAACCAGTGCAGAGATCATAATAGCCGGAATTGTCAATGACGCTATAGATGAAGAAGATGAAACGGTGGTCCTTACCCTATCAAGCCCTGTAAACGCCTCATTAGGACTCAATGCAATACACACCTATACGATTATTGATGATGATCCGGAACCTACGGTCATTCTTTCAGTCGATAACACAACTATAGCAGAAGAGGGTGGTGAAGCGAGATTGACGGCAACACTTTCGGCTGTTTCCGCAAAAGATGTCACAGTCTCTCTGGAGTACACCGGAACTGCTACCATTGGTTCAGATTACAACAACACGGTCAGCACCACATTCCTGATTCCGGCTGGAAGCCTTTCGGCAGATGGCGGGGTTACCATTTTGGCAAGCTCAGATACTGATCCGGAAGCCAGCGAAACCATTGTTGTCTCCATAACAGGAGTCACCAATGGGGTAGAAGATGGCACGCAGGAAGTCACGATAACCATAACCGATGATGATGCATCAACCATCAGTTTCGTCTCAACCGAAGCAAGCGGTCTTGAAAGCATTAGCTCGGCTGAAATTGCAGTAGAGTTAGACAAGGTAAATCCTCTTGATATCACTGTTGATTATACCGTAACCGGTACGGCTTCAAGCGGAATCGATTATACCCTTACTTCCGGCACCCTTACCATTAGTGCAGGCACAACCAGCGGAACAATTAATATAGCTGATATAGTAGCCGATGAAATTGTCGAGACAGACGAAACAGTCATTATTACTCTGTCTGATCCTGTCAATGCATTCCTCGGAGTCAACACAGTTCATACTTACACCATTACCGATGATGATCAGGCTACAGTCACTATCGGAAATATATCAGTTGCTGAGGAAGAGGGAGTTGCGACTGTAACCTTAACACTGGACAAAGCGGTAGACGGAGGCTTTACCCTTGAATTAAGTACAGCTGACGGAACCGCCACAGCAGACGATGGAGACTATATAGCATTAAGTGGTCAGGAGGTAGTTTTTGGCGGAATTGCCGGAGAAACTCAAGAAGTCAATATCACTATCGGGTCAGAGGCCAAACTGGAAGCCAATGAGAGCCTGACGGTTTCAATGGATGGTCTTAGTCCGGTTACTGTTTCTTCATCAGACATAGATATCACTGGTACAGCAATCGTCACCATTACTAACGATGATACTGCAACAGTAACCATAGAGGACGCAAGTGGAGTGGAAAATGAGGGAGCCATTACTCTCACAGCCACTTTGAGCAATGCTGTACAGGGGGGCTTTACAGTTGATGTGAATGCTACTGATGTTACTGCATTTGTGGGAACAGATTATTCATTATGGGCAGGTCAAACCCTAACTTTTGTCGGAACTGAGGGAGAAACCCAGTCCTTCACCATCACCCCCATCAATGATGACGTAGAGGAAGTCGATGAGACATTCATCATTAGCATGAATAATCTAGCGTCCACTTCTTTAGTCATCGATATTTCTGCCGAAGCTACAGTTACCATCCTCAATGATGATGACAATACTGCTCCTTCAGGCTATGCTGTTGAATTTGATGATGTGCTCATTGGTGGAGGAGAAGCCTCTATCTCAAGTTTTACTTTCGCAGGGGCTGAGATAGGAACTACCTATAACTACACCGTCAGCTCTGGCAGTGGGGGTGCGGACATCACAGGTTCGGGAGCAATTACTATGTCTACACAACAGGTAGTTTTGGCTGATCTATCTGGCCTCGAAGACGGTATCTTGACTCTGTCCGTTACACTGACTGATATATATGGTAACACCGGTATAGCAGCAACTGATCAGGCAACACTTGATACTACAACGCCCGCTGCTCCGGTGATTACCGTGCTAAGTGAGGATACCGGCTATAGTAATAGTGATAAAATCACAAGTGATAATACCCCTGATATCAATGGAATTGCTGAAGCTAATTCAATTATAGAAGTCTTCGTTCACGGCAGCTCAGTGGGAATTGCTACTGCTAACTCCTCAGGAGAATGGGTTTTGATATATGATGCTATAAGCAGCCCTCTGGCTGACGGCACAATCTCGGTCAGTGCCCGGGCGACAGATGAAGCAGGAAATATAGGCCCACATAGCCTTGCTGTCAATGTCACCATCGATACTTCGGCTCCTGAAACTCCAATTATTCTTGGTTTTTCAGGAGACAGTGGTTCAAGCAATACAGATGCCATTACGAATGATCAGACCACTATGGTAGTGAGGGGAACGGCCGAAGCTAATGCCTCCTTAACCATGACCTTCAATGGAACAACTTTCTCAGATATCTCAGTTGATGGAAATGGTGACTGGTCATTAGACCTGAGTGGGCTATTTGCTGAAGACGGTACGAAAACACTAGAGGTAATAGCATCAGACCTGGCAGGGAATAGTAGTGGAGAAGCCACTTACCATATCACTTATGATACCCAGGCACCGACTGTTCCGACCATAGGCCTTGCTTCAGAGTCTGATTCAGGTAAAAGCAATACCGATAACCTGACCAATGATCCGACTCCAACTATCCAAGGCCAAACGGAAGCCGGAAGTCTCGTAGAAATATTGCTCAATGGAAACAGCCAGGCCTTTGTAATGGCAGACAGTAATGGGGACTGGACCTACTCGGTCTCCGGTGATCTGAGTACAGGTGCCAATAGCTTTAAAGCCAAAGCTACCGATGTGGCAGGCAATACCAGTGATGAAAGTGTTGTTCTGACGGTCGTAGTGGATCTGTCGGTTAACAACCCTGAGTTCAGCCCCGCTGATGATGCTTTATATATCAGTCCGAATACCAACCTTGTGTTGACTTTTGATGAAGACATTAACAAAGGAATCGGAAATATCAGCATCAAGAGAACCAGTGACAATAACTTAATTGAAACGATCAGTGTGGTTGACACTCAGGTAAGTATTTCAGGAGGGGAAGTCATTATCAACCTTGAAGATGCATTACTTTCTTCGGCTACTGAATTTTATGTACTGATTGACGCAGGAGCTTTTAAGGATAATGCAGGTAACAGTTATATAGGAATCAGCAATAATACGGATTGGACATTCACTACCCTGGATGCACCCACCGTGACCTCTGTTGCCGTTCCATCAAAAGGTACTTATGGCATAGGATCTCATCTGGATTTTGAAATTAACTTCAGTTTACCAGTGACTATTACCGGTTCACCTGATATACCACTTACTATAGGAGATGAAACTGTAAGTGCTGGATTATACGGTACTGTCAGCAATAGCTATACCGCCACCTTCCGCTATACAATTACTGAAGGGAATGAAGATTTAGATGGTATCAGCCTGGCTTCATCCATTAACCTGAACGGTGGCACCATAGTAGATGAGTTTGGTGTCAATGCTACCCTTGGCCTAAATGGACTGGGGGCAACCGCAGGCATTTTGGTAGATGGAATCAAACCACAAGCGGCTATTACCAGTACTGTCAGCGAATTAACCAATGCTGCCTTTACAGCTACTTTTACTTATAATGAGTCGGTAACAGGATTCGAACTCAGTGATATCACGGTCACCAATGGTACGCCCAGCAACCTGACGACCGTGACTGCCGGGAAGGTATGGAATGCAACTATTACCCCTTCTACCGATGGAATTTGTACAGTTACCCTCGAAGCCGCTGTAGTGCAGGATGCTGCTGGCAATTCCAGCAAGGCCGGTAATATAGTCAGTACTACTTTTGATGGGACTGCCCCCAAAGTGACGGCAATTACAAGGGTAGACAAAGAGCGGCTGGCTACAGGTACAGCAAGTGCCGCTTTCGAGCTTGTATTTAGTGAAGAGGTTTTTGGTGTAGACGTGACTGATTTGGCGATCCACTCAACGGGATCAGTCATGGCCACGGTGAGTTCGGTGATAGCCTCAGATACTCATACTTATGCAGTGACAATTGACGGTATTTCTGGTGAAGGTACTCTGGGCCTGACTGTAAAGACTGATGGAAATATTAAGGATGCGGCTGGAAACCCACTTTCGACAGCCTTTTCAGGGGAGGTCTATAAAACCAACTTTGCTCCTAAAGATATTGGACTCACTGAAACCAGCATTCAGGAGAATAATGTCTTGGGAGCAATTGTTGGGACTTTGAGTACGGAAGATGCGGATGTTTCAGATAGTCATAGTTATAGCCTTGTTTCAGGCGAAGGAGATGAGGATAATGCCAGCTTTACCATTTCCGGAGCAAACCTCATGGCAGCAGTCAGCTTTGATTATGAGACCAAAACCAGTTACCATCTCCGGGTTAAAGTTGATGATGGTTTCGGAGGAACTTTGGAAAGAACCTTCGAAATTCTGATAACTAATCAACCTGAGGCATCCCTTTCCATTGAAGGAGATGAAATCTTTCCTGAAACTGGATTAGCATTGACATCAGTTATCACATGGACATTAAGTAACAGTGGTGATGCTGCTACAACGGTCAACATAGTTAATCCCATTGCTGCTTTCAGTACAAGTGCGGAGGAAATAACACTTGATGCTGGTGCAAGTACCAATCTTACAATAAGCTTCACACCGGTATTGGTAGAGGAATATTCCGGAGAAATCATATTTAACTATACGGTTGTCAATGCCACAGAGAGTAGCCTCTCGAAACCTCTTTCGGGAACCGGAATAGTAATTACCGGATTGGAGGTTCCTCAAATCACGGATCAGGGCATCAGTATTTTTCCCAATCCCACATCTGATTTTGTCACAATAGACCTGAAGTCACTTCAGGGATTACCGGTCAATATTCAAGTGGTGAATGCTGCAGGGGTAGTTATAGAGACGAGGATGGAGTTTAAAAAGCCTGAGCTGAGAATCGATCTAACCGGATATGAGAATGGATTATATATTATTCAATTCAGTAACAGAGAGTCTCTGGTAAGGAAAAAAATAATGATCAGGAAATAAGCTTTAAGAATAACAATTGGAGCATATGGACATAAAGGAAAAAGAATATCGAATCAGGAAAAGGGAGAAAATAACTGCCCGGATCATAGTCACTTACTGCATTATCATAATGCTGTTGTTACTGGCCTTTTCCTGTAGAAATAAAAAGGGGCCGGCCGAACCTAATCCTCAGGAGCTGACCTTTGAAAAACTGGCAGGCCAATGGGAGTTAGGCCAGTTCGGAAGTATACAGGTAGATGGGGTGAATTTAAGTGTAAACTACCCTGGTTTTGCCCTTTCCTTCGGAGAGCAAACCTACACAACCACCAATGCAGGTCAACTTTTTAAGTCTGGTGGTACCTGGGAATGGTTAAACGAAGAGGCAACTCAGATATCTCTGGATGATGGAAAGGTGATTACTATCAATTCGCTAACCACTGATCAATTCGTTTTTAGTTTTACCAAGTCAGATGGCCCGGTGTCGGCAGGTATAGCAGGTAGCTATCAGATTACCGTGGAGAAATGAGCCTAAGACTGTAAGTGATTTGGAGAAATTTTGATTATTTCGCTCTAAACACATTAGTCTTGAATACGGATAAGCATATTGTTCAGCAGATAGCAGAATTCATTAAAAGCATTGGGTTGAAAATTGAAAGGTCTGATATACCCAGCGAAACCTTTGTTCCTGGTATCCATATTGATCAAGGGGTGATTCTTTATGATGAATCAAGACTTAGCTACCCGGGAGACCTCCTTCACGAGGCAGGTCATTTGGCTCTGATGAAATCTGAAGAAAGAGCAAACGCATCTGGAGATCTGGAACCGGGGGAGGGGATGGATATCAATAGTTTGGAACCAGGCGCTATACTTTGGAGCTATGCTGCATTGAAGTACCTTAATTTAGATCCACATGTTGTTTTTCATGAAGCAGGATACAAGGGCTCTTCAGAATGGTACATCGAGAACTTCGAGTCTGGCAATTACATCGCTTTACCATTGCTGCAATGGATGGGGCTGTGTAGAAGCGAAGAGGAGGTTGCGAAAGGTCAGGCGGGGTTTCCTGTACTTACGAGGTGGTTAAGAGATTAATTATCAGAAGCTGTATTTGAATTCATCAATATCCTTTTCGCAGAGCCTGCTTACAAGGTTTTTGGTTGCTGTTGAATAATAATCACGATAGGCACTGGTCAACCGATTATTGTTCAGCTTGGGAATTTCATTGATGGGCATTTCAAGATATTCAAGTACTGCTTTTACATCATGTTCGTAATTTTCATATCTGTAAATTTGGTTGGCTATCTTCCCATTAGCCTCTGGTGTTAAGTAATCTACCTGATTAAATAGAAAGCTTCCGCATAAGCGTGACTCTTCTGCCTGAATCAAGTCTATAAATGTGATAAAATCTGTTTTTGTTTGAGCACGGCTTTGGACAAGAAGGTACCATGACATTATTCTTTCCCAGGGGTTACGAACCATGGAAAAAACGAAGAAACTATCGTTATACTCGGGATAGCATTTTGCTAAACAATTGAGCCGACAATGTTGGCTGAGTATTATATCATTCGGTTGTTTAGCCTGATGTAGCAGACTACTAATAGTGCTTCCTCCGGTCCGGTGAATGTGAATAAAAGCAACCTTTCTTTGTTGAGTCATTTGGGTAATTGGAAAAGTGTATGGTCTGATGATCTGCTTCCGGGATGAAAGTAACGAACACCTATCAGTACCCTATCTGAATTATGTTTTGTCTAACTAATTTCGTCTTCGAGCCCATATTTGCCAATGAGTTCTTTGGCCAGGTTAACAGAGGTATCACTATTCATCGCCAATAAAGATTTTATCATTTCGACTTTGGCAGATTTGGGTTGGCTGTCCATCGGATCAGGTGCCTCTTCTCCGGGACTAATGATACCCTCATTTTCAAACAAAGAAGTTAGCCAGTCATTGACCTTCATGTCGATTACTAAATGAATTCTATCGGTTTGTCCACCATTGTAAACACTATGCAACTCATTAAAATTAGCAAACCAGCATTCCCCCTCTTTCATGTATAGTTTCTCTCCTGCTACTATAAACTCAATATCTGGGTTAGTTTGTAAAGGAATATGCAGGCGAACGAGTCCATCAAAAAAGCTTAATCCATGGTCAGAGTGTTCCTTTATTTGACTGCCCGGAGTTAATTTAAGAATTCTGACTGCTGTCTTTTCACAATGAAAATAGTTCAATATGGACTGAGTAGAACTCATTAGGTCTGAATACTCAGTGTCTTGATAAACATCGCTTTGTTGATCTCCCGCACTCAATTCGTGACGGGAATCAACTGGTTTTCTCAAAGCCAGGCCACTCCATTCTCCATCGTAGTAACCAGTGTTGAAATGCTTCTGGCAGTCAACTGATAATGACTGAAATTCATTAAGTATAGGCTTATGATCAAATTGAAAGGAAAAGCAATGTGCGTGTTTCAAGGTGTGGTTATTTAAAGTGAGGACCGGTTATCCAGGCCACTAATGACTTTCTGCTTCCCGTCAAAACTGGTGTTACACGATGTTGTATAAATGAAGGGAAGATAATAACCGATCCCTTACTCCTCGGTGCGTTAATCTGATTCGTGTTTACCTTGAATTGTAGGTCTCCACCCGTATACGTATCAGGTTCTGAAAGTTGAACACTCAGGCTTAGTTTACGCGTTGAAGCCTGGCCATTACCAAAGTCAGAATGCCAGTCAAAGAAGTCCCCTTCTGTATATTCAGCAATTTGTAGGGGCTCATAAATTCCGGAGAGATCAAAGTGATACCGCTGATGATTAATCTGAATGGCTAGCTGGGCCAGTTTATGAATAAAGGCTGAATGTGCTGGATTGTCAGGTTGAAGTAGACTTACTTTTGACTTTCTAAGTTCCGGATTATTCAATCCTTCATCAGAAAGCTCTGCCTCTGACTTTTCATTGCCTTGATACATTTCAAGAATAGGAGCAATCTCGTCTGAAGTGAAGAGACCTTCAACCCAACAGGCATCCATAAATTGGTTTAGACCTGGTGGTTGAAATGGTAGTTTTCCATTTGTACTCATGGTTAAACAACTTTTGGGTCTTCGAACCAGATTTTTGTATCTGTGTAATTAACGGTGAGGGAAAGCTTTTGCCCCGCCTTGCCGGAAATTGGCTCATTGAAGTATGAGATAGCTTGTCCCCAGTGATTATCTTTTCTACCCGGAGCACTACTGAGTTGTATTTGACCATCCATAAAAAGTGTAAACCAAAAGGCTACTCCATGAATGGGTTTTTCGCGTTCAATGGGAATTGAAGCAATAAATCTAATACACTGATTAGGTGCCATAGGCGCCCATAGATTCTCAAAATCTACTTCCAGAATTTTAAACTCTTCTGAGCAAAAATCATGAGTAATGTCACTCAATTGCTGGGTTACATATTCCTCAGGGACTCTAAATTGGTCAAAGGCGGATACATCAAAACCGGAGATTTTCTTCATCGGGTTAACGGAAGCTGCTTTGGGAGCATGAATCAATCTGCCTTTTACTTCTGCTGCTTTTGGGATTATTCGAGTATTTTCAGAACAGAGATTCTCTAGCGCATGTCTGAACGATGGGATCGCATGTTCTCCTAATAACCCCGAATCAAATATTTCTGCTACAATCAGGTTAGGTTTAGGGTCTAACTGGCTTTCATTGATTTGACTTGATTTTGACTGGAAAAGCTGGATTTTATCAGCCAACTGGTTTTTTGCAATGTTTTGTTTAGCTGCCTCAGCGATATACTTTGACTGCTCACAGGCATAAACTTTTTTAGCTCCATGTCTGGCGGCCATCATGGCAAGCAAACCAGAGCCGGTTCCTATATCTAGTGCTACAGTATCTTCGTGAATCATATTTTTCAAAGCGCCTTCGAAGGCGTCATTCCTTTCATGATCGGCCAGCATTTTTAAATGCCAGGGGGGGACAAATCTGGATAGCACTCTGCTAAGATTTTGTCTGGTACCAAGATCATTAGGGTTAATACTTAGTGCCTTTTGGTAAGAAACAATGGCCTGGTCAAAATCTCCACTATCCTGAAAAGCATTTCCCAGGTGTACATGTAGCCCCCAATCTTCTGGTTGAATCTCTTTTGCTTTGTTCAGATAACCTATTCCTTCGGTCAATTGTCCCTGGCTACTTAGAAACCTGCCCATCTCCAGGTTTGCCTGAAAATGAAAGGGTACTCTCTGGATAGCATTTCTTAGGTGCTTTTCTGCTTCTTCTGTCTGACCCTCATTTTCCAGAATAGAAGCCAGGTTAATCATCGCTTCAGGCTGATTACTATCACGCTCTATCAGTCGGGATAAGGTTTTTTTGGAACCAGAGAAATCTCCTTGCATTAGTTGCAATTGAGAGTACATCAAAAAACTATTAGGGCTAAGCAAATTATCTTCTAGAAAGGGCTCTAACATCTTCATTGCTCCTTCCATATTACCATGTTGCGCCCTTATTTGTGCTATTTGTAAAGCAATATCATCTCTTTCTGGAGCTAAACTGTATGCTTTTTCCAGGTATTTAACAGAGTTGTTAAAGTCCTGTACCTGAGAATAAACGTATCCCAGATTGGTTAGACTTTCTAGATTATTTTTGTCTATCTCAAGCGCCTTATGCCAGTGGTTAACAGCATTCTGCGTGTCCCCTTTCATTAAAAAGAGCATGCCTAGGTTTGATATGGCCTCAACAGAGTCGGGATCTTCTATAAGTGCCTGATTGTAAAATTTTTCTGCGTTAACCAAGTCTCCATTTCTTTGGAATTTCTTGGCCTGTTCCAGTACGGATTGATCGTTTGTGGTGTCCATCTTATTAGTTCAGTGGGTTGAAACTATTCATTTAGAAATTATTCCGCAAGGTCTAATAGGTTGTCTTACTCTTTTTCTTGACCGGCCACCTAAAATCTGTTGGTTGGCTTTATTTATCCGTCTGCAATGATTAAACTCGTCAGATTTTTCAACTCAACCAACACAATGAAAATAAACACCAGCAACTATCTTGAACTTCAAAACCTATTAAACCAGGAAGAGCTCTCTGCCGTACTGCAGCTTGTTAATCAGGCCGGTTTTACTGATGGAAAAACTACTGCATCTGATAATGCAGCATCTGTAAAACAAAACCTTCAGATTAGTGCTGAGAATAACTTTCATGCGCAACAAATAGGACAAATTGTTCTTCAGGCATTATCCAGAAATCGTGAATTTCAATCTGCGGTAATGCCAAAGATGATCTTACCACCATTAGTGAGTTTGTACCAGCCGGGGATGCATTACGGAGTTCATGTAGACAGTCCTTTGATGGGTAATCAATTTACTATTCGGACTGATGTAGGTATGACCCTGTTTTTGTCTGAACCTGATAGCTATGAAGGTGGTGAACTGGAAGTAATGTCCGAGTCAGGAATCAAGCAGTTTAAGTTGTCGGTCGGAAGTGCCGTAATTTATCCTACCACCCGTTTACATGAGGTAAAACCTGTTATATCTGGAAAGAGAATCGCGGTAGTTACCTGGATGCAATCAGCGATACGGGAAGCTAATCAGAGGGAAATTATTCATCACCTTAACCAGGTAATCAGAGAGATGCCTGCTGATAGTCAAAAGGAGAATATACTTGTTCTTCAACAGGTTTATAGTAATCTGGTTAGAATGTGGGCTGAACTTTAGTTAGAAAACAAAAAAATCAAATCAGAATCAAAACACAACAATTGATTATGCAATCATATACTATTGGAATAATGATACCCACTTCGGGCATATTGCCTATGGGGAAACATTTTGATCGGGCTTTCAGGAAAGCCATAGAGGCAGAGCTCCTGAATGAAGAGGTAGAGTTAGAAATTATCACAAAAATGATTGGCCAGGGTGTACCATCCTATATTGAAAAGGCACTGGATGAGTTTATCGGCTATCATGATGTAGATATGGTGGTAGGGTTGGTCTCCAATAAGGTGATTGACGGTTTTGTTGAGCGTTTTGAGAAAAAAGGAGTGCCTTTATTAATTAATAACCTTGGAGAACACTTTATTCCAACAAAGGGATTTAACGCCAATGTAATTGTAAATTCAGAACACTTGTGGCAGCATAGTTGGGCCTTAGGGAGGTATGCGGCACAAAGCTTGGGTAAAAAGGGATTGATCATTAGCTCTGTTTATGATGCCGGATATGCCTTTATTAACTGTTTTCAGTTAGGTATTTTATCAGTGGATGAAGATTTCGATCATGATTTGAGGCTTTTGCCTATGCCTGAAGCTGGCTCATTGTCAGATATAAAGTTAGCATTTGAAATGGTAGACATGAGTGAATATGACTTTGTTATTCCACTTTTCTGCGGAGAGGAGGCCATGCTGTTTCTAGAGGAGTTTCATGGCAGAGGTTATCATGAAGAAATCTCTTTAGTTGGGTTACCTTTTTTGCTTGAGACTAAAGAAAAGCATCTTCCTGGCTTAGAAGTTTATTCCACAGTCATGACTGGCCAACCAGAAGGAGAGTGGTTATGGAGAGAATCATTTGCAAAAATGGGTGAATCCTCAGGTAAAGCCACTGGTCAGGCGATCAGGGAGACAAAGGGTTTGAATACAGAAGGAATTGTCAATTTTCTAAAGGAGATTAAGCCTGGGATAAATCCTGTATCTACGGATATTCCTCGTTTAATGGAAGATGTCTTGATAGTTCGACTTAATATTGAAGGAAATAATCATTTGAATTTCAGTCAGGTTGGCAAAGTGAATGCTGATATTTCTAATGATGAGAAAATAGTACAATCGAGAGACTCTTTAAACAGTGCATGGATGAATTCTTATTTAGCTGTATAATGAACATACTCGTATTAACTAATTCAGATATTTTATCAGGTCCTACACTTAAATACTTATTGGAGACAAACCAACTGGGGGGAGTGGGTTTTGTACAAAGTAGTGAAAGACAGGTGCTTCCAATGCTTGAGGGGTTGGGGTTGGGGAGCGATCATACTCTTAGCCTAAAAAGAGAAGATTGGGTCAAGGTCATGACAAGGTTTATTGAGGAACGGCAAATTCAGTCGGTTTGGGTACTCACTTTTCCATGGATTATTCCTTCAAAACTTTTGGAGATTTCTGATTTGACCTTTGTCAACTTTCACTTTGGTCTTCTTCCAAAGTACAAAGGAGCCGACCCAATTTTTTGGCAATTGAAGAATAGAGAACAAGAGGGAGGAGTAACTATTCATTTAATGAGCGAGCAGGTTGATGAAGGTCCAATTCTTTTGCAAAAGAAACTCAGAATTATTCCGGGAGAAAACTATGGTCTTCACTGCAAGCGTCTTGGTGAAACCAATAAAGAGTATCTAGATGAGTTGTTCGAAAAACTAAATGAAAAGGATCAGTCATTTTTGACATTGGAATCTGAGGAGGCTTTGTTTGATCGTAAACCATCCGAGCAGGATTTAAGCATCAATTGGAGCCAGCAATCAGCAGAAGAAATTGAATGGTTGGTGAATGCTGCTAACCCTAAATATCAGGGAGCCAGAACCAGTATTGCTGGCATTGAAATAAGAATTCTTGAAGTCACCCCCGTCAATATGGAGCAGTCTGTCGAAGCAAATCCTGGTCAGATTGTTCATGCGGATGTGGTGTATGGTATTGTGGTAGCATGTAGGGATCAGGAGTATTTAAGAATAACAGTGGTACAAACATCGGAGGGTTATCTATCAGGAGTGAAGCTCTTTAATTTAGGGTTTCTTGCTGGTCATTCTTTTGCAGATTAATTCAAATCCTATTGGAAATCGTTTTACTCCAACCGAATATTTTTATATCTTCCAAAGATTTTAAACAATACACATAGTTAAAATGAATCACACAAATCTTTTCTCACACATCAAATCAATCAAAACACAATGGAAGGATATTTAGCCGAAATCCGTGGCTTTGCCGGGAATTTTTCCCCTAGAGGCTGGGCTTACTGCAATGGACAACTAATGTCAATTGCACAAAATACTGCACTATTTTCCCTGTTAGGAACAACCTATGGTGGAGATGGCAGGACAACTTTTGCATTACCCGATCTAAGAGGCAGGGCCCCAATTAGTGCAGGTACCGGACCAGGGTTGACCCCCAGGAATTTAGGAGCAAGAGGTGGTACAGAGTACAATTATCTAACAGCTAATCAACTGGCAAGCCATACTCACCATGTAGTATCAGGTACGTTGCCTGTTTTGGGAAGTGCAACCGCAACAATGCTTGTTAATAATAGTGCAGGTAGTAGTTCAAACCCAGATGGTAATTACCTTGGGGTTGAGGGCGGCTCTCTAGGTTTGTATGAATCAACAGCTGACGGTACCAGTACTCTTAACGCAGGAGCTATTACGGTTGATACTAGTGGAATGGCTGTCAATGCAAGTAGCATTACTATAGCTAATGCGGGAGCGTCATCTGCTATTAACAACATGCAACCATATCTGGTGATTCATTGGATCATTTGTATGCAGGGAATATTTCCTTCTAGAAACTAAGGTTCATTTTGATTTATAAATTATGGAAGGAACTATAGGAGAAATAAGAGGGTTCGCTGGTAATTTTTCGCCAAGAACTTGGGCTTTTTGTCAAGGTCAGCTATTGGCGATTTCACAGAATAGCGCCCTCTTTTCAATATTAGGAACAACATATGGGGGTGATGGAAGGACAACATTTGCATTACCTGATTTGAGAGGACGTATTCCGATTCACTCGGGGACTGGTCCGGGGTTAACACCCAGACCGCTTGGTGCACGGGCAGGAACGGAAACCAATACTATGTCTTATAACCAATTGCCAGTACATCACCACTTTGTAACCGGTGGAGTTTTACCTGTTTCAGGGACGATTTCTGCTCATATGAATGTTAATAATTCTGCTGGGTCAGATTCTAATCCTGATGATGGATATCTAGGAGTAGAGGGTGGTTCTTTGGGATTATATGAACCAAATCATGATTCCTCATCGCTTGCCAGTGGGGCAATTCAAGTTAGTACCTCTGGCTTAGCTGTCGATGCCTCAACAATTACTCTTGATAATGCTGGAGCTTCACAGCCTATTAATAACATCATGCCATATGGTACATTGAATTGGATAATATGCATGTTTGGCATTTACCCATCACGGAATTAGAGACTTAAGTTATTTTAATAAAAAAGGTGCTTTATGATTAGAGCACCTTTTATTGCTTTATCTATTCAGTATTATTACTCATTTAATGGAACGCGTATAAATACTTGTTGAATTTTGATAAAGTATTGAGCTTCTTGTCACATTAAATCATTCTTCATCCAAACCATGAAAATATCTGTCTTTCATCTGTTTCTGTCTTCTCTGTTTTCAGGGATATTGTTATTTAGTCCTTTAGATTTGAAGGATTTGGGAGCTCCTTCTATAGGCACAACTACGTTCAATGATATAACGACCTCAGCTTCTGAAGTTGTGGGGTCGTCTGGATCAGGTAGTGCCTCGGCAAGTGATGTTTATTCTACAGGATGGGATATATCCGCAACTGGTGGAGGAACAGTCTCTGTCCGAGGTCAAAACAATCAGGGACAATTAGGAGATGATAATATGCTCATACTTGCAACAGGTGGGGTTTCGTCTTTTACAATTGCCAGTAACGATGGCTCTGGATTTAAGTTTAATGGAATGTATTTATATACATTGACCGGAAGTGGTTCGCTGGCCAGTTCAATTACAATTCAGGGGAAAAAGCTCGGGTCGAACGTCACTGGTGCCACTTTGACTCAGTCTAGTTTAAGTCAGTCAGTATGGATTCAATTTGATACCAGCGGAGATTCAGATTTTAACGATATCGATGAATTTGTAATTACCGTAAACTCGGGATCTCCTGTACAAATTAGGTTTGAAGATATTAGTATATCAGCAGCCGTAGCAGCTAACGCAGCACCCACTGCCTCTTCATTCACAGCAAACCCTTCAGAAAACCTTACCTATACCTTTTCAACAGCAGATTTTAGTTATAGCGATGGCGATAGCGATCCTTTAGATCATGTCTTGATTGAGGCTACACCTGCGAACGGTACGCTTTATCTTGATGCAGATAATGATGATGTTTTCGATGGGGGAGAGAGCGTTTCGGTTTCTCAACAAATCAGTAAGGCCGACTTGGACGCTGGTAACCTTCAATACATCCAGAATGGTTCTACGGCATCGTCATTCCAGTTTGAAGTGAATGATGGTACGGATAACAGTAGTGGTAATTATATAGCTACTTTGAGTATGCTGGCAGTGCCTACGGTTACATTAAGTGTAGCTCCAACATCAAAAAGTGAATCTCTAACAACAGCAACTACAGTTACAGCAACACTGTCTAATTCATACGGAGCAAATACTACCGTTAATCTAGCCTTTTCAGGAACCGCAACCGGAAGCGGAGTGGATTATTCTCTCTCCGGAACTTCTATTGTGGTAGGAACAGGAAATACTTCAAACTCAATCACACTTACCAATGTGCCAGATGCCCTTTATGAGGGAAATGAGACGGTTATAATAGATATTAATAGTGTGACGAATGGTACGGAGAGTGGAACCCAGCAAAGGACATTTACCATTATTGACGATGATTCTCAACCAAATGCTACCTTGGAGGTACTTCCTATTTATAACCCAATCACAGATGAAAGTGGCGGACAAGCTTATGTTCGAGGGAAAATTGATGCCGTTGCCGGGACTACGATTACCATCCCATTGTCATTTAGCGGAACAGCCTCTGGTGGAGGGACTGACTATTCTATAACAGGATCAACAATAACACTCTCACCTGGAGAGACAATGGATAGTATTAGAATAACCTCTCAATATGATGGAATAGAAGAAGGGAGTGAAACAGTAATAGTAGATATGGGTTCACCTACCAATGCTGTTGAAAGTGGTACTCAGCAGGTGACTATCACCATTGAAGATGAAGATGCTACCTTCCCTTCAACCACTATAAGTACTGGTGCCAGTAATCCAACTAACTCTTCACCGTTTTCAGTGACCATTACCTTTAGCGAATCGGTGACGGGCTTTGTGGTGGGAGATATCTCTGTTGGCAATGGATCAGCGAGTAATTTTTCCGGTTCTGGCACTACTTATACCGCAGATATAACCCCTTCAGGAGAGGGAACTGTTACGGTGGATGTGGGAGCAGATGTTGCAGCTGATGGTTTTGGAAATGGTAATACAGCTGCTACTCAACTAAGTCGCTCTTATGATGCAACAGCTCCAACGGTATCAATCACCACAGGAGCCAGTGATCCAACGAATAGTTCACCATTCTCAGCGACATTTACTTTTAGTGAGTCCGTTACCGGCTTTGCACTGGGAGATATTTCTGTTGGAAATGGGTCGGCAAGTAATTTGGCTGGCTCAGGCGATACTTATACCGCGGATATAACCCCTTCAGGTGATGGAACTGTCACTGTAGATGTAAATGCTGGGGTGGCTACAGACGCAGCAGGTAATTCAAACACTGCGGCAACACAACTTAGCCTATCTTATGATGGAACGGCTCCAACGGTTACAATCAGTACGGGAACTAGTGATCCAACCAATAGTTCTCCATTCTCTGTAACCTTTACTTTCAGTGAGTCAGTGAGTGGCTTTGTGGTTGGCGATATTTCAGTAGGCAACGGATCTGCCAGTAATTTTGCTGGCTCAGGTGATACTTACACAGCAGATATTACACCTTCTGGTGACGGCACTGTTACAGTAGATGTAAATGCAGGTGTGGCAACAGATGGTGCCGGTAACTCGAATACAGCAGCCACTCAGTTGAGCTTAACCTATGACGCCACTTCTCCGACAGTGACCATTAGCACAGGAGAGGGGGACCCTACCAATACTTCACCATTTTCAACAACTTTCACCTTCAGTGAATCGGTAACCGGTTTTGCTTTGGGCGATATTTCAGTTGGAAATGGGTCGGCAAGTAATTTGGCTGGTTCAGGCGATACTTATACCGCAGACATTACCCCATCTGGTGATGGAACGGTTACTGTAGATGTGAATGCAGGAGTAGCCACAGACGCTGCGGGTAATTCAAATACAGCAGCTACCCAGTTGAGTTTAGTCTATGATGTAACCGGACCAACCATAACAGGCCTTGGACTAAATAATAGCAATCAGTATGTAGAAATATTCTCAAATGAAGGCTTGTATAATACTAATGGTGGAAGCGGAGCACTAGAGGTGAGTGATATAGATATTTCTATCTCTGGAGGAACTGCTACCAACCCGGTAATTACCAGCCTTAAACAAAACGATGGTACCACTGACCTTGTTGGGGGTGAAACCATAATAAGAGTCAACTTTACCACAACGGGTGTTGCTGATGGTGGAGAAACGGTCACTATTAACTTTGCAGATGGTAGTTCTGTATTCGATGTTTTAGGTAATGCCGCTGCTGCATCTCAAAGTAATAATACAAGGGTCTTGAATGACCTCACTAACCCATATGTGACAGGAGTAAGCCTTGCAGCAGACAACTCTTATATAGATGTTACCTTTAACGAGGCAGTTTATAATGATAACTGTCTTGGAGGGGCACTAGATGCAACTGACTTTGATTTAAAAATAACGGGAGGTACGGCTTCACTGAACGCAATAACCTCTGTGACCAAAACGGATAACACCGCGGCAACTGGTGGAGAGACTTCTCTGAGAATTAACTTCACCTTAACAGGTACGCCTGATGGTGCTGAGACCATTGAAGTAGACCTTCAGGCCAATGAGGTATTCGATCAGAATGGACTCACCGGAGATGCAGACCAAACAAGTAATAATACCGCGACTTTAAATGATGAAACTGCTCCAACAGTGACTGTTACTACTGGTGCGAGTGACCCTACTAATAGCTCACCATTCTCGGTGACTATTACATTTAGTGAGTCGGTGACAGGTTTTGTGCTAGGCGATATTTCAGTTGGAAATGGGTCGGCAAGTAACTTGGCTGGCTCAGGCGATACTTATACCGCGGATATAACCCCTTCAGGTGATGGAACTGTCACTGTAGGTGTAAATGCTGGGGTGGCTACAGACGCAGCAGGTAATTCAAACACTGCGGCAACACAACTTAGCCTATCTTATGATGGAACGGCTCCAACGGTTACAATCAGTACGGGAGCTAGTGATCCAACCAATAGTTCTCCATTCTCTGCAACCTTTACTTTCAGCGAGTCAGTGAGTGGCTTTGTGGTTGGCGATATTTCAGTAGGGAACGGATCTGCCAGTAATTTTGCTGGCTCAGGTGATACCTACACAGCGGATATTACACCTTCTGGTGACGGAACTGTAACAGTAGATGTAAACGCAGGTGTGGCAACAGATGCTGCCGGTAACTCGAATACAGCGGCTACCCAGTTGAGCTTAATATATGATGCTACAGCCCCTACAATAACAGATATAACAATCCCCAATAGTACAGCCAAGGTTGGAGACGACATAACGGTAAGCATCACTGCTGGCGAAACAGGCTTAAGTTTGGTGAGTGGTTCTGTTAATGGGGTAAATGTCACAGGTTTCGTTGATAATAGCGATAACACTTATTCTGCTACATATACTGTTGTTGAAGGTAATACTGACAGAGCAGCAGTGGATGACATCCCCGTTAGCTTTGTGCTGGCTGATGCTGCAGGTAATAACTCAACAGCTTATACAACACCAATTAGTCAGAATGCTGATATAATCGATGCCAATTCACCGGGTATTCAATCTACCTCTCCTGTTGATGGCAGTACCAACCTATCAACTTCAGGAGATAGTTATTTGATCACCTTTGATGAAAATATTGCTTTTGGAACCGGATTGATTCAGTTGGTAGATGTAACTGATGCTTCTAATACTTTTAGCTTCGATGTAACATCAAGTTCAGATGTGTCAATTAGTGGTCAGGAACTAACCATTACACCTACTACCAGTCTGGATGCTTCAACCAATTACGCCATACAAATAGCAGCAACAGCTATTGTTGATAGCAATGGAAATGCATTTGCAGGTGTTCTTGATAATACAACCATTGATTTTACGACATCAGAGGCTAACGTGTCATTTAGCTCATCGAGTATTAGTTATGATGAGTCTTACTCTGGCTTTAGCTTACCGGTATCTCTATATACACCTGCGAGTGGAGTAGATGTGACTCTGGACTATACAATTAGTGGTACTGCAACTGGAGGAGGTGTAGATCATTCCCTGGCTAGTGGTCAGATAACCATTTCTGCGGGGAATAAAACTGCAAGTATCGATTTCTCAAGTGTTGTTGATGATGCTCTGGACGAAGATGATGAGACCATTATTGTTACACTCTCAAATCCTGTAAATGCGACCCTGGCAAGTCCTGATGTATTTACCTACACTATCGAGGATAATGATGATGCTCCTGAAGTTTCTTTGAGTGTATCACCACAAGATATCGATGAGGCTGCCGGAACTACAACAATAACAGCGACTCTTTCTGCAGTAAGTGGAAAGGATGTAACGGTTAATCTTGATTTGGATGCAAATCCCGGAACAGCTACTCTTACCGATGACTTTACCTTATCATCAAACTCAATTGTAATCACTGCCGGAAATACTACCGGTACGGCAACTGTCACAGCAGTTCAGGACGATCTGGACGAGGTCTTTGAGTCTATTAATGTAGCAGCGGATCCAACCAACGCGACAGTAGCGGCCCTGGCAGGAAATGTAAGTATAACAATCAACGATGATGATACTTCTGGTTTTACAGTAACAGAATCAGCAGGAAGCAGTACGGTGAGTGAGACAGGGACTACAGATGACTTCACAGTTGTACTCGATAGCGAACCATTCAGTGATGTGGTACTAACTGTAACCAGTGGAGATACAGGAGAAGGCACAGTAGATGCTTCAACCTTAACTTTCACTTCGGCCAACTGGAATACACCACAAACAGTGACTGTGACAGGGGTGGATGATGATATCATTGATGGTAATTCAAATGTTGTAATTACTATCTCGGTTGACGATCTCAACAGTGAAGACAATTACGATGCTGTATCGGATCAAACTGTCACCTTTATCAATACAGATGACGATGTAGCCGGCTTCACTATTACAGAAGCAGATGGATCAACCACTACTTCGGAGACCGCTACCACAGATGAGTTTACCATTGTGTTGGATGCCGAGCCTTCGAGTGATGTAGTATTGACAGTAAGCAGTGGAGATACAGGAGAAGGTACAGTAAGTCCTTCAACACTGACCTTCACATCAGCGAACTGGAATACACCACAGACAGTGACTGTAACAGGCGTGGATGATGACATCATTGACGGAACGATCAACTACAATGTGACTGTGGCTGTAGACGATGCCAACAGTGATGACGACTTCGATGGAGTGGTTGACCAGACAGTGGATGTAGATAACAGTGATGATGATGTAGCTGGCTTTACAGTAACAGAGTCAGATGGATCAACAACCACAGCAGAGACAGGAACTACAGATGACTTTACAGTAGTACTGGATGCAGAACCTTCGAGTGATGTAGTGATCAATGTCACCAGTGGAGATACAGGGGAAGCCACAGTGAGTGTATCCTCTTTAACCTTCACATCAGCGAACTGGAATACACCACAAACTGTGACCGTAACAGGAGTGGATGATGATATCATAGACGGCACTCAGACTTTCAATATTACTATGTCGATAGATGCAGCAGGTACAGATGATGACTTTGATGCAGTAGGCGATCAGACAGTGAGTGTAGATAATAGTGATGATGATGTGGCTGGCTTTACAGTAACAGAATCAGATGGTAGTACAAGTGTTTCTGAATCAGGAACCACAGACGACTTTACCGTAGTGCTGGATGCAGAGCCGGCCAGTAATGTAGTGATTAATGTCACCAGTGGAGATACAGGGGAAGCCACAGTGAGTGTAGCCTCCTTAACCTTTACTACAGCGAACTGGGATACTCCACAGACAGTAACAGTGACTGGTACAGATGATACAGACCTTGATGGAGATCAGTCTACGACCATTACCCTTGCTATTGATGACGCAAGTAGTGACGATGACTTTGATGGATTAGGAGATCAGACAGTATCAGTTACCACAGTTGATGATGATACTCCAGGTATTACAATTGGAGAAAGTGGAGGAACCACAGTTACTTCTGAGACAGCCACTACAGATGACTTCACCGTAGTGCTGGATGCAGCACCAGTAAGTGATGTGGTACTAACCGTAACCAGTGGAGATACAGGAGAAGGCACAGTAAGTCCTTCAACACTGACCTTTACTACAGCGAATTGGAATACACCACAAACAGTAACTGTGACAGGAGTGGATGACGATGTGATTGATGGAACAATCAACTACAACATTACCGTAGCAGTAGATGCAGCCTCAAGTGATGATAACTATGACGGAGTAGCCAGTGAAACAGTAGATGTAGATAACAGTGATGACGATGTAGCCGGCTTCACTATTACAGAAGCAGATGGATCAACTACTACTTCAGAGACTGCTACCACAGATGAGTTTACCATTGTGTTGGATGCCGAGCCTTCGAGTGATGTAGTATTGACAGTAAGCAGTGGAGATACAGGAGAAGGTACAGTAAGTCCTTCAACACTGACCTTCACATCAGCGAACTGGAATACACCACAGACAGTGACTGTAACAGGCGTGGATGATGATATCATTGACGGAACGATCAACTACAATGTGACTGTGGCTGTAGACGATGCCAACAGTGATGACGACTTCGATGGAGTGGTTGACCAGACAGTGGATGTAGATAACAGTGATGATGATGTGGCTGGCTTTACAGTAACAGAGTCAGATGGATCAACAACCACAGCAGAGACAGGAACTACAGATGACTTTACAGTAGTACTGGATGCAGAACCTTCGAGTGATGTAGTGATTAATGTCACCAGTGGAGATACAGGGGAAGCCACAGTGAGTGTATCCTCTTTAACCTTCACATCAGCGAACTGGAATACACCACAAACTGTGACCGTAACAGGAGTGGATGATGATATCATAGACGGCACTCAGACTTTCAACATTACTATGTCGATAGATGCAGCAGGTACAGATGATGACTTTGATGCAGTAGGCGATCAGACAGTGAGTGTGGACAACAGTGATGATGATGTGGCTGGCTTTACAATAACAGAATCAGATAGTAGTACAAGTGTTTCTGAATCAGGAACCACAGACGACTTTACCGTAGTGCTGGATGCAGAGCCGGCCAGTAATGTAGTGATTGATGTCACCAGTGGAGACACAGGAGAAGCCACAGTAAGTGCAGCTTCCTTAACCTTTACTACAGCGAACTGGGATACTCCACAGACAGTAACAGTGACTGGTGCGGATGATACAGATGGTGACGGTACACAAACCACTATTATCACTCTGGCTATTGATGACGCAAGCAGTGATGATGATTTTGATGCTTTAGCAGACCAGACTGTCAGCGTAACAACTATTGATGATGACGATGTCACAGCTCCTGCAGGCTATACAATTACCCTGGATGATGCATTGATTGGTGGTGCTGAATTGACCACCTCAACCTTCACTTTTGCGGGTGCAGAAGTAGGTGCTACTTATGACTACGATATCACCGATGGAACAACTACAGTTTCAGGAACAGGTACCATAGCTACTGCAACAGACCAGATAACATTAGCGGATCTAAGCTCCTTAAATGATGGTACATTGAACCTGTCAGTTACATTAACGGATGCTGCAGGTAATGAAGGTATTGCAGCAACTGATGACACATCGTTGGATGCTACTGCACCATCTGCCCCGGTAGTAAGCAGTATAAGTGATGATACAGGATCAAGTAGTAGCGATGGTATTACAAGCGACAATACACCATCCGTGGTGGGAACAGCAGAAGCCAA
This sequence comes from Roseivirga sp., assembly GCF_965216855.1. Classification (NCBI taxonomy): domain Bacteria; kingdom Pseudomonadati; phylum Bacteroidota; class Cytophagia; order Cytophagales; family Roseivirgaceae; genus Roseivirga; species Roseivirga sp. Next base: position 1,073,471 of record NZ_OZ244204.1, on the reverse strand, counting down.
CAGTACCGTAGAAGTATTTGTGGATGGAAGTAGCGTAGGAACAACTACTGCCGATGCTTCAGGAGACTGGACATTAACTTACAATGGAACCGATCCATTATCGGATGGTACCATAGCAGTAAGTGCAAAAGCCACAGATGCTGCTGATAATACCAGTGCTGAAAGTACAGTGGTTAACGTAACCATCGATACTTCTGCACCAGATGCACCGGTCGTGAATGGCATTACAGGAGATTCGGGAGCAAGTAGTACAGATGCTATCATTAATGATGATTCAAACATGACTATTAGTGGTACAGCAGAAGCTAATGCCACTTACGAATTAACCTTCAACGGTACAACTTTCTCAGGTTTATCAGTAGATGCAAATGGTGACTGGTCACTGGATCTTTCAGGCTTCTTTGGAGGTGTAGAAGGTACGCAAACAGTGAGTGTAACAGTGACTGATGCCGCTGGTAACAGCAGCGGAGTAACTACTTATGATATCACTTTGGATACTACCCCTCCTGATGCGCCAACAATAGCGTTAGCAACTTCATCAGATACAGGTATTAGCGATAGCGATAACTTAACTAATGATGACACCCCAACCCTGGAAGGTAAAGCAGAGGCAAATAGTACTGTTGAGGTAATAGTGGATGATGCTAAAGTTGCTGAGGTATTAGCAGATAGTAATGGTGATTGGTCATTTACACCACCATCTCGCCCACAAGGGGTCTATCGAGTTAAAGCCAGAGCAATAGATATAGCCGGAAATACGGGAGATGAAAGTGATGAGGTATCTTTGACTCTTGATCTTAACATTTCTGCACCTGTTCTTAGTCCAGCAGACAACGCTATAGATATCCTACCAGGCGCAAATCTTGAGATGACATTTGCTGAAGATGTATATAAAGGAGCTGGTAATATCGTCATTAAACTGAGTAGTGATAATTCAATTCTGGAGACAATAGATGTAACCGGTGCCAAGGTGACAATTTCAGGAGGTACGGTAACCATCGATCCGGATAATGCCTTGCTTCCTCCGGCTTCTGAATTCTATGTCATGATAGATGCCGGAGCATTGACGGATGCAGCAGGTAATGATTATGCGGGTATAAATAATAACACTGAGTGGACATTTACCACCGTAGCTGCTTCTGTGGTTACATCTGTATCTGTTCCTTCTGATGGAACATACGGTATCGGAGATGTCCTTGAGTTTGACTTGAACTTCAGCTTGCCAATAACTATTACAGGTTCTCCGGTATTGGAGGCAACAATTGGTACAAATACTGTTCAGGCAACACTTCAGGGTTCGGTAAGTAACAGCTCAACTGCAACATTCAGTTATACCGTTCAGGAGGGAGATCTTGATGTAAATGGTATCGGACTGGCTGGAACTATTACCCTGAATGGAGCTACGATCAAGGATGCTTTTGATGTAGACGCTATTACTACATTGAATAATGTTGGTGCTACTACAGCCGTATTAGTCGATGGAGTGAAACCTACACCGACAATTACGAGCGATGCAGGAACACTCATCAACGGAGCATTTACTGCAACATTCACTTATGATGAGACAGTATCCGGACTAGATATTAGTGATATCACCGTAACAAATGGAGCCGCCAGCAATTTCACTAGCGTGACTTCGGGTACGGTATGGACGGCTACGATTACGCCAGCTGCTGATGGTACAACAACTGTTACATTGAATGCCGATGTAGCAACTGACGCTGCAGGTAATGCCAGTAAAGCGGGTAACACAGTAAGTACAACCTTTGACGGAACAGTACCAACTGTGAATAGTATTACCCGAGCGGAATCAGACCAGATTCCTACGGGCACGACAAGCAGAGACTTTACTGTAACCTTTAGCGAAGATGTAACCGGAGTCGATGCTACTGATTTTGAGGTAGTTACCACCGGAACAGCAACGGGTTCGGTGAATACGGTAACCGCTATAGATGCTTCCACATATACTGTTAATGTCAATGGTATTAGTGGAGAAGGAACTATTGGTCTGAATGCCAAAGCTGATGACAGCATTGTAGATGCTGCAGCTAATGCTTTGGGAGCCACATTTACAGGAGAGGTTTACACAACCAATTTCGCGCCAACGGATATTGGCTTAAGCAACTCAGAATTACAGGAGAATAATGCCATAGGTGATGTGATTGGCACCATTAGCACTACAGATGCCGATGCAGGTGACAGCTTTACTTATAGTCTGGTGGCAGGAACCGGAGATAGCGGAAATGGAAGTTTCACCATCAGTGGAGATCAACTTCTGGCCGGTGCTGCTTATGACTTTGAGACACAAGCCAGCTACAGCATCCGTGTGAAAACTGATGATGGATTTGGAGGTACCTATGAAGAAGTCATCACCATTACTGTCACTAATGAAGCAGAAGCTATTATTGTGGTAGAAGGTGAAGGAGATTTTGAACAGACTATTCTTGGACTTTCGAGTACGAAGAGCTGGACAGTAACCAACAATGGAGATGTGGCCACAGAAGTGAGGGTAATCAGTACTTCACAAGGCTTTAGTGTACTCCCTGGTTCAATACAGGTAGGTGCAGGTGAAACTAAAAACATCTCAGCTGTATTCAGACCAGCAGAAGCCAGATTATATGATGGTGTGGTGGTGTTTAATTATGATGTTACTGATGACATAAAGGACAATGTAATTGAGATAGGCCTTTCTGGTGAAGGAGTTATTGTGACGGGAGTAGATAATGGTCAAATCAGCGATGATCAGATTAATTTATTCCCTAACCCAGCCAGTACCACAATTACTATTGACCTGAGTGAATTGAATGGATTACCAGTAAATATTCAGATGATCAATCCAACAGGAGTGAGCAAACTGGAGAAAGAAGGCTATGATAAGTCTGAGTTGACCATAGATGTATCAGGCTTTGAAAGTGGGCTATACATTATTCAGTTCAGCAATGAGAAGTCATTGGTAAGAAAGAAAGTCCTGATCAGAAGATAGACCACAAACCATTAGATAGTTAATCGAAATTGAAAATTGTAAATCAGAAAGATGAAAATCAGAAGTATATATAGCTACACATTGATGGCCATGATCGCCATGCTTAGTTTGTCTTGTGGTCCTGATGATGGTCCTGCTACTCCTCGTGCTACAGATGTGGCTTTTGAGAAACTGGCAGGTCAATGGACTCTGGGTCAATTTGGTAGCATCAAGGTAGATGGAGCCGATGTAAGCGCTAATTACCCCGGTTTTGCCTTGTCTTTTACCAGTACAAGCTATACCACTACCAATGCAGGAGACCTGTTTCGAGCTAGTGGTACCTGGGAGTGGTCAGATGAGTCGGGTCGTGTAGTAGACCTCGATGATGGTAAGGTTATTAATATACAGCAACTCACTCCAAGTAAGTTTGTATTTAGCTTCACTAAGTCTGATGGACCTGTTAGAGCAGGCATTGCCGGCAACTATGTTATAACAGTTGAGAAGTAAATCAGTTAATATTGTAACTAATGTAAACTTATGAGAAAACTAATCTTACTTTTTAGCTTAATGTCAGTCTGTGCTTTAGGAGTACAGGCTCAGGAACTCGGTGTTAGATTCGGTAATGTCACAGGAGGAGATGTTGCAGTAGATGCTATTTTTTCTGCCGGAGAATTTAGTCGTATTCATGCCGATGTTTCATTTGGTAATGACATTGTAGGTATTGATGCTTTATGGGACTTTTTATACCGTCCTTTTGAAGCTGAGGGAGAAACATTCTTCTGGTATGTAGGTGCTGGTCCATTCCTTGGAATTGGAGATAACTTTAGCCTGGGTGCTGCAGGAGAAATTGGCGTTGAGTATCACTTTACCGGAGCACCTTTAGCCCTGGGTATAGACTGGCGTCCCGGATTGAGGATTGTTGATGAAACAGACTTCTCAGTGGATGGCTTTGGTCTCAACCTGCGTTATGTTTTTGGCAAATAGAGAATTTTAGAAACTTACTATAAAAAGCCCTGAGTCATTTGATTCGGGGTTTTTGCTTTACTAACCTTTTGTTTCTGATCAGAACAATGATAGCCACAATAATCAAAGCGATTGAAATACTTAGAAAGCCGCCCCTAATCGAAGTGGAATTGATGATGGGTTGAAACATTAGAGGAGAAGCAAATTGCCCCAGAAAGATAAAGGTGGTCAGAAATCCCAATACTTTGCCTCGATTCTGATTGCTCGCTAAAGTCACCAGACAGAGATTGGAATTAGGCATAAGGAGTCCTGCACCCAGGCCTGATATTAGCAATCCGGGAAAGGTCGTCAGATAGCTATTCGCATTCGAGAGAAGAAAATAGCCGATACCCAAGGAGAGAAAGGTAAGGCCATAGATCTGATAGTGAGTGAGCCTCTGTTTGATTTTTGGGTAAATAAAAGACATGATGCCACCAACCAGCATGACCGCGGCAATGGCGAGTCCGGTAGCAGTATTACCAACACCCGATATTTCTTTAAGAAAGAAAGGAACTTGTACGGGCATCATGTAGAAAACCACCATCCCCAGAAAGGAGATTAAATAAATGGTCCATGCCATTTTAGGAATGCGTGATTCTGTACGAGACATCTGGTTTGTCTCTTTGCTTTCCCTTTTTGGCTCTTTCAGAAAAATAAGAACCATGGGTATAGCGAGGAGAGCTAACAAATAAATGGCGAAGGGGTATCTCCATCCCAGATCAGCCAGGAACCCACCCAGGCTGATAAACAGTGTGCCTGAAAGGGCCATGATCCCCGCCTGGATACCTAAAAATGATTGCCGCTCTTCGCCCTCGAAATAATCGCCAATTAGGGCAATCGCTGTTGTCATAATGCCCCCAACAGCAATCCCCAGGAAAACTCTGCCTACAATAATTTCTAGCAATGTGTTCAAGTATAAACCTGTACTCCCGGCTGCGGCATAAAGAAGAAGCATAAAGGCCAGCAACCGGATACGTCCGAAACGGTCAATAAACCAACCTGAGAAAGGAGAAGTAATTGCTATGGCTAAGCCCGGGATGGTTAGCACAAGTTTAACCAGCGTGTTGGCGGCAGGGTTATCCGGGAAAGCTTTCGCCATTTCCGGTAATGAAGGCGCAATGGTTGCTCCGGCCATTACGGTCATCATGCTACAAAAGAGAATAGTGGCTTTTACAAAAGGTTTGTTCAAAGTGGGCTGCATTAAGGTGAGAGAACACCCGTATGCTGCTAAATGGTTCAGGTACTGACTATCTTTCTCAGGTATACAGCCATGCCCAATAAATCAGCAAAACTTGGAGAGGGAGTCTCAACCAAAGAGCTGCTCTGTACCAGAGTCTTTTGCCTTTGTATGAAGTTAACATGTAAATGTTGGCGGGGAATACGGCTATCAATGTCAGAATAATCCCCCAGGCACCTATTATTCGGGTAGAAGGAAAGAACAACATGGCCCCAAATACCATTTCACATATTCCACTCAGGTAAACCAGCTCCTTGTGATAGGGTAGATAAGGCGGCATGATTTTAAGGTAAACTTTCGGTTTGATAAAATGGAGCAGGCCTGCCAGTAAGTAAAGACCTCCCATTATGTATAATCCCAAATGTTCCATTATCTCAAAACTCCTTTAAGGCTTCCACGGTTTTTGATCAGTTCAGGAATTTCATCAACTGATGGGTTAATGGCTAGAATCTCTCCTTCCGGACTGATTAAGTAATAAAAAGGAAGGAAAACCACGCCCAATTGCTGCAAAAACTCATTGTCAAATTCACCTTCAGCATGCGCCTGTTTCCACGGGAAGTTTTGTTTCGAAAGGTATTCAAGGGCCCGATCCTGAGTTGGGTTGATAGAAACTGCCAGGACCTCCAGCTGACCATCGAGCTCTTCATAGATTGGGACCAGTTCTTGAAACCCTTTTAGGCAGGGGCCACACCAGGTAGCCCATACATCAATCAGTAGATATTGATTCGGAAAACTCTCAATCGTGTAAATTTCACTATTGAAGCCGGTAAAGCTAAAGGAAGGAAACTGATCACCGGGGTTAAGTCTTTCCATTCGGCTGAGTGCTGTTCTAACAGATTTCAGGTCTGTAGGGTCCATAAGAAGCGTGTCGATAGTCTGGAGCAGCTGATTGGACTGCTGAATCGTGATAAAATCACTTGTAACCACTTCTGAGGTCAGTTCCCCTACAAATTCATTTCTTGGATAGAGATGAGCAATTGAGTCAATGTAGAGGAACATTTCATTGCTTCTCAGTCTTTCTTCATCTTCCATAATGGCTTCGAGGTCTGAAAGGATTTTAGCCATTAAGAGGTTGGAGGGACTCTTTGCTTCTACCATCCCCAGGCGGGAGTTTTGAAAGGAAGCCGTTAACTGAACTTCCTCATTACCCAGGTAAAAGGGAGCAAAATATGCTCCGTCAGACTGGTTCGTCAGCGTGGCCTGAACTACATGATCTACCTCACCTGTAAACTCGAAGGTGCCATTTTGGACCAGCGTGCTATCCACAAAATCGTTGTATCTAAGAAAAATATAGCCCTCATAGTTTTCAATTGTGCCTTTTATGAGATATTCCGGAGATTGGCTACAGCCAATTATAAAAGGCAATAAAAGAAGGTATAGTTTATTCTTATTCATGATTGGGTATGTTTTATAAAAGAAAATCCAGTCCTCAGAACTGGATTCAATATAATAATTCATGATAAGTTAAAGGCTAGACCTTCTGCAAATCAAATGGAAGCTTCCTGATGCGTTTACCAGTTAAGTCATAAACTGCATTGAGCAGGGCAGACCCGATAGGGGGTAAACCTGGTTCTCCAACACCTCCAGGAGCTTCATCATTATCTATGAGATGTACTTGAACGTCTCTTGGTGCCTCATCAATTCTCAACATTCTGTAAGTGTCGAAATTAGCTTGCTCTGCAGCTCCATCCTTGAAAGTGATGGGGTCTTTTAGAGCAGCTGTCAGACCAAAGATGATGTTACCCTCTGTTTGGGCTTTCACCTGATCTGGATTGACATAAATACCGCAGTCTACCACAGATACCACTTTAGGGATAGTCACTTTGCCATTTTCCTTTTTAAGGAATAAAGCGTGGGCTACAATGGTACCAAAGGACTCTACAATAGAAATCCCTTTACCTTCATTATCTCCAAGTGACTGATTCCAGTTAGCTTCCTTTTCCAGCCTTTCAAGCACCTTAATAAATCGTGGCTCTTTACTCAGCATCTCCTTTCGAAACTGCAAAGGGTCCTTTCCTGACTTCACTGCCACCTCATCTATAAAGGCTTCATGCGCCACACCATTGGTAGAACCAAAGACAGAACGCCACCAATGGATAGGTACCTGGCTTCGGAACTCGTTGTAGCGAACAGACATGTTCTCGAATTCATAGTGGGTATTAATTCCCTCCATTACTTCGAATGGTACGCGATTACCTTTAGGTCTGGCTTGCGCGGTTATGGAAGAGCTTACCATTTTATGCTGTAGACCAACTGGCTCACCCTCTTGGTTAAAAGGAGCCTTAAACTGATGCACAGTTCCCTGTCGGAATGGCCCTTGCTGGGTATCATCTTCCCTGGACCAGATCAGCTTTACAGGCTTCCTCAGAGCTTTGGAAATTTGGAAGCACTCTTCCAGTGAATCATTCATAGACCTGCGTCCAAAACCACCTCCCATAAAGGGCATATGTACCTTTATTTTGTCTTCCGCTTCTTCTGCCGATATACCCAGTTCACGGGCCAGCTGTCGCTGTACTTGTGGGCTTTGACTTGAGGCCCATATTTCAGCTGTATTGTACTCTCTCACGTGAACCGTACAATTCATGGGCTCCATACATGTGTGAGATAGATATGGCAACTCATAAGTGGCTTCCAATATTTCTGAGGCGCTACTAACGCTCGCTGAGAAATTGCCTTTTTCAACATGTTCCAGCCCCTCTTCATTGGCTAGATTTCTCATTTGCTCGTACAAACTGGCCGTATTCACCTTTTTGAATTCGGCATTGTCCCATTGTACATTTAGCTTTTTTCTTCCTTCTTGAGCAGCATAATAACTTTCGGCAATTACGGCTATACCGGTGTTTTCTTTGCCGTAAACTGTTCTTTTGATCTCCATGACATCATGAACTCCGTCAACAGACATGGCTGCTTGTTTATCGTAGCTCTTTACTGCTCCCTGTAGTGTTGGGCACCTTTCTATGGTGGCATATAAAAGGCCTTCTGTTTTGGCATCTATTCCAAAATCTGCCGAACCATTTACTTTGCCGATAAGGTCAGGCCGTTGGGTAGCCTTACCGATAATTGTGAATTCTGACTTGTTCTTCAGTTTGGGATTATCAGACAATTCCAGTTGAGCGGCTGATTTCACCAGTTCACCATAGCTAAGGCTTTTGGAACCATCTTTTGAATAGATTTTGGCATCTCTGGCTTCACAACTTTCCGGACTAACTCCCCATTCTTTGGCCGCAGCACGAATGAACAGGTCTTTAGTAGCTGCACCTAATTGCCGCATGGGGTTGAACATGGTTCGGATACTTCGGCTCCCACCAATAGATTGAGCTCCATATTTCCTTAAGGCGCTGGCTTTAATAATGGTTACCTGATCCATATTGACTCCCATTTCTTCAGCAATTACTGCCGGAATACCCTGGAAAATACCCTGTCCTAATTCCGGTATATGGGCCATCATGGTTATCTCACCTGATTCACTGACCGTGACATAAGGGTTAAGGCTTTCTCCTGAAATCAAATCTTCAGGCATGAGTTTCTTCAGCGTGCTTTCGTTGCCGCCAAATGCCAGCTTATCAAAACCAATGGCCAGAAATGCTCCGGTTATACCGGTGACTTTCAGAAATTTTCTTCGATTGACTCTATTTGCTTCCATTGGTAATTTCGTTTGAGGCTACATGAATCGCTTTTCTAATTCTGTGATAAGTCCCACAGCGGCAAATATTCCCGGACATGGCCTGATCAATCTGCTCATCATTCGGATTTGGGTTGCTGTTGAGCAAGGCAGCTGCTGACATGATTTGTCCCGACTGACAGTATCCACACTGAGGAGTTTGTACTTCCAGCCAGGCCTTCTGCACCGGGTGACTGTTGTCATTAGACAGTCCCTCTATGGTGATAATTTCCTGATTGGCAATGGCTGAAACTGGAAGCGAGCATGACCTTACAGCACTTCCATTCAGGTGAACTGTGCAGGCACCACACTGAGCGATACCACAGCCATATTTTGTTCCGGTGAGGCCAACTTCATCTCTGATGACCCAGAGTAGGGGAGTCTGAGGTTCAGCCTCTACCGTATAGCTTTTGTTATTAATCTTGAGATTGTACTTAGGCATGACGATGATCGATTTCTTTCAAGTTAATGAATTCAGCAATTAAAAGAGTGTCGTACTGTGATGAACAGCCTGGAATAGAAATAGTTGTGAAATGGTACTCTTTTGTGAAAAGGAAAGAAGCTGTTTTGAACTCAGACCAGAGTACGTCATGCTGAATTTATTTCAGCATCTCTGGCTTGTTACTCTCTCATTGAGACCCTGAAACAAGTTCAGGGTGACGCTGGAGGAGTGAGGTTCAAAACAGCTTCTTTAAATACTGCTAATGTCTATTGACAATTACTTTTTATTCTCAATAGCTTCTGCTTTCCAGTCGTTATTGTCTCTGTTGATATCTGCCATTCTTCCTGATGGATCGATTTGAATAGAAGCAATCTCAGAGATAGGTTTGTCAATGCTGAATTCATAAGTTGGATTGGTCCATGGCCAGTCAGCGTGGACAACTCTTGGATCATCTGTTTCAGCAGGCTTCTCTCCACGCATCATTCTCAAAGCCATATAGTGTACTTCTTTGGTGCCATCCTTATAGGTGACCACAACATCCATCGGCATCGGCATCAGGCCAATTTTCTCAAGGGTTACTTTAGTTGAATTTCCTTCGCCTACTACATTGCCAATACCATAGTCGATGGTCTTGGTGGTATAAACAAAGTATTCGTTATACCAGTCAAGCTCAAGACCCGATACGTTTTCAAACACTCTTAATACGTCATTTGGATTTGGGTGCTTGAACTTCCAGGTGTTGAAGTATTCGATCAAACCTTTGTTTAAGGCTTCTTCACCAATTACATAACCCATTTGACTCATCCAAACGGAACCTTTGCTATAGGCTGCAGCGCTATAAGCTCCGTTCAGGTTATAGTGATCAGAATGAGTACTCAATGGTTCTTCAACCCCACTTTGAGCGATTCTGATATAACCACCATTGGCACCCATTCCCAGGTTATCGATGGTAGTTTCTTCGTCTCCATTAGATCTGAGATGTCTTGAGATTCTTGATGAGGCATAAGAGGTGAAACCTTCGTCCATCCATGGGTGAAGTGCTTCATTGTTACCCAAAACTCCATGGTACCAATCGTGAAGTGCTTCGTGAATGGTCACACCAAGCAGGCTTCCTCTCATTCCGGTAATCATGGTAGACATAGGGTATTCCATTCCACCGTCACCGCCTTGAATTACTGAGAACTGCTTGTAAGGATACTGGCCAAAGTTGGCACTGGCATATTCAAAAGCTCTTTCTGCCAATGGCATCAGGTCTGCCCAGTTTTTCTCATTCTGTCCTTTTTGGTGGAAGAAATGAAGCACAAGACCACTATCCATTGTCAGTTTGTCGTGCACATAATCAGGATCGGCAGCCCAGGCAAAGTCATGCACATTAGGTGCTATGAAGTGCCAGGTTAGCTTTCCGTTTTGAATCTTCTTGTTGACGGTTTCTCCTTCATTCTCATATCCATGACCTATTTCAAGAGGGTTCTGAAGGTATCCGGTACCACCAATGACATAATCCTTGTCTATCGAGATTTTTACTTCATAATCTCCCCATACACCGTAGAATTCACGGCCAATGTACTCGTCAGCATGCCAGCCCTGATAGTCATACTCAGCTAATTTAGGGAACCACTGAGTCATGGTATATCTGACTCCTTCGGCATTGTCTCTACCCGATCTTCTGATCTGAAGCGGAACCTGACCTTCGAAAGTCATGTCGAAAGTAACCGTTTGTCCTGGCTGTATAGGCTTTGCCAGTTGTACTTCTAAGACAGTTCCAACCACTTCATAGTCCAGGTCCTGACCATCTTGCTTCAAAGAGAAGATTTTCTGATATCCGATTTCTTCATCGGAGAGTTTTGAGATTCTGTCTCTCACTCTTCTGTCTGGGTCATTGATAGTTCTGGATCTGACATCCATCATACTTCCCGGCTGGAAAGCATTGAAGTAGAGGTGATAGAATACCTGATTTAAAACATCAGGAGAATTGTTGGTGTATTCTAATTTCTGCACTCCCTGGAATCGATTGGTTTCTACGTTCATATCGATTTCCATATAGTATTTGGCATATTGCTGCCATCTTTCGCTGTTCTTTCTTGTTGCTTTCTGTTGAGCCAGCCCAGTAGATACCAGTCCAATTAAAGCGATGAAGAATACTGTCAGTTTTAGCTTCATTTCTATTTACATTTTAGGATTCGGAAATTATCAAAGTTTGGGTTGACCAACAAACCAAATGGGTTAAATGGAAGGATTATCTGATCTTGAACCTTAACTGAAATCTAAGATCAGTTTTTTTGTTTCCCTGAATGGTTTCAAGACCTGTGCCAATTTCATCCCGGTCGTAATAGCTTGTTCTGGCCAACCTCAGCCAGAAGTCTAACTGCCTGTTAAGTTTGTATTGTATCAGCAGATAGTTGCGAATACCCTCTCCACTATAGGCGGGAATGGAAAAGGCGTAGAGCGCATCTCTTTCATAAGCATATTGACGGTTATTGAGACCCTCGGTGTCAAACAGTGCTATTCGCCCGCTGAAAACAAAAGGGCCGGTATGATAAATGGCATCCTGAATGAAAGCATAGCCATTCGAGCTAAGTCCGGACATCTCATAACGGCTCATTTGTATTCTTGACCTTAGCTTGAGTCTTTCATGAATATCATAATCAAGGTTGATTAGGGCTTGTTCCTTAACCCCTCTTTGAACCATCTTTAGGGCGTCAATACCAGGGCTTCCATTTTCCTCTTTAGCTTTATTTCTATACTGTACATACACCTGAAGCCCCGATCTTGGTAGGTAATTCAGCCTCAACATATAATCATTACCTTCTGATGGAGTATCAGCTCTGAATCTAAGCCAGGGGAAGTAGAAGGTGTCATAATATGCTGTAAGAAATAATTTACTATTCAGAGTGTACTTGAATCCCCAGTAGATTCCGTTTTCGTTGATGTTCCTACTGCCTTCGGCAAATGAATTGCCTCTGAGTGAATGAAAATCTCTGGTGTAGTTTCTGAACAGCATGGCGAATTCAAGTTGAGGGATCAGCTTTGAGGTAAATCCGAATACCTGCCCCCTTCCACCACTTTTAGAGATACCCAACTCTCCAAAAAAGCGAAATTGCCTGATCTTGAAATTCGTGTAGAAGCTGGCATTCTGATTATGATTGCCGGTAAATTCAAAAAGATTATAAGCCTGATTACTTCTTTGTACCGGAAGGCTGTAATGTGTAGTGCTCAAGACTACACCAAATTGAGTGATTTCATTGACTTTAAGGTGAAGATTTGCTCCGAGCACCGTCTCAATGACCTGATTTTTGTTCTCAATTTCACTTGCAGTTCTGTGATAACCCGAGGTTTGAAAGGATGAAAAATAGCTTTCGTAGGATTCGGAATCATTTCTGATAAATGCATCTTGTCTGGTTCTGGAAACAAAAGTGGTTAGCTCCAGAGGTTTTCCTAATTCAAGAGTAAAGGCAGTGCCTCTGAGGAAGCCTCCCTCTAAAACTGAAGTATATGGCCTGATCCCCAGATTGACCCTTTCCAGGGTGTTGATTGTTTCTGAACCTTTGCCAATCCCTAATCCGGTACCAAAAATGAGACCCTGCCCAAACTGAAGCTGATAATCTCCCAGGATAATTTTTCTGAAACTCTTATGGTGTTCAACCATAAAGTGTGCTGACCAGAAATCCATTCCATATCGATGTGTTTCCGAATCCCAGGTGAATTTTTCTCCGGCATCTATTTCAGTAGTCAGGCCAAGACTGAAGTCCCCGGGTTTAGAAACCCTGTACCTCAGGTAATGGCTTGCTCTTCCTCCTGCATACTTATTGTCGTCAGGAGATTCTTGTGGAGTAAAGCCTTCTTTGGTTTCCAGGGTTTGACTATATCTATAAATGAGGTAGTTGTTTCTTTCAGTAAGTATTCTTTGATGAAGAGGCCGGTCATCACGTGTGAGCTCACTTGAGTCTACAGTGATAAAGGGCAGAATTCTTTCAATCGTATTGATATCAAACCCTTCAATCAATTGGAGCTCATAAAGTGTTAACAGTTTGCCGTTTTGATCAATGTAGCTTTTGAGAGAATCTATTTGAGCATTGGAGAGGAGATGTATGCTCTTCAATTCATTGTCTGATGCCGAGTTTAAATTGATTGGGTTCTCATACAATAAGAGTAGTCTCTCATAGAGGTCTTCATAGTTTATGGACTCATCCTGAAGGTTAAAAAAGGACTCGATGAAGAGTTGTAAATCAAATGATTGATTCTTTTGTGCGCAGATTCTCGTTGAGCATAAGATCAGTAGAGAAAAGGTCAGGACGATATGTTGGAGTTTCATTAGTCTCGGATCTGAAATGTCAGCCCGAAATTGTGCGTGGCCCCGGTGGTTCTATTCGCCCGGATGGCATAGTCGATTGTAAAGCGCTGAAAACTAAAGCCTGCGCCAAAAGAGTGTCTGTTCGTAAGTGTTGAAAAGCCCGTTCTCAGCCATAGGTCCTCCATCAGGCTATAAGCCAGACCCAGCCGTAAGTCAGGATCGGTTTCCACATCCTTTTCACCTTCAATAAATAAATTGAGCGTTTCTTCAGGTCTGTAGTTCAATGAGAGTCTGATGATGGTGGGTACTTTCTCCTGACTCTCCACAGCAATAACAGCCTGAGTGAAATTATAAACATGGACGCCAAAGTATAGCTGAGGGGAAAACTGTGCCAGGGCACCCATTTCAGCCACAAAGACCGAGCGCTTTCCAAACCCATCAATGTTATATTGCAGAACATTGGCTTTGACTCCCAGGCTCATGATACCAATCTTCCTGGCGAAGCCAAGACTTGCCATCTGATTGCTGAATAATTCATCGCCAAAGCGATAAACCCCAAAAGAAGCGTTGCCCCAGGGCGTTTCGGAATTGACTGCAGCAGCCACCGTATTGAATGGTGCAAAGTTGAAAATGGTTTGGTATGAAACTAAGGCATTCAACCCTTCATTGGCAATTAGACCAGCCGGGTTATTGAATATGGACCATTCATTTGCAGTAGACGAAGAGACACCACCCAAAGCCAGTGAAACAGGTCCCTTGGGAGGAACTCCTGAAATCTGACTTCTCGACTGACCAATAAAAGCCAGCAGAATAAATATTGTGAGTGTGACTTTTCGCACTGTTCAATAAGGTGTTAGGCTCTAGATTACTGGTATTGACTATAGAGCAGACCTGAAGTTCACAAAAAATCCGGTATTTCCTTCACGGTTAACACTGTATTCGAAGCGAATTACGAAATCATAGTAGGTAACAATGTCTAAACCGGCACCTACACTGCCAATCCATTTGTTGTTGAAGAAGTTATTGGAGTTCACTGCCAGTGGATCGCCTGCATAACCGGCATCCATAAAGAGCTTAATGTAGAAGGCATAGGGCAGGGTTCTGAACTGATCGATCATACTCCTTGGGTTCAATTCTTTTACCCCTTTCAGAATTTGGTATCTCATAGAGGTGCGATAAGCTCCAAGGAAGTCGCTTTCTACCACATACCTCTCATATCCCCTAATAAAGTCAGGATTATAACCAAAACCGGAACGGACGAGGTAGGGAATATCACTTGCAAAATTTTTGTAGATATCTACCGAGTTAGCCCAAAATAGTTTTTCTCCCAGTTGGGTATAGGTAGAGTAGTCGATTCGGGCAGAAAACATATCGATATCATCAAAGATACCCAGCCCCAATTGGCTTATACTTCCGGAAAAACGAGTTCCGGTGAGGGGATAGGCCACATAATCTCTTTTGTCGTGTACAAAGGAATAAGCGAAAGCAAAGTATTCCTGAAGTGTGGAACCTTGCCCAAAGTACTGGTCATTGAGGATTAGCACATCATCAGCAATGGTCGCACGGTTATATCCTAAGGAAAAGGTGTGTCGGTTATAGAAGGAAGGTCTGAATGTAAGTGCTCCAGAACTGCTGAATAATCTACGAATGGTATTATCGCTTTCTACAAACTGCAGCCTGTGGCCATCAGAAGAATAGCTGACTGTCTTATTGGTGGCAAAAGAGGTAGACAAAGTGAGTCCTGCTGTTTGCTCTTTGTTGATGTAAGGGATGGAATACTGAAAACTGTATTGCTTGGTAAACCCAAATTGAGTTCTAAGCACCAACTTATCGTTTCTGCCTGAAAAATTCAGATGGTAGAGTTGCAACCCGTAATTGACCCTTGAAAAATCCCGATTCTGATTTACCCACCACTCGGTGAAGTTTCTGTCGGCCAGTTTAAATATGGGGACAGGGAATATGTACCACCTTTCCTGCACTCTGATGAGTATTTCGGCATTGTTGGAGGAAAGGAATAGAGGGACAATTTCTGCGGTTACAAAAAGCCTGGTATTGATCAGTTTTTGCTGATCGAGTTCAATCGTTGTGGCCAGGTCTTTCATTTTCAGAGTCTGACCTTCCTCAAAATTCAATTCTCTCAGAATGATTGAGCGGAGTGTCCTTTTGTTACCCGTAATGTAGATTTTACCAATAGTAACATCAGTTTCAGGATCGATATCGGGATAGTCCTGGCAAAGACTGTCAAGGCCGAAGCTCAAACCACACAACACCAACAAAACCAATCTTGACAAATTTCTCCGCACGCTATTCTTTAGCTTTCTTAGATAATACTATGACTCTTACAAGTATAAATACCCCTATTAGTACCAGAGGAATACTCAACAACTGCCCCATGTTATAAGTCATACCATCTTCAAAGGCTACCTGATTTTCTTTGAAAATTTCATGGAACCACCTGAGTCCAAAGATCCATATCAGAAACAAGCCGGTAAGCAGGCCTTCAGGAGTTTTTTCTTTCCAACGGAACCAGATGACTAATAGAATAATAAATAATAGAATGCAGGTAGCGGATTCATAAAGCTGAGAGGGGTGTCTGCTTATTCCCCAGGTATGAACGACAGCCTGCATTTTGCGATCTACAAGACCCAGTTCATAATCCAAAGGAGCATTGGGTTGTACATAGTGTTCAGCTATGTTAGGATCACTTACCAATATGCTTCGTACATTACTTTCGATGATTTGTGCTGCCTGCGCTTCAGATATTTGATTGTTTTCGAAAATGAAGGTAAGGTCTACCGGAACAATTCCTGGCTCGAGTCTTTGATCAGAATAACCTTTAGAGGCCTCTACTGATTCAAAGCCAAGCGAAGATTTTTCGAATCTTTCTTCTGCTACTCTGCCAAATACCACCCCATAATCTGATTCAGTTGGTTTACCAATAATCTCAGAGTTTACGAAATTTCCAAAGCGAATGAATGCTCCTGCCAGCGCTACCGTTATGACGATTCTGTCTACGATCCATAAATAGCTTTGCCCTTCACGTTTCTGCTTAATGAATTTAAACTTAAAAGGACTCCATTTCGCTACCACAAAGTAATTGGAGTACAAAAACAGAGCGAGAAGAATTCCAAAGGCTGCTCCGTGACTGGCTAAGCCACCTTCCCAGGTTTTAAAGAATACCAAGGGGTTGGCCAGTAGCTTTTCCGGTTCATAGAAAAGTAAATGACCAAGCCGTGCACCTATAATGGTGGCGAGAATCATATGCACTGAAAGCGTATCTACATTGAGCGGGTTTTTGCCTTCTTTTTTGAAAATGTATACCATGATCTGGTATCCGAAAATGAACCCTGCAGCGAATAATACACTGTACCAGACTGGTGGTTGTATACCCTTAATGATTTCGCGCATGGGATCCCATACGATGTACGATAGCAATGATAGACTGTGCATGGAGCAAATATATACGAAATGCTTTAAGCTGGCAGTTTCCATGCCATAAAGCCTTCAACTTTCAGGAATAAATTATAATTCTTCTAGTTCTTCAGAAAAACCTGCTGACAGGATAGGGAATCTGCACCATGTTCTGGGATCAACATTAAATTCATCCAGATGAAAAGCCGGGGCTAGTCTTTCACGCTTCCACTGATTCCTGCTCCAAAGCCTGTAGAACTTGCGAATGTGTTCTTTCAAAAGAGTATCAGATTCCAGGTTCAAAGTCTTAAGCTGATTAAAAACTTCAAGTGGAGACTTATGATCTCGAATAGCAAGCTTTTCGATTTCAACCATAATGTGATAGGGCATTAAGTCATCCTCATCCGTTTGTTTGTGTTCCTGAGGTCTTAATTCAGCAGTGGGAGGAAGGCTGTTAATATATTTCAGGCCTTCATATCCAAGTTGTTCCTCTGCATATCTCAGCCATTGTCTGATAAAGTGCTTATCAACAGATGAAATAGGGGCCAGGCTACCGCTGGTATCACCATCCATAGTGGCATAGCCTACATCTCCTTCACTTCGGTTGGAGGTAGTTAGGAGCAGTGTATTGGTGATGTTGGTCAACATCCAGATAATGGGGCTTCTGGATCTGGCCTGAATATTCTGTAAGGCCAGGTCATCCTGTTCCCAGCTAAGCTTTCGTTCAAGGGCACCTTCTATAATTTCTGTATTCGCCTGAACAGTTGAATCAATCGTCCAGCTGTAGAAGCGGGCACCAATTGAATCGGCCAGGTATTTAGCCGCATTCAGCGTAGTCTCAGAAGAGTTTACCGTACCCTGGTAGGCAGTATTAAAGATGTTAAAGACTATTTCTTTTTCACTCAGTTTGGCCAGTTGTGGAAAGCCAATCGATTGACAGAAGGTTTCTTTACCAAGCTCTGATATGCCTCTTTTAACCATTTCAGCTACCATAACCGCACAGGTAGCAGAGTCTGCTCCGCCACTTAGTGACAGCGTATAGCCTCTTGATCGGCTTTTTCTCATGTAGTCGAAAAGGGCCAGACTACAGGCCCTAGGAAACTCAGTTTCTTTAGACTCTACCGGAGCAATCAGGTCTGGATTTCTTTCCGTAGACTGATCTGGTGAGAAGTCCCCAAAACTAAGCTGGTGAGGTTTGAAGCTTAGTAACTCATTTCTTAACAGTATTTCTCCACGTTGAGCGATCATGATTTCTCCATCATAGATCATTCTTCCGGCTTCATTGCCCAAAAGGTTGGCATAAACGTAGGTGCAGTTAAAATTCTTTGACGATGCTGCGACTAAATCAATCCGTTCTTTAGTCTTTTGCATGGCAAAGTGACTGGCACTGGGATTGAGAATCAGGTTAACGCCTTTTTCTACCAGGCGGCAGGCAGGCCTTACATCTCCTCTCCAGGCATCCTCACAAATTTCGATACCGATTTTCCAATCCTCAAAGTCGAAAGTCAGATCTCCGATTGGATACCGATTGCCCGCAATTTCGATTTCTTCTACAACTCCCTGAGGCCAGGGGTTAAACCAGCGTGGTTCGTAATGCACTCCATCCAGGGCCATGTATTGCTTGGCATAGACACCCAGAATGTTTTTGTTCTGAACCATGACTGTACAATTGTACAAAAGTCCGTTATGACGAATCGGTAAGTTGAGGGTGGTGAGGAGTCCCTTTGTTTCTTCAACCAATTCAGGGATGAAGGTAAGCGCCTTTTTAGGTAACCAGTCGCTTAGAAATATGTCTTCGCAACCGTAGCCTGTAATGGATAGTTCAGGGAGGCATAAGATTTCAACTTGCTGTTCCC
Organism: Roseivirga sp.; assembly: GCF_965216855.1. NCBI lineage: Bacteria > Pseudomonadati > Bacteroidota > Cytophagia > Cytophagales > Roseivirgaceae > Roseivirga > Roseivirga sp. The sequence continues at coordinate 1,054,609 of NZ_OZ244204.1, read as the reverse complement.
TGGCTTCCCGCAATACGACCTTCAGTCGCTCAATATTACCTTTCCAATCCAGTGGGGTTTGATTAACCGTAGCTCCTCCAACTCTGTACTTTCTCATTGCTCCTCCAGCTCTAGAATTAAACAGGCTTCTCTCGCAGCATCCTGCTCAGCCTTCTTCTTGCTTAAACCATGCCCCTTGGCTATTGGTTCGTCATCAATTCTTACTTCCATCACAAACTCCTTATAATGGCCTTTGTCAATGGTGGAGAGGTGTTCGAAAGTTGGAGTTTTAGCATTCTTCTGAGTCCACTCAATCAGCTTACTCTTATAGTTCTTGGTGGTACTTATGATCTCCTCCAGGTCGAAGTGGGGAAGAAGTAGTTTCTTTAATATGAATCTTCTGCTGTAGTTGAACCCCTTGTCTAGATAGACTGCTCCAATCAGAGCCTCCAGGGTGTTTCCGTATAGAGATTTATGAGAATTGGGTGTTTTGCGCTTTCTGTCGTAGCGTACGATCTGAGGAACACCAATGGTTCTGGCCACTGCATTAAGGCTTTCTCTACTCACAATGCGTGACCTGACTTCAGTAAGGAAACCTTCATCTTTGAATGGGAAGCGCTTAAAGAGGTACTCGGCAACCACTACACTGAGTACTGCATCGCCAAGGTATTCAAGCCTTTCATTAGATTCTTTGAAGCCCTTTTTAACAGATTTGGCCACAGAGGTGTGCTGAGTGGCAATGAGGTAAGGCTTTAAATTAAAAGGCTTACTGCCTGTTATCATTTTGATAGAGGCAATAAGCGCTTTGTCTTCTTTACTATAGGTTCTAAAAAAGGACTTTAGACGGTTTATGAATAACCGCACGTTTAGTCAATTTTACGGAATACAACTGATGTGTTATGCCCTCCGAAACCAAAAGTATTGCTCACTGTTGCATTGATGGTTCTTGACTGAGCCTTGTTGAACGTAAAGTTCAGTTTAGGATCGAATCGGTCATCATCAGTAAAGTGATTAATGGTTGGGGGCACAATTTGGTGCTGAATAGCCATAATACTGGCAATAGCTTCAATAGCTCCGGCAGCACCAAGCAGGTGACCTGTCATCGATTTGGTAGAGGAGATATTCAGCTTGTAAGCATGTTCTCCAAATACCTTTTCTATAGCAACGGCTTCAGAAATATCACCCAATGGGGTAGATGTTCCATGTACATTGATATAGTCGATTTCTTCTGGTTTCATCTGTGCATCTTCCAGTGCATTGATCATTACATTTTCTGCACCCAATCCTTCCGGATGAGGGGCTGTAATGTGATAAGCATCGGCAGACATACCGCCACCTACCAGTTCTGCATAGATTTTTGCACCTCTGGCCTTAGCATGCTCATACTCTTCGAGAATGAGAGCTCCGGCTCCTTCACCTAATACGAAACCATCCCTGTCTTTATCAAACGGCCTTGAAGCAGTCTCAGGAGAATCATTTCTCTCAGAAAGGGCTTTCATTGCATTGAAACCTCCCATTCCGGCTTCAGTCACAGAGGCTTCAGAACCACCGGTGATCATCACTTTTGCCTTACCTAATTTGATATAGGTCATGGCATCAATCATGGCATTGGTAGCAGAAGCACAGGCTGAAACTGTAACGAAATTAGGCCCGTGAAAACCGTATTTGATAGAAATCATTCCTGCAGAGATATCTGCAATCATTTTTGGAATGAAGAAAGGATTGAACCTTGGAGTGCCATCGCCCTGGGCGAATGACATTACTTCTTCCTGGAAGGTTCTGAGACCACCGATTCCTGAACCCCAGATAACTCCGGCTTTCATTTTATCGATGCTTTCCAGGTCAAGACCAGAATCCTTTACCGCCTCATCGGCAGTTACCATGGCATACTGGGTAAACAAATCCATTTTCCTGGCTTCTTTTCTGTCGAAGTAGTCATTTGGATCATACCCTTTTACCTCACAGGCAAATTTGGTCTTGAATTTCTCAGGATCGAATTTGGTGATGGGTCCGGCACCACTCACACCTTTAACCAAGTTATCCCAATAAGTATTGAGACCATTGCCTAAGGGCGTAAGTGCACCTAAACCTGTTACTACAACTCTTTTTAATTGCATATAGGAGTCGTAAGTGAAAAGTTATTGCTGAACGTTTGCTTCCAAATAGGATATTGCATCGCCTACTGTTGCGATGTTCTCAGCTTGATCGTCTGGAATTGAAATGTTAAACTCCTTCTCGAACTCCATAATCAATTCCACAGTGTCAAGGGAATCAGCGCCAAGATCGTTGGTGAAGCTAGCTTCAGGAGTAACTTCAGAATCTTCAACACCTAATTTATCAATAATAATACCCTTAACTTTTGATGCGATTTCTGACATTTTGGTTAATATTTAGTTAAAACTCGATGCAAAGAAATGCAATTCTGCCCATATGTCAAACAAAATTTTTAATCTTGTCCTAAGTGGCTAAATGCCCTAATTTCGCCCATTATGGCTAAAAATAAGCTTCAGGTATCTTACGATTTTGACTTTCTGATTTTGGCACTCAATGCCAACGTTAAGCCCTACAAGCTCGCATGGTCTATTAATAAGGAGCTAGGGCTCAACTTAATCATGGCTGAGAACATAGAGATAGGCTTTAATGAAAAGAAGAGTCTCTCTATTCTTAACTATATAGATTCTGATGAATTCAGAACGGTACGATTAATTAAGAATAGAGCAGAAGAAACAGAAGAGGCTTTTAATGCCTATTTGCTCCCTGAATTGAAAAATTTTGACTATTTCCTGCTTTTGGAAAACGAAACCAATACTTTCGATGAGAATGCTTTTATTAGCGAAATCAAACAAATACCTTTCGTGCAGTTTACAACCAAAATCAACGCTCAGACACTAAAGTCTAAGGATAACCTTATTTTCTAAAATGGGTCACTCTATACATTCAAAAAGGGCCAAAATTGTTGCAACAGTAGGTCCGGCAAGTCAATCTAAGGAAGTATTAAAAGAACTTGTATTAGCCGGTGTAAACGTTTTCCGGCTTAATTTCTCTCACGGAGAGCACGAAACGCATGCAGGTGTAGTCGAGAGAATCAGAGAAGTCAATCAGGAATTGGGAACACATGTTTCCATTTTACAGGATTTACAAGGACCGAAAATCCGTGTAGAGAAGGTGGAAAATGGTGAGGTTTTTATTGAGCCGGGAGAAGATTTGATTATCACTACCGATAGCCTTTTGGGGACTTCAAAAAAAGTGAGTACCTCTTATCAGGATTTGCCAAAAGATGTTCAGATCGGAGATGTGGTATTAATTGACGATGGTAACCTTGAACTCTTTGTAAAAGACAAAAAGGGCAACGAGGTAATCTGCGAAGTAAAGTATGGCGGATCTTTAAAATCAAGAAAAGGAATTAACCTTCCGTTTACTGATGTTTCGGCTCCTGCCTTGACTAAAAAGGATAAAAAGGATTTAGAGTTCGGTATCTCTCAGGATGTCGATTGGATAGCTCTTTCGTTTGTTCGTACTGCCAAAGATATTATTGACCTCAAGGAGCGAATCAAGAAGTCCGGAAAGGATATTCGTGTAGTTGCCAAAATCGAAAAACCAGAGGCGCTAAAGAATATAGATGAAATCATTGAAGCGTCTGATGCATTGATGGTGGCCCGTGGAGACCTAGGGGTTGAGATTGTAATGGAAGAGGTTCCTATGGCTCAAAAGATGATTGTTGATAAGTGTAACAAGGCATCTAAACCGGTAATTATTGCTACTCAGATGATGGAGAGCATGATTAGCAATCCAAGACCGACCAGAGCGGAAACCAATGATGTGGCGAATGCGGTACTGGATGGGGCTGATGCTATGATGCTTTCTGCTGAAACAGCTGCGGGTAAATATCCTATTGAAACCGTGAAGTACATGGCCAGAACCATCTCTTCAGTAGAAGCATCGGCCGAAATATATGACCGATTCCATAGCCCGAATGAAGATAGTGATACCTTCATCAACGACAACGTGATGTTGGCTGCAACCAAGTTGAGTGAACAAGTGGGTGCTCATGCTATTACAGGGAACACAGTTTCCGGATATACAGCCTTTAAACTGTCTTCTCACAGACCACATGCAAAGATTTTTATCTTCACTGCCAATAAGAATCTACTGACCAAATTGGGATTGGTCTGGGGTGTGGAAGGTTTCTATTATGACAGCAAACAATCTACTGATCAGACTTTCGAAGATCAGGAAGAGATATTGAAAAATGCAGGCAGACTACAGCAGGGTGAAATATTCATCACCACAGCCAGTATGCCCATCAATGAGTTGGGTAGAACCAATACCTTAAAAATCAAGGTAGTAGACTAATCGTCTATTTCGATTTTTAATCCATCAAAAGCTATTGAGACATTGTCGGGAAGTAGAGCTTCTACTTCCTGATGTTTCCCCATTCTATGACTCAGGTGGGTCAGATAGGTTTTCTCTGCGCCAATTTTTTCTGCCATTTTCAGGGCTTCATCCAAAGTCAGATGGCTTAAATGCTCGGTTCTCTGAAGTGCATTGAGAATAACTACTTTACTCCCTTTTATTTTCTCCAGAGACTCCTCTCCAATTTCTTTGGCATCAGTTATATAGGTGAAATCACCAAAGCGAAAACCATAGACCGGTAGTTTATAATGTAAGACCTCTATTGGGGTGATTTTGACTCCTTCAAAGTCAAACGGTTCACCATCGAGCAAATGAACTTCTACTTGCGGAACACCTGGGTATTTCTTTTCAGAAAATACGTAGGAAAACTCCTGCTTCAGTTGATTCAATACCCGTGGATCAGCATAAAGCGGCATGTCTTTTTGTTGCATAAAGTTGAAGGAACGGATATCGTCCATTCCGGCAGTGTGATCCTTATGCTCATGAGTAAAAAGAAGCGCATCAAGTTGCTTTATGCGCTCTCTTAAGACCTGTTGCCTGAAATCAGGTCCGGAGTCCACAATGATGCTTTTACCCTTTGTCTCCACATGGATGGAAGCGCGAAGTCTTTTATCTCTGAAATCAAGTGAGGTACATACTGAACAATTGCATCCTATTACAGGTACACCTTGTGAGGTTCCGGAACCAAGTACAGTGATTTTCAAAGCTCGAGAGAGGTTTGAGATAGTTCCATCAACAGCTTAGCGTTTTTGTCGCTAAGCCGCTTCTGGTCAATTTCTACAGATTTAAGAATGTCGATCAGGCAATTTACTTTGCCTTCTGTGGTGTAGTATTTATTCACAATAGCAATCTTGGTATCTTTCAGAATACAGTAACCAGACTTAAAATTGCCTTTTTCATAACGCAATACATAATCCGATTCTGCGAAAATGTCTTCGAGTTTACCTAAGAAGTGCTTCGTGTATTTTACCGACATTAATTAGTTTGAGTGTATTTCTTTACCAATTCTATGAGCTTGTCATAGTCAAGCGGTTTTTGAATGTATTCATTCATACCCGCTTCAAAGAATTCGTCAACAGGAAGGTTTTTAGCGTTCCCTGAAATACCGATAATTGGAATTTTAGACTTCTTAGTCTTGCCTGCTCTGATCTTTTTTGTAGCCTCAAGGCCACTTAAAACAGGAAGGTTAATATCCATTATTACTAAGTCGAAATCTTCAGCATTGAATTTGTCAAGAACACTTTGTCCATCCTTAGCTGATGTAATTTTGCAATTTTCAAACAGAAGGATTTTCTTCAGTAGGTTTTGTATTACTGAACTATCTTCTGCAACCAGAACCTTCTTGTATTCTGCGTTTGTCATAATTAATTAATCTTTAACAGTCTGTGGTAGTCTCTCAAAAGGGAATCTGAATATTCTATAAATCCATCGAGGTCTGAATCAATGGTTTCAAGTTGTTTACTTTTTATCTTCACCTCAATTTCAGCCGCTAAAGAGGAAAGAACTGTGAACCCGAAAGAACCGGCATTCCCTTTTATGGTGTGCAAGATACTTAAAATTTCAGAGTGTCTATCTGACTCTTTAAATTTAGCAATTGACTGGATATCAGACCTTGTTTCCTCAACGAACTCATCGATTAAACTGAGTAGTGACTGGGCATCAGTAAACCTCAACAAGTCATTCAGTATATCATGATCTATATGTTCCAAATTTTCATTCATAGGTGATGAAAGTTTGTCATTGCTATTGAATCGGGAAAGCCAGAAGTTGACAATTCCCAGTAAAGTATCTGGTTTAACGGGTTTGGCAATATAATCATTAAAGCCAAAATCGAGAATTTCCTGTTTATCGGTCTGGTCAGAGAAGGCGGTGATGGCAATAATGGGACATCTCAATTCATATTGCTGCCTGATTTGATTATAGCATTCGAACCCATCCATTTCGGGCATTTGGATGTCTACCAACACAAGGTTGGCTTTGTTTGTTTTCAGCTTTTCCAGAGCTTCTTTGCCGCCTGAACATAGGATAGGGTTATACTTGTCATTACTGAATACAGACTTAAGATATTTTCGATTGATGGCATTGTCGTCTATGATTAGAATTGTGTTGTGCTTATTAGTCATGTCTCTTTATCAATTATAATATATTTGATGCCTGAATAGTATATAGCCGCTGTGAGAAAGTATTTAATCTGTTTTGTTGGTCCAACTGCTGTAGGTAAAACGTCAATGGCTATAAAAAGCGCAGTTTTTTTTAACACAGAAATTATATCATCCGATTCCCGACAGTTCTACCGCGAACTCGAGATAGGAACTGCTAAACCCAATGCTCAAGAGTTGGCTCAGGCACGACATCACTTGATTAACTCTCTCTCTATTCATGATCATTATGATGTAGGGCTTTTTGAGAAGGAGGCTTTGGAGTTGATAAATATGATTCATCAAAAGAATCGGGTTGCCATTATGGTAGGAGGGTCTGGCCTTTTTGTTGATGCCGTGTGCAATGGTTTAGACCAATTTCCTGAAGTCAAACCAGGTGTAAGGGAAGCGTTAAACCTGGAGTTCAAGGAGCAAGGTTTGCAACCATTGACTGAAGAACTGAAACGTACAGACTCCGAATATTATACTCAGGTAGATTTAAAAAACCCTCAACGTGTGATCAGAGCATTGGAGGTAATCAGGTCGACCGGGAATACATTTTCATCATACCGAAAAAAGAAGAGCAAGCCCAGGCCATTTGAAGTGATCAAAGTGGGATTACATATGGACAGGGAGGAGCTTTATAGTCGCATTGATCATCGTATGGATTTGATGATTAATGAAGGCTTGTTTGAAGAGGCCAAGAACTTTTTGCCTTTTCAATCGCTCAATGCACTACAAACTGTCGGCTATCAGGAGATATTCCCTTACCATGAAGGACAGTATGATTATGAAGAGGCTGTTCGCTTGCTCAAACGTAACTCAAGAAGATACGCTAAAAGGCAGCTTACCTGGTTCAAAAGAGACCCTAACGTACAATGGTTTGAACCATCTCAGACTACTGAAATAGTGAAGTGGATAGAAGAGCAGTTAAAAAGCTCTGAATCCGAAAATTGATGCTACAACACTGGCCGGTGATTTTTTAATGAACCCATTATATTCAGTGGCTTTGGCTTTTAGCATTTTCATCAATTCAACCTGCTTATTGTTGTGAGCCTGGAGTTTCTCTTTCAGATCGGTATTCGAAAGTCCTACAAGGGTATTGTCAATTTCCTGAATGAATTCTTCTTCTTTTTTATAACTCTGAAATCTATCGGTAGAGGTTCTTTTCAGTTTTTCTGCCAATTCAGAGAGTTGAGATTCAGGATTTTGAGCATCGTACTGCAGCACAAGTTGTTTTCTGTCTCTGCTATTAGCTGCCATCTGGTCGATGACTCTGGTTAAATTGGCCTTTCTGGGCTTGATCTGGTTATAAGTATAAATAGTGTATAGCAGAATGAGACCCAGAAGAGCAACAAAGATTGGTAAAAAGCCCATAGTTGAATTAGTTGAGTTTGACCTTATTTGATGGCTGAAATAAGATTTTTTTATTCTTAATTGCAAGTGAACTGTTAACCGAACTCCTAAAGCGCAATTTCAGACACCTGTTGAAACAAGAGTTAAAACCAATTCTGATCATCACCTATTACTGGCCTCCCAGTGGGGGAGCTGGAGTGCAGCGCTGGCTCAAGTTTAGCAAATACCTTCCTGAGTTCGGTTGGCGCCCCATCATATTTACCCCCGAGAATCCAGATTTCGACCTGAAGGATGAGTCCTTACTCAAGGATATTCACCCTGATGTTGAGGTACTGAAATTTCCGATTTGGGAGCCTTACCGGATATTTAAAAAACTGTCAGGGAATAAGGAACTCAGGCAAGGACAAATTCTTGAGGGTGGAAAACAGAGTTTTTTTAAATCCCTGGCCATTTGGCTTAGAGGGAATGTCTTTATACCTGATCCAAGAATTGGATGGGTAAAACCATCCGTCAACTACCTTCTGAGTATTCTGGAGACCAATCATATCAGACATGTGATTACAACAGGGCCGCCACATAGTATGCACTTGATTGGAGCAAGGTTGAAGATGAAAGTCCCTTCAATCACCTGGGTAGCAGATTTTCGTGACCCCTGGACTCAATGGGAGATTCTTCATGAAATGAGGATTTCAAAGCCTGTCTGGAGAAGACATGTAAAGCTGGAGCAGCAGGTAATTAAAGTGGCCGATTCATTATTAGTGACGAGTCCAAGTGCCAAGGATGAGTTTGAGCAATTAGGAGCCCGAAGAGTGAAAGTTATCACGAATGGTTTTGACGAGTCTGATTACATTCCTACCACAAATCAGAAAAAGGGTAGGTTCATCATTAGCCATATTGGTATGCTGAGTAAGCAAAGGAACCCTCATGCACTATGGTCTTCTTTGGATAAGGTGATTGATGAAACCAACCATGAGGTCTCTGTAAAATTCACAGGTATTATTAGTCCTGATGTGCTGAACAGTATTAATCAGAATCTGAACCTCAAAGGTGTTCTGGACTTGCAGGAAAGTGTGCCTCACGAACAGGTTTCGAAACGGTATGCTGAAAGTAGTTTGCTATTGCTAATTCAGACAAAGACAGATAGGAAACAGACCCAGTTACCGGGTAAGCTGTTTGAGTATCTTCAGGCCAGAAAACCAATCCTTTGTATAGGAGATACATCCAGTGATTTGGCCCGAATAGTTAAGGAAACCAATTCCGGGCAGTGCTTTGATTATGAGGATGAGAGAGGGGTTAGAGACTTTATTCTAAAAGTGGTTAACAGCGAAGTGGCTTTTTCTTTTGATCATATAGATCATTACAGCCGCAAGAGTTTGTCCAGAGACTTGTCGGCATGGCTGTCAACGCTTTAGTTTTTTGAATGCAGTGTAAAACAATTGGTTTACTTCTTCTGATATTTTTAATATGACGACAAGGCTTAAAAGGCTGAAACTGATGATAGCGGACCTTAGGATCAGATCAACTAAGTGACTGTTTAACACTGGAAGCCAAAAGTTAATGAGGAGAACAATGCCAATTATAAGCAGCATTTTTAAGGTTGAAATGCCAAATGGCTGAATCCCAAATTTCACCCATACAAATACATACTTAACGAGATTAAAGCTTAGCATGGCTACAAACGAAGCTATGGCAGCTCCCTCAATGCCGTATTGAGGAATAAGCCAAAGATTAAGTAGTACTGTAATCACCGCCAGAAAGGCTACTGCAATCACATTGAACCTGAAATACCGGGACATTACTATGATTTCGCCATTTGTACCGAAAATCATATCTGATAACTTACCGAGTCCTATAAAAAGCACCACGCTCAGGCCTCCTAAATATGCTTCATTATTGGGAATGAATGAATAGATGTTGTTAATGTTGGACCAAATACCAATAAGTAACAACGCCCCTATTATCATCTGATTGATTGACGTTTGTTTATAGAGTTTCTCTACGGCCTGCATGTCATTTTTATTAAATGATCGTGCAAGTAGTGGAGCGCTTAGCTGTGTGATGGCTCTTTTGGGCATTTCAATCACTACTCCAATAAAAAAGGCAATGGTATAGATGCCGGTCTCATCTAAACCTAGACTTCCACTGATCATCACACTATCAATTTGAAGAATGATTTGAGTACCTCCTGCACCAATAAGTGAGAAAAGACCATAGTTTAAGATCCTTTTCCATTGGCCCTTTTTTAGAAAACTAAAGTCTAGGGAAATAGATAATTGTTTGTTGCTGGCAAAATGAACGAGTAGCCCAATAACTGCTAATCCATATACCAGGAGCAGAGAGTGGATTAGGGTCGTGAAACTTATGTAAGATACACCATAAATAATCAGTAATAACATTGTTGATAACCTGAGACCAACATCCTTTAAGATAGTAGGCACAACGATGTTCAGAAGACTCCTGGAATAGGCCTCCAGCAGTTGATAAAGAATTATGAGGTAACTGATAAGTAGGGTAAGCTGAAAAAACTCAACGAAGAGGGGAGATTCTTGAGCAAAGTAACCGGCAATTTGTTTCTGAAATAATAGTGAGAAACCACATAAGAGGAGGAAACCTATAGTTCCACCAATGAGAGCGACAGGCAGATATCCTTTTTGCGATTTGTGTTCCGGGTAAAACCTGATAAAGCTTTGCGCCAATCCGAATTGTCCAAAGGTGGCGAGTAGATAAGCAGAACTTTGTATTAATCGAAAGAGACCTACTTGTTCTGTATCGAGAAAATAGGTGTAGAGCCAAAGCACATTAATGTACCCAATTAATACTCCCAGATAGGCAATTGCAGATGACTTTATACTTTGCCTTATAATGATTCCCAAAACTTCCTGTCTTTAAAGTGCAAAGTAATATTTCCTATTGACTTTAGATTGTAGAGACGAAGCTCGTCTCTAGTCTCGAGCGAGGGGACTCCTTGAGGCTTCCACAATGTAGTATCTGGGAGTGAACCTTCTTAAAATAGGTCTAATGCCTATCATCGATGTAGGGCTGGTCCATTTTTCAGATCTTTCGATATGCCATCCTGATTTTTCTAGTAGCCAGTCGAACTGCCAATCTTCAAACTCATGAAAGTGTTGGTCCCATTGATCATTTTTGTTTCTATAGGCCTTGGCAAACCATAAATCCAGTGGCACAGATGCATACAACTTGGGAGCTTTAATTTGAAGCAAAATACCCATTGGGTTGATCAGATGTTCCAGTACTTCGAAAATAGTCACAGCATCATACCCTTCAAGGGAAATGATCTCCGGATGTAAGTCAAAATCCTCTCCATAGGCATTGTCCACCTGATAGCCTGATTCAATTAAGAAATTAGAAAGGTCGTTGGGTGTTCCCAGGTCTAATATTTTGCTTCCTTTTGGAAGTCCCTTTTCCATAAAGCGAAGTGTTTTTTCAAACCTTGCCTTTTTGGTCTTCTCTTTATTTCGGTTCATAAGTTATGCCAGAAGTTCTTGATAAAGAGAGACTAGTCTAAGGCCCTCTGCTTCCCAGTTTACGTTATTTTTGGTTGTTTGCTCCAGGCCATTTGCACCAAGGGTTTTATACAAGCCGGAATCTGAATATAATGCATTGATTTTTTCTGCACAGTCATGCGGGTTGCCGGCTTCAAATACAAGCCCACTTTGAAGGGAGTTGACTACCCTTTCTAACGGTGGAGCATTACTGACTAGTACAGGTTTACCTACCAGCATACCCTGAAATAGTTTGTGTGGTATTGTATTGTCCGTATGGCCATTCCTATTATGAGGGATTAAGTTCACATCGGCTAAGGCCATATAACTGAAAAACTTATGGAAAGGCTGATAACCATTTAACTTCACCTGACTTCCAACACCATTTTCGTCAATCAGTTGATTCAGCCAGTTCTCAGTATCCTTAGATAGATTTCCAGTGATTTCAAGCCTGATCGCAGGCTTATCCTTGAGGTTTGCAAGAGCTTTGATGATTGTATCTACTCCCCGATGTGGCCCGACATTTCCTGTATAGGCTAAAATGAAATCTCCCTTATTCTTTTCATAAACATCTGGGTATAGCGTTTGATTTAGAAAATCTGTACTTTCTGAGTTGGTAATAACGGTTATCTTGTCAGGGTTTAAGCGATGGGTGTTAATAATACGATCTTTCATTTCTTCAACGACTACAATGATATGATCAGCCTTCTGAGAAGCCTTCTTTTCATATTTCAGCCAGCGTGAGAAATTAAAGAACAATCTGTTTTTGAGCCTTATCAAGGGATTGGACTTCCACTGAAACCAGACCTTTAATGCCTCCGGGTAGTTCTCGTGGAAGTCTAGTATGACTTTAAGCTCAGGATATTTCTTTTTCAGACGGAGAGCTGTATGAGACAATGGGAGATCATGAACATGGATAGCATCAAATCCATATTGTTTCATTAATGCCTTGAGCTTTCTATAAAAAACAGGTTGGTAAAATCCGAAAACAACCAGTAGAATATCCCAAATACCTCTCCAAAAGAAGCTTTGTGCAATATCAATTCTGTGGACATGGATTCCATTTACTTCGCCTTGAGCTGATTCACCTTTTCTTTGCAGGCAAATCAAATGGATATCAAAACCAGCTTCAATTAAAGGTGCTACTTCTTTGCTTACCCTAATGTCGTTGGGGTAATATTCATGCAAAAGCATACAGATTTTCTGGTTACCCATCATCTTTCTTGTGCAATTAAGTGTTCCCTCAAACCTTAGGACTATTCTTGAATATAAGTCCTGATAGAAAGATAGACTGATCCGAAGAACAATATTAAGACAATGACAGAAAAGACAGTCATAATCAGGCTTCCCACAGTATAAATCTTAGGCTCAAAACTGAATTCAATCGTATGGTCACCAGCAGGTATTTGAAGAGCTCGAAGAACATAGTTAGCTCGCAGCATTTCTACTTCATTGCCATCGATTTTTACTTTAAATCCTTTAGGATAATGTACCTCTGAGAATACAGCAAAACCTGAAGAGGAATTGGAAGACTCATATTTCCAATAGCCGGGGTGATAATCAACCAGGTTAATGTCTCCATCTACTGATGTGGTAATACCTTCGGGCACTTCATTCTTGTTAACTATGGCAGTGGTTCCTGGGGTTCTTAGGCTTAAAGTATTATTGAATTCGCCATCAGCGTCCTCTACATATTTTAAGTCGGATACAAACCAGGCTGCCCCAAGTGCCCGAGGATTCTCCATAGCACTTTGAGCACCTCTTTCAATGATGAATCGTGTGTTCATCATGTTTAAAACAGGGGTACTACTAAAGTCAGGTATAGAGCCATTATTAAGGTCGCCAGCTACATTTGAAAACTCCTGAATAATTGATTTATCCATTAATTCCTGATATCTCCTGATTCTGGCACCATGATACCCATTCACTAAATGGTGGTGGTAAGATGAAACGGCATTATAAAACTGACTATTGACGTCAATTACACGGTCACCCAAAGATTGATTCTGTTTGATGCTTCTGTCCGCAGGGCTAAGAGCAAACGCATTGTTTCTATAAGTTGTACTATAGTTTCTGTCTGAAATAAATCTGTTACTTACCATTACGATCTCTGCTATTCCTATGCTGATTAAGCAGAGCTTAAGGACTAAAGGTTTTACTTGTCCTATTTTATTCAGAAATATCACCAGAGCAAAGAGAGCGATAAAAAAGAAAGCCCGGAGTGTATCACTAACAAAAAGTGCTTTTCTATCTCCTTTCACTATACTGGCTAGCTCCTGAGGGAGCTGACTATCGATGGAAGACCTAAAACTGAATATTCCGGCAATAGCTGCTAACAGTAGTGCGAGGCCTGCCGTTGAATTGAAGGCTATGAGGAATTTCTTTTTAGAGACTTTATCCCACTTCATATCAAGGAGTCTCTGTAGGCCGAGCATGCCTAAGAGCGAAATGGCAAAAATGGGCATCACCATAGTAAAGGTGACAGATCTAAATTTGTTGTAGCCTGGGAAATAATTGAACATTAGGTCATTGAACCAACTCATATTTCGGCCATAACTCAATATGATACCTAATACTGCAACTGCCACCAGCCAGATTACATATTTTCTTTCTACCAACAGACAACCGAGTATAAAGAGGAATACCATAATAGCTCCGGCATAGTAAGTAGTAGGTGATTCTGATCCCCAATAAGTAGGAATGCCTTGTAAATACTGTTGCATTTGAGCTGTGTTAGCCCCATTTCTTCTCAGGTAGTTCGCCAAATCTGAATCTCTGTCAAACGGGCCGTTGCCTCCTAATGCATTAGGAATGAAGAGGGTAAAGGGATCCCATGTGCCGTTTGAGTATTGAAAGGCATAGCTAGGAGATAATCCATCAGCATTCATTTCGTCATCTACCTGTTGCGTAAGTTCGGAAGCTCCTCTATTAGAGTATTTTCCATATTCATAAGTCGCATAAAACTCTCCGAAAAAAGTACCTATTGCCAAAATTGCTGCTATTGTCAAAAGACCTAATCGTTGTCCATATTCTTTTATCTCACCTTCCTTGTAAGCATAAATCAGTTGCAGGAGGACGTAAATTCCTATAATAAAGGCCAGGTAATAGGTAATCTGAAGGTGATTGACTCTTAGTTGCATGGCTAATGCCAAAGCGGTAAGGCTGGCACCCAGCCATTTATTCCTGGTCATAGCCAGGTGTACTCCTCCCATGACCAGGGGCATAAAAGAAACAGCCGATATTCTGGCGTTATGACCTGCTGTTAGTCCAATAATGTTATATGATGAAAGGCCAAAGGCTACAGAACCAATAAGAGCCAGATAAGGATTGACTTTAAAGCAAAGTAACATGATGTAGAATGATAGCATGCTCACGAAAATGATCCTGACTGGGTGAGGCAAGCCTAAGGCGAAAACAGCATGGGTATGTTTGATAAGCTCATTACCCCATTTCACACTAATTAGATAGGCTGGCATTCCTCCAAAAATGGAGTTAGTCCAAAGACCTTCCTCACCTGTTTCTGATCTATACTCCATGAGCTCATGGGCACTCGCTTCCCATTGCACTATATCGCTCTGAGCTAGTTTTTGATCATCGAAAAAGACCGGATTGAAAAAAGAGATAGTGATGATTAGGAAGATAATGACTGCTACCAGATGTGGGAGTATGTCTTTGGCAAAGCTGATCTTTTTCATTCGGTTAGTTCGGTTTGGGCCACAATATGTTCAATAGGGCACTAATACAAAAGTATATGATTCGATTTGTAAGCCTATTGGTGGCCAACGGCTTTTTAAGACCAGAAATATGGCTATTTTTGCAAGCCAAAAGTTAAAAGCATGTTTGAAAATTTAAGCGGCAAGTTAGATAGAGCTTTTAAAACCCTCAAAGGTCAGGGTTCAATTACTGAGATCAACGTAGCAACCACTGTTAAGGAAATTAGAAGAGCCTTAATTGATGCTGACGTTAACTATAAAGTTGCCAAGGACGTAACGGACAAAATCAAAAATGAAGCCTTAGGCAGAGACGTACTTATTTCTGTCTCTCCAGGTCAATTGTTGGTTAAGATCGTGAATGAAGAACTCACCCAAATGATGGGTGGGCAGAAAGTAGATATGGTATTGCAGGGTGATCCCGCAGTCGTGTTGATTTCTGGTCTTCAGGGTTCTGGTAAAACTACTTTCTCTGGTAAGCTTGCGAGAATGTTGAAATCGCAAGGGAAGCAAGTGTTACTAACCGCTTGTGATATCTACCGTCCTGCAGCGATCGATCAGTTGAAAGTATTGGGTGAACAAATCGGTGTAGAGGTTTATGCTGAACCTGAGAATAAAAATGCTGAGGAGATTGCCAACAATGCGATCAAACATGCCAAGGCTACCGGTAAAAAGATTGTGATTGTCGATACTGCGGGTCGTCTGGCTGTCGATGAGCAGATGATGCAGGAGATTGAAGGACTTAAAAGAGCCCTAAAGCCTTCTGAGACACTCTTTGTGGTTGACTCCATGACAGGTCAGGATGCAGTTAATACTGCAAAGACTTTCAACGAACGACTGGATTTTGATGGGGTAGTTCTAACCAA
The DNA here is from genome assembly GCF_965216855.1 of Roseivirga sp. Taxonomy (NCBI): domain Bacteria; kingdom Pseudomonadati; phylum Bacteroidota; class Cytophagia; order Cytophagales; family Roseivirgaceae; genus Roseivirga; species Roseivirga sp. The sequence goes on along the minus strand of NZ_OZ244204.1, from coordinate 1,038,644 downwards.
GCTCGATGGTGATACACGTGGTGGTGCGGCTCTTTCTATCAGAAGTGTGGTTGAAAAACCCATTAAGTTTATTTCAACAGGTGAGAAGATGGAGGCCATTGATGTCTTCCATCCGGATCGTATGGCTAACAGAATCCTGGGAATGGGTGATGTAGTATCATTGGTTGAAAAAGCACAACAGACTTTTGATGAGGAGGAGGCCAAAAAGCTCAACAAGAAAATCCGTCAGAATAAGTTCGATTTTGATGATTTCCTTTCTCAGCTGGAACAAATAAAGAAAATGGGTAACCTGAAAGACCTGATGGGGATGATCCCGGGTATGGGCAAAGCCATGAAAGGTCTGGATATAGATGATGACTCATTCAAACCTATTGAGGCAATCATTCGCTCTATGACTAAGGAAGAGAGAGCAAACCCTGAATTAATGAATGGAAGCCGAAGAAAAAGAATCGCTGATGGTTCAGGAACATCTATTCAGGAAGTCAATAATCTTATGAAGCAGTTTGGCGATATGAGGAAAATGATGAAGATGATGAATAAAGTGGGAGGGAAGAGAGCCATGCAGAACCTTGCCCAAATGGGTGGAAGAAGGTAGTCGCTTCTACATCAACGATATTTAAAAGGCCAATCGTTAGATTGGCCTTTTTCAATGAGGATTGATCTATAATTCTTGATGGAGATATTCCAAGATTATCTTTTTATTGCTCTGATGCTGGCTGAGCCACCAGGCCTCGAGCCTCCTTGTAAGATTCCCACTTTACCCAAGCCATTTGATAGTCATAATCTGAAGTCTGGAAGGTGAGCTTATAACGATGTCTTTTGTCATCAAAGTATCGTATGTCATTAGCAGCTATGGTCATAGTGCTATCTGCTTTTTTGTTTACAACATATTCAATGTCCGTATCTTCTCTTTTCCACTTCAACGTATAGTAGTCTATGTTCTCATTGATTTTGTACTTGCCATTGCTCTTAACCAGTACATTTTCATTTTCCAGTAGTTTTTTGTTGTGGTAGTCATTGATGTAGATTTTTGCGGCTCCATATTTATTGAGAAACTCATGTGATTTATCTTCTCTGAGATAAGCCTGTATTTTAACTAGTAGACTATCAATAAAATAAAGGTTGATGTCATCAATGAAATAAGACTCAGCCAGGTAGTCTATGCGGTCAAGCCGGTAGATGGTAAAATCATCTGTATAGAACTCGCCATAGTGTTTAAATACACGCAAGTCCAGATCGTCCATATGTTGATTTAGCTCTAACGATCCAAATTGAAATTGATAGTTAGGCATCTCAGCAATGACCCGGGTTTTAGGCTCGTTAACTGTTTCTACTACTTCAGGTAATTCTTCTAGTTTATCTGGTTCTTTCTGAGGAGCAGAACAGGAGCATATGACCAATAATAGGATTGAGAATAAGGTGATTGACTTTTTCAAAACTAAGACTTTCGTTAAATAAAATGCTTTCGTTTCGTTTATGCAAGCATAAGATTGGATTTCACCTAAGTCTTTCGGTAATCTTCTGTATATCTATATCATTGAAGTCTTGCAACTCAAAGTCAGCAATGATTTGATGAGGATTGTGATTTTTAAGGTGTGCATTCCAAACATGTTGAATAAACCAATCCGGTTCAGCTCCCCAACGTTTTTCCTGGTGTCTCCTTTTCTTGAACTCAACCTCATCGATAGAAAGGAGGATGGATATATCGGCTTGTTTAACTAGCTGCAGATCGCTGAGCGTAAAAATTCCTTCTGCAATGACGTAATCATGTTCTGATGTGGCTTTTGCTATGGCTTGGGTCCATTTTGCCCAATTGATGGATTCCGGAGTTTCCCAGTCGATTCGATCATTGATAAGAGGAATCTCATCTTCTTCTTTTACAAAATTATCCTGATCTAGGTGAACAGCCTTATTTAATCTCGAGCATAGCTCTTTCGCCAGGGACGATTTACCTGATCTGCTGACACCTGCTATAAGGACTAATTGGCTCATAATAAAAAAGCCCTGACGGGTTGGTCAGGGCTTAAATTTAATTCTTTATTACTCTTATCTGTACATTACCGCATCAACTGCTTCTAATGTTCTCTTCACGTTAGGAAGAATAGCATCGATAAGGGTAGGAGCGTAAGGTAATGGAAGGTCCATACTGTTTACCCTTTTTACAGGAGCATCTAGATAATCGAATGCATCTTTCTGTACATTAAAGGCTATATCAGTAGAGATTGAGGCTAAAGGCCATGCTTCTTCAATAATCACCAAGCGGTTAGTTTTCTTCACCGAATCAATGATTGTTTTGTAGTCTATTGGTCTTACAGATCTTAAGTCTATTACTTCAGCGTTGATTCCTTTTTTCGCCAGTTCTTCTGCAGCTTCGTTGACAATCTTCATCATTTTACCAAAAGAGAGTAGGGTTACATCACTACCTTCTTTAACAATGTGCGCTTGTCCGATTGGAATGAGATATTCTCCATCAGGAACTTCACCTTTATCACCGTACATCAATTCTGACTCCATGAAGATTACAGGGTCGTTATCACGGATCGATGACTTAAGCAGGCCTTTGGCATCAGCTGGATTAGAAGGAACCACCACTTTAAGACCTGGAGTGTTAGCGTACCAGTTTTCAAAGTTCTGAGAGTGTTGTGAACTCAACATACCTGCATTACCGGTAGGCCCTCTGAATACAATCGGCATAGGGAACTGTCCACCAGACATTGACATCATTTTGGCAGCGGAGTTGATTACCTGATCAATGGCTACCAGAGAGAAGTTGAATGTCATGAATTCGATAATTGGTCGAAGGCCGTTCATGGCAGCACCTACTCCAATTCCTGCAAAACCCAGTTCAGCAATAGGGGTGTCAATTACCCTGTCAGCACCAAACTCATCGAGCATGCCCTGGCTTACTTTATAAGCACCATTGTATTCAGCCACTTCTTCACCCATCAGGAAGATCTTTTCATCTCTTCTCATTTCTTCTGACATGGCTTCTCTTAGGGCTTCTCTGAACTGTATTTCTCTCATCGAATTCTGTTTTAAACGGCCGTAAAAATAATCAATCAGGGTTCAAATCCCAACATAGAATTTAATAAGAAGGGACATAAAAAAAGCCCAATCAGAAGATCGGGCTTTAATATTTTAATTGAACTAATTCTTAGTTCATCAGATCAAGGAAGGCCTGAGAACCAGAGAAGTCTCTGAACTCAAGGTCAGACACTGCTTTAGCTTTCAAAGAAGCATCTGCATTGATCGCGTTTCTTAAGTGCTCAATTACTTTGTTTTCATTGTTTTGACGAGCAGCAGCTACGGCAGCAGCATAATGTGCCATTACGTAACCTCTGTCATTGCTGATTACACTTTCGAGAGTCGACTGTGCATTTCTGAAGTCCTTTCTCAACAGTTGAACCAAACCTTTGTTAAACTGATCTACTGATCTGTTAGTCGCTCTGTTCAAAGAAGCAATGGCAAGATCATAACGACCTACCATGATTTCAACAGCACCTTTGGCACCATTTACACCTTGGCTTACTTCGTTGTTAGGATTCATTCCAGCGGCTTTGGTCAGGGCATCATGAGCTCCCCAAAGGTTGCCTTGCATGGCAAGTGCCATTCCCATGTTAGCCTGAGCAAATACGTTAGACTGCTTTTGGTTTGAGATATTGAAGTGATTCAATGCAGTTCTTACATGGTTAGTCATTTCTCTTCCTGAAGTTTGTGTAGCCATCTGAAGATGAACTGCACCCAGGTTGTTATGAACTACGTAAGTGTCATTTTTCTTAGCGGCAGCCTCGTAAATCTTCTGCTTTTCTTCCAAAGAAGGGTTGTTAGCAGCAGCATAAAGCATTTCTTCGAGAGAAAGAGCATCTGCAGAAGCAGAACCGTTGGCGATTTGAGTAGCCAGTGTAGCAATTTCTTCTCTTGATTTCTTAGGCTTAACTGTTAGTACTTCAGTTTTGGCAGTTCTTAATTGAGGGTAGATATCATCAAATACCTTCTTGTAAGTGCTAAGTTTCTGAAGTTGTTTTTCTTTTTGCTCGAATGAACCGGTACCGTTGATGATAGAAGTCCACTCAGATTTTTGAGCAGAAGTAATTCCATCGTAGCTGGCCAGCATAGATTTCAAACCATTCCAATCTTGTACGATTGGCTTCTGGATGAACCTGATTTGATCGGCCATGCCTTGGTAGTCGTACATATCCATCTGCTCTCTGTACCACTTTTCGATAGCAGCAGCTCTTTCTTTAGATAAGTCAGAGTTGATAGTCTCTTTACCTTCAGGAGAGTGAGTACCAGTAATAGTAACAGTTCTGGTTACGTTCTTCTCTGCAATGAAAGCAGCGAATCTGGTTCCTCTGTCACTGTTTTTCTCTGAAGTTTTGAAAACTGATCTACCCTGGTCGAAGAAGAATTCAACATTAGTAGGGATTAGCTCTTCCTGATCGTTATATCCGTGTGGAGCATAAGAAGCATGGTAAGAAGGCTGAACCAATTTTGAAGTAGTAATCACACCATCAGCAACACCTAATCTCTCAGTGTCGAGGAAGTTTCCGTTCTTAGGGTTAAGGGCTTTACCTTGCACCTGAAGACTACCTCTTTCCATTCCTTCAACAAAAGGAAACATGAAAGTTTCAGTCACTTTTGGTTGCTCGGTAGCAGCATTAGGGTAATCAACTTCTCTGAACTGAATAGTTTTAAGTTGACGTTCCTGAGTGCCATAAGTATAATATGTGTTCAACTGGTATACTTTGCCAGGTTTGAGCATTTTCTCCGGGAGATTGGCAGCCATTTCGAACTTAACAGTGTCGGCATGTACTTCAAGAGGACTTGGAGTAACAGTCAACTGTTGGTCTTTTGCCATCTTCTTCATTGTACTCAATGCACATCCTGACAGGGTCAGAACACCGGCAAGAGCAAATAGAAAAAACTTTTTAGCAGTTTGGGTTTTCATAAGAATTTTGATTGTTTTCGTCTGTTATAGCCTGATTTAGCAGGCTGCAAGTTTAATAATTTTTTAGTACTTTCCGATTTCACTAATGATAAATTGTTTCTAAATTCGTACATCTTTTAGCGAAATGGAAAGAATTCAGCAGTTTTTTGAGAATCAGGCTTTTGGGGTCTGCACCAAACTTGGAGAAAAGCTCAACCTTTCAACTTCAAGCATCAGATTGTTCTTCATTTATGCATCATTTCTAACCTTCGGCTCACCTTTGATTGTGTACCTGGGTTTAGCTTACATCATTAACATTCGTAAGCACTTGAGGAGAAGACAAAATCCCGTCTGGTATAATTAATCAGCTCTCCATCTGAGTTGGCTGAAGTGCTTGTACCCCTTTACAAAATACTGCCAGGCTATAAACTTTTTGTAGATCGGAATGTTTGTGGAATTTTTGGAGCCTCTGTTTCTCTTACTTAGTGTATGCGGAAGGGAAAGGAGGGTGCTTAAGTGGGCATGAAGAATTGCTAATCCATGTTGAGGGCCACTTTGCACCGAAAATTTAAGAAGAGCTGTCCAATCGAGAAGAATTCGTAAAGGTAGTTTCCAAAAAAGGTGCTTTAAAGGTTCATTTTTGACCAATAGACTTAGACCATTTCTGAAGTTGAGGTAGGTCTTTTTCGGCTTTGACTTATCAAGGGTCCCTCCGCCTAAATGGTAAACGGTGCTATCCGGGCAGTAGCGAACTTCTCCTCCGGCATTCCAGAGTCTCCAGCATAGGTCGATTTCTTCCATGTGTGCGAAGAAATCTTCGTCCAGTCCACCCAAGTCTATATAAGTTTGTCTGTGAATGAACAGGCAGCTACCTGATGCCCAGAATATTTTGGCTGAATCGGAATATTGCTTTTGATCTGCTTCTAAGCTTTCGAAAATTCGTCCTCGACAGAAAGGGTAGCCCATTAAGTCTATGTACCCGCCTGCAGCTCCTGCATATTCAAATTTCTTTTTGTCATGGTAGGAGAGGATTTTTGGCTGAATGGCTTTGACTTCGGCTTGTTCCCGGAATGTTTTTAAAATGGGCTCAGTCCAATTGGCAGTTACTTCAACATCAGTATTCAATAGAACCACATATTGCGACTCAATCAGTGGAATGGCTTTGTTGTAGCCCCCACAGAAACCATAATTTTCTTTAAAGAGAATGAGCTTAATCTGGGGGTAGGTAGATTTTACAAACTCTACTGAGTCATCGGTGGACCCATTGTCTACCACGTAGATTTCATGTTGTCCACTATGAGTGACAACTGAAGGTAAAAAAGTTTCCAGGTGTTTTCTCCCGTTAAAATTGAGGAGAACAATGGAGAGGTTGTCCATTAAAAAAGATTACCAAGGTCCATACCGGGAATATTGGGCATCATTCCATCTGTGCTCTTCTTAATTTCTTCCTTAGCACGTATATCCGCCTTTTCCATAGCATTGTTAATGGCAGCGACAGTTAAGTCTTGTACCATTTCTTTATCAGCTGTATTCAGAAGACTTTCGTCAATATCTATTGAGATGACACTCTTTTTACCATTTACAGTGGCCTTAACCATACCAGCACCTGCTTCACCGGTTTCTTCAATAAACTCTAATTTTTCCTGGGCTTCCTTCATCTTGGCTTGCATCTCCTTCACCTTGCCCATCATTTTCATCATATCAAACATGACCTTGAAATTTTCTCAAAACTATCGAATTAAAACAAAACTACCTGTTTTTGTAATGACTAGATTGTCTGCATTCTGAAATGAAATTCGGTAGAGATAAGTTCCTGAGTTAGCTGCAGTGCCTTCGAATTCTCCGTCCCATCCCTGAGTTGGATCATCCGTATTGAAAACCAGGCTGCCCCAGCGATTATAGATCAGCATGCTGAAATTGGCATAAATGCCATCATTAATTTTAAATATATCGTTGACTCCATCACCGTTAGGACTAAAGGCGTTGGGGATGCCAAGTGATGTAGCCAGTATTATGCAAACCTCATCAGAAAGCTCGGAGATGTTACCACATTCATCGCGATAGGCCAATTTATAGCATGCCTCTGCCGTGCCTGGCGGAATCGTGGTATCCGTCAACCCACTTGCTGAGGTGCTGAATATTTCATTGAAACTGGTGGTAATATCTTTTCTGTATAGCACGTATTCACCGAGTGTAATGGGAGTAGAAGAGAAGCTTATTTCCACAACAGCACCATTGAGTTGTGCATTAGGGGCATTAATGGCAGGAAGCAGGGGTGGAGAAGACTCAAACGGAACCTGGCTGATACTTGTAGAAAGTATACCGTTGACATCAGTGGTCATTGTGATAGTTCCCAGGGTGTTGCAGTTAACCACATTGATAGTTTCACCTGAAGAATTATCAAAGGTGTTGAATGTCTGGTAAGTTGATCCATCAATCAGTAAATTGATATCGGTGAAGTTTTGATCAGAGGTAAGCCACTCAACAAGTAAATCGTAAGTTGTGCTTACCGTTGAAGAAGCTAATTCAAAAGCTATCGAGTACCCTGATTCGGATTCCTTTTTGATAGTAGAGCAAATGTCTTCCACTACAATTTTAAATCCATAGAATGAATTGTTGGTATCGAAGTTGGCGTCATTGATGATGAGGTTGGATGGGTTTGTCTGTGGATCTATGGAAGCATAATCCTGAAAACCTGTTCCCGTATCGATCTGAAGAGTGTAGGAGAGACCAACGGACAAAGGTTGATAGCCAAGTTCAATTTCATCAAGGGCCGTAACGCTAATTGTTTCTAAAACAGGTGTCGGGAGTTCTTCGAAGGTAGAGATTTCAATTTTTAGTAACCGACAGCCGGATGACTCCCCATCATCGAAACGCCCTCCTATAAAAATGTCATAAATGCCGGGAGTGGAGTAAGTGTGCTCTATTGGAGTATCACCAGGGTAAATCTGTTGATTGCCATCACCCCAAAGGATGTTATATGAATCGAATGAATCGGCCAAATGATCGATCATAATCTGTACGGTATTGCCCTGACAGTTGGTATAAGTGGCAGACGGTGGGACGTCAGGTAAGACCGTAATCTCCAATATGTCAGTTCTATCCGCTGTGCTTCCTGAACCTGACTGATCGACTACTACAATGTAGAATGTGCCGGGGTTATTATATTGAAAAGTGGCTGTTTCACCTTCATCGAAAGAGCCTGTAAAACTGGTTCCGGAAATTGGATTGTCCTTATCTCCTTCAAAACCATAAAACAGTGTGCCGGCTCCAACTCTAGTATGGGTAATAGTGACAAAGAACCCTGGACATCCTTTGACAAAGTTAGCATCGAACCATCCCTTATCACTTGCGTATTGGGCGCTGGACTTATGGGGTAACAAAAGAGAAAGTAGGATTAACCCATAGAAAATGGACTTGAGCAGTCTGTCATATTTCAAGGAGAACTCGCACATTCTACATTCTTCCAATAAACGCCTGGTTCACCGGAAACTTATTCAATAAGGTAAAAGTAATCAGCTTTTGCTATTCTTCTTCTTCAAGAAGATTGCTGATTACCTCGTCCAGGCTAAACATGGCCTGATTACCTGTTTCCATATACTTGAGCGTATATTGTTGTTGGGCTATTTCTTCAGAGCCAATAAGCAACACATATGGAATGCCTTTTTTATCAGCATATCCCATTTGTTTTTTCATTTTGGCCGTTTCCGGATACATTTCGGCTGCAATACCGGCTGATCTCAACTCTCCAAGGAGTTTCAAACCATGCTTTTGAGAATCTGAATCGAAGGTTACCAAAAGCACTTTGGAATAATTGGCTTTTGAATTAGGGAAGAGGTTTAGTTCTTCCAGTGTATCGTAAATTCTATCTATGCCAAAGGAAACCCCAACTCCAGAGATGCCCTGTAGCCCAAATACCCCGGTGAGGTTATCGTACCGGCCACCGGCAGTAATGGTTCCCATTTGAATACTGGTTGGTTTTACCTCGTAGATCATGCCTGTATAATAGGAGAGACCACGAGCCAAGGTGAAATCGATATTGACTTTGTCAGTAAGGAAACCAAGGAGGCTTAAGTTGTTTAGTGTTTCATTTACCTCATTGATTCCTAAAGTTCCTACTTCTGAGCTGTTGATGATTTCCTGTAGTTGAGTCAGTTTGCTATTATTATCTCCTTCAATGGTCAGAATTTGTTCAAGCTTATCAAGCCCAGTCTTAGATACTCCAATACCTCCCAGTTCAGTGAACACTTTTTCCTGACCTATTTTATCCAGTTTATCCAGAATGACGCAAAATCTGCTGAATTCGTCACTGGCTTCGCAAACTTCTGCTATGCCTTCAAGAATCTTTCTATTGCTGAGCGAAATAGAGAAAGCATCGAAATTGAATTTCTTGTAAACCTCCTGAACCATGGCCAGCAGTTCGGCCTCGCAGACTAAAGAATCAGTACCCACTATATCCGCATCACACTGGTAGAATTCTCTGTAGCGGCCTTTTTGAGGTCTGTCTGCTCTCCATACGGGTTGAATCTGGTACCTTCTAAAAGGAAAAGTAACATCATGTTGGTTCATTACCACATACCTGGCAAAAGGAACTGTCAGGTCATATTTCAAACCTTTCTCCGCGATTTTTGGAGTTAAGTTCTTTACTCCACCCTCAAGGTCTTTATCTGAAACTTTACTCAGGAAGTCGCCTGAGTTCAATATTCTAAACAATAGCTGATCCCCTTCATCACCATACTTGCCTGTAAGCACGCTTAGGTTCTCCATGGCAGGTGTCTCAAGTGGCATGAATCCATACTTCCTGAATACCTCCTTAATGGCGTCAATGATATAATTACGCTTGAGCATTTGCTCAGGGCCAAAGTCTCTGGTGCCTTTTGGTAAAGATGGTTTTTGGGCCATTTTGCTGTTTTTTTGCCAAAACTAGTAAAACCAAAGCTTTCAGTCGAGAGATATCTGGCAGTAAATGAAAAATCGTAAAGTTTTATTCTTAGAAAAATTCGCAAATGAATATTAAACCAGTATCTTTGCACCCTCATTTAGAAATAAGGTCTTAATCATGGGAGTTACAAGATTAAAGAGAAAAGGAAGAAGAAATAAGCAGAGATCTGCTCAAAGAGTTAACAGAATCAAACAACTTACTGCTACGCCAGTATTGAAAAACGTTGACAAAGAGGAGCTGATTGCTTCTTTCGAAACTAACGAGCCTAAGAAAGCTGCTAAAGCTAAAAAAGAAGAGGCGCCTAAAGCTGAAACTAAAAAAGAAGAAGCTCCTGAAGCTAAAGCTGAGAAAAAGGAAAGTGCTCCTAAGGCTAAAAAAGCTAAGAAAGAAGAGGCTCCTACAGAAGAAGTTGAGTCTAAAGAAGAAGCTTCTGATAAAGAATAATCATTATCAAATAATGATCGATGGAAAGTCCTGCTTACGTAGGACTTTTTTTATGCCTGAGCTCTTTTGCCCAATTCAATCACTTCCAGGTTTTTAATATCTCCGTTGATTAATTCAAATCTCAACAGAGTTCTCATTTGATGGAATCCGTGTTTCCCGGCAGCACCTGGGTTCATATATAATACATTCATTTCCTTGTCCATCATCACTTTCAGTATATGGCTGTGCCCGCAAATGAATAATTGAGGATTGTGTTGCTGAATCAGACTTTTTATCCCTTTGGCATAGCGTCTGGGTTTACCTCCTATGTGAATCATCAATGCCTTAATCCCTTCATGTTCTATTAAAAGGTATTCGGGGAGAGTTTTTTGCATTTGAACAGTGTCGATATTGCCGAAAACGGCTTTGAGTGGCTTGAATTCATCCAATAGTCTTAATACTCCATTTTCGCCAATATCTCCGGCATGCCATATTTCGTCACAGTCCTTGAAATGATGAAATACACGTTCATCCAAAAAACCATGGGTATCGGAAATCAGACCAATTTTCATGCTTCTAAAATTGGGAATGTTTTTCCAAAGACAAGAAAGCGGTATTCAAAATATTAGTGATTTTCTATTAAGAGTTATTGATATACTATGATCCAATTTCATTATATTCACTTGGATAGCATATCACAGAATCTGGTAGGCTATTTGAAACCAATAAACACTTTAACCAAAATGCTCGATATGAAAAAACTACTACTAGCAATCGCAATGGTGTTCAGTGCCATCACAGTTCAGGCACAATCAGCCGATGATCCATGGTGGATCGATATCAATCTAACAAACAACAAATTCAGCTATCGTTTCTACGAGAGTCTTTATGATTTCGGAAATCTTGACAACTCAGGCTTCAGGGTTGGTGCTGATCGTTACCTGAATAACAGTCTTGACCTGGAGTTTGGTGTTACTTATGGTAAGCTGAGACATGAAAATATATATGTTTCCAATGTCTTTGACGTGGACCTGAGATTGGTTTACAAATTGGCTAATGGCTATCTCATCAAATCTGATTCAAGAACCGCGCCCTTCCTTTTTGCCGGTTACGGTCTATCAGACTTTAGCAAGATTGAAGGTATATATGAAGAATTTGAAGAAGGTATGTACAATCATTTGCCATTGGGTGCTGGTCTGGAGTTTAAAGTGACAGAAGAGGCCAGCATTGAGGCCATGGTGTCCTACAGAAAAAGCCTGGAACAAGCTCCTAATTATATGCAATACTCACTAGGGGTCTCTTTTTCCTTAGGTGGAAAACGTGACTCTGATGGTGATGGAGTCTTGGATAAGGAAGATCCATGCCCGAATGAAGCCGGACCCGTAGAAAATCAGGGATGCCCTTGGCCAGATACAGATGGCGATGGTGTACTGGATAAGGATGATCAATGTCCAACTGAGGCTGGTACATTGAATGGTTGTCCCGATGCCGATGGTGATGGTATAAAGGATAGCGAAGATGCCTGTCCAGGTGTAGCAGGAGTGGCAAGATTTAATGGCTGCCCTGATACAGACGGAGATGGTATTCAGGATTCAGAAGATGAGTGTCCAACTGTTGCAGGTACTTTGAACGGCTGTCCTGATAGAGATGGAGATGGCATTAAGGATAGTGAAGACCAATGTCCTACTGTGGCTGGTACATTAAATGGTTGTCCTGATGGGGATAAAGATGGTGTACGTGACAGCGATGATCAATGTCCTGAAACTTTTGGGCTTGTAAGTAATGGTGGTTGTCCGGTAATAGAAGAAGAAGTGCAACAGGTTTTAGACCTGGCTGTTAAAAATATACAGTTCAATTCGGGTAGTGATGTATTAAGAGCGAGTTCTTATGGATCGCTCCAACAGGTAGCAGACCTTATGAAGGAAAATAACTTTGACTTGAAGTTGAGTGGCTATACAGATAATACAGGTAATGCCGACTCAAACCTGGAGCTTTCGAAAAGAAGGGCTAATGCCGTAAGAGCTTACCTGATTGACCAGGGGATTGATGGTGGAAGGATTTCGGCCGATGGTTACGGGATTGCCAATCCGGTTGCAGACAACAGTACCAGAGAAGGTAGGGCAGCCAATAGAAGAGTTGAGCTAGAAATAATTTACAGATAGAATCTATTGATTCAAATGAAAGAGGCTGGGTAGAAATACCCGGCCTTTTTTATGAATGCGTGATCAACTCTGAATTCTAAAGAAATTACAATTTTAATTTTTTAATATGAACGTATGTTCATATATTTGAAACAAACCTATCTGAAATGGAAGAGCAACTTGACCTGGACAGAGTTGAGAAAATTGCTTTTGTGTTAAAAACAATTGCTCACCCCATGCGCGTTGGCATCATTGATTTGCTAAACGAGCATGATAAAATGTCTGTCAACGACATTACGGCTTACCTGGGGTTAGAGCAATCTCTAACTTCACATCATTTGGCCAACATGAAAATGAAGGGTATTCTTGGCAGTAAGAGAGAGGGAAAGAATATCTTTTATTTTCTGAGAATGAAGGAAGTGCCCGATCTTATCAAAATCCTTGAAGACGTTGATGTAATTGTCTTTTAGGTTTCTTCAAATATCCATAACAATTAACTTGGTAGTACACTTGATTAGTTATGGCATTTCAATCTTTCAATCCCTATACAAATCAGCTTGAAGCTGAATTCGAAGAACATTCCGAAAGTTATATTGAATCTGTATTAGAAAGAACTGAGAATAGTTTTTCTCATTGGTCAGGAGAGTCATTTGCCTTCAGGTCAAAGCTATTTCAAAACTTAGCCACTTATCTTAAGGAGGAAAAGGAGCGCCTCACTCGACTCATGACTTTGGAAATGGGTAAGACCTTCAATGAAGGTGTGGCCGAAATCGAAAAATGTGCATGGGTTTGTGAATACTATGCCCAAAATGCAGAAAGTTTTCTCAAAGATGAGCTCTTACAGACAGATGAAGGAAAGGCATTTATAAGTTATGAGCCTCTGGGGTGTGTCCTGGCCGTAATGCCTTGGAATTTCCCTTTCTGGCAGGTTTTCCGATATGCAGCTCCTACCTTAATGGTTGGAAATACCGGAATTCTCAAACATGCTTCCAATGTACCTCAGTGTGCTCAGGCCATCGAAAGGGCCTTCATTGAATCAGGGTTTCCGATTGGTGTTTTTCAGAATCTATTAGTGAGCTCTGACAAGGTTGAGGGGATTATTAATGATAAGCGAATCAAGGCGGTTACACTCACTGGGAGTGAATTGGCAGGTTCTAAAGTTGCAGAAGCTGCGGGAAGAAACATTAAAACCTCTGTACTTGAGTTGGGAGGTAGTGATCCGTTCATTGTTCTCTCAGATGCTGATCTTGAAAAAACAGCCAGAATAGCTGCCAAAGCCCGAATGATTAATTGTGGACAGAGTTGTATTGCCGCTAAACGATTTATTGTAGTGGAACGGGTTTATGATGAGTTTTTAAAAAAGTTTGAAGCTCATATGAAAACTTATGTGCCAGGTGATCCTTCATTAAGAACTACCAATTGTGGACCAATGGCTTCTAAAAGGTTTGTGAAAGAATTAAGCGAACAGGTAGATGACTCTGTGAAGCAGGGTGCTCGTGTTGTCTTAGGAGGCAAGCCGATTGATTCAGAAGCTGCATTTTTCGAGCCTACTATTCTGGCGAATGTGGAGAAGGGAATGAGGGCTTATGAAGAAGAACTTTTTGGTCCCGTAGCGACCCTGATAAAAGTAAAGAATGCTGAGGAAGCTATTGAAGTGGCTAATGACTCCAGGTTTGGTCTTGGTGGGTCAGTCTGGACTCAGAATAAAACAACTGGCTTAGAAGTAGCCAGAAAGGTTGAGACAGGAGCAATGTTTGTCAATCAAATGGTAGCTTCAGATCCAAGGCTTCCTTTCGGTGGTATTAAGTCATCAGGCTATGGTCGTGAGCTCTCACATTTAGGTATTAAGGAGTTCGTTAACCGAAAAACCATTTTTATAGCTTAGAGATATCCCATTACCCTGTAGGTGGCAATACCTGCCCATTCTTTGAAAATTCTCTCCCATTTGTCAATTGCTGTAGCTCTTGGAACTACTACATCTTCAAAGTTGAAGGTTGGGAGATCAGTAAGAAATCCTGCCGGAAATACATCGAACTCAATATCTTGCTTTCTTAGGCATAACTCAGCTCTTTTCATATGGAAGGCTGATGTAACCAACAGGTACTTCTGTCCGGGAAATTTACTTCTAAGGATTTCGGCAGATTTAACAGCATTCTCATAGGTGTTAACAGCATCAGGTTCAATGGTGATAACTGAATCCGGAACTCCTGCCATAACCAGAAATGACTTGAGTCTGTCTGCTGCCCTACTATTAGTTACCTGTTCAAACCCAAGTCCTCCGCTCACCAGAATGTGTTTGACTTTCCCTTCACGGTAAAGTTGAAGTGTATGTGTAATTCTATCAGCTCCATCGGTAAAGTAAACCCTGTCTCTGGGTGTTTTGCTTCCCTTGGTAACACCGGAGAAAACAATAGCTACATCATAGTTTTCTAACTCTTGAAACGGTACGGGTTCATACTCCCACCAAAGCATAGCCCGATTGGCAATGTACTGGTTGGAGAAAAATATGAGTAAACCTGTTGCTAACCAGAAGCAGCGCTTTTTCCATTTCTGAGATTTTAAAAACACAGAAAGTAAAAACAGCCCTATGATCCATGTTAAGGGTCTGACGAAAAAAGCCAGTATTTTAGAGAGTATGAAAAACATAAAATGACCGAACGAAAATAAACCCAAAAAAAAGATATTCCTTATCAATTGATAGTCAAATATTTACGGTCAGTTTTTCAAGCTGGATTAATAATCTGTTAGCTATTGTGTAATGACTACAATTGGATGTCGTCTGTGTTATTGAATGGAGTTGCAAGAATTTAAAAACAAGGTTTTACCTCTGAAAGACCGGCTATATAGAATAGCACTGCATATGCTTAAATCGGTTGATGAAGCAGAAGATGCACTTCAGGATGTAATGGTGAAACTATGGGATAAAAGACAGCAACTCAAAGAGTACAGAAGTGTTGAAGCTTTTGCGGTAACAGTGACTAAGAACAGATGTCTTGATCAGCTGAAAAGTAAGAAGCATAAATATCACAAAGATGTACAGGAGTTGGAGGTAGACTCCGGTTTTGTCAGCCCTTATAAGAAGCTTGAGTTGAATGAAAGTATGAGGGTGATGGTGAGAGCGTTTCAGGAACTTCCTGATCAGCAACGGCTACTCATTACACTAAGGGATTTGGAAGGGTATAGCTATGAAGAAATCGCAGAGCAAACCGGACTGCAAATCAATAATATAAGAGTAGGACTCTCCAGAGCAAGAAAAGCGGCAAGAGAAGCCTATCTAAAAGTGGTGAATTATGAACAACAGTAATTACATAGATCAACTGATTGAAAAATATTACAACGGGGAAACTTCTCTGGAAGAGGAAAAGCAACTCCAGGGTTTCTTCAAAGGAGAAGACATCCCCGACCACCTGAAAAGTCATAAGGATCAGTTTTTAATGCTGAATCTATTGAGTAGTCAGTCAGGAACAATTTCTGATGATCAGCTTTTTGCGAAGCTGGATGCCGGGATATCTGATTCGAAGGTTATTCCAATCAACCGTTCAGCAAACTTCTTTACCTGGACATACAGAGTAGCTGCAGCAGCAGTATTGGTGCTGGTCGGCTTCTGGATCGGTGGGCAGTTCAGTACGGATAGCGATGTAGATGCTATTCGTCAGGAGCTCGCAGACCTTAAAAGTCAGCTACAGAGCAACTCCGCGAGTGGAAGATTGCAGGCAGTGAGTAATGTTTCCGGCTCTGATCAGTCTAGTGAAGAGTTAGTGCTTACGCTGGAAGCTGTAATGAAGAACGATCCGAACATGCATGTAAGAACAAAAGCGGTTGAAGCTCTTGCAAAAATGGGTAAAAGCAGGGGAGTGGTTAGTGCATTATCGGGAGCCTTGCTTGAGGAAACCGAGCCTGCAGTTCAGATTGCCATCATTGAGGCGCTGGTAGGCCTGGAAGAAAGAGAGGCCATTGGCTCACTCGAGAAACTCACCGAAAATGAGGAGGTACTGAAGGAAGTAAAAGACGAAGCCTACATCGGTATCTTCAAACTAAAAGAAATGTAAAACAACAAGAATAAATAGCGGACAGTCCAAAAGTTTAAACTCAAATATCTGAAAACAATAAAACGATGAAAATGAATAGATTAAATAAAGCTATGCTGATGATTGCCTTAACGATCATCGGCCTGATGGGCGCAAAGGCCCAGGATTACACCATGGATGTTTCCAATCCATCCTCAAAAACCCTTCACATCAAAGAAGTGAATAAGGTGAGTGTTGAGGCGTACGATGGGAACCAAATTCAAATTGAATCCAGTAGCCATGGCGAAAGACCGGAAAGGGCAGAAGGTCTGAAACCCTTGAGTGCCAGAGGAGAGGATAATACTAACCTCGGCCTGCATGTGAGTACAGATGGTGATATGATTACCATTTTCCAGACAGCCAGAAGAGAACAAGGGTTGTTCAAAATCAGAGTGCCTAAGGGAATGAAAGTCAAAATTGAACATACTGGTCAATGGGAAGGTGGTAAAATCGAGGTGTATAATGTTTCTACTGAACTTGAAGTTTCAGGGCGTTACAACTCGGTATACCTCGAGGATATTACAGGCCCGGCATTAGTGAATACGGTTTACGGAAGTGTAGAAGCTAAATTCAGTGCGCTAAGCCAGTCAGGTCCAACGTCTCTGGTGTCAGTTTATTCAACAGTAGATGTTACTCTTCCTGAGACTAGTAAGGCCAATGTTACAGTGAGAACACCTTATGGTGAAGCATACTCAGATTTGAATATTGAATTTTCAAAATCTGACGAAATGAAAAAAATAAGCTCACCGGTAAAAGGAACTTTAAACGGAGGAGGAGTAGATCTAGAGCTTAGAGCCTCTTACGGAAACGTTTATCTCAGAAAGAAATAGGTCAACAACCCCGGTATAACAACCGGGGTTTTCATTTAACTCAAAATAACATGAAACAAATCTTAACACTTATACTCTTCTGTTCAATGACCACAGGTCTTTTTGGACAGTGGTCGGTAGAAAAAAATTATAAACTCGAAGCCAATGAAAAACTTTCGCTGGACTTTGAGTATCCTGAAATCGTCAAAATCAGTACCTGGGACAAGCAGGAAGTGCAGATCAACGCCAGAGTACTGATTAATGGCAACGATGCGACAGAAGATTTTGAAATTTCTGATAGAAGAAACTCAGGCAGGTTGTCCGTTTCTTCAAAACTGAGAAATCTCAATAAGTACGATCGCAGAAATATCATCATCTCAGATGACGATGATGACGACAAAGTTTCAATCAATTCTAAAGGAAACAGTATCACCATTGGTAAGTCCGGCAAGAATGGTAAGAGCTATTACAATGGTACTGAGATAGAAATTGTTGTTGAAGTTATTCTCCCTAAGAATGCCGTAGTGGATGTTCAGGCTAAATATGGTATGGTAGAAGTGGTCGATGCACCGCAAGAGATAGAAGTATGGGCTAAATACGGAGGAGCAGATATTAAAGTAGATGAGGCCAGTATTAGGTCGCTGGAGGCTTCTACAGATTGGGGACAGATTTTTTCAAACCTTAACTCAAAATTGTCTGTGGGTGGTGATGATATGATCGGCAAAAATATGAGAGCCAGGCTTAGCAATAATAAAGGGTCGAGCCAGGTAAGAGTTGAGTCCGAATATGGCAATGTTTACCTAAGAAAGAACTAGTCATGAAAGCATTGCTTAGTATTTTCTTAGTTCTTCTTAGTCTTACGGGTGTAGCACAAACTGAAGTGTTTGAGAAATCTGTAAAAGTAGGAGACAAGAGAGTAGCCATTGATGCGGAGTTGGTCGATCAGATCAAAGTGTCTCACTGGAACCAGGAGACCATGTCTGTTAAGATTACATATTCAATCAATCAGGGTGAATTGAATGATGCTCTGGAAATATCGCTGGATGAAAGTGCAGGACGGGTTAAACTCGAAGTTGAGCTCGATAAGAGAATGATCGAAGATGCCGATTTCTATGATTGCGATAAAGAGCATTCCATTAACTGGAACCGAAACGGAAGAAGAAACGGTGTCTGTCTTGATGTATTGGTTGAAGTAAAAGTACCTTCCGGAATCGAACTCGATGTGGAATCAGTTATTGGAGACCTTTTCATAGAAGGCTCTTATAAAGAAATTTCTGCTAAGACCGTTACCGGTGATATAGAGCTGGAATGGCCTGAAAACCAGGGAGCAGAAATTGACATAAAAACAGTTAATGGAGCTATCTATACCAATCACGAGTTTACGGCCAAAAGCGATAAGGGACTGCCTCAGATTAGTTCTCACAAGGTAGAGGCGAACCTTGGGAACGGAGGGAGTTATGTATCACTAGAGACAGTTACCTCGGACATCTACTTCAGGAAGCTGAAGTAGCATCATGTTAAAGAGGCTTAACTAGTGTTAAAATTTAAGACAGGTGCAACATTTTTCCGTTAGAGATCATCTATAGAGTAAATGATCTCTTTCAGTGAGTAACTATTCTCAAATTGAAGAGTCTGAAAATAAACTGTAACCCGATGTTCTACCAACCAATGTTTTACCCCGAAGCGATGAATAGCCAGGACAAAATCACCATTAGCGGTGTGGTTTTTCATGTGGAAGACGCCTGCCGTAGTTTACTTCATAACTATCTGAAATCATTGGCCCGAAAACGTAATCAGCAATTAGAGGAAGAACGGATTGCAGAATTATTATTAGAAGAATTAAAAGAAGAAGGTAAGCAAGTCGTTACCAAAGAAGAAGTTGAACATCTGATTCAAAAGACAAAACACTTACAAATGCCTGATTAGTTTTTGGTTTGAGATATATTTAGCATACAAGTGTTTTCTATCCTTAAAACCCCGGTTCTGCCGGGGTTTTTCTTTTTGAGCAAGAATTGACATGCTATGCTCTCATGCTATTTTGTTTTTTTAAGAAAAATTGAATTATGACGAGATTTTTAAAATCATCCAGCCTGGTATTACTTCTTATCTCTTATGGCGGTTTAAAAGCTCAAAGTTTTGACTTTGCTCAGAATCAGATAGCTGTCTGGGAAATGGCAAAATCCAGAACAATAAGAGTGGCCCAATCAATGCCGGAAGACCTATATAGTTATAAACCTGTACCGGAGGTTATGTCATTTGGTCAGCAAATGGTACATATTTCCAATAGTATGCTTTCAATGAATTCAAGGTTCATTCTAAAGAAATCATATAATGGAATAGAGAAAAATGCTGCTAATCTGTCTAAGTCTGAGATTATTGAAGAGTTAACAACGGCTTTTGATGAGGTAATCAGTCTTATGCGTAAGCTTACTGATCAACAATTGATGACAGAAGGAAAACCCCATGGAGAATTTCCTTTAACAAAATGGCAATCATTACTCTTTATGAGAGATCATATTACAAATCATAGAGCAAAAGCCGTTTTATATCTTAGGTTAAATGGAATAAAACCTCCCGACTACGGGTTTAATTAAATTTACCAGTCTCTTTTGCTCTTAATTAATTCTGCCAACTGGTAAACAGCCATAGCATACATTGGGCTATGGTTATACCTGGTAATTACATAGAAATTGTAAAAGCCATACCAGTGTTCCTTGTCATTTTCATTTTCAAGAATAATAAGTGTAGCAGGAGTGTTTCCTGCAATGCTTTTTCCAGGCTTGATTCCTAAGGCAGTGTAGTCCGATAGCTTGTTTTTCGGGCGAAGCGATTGTTTGTTCAGGTTGGTGACTTCCCTGCTGAAGGTTGCAGTGGTTGCAATGGGCTCACCTTTTTTCCATCGATGAACCTTTAGATAATTAGCTACACTGGCTATAGCATCGGTAGGGTCATTTACCAAATCAGCATTTCCTCCTTCATCAAAACTCTTGGCATAAGCCAGATAACTGCTTGGCATAAATTGGGTATAGCCCATAGCTCCTGCATATGAGCCTTTAATTTCTTTAGGGTTCAGGTTTTCTTTGGTGCTCAGCTCCAGATACTTTGCCAGCTCTGACCTGAAAAATTTTCCTCTTTTAGGGTATCCAAAACCCAATGTATAAAGCGCATCCAGTACCTGATAGCTACCCTTGATTCTTCCGAAGTAACTTTCAACCCCTATTATGCCCAATATGATCTCTTCTGCAACCCCCGTTTCACGGCTTACTTTGGCCACAGTGGTCTGATGTTCTTTCCAGAATTCTATCCCGGCATTTGCTCGTTCATCCGTCACAAAAATCTTTCGGTATCTCTCCCAGGTCATGGTTCCCTCTGCCGGTCTGCTGATCTTATCAATAATTTCCTGTTGAAACTGAGCTGCACTAATAATTTCACGAACCTCCGTTTCACTTACCCCATGTTTGCTGGCGTAATCCTTAATGAAAGCATCGACTTCCTGTTGGTTCACCTGTGCCGTAAGTGTGACAGAAATAAAAAGAGAGAAGAAAAGGAGAAGTTGTTTCATATAGGAGAATTTGCTTTTAAATATAGGAATGCCTTTCCAAGGGCGAAATAGATGTTTCATAAATGGTCTTTCAGTTTAATGATCATTATCTTCCGCCATGTTTACCAACAATGATATTGCCAGATTCAGAGCCGATACGGATGGCGTACAAAATGTAATCCATTTCAACAATGCCGGGAGTTCACTCCCCACCAATCAGGTGACCCAGGCCGTTTTGGACTACATTCGTGAAGAAGCAATGGTAGGAGGCTATGAATTGCATGCCTTAAGAAGCGAAGAGTTGGAAGGAGCTTATTCCTCAATTGCCAGATTGATCAATGCCAGTGTGGAGGAAATCGCTATTGTTGAGAATGCTACTGCTGCCTGGAATGGAGCCTTTCAGTCGATCGATTGGCAAGAGGGAGATGAGATTATCTGTAATCAGCCAGATTATGCCAGTAATTATCTGGCGTACTTGCACCATCCTACAAAGCCGATTGTAAAGGTGATTCCTAACAATGATCAGGGTGATGAAGATTTGAGTGCTTTTAAGGAGCTGATCACTTCAAAAACCAAATTGGTATCCATCACACATATGCCAACTAATTCAGGTCATTTAGCCCCGGCCGAAGAAATAGGTGCTATCTGTCGTGAACATGGTATCCTGTTCCTGCTCGATGCCTGTCAATCGGTAGGACAATATCCTATCAATGTTGAAAAGCTCAACTGTGATATGCTTTCTGCCACAGGGAGAAAGTATCTCAGAGCTCCCAGGGGGACCGGGTTTTTATATGTTCGCAAAGAAGTATTACCCAAGCTTACTCCATATACGATAGACCTTCACTCGGCAACATGGACTGGTAAATCGTCTTACGAGATCAGGAAAGATGCCCGTAAGTTTGAGAATTGGGAAGGCAATAGGGCCAATCAATTGGGTCTGAAAGTAGCAGCTGATTATGCATATCAAGCCGGAATGGATGATGTCTGGCAGAGAGTAAGCCATTTGGCAAGACTGATCAGAGCGGGGATTCAGGAAATGGATCATGTTACTTGTCATGACATTGGTACGCGCCTTGGTGGAATAGTATCATTTACTGTTGAAGGGAAGACCGCCAGTGAGGTTCAGCAGTATTTGCTTTCTCAGGGGATTAACGTGAGCTGGAATGGTGTTCCTAATACCTATCTCGATATGACCGCTAAGGGGTTGGAAGAAATAGTGAGGGCCTGTGTGCACTATTATAATTCAGAAGAGGAGGTTGAATACTTCCTAAATGCCATAGGGCGCTTGGTACCTTAATTTAACCTGAAATCAGTTTAGGGTTTAAATAATTATGGTTAGTTTTCGATTCGGCATTCCGTAACAATAACCAAAAATACGCACACCACTCTGATCTAGCTACTATCACCATTATTTATTCTACTAACTATGAAAAGTGTAAAGCTTACTTTAATCACATTTATTTTTTTACTGCCATTTTTTACCAGGGCTCAGGTCGACATTAAATATGGAGATATTGAGCCGGAGGATTTTGAGATTATTTCCTTTAATGGAGATAGCTCCGTTTCGGCCATTGTATTGGCTGATATTGGCTTTTCCGAAATACAATACGATCCCAACAATGGTTGGTACTTGTATTTTGAAAGACATAAAAGGGTTAAAGTCATTAATACTGAAGGTTTCGACCAGGCAGATATCAGCATACCACTTTATGAATCCAATGGAAGTTCTGAGAAGCTAGGTTCATTTAAGGCTGCTACCTATAACCTGGATGGGAAAAAGGTAAATGAGACCAAAGTAAAGAAGCGAGATGGTTTTGAAGAAAAAGTAAACGAGAACTGGAGTCAGATGAAGTTTACCATGCCCGATGTGAAGGCAGGCTCTATCATTGAATATACCTATGATGTGCGTTCAGACTTTTTATTCAACTTACAAGACTGGACTTTTCAGAATTCCATACCTACCCTTTGGAGTGAGTACAGGGTCCTGGTACCTGAGTATTTCATTTATCAAAGAATTATGCAGGGTTTTCATCCTTTCATTTTGAATGAAGAAGGAACTACTTCTGGTACTATTACCATCATGGATCGTACCAGAACAGGCTCTTCAAGTAGAGGTGTGACTACTGCAGGTCGAACAACCACAAACCGCTATGACTACATGAAATATGTGAATCACTGGGGAGCAGAGAATATCCCTGCCTTTAAGCCCGAGCCATACATGTCAAGTGTGGGTAATTATATTTCCAAAGTAGAGTTTGAGTTGGCCAGTACTAAAGATGGTGACGGAAGTATTACTAAGTACATGGGTACGTGGGATGAGATTAATAAAACTATGCTGGAGAATCAGGACTTTGGTGGAAGGTTGTCAGGTAATGGATTTTTGAATGACATTGTTGCTAATGCTACGGCTGGAAAAAGTAGCCAAATGGAAAAGGTACAGGCTATTTTCGATTATGTAAGATCCAATGTTGAATGGAACGGATACTACAGGAGGTACGCTGATGAGAGCTTTAGAAATGTACTGGATAAAGGAACCGGAAGCTCAGCCGAAATCAATCTGCTTCTTATTAATATGTTGAGAAAAGCAGAGATAGAAGCCAATCCTGTATTGTTGAGTACAAGAAATAATGGTTTCATTAAGAAAGATTTTGCCATTTCCTCTCAGTTCAATTATGTGCTGGCTGAGGTAGTCGTAGATGGAGAAACTATGCTCATAGATGCTACCAGTAGGTCTCTTCCGATGGAACTACTGCCTACCCGAGATCTTAATGTAGAAGGCCTAAGGGTTTCCGCTACTAATCCTGGTTGGGTAGAACTCAGTACCAAGGGAACTTACACTACGATCATCAGTGCCGCACTTGATCTTGATGAGAGCGGCAGCATTTCTGGTGAAGTGTCAGCCAGGTATATGGGGTATTCCGCTGCTAATATGCGTTCAGATTTTAATGATGAGGATGAAGATTTCAAAGAAACTGTAGAGGAGGACTATGAGTGGACAATTGACAGCTTGTCTGTTGAAGGTGAGAAAGAGGCTGCCGATCCATTTTATGTGACTTATCAGATGGAAACACAGAAAGGAGTTGAAGCACTGGGAGACTTGATGTACGTCAATCCGTTTGTTTTGGGTAGAGTTGATGAGAACCCATTCAAATTGGAAACCAGAGAGTTTCCTGTTGACTTTATTGCAAGTCAGAGGTTTACTTACTCAATGACACTTAATATTCCGGAAGGTTACGTGGTTGATGAATTACCTGAACAGGCTGCCATGGCTTTACCGGGCAATGCAGGTATCTTCAGATACCTTATTCAGAATCAGGGAGAATCCATCATGATCAGATGTCAGTTAAACCTGATGAAGCCTTTGTTTACCAGTATTGATTATCCAGCTCTAAGAGAATTCTATAATCAAGTCGTTCAGAAGGAAGCTGAGCAGATCGTGTTGAAGAAAAAGACTGACGAATAAATTGCTGCTGCATGCTAACCAAAACCACATACTGTATACTATTTCTTTGCCTCTCGGTAGGGCAGCTATTAGGGCAGTACGAGATTAGTAAAATCAATTTCGATCTGGCTAAGCCTGACGAGGTAAATGCAGTCATCAGAAAGGATGAAGGAGTATTTAATATCAACGACTTTACCAGCGCTACATTCACTCAGCATTATGTAGCTACCATTTTCAATAAGAAAGCTGATTTCCTTGCCGAGATAGTTGAGTATTACGATGGTCTTTCATCGGTTAAAATTGAAGAGGCCCGAGTGTATGATGCCTTTGGTAAGGAAATCTACAAATTAAAAAAGTCAGATATAGTAGACCAGAGTAGTATCAGCGGTTTTAGTGTCTATGAAGATAGCCGCATCAAATACCTGGATATTTCACAAAACAGATACCCTTATACCATTGAGTATGTAATAGAAAAGACCTATGAACATACCTTTCATCTACCCTCATGGTCTGTATATGTTGATGAGGCCATTGCAGTAGAAAGCTCTGAATTTACCATGTCAGCACCATCTGGTTTAGAACCCCGTGTGTACCAGACCAATATTGATGATGAGGTTTTCAGCAGAAAAGAAGCTGACGGTAAAGTCACTTTGCATTGGAGCTTTGAGAATATGCCTGCGCTGGAAGAGATGTATTATGGAATGGAGCGAATGGAAAAGCTTCCGACCATTACCACATCGCCATCCAAGTTCGAGTTTGACGGCTACCGTGGGGATTTCTCTACCTGGGATGATTTTGCGGGTTGGATCGAAAAACTGAATGCCGACCGAAATGATATAGGAGAGGAGTTAAAAGGAAAGCTAAATTCGCTTGTAGCCGATGCTCCCAATGACAGGGAGAAGATCAGGCGTATCTATAACTACCTTCAGGAGAATACCAGGTATGTAAGTATCCAATTAGGAATTGGAGGTTATCAGCCATTCAAAGCTTCAGTAGTTGATGAAATGGGCTATGGTGACTGTAAGGCCCTTTCGTATTTTACCAAGGCCATGTTGAGCACTGTTGGTATAGAGTCAAAATATACCTTGGTTTCAGCAGGTCGCAATCCAAGACCGATTATTGAAGACTTTCCTCAATCGAACTTTAACCATGCCATCCTTTGCGTTCCTAATAAGGGCGATACTGTTTGGCTGGAATGTACCAGTCAGACCAATCCTTTTGGTTATCTGGGTACGTTTACAGGAGATCGGGATGTATTCTTGATTGACAACGGTAAAGGCAAAATTGTTAGGACACCGAATTACGATGAGACGGATAACCTGGAGAAAAATGAAATTTCCATTGCACTTGAAACTGATGGGAACGCCAGAGCTACAGTGAAGACTACTTTAGGGGCTCTCGTACATGAGAAAAACAATCTTAACTTTATTGTTCACAAAGGAGAAACAGAAAAGAAACAATGGATGCTTTCCAATGCCGGTTTTTCGAACTTCGATATGCTGAGTTACAGCATAGAGCGGAACAAAGATGACCTGCCACAAATTGAATTAACAGGGGAGTATCTGCTTAAGAAATATGCTCAGGTTTCTGGTAAAAGAGTATTCTTTGAATTAAACCCAAAAGCAGGAAAGTATAGTCCGGTAAGTAAGCCAGACTCACTCTCAAGTGGCAACTACTTTGAGATTAAGACGGGCTTTACTCGGATTGATTCCGTTTCAATTACTTTCCCTGAAAGCTATCGTTTTGAATATGCGCCTGAATCACAGAGTATCTCTACTCAGTTTGGAGAGTTCGAAACGGAGATCAGTCAGGAAGAGGGTAGATTAACCTTTGTGAGAAGGCTTGTTTTCAAAACAGGTAAATATGATGCAGAAGATTATGCCGCCTATCTGTTGTTCGTTGGCATGATCAATAAGAATGAAAACCCTAAAGTGGTACTCAATAAGGTCACTGAAGAATAGCAGAAATTTTACGTTATCACCGAAATGCCTCAATTGGTTGAAAATCACCGGTTGAGGCATTTTTTATTCGCTGAACTATTGGCGTTATTTTACTATTTGTCAAACTGATGGTTGACAAATATTCAAGTCAGCAGATTAAGTCAGCTTAACCTATATGCATTAGTATTCTGTAAAGTGGGCTTATCAAATAATTTTAAATATTTGATTATCAGATAATTGAATATTAACTCAGCGTAAACTTCTTTACCCTTTCATTAAAGAATTTCTCAGCGATTTTCTTAGAAAAATCTCTTCCTAATTTTACATATATGAACATTGGAGGGGCTTGAATTAATTAGTTGCCCGAGTTCATAAAGTAAGCTTTGAACAATTTGGCATGAGTAGTTCCGGGGTTTTTAAGAGAATGTGGGATTTGACCATTGAAGTAGAGGGTGTCACCTTCCTTCAGGTGAATCTTCTGATCGAGAAGACCATAAATAATTTCTCCCTCCAACAGGTAAACCAGTTCATAGGAGTCATTAGCCAGGGGCTTTCTGAATACTCCCGGCTGAACAGTAACGGTAACCACTTTAACCGGATGGTTATGGATGATTTTAGACATCAGGTTTTCGTAGGTAAGACCTTTAGAGTCATACCTCGATTCAATGGCACCTTCACCTTTTCTGATCAGTGTATATGATGTCTCAGGCTCTTCATCAACCGGCTTTACCAATTCTGACAGAGGCTCCTCAAGTGCTTCTGAGATTTTATACAGAACCGGCAAAGAAGGCATGGTTCGGAAGTTCTCGATTTTTGAAAGCAAACCAGGGGTTATGCCGCTTTTTTCAGCGACTTCAGCCAGGTTCATCCCTTTCTCTTTTCGAACGTCACGAAGCTTTTTGCCTATGGCACTTAGTATGTCAGATTTCATGCAATACCAGATTGGAAATTTTAAATGTAAGCAAAGGCATGCATTTCATGCCGCATATCAGTGTAAAGAATGATTAAAGAAAGTGTGAAGATGGTGGTCTTCGATATGGCTGGAACCACAATAGATGAACAGAAAACAGTCTATAAATGTGTCAGAGAAGCACTGATAGAATACGGCTTTGAGTATGACCTGGAAGATGTATTGAACAGAATAGGAGGAATGAATAAGCGTGAAGGTATCGCCTTGCTGATGAAGCAGGTAGAGCCTTCTGTGACCGAAGAAGCTATTGATGTGGTCTTTCAGGTTTTCAAGACCAATGTTGAGAAGGCATACAGTGAGGGTAATGGCCTGAAAGAAATGGACGGAGCAACTGAGCTATTTGGCTTGCTTAAAAGCAGAGACATTAAAGTGGTACTCGATACTGGCTACTTCAGAACTACTGCCAACCTGCTTATCGATAAAATGGGTTGGGAAAGAGATGGTCTTATCGACTTCTCTGTCACATCTGATGAAGTACGGGCAGGGAGACCGGAGCCCTACATGATTCAGAAGGCAATGGATGTCTTTCAGATTCAAAGCCCCTCAGAAGTAGCAAAAGTAGGCGACACAAGGTCAGACATTGAAGAAGGAATTAATGCCGGTTGTCAGCTGATTGTAGGCATTTCTTCCGACCAGTACTCCAAAGAAGATTTGCTGGAAATGGGAGCCACCCATGCCATCGATTCATTGAATGAACTTAAGGAAACCCTGAACCTCTGATGAATCGACTGAGATCATATTTGCAGAGGTCAGACCATAGGTTGGTAGCACTCATTGGAGCTTTGGCCGCCTTTGGTACCTATTCCTGCATGTATGCTTTCAGAAAACCTTTCACAGCCGCTACTTTTGATGAGCTCGAATGGCTGGGGATAGATTATAAGATATGGCTGATTTTTGCTCAGACTGTAGGCTATACATTGTCCAAGTTTTATGGCATCAAGTTCATTGCTGAAAGAGGGCAGTCAGGTCGGGCCAGGTTAATTCTCCTTTTGATTGGGGTGAGTTGGTTAGCCCTGTTGCTTTTTCCTCTGGTAACACGACCATTCAATATCTTCTTCTTACTCATCAATGGTTTCCCGCTCGGAATGGTCTGGGGCCTTGTGTTTAGTTATTTGGAAGGAAGAAGAACCACTGAATTTATGGGCGCCTTCCTGGGTGTGAGCTTCATCTTCTCTTCAGGGCTGGTGAAAACAGTTGGAGCAGAGCTCATGCTGAATTTCGGTGTGTCGGCCTGGTGGATGCCATTCTTCACAGGGCTCGTTTTTGTATTGCCGCTGCTGATATTTGTCTGGCTGCTCGATCAGATACCGGCACCATCCCAATCAGATATTGACTCCAGAAATAAGCGGGAAGCAATGAGCAGAGTGGAGAGGAAGAGCTTCTTTAAGCAATATGCCAGTGGTATTCTCATGTTGGTTATTGCTTATGTTTTTCTGACGCTTCTGCGTGATGTGAGAGATAATTTTGTGTCCAACATTTGGGCAGAACAGGGTTATGGGGAACAACCGGGAATCTTTACCCAAACCGAAATACCTATTTCACTGGCAGTACTGGTGATTATATGCCTTCTGGTCTTTGTGAAAGACAACCTCAAAGCCCTGATGTATAATCACCTGCTCATTGGTCTGGGGTTCATTATCATTTTTATTGGTACCTATTTATTCTCAAGAATGCAGATAGGTGCTTTACCCTGGATGATCATGGTGGGCTTTGGTCTATACCTGGCCTATGTGCCTTTCAACTGTGTCATCTTCGATCGGTTTATGTCTGCCTTTAAACATAAAGGCAATGCCGGATTCCTCATGTATCTGGCCGATAGCTTCGGTTACCTGGGAAGCATGGGCTTCCTGTTTTACAAAGAACTTGCCGGCTTCGGAGAGATGTCCTGGACCCTGTTTTTTCAGAATTCACTACTGGTGGTGTCTGTTTTTGGACTGGTCATCACGGTTGCAGCTGCCATCTATTTCAAGAGAAAACACCACAGTAAATCCATAGAAACCAGACAATTGATATTGAATTAAGCCATGAAGAAAAGAGCCATAGTTGTAGGAGCAGGAATTGTGGGATTAGCCACCGCCAGGAAGCTGGCTTTGAAGGGCTATGCGGTTGAAGTAATCGAACGCAGTGAAGCAGCTCAGGGTGCATCAGTGAGGAATTTCGGCATGGTCTGGCCCATAGGTCAGCCTAAAGGTCAGTTGTACGAAAGGGCACTCAAGTCGAGAGTCATTTGGAAAGAGGTGGCAGAGAAAGCCAACATCTGGCATGGTGAGGTAGGAAGCCTTCACATGGCCTATTTACCCGAGGAACTGGCGGTATTGGAAGAGTTCGCGGCTCAAAACCCGCAATACACCATTAAGAAGCCGGAAGAGATCGAGTCAGAGGCCGTAGTTAAGAAGAATCTTAAAGCGGCTTTATGGAGTGATGAAGAGCTAATAGTCGACCCAAGAGAAGCTATTGCTAAAATACCTCTTTATCTCCGGGAGTCATTCGGAGTAAAGTTTCATTGGAATACAGCGGTCGCAGAGGTGGTTCACCCCAGGGTTAAACTGGCTAATGGACGGACCATAGAAGCGGATTTCATTGTGGTTTGTAGCGGGGCCGATTTCGAAACCCTTTATCCTGAACTATTTCAAAAGGCTAACATCACCAAATGCAAACTACAAATGATGCGTCTGGTGAGCCAACCCAATGAATGGACTATAGGACCTGCCCTGTGTGGAGGCCTGACACTAGTTCATTACGAGGCCTTTAAGCAAACCGCATCTCATGCAGCTCTTCAGCATTGGTATCACAATAATCATCCTGAGTACCTGCGATGGGGGCTGAATGTAATGGTCTCGCAAAATGGAAGCGGAGAACTCACTATTGGCGATTCTCATGAATATGGCAATAACCTGAGTCCTTTCAATCAGGAGTTTATCGATCAGATGATACTCGACTATCTGGCCACTTTTGCGGACTTCAGGGATTGGACAATCGCATCGCGTTGGCATGGGATTTACCCTAAAATGACTGATGGATCAACAGAAATCATAATGACTCCGGAAGATGGAGTTTTGGTAATTAACGGTCTTGGCGGAGCCGGAATGACTATGTCTTTCGGATTAGCCGAGGAAAAACTAGAGACTATTTAGAGATCAGAAGACTACTAAAATGAGAAAGCCTATGTGATAACCGATACTAAAAAAAAGAGAAGTGCCCCGAATGAGGCACTCCCTAATGTTTTCAAAGTCTGAATCAACTTGGCGGAAGCTTCAGACAACTCAAACAAAATTTTACTAAAGCAATCAAAGTCAACTTTAATAAACGTTCTAATCTATGAAAAAATGCGCTAATAAGCCCGTGCGATTCACGCTCTGGCTTACGGTATTGGTGCTCATCGCGGGACAGCTAATCAATCCTGCTGCCTATGCCGGCACACCCATTTATCAAGCGAGCAAAACCATTACCGGTACAGTAACAGATGCGGCTACCAATGAGCCGTTTCCTCTGGTAACTGTTGCCGTTAAAGGTTCAACCCAAGGTGTTGTTACAGATGCTAACGGTCAGTATAAACTCACCGTACCACAGGATGCTAACATTCTGGTTTTCTCTTTTGTAGGATATGAGACTATAGAAGAAACGATCGGTTCCAGAACGGTAATCAATGTATCGCTTAAGGAATCAGCGACTTCACTCGATGAGGTAGTAGTTACAGCTCTTGGTGTAGAAAGAGAATCTAAGGCATTGGGCTATGCTGTTCAGGAAATTCAGGGTGAAGAAATGACCGAAGCCCGCGAGACCAATATGGTCAATGCTCTGAGCGGAAAGATTGCCGGTGTGCAGATTACAGGATCTGGCTCAGGTGTTGGTGGTTCTTCAAGGGTAATTATCCGTGGTGAGTCTTCACTGAATATCAATGCCAACCAGCCACTGTTTGTAGTAGATGGTATTCCTATCAGTAACAATGTAAATGGCTCTTCAGGTAGCGGTAACCTGGAGGTAGATTACGGTAACGCAGCCGGAGAAATTAACCCGGATGATATTGCTACCATTTCCGTATTGAAAGGTCCTGCAGCAGCAGCTCTTTATGGGTCAAGAGCAGCCAATGGTGCTATTCTGATCACTACCAAATCAGGTCAGGGTAAAAGAGGACTAGGTGTAACTATTAACTCCAACGTGACTTTCGAAAGACCATTGAGGTTGCCGGAATGGCAAAACGTATATGGACAAGGTAATAACGGTCAGTTTGCATTTGTAGATGGTGCAGGATCAGGTATTGCAGATGGTGTGGATGAAAGCTGGGGTCCAAGAATGGACGGACAATTGATTCCTCAGTTCGATTCTCCAAGAAATGTAGATGGATTCAGAGGTGGTGATCTCAATGCTCCAACAGGAAGTACGATTACTCCAACTCCATGGACGAGCAACCCGGACAACATCAATGATTTCTTCGAGACCGGAGTTACACTTTCCAACAATATCAGTGTGACCTCTGCCAATGACTATGGTAATGTTCGATTCTCATGGACTAACCTGGAACAAAAGGGTATGGTGCCTAATACAGATTTAGGAAGAAACACGATTGCATTGAAGACAGACCTTAAGCTGACAGATAAGTTGAAGTTCAATGCTTCTGTCAACTATATCAATACGCAGAGTGATAACAGACCGGCAATTAGCTATGGTACAGAAAGCTTGATGTATTTGTGGATCTGGTATGGTAGACAAATCAATACCAGAAACCTGAGTAACTATTGGATGCCAGGCCTAGAAGGTATTCAACAGTTTAACTATAACTACAACTACCACGATAACCCGTATTTCACTACTTACGAAAACACAAACGGTCAAAACAAGAATCGTGTGTTTGGTACAGTTTCAGCCAGCTATCAATTCACTGATGAGTTGAGCCTGCAAATCAGAACAGGTATTGACTACTACAATGAGTTGAGAGACAGAAGAAGAGCTTTCAGTACACAAAGATTCCCTAAAGGAATGTACAGAGAAGACAAGCTTTTCTTCATCGAGCAAAACTCAGACTTCCTTTTAACCTATAACAAAGAGGTAAATCCTGATTTTGCCTTTACTGTGTCAGTTGGTGGTAACCAAATGAAGCAGACCAACAACTACAATCAGACGGTAGCGCCACAGCTGTTGATTCCGGGAATCTATAACTTCTCTAACTCAGCCGTAAACTTGCAGGTAGAACAGTATGATCAGGAAAAGCAGATCAACTCTATCTACGGATATGGTCAGTTTGCCTATAAGAACATGATCTTCCTTGACATTACAGGAAGAAATGACTGGTCATCGACCTTGCCGGTAGACAACAATAGCTATTTCTATCCATCAGCTACATTGAGTGCTGCTTTGAGTGATATGTTCGTATTGCCATCCTTCATCTCTTTTGCTAAGGTAAGAGCAGCTTATGCTGAAGTAGGTAACGATACTAATCCATACAGCCTTACTAATGTGTACAACTCCAGCACGGCCTGGGGAGGAATTCAGGCCAAAACGGAATCTTCTACACTGGCGAACAGCGAGTTGAGACCGGAAAGAACCACCTCTTATGAGATTGGAGCAGATGTGAGACTCTTCGGAGGTCGTTTGGGTGTTGATTTCACTTACTACGACAACAGAACCAAAGATCAGATTATTCCGATCACCCTCGACATTGCTACTGGTTACAGCAGCCGTATTATCAATGCCGGTGAAATCCAGAATAAAGGGATCGAGTTGATGGTACATGGTACGCCCGTCCAGGCTAATAGCGGACTCACCTGGGATGCCTCTGTCAACTTTACCAGAAACAGATCATATGTGATCGAACTGGACGAGAATGTTGATGCCTACACCCTGACTTCCCGAAACGGTGCCTTTGTTCAGGCCAGAGAAGGTGAAAGAATGGGCGATATCTATGGTATCGGATTCCTGAGAGTAGAAGATGAAGACAGCCCGTATTATGGTCAGATCATCCACTCTGCTGAAGGTACTCCTCTAAGAGGATCTGAACTGGTGAAGCAAGGTAACTATAACCCTGACTGGATGATGGGTATTCAGAATAGCCTGAGCTATAAAAACTTCTCTCTCGGATTCCTCTTCGATATCAGACATGGCGGTATTGTAGTGTCAAGAACCAAAACTATCGGAAGTACTTCCGGACAGTTGAAGGAAACACTTTATGGCCGTGAGAACGGATATGACCTGAGTGTTGAAGGTAACGGTATTGTATCGCCTGGTGTGATTCAAAATGCCGATGGAAGTTACTCTCCAAATACCATCAAGATTACCTCAAGAAACTGGCACAACAGATACTATGAGAGAAACAATGTAGAAGCAGCTAAATATGATGCTTCTTATGTGAAGCTGAGAGAGGTGAAGATCAGCTACGACCTGCCATTAAGCTGGTTCCAGAATAGCTTCATCAGATCAGTGAAAGCCTCTGTTGTGGGAAGAAATCTGGCCTTGTGGACAGAAAACCCTCACTTCGATCCGGATGTAGTGGCTATGAGTGGTGGTACACTTCAGCCAGGTATTGAGAACATGGCTTATCCATCAGCCAGAAGCATTGGATTCAACCTGAATATCAAATTTTAATTAATTGAAAAAGACAATCATGAGACTATTCAATATAAAAGCGAAAGCATTGGCTCTGGCACTAATCATTGGTGTGAGTGCCTGTGACGATGGGTTTGAAGAACTCAACATGAACCCCAATAGTCCCGAAGATGTACCTGCTTCTCTCTTGCTGCCTACAGTATTGAGAAATGGTATCAACGAGAATGCCGGGCTTGCCTGGGGTCTGGGTAATGTGGTTATGCAGTACTCTGCCAAAATTCAGTTTACCAACGAAGACCGTTACAACTGGGGCCCTGAATCATCTCCATACAACTCATACTACAACATTATGAGAGACCTGGAGAATATCAAGCAGATTGCCACTACTTCCGGTAATGACAATTACCTCGGTGTAGCTATGGTGTATCAGTCATGGTTATACTCAGTATTGACCGATGCTTATGGTGACGTTCCTTACTCTGAGGCAACTCAGGCAAAAGATGGAGAAAACCTGCCACAGTTCGATACACAACAAAGTGTATATCAGGGTATCATCACCAACCTGGTGAATGCCAATGACCTGTTAGACCCGGCCGGTCCTTCAATTGAGGGAGACATCCTTTTCGAAGGTGATATCATGAAATGGAAGAAGTTTGCCAATTCACTTTTGCTCCGTATTCACATGAGACTGTCAGATCGAATCGATCCGAGCAGTGCCATGCAGAATATTGTGAGCAATCCGAACTTGTATCCGATCCTTGAGAGCAACGATGATAATGTGGCTTTACAATACCTGGCAGATTTGCCTAACCAGCAACCATTGTACACCACCAGATCAGGTTCATTCGATGAGTACAGATTAAGTGAAAAAATGGAAAATACGCTCAAGTCACTGAACGATACCAGACTTTATGCCTATGCTCAGCCCACCACTGATTCAGGTGCCGGTTTGGTAGGTGACTGGGATGATTATCAGGGAGTGCCTAACGGTTTGGCCGATGAAGAAGCCCTTCAGTATTCACCAAGTGGTGATCCTGCTAAAGGAGGTTCTAACTTCATCTCAAGAATTGGTTTAATGTTCTCTTGTTCAGCTTGTAACTCCCTGGCTTCACCGACTGCACGTCAGGCCATGTTGATGAGTTATTCTGAGCTTCAGTTTATCCTGGCTGAGGCCAGAGAAAGAGGTTTCATTACTGCAGGAGCTGCTGAAGGCTACTACAGAGAAGGTATTCAATCATCATTTGATTATTATGATTCCCGTTTGGAAGTAGGTGGATATACAGCCATTAGCAATGCAGTGAATGCTGATGCAGCTTATTTTGCTCAGCCCGATGTAGCTTACACAGGATCTTCATCTGAGAAGCTTCAGAAAATTGCCATGCAAAAATGGATTGGTAACTTCTTTAGCGGATTGGAAGCCTGGTTCGATTGGAGAAGAACTGCTTATCCGGTAATTACTCCGGGCCCCGGAGCAGTTCAACCCACTGTACCGGTTAGATTTATCTATCCGTCTAGCGTTCAGGCCTTGAATCGTGATAATTATAATGCAGTTGTCCAGAGACAAGGTGCAGATAATCTGAATACCCGCGTATGGTGGGATGTTAATTAAGGATATAGTTGTTAATTGATTTCATATAGACGGTTGTGGTCATTGACCATAACCGTCTTAACTCTTAAACCATGAAAAAAAACGCAGTCGTTTTACTTTTTGCCCTCATTAGCCTCAGTGCCTGTGCACAGCAAAAAACCGAGAATGTTTTTATTATTACCCTCGATGGACTTAGATGGCAGGAACTCTATACCGGAGCCGATGAAGCCCTGATAGGGAACAAGAAATACGTGGACAATACCACTGAGCTTTCAGAATTATTCTGGAGAGAAACCGCCCTGGAAAGGAGGGAAACCCTAATGCCATTCTTCTGGTCTGTGCTCGCTAAGGAAGGTCAACTATTGGGTAACAGAACCCTGGGAAGCTTGGTCAACTGCACCAATAATATGTGGTTCTCATATCCCGGCTACAATGAAATTCTAACCGGAAAAGCAGATGATGAGAGAATCAATTCGAATAGCAAAATCCCTAACCCCAACGAAACTATTCTGGAATTTGTCAACAAGCAGAAGGGCTTTGAAGGAAAAGTAGCTGCTTTCGGTTCCTGGGATGTCTTCCCTTATATCGTCAATGAAGAAAGAAGCGGTGTGCCGGTGAACGCAGGTTTTGAAAAATCTACAGACACCCCTCTGACAGAAAAAGAAGCCTTTCTTAACAGACTTCAGGATGAAATTCCTGGTCCCTGGGGAGGTGTGCGTTTGGATGCCTTTACCCACCATTTTGCTATGGAGTATGTGAAGAAACATTCTCCGCGTCTGGTGTATATTGCCTATGGCGAGACTGATGATTTCGCTCACGATGGAGAGTATGACCATTACCTCAAATCGGCCAGACAAACTGATCAATTCATCAAAGAAGTTTGGGAGTACATTCAGTCTACTCCGCAATACAAAGACAAAACTACCCTGATTATAACTACAGATCATGGCAGAGGAACTGACCCTATAGATACATGGAGAAGCCACGGTACAGACATTTCTAATGCTGGTCAAATATGGATGGCGGCTATTGGACCAGATACTCCGGCAAAAGGAGAAGCAGACAGTGGTCAATACTATCAGAATCAGGTGGCCGCCACTGTGGCTCAACTATTAGGTTTGAAGTATGATTTAAAAGGCGCAGGAAAGCCGGTTAAAGGCTTTTTGAAATAAACTTAACAAAGTGTTTACAAGGCAAAACCCAAGGATAGTAAACCAATGAACTAGATTAGGTTTTGTTTACATCGGAGAGAAGGCTGTCTCAAAATATACAGAATCACCCTGAACTTGTCTTGGTATACCGGAAGAGCCGGAAATTCTAAGCTCGAAGCTTCAGGACAGAATGATGGAACTCATTTTTTGAGGCAGCCCCTTTCCAACTCAACACAGCCAACATGACTGCAACAAGTAGAAGAAAATTTATCAAGCAATCCATTATTGTCAGCATTGGGTTTTCAACCCTGGCGCGCTGTGCTTCAAAGGGAGGTTCTGCTGAGGTGACCAGCCAACTGGTAAGTGACCCTAAGCAATACCTCGATTTACCCGAGGGTTTCAGCTACAGGGTAATTTCACAAGTAGGAGATAGAATGTCAGATGGTCTTCTGGTACCTGCAAGGTCTGATGGTATGGGGGCTTTTGAGGGAGCCGGAGGTAAGGTTATTCTGGTTAGAAATCATGAGAATAGCCCTCAGGACGCTCTGGAAGGTGCCTTTGGTGCCGAATATGAATTGCTGGAAGCTTTTGGAGAGGAAAACCTCTACGATGCAGGAAAGATGGAGTTACCCGGCCTGGGTGGTACAAGTACCCTTGTATATGATGAGACTAGCGGTCAGGTAGAAAGTCAATACCTGAGCCTGGCTGGAACCTATAGAAACTGTGCCGGAGGAGTTACGCCATGGGGTAGCTGGCTGACTTGTGAAGAAGACATCACCCGACCGCAGGGAAATATTGAGCATTATCATGGCTATGTATTCGAAGTGCCGGCTTCTTCAGCAATAAGGGTGGCAGCACCGCGACCTATTAAGGCCATGGGACGCTTCAACCATGAAGCTGTAGCAGTTGATCCTGAAACCCATATAGTTTACCAGACAGAAGATCGTCACGATGGACTGATTTACAGATTCATTCCCGATGACAAGAATGATATTCATGCCGGTGGCAAGCTTCAGGCCCTGGCCGTGAAAGGTCAACCGGGTATGGATACAAGGAACTGGGAGGGTAGAAGCATTTCACTTAACCAGAAACTGGAAGTGGAATGGATCGATCTGGAAAATGTAGATCCCGAAGAAGACGACCTTAGATTAAGAGGCTTCGAACAAGGAGCCGCCCGTTTCGCTCGTGGTGAAGGCATGTGGTATGGAAATGGCGAAATCTATTTTGCCTGTACCAACGGAGGGGCTCAGAAATTCGGACAGGTATTTCGTCTGGTGCCAGGCACTGATGATCAGATGACCTTAGAGCTTTTTGCTGAATCAGAAGATAAAAGCGTACTGCATATGTGCGACAATTTGACCATCGCTCCCTGGGGCGATGTGATACTGGCTGAAGATAATGGTGAACTCAACCATATCAGAGGCATTAACAAAGAAGGTGAACTCTACGATATAGCCTGCAATAGAAGCTCAGGTTCAGAATTCGCTGGACTTACTTTTTCCCCTTCAGGAAAAACACTTTTTGTGAACATTCAGGAAAATGGAGACACCCTGGCCATAACCGGTCCATGGGATAAACTTTCATAGTATGAAAAAGACAGTCAGAAGATATTTCACAGCGCTTTCTGGTGCTGTGCTGGGACTCCTATTGCTTTTAGGTTGTGGCTCTCAGAAGTCAGAGCCACTGGCAAAGCATGTTATTATCATTGGTGTAGATGGTATGAGTCCCGATGGAGTTCGGAAAGCCCGTACTCCAAACATGGATCAAATGATGCAGGAAGGTGCTTTCTCCATGGTAGCCAGGGGAGTATTACCTACGGTCAGTAGTCCCAATTGGGCCTCCTTAATTATGGGAGCCAGCCCGGCTCAGCATGGAGTAACCTCTAATGATTGGAGAAAAGACAGAAACCAATTACCCACTCAGGTTTCGGGGACTGGCGCTTTCTTTCCAACCATTTTTAAAGTAGCCAAAGACCAAAGACCGGAACTCAAAACAGCCATAATCTATGACTGGGGCGGATTTGGAAATCTCTTCGACCATTCAAGTCCTACCCATCAGGAGCATGCCAAGGGAGAGGAGGAGACTACCATGAGAGCCGTAGAATACATTAAGGCCGAACAGCCGAATTTCCTTTTCGTACATCTCGATCACGTAGACCATGCAGGGCATAGAGAAGGCCACGGCACTTCCGCATATTACGAAGCTGTGGAAAAGGCCGATTTGTTGATCGGCCAGATTAAAACGGCAGTAGAGCAATCAGGAGTGGCGAAGGAAACCGTCATCATTATTACGGCAGACCATGGCGGTATAGGCAAGGGCCACGGAGGAGAGTCTCTGGCTGAACAGCAGATTCCATGGATAGCCTGGGGGAAGAATATTCGCAAGTCGAAACAGCTGAAAAGCGCCATCAACACCTATGACACTCCCGCAACAGCCGCTTACTTATTAAATATTAGAACGCCACAGGCCTGGATTGGAAGGCCTGTTCTGGAAGCTATAGAAGGAAAGGAAGTTCAGCTTAACTACTATGCCCCTGAAGTTTTGCAACAACCCGAAATCAGCCCTAAGGCAGATGTATATTCAGAAGGAGGAGGACTATTTGTTGGAAAAAGCACCACTTTGAAAATCACTAATCCAAATCAGGATGGAATAATCCGGTACACCACCGATGGTCAGCTACCCGGTAACGATTCGCCTATATTTGAGGGCTCTCTGGATTTAACAGAGCATACTGTGATTCAGGCAGCCATCTTCAAAAATGATAGCAGGGTAAGTCAGGTGTCTTCGGGCTATTTTAGGTTTATCGACAGGCCGGCAGGACATGGTTTGACTTATAAACAATATGAAACGGAAGGTATCAGTCAGCTACCGGTATTTTCAAACTTAAGTCCGGTGAAACAAGGTACCGCGCTGGAGCCATCGCTGCATTATGTCGATTTGAGCAGGGAAGAGCAGGTAGCCATTGTTTTTGAGGGTTATATCAAAATTGAGTCGGAAGGCGATTATAGATTCTTTACCAGGAGTGATGATGGAAGTAAGCTGTATATCAATAATCAGCAAGTAGTTAATAATGATGGTGATCACGGTATCACAGAGCAGGGCGGAAATATCAATCTCAGTAAAGGGATGCATTCCATTCGTATCGCCTATTTCAATGGTGGAGGAGGAAGCTGGTTAGGTACTTACTATCAGGGACCGGAAATTATCAAACAGCCCATTCCGGGTAGTATGCTGTTTCTCAATAAGTAAAGTACAGGAAATGGCAGTCAATCAGGGAGAGCAGGTCAAGTCATTGCAGGCGATGACTCAACTGACGGATGTAGATGAACAACTACTTCAGCGAGATGCAGATGTGTTTTTTCATCAAACCCTTTCAACCCCCGTTTTCAATACAATCAGCAAAGCCGAAGGTACCTGCATTTATGATGGCAGCGGTAAGCGATACCTCGATTTGCATGGCAATGGAGTTCATACAGTGGGGTATAATCACCCCAAAGTGGTTCAGGCATTGAAGCATCAACTGGATGTAGCTTTATCATTTGCGCCAAGAAGATTTACCAATGAACCGAGTGTTAAACTGGCTGAAAGGTTAGTGAATGCCGCCCCGGAGGGTCTGTCCCGGGTCCTGTTTTGTCCCGGAGGATCAGAAGCGATTGAAATGGCCGTGATGCTCGCCAAGCACCATACGAGCAGGTATAAGACACTGTCTTATGAAGGAACATTCCATGGGGCAGGTTTTCAGGCAGTCAGTTTGGGAGCTGATCCTCATTTTCGTGATGGGTTGGGTCCCATGATGCCGGGTGCCATGCATTTGCCTCTGCCTGACTATTATCGAAATCCATGGCAGAGTAGCGATCAGGCTGACATAGATGATCGGTATCTGGCTCAATTGAAACAAAGGCTGTTGGAGGAGCCTGAAGTAGCTGCTTTGGTAACAGAGCCTATTTTTTATAACAGCACAGTGCCAACAGCTTACTATTGGCAAGAGGTAAGGAAGCTTTGTGATGAGCATGGAGTCTTGCTCATTTTCGATGAAATATACACGGCCTTCGGACGCACGGGAAAGATGTTTGCCTCAGAACATTTCGTTACACCAGATATTCTGGTGGTGGGTAAAGGCTTTGGTGGAGGAGTGGTTCCATATGCAGGAATTATCGGTCGGGAAGAGCTCAATACCTTGCAGCAGCAGTCCATCGGTCACTATACCCATGAAAAGAGCCCGTTCTGCGCGGCAGCTGCTCAGGCAGTTCTTCAGGTAGTAGAAGAGGAAGACCTGGTAGAAAGAGCAGAGTTGATGGGGGCGTATTTCAAAGAAGGACTTTTCGCTTTACAACACAAGTTCGAGCTAATCGGTAATGTCACCGGCCTGGGGCTGAATTTAGGGGTTGACCTGGTTAAAAACAGAGAAACCAAAGAAAGAGCTATTGATGAAGCACATCAGCTAATGGCTTACTGTTTTGAACGGGGAGTTTCCTTCAAACTCATTCAGCAAAATATCCTGAATCTCAAACCTGCCCTGATCATTAGTAAAGAAGAGATTGACTTCATTTTAAATACTCTGGAAGATGGACTTAAGCATATTCAGCAGGCATAACATGGTTAAGCCGATACTAGGTGTCATTATTGTTTGCTTCACGGCCTGTGAGGGGAGCAACGATAAACATACAGACTTGAATCATTATACACTGCAATTAGACCAGAGCATTTCTGCTCAATTGGATGAATTGGTACCCCTGGATGTCGATGCAACTCAACTCTCCAACCTATGGCAGGTTGATCTTTCTGATACACAATCAGGAGTGGACGTAGCGATGCCAGACTTTCCCGGAGAAGAGCAAGTAACTCTACCCCATAGGATCAACTTACCGGATCATTCTATATGGTATAAGGCTGTTGTGTCTCTGGATAAGGGTGTGCTTCAGGTCAATGCAGATGATGGTGCTCAGGTTTGGGTGAATGGACAACGTATAAGACCTGCGTTAGCTAATTTCTACCCTGTAGATCAGTCAGGTCAGCATGAATTGACCATCCGTGTAATCAACAATGCCATGGCCGGAGGCCTTCGTTCCGTCAGCTTTATTCCACAATCGGCCTGGCAGGATCACATAAACCATAGAGAGTTGAGAGCCGCTGTAAGACTGCTTCTGGAAAAGAGTTTTTTGTTAGAATTAAGTAATGAGGAAAGGAAAAGTATAGCTGAGGCCATCCATAGCCTGAACCGCCAAATGATTGAACAGACACTGGAGTCTTTGGCAGACAGACCTGTATTGCTGGCGGAGCCCATTCTGCAGAAATCGACAGATGATCAATACTATTTGAGATGGGTAAGCAGTTCAAATTCGCCAGCTACTCTTTATTGGGGAGAAAATGCCGATGACCTGCATCAGCAAAGAGAAGTTGAGGGAAAGGAAGGAGTCTTTCTGGTGCCTGTTCAACAAGCAGGCTTAAGTTGTAGAATTGAGCAGTTGAATACAGTTTCACCCATCTATGATTTTTCTGAAAGTGTAGCGAATTCCCGAAATCGCTTTATGGTTTGGGCTGATAGTCAAAGTGGCTGGCCCGTTTTCGATTCCATCATGCAAATGTCGAATGAATATGGCTTCCGCTTTTCAGTGGGGGCCGGTGATCTGGTGAACCAGGGTGATGATGATCTGGAGTACCTGCGATTTTTGAGATCACTTCATCAATCTTCCATAACGCATTATCCCGTTCCAGGAAACCATGATTATGATGGCTATTATGAAGATTTAAGAGCTGATAATTATCAACGTTACCTCGGTCTTCCGGCTCAGGAAAACTACTTCGCATGGCGTGAAGGAGAACTGGCTTTTGTTGCACTGGACTTTAACGAAAGCTTTCCGGTAGGTTTGCCGACTGATGCCAGCCAATTCGAATGGTTCAGGGAACAATTGAATTCAGAAGCATGGAAAACGGCTCGCTGGCGATTTTTAGTAATGCACCATCCACCTTATTCTCAGGGCTGGCCCGGTTATCATGGAGAATTGTCAATCAGAGAATTGCTGGAGCCACTTTATGAGTCAGCCGGAATTGATATGATCATTGCTGGTCATACGCATGACTATGAACGTCTGATCAAAGACTATGGTCAGCAACAAACCGCTTTTGTGATTGTGGGAGGTGCAGGAGGAGGCCTTGAGCCGGAGGAAAACTCACCATATCCTGAGATGGATGTAGTGATGAGTCAGCATCATTTTGGCATCATAGAAACTTCAGGCGATACACTGAGATTTAGTGCAGTTGGTTTAGAGGGAGAGGTGCTGGACGAATTTCGAATGGTCAAGCCAAAGGATAGGCTCAACAGACTAAATCAGGAGTGACAAAAGTTCTTTGGTGATTTTTGCTGCTACCATAGCCGTAACTCCATTAATATCCCTGTCCGGATTGTATTCAACCAGGTCCAGACCCACAACATTTAAATCCAGTGACTGAATAATGTCCAATACCTCGCGGGTACTGTATCCACCCGGCTCATGATGTGAGACACCCGGAGCAAAAGCCGGATCCAGCACATCCATATCGAAGCTTAAGTAAACAGGTCCGTTGAGGTTAAGGCCTTTTAGGGAGTTTCTGTCCTTCATGGTATTCACAGTCACTCCAAATCGATCCGCCTGGTCCAGCTGGTGCTGAGTAATGGTTCTTATACCCACCTGGGTAATTGTTTTGGCC
Organism: Roseivirga sp.; assembly: GCF_965216855.1. Classification (NCBI taxonomy): domain Bacteria; kingdom Pseudomonadati; phylum Bacteroidota; class Cytophagia; order Cytophagales; family Roseivirgaceae; genus Roseivirga; species Roseivirga sp. The sequence goes on along the minus strand of NZ_OZ244204.1, from coordinate 995,476 downwards.
AGTCCTTCTTCCATAATTCTGGCAAATGGGCACGCGTGTGAATACTTATTGCCATCCAATTCGTCATAAAGGTCAGAATGGGCATCGAAATGCAGAATGCTGACCGGCCCGTGTTTCTGTGAGACGGCCTGAAGGATAGGGTAGGTGACAGAATGGTCTCCTCCCAGAGAAAAGGGAATAGCACCTTTACTCAGAATCTGACTAATAGGCCGTGATATAGAAAAGTAGTCATCCAGTTCAGCCTCACCACACCAAAAGATGGAGGGGTGTTCATTCAGGTTTTGAAGTGATTCAGTGAAGAAGTTAGCAGAGTCACTTTCAATGGCATCAATAATCAGTTGTGGAGCTTTGGCAGGCCCCCGGAGAAAAGAGGAATGTTCATCGAAGGGAATTCCAAGGAGAGCAATGTGATTATTTGCTAATGATTGAATTGAGCTTCTCTTAAGTGCCATGAAGATAGTTTTGGGCAAGATAAGTCTTTCAGGATAAGCACCCGAACTTAGTTTTTTATTAAAAATAGAAACATATATAATTTTAAGGCGTACTTTTATTTAATATTAAAAATAGAAACTAATCAATGAAGGGTTATTTAGGTGAATTCGAAGAACTGGTTTTGCTTACCATTGCCCATTTAGGAAATGAAGCCTACGGTACGGCAATTATTGAGTCTCTGGCCGAGAGAGCAGGCCGAAAGATCAGTTTAGGTGCTTTGCATGCGACACTAACCAGGCTGGAAGAGAAGAGTCTGCTCACCTCTTTTCTGGGAGAACCCACTGCCACCAGAGGAGGAAGAAGAAAGAGATATTTTGAGCTTACTCAAAAAGCCATTCAGGCATTGAATGACATGAAGTCGCTTAGAGATGAATTGTGGTCAGTGTCTAAAGTAAACTTATCAGTCGAATGAGCTGGGACCCGCCTAAACTTCCTGAAAAGATCTTCAAGTGGTTCTGTGGTCAGGCCTATGTAGAAGATCTGCTTGGAGATCTTCATGAGGTCTATTTACATACTTTGGAAAAGCGAGGTCAACGCTATGCCAATTGGTTCTATTGGAGACAGGTAGTGAGTCTGATATTTTCCTACGCTACGACAAAACGGAAACGAGTCAATCAATACGAGAAATATCGAAATAACAACAAAGGAATTATGTTCAAGAGTTATCTGAAAATATCAGTTCGCACCATAGTGAAGCAAAAGGTGTTTACGGCCATCAATATTCTGGGGCTTGCTATGGGGATGTCTATTGCCTTGCTGGCTATTGCAATGTTCATTGAGTTGAAAAGCTTCGATGAATTTCACCCTGAAGCTGAGCAAATCTATAGAATAACCACTACGGTTAATCAATCAGGAAATAAATCGGTGTACGCCTCTGTACCGGCTCCCCTGGCGGAGGTAAGTAGTGAATCAATACCTGGCCTAAAGCAGGGAGTTTTGATCAACGATCACTTCTTTCCGGTCGTGGAAAGCATTGGAGACCCGCTGAGACTTCAGGGGTATCTGACACAACCAGCCTTTTTGGAAATGTTTTCCTTTCCCTTAGCTCAGGGCTCCAAAGAAGCTCTGGCTCAACCCGGAAAGACCATTATTACACACGAGTTGGCACAAAAGCTTTTTGGAGATAAGCCAGCTATGAATCAGGTGATCAAGACAGAAAACTGGGGTCATTTGGAGATAGCCGGTGTATTGGCCCCATTCCCTAAGAGAACTCATTTTAGTTTTGACCTGCTGGCCATGTATCCTGAAAGCATAAGTCAGGACTGGTCTGAATTTAGAGGAAGCTACTACTATTTCAAATCTGATACTGAGGCCAGTCAACTGGAGGCGGCTATCAATCAATTAGGTATTAGTGGTACTGACTACTTTGAACCTACAGAAACGGTCACTTACTCCTTGCAACCTTTGGGCGAAATTACTCCGGGCCCTTTACTGGAAGATAGTCTCGGAGTCATATTCGATATGCCCAACATGCTTATCTTCTTTGGAACCGCTCTGTTAATTCTTCTGCCTGCGGTTATTAATTATGTCAATATGGCCATTGCAGCGGCCTTGAAACGCTCAAAGGAAGTCGGTATCCGGAAAGTGGTCGGTAGTAGTTCCAGGCAAATTGTGAATCAGTTTTTGGTAGAAACCACATTGATCTGCCTGGGAGCATTGCTATTGAGTATGGTTATTTTTTACTACCTCAAAACCGGTTTTCAGCAAATGCTGGTTGGGGCAGGAGCTCTTAGTTTTGAAATCACTCCCGCTATACTGATCAGTTTTGTGCTTTTTGCCGTGGTCCTGGGTATTACGACCGGACTGATTCCTGCATTCTTCTTTGCCAGGATTTCTCCTATAGTCAGCCTGAGAGGTAAGTCTGAAGGAGGTCGCGTCTCTATATCGGGTATTCGGAAAGTGTTAATGGTTTTCCAGTTCATTACCTCACTGGCTTTTATGATTGGTATTGGTGTTCTGGTAAGGCAATATCAGCATGCCCTAACCTATAATTATGGTTTTCATAAAGAGAATATTCTTGTCTCTCCAATTCCTAGGGGTGATACTCAATTACTCCAGAATGAGTTCATGTCAGATGCCAGCGTTAGCCAGATGAGTTTTACCTCTAGCATACCTGGAACCTCTCTCGCAGGTGTTTCATATTTCTATAGTCCCGATGGTATGGACTCCATTCGAACCAGAGTGGTTAATGTTAATTCGGATTATATCGACCATATGGGCCTGGAATTAGTAGAAGGGACCGAAATGATTGAAAATCGTCAGGTAGAGCAGATACTGGTGAATCAAACCCTGATGAATCAGCTTAAGGTTTGGGGTCAGAGCAAGAACGAGAACATTCAGTACTTTGATTCGGGTAAACTGGTGTCCATTACCGGAATAGTAAAAGACTATAACCATGAACCGCTGAATGAGAGGATAGAACCTATGGTTTTCCGACTGAAAGAGCAGGAGGTGAGTTACGCTTTGTTTTCTGTAGCTCCGGAAAACTTAGCCGAGACACTGGAGAGGCTGGAGACCAGATGGGATGTGGTATATCCGGATGTGCCATTTAAGGCTTCTTTTCTCGATACGGAGATTGAAAAGGCCTATGACTCCATCATAGTAGCCCTGAAGCTTTTTGGTTTTCTGGGTCTGCTGGCAGTCTCTATCACCATTCTGGGGCTTTTGGGGATGATTATATATACCACTGAAAACAGAGTGAAGGAAGTGGCCATCAGAAAAACATTAGGAGCCAATAGCCGAAACCTGATCTATGCTTTGGCCAGCAGTTATTTTAAGCTGTGGATTATTGCCCTGCTCATTGCTGTTCCCGCTTCCTATATCTTTTATGATACCGTCTTTGTCAGTATTTATAATAAGTATAGTGGAGGGGTTGGTTTGTTTGAGGTATTGGTGAGTACACTGTTTACGATACTGATCGGAGCAGTATCTATTTTTTCTCAGACCGTAAGAGTCATGCGAATGAATCCGGCCAATACTTTGAGAATGGAATAGCAGAAGCTGAATAAAGAAGCTGTCCCTTAGCCCTGAAATAGTTACTACATCTGTGTGGCAACCAGGGTTTAGAGACAGCTTCTTTTGCTTTGTTTATTTCTTGCTCCAGTTATCTCTGAGCGTCACAGTTCTGTTAAAAACCAGCTTTTCAGCCGTAGAATCCTTATCAACCACAAAGTAACCCTGTCTCTCAAACTGGAACTGATCTCCTGGTTTGGCAGTGGCTAAAGAGGCCTCCAGCTGTGCATTAGGAATCACTTGTAGTGAATCAGGGTTGAGGTGGTTCAGGTAATCATCCTCAATAGTGTTCAGGTTTTCTGTCATGAACAACCTGTCGTACAGTCTGACTTCAGCTTCAACGGCATGAGCAATAGAAACCCAACCTAAAGTACCTTTTACCTTTTTGCCGCTGGTATCCTGACCGCTTTTGGTCTCAGGATCATATTCACAGTAGATTTCTTCAATCTCACCATCATCACCCTTTTTGAAACCTGTACACTTCACAATGTAGGCGTACTTGAGTCTTACCTCACGGTCGGGTCCCAGGCGGAACCATTTTCTTGGTGATGGCGGATCTTCGAGGAAGTCATCTCTTTCGATATAAATCTCTCTTGAGAATGGCATGTCTCTGGTACCTGCCGACTCGTCTTCAGGGTTATTGGTGGCTTGAAGCGTTTCGACCTGATCTTCAGGCCAGTTGGTGATTACTACTTTCAAAGGGTTTTGAATACCAAAGACCCTGTTGGCCTTCTTATTCAGGTCTTCTCTGATGCTATGCTCAAGCAAAGCAATATCAGTGATGCCATCTCTTCTGGCCACACCTACCTTCTTCACGAAGTTCTTGATAGACTCAGGAGTGTAACCCCTTCTTCTGTATCCACTTAATGTAGGCATGCGAGGATCATCCCAGCCCGATACGTGATTTTCTTCTACCAGTTGAAGTAGCTTTCTCTTACTTACTATGGTGTATCCCAGGTTCAGACGAGCAAACTCTGTCTGCTGGGAAGGGAAGATTTCCAGGTGTTCAATGAACCAATCATATAGCGGACGATGGTCTCTGAATTCCAGCGTGCATAAGCTATAGGTAATTTCCTCTATAGAGTCTGACTGACCATGGGCAAAGTCGTAGTTAGGATATATGCACCATTTGTCACCTGTACGGTGATGGTTCACCTTTCTGATACGATACATGATCGGATCACGCATGTGCATATTAGGGGAGGTCATATCTACCTTCGCACGCAATACACAGCTGCCTTCTTCAAACTCCCCCTGACGCATTTTTTCAAACAAGTCCAGGTTTTCCTCAACCGATCTGTTTCTGAAAGGGCTTTCAATACCGGGTACTGAAGGATTGGTACGTCCTGCACTGATCTCTTCTGCCGACTGATCATCGACATAAGCCAATCCCTTTTTGATCAATATGACTGCAAAGTCATACAGCTGTTCAAAATAGTCAGAAGCATAGCGAGCCTCTCCATTCCATTCATAACCCAACCATTCAATGTCGGCTTTGATGGCATCAACATATTCAGTGCTTTCTTTTACCGGGTTGGTATCGTCATAGCGGAGGTTGCAGGTGCCATTATATTTTTCAGCCAGGCCGAAGTTTAGTACAATGGATTTAGCATGTCCGATATGCAGGTAGCCGTTAGGTTCAGGAGGGAAACGAGTTTGCACACTTTGTCGCTTCCCAGATTTTAAATCGGCTTCTATCATCTGTTCAATGAAGTTCAAAGATTCGTGCTTTTCGTTTTCGCTCATTTCTGTAATAATTAGGCTGCAATTTTAGTGAAAATGCTTCAAACGGCATTGATTCGATGAATCTTCTTAAGCAAAGATTTTGTCAGGAATACAAGGTGAGGAGAGAAAGGCAAGTGATTGACAGTCAGAAGGCTGTGTATAACTATGTGTATAACCCTGTGGAAAACTCTGTGAATTAGCTGGTGGGAAACTTGTTGAAAACTAGGGAGTTACAAAGTTGGTGTGTAAAATTATTACATCTACTTTAGACATACCAAGTGAGGGATAAAGAACTGAAATTTTATTTCAATCTCTCTTCAGGGGAAGCCTGAAAAAGTGTAATGAAAGGATTTACCAAGGTAAATCTGAAACAGCAAAAGTTTCATTGCGGATTTCCGGAACTTCGGTGAAGGAAAGATGAAAAGTGGCTTTCAGGGACACATTTCATTAGCATAGATCACTACTTGAAAGGGAGTAATCGAAAGACGTTTTAAAAATCTTTCTGCTGAAAGGTGATTAAAGCAGGCTGAAGTATTGAAACAGACCAGATCGCAAGTGAAGGTCACTGCGACCTTAGGGTTGTGGGAACGTGTCAAGCTGGAAACGGCTTTCGGAATTCTTAGGAAGACTGATGTGATGAAAGGAGCTTGCTCTTAGTAGAGCAGACACATGCGAAAGCAAAAAAAGCTGCAAAAATTCACCCGCTTATTTGTACGAAGTGCAGGTAATATAGGCGAAGCTGAAAAGGGATAGACCAAGTACAGGGCAACCTGAATAACAGTCTGGTTCTGAACAGTATCTTGGCATCCTGTTTCAACTCAAATTGAAACAGGGTGAGTGGGGGCGAGCAATCGTCCCCCGCTTTTGTTATTTGGGGGTATTTGCAAAAATACGGAAAGGATCACTGGGGAGTGATCCTTTTTTTATGCCCTTTGCTTACCACACGGAAAAAATAATTGTCATTTCTGAACCTTTTAGTCTGTTGGTCGTTGTAATGCTAGTTTGTATGATAGTAAAGCTATCATTCAGTAAAGTGAAATTAACAAAACAGATATAATGGCTACTTTGCTAAAGCTGCATATGAATGAGAATCTTTATTTAAAAGATCCTCAGGATACAGATTTGGGAAGAAAGATTGTTAGTTGTTCTATTCAGCTCATTGATGAGTTGGGGCTTGAAGCCTTTACTTTCAAAAAGCTCTCTCTGGAGATTGACTCCACTGAAGCCTCCATTTACCGCTATTTCGAGAACAAGCATAAACTGCTGGTTTATCTCATTACATGGTACTGGACCTGGCTGGAGTATAGGATAGAATTTGAGACTAATAACATCCAAAACGATTTGGAAAGACTGGAAAGAGCGCTTCAACTCATTACTGAGAAGAAATGCTACGATAACTCATTTCCAGATGTGGACGAAACAGCTCTGCAACGCATTGTGATTAACGAATCGGATAAGACCTACCTCACCAAGCAGGTAGATATGGACAATAAGATAGGACTCTTCAGAGGCTATAAGTCCCTCTGTAATGGTATCGCTGCCATGGTCAAAGCGATTAATCCAGACTACCCATATGCACATTCTTTGATCAGCACCTGCCTGCAGGCAGCTCATCAACAGGTGTTCTTTGCAGAGCACTTACCTTCATTAACTGATTATTCCTGTGAGTTGGAAGAGGTTTATCCAAGAAACTACAGCTTTATCAGGCATTTAGTAATTAACGCCATCCAGAAATAAGATGACCAACCAGCATATTGCCAATACCATTAAAGAAGTTAAGCTCCTCCTGGGTGAGAGTATCGAAGATGCGCTCCATCAGGATTTGCAGGTAGGTACGCGTATCTACTCGCTGGACGAGGCTTACGAATTCAAGCGTGACCTGCTCGAGTCAGCCAATAAGGTTAGAGTAGTGTTGCTCGATCAGGCCCTTGAGAATAACGAACTGGAAATGTTCGTAGACGATGTGAACATTCCATTGATAGGCTTCAAGACCACAAAAGATGGTTTTTTGCCCGTTATCATTCACAAGGACAAAAAGAGAAGAACTCTGGTGACCATTGTGCATGAGAGTGAAACCGAATCTGGTTCCGTACAGGATATTCAGGAGGGACTCATCAGGAATGAGAAAGGCGAAGTGATTTTGCTCGGAGCCTTTAGTTATAAGAGCCTGGTTTCTGAACATGACGATGATGAAGTGCCTCAACAGCTATCACCGGTCAAACGTCTGTTCCGTCTCTTAGGAGAGGAGAAGAGAGATATATTCTATGTCTTTGTCTATGCCGCCTTTGTTGGTATTGTCTCTTTGACTTTGCCATTAGGTATTCAGGCTACGGTAGAACTGGTTTCTGGTGGTGTGGTCTTTAGCTCCATCTACCTGCTCATTGGTTTGGTACTGTTAGGAATATTGGCGGCAGGAGGACTACAAATCATGCAGATTACCATGGTGGAATATATTCAGAGACGGATTTTTACCAAGGCTGCACTGGAATTCACCTTCAGAATACCAAGAATGAAGGTGGAGTCATTGAGTAACCTGCATACACCTGAGTTGGTCAACCGCTTTTTCGATGTGCTAACCCTCCAGAAAGGATTACCTAAACTCCTTGGGGATCTCATGTCGGGTACTATTCAGATTCTTTTTGGATTGCTGTTGCTTTCCTTCTATCACCCTTTCTTTGTTTTCTTTGGTCTGGTGCTGGTGTTGACCTTAGTGCTGATCTTCAGGTTGACAGGGCCTAAAGGTTTGCAGTCTTCAATTCAGGAATCGAAGTATAAGTACAAGGTGGTTTACTGGCTGGAAGAAATTGCCAGGGTTTTGAACTCATTCAAAATTTCAGGCAATACAAACCTGCCTATCAAGAAGACTGAGTATAACGTGAACAACTACCTGAGAAACAGAAAGACACACTTCAAGGTGTTGATTACTCAGTATAGCTACATTGTGCTCTTTAAGGCAGCCATCACCGGTGGTTTGCTCATCATAGGTACTTCGTTGGTGATTAATCGTGAAATCACCCTGGGTCAATTTGTGGCTTCTGAGGTGATTATCATCCTTATTCTGAACTCCGTTGAGAAAATTATCACCTACATGGACGTAGTGTATGATATGCTCACTGCGGTAGATAAAATCAGCCAGGTAACAGACCTACCATTGGAAAAAGTGGGTGGTATTGACTTACGAAAGGAAGATGTCGATCGTGGTTTTACCATCGATATTAAGGAAATGAACTACACCTATCCGGGTGCCGACAGGCCGGCCCTCAAAGACATTAACCTGGCGGTAAATTGTGGTACCAAGGTATGTATTGCAGGAGCCAATGACTCCGGCAAGACCACACTGACCAATACGCTTTCAGGACTCAACCATAACTATAAGGGCTTGATCACCATTAACGGTTACAGCCTGCGAGATCTTGACTTCACCAATCTGCGTGATAAGATTGCCAAGAATGTTTCTCAGGAAGATATTTTCGAGGGTAGCATTCTGGATAATGTTACTGTCGGTAAACCTCAGGTTTCAGTAAGTGATGCTATTGACGCTATTCAGATGGTAGGTTTGCAAGACAAGGTGAATATGCTTCCTAACGGAATGAACACCCATATTCTTAGTGGGGGTAAAGGTTTCTCCAGTTCTTTCGTGAATAAGCTGATTCTCGCCAGGTGTTTGGTGAAGAAACCTAAGTTGATGATTTTGAACGACTTCTTTAACACTTTCCAGCGAAGTGAGAAGGAAAAGCTGATCAACCTGGTAATGCAGATGAATATCTGTACAGTGGTGGCAGTTTCTAACGATCCGGCAGTAATGTCGGCCTGCGATCGTGTGGTGTTGATGGATGATGGCCGAATTAAAGCAGAAGGTAGTTATACAGAGCTTTTGGCAGGAGGACATTTAACAGAATTGGTTAAAGACTAGATTATGCTGAACATATCCGATAACAAAGATAATGAGGTAATTGAGCAGAAGAGCATTCTGTTCAAGACGCTTAAAACACCGAGTGCCGGCAGGTTTATTGCCAAGGTACTCATGAGTGTTTCTTTCGTATTTCTTGTGTTGTTATTCTTTCCATGGCAGCAAAATATCAGAGGTAATGGTAAGGTTACTGCCTTTTCTCCAGGTCAACGGCCACAGGCCATTCAATCTGCTATTGCTGGTAGAATTGAGGCCTGGCATGTCATTGAGGGACAGTTTGTGCATAAGGGCGATACCATACTTACACTCTCTGAAGTGAAAGATGCTTACTTCGATCCTCTGTTACTACAGCGTACCAAAGAGCAGATTGATGCCAAGCAACTCAGCATAGAAGCAAAAGAAGAGAAAATGGTAGCCTTGGAGCAGCAAATTGCTGCTTTGGAGAATTTACTGACCGCCAAGTATGAGCAGGCGGAAAACAAATTAAAGCAGGCACGCTTCAAACTGACCAGCGATAGTGTAGACTATGAAGCCGAAAAGGTAAGATATGCTAACCAGGAGAATATCTTCGACCGCAACAAGAAGCGTTATGATGCGGGTAATATCGCATTAACTAAGTTTCAGGAGTTAGAGTCCAAGTTCCAGGAGTCGAAAATGAAGCTGATCAGTTCGGAGAATAAGTTTCTGGAATCCAGGACCGAAGTGATTAATGCTCAGGTCAATATTTCTGGTGTTCAGGCAGAGTATCAGGATAAGATCAGTAAGGCCAGATCAGACCTAAATAATACCTCGGCAGAGGTTTTCGAAGCTCAGGCAAGCCTGGCAAAGCTGGAGAATCAATATGCCAACTACCAGGTAAGAACTAATAACTATCAATTGGTGGCTCCTCAAAGTGGCTATATCGTCAAGGCGATGAAAGCTGGTGTAGGGGAAACCATCAAAGAAGGAGAATCTGTTGCTCAGGTGATGCCGGAGAATCCGCAACTGGCGGTAGAGATGTATGTAAGAGCCATGGATGTGCCATTGATTCAGCAGGGCAGAAAGGTGCGTATCGAGTTCGATGGATGGCCGGCATTGCAGTTCGCAGGTTGGCCCAGTGTCTCTGTTGGTACTTTTGGCGGTCAGGTACAGGTGATTGACAGGGTAAATTCTGTCAATGGAGAGTTCCGTATTCTGGTGACGCCTGATCCTGAAGATGAGGCCTGGCCACAACAGCTTCGCATGGGTTCTGGAACCAAAGGATGGGTCATGCTGGACAACGTGCCGGTATGGTATGAGATATGGAGACAGCTGAATGGTTTCCCTCCGAGTTTGTATGAAGCACCGGAAGAACCTGTACTCAAAAAAGAACAAGCAAAAAAGTAAGATGAAGCAGTCACTCAAATACATCGCGTTGACGGTGCTCTTCATTGGTTTTACGCCCTTAATGGCTCAGGACATACAGTTGAAGAGTATCGAAGAGATTGTGAGACCAGACGATTCGGTTCGATACTTTCCGCTGGAAGATTTTGTGAAAGTGGTTTTGTCGAATCACCCCGTTGTTAAGCAGGCCGACTTGTTACCTGACAATGCAAGGGAGGAGATTCGATTGGCCAGGGGTGCTTTCGACCCAAAACTTACCAGTAATTGGGACGTGAAGAACTACAAGGATACTGAGTACTATGATATCTTCAACACTACTCTGAAGGTTCCATTGTGGTTCCCGATAGACCCGAAAATCAGTGTAGACAGAAACCGTGGGGTGTATCTTAACCCTGAGCGAAATATTCCATCAGGAGAGGAGTACAGACAAGTAACAGCCGGCTTAAGTCTGCCTGTTGGACGTGGTCTCTTTATCGATCAAAGAAGAGCGGCAGTACAGCAGGCTCAGATTTTTGCTCAGATTAGCGAAGCAGAACGAATTAAGGTAATCAATAAAACCTTGCTGTCAGCAGTGAAGGCTTATTGGGACTGGTACTTCACTTATTTCGAATTCAGAATGGTGGATCAAAGTTTGGCCATTTCTGAAGAAATCTACAATCGGGTTAAGCTTGATTTTGAATTTGGCGAGGTAGCCGCAGTAGATACAGTTCAGGCCGCCATTACTTTTCAGAACAGGAGTACCGAAAGACAGGCAGCTTTAATAGATTTCAAGCGTGCAGGCCTTGTATTAGCCAACTATCTCTGGGGAGAGAATGAAGAGCCCTTGGAGATTCAGGATAATGTTGCGCCAGTGTGGGATGTTGAATTCCAGCAACCTGCAGAATCGCTCGATAGTCTGCTTGTATTTGCTGTTCAGAACCATCCAGAGCTGCAGAAGTATAGTCTTAAGCTAGATCAGTTAGATGTTGACGAACGTCTGGCTAAAGAGAATTTAAAGCCAAGAGTAGACCTGAATTATAATCTCGTCAACTCTCCCATTAATTATTCAGGTGAATTCACAGACATTGATCTGGGCAACAATTACAAGTTCGGTTTAGAGGTTGAGTTTCCATTGTTCCTGAGAAAGGAGAGGGCAAAACTCAGACAGACCCGCATTAAGATTGACCAGACGGATTATGAAAGCCGTTTTGCGAGACAACAAATCGTCAATGAAATTGAAGGAGCCTATTTCGAAATGGTTAACGGTCAACAAATGCTGAGCCTTCAAAGACAGGCCGTGTCGAACTATCAGCGTTTACTGGAAGCCGAGCTTTTCAACCTGAACCTTGGAGAGAGCGATCTGTTCAAGATCAATTTTCAGCAAGATAAACTACTGGAGGCTCAGATTAAGTTCATTAAGCAGCAGGTGAACCTGGAAAAGGCCAAGCTCGAATTACTCTGGGCAGCAGGAAAACCATATCTGAATTTCCGTTTTTAGGCTTTCACGGTATAAGATTTCATCATGTCTCATAATGAGTTGGTTGTCATTGTATTAGACTCAGATTCTGACATATATCATATGGTATTGTAACCAAAGTCACACTCATCTTTTTTGGGAATAGCTATCATTACCTGTGCTTTCGAAGGATGGCATTGAGATTTCAACCACTAACCCCAAGAAAATGAGTTCTCACCATAAAGTATTGATTATCGGTGGCGGTACTGCCGGAATCATGGTTTCTGCCCAACTCAAAAGGGCCAAAAAGGATCTGGATGTAGCCATCATTGAGCCGTCCGATACTCACTATTATCAACCTGCCTGGACATTAGTAGGGGCAAATACCTACGATTTTAATAAAACGGCCAGGCCCATGAAGGGCCTTATTCCTTCCGGTGTAAAGTGGATTAAGGAGTCTGCCAGTAAATTAAAGCCAGAAGAGAATACAGTAACTACAGCAGAAGGAAACGACTATACTTATGACTTTCTGGTGGCTGCCCCGGGCATTAAAATCGATACTAGTCTTATTGAAGGCTTAACTGAGGCGATTGATAAAGATGTGGTTTGTAGTAACTACACAGACCCCAATCATACCTGGAATGTCTTAAAGAACTTCAAGGGAGGGAATGCCATTTTTACTCAACCCACTACACCAATTAAATGCGGAGGTGCACCTCAGAAGATTTGTTATCTCGCTTCAGACTACTTTAGAAAAGAAGGTATCCTGGATAAAACCAATGTGGTATTTGCCACTCCGGGTACTGTGATTTTTGGAGTTCCATCAATTGCGAAAACCTTGATGAATGTGATTCACAGGTATGGAATTCACTTTAAGCCCTTCTACGCTCCAGTTAAAATTGATTCAGCCAGGAGAGAAATCACTTTTAAGAGTGTTAACCCGGAAGAAAACAACTGTATAGTTAATGAGGGTAATGTATTGCATGAAAGAACTGAGGGGACTTACTCCACGGTAATGCCTTACGATATGTTGCACCTGGCACCACCTCAAACTGCTCCGGATTTTATCAAAAGTTCTGAACTGGCCAATGAAGCAGGTTGGGTAGATGTAAACATCGAAACACTTCAACACGTGAGATATCCCAATGTGTTTGGTTTGGGAGATGCTGCAGGACTGCCAACTGCTAAAACAGGTGCCGCTATCAGAAAGCAGGCCCCAATTGTTGTGGCGAATCTACTGACCATGATGGAGGCCGATACCATTACAGATATGAAGTACAATGGTTACTCATCATGTCCGCTGGTTACCGGTTATGGGAAAATGGTTTTGGCAGAGTTCGATTACAAGAACAACTTTACTCCTGATCCACAGTTGAAGAAAATGTTGGTATTTAATTCAGACAAGGAACATTGGAGACTCTGGATGCTGAAAAAGTATATGCTTCCATATCTTTATTGGAACAAAATGATGAAAGGTAAACCTGTATAACACAGGTTTACTATTTACCTCCTATTGACTAGACACATGATAGAGCAAATCACACGTATGTTGGAACTGGTTGGACTCGAAAGCCAGCTGATCAACGAAATCATTCAAACAGGTCGCTTCCTGATGGTAAGAGAGGGGCAACCCCTGATTGAGCCCGGAATGGATGCCAAAGAGATGCCCATGGTAGTTAAGGGAACACTCCGTGTTATGAGGGAAGATAAGGAAGGAAGAGAAATCTTCTTGTATTACCTCGAAGGTGGGGATGCCTGTGCGATGTCTATCTCATGCTGTTTAGGAACTCAGATTTCTGAATTCAAAGTAGTTGCTGAAGAAGATGCCACTTTATGGATGGTGCCCATGCATCATATAGATACCTGGATGGTTAAGTATCGTTCTTTCAGAAAATTCATCTTCGACTCTTATCATGATCGCTTTGATGAAATGCTCAATACTATTGACAGCATTGCCTTTATGAATATGGATCAGCGATTGATGAAATATCTGCTGGATAAAAAACAAAGTACTGGCTCCTTTGTGATTAATAAAACCCATGAACAAATCGCTCAGGAGCTCAATACTTCACGGGTTGTAGTATCCAGACTATTAAAAAAATTAGAGAGGGAGGAGCGAATAGAGTTGCACAGAAACAGGATTGAGATTTTGTAACTCAATCCTCCAGTGCAACACACTCCAGACCCCAGGAATTCACGATGTCCATTACATCTGATTCCTGCACCTGGTCTTCTGCTTCGATCCGAAGTACTTTATCTCTGTCTTCCAGATCTACAGACCAGCCCATTACATTAGGGTTGTAAGCAAGTAGTGCGTTGACCTTCTTCACCCTACTTTCATTTTCAATGTTGGTTTTGAATATTAAGAGTTTCATGGTTGTTGTTGAGTTGATATTTTATGTTAATCTCCAAAGTTTGATGTTTAGTTCCATAAATGAATTGCCGAAGCGGAGAATTTTATCGGTGAAGCCTCGATTTTTCATGTTGAACTGATTCAGTCATTGATATTGACTATTACTTTTCCGGCACAATGGCCCTTTTCCTGGTAACTGATAGCGGCAGGTAATTCACTAAAAGTGAACTCCTTATCTATCACCGATCGTATCTTTCCCGAGGCCAGAATCTGGCATATTTCAGAAAGATCTTCCGTCTTCATTTTGGCTGTGTAAGCACCCAGTCTTCTGCCTGAAAAGAGGTGTATTGGAATTTTCCCGAGACTATAAGACAACATAGCCCCAAAGCCGGACCAACCGACCATCAGACACTTGCCCTTGGGTTTAAGCAACCTTCTGGCAGTACCTGCTGAAATATTTCCAACAGCGTCAAAAATCAGGTCGAATGACTCTTTGATATCTCCCAGGCTCTCATGCTTGTAATCTACCAAATGGTCTGCTCCTATCTTCTTAACCATAGCCATTTTTCCGGTACTGCAAACAGCTGTTACTTCCGCTCCGAGGTATTTGGCCAACTGAACAGCATAGTGTCCTACGCCTCCTGACGCTCCATTGATCAGTACCTTTTGTCCGGCTTTCAGATGACCATAATCTTTAAGGCCTTGCCATGCTGTTAAAGAGGCAACGGGAAGTGCGGCTGCTTGCTGAATACTGACTCCCTCAGGAATTTTTACCCAATGAGAAGCTTTTACACAAACATATTCAGAAAAGGCTCCGGCACCCGTGCCCATAACATCAGTGACCACCTGGTCACCAATGGAAAATGTGCTCACCTGATCGCCTGTTGATTCTACTACACCGGCTACATCTGCTCCGAAGAATGGGCTTTTGGGTTTGGGGAAACCAATCATCAATTTCACGAGGAATGGTTTTCCCCGCAACAGCCTCCAATCCGCAGGATTAATGCTGGTGGCTTTTACTTTAACCAGTATTTCGTCTGGCTTAGGGGTAGGTTTTTGAAAGGTTTGCAGCTGAATTTGCTCCGGACCACCGTAGCGCTTTCTTATGTAAGCTTTCATGTTGTTTTGAATTAATCTGACCTGATTATTTTGAGTTTTTGTCTATGGGCTCGTAAGAGAACACTTCGTGAAGCGGTACCTCAAACACCTGAGCTATTTTGAAGGCAAGCTCCAGAGTAGGGGAGTACTTGCCTTTTTCGATAGCCACTATGGTTTGTCTCGACACATCAACTTTGTCTGCCAACTGTTGTTGAGTCATCTCATCGTTCATGAATCTTAGCATGCGAATTTTATTTTGAATCTTATACTTCGCCATTAAAATCCTCTTTTGTAATAAACCAGCTGGACGGTGTTTTCTACCAGTTCAGCTATTATACCTCCTACCAAAAAACTAATAAAGAAGGTGTTTACTGACATTTCCAGAGCGAGAGAGCCCATTCCCGCTATAATCCCAAAAATAAAAATGACCTGACTGATATTCTTGGATTTCAATTCAATGAGCTTGTCGCGCTCATCCGTTTTAGGGATCGATTCGCGTGTTATAGCGGCATAAACGATAGCGTATAAAATCTCGATGCCGATTCGAATACCAATAGCTACGAGTATATAGACCATCATTTGTTTTCCCCAGAACTGAAGGAGTTCATCGCTCTTCAGGTCAGCCTGAGGAGAGTCTTTAAAAATGAAGAAGAAGTAAATCGCTGGCACAAGAATAGCCGCCAGCATGTTGACCCAATTTTTGTTTTCACGATATGACATGGTACGTTGTTAAGTATGAGAAATTTAACCTTGTGTCAAATATGACGTACCAAAGGTAAAAAAAGTTGGACTCTATGTTAAAAATATTTTACAAATAAATTTCAATCAATTGATAGTCAGGGAATTAAACTGTTGATTTTTTTGATTTTATCGAATGGGTTTGGCTTCTACGCCCTCAAAAGTCATTTTAATGGGCTTGATCGTACCATCGGCATTGAACTCCATTTTGTCGATGCTGGTTACCCGGTGGTCACGGTCTTCATTTGGAATTGGACGTCTGTGATAGATCATATACCATTCATCTTTACCCGGAACCTGAATGGCAGAATTATGACCTGCTCCGGTGGCCACGGTAGTATCAGATTCTAATATAGTGCCTATACGGTTATATGGACCGTCAACCTGATCGGCCATAGCATAAGCGACTTTGTAACTGCCATTGGTCCACCCACCTTCTGACCACATAAGGTAGTATTTACCTTTTCTGATGAACATGAAAGGACCCTCTACATAGCCTTCCGGAGTAATTTCTTTAAAAAGCTGTTCTTCGTCCCAAGGGATGATTTCGGTAAAGTCCTCGTTCAGCTTGCCAATATTGCAATGTCTCCATCCGCCATAGAATATGTAGTGCTGTCCATCTGTATCACGGAAAACGAACTGGTCGATGGGTTGGGCATCATTGTAAAAGTCATCGATTAATGGTTTGCCGAGATAGTCTTCATAAGGACCTTCAGGCTGGCTGGCTACGGCAATGCCTATTCCCCCGGTATGGTTGATAGTGTCATCAGCATTGTAGAGTGAGCTGCCCGGGCGCTGAATGTCATTGGCTGAAAAGAATAGATAATATTTGCCGTCCTTTTCTATGGCAGCCGGAGCCCACATGGCTTGTCTGGCCCATTTGATTTTGGTGGTATCTAATATTTTAGCATGTTTCTTCCAGTTGACCAGGTCCTTTGAGGAGAAAGCATCGAAAAAGACCTGCTGTTTATAACGGGCGCTGTAAGTTGGGAATATCCAGTACTCATCTCCGAAGACAACGCCTTCCGGATCGGCATACCAACCATCAATAATGGGGTTCCCAGAGGTGATGTTGGAGCTTGTTTTATTGCCGGATTGGCAGGACAACAAAATGAGACTGATAGAGAGCAAGGTTAATCCCGGCTTGAGCAGAGAAGATAGTTTAAAGGTCATTCCTGAAGATAAGGTGAACAGCCTGAAACACCTGAGATGATTATTTAATCGGCTATATATTTTGTTTCGGGGATTGAGTTGATTCATCTGTTGCCGGACTGGTTTTCCCAAAGAGAATGGATGCGATCAGGCCAATAAGGCCAAAGATTACCAATACCCCAAAGAGATACTGATGGCCCAATTTGCCAGGATTATTATCCAGAAGAACTCCCATTAAAGGTCCCATGAAAATATCAGGTGTATAGCCAATCACTGAAATAAATCCAATGGCTGCTCCGGCATAGGAAAGCGGTATTTTAGATTCTTGAAATAAGGCGTAATAGAGACCCCGCAGGCCATAAATACCCAGGCTTGTGCTGGCTAAAGTTATGGCAATGAAAATGAAAACATCTCCGGTTAAAATGCCTGAACTAATGATCAAAGAACCAACAATCAGAATGAGAAAGCAGACCCTGGTGATTTTTGAATGAACCAGTTTATCACCAAGAAAGCCGGCAATCATTGCTGCAATCGGTCTCATCCAGAATGAAATGGTAGCTATATGAGCAGACTCTACATCGTCATACCCAAAAGTATCCTGAGCATATAATCCAAAGTCATCGGTACATTTATATCCCACATAGGCACACAATACAATGAGTGCCTGTAACCAGACAGTACGCTCTTTAATGGCTCTTCCAACACCTTTGAAGGAAAGTCGGGTTGATTTAAGCTTGACAGGTGTAGCTTGTACCGGCAATATCAGCCAGGCTATCAGTGCAGCAAGAATCACTGAGAAGGTAAATACAAGAATGACCCGACTTAATGCATCGGTTAAGTTCTCTGTGCTGGCTTGCCCGGCAGATACAGGCAGGAATGCATCCAGTAAAAACACGGTTGAAGAAGCTATCAATGCAGCTACAAAACCACGCCCACCATCTACCAATCCCTGAGACTTTCCCTGACTCTCTTCACCGCCAAACTCTCGGATTCCTTTTATATAAGCTGACCAGAAGAGTAGTATAGTGCTCAGGCCCCAGAAACCATAAAGGAGAGTTAATGTAGTGAGGGATGGGATTAAAGCGAGGATAAAGCCTGCTGAGGCGGTCACTAAGAGTGAAAAGATGATCAGTTTTCTGGAAGAGAACCTGTCAGCAATTGGGCCACCGAAGAAGTAGGAGAACATGGCAACAATACCGTAGACTGAAAAGGCCGTGCCCAGTTGCAGGTTATCAATATCAAAAACAGTCAGAAATGTCGGTCTGAAGACTCTCGTCACAACAAAGGGCAGAAAAAACACTGCTTCACCAACAAACATGAGGGTAATAAGTATCGCTAGCCTTCGAAATGCGCTCACCCTTGAAAATGATAAGTTTCTTTTCAAATCACAAATGCCGATCAGTCAGGTGCTTAAATGCTTCGGTAACTTTGGTTACTTTTACTGCCTGAAAGTAGGCCTACTTTTACACCAACTTAATTCAGAATAGTGTGAAGCAGTTTTTACCGATACTTACCTGGTTACCTCATTATAAGAAGGCCGATCTCAGTGGTGATTTATTTGCCGGACTTACTGTAGGGATTATGCTTATTCCTCAGGGAATGGCCTATGCGCTTATTGCCGGATTGCCTCCGGTGTATGGCTTATACGCCTCAGTAGTTCCTCAGTTGATTTATGCTCTTTTTGGCACTTCAAGACAGCTTTCTGTGGCACCAGTGGCTATGGATTCCCTGTTGGTTGCTACCGGTGTATCGGTCATGGCCACCGAAGGAAGTGAGGCCTATATTACCTATGCCATCATGCTGGCCTTTTTTATGGGAGTTGCCCAGTTCATTTTGGGGGTCATCAGAATGGGGTTCATTACCAATCTGTTAGCTAAGCCTGTGATTAGCGGCTTTACCTCTGCAGCTGCCTTAATTATTGGGTTGAATCAGCTCAAATACTTTTTAGGGATAAGTCTGGAAAAGAGTAATCAGGTCTACAAGATTATTCTGAGTGCTGCAGGCCAGATTAACCAAACACATTTACTCACTTTAATTATCGGTATTGCCGGTATAGCCCTCATCAAAGGAGCGAAGAAAATCAATAATAAAATTCCAGGGGCACTCATCGCTGTAATCATCGGTGTGTTGGCCGTTACTTTCTTTGGGTTGGAGGGTAAAGGGGTGAGCATAGTGAAGGAAGTTCCTGGTGGGTTGCCTTCCATGATTATCCCTGATTTCTCTCTGGAGACCATTCAGAAGTTGCTTCCGCTGTCACTAACCATTGCGGTTGTGGCATTTATGGAAGCTTTCTCTGTTGCCAAAGCCATTGAAGCCAAGAGAAGAGATTATAAGGTGATACCCAATCAGGAGTTGATTGCCTTGGGAGCAGCAAACATTGTTGGATCTCTCTTCCAGAGTTACCCGGTAACAGGTGGTTTCTCCAGATCAGCCGTGAATAATCAGGCGGGAGCCAATACTCCTTTAGCCTCCATCATCTCTGCTGTTTTGGTAGCACTGACCTTACTGTTCCTGACTCCTTTATTCTACAATCTGCCTCATGCCATGCTGGCTGCTATTATTATGGTGGCAGTGGCCGGCCTTATTGACATCTCTTATGCGAGAGAGCTGTGGAGAACCAATAAAATAGAGTTCGGGCTATTGATGGCCACTTTTCTGGTGACCCTTCAATTCAGTATGGTGCCGGGAATTGTAACCGGTATCGTTTTGTCCATTCTTATTCTGCTGTTTAAAGCAGCTAATCCCCACATGGCCATTCTGGGCCGGGTGAATGGAATTGATGAATATAGAAATGTAAAACGTTTCGATAACCTGGAAACCTGGCCGGAAGTACTGGTCGTTCGGGTCGATGCCCCTTTCGCCTTCGTCAACATTCAGACCATCAAAGACAAGGTGATGAATGAAGTGTATAAAAGAAATGGAGAGCTTCGATATGTGGTGCTGGACGCTGGTTCAGTGGCCTACATAGATGCCACAGGAGTGATTGGTCTGAGAGACTTAATAGAGAGCTTGAATGAGAAAGGTATTACCATGCTTTTTGCTGAAGTAATAGGTCCTGTGAGAGACGCTTTCTACAGAAATGGACTGATCAGCAAGGAAGAGGGACAGGTTTTCTTCCTGACTACTAACGATGCGGTAAATTACTGTATTTCAGGAGAATATGAAGATAAAAAGGCACATCTGGTGAACCAGACAAATGCCTAACGTAACTTTTGTTACTTCAGAATTTAACAGAAGGAACGTAATTTACATCAACCATGTATTGTTACCAGCTTAACGAGAAAAATTAAAGCAAATGAAAATAGATCAAATTTACACCGGTTGTTTAGCACAAGGCGCTTACTACATCGAAAGTAAGGGTGAAGTAGCTATTATTGACCCACTTAGAGAGGTACATCCTTACCTCGCCATGGCCGAGAAAAACAGGGCCACCATCAAATATATTTTCGAAACACACTTTCATGCCGACTTCGTGTCAGGACATGTTGACTTAGCTAAAAAATCAGGAGCAACCATTGTTTATGGTCCCGGAGCAAAAACAGAATTTAATATCCATCAGGCTACTGACGGTGAGGTTTTCGAACTGGGTGATGTGAAGATCAAGGTATTACATACGCCTGGTCACACACTGGAAAGTTCTACTTTTCTGTTAATTGACGAGGAAGGAAAGGAACACGCCATCTTCAGTGGAGATACTTTGTTTATTGGTGATGTAGGGAGACCTGACCTGGCACAAAAGGGAGACATTACCCAGGACGATCTGGCAGGCATGCTCTATGATAGCCTGAGAAATAAAATCATGACTTTGCCCGATGATGTGATTGTTTATCCGGCTCACGGTGCAGGTTCTGCTTGCGGTAAGAACATGAGTAAGGAGACTTCAGATACACTCGGCAATCAGAAAAAGAACAACTATGCGCTAAGAGCAGATATGAGCAAAGAGGAATTCATCAGAGAAGTAACCGATGGTTTGCTTCCACCGCCTCAATATTTTGCTCAGAATGTAGCCATGAACAAATCGGCTGATACGGATGGTGTAGACAAAATTCTGGAAACCGGGAAAGTAGCACTCGATGTAGATACTTTCGAAGCCATGGCGAACCATGAAGGTGCTTTGGTATTGGATACCAGAAAGCCTCAGGATTTCGCAAAAGCGTTTATTCCCAATTCCATTTCAATCGGAATCGATGGAAGCTTCGCTCCCTGGGTTGGTGCATTGATTCCTGACCTACAGCAACCCATTGTTTTCATTGCAGATGAAGGCAGAGAAGAAGAAGTGGTAACCAGACTTTCCAGAGTAGGGTATGACAATACCCTCGGATATCTGGAAGGTGGTATTGCTGCCTGGGAGGCTGCCGGAAAAGAAGTCGATACGGTTACTTCTGTAAGTGCAGAGGTGCTTAAGCAAAGACTGGAGGAAGGTACCGCCAATGTACTTGATGTAAGAAAGCCGGGTGAATACCTGGCCGAACATATAGAGAAAGCTAAAAATACGCCTTTGGATTTCATTAATGATGAAATGGCAAGGATTGACAAAGACACAGAATACTTCATTCACTGTGCAGGAGGCTACCGCTCAATGATATTTTCATCAATCTTAAAATCAAGAGGTTATGAGAAGATCATAGATGTTGATGGTGGCTTTAAAGCAATTCAGGAAGCCGGAATTCCGGTGACCGATTATGTTTGTCCAAGTACCTTAAAATAAGACTTATGCCGGGCCTGATTTAGGTCCGGTTGTTAAAGAAATATCTCATGAACAATTTCATTGAATTTATTCAACAGCCATGGCCGTGGTATGTTGCGGGGACGATTATTGCCATAGTTATGTTTGCCCTGATCTATTTCGGCAACAGTTTTGGTCTTTCGGCCAACTTCAGAAATATGTGCTCCATGTTTGGCGGAGGAAGAAGTTGCGAATTCTTCGACTTTGACTGGAGAAAACAAACCTGGAATCTTGTATTCCTGCTGGGAACAGTAGTTGGTGGGGTTATCGCGCACTACTTTCTGATGCCGGATACAACTATTGCCATTTCAGAGGCTACCATAGCAGACCTGACCGAACTGGGTATTAATAACCCGGGCCAGGATATTGTTCCTCAAGACTTATTCAGTTTTGAATCACTGTTTAGCCTGAAAGGAATAATCATGTTCGTGGTCGGTGGGTTTCTGGTTGGATTCGGGACTCGATATGCCGGTGGTTGTACCAGTGGTCATGCCATTAGCGGACTGAGTGATTTGCAGCCGGCCTCATTGATTGCCGTCATCGGTTTCTTCATCGGTGGACTTATTATGACTCACTTTTTATTACCTCATATTTTAACCCTGTAAATCTGACATCATGAAATATGTAAAATATCTACTTCTGGGTACCCTGTTTGGAATAACCCTTTCGAAAGCAGAAGTCATTTCCTGGTACAGAATTTATGAAATGTTCAAGTTTCAGTCATTTCACATGTACGGGGTCATTGGCACCGCAGTGGTTTTGGGAATTATCATTACCCAGATTATTAAGAGAACCAAGATGAAAGCCATGTCAGGAGATCCGATTGTAATCCCTCCGAAGCAGTTTTCAATTCCAAGATATCTCATTGGAGGTACTATATTCGGTTTAGGCTGGGCCATGACAGGTGCTTGTCCGGGACCAATGTTCATTCTCTTAGGAAACGGGGTATTGGTGATTATCGTAGCGATTGCATCCGGACTTTTGGGGACTTTCGTCTACGGCAAAATCAAGCATAAGCTGCCTCATTAAATGATGAACCGGAGACTTTTATACTCCGTCTTAATGAGCTTACTGGCCCTGGGACTTTTGGCCCAGGAAAGTGAGTCTCCACTAAAATTGAAAAGCCAGATGGGTCTTCGGTATATGTCGACACATAATCGGGGTAATCTGGCTGATTTCAACACTCAGGTATTCTTTGGTCAGTTCAAGGCTGACTATGCCATTAAGCCCTGGTTGACCTTTTCAGGCCAACTGAATGGAATTTATCTGCCATGGACTTCCGGCCTTGAAGAAAGAGATGTGCTGACAGGACGTGGTCCTATTTATGAGGCCAATCTGTTCAACATGAGAACCATGACCGGTCAGACTGAACTGGCTTTACCCATATTGAATGCACAGATTAATCATTTGGGACATATCCTCACTATTGGCCGATTTACCAGAGATGTGCAGGCTTTCAGGCACGAAAGATGGCCATTCCCTAACGCTTTAGAGGGAATCTGGTATGAGAATTACACTGCCGAAAAGGCCTCCTGGCAGCTGGCTTTAATTCATCGAGTGATGCCACGCTTTTCAGGAGATTTCGAAAAAGTGGGGGATGCCATTGGTGTTGCAGGAATAGGGGTGAACCCCGATGGTACACCGAGTGGCTATAGAAATCAGGTGGATTCGAATGTTCTCATTGCCGCTAACTATAACAGACAGTTGAGCAATGATATGACAATCGATGTCTGGAATTACTGGATGGATAACCTAATGAATACGGTCCTGCTGGAACCCAAAGTCCATTGGTCCGATCAGGCGATTACCCTAAGCGCTAAATTGATGTATCAGTTTAAGGTGGGAGATGGAGGGAATGCTCTTGAAAACCTGCGCTATGTACAAGATGACCGCGCTCTCTATTTTGGGGTCAGAGCTGAAAAACAGTTAGGCAAAAGTAGTCTTCAATTTAACCTGACAAGAATTACTAATGATGGTCGCTTCCTGATGCCTCGGGAATTAGGCTTTGAGCCTTTCTATACTTTTCAGAGAAGAACCAGAATAGAGGGAGTGGCCAATGCCTGGGCACTTATGATCAAATGGAAAAAGGCCTGGGTCGATCAAGCGTTTAAGTATCAATTCAATACTTCGATTGGTAAAAACAAATTACCTCACATTACTGACTTTGCCAACAATAAGTATAGAGTGCCTTCTCATCTTCACTGGGATGCTGAATTAAAAATTCAGCCGCTTAAAAAACTAACAGGTCTAACCGCTGAGGTTTTGGTGGCCTATCGTTTTCTGGCAGCCAATGTTGACAATGAGATGCAGGTATTGATTAATCAGGCTGATTTTTTTCACACTGATATGAGGCTTACTTATACTTTCTAGTGAATGCCAGAAGTGTTTGAGTAAAGCTTCTTGTGGCTGATGACCAGAATATATAGATTCAAATGGGCGTTTAAGCTGTTATGTTAATTCTTAGAGATATAGAGGTGAAGAGCGTAACTTTTGTAACATTCCAAAAATCAGGATTTAATGAACTTCGTGTAGAATCTATTAAAGATGAATAAGTTTAATCACGTTTTTAGAAGAATTGGTTGGCTGATTGGTTTCAGTTTGCTTGTAACCTTGTTCTCTGCCCTAACTCTGATTGGTGTTAATTCTGGTTGGATCAAAACTAAAAACCAGGCAGGAGAGTGGAAGCCCAGATCTATTGCTACTGACCTGGAAGGAGAAGACAAGGCTGCTCTTATTAAACTCGGTTATGATGTAATAACCAAATCTCCTCAATTGATCGGTCCATTGGCTAAGGATGCAAAAAAACGCTTTGCCGGAAATAACCTGACCTGTCAAAGCTGCCATCTCGAAGCAGGTACTAAACCTGGTTCAGGAAGCTTTGTTGGAGTTTATAATCGTTTCCCTCAATTCAGAGGACGGGAGAACAAAGAGGGTACACTTTTGGAACGAATTGATGGCTGCATGGAACGCAGCATGAATGGCCGGAAAATGCCTCACAATAGTCTTGAAATGCAGGGAATGGTGGCCTATATGAAATGGTTAAGTGAAGACGTGCCTAATGAGAAGGAGGGTGTTTATAAGGGATTTGCTAAACTGGAATTACCTGAAGTAAAGGCCGATCCTGAGCTTGGTAAACTTGTCTTTGAAAAACACTGTACGGTTTGTCACGGAGAAAACGGACAGGGTATGAGACCCGATGAAAACTCCTTATATCAATTCCCTCCACTTTGGGGTGATGATACTTATAATCATGGTGCCGGTATGCACCGTATCATTACGGCTGCAGAATTCATTAAAGGAAATATGCCTTTCCAGCAGGCTACTTATGATAAACCGGTATTGACCGATGAAGAAGCATATCATGTGGCAGCATATATCAATAGCTTTGACAGGCCGCAGAAACAAAATACTGAAGCCGATTTTCCGGACCGAAAATACAAACCAGTATCAACCCCCTATGGTCCATGGTTAGATAACTTCTCGGCTGAACAACACAAATACGGTCCTTTTCAGCCTATTATGGAATTCTATCAAAAGGAGTATAATCTAAAGAAAAGTAAATAACCGGCTTAGTTGAGTACCAGCGGAATGCATTCGGTGGCGAACTTGTCTTCATTACAGTAGTGAATTTCAACTGTTCCCTGAGTATCAATTTCGGGGATACTCATGGCTGAAGAAATAATTACTCGTTTATCATTGAAATGCCCTCCTTCGATGAGCTGTTTAACCCTGCCAAAGTTTGCACCACTATCTGTGTCGATATTAAAGATATAGGTACAGTGTTGTTTTTTGGGAACAATCGT
Organism: Roseivirga sp.; assembly: GCF_965216855.1. Lineage (NCBI taxonomy): Bacteria > Pseudomonadati > Bacteroidota > Cytophagia > Cytophagales > Roseivirgaceae > Roseivirga > Roseivirga sp. The sequence continues at coordinate 969,670 of NZ_OZ244204.1, read as the reverse complement.
ATCAATCTCTGCAAACGAGCAGGTATCGATCTTTACTGGCTTTTCTTTAGGCCAGGAGGTTTCAATGAGTTCGGAGAAGAGCGATTTCAAAATCTCACGATCCTCCGCAATTAATACGTGTGTCATCATGGTTCAAGCTTGAGTCTCAAAAAGCTTAATTCTCGAAAATAACATATTCTGTGGTAAACAACGAAAAAATGTATGTCAATTTTGTATCAGTTAATGAATTATGAATAACTGATATATATCAGTTTATGGGGTAACATTGGTTACGAAAATAATAGGGTACTCTGATCATCTTTGGTTATCCGATTCGAAAAAATATTCAAAGATGAAAATAGAACAGATTTACACCCAATGTCTTGCTGAAGCAGCATACTACATTGAATCTAATGGAGAAGCCGCCATTGTAGACCCATTGAGAGAAGTTCAACCTTATCTTGAGATGGCCGAGAAGAATGGAGCGAAAATCAAATATGTGTTGGAAACACATTTTCACGCTGATTTTGTATCAGGTCACCTCGACCTGGCCAAGAAGACCGGTGCTTCCATTGTTTTTGGTCCTACAGCAGTTCCAAATTTCGATGCTCATGTAGCAGCCGATGGGGAGATTCTTCAACTGGGAGGTGTTCGTATTAAAGTATTGCATACTCCAGGGCATACCATGGAGTCTTCAACCTTCCTTTTAATTGATGAAGACGGAAAAGACCACGCTATATTCACTGGTGATACACTGTTCCTTGGTGATGTAGGTCGCCCTGACCTGGCTGTAAAAACAGACCTGAGCCGCGAAGATCTGGCAGCTCACCTTTTCGATTCACTGAGAGAAAAAATTATGCCTTTGGCTGATGAGGTAATTGTTTATCCTGGTCACGGACAGGGTTCTGCCTGTGGTAAGAACATGAGTTCTGAGACAGTAGATACTTTGGGTAATCAGAAGAAGTTCAATTATGCATTGCGTGCAGATATGACCAAAGAGGAGTTCGTCAATGAAGTGACCTCCGACCTGGTTACTCCGCCACAGTACTTCCCTAAAAATGCTGTGATGAACAAAATGGGATATGAGAGTATTGACAACATTCTTGAGCATGGTGTGATTGGTCTGGATGTGAAAGAGTTCAGGCAAACTATTGAGAAGAATGGTGCTTTAGTACTCGATACTAGGCCAAAAGAGCAGTTTGCCGAGTCTAATGTGCCAGGTTCCTGGTTTATTGGACTGGATGATAACTTCGCACCATGGGTGGGTGCTTTGATAACCGACCTGAAACAACCCATTGTATTCCTGGCCGAGCCCGGTAAAGAGGAAGAGGTAGTCATCAGGCTTTCAAGAGTAGGCTATGACAATGCCTTAGGTTTTCTCGAAGGTGGAATAGAATCCTGGATCAAGGCGGGAGAGAAGACAGGACGAATAGAGGAAGTTACAGCTGAAGAATTTGTAACTGTTTTTGAAAGTGGAGCTAATCTGCTTGATGTACGTAAAGAGAGCGAGTTTGAATCTCAGCATATAGTGGGCGCTACCAACTTTCCGCTAGACTTTATCAATGATCGATTGAATTCAATAGACAAGGAAAGCAAATGGTACTTACACTGTGCCGGAGGGTACAGGTCTATGATTGCTACTTCCATTCTTCAGGCCAATGGCTTTACGAATGTGATCAATATTCAGGGCGGATTTAAAGCCCTTAAAGAGACAACTCTGCCAATGACAGAGTTTCACGAGCAAATCACTATGCTTTAGTGATTCTGGTTAAGTTGATGGTTGGAAACCCCGGCAATACGTGCCGGGGTTCTTTTTTATATGCCATCGAACAATTCCTTTAACACCGGGGTTGACGGTTCATGATCGGTAAATTTGGACTGAGCTTTGAAGATATAGACCGCATTATTGAGATGGCCTGGGAAGATCGGACGCCATTTGAGGCAATCGAGCAGCAGTTTGGACTCCCTGAGAAAGAAGTCATCAAACTGATGAGACAGGAATTGAAGCCAAATTCTTTCAAATTATGGAGAGAGCGGGTTCAGGGTAGAAAGACCAAACATTCGTCTTTGCAAGATTCCGGTCGTTTTAAAAGCGGATTACAGCGAGCCATTACCGGCAATAAGATTAGTAAACGCAACAGACCAAAGTGAAATAAAAAAGCCCGGTTTATACCGGGCTTTAAGTGCGCATGAGAGGATTCGAACCTCCACACCCGAAGGCTCTGCCGCCTGAAGACAGCGCGTCTACCAATTTCGCCACATGCGCAGGGTGGCAAAGATAACTGAAAATCTTTTCAATAAGCAACAATGCTAATGCAGGGTTTTTATGAAAATTTCCTTTCCCTTATTGAATCGGAATCGATGACTGTCAATCGGTTTTTAAAGTCATATTCTTCCTCTATCAGATTAGTCAGTATTATTGAAGGTTCTGCTGGGGCAAATTGAGTAAGCCTGAAGTAAATAACTCCCGGAGGCCTATAATGGTGTTTAAAGATTAGTTCACCATAGTCACCATCGTGCGTTAGGATGATTCTATTCTCATTAATGGCGAAATTCATAATCTCATGGTCAGATATCCCTGGGGAAATTTCGGTAATCCAGACTACATCTATACCGTTAGATTTGAGTTGATTTACTGAAGCTGCAGTAAAATTTTCGTTCGCTAGAAACTTCATTATGCAGATTTTGACCTGGGCTCTACCATTAAGCCATCTTTAACACAGTCATTTAGATAAGCGAAAACGGCTTGAAGGTCTTTGTGGGTGATGTGGGGATAGTTCTCAAGAATTGTAGATTCAGTCCAACCATTAGCCATTCTTTCAAGGATAAACTCAACTGAAATTCTGGTTCCCTTAATTACAGGCTTGCCAAGTAAAACAGCTCTGTCTGACACTATATGATTTTTCCAGTTCATTGCATGAATTTAATCAATCTTACGTCATAATAATTAAAGGAGTTCAAATAAGAACTCCCTTATTTAGTCGACTTCACCAAACCTTTCATCACCACACATTCTTACCACTTTGGGTTCAAACGTGCCTAATACTTCCACCAGATCTGTTTGTTGAGCCATTACCTCATGTATGTTTTTGTATACCTGTGGCGCCTCATCCAGTCCCGATCCGATAAGCGTTACTCCTGCTTTCTTGATGTGTTTTTTCACCTCTTTCTTAGAAAGCGTTTGTTTGGCTTTGGTTCTGGAAAGTACCCTGCCCGCTCCATGCGATGCGGAATTAATTGATTCAGTATTACCTTTCCCCTTTACAATGAAGCCGGGAGAAGTCATAGAACCAGGAATAATTCCCAACACACCTTCACCGGCCGGAGTAGCACCTTTTCTATGAACAATGATCTCTTTTCCTTCCGCATCTTGTTCCTTCCAGGCAAAGTTGTGGTGATTTTCGATCAGTGCCAGTGGTTGCTCACCCAGAGCTGCTGCCAGCCTATCGTGAATCTGGTGATGACAAGCCGAGGCATAGTCACCCGCCAGATTCATGGCTAACCAGTATTCCTGACCCGCTTCAGTATCTAAATCCAACCAGGCCAGGTGTTTGGCCTCTCCTGGTAATTTGGTCATATCCATGGCCAGCCTGGTGTAATGTCTTGCGATATTAGCACCAAGTCCCCTCGATCCCGAGTGAGATAAAACCGACAGATACTTGCCTACTGGCAGGTTGAATTCATTGATCTCTGAATGTATTTCAGTGATACCAAACTCTACAAAGTGGTTACCTCCACCTGAAGATCCGATCTGTTTCCAGGCAGTATCTTTCAACGATTTCAATAAATTGATTTCATTGAAAAGAGGTTTGTCCAGTACTTCGTGATCTTTCGGTCTTTTAAAGGTTGCCTGACCGAATTTGGTGTGATCCAAAAGCATCTCCTTTAAGGCATCTGTACTTTGATGTACGTAGGCCGGAGGAATATCATAGACTGTCATACACATTCTACATCCGATATCAACCCCTACACCATAAGGGATCACTGCATTTTCTGTGGCCAAAACACCTCCAATTGGCAATCCATAACCATGATGGGCATCGGGCATCAAAGCCCCATGTCTCGTGATAGGTAATTTCATGGCCACTTCCATTTGATTGATTGCCCCCTGATCAATCCCCTCTGCTCCATAAATGCTGTAAGGGACTCTCTTCTCCCTTAGCGCCAGGGTCTCATTATGTTCTGTTTTAATGATCAAGGCCGTGGCAACCGGACCCAGTACTTCATGCTTTAAATAAAGCCCTGGGTTAGTCACTACCTTTTTCAGCATGGCTTTTTTATGGAGTATGGATTTACCCTTGAAGTGCTCATCCAGCACTTTCATGGCTTCACCAATGGCTCTTCCTTCGGGGAATCCCAACTTTCTGAGATCCTTTCCTGTTAATTTTCGCGTTGCCATAATTTCCAGCGTTTTTTCAATCTTTTATACTTGTTTCTCTTGATGTGGTCTTTCAAGTCGTCCACATCATAATTATCCAGTGCCTGCATCAAACCTTTGCGATAATAGGCAATGGCCTTGCTAAACTGGCTTTTGGCTTCGGCTGCCTTGCCCATATTTTCATAGACAAAGGTTTTGTTGAAGCCTTCTACCTTCAAAGCTTTACTCATCAGGTTTTCCAGTCCATCATATTTGTCGTTTTCCAGGTATAGATCGGCCAGGTTATCGAAGGCGTTCTTGTAGTCTGCCTGAAAACGAATGGCTAACCAATAGTGCTTTTCAGCCTCAGCTTTGTTTAACAGGTTGTAGTGATAATGACAAGCCAGACGAAAGTGAAGTTTAGCATGTCCTGGTTCTTCAAACAACCCTTTTACAAACCATTTTCGGGCTTCTTCATATTGACCATTGTCAATGGCCTGATCTGCCATTTGGATTATACTTGCGATGTATTCTTCGTAAATGTCCATTTTGCTTAGAGAGGGCAGATACCTCTCAGTTCTGCGGACAGTTACTCTTTATGAGCCTGTGTAATCCACAGATATGGAAGGCATCCCCTCAGTTTGATATAATTGTTTCATATGTGACTCTTTAACTCTTTGGATTAGTCATTCCCGTGAAAACGGGAATGACATCCTCACCTGAGCTCTAAATTACCTGGAGAAGATCTCCTTCAACTGATCGACTACCTGGTTTCCGCCAGATAGAGAAATGCTGTTAATTTTATCAGCAATTCTTTCTACGTATTCCATCTCTTTGAGCTTGAATAGCATTTCGTTATCCTCCATTAACTTTGCTGTATTCAGCAAGCTTCTGGTAGAAGCAGTTTCTTCTCTGCGGGTAATTACATTGGCCTGAGCCTGCTTTTGGGCTACCAATACCTGGTTCATGATGTTTCTCAGTTCACCAGAAAGTATGATATCCTTGACACCACAATCCCAGACCTCAATTCCCAGCGTATTTGCTTTGCTCTTCAGGTATTCCTGTACATAGTCTGCAATGGCAGACTTTTGTTCCAGCAATTCGTCCAGAGAGTAACCGCCAATGTATTCCCTTAGGGCCAGTTGCATTAAAATGTACAATTGCCTTACTGCATCTTTGTTATCGATGAGATATTGCTCTACATCAACCACCTGATACTGGCAATAGAAATTGATTCTCAATGCAGCTTTATCGCTGGTCAGAATTTCCTGACCAGAAACTTCCATCTGAAGTTTCCTCATGTCTGCCTTAAGTACGCTAATGGCGGTAGTGTTTCTCCAGAAGTAGTAAATACCTTTATCAAGCATTTTTTCCAGTTTTCCATCTACCATCAATAGGGCCTTTTCATAAGACTCGACTACAAAGACCCTGATGTAACGTTGTACTTCGGTTCTGGTCAGAATGTCTTTACCAATATCTTGGGTGATGTTGTAATCACTCAGGTCAATTCTGATGAATTGATGGTCTTTCAGACCCTTCCAGAAAGCATATTGTCCAACAGTGAGTATGCCGTTGAATCGGTCATCCACATAGTGCATAACCAACTCATTGTCTCTTACGCTCACAACTTCCAGCATATCTGCCAACTCCTGATCTTTCAAGAGTATGTTCAGGTCTTTAGAAGCGTAGAACTGGTCGGCCAGGCTATAGACCATGACGGTATCCAGAAACCCCACCCACTGAACACCAGCAGTGATTACTCTCCTGTAGTCGCCATTTCTGAACACCAAACCGACTTTTCCTTCGTTGATTCGTATCCTTTTCATTTTGTTTCGGTTGTGGGGTTTCCCCCGGTTAAACATGATTTATAGCTATTGGCCAAATAGTTTCAATTTTAGCAAGGGCCTGGCAGGCTACCATTCTTCGAAAGCGGAGTGTCTATTGAGCCTGAATTCAATCCGGAGTTCAGTATTTGAAGTGGTCGTTTTCACAACCAGCGACAGATCGCTGAAGTCAGCATTTTCATCAGGCGGTATCCTAAACCACCCTGGCTTACTCAGAATGCTCCTGTTAACCGAAGTAATCAGGGGCAGCCTGCATGGGCTTACTTGTTTCTGGCATCGTTTTTTTAAAGAAGATCCGATGAACTTCTGTCAATGGAAACCTAATCCATTCCACGTTAACAGTGTGGTGCTCTACCTATTGAGCTACATCAGCCAACCGGTTATACCCGGAGTTGAAGGTGGGACTCGAACCCACAACGATTACAGAGCTCGTTACTCTAACCAGACTGAGTTACCAACCCAATGAGGGTCGGGGAGGAGTCGAACCTCCGTATACAAGCGTGGGAAAATCAAGCTAAGCAGCATACCGTGACCTATTGGCTCGGTACTATGGGGTTATACAGAAACCCTCATCAGGTCTTATACCTGAATGTATCCCGTGGAAATGACAGGATTCGAACCTGCTAAGCCATTAGCACCGGTTTTACAGACCGGCATAACTCTCCCGCGTTATCGCATTTCCATTGAGGTTATCTTTTCATGATTGTGTTGATTGTTCAACCCGACACATGACAGATAACCTGCTATTTACCCTGGAGCTTTTTCAAACATCATAGCCCGAACGAAAGGCTATTTAGGGGCTCTAACCCTTCTCCAAATTGAGGAGACACTCGTTCTGCCTCTCCTTTAGCGCGGTACCGGAGGGATTCGAACCCTCGACCTGATTATAGACATTAATCTATTCTACCCCTGAACTACGGTACCAATTGTCGACCTGAGCTCTTCTTTTGCTCCAACCGTCTGTAAGGAAGAGCACAAAAAAAGCCCGGCCTTATACAGACCGGGCTTTTCAATGCCGTTTATACGGAATTGTCAAGTCATTAATTTCCCGGTCTTATTTGGCAAAAGACATATGGCAGCACCGTCAAAATCTTTGAGATTTTGATAACCCAATGGTGATGTCCATAATTGCTCTAAGTGCATCATTCTCTTTTGCATCATTAATTCATTTGAAACAAAAAACCCGAACCAAATGGCCCGGGTTTCTAAGTGTCTTTATCCTTAAGTTTAACTTATAATCCCGAACCGTAGCACATCACAATCAATATAACTCCATGTTTCCATTGGTTGTATTTCGTTGATATGTGAGAAAAGTGCTTTCATTTCTTATGTGGCACAAAGGTAGAAAAAGAGATTTCTAATTTGCAAACGGTTTCATCAAGAGAACCAAAATGGCTCTCTATATATAAATAAGTTAACTATCAGTATTTCAGGTATTTATAGATTTGAAAAAAATTAAATTTTTTCATCATCTTTAAATTAATCGTAAAACCGTTTATACGGGTATTGTTTAATTAATCCCTTGATAGATAAGTTCATACATCTCATTCCAGAACTCAGGATGCTGAAATCCATTAACCTGTGTCATGCCTACGAAGACCATTTGTTCTGCCGGATCAATGAAGAATTTGGTGTTGAAATAGCCTCCCCACTCATAAGTACCCGGTGATTTGGGGCTGACCTTGGTGGGCTTATCCTGATAAAGTTGAAAGCCCAGTGCAAATCCACCGTCACTCCCTTTCGGATAGTTCTCATAATCATTTATGATCTTGGGGAGTTGGTCTTTAGTCATTTCATTCATAGCCTCTTCTCCCAAAAGCTGGCCACCACCTTCGACCAGTGTTTCGATGAATCTAGTATAGTCCATGGCTGTTGAACTTAAACCGGCTCCTCCGGCAAACAGGTCTCTGGGTCCCTCTTTGGGATAGTTGGTGAATGCGTCAAAACCCATTGTGTCGGTATTGATATAAGTGCTGTCGGCTTTCATCATCACAGGTGTAAGCCTGTCGAACTGGCTTTCTGCCAGATAGAACCGGGTGTCTTTCATACCCACCACATCGAAAATATGCTCTTTGAAATATGCATTCAGTTTCTGACCGGATACGACTTCAATGATTCTTCCCATCACATCCATGTTTAAGCCATAGGAAAAGCGGTCTCCCGGTTGATGTGCCAGAGGTACTTCAGCCAGCCTGTCAATCCATTCTTCGGTTGTCCATTCGGGATGTGAAAAGCCTACGTTCATATCAAATTGCTCATAAACAGCCATGAGCTTACCGGGATTAAAAGATCCATAGACAATCCCAGAGGTGTGTGTCATCAAATGACGAATGGTTACGGGCCGATCGACTGGAACGGTGGTATAGGTAGAGTCGGCAGCATTGAATTCATCCAATACGACCTGATTTCTATAGGCCGGGATATATTCATAAACCGGATCATCAAGGTTCACCTTGCCTTGTTCTACCAGTTGCATCATCGCCACACAGGTGACTGCCTTGGTCATGGAAGCAATGCGATAGATATCATCATTTACATAAGGTTCTCCATCCACAGTGCCAAAGCTTTTATTGTACACGATGTTACCATTTTTGGCAATCATAAAGGTGCCACCGGGAATAATGATATGGTCATCTACTGCCTGCTGAATGTAGGTATCCATGCTTTGTTCAAAGCCATTGACAAATCCGGCTTCGACAGGGTTGGCTTCTGAGAGCCAGACTTTCTTTTCTTCGGAAGACTGACAACCGATTAATACTACAGCAAGAAAGAGGGAAAGAATATGATGTTTCATCAGGTTAAGGTTTCCTGAAGTTAATCATTCTCCTCATTCGTTCATATTGAGAAGGATCTTACCTTTTCTACCCTGAGATTCCATGTGTTGAATTGCTTGTTGAAACTGTTTCAGGTCATACTCTGCTTCAATATCTGCTTTGAGAGATTGTTTGGTGAGCATACCCAATACTTCAGGAATGATCTGCTGACGTTGTTCTTTACTTAAGCCCATTATCCAGGTAGTAAGCCAAAAGCCTTTCATTGTCAGGTTCTTGAATATCATGAGCCCATTGTTAACCGGAACAGGTCGCAAACTTAGAGCACCATATACCAGCATAAGACCGTTGGATTGTAAGGCATTGAGCACCAGGTCGCCTAACTCACCACCCACTGCATCGAAGGCCACCTTCACCATTTGTCCCTCTGTGATGGTCTTTACGGACTTAAACAGATTTTCGGTCTTCTCGTTGATTACGCCTTTGGCTCCTAGTGCCAGCAGACCTTCTTTCTGCTCGTCTGACCTTACCGTTCCGATGACCTGAATGCCTCTTGAAGCAGCCAGCTGAATTACAAATTTGCTGAAAGCAGAGTTGGCTGCTGTGAGCAATAGCCAGTCGCCTGCCTGGAGTTGCGCCTCCATGAGCATGCCATAGGCAGTGAGCGGATTGATAAAGGCCTGGGCAGCCACCTGATCAGGCATGGCCTCTGGTTTGGGTATTATCGCTCTGGCATCTACGCAAACATATTCTGCCCAGACTCCCGTACCAGTAAAGATCACCGCTGTGCCTTGAGGATAGGCTACTCCTCCACCAACGGCCTCAATAACCCCGGTAGCTTCAAAACCAGCGATTTGCGGTAACTCAGGACGAATACCATACATGCCCTGAATGAACATAATATCTGCAGGAACAATATTGGCCTTCTTCACTTTGATAAGCACTTCGCCTGCTTTCGGTTGTGGTTTTTCCACTTCGACTAATTCGAGCACGTCCTTTGGTAGTCCTTTTCTCTTAAATTGTATTGCTTTCATAGGTAGGTCAATGTAGGGTGATGGATTTTAAAATCGGTAACAAGTTCAAATTACTCGTCATGCATACCAAATTAAATTAATTATCTTAGATACCCTCACCGAATTCACATTATGGAAATATCTAAGCAATTTGATTTATCAGGAAAAGTAGCCATTGTCACAGGAGCCAGTAAGGGCATTGGTAAAGCCATAGCCGAAGCACTTGCCCAGCAAGGTGCTCATGTGGTGGTATCGAGTCGGAAACAGGATGCTGTTGATGCTGTAGCTAAGGAAATTAATGATCAGGGATGGTTGGCATCTGCTTCGGCTTGCCATATGGGTGATGATGAGCAAATCCAGCGATTGGCTGAGAATACCATCAAAACTTTAGGAGGAGTTGATATTGTGGTTAATAATGCCGCAGCGAATCCGGTCTTCGGTCCTTTGGAAGATGCAGGTAACGAGGCTTTTCAGAAGATCATGCAAGTGAACGTACAAGGGCCTTTAAATCTGGCTGAGTACTGCCTCGATAGTATGAAGAGTCGGGGAGGAGGGAGCATTATCAATATTTCCAGTATAGAAGGAATTACCCCAGGTCATGGTCTGGGTTTATATTCAGTGAGTAAAGCCGCATTGATTCAACTGAGTAAAGTGATGGCTAGGGAGTGGGGGAAAGATCATATCCGGGTCAATGCCATTTGTCCCGGTCTCGTAGAGACGAAGTTTAGCGAAGCACTTACTTCAAATGAGAAGATCATGAAGATGATTATGATGAAGCAGGCTCTTCCTATGGTGGCTCAACCGCAGGATATTGCTGGTTTGGCTCTTTATCTGGCCTCTCCGGCTTCAGCCTTCGTGACCGGAGCAGTGATTTCGGCTGATGGTGGATTTACTATTTAGTTAATTAGTTAAGCGTTATTGGTTAATCGTAAGCTACTCTTAATCAATAACTGATAACGAATAATCACAAATCTCATGAACAATTTATACGCCACCGATAAACTCAAATCTATTTACCCCGGCATAAAGGCTTTTGTAGAGGAAGAATTATATCCAACCGAACTTCATCTTTTAAAAGGAGATTGGGAAGAGACAGAAGCTATTCTCAATGCCAAAAGAGAGGCAGTAAAAGCCCTGGGCTTATGGGCTCCTTATCTCTCAGAGGAGGAGGGCGGTTTAGGGTTAAGCATGGTGGAGTTTGGTCAGATTTCCGAGCTGCTGGGTACTTCAGTAATTGGTCATTATGTATTCAATTGCCAGGCACCCGATATCGGTAACATTGAGCTATTACATCAATTCGCCTCGAAAGAAATTAGAGAGTCCTGGCTAAAGCCATTGATGGATGGAGAGATACGCAGTTGTTTTGGAATGACAGAGCCGGAGTTTGCAGGTTCTAATCCTGTTAATATGGCCACAACGGCCATCTTCGAGGGAGATGAGATTATACTGAACGGGCATAAATGGTTTACTACGGCAGCCGATGGTGCTGCATTCTGTGTAGTCATGGCGGTAACAGATCCTGAAGCCGATACTTATGAGCGGGCAAGCATGATACTGGTGCCTACTGATACTCCCGGATTCGAATTGGTAAGGAATATTCCGATTATGGGTGATGCCGGAGCAGGATACTTTTCACATGCTGAAATCAGACTGAATGATTGTCGGGTTCCAGCCGGCCACCTGATAGGTAAAAGAGGAGAAGGATTTAGAATGGCTCAGATGCGTCTCGGGCCAGGGAGAATTCACCACTGTATGCGATGGATAGGTATCTGTGAAAGAGCATTCGATATGATGTGCCGCAGGGCAGCAGAGAGAGAATTAGGTCATGGAAGGATGTTAGGTCATCAGCAAACCGTGCAAAACTGGATAGCCGAGAGCAGAGCCGAAATTGATGCTTCCAGGCTGATGGTTTTGAATGCCGCGGCAAAAATGGATGCGGAGGGAGCTAAAGCAGCCAGGTTGGAAATTTCAACCATCAAATTCTATGTGGCTGATGTACTGATGAAAGTACTGGACAGAGCGATTCAGGTACACGGTGCACTGGGTATAACAGATGATACCCTGCTTTCATTCTGGTATAGGCATGAAAGAGGGGCGAGAATTTATGACGGTCCGGATGAAGTGCATAAGGCTAGCCTGGCAAAGGCGATTTTAAAGGGGTATGGATTATGATTTTTGAATACGAACCTCAATTATCATTACACATTGCAAAATTTGCGATAGCGAAAGATCGTAACGTGCCTAATCTGACTTGGATCAGCCTTTTTCCTCGTAATGACGAATCCTTATGATCGATAGCGCCAAAGATATAAGACTTGGAGAGGAACTCGATCTTCAAAAGCTGAAAGCTTATTTTCATAAGCATTTACCAGGATTTTCCGGTGAAATTGAAGTCAATCAGTTTCCATCTGGCTTCTCCAACTTGACTTATTTAATCAAAACAGAAGGACAGGAATATGTGCTTAGACGCCCTCCTTTTGGAGCCAATATCAAAGGTGGACACGATATGGCCAGAGAATATAGGGTCCTAAAGGCATTAGAACCATTTTATCATAAAGCGCCCAAAGCGGTACTTTTTTGTGAGGATCATGAGGTGATGGGCGCTGACTTCTATCTGATGGAAAGGGTGAGAGGAGTGATTTTGCGTGGACAACCTGCAGCAGACTTAGATTTAAATCCTCAGGTGATGCAATCCATCTCCCGGTCGACTGTCAACCATCTGGCGGAATTGCATAGAATTGATCTAAAAGCTGCCGGTTTGGAAGACTTTGGTAAACCAGATGGATACACCCAGAGGCAGGTAGAGGGATGGATAGGTCGATACTATAAGGCCGAGACCGATACGCTGGAGTCTATGAATCAGACAGCCGATTGGTTACAGAAAAATGTGCCGGAGCAAACAGTTATTTCATTAATCCACAATGATTATAAATACGATAATCTTGTCTTAAATCCGGATGATCTGAGCGATATCAGGGCAGTTTTAGATTGGGAAATGGCTACAGTTGGTAACCCATTGATGGATATGGGTACCTCGTTGGCCTATTGGGCAGAAGCAGGAGATTCAGATATACTTAAACAGTTCAGTCTTACCTGGTTGCCGGGTAACTTCACTCGAAAGGAATTTGTAGATCATTATGCTGAAAGAACGGGTTTTGATCTCTCAGATCAGCTTTTTTATTATGTATTCGGAGCTTTCAAAATCGGAGTGATCATTCAGCAGATTTATGCCAGATACAAGAAAGGCTTAACTAACGATCCTCGCTTTGCTCATCTGATTTACGCAGTGAAAGCCTGCGGGGCCAATGCCATCAAAGCCATCGAGAAGGATGCTATTTGAAGTGATTCATTCTCAGGGACTGAGTGAAGAAATGAAACTATGAAATTGGAAATACAGGACATCAATAAGGTACTGATTCTGGGAGCGGGGACATTAGGATTAAGGGTTGCTCTTCAGTCAGCTATCAGTGGTTTTGAGACTACTATCTTCGATATTAATGAAAAGGCACTGGATACGGCTATTCTTACGCAAGACCAGATCTTAAAATCTCTGATCAAGCGAAAGGTGCTGGAGCCAGAATCTATTGATGCCATTAAGGCAAGATTGAGCTTTACTACTAATGCTGAACTAGCTTCGGATGATGCCGATCTTATCAACGAAAGTGTGACTGAAGACCTCGCACTGAAGAAGAAAGTCTGGAAGGAGTTCGGACAACTTTGTCCGGAGAAAACCTTGTTTACCACCAATACCAGCTTTCTGCTGGGGTCACAGCTGGCGGAAGCTTCAGGCCGACCAGAGCGCTTTTGTAATTTCCATTTCCATGATGTTTTCTACGCCAATGTAGTAGATATCATGCCCCACCCGGGTACTGCTTTATGGATACCGCCTTTATTGCATGAATTAGGAGAGAAGTTTTGGCAAACACCCGTTCTGGTCCAAAAAGAAAACCCCGGCTATCTCTTCAATTATATCCTGATGGCGCTCATCACTGCAGCCGGAAACCTGAAAGCAATGGATATTGGCAGTATTGAAGATATTGACAGAAGCTGGATGGGGAACTTTAAGATGGATATGGGGCCATTCGGTATTCTCGACAATGTGGGCCTGGATACTGCCTGGCATATTGCCTCCGCTCAAAATGATGGCCAAAGTCAAAAGTTCGCTGATTTATTGAAACACTATATTGACCAGGGTCGGCTTGGTGTAAAAGCCGGAGCCGGATTTTATGACTACCCCAATCCTGCCTACAAGCAGGAAGGCTTTGTCAAGGGTGCTTGAAAATTCTGATTTTACTTTTCCTCCATTTTAGGTAACTTTCTTCAGCAACACACTGGTTATGAAGTCATTCCTAACACTACTATTGCTCTCTGTTCTGGCGAATGAGGGGGTGCGCAGTAGCGCCTACACCAACGAACATCTCCGGTTGGAATACCCGGCAGACTGGATCGTCAGGCCAATTGATAATACGTCAAAGGAGAATTATATACTGGAAGTCGAAAAGTTATTTGTTTGGAGTCCACTCAGGCCCGATGAGGACAGAAAGGTGTTAAAGCTCACAACACCCAGCTCTATATACTACAATAAATCCCCTTCTCTGAAGAAGCTTGACCGGGTACTAACCAAGGCAGCTAAAAAGAAGCTTGAGCACTTCGAAGTACTGAATTCTGAAGAAGGTGTGAAGGAAGGCATTCCTTTTATCAAAACAACCTTTACCAACCTAAAAGGAGCGATTCAGGAAACAACGGAATACTACATTTTTTCCATAGATGATACGCCCTATGTATTATACCTGACTGCCAGCACTAAGGAGTACAACGCCCAGCGAGCCCATTGGAATCGAATCTGGCAGGAACTGTCAATGCAATAAAAACACTGTTCCAGTGAACCTTAGCCGTACGTTGACGACCTTTAGTTGAACGAGGCATGAAAAGGGACTCCGACCAAATATTTGATGAATTACTGGTAATCCGCTGTCGCGAGAAGGATGAGGAAGCCATCGGCTTACTTTGGAACCGATGGCAGCCCAGAATACTCAAATGGTCTTATGATTTTCTGAAAGATCAGGAACTGGCGGGGGAAATTGCTCAGGAAAGCTGGATATCCATTTTCAAGGGTATAGGTCAGTTAAAAGATCCCGCTCTCTTTCGTTTTTGGGCCTACCGCATCGTACAGCGAAGGTCGGCCGACTATATCCGGCAACAGCAGAAGGAGCGGGAGGTAAATCAGGAACTTCAGAAAGAACTGAAGGAAGAAGACGAGTCTGGTACCGCCAACCATGACCGCATAGAGCAAATGCTCAGAAGCATTCGGGCACTACCCGAGATGCAGCAACAGATCTTAAGACTGTTTTATATGGAAAAGTATAGTGTCAGAGAGATTTCGGTGATGATGGAATTACCGGAGGGGACTGTCAAATCGAGACTTTTTCATGCCAGACAATTATTAAAGCAAAAATTACAGGAGGTAAACCATGAATAAATCAGAAAAGGAATTCGATGAGCTCATTCAGCAGGCATTGAGTAAAGAAGAAGCTCAGTACTTCAATGAAATGGGGGAGCAGAATCTACCACAAATGCTGGTGGGTTTGTATAAGGGTAAAAACAGCTGGTTGAACATTGTGACAACCGTTGTTCACCTGGCCATATTCGCTGTGAGTGTTTATACCCTGATTGAAATGCTTGGAGCAGAAGAAACCAATGACAAGTTGGAGTGGATGTTCTACACCCTGATAGGCTTTATCGCTATGGTGTTGCTCAAAATCTGGAGCTGGAATCAAATGGATAAAAATGCGTTACTCCGTGAAATCAAGCGGTTGGAGTACCAGGTTTCTTTGTTGAGTAAGAGGTGACTAAAATAGGTTGATAGAAAATAGATTGACTTTAGTTAAGGAATTTTTCGATTTTGTCAATGTTATACCCGTTAAAAAGTCTTTGGGCTTGCCATTGCTCTTCTTCTCGTTCCTTTTCCATCTTTAAAACGTGTTTTTAGAGTGTTTTTCTAGAAACTCATTGATGCTATCACGATCATAGAGAATGACCCTCTTCCTGGGCTGTGTGTAGCGTATCTCTCCGTTATTTCGATATTCCTGAAGAGTGGTTTGAGACTTGATATTAAGGAGCTTCATAGCTTCCGTCTGATCAACCCATTTTTGAGGCTCTTGATTATTGAGATTAAGTCTCTCAAGAACCCTTTCAACAAGCTCAAAGAATGCTTCTTCTTCTAGGCAGATAACTTGCAAAATACGACTCTTTTTATTTAATTTTATAAGTTTAACAAAAAACATGCACAATGAAAAAGACAATTTTATGTTGTATTAGTCTGGTTTTTTTTACTTCAATCCTTTCTGCTCAAGATGCAGTTAGTCTTTCTGACGTTATTGAAGAAACCAAAATAGCACTGCTTTTTGCTCAAAGTGATTTAGAGGGAATTAATATGGAACTCCAGTCTGTTGAGTTATCCTTTGAAGCGGTCTATTCTTTAAAAGCAGGTGGAGGATTCAAGCTCTTGTTTATAAAAGCCAAAGGTGAGCAGTCCAAATCCGAGTATCAGACGATATCTTTTAAGCTAACACCACCTTCTAAGGATGATACAGTTCCAGTTGCCAAAAGATCTGGAAGCTCTGAAGCTCTAAAAACAGCCCTAATTCAAGCTGCTAAAGAAGTAAAGGCAACTACGAGTTCTTCTGGTAAGCTTCCTTTAGACTTCTCAGAGTTGTCGGTAGAGTTGAAATTTGTGGTGAAGGAATCTTCAGAACCTGGTTTGGATTTTGAATTAGGTCCCATTGGTTTAAATCTAGGAGCTGGAGGAGAAGATCAAAATGCGCACAAGTTAAAAGTTACGTATGCTAAAATTAAGAAGCCATAGTTTACTTTTTCTCTTTTGTTGTATAGTTCTTTCTTGTGTTTCAAAGATGTCTTTATCTCGACAAGGCCCAGCTACCTGTCCTGGGTTTGTAGATTTAGAAAACTTAGATAGAGAAAAATTAAGAAGGAATTATGGAAGAGCTATTTTAGGTATAAGGGGGGAAGAGTCTGGTACAGGGTTTATCATTGATTTAAATCAGGGTTATATTTTGACTGCAGCACATGTAATACGTTCAGAATCGAATAGTTCAGGCATGATCAAAGCCTTTTCAGAATATTTTGATGGTGAGATAGAATTAGAAATAATTAAGGATTTAGGTGGTCGCCCTACTTCCTATAATGATATTGCCCTTTTGAAGGTTAAGTCTGTAGAGGACTTAGTTAAAGTAAATGACTTTTGTACCTCTTTGGATATTTCATTTAACCTGCCTTTTCATGAGACTAACCTGTGGTCGTTGTCATATACTAGGGATTTAGAAGAGTTGCATGTGAAGGATCTCTTAATCAGAAGAGGGACAAGCTATAGTGGACAAAAGAATCTGTATAACGTTACTTCAAATCCTCTCATAGATAGTGGAGATAGTGGAGCACCAGTAATTAATGAGAATGGATTTGTAATAGGCATAACTCTCAGTATTATATCTTCTAATGGGTATTTTGTTCCGTTGGGATACTCATCACCTCTATTGAATGAAATTCAAATGAGTGAAAGACTTGTTGACTTTTCTGAGTCTTTTTTGAATAATACGTTAACTGATAAGGAATTAAGAGCGAAATTGACAAGGCAAAGGAAGCCTATTTATAGTTTTTCAAATCTTGAACTCTATTTGTGGGCTTTGAATGTGCATCACAATAAATCAAAATACAAAGAATTCTATAATAGAGTTCGATGCCCTATCTCCAAGGCATATCAAGCAAGGAGGTTGGATGATATCATTTGGTATTTTGATGGTTTACTATCAAAGATTGAGACTGCGAGATCCTATCATAGGAAAGCAAATTATGAATCTATTTTGGGCGACTCTGAAGGTTACAGAATGTCTCTCGGAATGGCTAAAACTAATTATGAAGAAGCAGTCTCTGGATATTTAAATGATAACCCTGAAATACTAGGCTATGTGGCTTATAGATACCCTCAAGCGGAAAATTTAATTTCGGAAGGATTTTCAGAGTACCAGGTTAATCCAAATGGAAATAGCTTTGATGGCTCCCTGTATTCAAATTACTTTTCAGCTATTCTCAAGGACTACTCTCTACTACTGTACCGTGAGGCCAAACTTGAGGATAATCCTGAGACTAGAGAGACGGTTTTGAATCGAAGTCTGTTTTATTCAGTTATTTCTGCGATAACTGCTGAGGATTCTGCATTTAAGGCTGGGGCTTATGGATTAACGGGTGATATATTATTTGGATTAAATGAGTACGAAAAAGCCATGGATGCCTATTCATTGGCTTTTCAAAATGGTTCTAGTTCAACATGGTTGGTTAATAACTTTAACTCTGCTCAAATGAAGTTACCTACAAGTTTTCCTGGCTATGCATCAAATGCTTTAACCACATTAGAGAATCATTCGGCAAATTTAAATCTTGAAGAAATTCTGAGAAGAGTAAATGTAACAGATGTTAAGCTCAAAAAAGAATGGTATTAACTTTCTTTTGTTGAGCCAAACAATTTTAATTCTCAATTCTATCTAAACTTTAATCAGCTGTATCTTAACAATCTTCAATTTTAGGCTCTTTCTGTTTCTGATTTTTTTTTTGGTGCTTCGCAAAGGGTGCATTTTTCGAGAACATTTAAGGGTATATCAAGGCTCTCTACTAAATGAACTGGAGAGAAGTAACTTAGGGTACAATGTGTCTATACAGTCCGTATAGGCTGTTTTGAATTTCAGAAAAACGCGCAGAAAACGTGCAAATACGGCATAAAAAAAGACAGTCACTCTCGTAACTGTCTAATTATCAAGTGGGCCCACCTGGGCTCGAACCAGGGACTTTCTGATTATGAGTCAGATACTCTAACCAACTGAGTTATAGGCCCTATCCAAAGTCTAATGAAAGCCTTTGAAAATTGGAGTGCAATGTTACATATTTGGGCTTAATTAAACAAAGCCGATGCCCAGAGAAATATCAAATATCTCATACATCATTTTCGACCTTGGGGGAGTGATTATCGATCTCGATCCTGAAGCCACCTATAAGGCCTTTGCTGAAATCTCCAGTCACCCGTTGAGTATCGTAACGGAATTGGCTGCTTCGGCAGAATTCTTTAAAAAGTATGAGCGTGGAGAAATCGATGATCCTACTTTCAGGGCCCATATCCGGGAAGAACTTAAATATACAGGACCTGAGGAATTGATTGATGAGGCATGGAATGCCATGTTGGGACCTATTGCCAAAGAGCGCTTTGAGAAGCTGGAAGCCCTGGCTGATGATTTCGATTTATTCGTGATGAGTAATACCAATGAGATTCACGTCAGGAGGTTTCTGGATATTGCCCGCTATACTTCTCCCCAAAAGAGATTTCATGATTACTTCAAGCAAGTGTATCTGTCGCAAGAAGTAGGGGCCAGAAAGCCTGAACCTCAGGCCTGGCAGGTTATTCTGAATGATCATCAATTGACAGCAGGTGAGGGGCTCTTCATAGATGACAATGCATCGAACATTGAAGCCGCATCAGCTCTGGGCTTGCAGGTCTATCATAACCAGCAAGTCAATGACTGGATGAAACTCTTTTAGAAGGCTTTTGGCTTTAAAGATTCTGATTTCTGAAATCATAGATCAAAAATCTAACCTCGTAATTTTCAAACCTGACGAATTACCTTTCGCTAAGACTACAGGTATAAAGGATAAGGTTAAATCGTAAATCAAAAATCTAACCTCGTAATTTTTATACCTGACAAATTACCTTTCGCTAAGACTACAGGTATAAAGGATAAGGCTAAATCGTAAATCAAAAATCTAACCTCGCAAATCCCCATTAGTATCCGGCTTCGCGGAAGGCTTCAATTCCACCAGACATATTGATGACACTGTTAAAGCCTTGCTGTTTCAGGTACATCTGAGCCTGAGAAGCTCTGTTGCCTGACTTGCAGTGAATCACGATTTCCTGCTCCTTTAGTTCGGCCAGTTCATCAAGTTTATTAGGGATTTCAGCGAGTGGAATGTTCTGGGCACCGATGTTGTCTTCTTCATATTCCCAAACTTCGCGCACATCGATAAAGCAGAAGTCTTCTCCCTTTTCCAATCTGTTTTTGACCTCTTCAACAGTGATCATTTCCATTTCTATTGTTTTAAGATGATTCGTTTGATCCTTACTTTTCCTCCTTGCGTAAGGCGCAGCAAATATATCCCTTTTTTGTTGATGCCCAGATCAATTGTGTAGCCATTAGTGACCTTGCTGAGCTGATAGGAAGCTTCCTGTCCCCAGTTGTCGTATATGGCCAGGTCATCCAGTTCTCCTTCTATGAAAACAAGTCCTTCCGTAGGGTTGGGATAAAGCCGAATGTCAGGGGCTTCACCTGAAGCTTCTCCCTGTTCTTCAGCTATTCCCTTGTCGAATCGGGGACGCATTAGAAAACTACCCTGCACAAATTCATTGGGTCGCCATTGTCCGCTGACGTTGTAGTACATCATATCACCAGAATCATAGTTTTTGTCAAGTCCAACAGCCAGAAACTCATTAGTGGCCTGTTGGAAACCTATATAGAATGTGTCTTGGACGAACACAGGTTCTTCCAGCAAATAAGACCTTAATTCACCAACAGTTGAAGGACGTAAAACACTGTAGGAGTCCTGAAACAGGATGGATTCCGGTTGATTATCCAGCTTGCTCCATACATAAAGTTCAATGGGTTCCCCGGCTTGCTGCACAAAAGGAAAATTGATTTCAATATGAGTAAGGAGTGCTCTTTCTTCTACATGAAAAGTATAGGCCAGCTGACCACCGCTTTGGTTGATGCCCGCAGCAAAGTCAGGCTCACCATCGTCATAGGCCAGGTAGTCGTCCAGAACAGTCAACACTCTGACGGTGTCATTCAAGCGATAGTCGATATTGGTATTGAAGGTAGTATCGACTCCGGGGTTAATGTCTTCAATAAAGAAATTGTCACCGGAGCGAATGTAATAGGTGGTTTCAAGCCAGAGCGAATCGGCTAATGCATTCAGGTTACCGGGGTTTAGTGCCGGAGAAGTAAACGTTCGTCTTTCAAAAGCACCCGGCAGAGGGTTGGCAACGGTATTGTCATTGAGTGTTTCGATGTCTTCATTTTCCACCAGGTCTTTAACCCTGGCTGTGTATTGTACTGGCTGAAAGGAAGAGTTCAGGTTAACAAATTCGACTGTCGTGGTTTGCAGGTAAGTATCAGGATTGGCGAAGAATTGCTCTGTGGGCATGGCAGAATAGGGGCCTGTGAGGAAAGTAGGTTTTCGGGTCAGTGCCCTGTCCTGATAAGCTGTGTCATCGGCATATCTCGAGTCATTCATATAAATGTAGTCTACCAGCCAGGTATCGAAAGCACCTGCCAATCGGGAATAGGACTGAAACTTAAACTGAAATGCGTCTGAGAAAAAGCGGCTATTCACCTGAATGTTTTCCTGAAAGAACTCACCGGTTTGCAGGTCAATTCCTCCGGTAGTGGACCAGACAGTTTCCCATTGACCAGATTGATTTCTGAACTCGAGAGTGATGCTATCTTCTTCGTCTGGTAATTCTCCATTGCCGGTGACCTGCCAGAAAAAGGAAAGGAAGACAGAGTCTGCCTGATCGGGAGGTAGGGTTGCCAGATTAATGGGGTGAGAGACCAAACTATCGGTTTTTCCATTAATGAGGCTGCTGGCATTATAGGGTGCTCCACTGGCATCGACACCATCGAATATAGCTACATTGATTGATGGGGCCTGGACACCTGTTCCATTACTGATGCGCACCTGATCACCACTGAGCCACAAGCTGGGCGAAGGAGTGGTGCCGGCTGTTGAGAAATCGTCCCAGAAAGGCAGAGAAAGTACCGCCTGGCTTTGATGGTTACTGTAGACTGGTGTCGCATTGGGATGTTTATTGGGAAGCGGACGTTCGATAATCTGTCCGTGAGTCATCACGGAAACTATCATGAGCCCTATGATCCATCCCAGTCTGTTCAAATTACTGTTGGTTAGGTTCAGGGTCTTCTTCCGGAGTCTGCCTGCTATTGATCCAGACTTCAATGAGATCACCTGTTCTGATCATGGCACCAACAGGAGGTAGCTGTTTGTACACTCTGTTAGGCGGCACGGTGTCGTTAAGAATGAAGTTTACCTCATCCAGCTTTAAGCCTGAAGCCTCAATCTGGAACTGTACTTCTTCATAAGTTTTACCCAGGAAGTCAGGTGTAGGGAATCGTCTGATGCCTTCTCCGTTACCAATAATCAGGTCGATAGTTGACCCCTTGTAAATGAGAGTTCCTGTGTTGATGTCTTCACCATTTAGTTTTTGGGAGATGACAGCATTGATTCTTCTGTCTGGTACATAGCTGATCTCACCCAGTTTCAAGCCATTGCTTTGTAATATGTCTTCGGCATTATCCTTATCTGTATTGATCAGATTAGGCATGCGTACCTGTGGAGGTACATTGGCGTTGAGGGTCAGGTAGATTTTACGGTCTTCTTTTACTTTAGCTCCTCCCTTAGGGTTTTGACTAAGGATTACTTCAGGATCGTAATCTTCAGAGAAACCTGAGTCGACAGATACCTCATAGCGCAGGTTGCGATTGGTCAGGAATTCATCAATGTCTTCAAATGACTTACCTACCAGATCAGGTACCGTAATGGTTTCATTATGATTGGTGGTAGAGGGCAGATAGACATAAAAAAAGAAAAGCAGGGCAATTATTCCAATGCCTGCCATAATTCCGATGTTCTTAAGAAAGCTTAAAATACTGAAGGGCTTTTTGCTCATTTTCAAAGTTTAGAACGGACGAAATGCTATTTCATTTTATCCGATGCCGGCTTAATGGCAACAAAGATAACCAATAAGTGAAAGTGTCAAATTCCACGGGTCAATTGAGTGGTAAGAAACAAAAAAGGCGCTTGAAAAAGCGCCTTGATTCATGATCTTTTTTCTGTTCAGGCCTCAGCCACATTTACTGCAACTACTCCGGTAATTTCCGGAATATCTCGCTTGATGGCTTCTTCAATACCTGCTTTCATGGTCATATGCGACATGGGGCAGGATTCACAAGCACCCTCTAACTCCAACCTCACCACGAGGTCTTCTGTTACTTCGAGCACTTTTACATTTCCTCCGTCAGCAATCAGAAAAGGTCTGATTTTTTCTAGTGCTGCCTCTACTCTTTCAAGCATATCTTAAACGTTAATTTCTACTTTCCTGGTCTCAGCCTTTTCAGCATTTCTAATGGCAATCTGCTGAGCCACAGTTTCGGCCACTTTGCCAAAGGCCTGACCGGTTATATCATCCTGCATGATGGCAGGGTATCCAACATCTCCACCTTCTCTAATGCCTTGTACCAATGGAATCTCTCCAATGAAAGGCACATCGTGCTTCTCTGCCAGTTTACGTCCTCCACCTCTTCCGAAGATATAGTACTTATTGTCAGGCAGTTCTTCCGGTGTAAAGTAAGCCATATTTTCAATCACTCCAAGCACAGGTACGTTGATTTGAGCCTGCTGGAACATGTTCAGTCCCTTCTGAGCATCGGCAATGGCTACTTTTTGAGGAGTGGTTACCAATACAGCGCCTGTTACCGGTACAGTTTGTACCAAAGTCAGGTGAATATCACTGGTGCCCGGAGGCAGATCAATGAACAGGTAGTCTAACTCACCCCACTCCGTATCGGCAATGAACTGCTTGAGTGCACTGCTGGCCATAGGTCCTCGCCAAACCACTGCGTTTTCTGCAGGTGTAAGCAAACCAATGGAAATCAGTTTTACTCCGTACTGCTGCACAGGGATGATCAGGTTTCTGTCACCTTCTTTTTTGATACCGGGCTGCTCATGCTCACAGTTGAACATGGTAGGCATTGAAGGGCCGAAAATATCAGCATCAATCACACCCACTTTAGCACCTTGTTTGGCCAGAGCTACTGCGAGGTTAGCAGTTACGGTAGATTTACCAACACCACCTTTACCTGAAGCCACAGCAATAATATTCTTAACACCAGGCAAAAGAGGGGTATTGTCGCGGGTAGTGGTCACATGAGAGCTCATGTTCACCTTCACTTCAATCTCTTCGCCAATGTGTTTGGCAATAGCTTCTTCACAATCTTTTCTGATCAATTCTTTGAGCGGACAAGCCGGAGTGGTGAGCATTACAGTGAAAGCCAGTTGGTTTCCATCAATCACTATGTCCTGAATCATGTTCAACGTAACCAGGTCTTTTTTAATATCCGGATCCTGCACATGACGTAATGCTGCCAATACCGTTTCTTTACTCAATGCCATCTTCTCAAATTTGGGTGCAAATTAAAGGCTTTCGCCCGACATTCTATAGAAACATTTGTGCTTAAGAATAGTTCAGGATTCACCATTCCTCTTATGTAGTAATTGATCATTACTCATATATTTGAAATC
Organism: Roseivirga sp.; assembly: GCF_965216855.1. Lineage (NCBI taxonomy): Bacteria > Pseudomonadati > Bacteroidota > Cytophagia > Cytophagales > Roseivirgaceae > Roseivirga > Roseivirga sp. The sequence continues at coordinate 945,279 of NZ_OZ244204.1, read as the reverse complement.
CCGTATGGCCATTAGTGATTCAACAATTCAGGAGATCAAAAATCGCATCGACATTGTCGAGGTCATCAGCGATTTTGTGAGCCTTAAAAAAGTAGGAAGCAACTATAGAGGGCTTAGCCCTTTCACTAATGAGAAGACCCCTTCTTTTTATGTTTCTCCCAGCAAGGAGATTTTCAAGTGCTTTAGCTCAGGCAAGGGGGGGGATGCCATTTCCTTCGTTATGGAAGTCGAGGGTATCAACTATATCGAAGCGCTCAAATACCTGGCATCCAAATATGGAATAGAAGTACAGGAAGAGGAGCGCACCGATGAGCAGATTCAGGCGCAGAATGAAAGAGACAGCCTCTTCATTATGCTCAATTTTGCCAATGAGTTCTTTAAAGAACAGCTTTTCAAATCTGATGAAGGGCGCTCCATTGGCCTGAGTTATTTTAAGGAAAGAGGTTTCAATGAACAAACCATACAGACTTTCCAGTTGGGGTACTCGCTCGATCAATGGGATGCTCTATTAAAGGCTGCTAAAAGCAAGGGGCATTCTGAAGATATGCTGGAAAAGGCTGGTCTGATTCTAAGGCAGGAAAATAAAACCTACGACCGATTCAGAGGTCGGGTGATGTTTCCTATCCAGAACGTAGCCGGAAAAGTAATTGCCTTTGGAGCCAGAACGCTTCGCAGTGATAAGAAGCAACCTAAATACATTAACTCACCTGAGACTGAGGTCTACCACAAGAGTAATATTCTTTATGGTATTCATCAGGCCAGGCAGGCTATTCGCAATGAAGACCAGTGTTTTCTGGTGGAAGGTTATACCGATGTAATCTCTATGCATCAGGCTGGTGTACACAATGTGGTGGCTTCCAGCGGAACCAGTTTAACCAAAGAGCAGATACAGCTCATCAGTCGATATACCAAGAACATCACCGTGTTGTATGATGGTGATAGTGCCGGTATCAAAGCCTCATTCCGTGGGATAGATATGATTCTGGAGCATGACCTGGATGTGCATGCCGTGGTGTTCCCCGATGGGGAAGATCCGGATAGCTTTTCCCGAACCATGACTTCTGATGCTTTCAGAGAGTACATCGAAAGCAATGCCCGCGACTTCATTACCTTCAAAACCGATATCCTGACGGATGGAGGCAAGCAAACCGATCCGGTCAAGAAGGTGCAGGTAATCAGAGATATCATTGAAAGTATTTCCCTGATTCCCGATGGCATCAAAAGGTCGGTCTATGTTTCTGCCTGTGCCAATCTGCTGGATGTAGAAGAGCAGGTTTTACTAAGTGAGTTGAACAAGCTCATTATTCAGAAACAGCGCAAGAGTCGACAGCCGGAGGCAGAAGTACCGGAAGAACCCATCTTACCTCAGCAAGAGGAGCAGAGGAAACCCGATATCAGTTCGCTGGCCTATCCGGCCGAGAGTGAATGCTTACGACTGGTGGTGAACTATGGCAATGAGCTTTTCGATGAAGAGCTAAGTATTGCTGAGTTTATTCTGGGTGAAACAGAATCTATCAACTTTGAAAACAAGTTGATTGAAGAAACCCTCAGCCATGCTGCCAGGCTGGTGAATGAGGGAAGGAAACTGGAACCCGATCAATTTATAGGACCGGAAAACCCAACCATGAGTCAGTTGGTTATCGACTTGCTGGAAATGAAATATTTCGTAAGCGAAGGATGGGAAAAGAAACATCGCATCAGTACCATTCATGAGTCGGAAGATTTGCCGAATGCTGCTTATACGGCTATTCTAAGATTGAAAAGAAAGAAACTGGAGTCGCTCATTATGCAGAATGAGGAGACGCTGAAGAAATCGAAAAATGAAGATGAGCAGGATGAACTCATGCGAATGCACAAGCATTTAAAGGAGATGCTCAAAGAGATCAATGACGAATTGGGAACAGTGATCTCATCCTGATTTTTTACCCTTGTTGAACTTTATACCTTTGCAGGGCTTTTAGAAGAGATATGGCGGAAGAATTTAAGCTGAATACCATTGAAGAGGCAATTGAGGCCATCAGAAATGGTGAAGTAATTATAGTAGTAGACGATGAGAACAGAGAGAATGAAGGCGACTTCATTTGCGCTGCCGATAAGGTGACACCTGAGATCATCAACTTTATGGCAACACATGGTCGTGGACTGATCTGCGCGGCAGTAATAGAAGACCGATGTGACGAGCTGGGGCTCAACCTGATGGTTGATAATAACTCAGCGGCCTATGAAACCCCATTTACGGTATCGGTCGATCTGATTGGCCATGGGTGTACGACAGGTATTTCCGCCTCCGATCGGGCTAAAACCGTCAAGGCTTTGGTAGACCCGGAGACCAGACCTGAGGAATTAGGTAAGCCCGGTCATATCTTCCCCCTAAGGGCTAAAAGAGGAGGGGTGCTCAGAAGAACGGGACATACAGAAGCTGCCATGGACTTATCCAGACTGGCTGGCCTGAATCCTGCCGGAGTACTGGTGGAAATTATGAATGAAGATGGTACCATGGCCCGTTTACCGGACCTGGTGAAGGTAGCTGAGAGGTTCAATCTCAAACTGGTTTCCATCGAAGATCTGATTTCTTACCGCCTGGAGAATGAAAGCCTTATCGAAAGAGACATGGGAATTGACCTGCCTACCGAGTATGGCGACTTCCATTTACAAGCCTATAAACAAATAAACACCAACGAGATGCACCTGGCTGTGGTAAAGGGTGAATGGGAACCTGATGAGCCGGTATTGGTACGGGTACATTCGTCCAGTACGCTGGGCGACATTTTCGGATTTAAGTTCGACTCAGGTAATCCGATCAAACATGCGCTGCGTATGATAGAAGAGGAAGGTAAAGGCATTGTACTTTACATGAATCAGAATTCCCGCGGACAAAGGTTGGTTCAGGAGATGCGTATGCTGCAAAAAACAGGTATTACCGACCAGCCTTTAAGCAGAAAGTTTGGTGTGAAGATGGACGTGAAGGATTACGGTGTGGGAGCACAGATTTTGCGTGATCTGGGGGTTTCCAAAATCAAGCTGATTTCCAATAACCCACAGAAAAGGGTAGGGTTGATTGGCTATGGATTGGAAATTATCGATTACGTGGAAATGAAAATCACGGATCGTTAAAATTTAACTGAAACATTCGCGGGAGATAACGTTTTATAGAGTATGAAGTATAGTCTCTCAATGCTCCTTGTGATTTTTCTTGGGCTGCAGGCTACAGCGCAGGAATTTCCGGAACACCAGTTCCACCGAGGAGAAGTAATGCTGAATGACGGCTCGGTGTACGCTGGTCAGATCAAGTATGACCTGGACGCTGATGTGATATTCTTTCAGTCAGAAAAAGTCAAGGGTATTTCCACCTATAATGCCAATCAGTTTAAGTCTTTCAGAATACTGCCACTTCAGGCTAAGAAAGCAAGAGTCTTTTATACCCTGCCTTATCGGAATGAGGCCGGATATCGCAGGCCCAAAATCTTCGAAGCTATTTATGAAGATAAAGTGTCACTGGTAGGTCGTGAATACATTGTGGTGAAGTCCAGACCTATTAGCAATGGATTTTACAGAAGAAGCTTGTACGACCCGTTTTACGACCCCAGAGGAAATTTCTATACCAGCCGTTACCTGGCTTATAACCTTTATATAGTCGATCAGGAAGGCGGAATATCTCTATTGGGCAAGAACCGAAGAGAAGTGCTCCGGTCTTTTAATGATCATCAGAGTGAGCTCAAGAAATTCATGAAAAAGGAAAAGCTCCGCATGGAAAAACTGGAAGACATTACCAGGCTGGTAGAGTACTACAACGGTCTTGAGAATCTCTGATTAAATAAATCCTCCATTTCGGGAAAACTTGTTTCCCAGGCATCGGACAAATAAAACAGATGCAATATCTTTGAGGTATGTCGAAGCCTTTAATTCTAGTATCCAACGATGATGGTATAGTGTCTAACGGAATCCGTGTTTTAGCGGAAGTCATGTCTGAGATTGGGGAGGTGATAGTAGTCGCTCCTGACAGCCCACAATCAGGCATGGGGCATGCGATTACCATTGGAGAACCATTGAGACTGATTCCTTCCGATTTGTTCGAAGACCTGGGAATAAAGGCCTATAAGTGTTCCGGCACCCCTGCTGATTGTGTGAAACTTGCTAAACACCATGTCTTAAAAGATAAGAATCCAGACCTGGTGGTAAGTGGAATCAATCATGGTAGTAACCTGGCGGTGAGCGTGCTCTACTCAGGTACCATGTCAGCTGCCATTGAAGGGGCTATTGAAGGCTATCCTTCAGTTGGGTACTCCCTGGCCGATTTCTCTCATGACGCTGACTTTTCCCATACCAGAGAGTATGTGAAGAAAATCGCAGAAGAGGTATTGAGTAAAGGCCTTTCCAAAGGAGTAGCACTCAATGTGAATTTTCCTCCTAAGCAGAACGAGAGAATTCAGGGTATAAAAATCTGCCGACAGGCCAAGGCACATTGGGAGGAGGAATTCGATCATCGCAAAGACCCATACGGCCGCCCTTATTTCTGGTTAGCTGGCAATTTTGTAAATAATGATAAGGGCGAAGATACAGACGTATGGGCAGTAGACCACAACTATGTATCCGTTGTGCCTTGCCAGTATGACCTTACTGCCCACCACAGTATAGCCCAGATCAATGATGACTGGGACATCTAACCTTTTTCAGTCTAGTTGAGATTATGTTTCTCAATGGGCTTTGGTTTCAAAGTCCTGGAAGAGAATATCAAAGCCTGAATGATGAGGCCTAATAGAATCACCATTGCGATTTCGAACTGGGAAGAGGTGAGGCTTCCTAAAATCAGGCTCTCGGATTTGTTCCAAAGAGAGGCCCCTTCATCCATCTGGATGTTAGAGAGAGCATTGAGGTGTTCAATGGCCTCCTGATTCATGGCTGCCTTCCCCGTACTTAGTGACTGGCTATCGAACCGGGCTAAGGTAGCTTTAAGCGCATTGAAGTGCTCAGTTTCTTCCTGTGTCAGGTAGGTATTGGCATAAAGTGTTAAGAGCTGCTCTCTTTCAGCTCTCAATGAAGAGAGTTCACCTTCCATATGTGGTACAGAGTTACCCAGAAGACAGTCGTTTTGCAGTTGCAGGTTATTGTAAAGCTTAAAAATGTAGCTTTCAACCAATAACCTGTCCTGATAAATGGATGTGATGGATTTCTCCAAGGCCTTGTACCTTTTTCTCTCAGCGATATTATTGAAGATGATCAAAACCATAATGACTGCCAAAACACTGGCAGCCGTCATTTTCTGCTTTATTCCATAGGTCCATTTCATAGGGCAAGGGCTTAACTGTTCAACAAGGTTTCTATATCCAGCTTCTTCATTTTCATAAAAGCTGCCTGGACGCCTGCAGCCCTGTCGGGGTCAGACATGAGTTGGCCTAATACGGATGGGATGACTTGCCATGATAGGCCAAAGCGATCGACCAGCCAGCCGCAACGGCCTTCTTCACCACCCTCGCTCAGCTTTTCCCAATAGTGGTCAATTTCCTTTTGGGTTTCGCACTCCACAACCAGAGATACTGCAGGGCTTAACTGGTAGGAGGGGCCGCCATTCATGGCCATGTATTTTTGACCATTGAGTTCAAAGAGGGCCATGAAGCCATTGCCTCCCAGATTTTTGGAGTGCTCAAATAGGCTACAATAGAACTCAGCAGCGTCAAGTGCTTGATTTTCATACCAAAGACAGGTGTATGGAGCTTTCATGAAAAAATGTATTTGCTTATTGAATGTAAGCAAAACTGTATACAAAGCCTCTGGTTTGGGATGGTAATTCCCTGAACGGACACTTTAAAGCGGGCGCTAAAAACTGACGTTTAGATAAATATCTAAATCAGTAAATCGAGCTGCATGTTTTTGTGCTGACTAAAGCCGAGGCTTTCATAGAGTCTTCTTGCCCGATGATTGTCTGGTGTGACTTCCAACTGAATGGCAACAGAATTGCCAAATTTGCTGTTGGCCAGGTGTCTGATAAAGGCTGAGCCTATGCCTCGTGAACGGAACTCTTCTTTGATGTACAGTTCATCAATGTTGAGCAGGTTACCTCCAAACTCATTGCTCCAGAAGTTGATGAGAATGGCGTAGCCTACAATAATATTCTCGCTTTCAATCACCATAATGTTACCACGTCCGGGCTCATTACCCAGTGTTTCCAGTGTTCTCTGAATCTTCTCATCCGTCATAGGCTTATCGCTGGGATCTTCGATGTAGAGCCTATGCATTAGTTGCGCAACTTCTTTTTGGTCGGCTGGTTGAATCAGTCTGAAATTTGTCTTCATGGCCATCAATTAGAGGTGCAAATTTGGATAGAAACTAAGCTTAAACCTACAGAATCATTTGGCAGAAACTTCCTTTTGTAAGCTGTATTACCATTGCTGTTCACTCTTGTTTAGGTGGCATCTGGGAAAGGAAGCATAGCTTTATTGAGGCACTACACAATCCTCCTCGTTTCAAACGAGGAGGAGGAAGAAGTGTCATAGTAGAAAAGGAGGTATAGCATTATAGAAGCACTACATAATCATCCTCGTTTAAAACGAGGATGAGAAGAGACATTACTTTTGGGTAGTGACTAATGACTGGCCTGATAATATTCCAGTGCCTTCATGTAGTTTAAGGCACCCTGTTTGGTTTGGTCGTGCAAAAAGCCGTTCAGCTCAGGGTGATTGGCATTGATCCAGGAGAGTAAATCTTTACGAGTGTTCGTCCAGGTCACCTCATCGAACACGATATAATCAGTAATCTGTACGCTCTGTATTTTATCACCTTCAAACTGTACTACCTCATCTGTAATGATTGGCTTTTTGTTAAGGAAGAGTATTCTGGGTCCGGCTTTGGAAACATGCATTTTCACAGTTCCATCCTCAGCTTCTTCAATTTCAAGAATCTCATACTTCGGTTGAAAGATAGAATCCCACTGAAACAGGTGATAGTATTCTTCTCTGGAAAAATGGCTTTCGTAGACAATCTCTTTGAGTCGAACGCTATCCTGGAATTTTGACACGATTCCTTCGAAATCAAAGCTGTTAAGCGCGCTGACATAATCCTTAACCATTTGCACCTTATCTACCTCTTTCTCCTTGGGCTGGCAGGAGAAGGTCATTGACAAAATGATTAGTGCGAGTGTAAGGTTTTTCATCTCTTTTGAGTTTAGGAGCGTGCTTTGCGTTGGGTCATTCCTGTGATCAACAGGGACAGGCCTCCAAAGAAAGGCCCGTAGACAATCAGAAAGCTGTCACCCATGTTAATCAGACCGGTATAAGTGCCAACGGTAATGCCCGCACCCACGAGTGTGAGGATTAGTCCGGCTATTACCAACTCTGAAGCCTTTCCGTTATTGGTTTTCTTAAAGGCATTGGTTTGCAGGCTACTGTCAATTACTCTCACTATGGCTCTGATATCTTCTTCAGGCACTTTGCCATCCAGTTCTTTTCTGATCTGATCTATCTCAAAGTCTGGTTGTCGGGCTTGCTCCAGGTAATGATCGATAAGTTTGGCTCGGCTCATGGTATGAATGCTTTCATTGAAATCGGAAATTGATTAAAAAGTATGGAATAATCAATGGCAATCTAAAGCTTCGTAGAAGCGCTACTTAATGATCCTCCTCAGAAATCCGGGTGATGGAATAAGTCTGTTGGTAGTGCCGAAGCCAATAAATGAGTATAATCAGCGATTCGGCAGAGAAAACCATAAAAGAAGTTGGGTGTTAACCCTTATACCAAAAAATGTCAATTAAGGCTGATAAAACAGGTTCTGAGTGTCTCAGGGAATAATGTATTTTACAATCAGTGCTGGTTCTTCATTGACAAATCCGTATAGCTCTTTACCACTGGCGCTAATCTCAAAAGCACTGATGTCCCGATCGAGCTTATAATGTGCCAATGGCTCACCAGACCAGTCGTATACATGCAGGTCGTTCGATTCAGATGCATTGGCACCATATTCAGACCTTGTACGTCCTGAAAGTAGTAAGTATACTGCCTGGTTGGTTACAGCTATATCGGTATATCCCAATCGGCTTTCCTGCTTAAAAGCCACACTAATGGAATTTCCACCTGATTCATTGACAAATTCCGGCTTCCATGAATTGAGGCGGGATTTGAGAACAGGTTCCATTGGGTTATTGATATCAATGATCTCAAAGTTGGCAGACTGGACCGTAGCCAATACTACCTTTTTGCCTGACGGGCTGGCCAGAATATTTCCCTGGAAAGCCATCGCCAGAGAGGCATAGCTCATGTCATTATATTCATCCTCATACGGGTAATCCAAATATGTCTTTATGGTATCTCCTTCTGAGTTTAATAGTGCATATCGGTTTTTAAAAATCCCATAGGCCAGATAACTATTGGTATGTGTTTTTACTGCTCTTTGCACATTAAAGTCCATCTTGTTGATTATTTTTTCAGGCTTATGGCTATTCGATAGAATATGCTGCCTGGGCAGGGAATAAATGTCAAATCGATTCTTATCGAAAATTAACAGGTTGTCTTGATTTTGAGGATCGACCTGAACATAGGCTGGAAATCTGATTTCTCCCGGACCATTGCCTTTCTTACCAAATGGAGCAATGTATCGGGTGTTCTTGATATCAATAATCTGAAAAACATAGTCTTTTGAAGGGCTGGATAGGATAAGCAGTGAGTCAACAAGTGTCATGTTAAATACTCTGCTGACACTGTCTAAGTTGATGTTCAATACTTCAGATGAAAGCATTGTGGGCTGACTCTGTAATGGACTATCGGGTTTAGAATGTTTTTGGGGTGAAGAGCAGGCCAGGACAGAACATAGCAAAAGGAATGGGAGTGTGTTTTTCATTTTAACTAAGGTAGTAGTTTATGTCAGCAATATATAACCTGGCCCTATTTTAAAATGACATAATGGTTATGTGTTATGGTCATTTCCTCCTCCTCAGAAATCCGGGTGATGGAAAGAAAGTGTAGGTGAAGATGAATTAACCTTGTTAAGTAGGTGAGGTATGCTTTTTCAGACCATTACATATTCACTCCAAACAGGTAACCTACTGCTCCTGACAGCCCCATCGCCAAGGTGCCCCAGACAACTATTCTGAAGATAGCTTTTTGAATACTTGAGCCACCCGTTTTGGCTGCCACAGCTCCTAAAATGATCAATGAAATAATAGTGAATCCATAAAGGAAGTAAGCCATATTATCCAGTGGGGCAAAAAGCGTAACGAGGAGGGGTAGGAGTCCACCTCCGGTAAAGGCTGCTCCTGATGCGAAGGCAGCTTGTAGAGGTTTGGCCTGACTGATTTCGTTAATGCCCAATTCATCTCGGATATGAGTCCCCAAGGCATCTGCGGCAGTCAGCTCTTTGGCTACCTGCATGGCTGTTTCTTTTTTGAGACCTCTGCCTTCATAGATCTGGGCCAGGATTTTGAGTTCAGCTTCCGGCATGTCTTTGAGTTCCTGCCTTTCACGTTCGATATCTGCTTTTTCTATATCCGTTTGAGAACTGACGGAGACATATTCGCCTGCTGCCATGGAGAGTGCACCCGCCACAAGACCAGCTACAGCAGCCAGCAGGACTGATTCTCTGGCCGTACCAGCTGTGGCAATGCCAATGGCTAAGCTGGAAATGGATATGATACCATCGTTAGCACCCAAAACGGCAGCTCTTAACCAATTACTTCGATGGATATAGTGACTTTCGAGGTAGTTGTCTATGGTGAGTTCGGTATGGTTTGCTTTGGAATTATCCATGGTGCCATGTCTTGGTATTGAAGTTGATTAAAAGATTAATCATTAGCAAGCCGCAATGTAGGGGACAGATTTAGTTGTAACTGACTCCTTTTCCGGAATAGACTTCTTCAACATTACCTTGATCGTCAAAAACGAAATAAAATATAGTAGAGGCTCCTTGCCAGGTTGTATTGGGCTTGTACGAAGTACAAAATGACATCAATTCCGCAGCCAGGCCGTTTTTGTGTAAATCAGAAAAGAATACTACATAACCACTTTCACCAAAGTTTACCAGAGATGAAAGTGTAGATTTCATTTCATTGAAGCTTTTGGGTCTATAGTCTGCCCAGAAGTGGTTAAGTGAGTCTTTGATTTGAAGATTCACTGGACAGTTGTATATCCTCATTCTTAGGTCTCGCAGACAATCTTTGGAGATATTGTATTTCACGTTGACCATTGCCTCAAGAGGGAATGCGTGGTCGTTTCTTATAAACCGTTCAGCTATTTGTATTCCTGAAGGAACATCAGGTTTAGTTAGTCCTTTGGTTCTTGCTAAACAGTTTTTTTCGAATATACTATTATCCACTTTTTTTGAGTACACATAATCATTGAGGTATTCAATTGCTGATCTATAATATTCAGTTTCCTTATTTTGAGCACTCACTTTTAAGGTGGAAAAAATAATTAAAAGTGAGATGTAATAGAATAAGCCCCTCTTCATCCCTTTAAGGTATCAATTATATTAAACCGATTAAATGTTGCTTTCATTCTGATATCTATTGACTTTCATGATGTGAGAGCGATTGATACCTTCATTGTCAACCATCAATTGTCAGAAAACTTAACCTTTCACAGACCTCTTTTGATCAATTGTCTCGGTTGAAGACCTATGCCTAAAAATCTTGGTATTCGAATTTCTTTTGTGTCCTGTTCCAGTACCAGCGATCAATTATAGGTATTGGGATATATAATTGATATGTTTCATCCTTTGATGTATACTCAAATTTATTCAGAGGGTAAGTAGAAGGTAGTAGCTCCAAATCAATTACTAATTCTGAAAGAGTTTGAGGATAATTGCCGTGTTCAGATTTAAAATCCTCCAGAGACTGACTGATCATATCTCCTGCCATATTTCTATTTTGTTCATCCCAGTTCCATATTGGACGTTGAATCAAATACCCGATAAAAAGACCAAGCATAAGACCTATTAGAATGCTTTGCCACTTTGTTGTGGGTTTGTTTTTGATGTACTGGTAAACCACGAGGGGAGCTATTATCACTCCTAAAATGCCAAATAAATAAAGCAGGAATAAGATGGGTAATAGAAAGAGATCAATGCCCCAAATAAAAATGGATATAGAATAACAAGCAATTGTAAGAAATAGACCTACTAGTGCAGAAATCAATACCTGTTTTCTCATCAAAACCACTTCTGTCCATCTCTTTTAGGCACCGGATCATAACCATGACCTCCCCAGGGATGGCAGCGGCTAAAGCGTCTTAGTCCTAGCCACATGCCGCGCAATGGCCCCCATTCTTTAATGGCTTGTACGGTGTATGAAGAACAGGTAGGAGAGTAACGACAGTTAGCACCTAATAATGGAGAAATACCATATTGGTAAATCTTAATGGGGAAGGTGAATATGGCGATCAGTACTTTGCGCACAGAGCAATTTAGAAAATAATAGAAACTGGAAATCAGAAAACGGAAATCAATTGATGGGATTGCCTACTGATTTCTGCCTACTTCTTTTCAAAGTCTTTATATAGCATACTGGCCTGAATACCGGTGTTGTTTTGGTATTTGCCACTCTTATAGGTATCGTAATCTCCCTCAATGGTATGATAGAATATCTGGCAGATATCGACACCGGCATAGATTCGGATAGGCTGAACGCAGAAAATCTCCAATGTCCAGAAACCATTGAAGCCTACATCACCGAAACCAGCCGTTACGTGGATGAATAGCCCCAATCGACCGATCGAGCTTCGGCCTTCCAGCATGGGTACAAACTTGGAGGTTTCGGTCTTTTCTATGGTTCTGCCCAGGTAAAGTTTACCGGTTTCCAGCAGTAATCCTTCTTCAGGAATGATCAGCTTTTCTACAGGGTTAGGAGTCTTCATATCCAGTACCGGATTTGAATACACCATTAGCTCATTATGCAGCTTTAGGTTATAGCTGTTTGGGTTTAGCTGCGACTCATTGAAGGGTTCAATATTAATACCCTTGCCGATTTCGCGTTTAATTTCTCTTCCTGAAAGAATCATAGATTAATCTATCGTGTAGGACATTTCGCCCCCTTTTTCATCTTTTAATTGAATGCCTGCCGCTTTGAGGTCATCTCTGATTTTATCTGACAATGCATAGTTCTTGCTGAATTTGGCCTGCTTTCTCAGTTCAATCAGTACCTGCATAGCACCGTCTAGTTTTTTGCCATCCTGAGCCATTTCGGCTTCATTTCTCAGCCCCATAACATCGAAGATAATGCCTTTGAAGTGAGTGACGCTTTGTGCAAAAACTTCAGGGTCTATCATGGCTAATTCAGCTGGTTGCTGATAGAAAGTATTGATCTTGCTACTTAACTCGAACAAGCCGGCAATCGCTTTTGCGGTATTAAAGTCGTCACTCAGGTCTTTCATGGCCTGAGCGATGATGGTACTCAATTCAGCTGATTTTTCCTGGTCAATCTGACCTGTTCCTGGTTTGCCAAGCTTATCAATCAGGTTAACACTGGCCATCAGTCTTTTATAGCCTTTTTCAGCAGCCTGTAGTGCCTCATTAGAGAAATCCAGTGTGCTGGCATAGTGAGACATGAGCATGAAGAAGCGAACAGTCATTGCTGAATAGCCTCTTTCCAAAAGTTTGTGATCTCCGGTAAGCAGTTGCTCCGGAGTAAAACCATTGCCTTCAGACTTGGCCATTTTGCGACCATTAACTGTCAGCATGTTACCGTGAATCCAGTAATTGGCGCCACCGCTATGAGTGCAGCCTTTGTTCTGGGCAATTTCTGCCTCGTGGTGAGGAAACTTAAGGTCCATTCCACCACCATGGATATCGAACTTTTCGCCCAAATACTTGGTGCTCATCACGGAACACTCCAGGTGCCATCCTGGGAAACCAATACCCCAGGGTGATGGCCAACGCATCAGGTGTCCGCCATCAGCTTTTTTCCATAGGGCAAAGTCAAGCGGATCGTTTTTCTGATCCTGACCGGAGAGCTCTCTGGTGTTCGATAGCATTTCGTCAATGTTCCGGCCACTGAGCTCACCATACTGATGGTCTTGCCCATATTTACGCACATCGAAATAGACTGAACCGTCTTTCTCGTAGGCATATCCGTTGTCTATGATTTGTTTGATGAACTCAATTTGTTCAACAATATGACCTGTAGCCGTTGGCTCAATAGAAGGGGGAATGGCATTGAACAGGTGCATCACATCATGGAAACCATTGGTGTATTTCTGCACCACCTCCATAGGTTCCAGTTCTTCCAAACGGGCTTTCTTTGCAATTTTATCTTCTCCCTCATCGGCATCGCCAACCAGGTGACCTACATCCGTAATGTTTCTTACATATCTCACTTTATACCCCAGATACTTCAGGTACCTGAAAATGATATCGAAGGAAACGAAGGTTCTGACATTACCCAGGTGTACATCGCTGTAAACCGTAGGCCCGCAGACATACATGCCTACACGGCCTTCATGGATAGGTTTGAAAACTTCCTTTTCCTTATTGAGAGAATTGTAAATACTTACCGGATACTGGTCGTAAAGGCTCATTTCAACTTGTCGTTGATATAGGTCAAAAATTCTTTTTTGGTTGTTTCTTCATTGAACTGGCCACCAAACTCAACAGTCACTGTGCTTGACGACTGGTCTGAGGCCCCTCTTGAGCTCACGCACATGTGCTCTGCATCGATGTATACCGCCACATCTTCGGTGCCAAGGCTACGCTGCATCTCATTCAAAATCTGCAGGGCAAGTCTTTCCTGAACCTGAGGTCTGCGAGCATAGTAGTCGACAATTCTGTTCATCTTAGACAAACCAATTACCTTGTCTTTAGGAATGTAGGCTACATGGGCTTTTCCCACTATTGGCAGAAAGTGGTGTTCGCAGTTGCTATATAGAGTAATGTTCTTCTCTACCAGCATCTGACGATACTGATACTTGTTTTCAAAGGTAGACATGGAAGGTTTGTTCTTCTCATTGAGTCCTTTGAACAACTCATTTACATAAAGTTTGGCCACTCTTTTGGGAGTACCCTTCAGGCTATCATCTGTCAGATCTAAACCCAGGGTATGCATGATTTTCTCAAAGTATTCCTGGATTCGCTCTATTTTTTCGGCATCAGACAGTTCAAAAGCATCATCTCTAAGTGGAGTAGCTATCGAAGTCATTATATGATCGTTGCCCAACTCTTCAATTTCCTTCAAAATGTCTTCAGACAACTTATTCGACTTGTTTTCCATTCAATCTGTTTCTAATGTTAACACTTCTACTCGCCAACCGCGAAAAAGTTGGGCAAAAGTACGATTAATTCCTATGCTATTAAAATTGGTAATTAATAACTCTATTCAATCCAAAATGATTCGGTTAGGCTTTAAAAATCTCCGATGTATTTTATTCTCCGTCAGTATGAATTCGAAGCACAGTTATCCTTATTTTAGATGAATGGGAATTTTAGGCGAAAAACTAAGAGAGTACGCTGAGAAGCTCAAAAAGCGTGAAGATTTCTTTTTAAGCGATGTGAGACGGCATGAATATTTTGCTGAAAATCCACAGAATGATAATGAAGAAATCGTCCGGCAGAAGCTCAGTGTACTCAACCATCATGAAATACATGATCTGGCTTGTCATGAAGAAATGGTAAGGCATATTGTGGCGATGGACATTGACCCGGATTTGGAGCAGGACAATCTGGAGTTAGTGCCAAGGCTGGCAGCTTTTCACTACAAGGGTAAGGATTACAGGCTTTTGAGCTTTTCATCCGAATACTGTAACTCACACAAGCCCAATGTCTTCCCGATTTACAACCGAAAACATATAGGACTTTTAAAACAATATATGGAACATCACTCTTTATTGAAGAGCGATGAATCACTCGATGATTATTTTGTTTTTAAGCGCGGACTAGATCACTTATTGGACCGTTACCGTTTAAATGAACTTTTAAATTATTATGAGGTAAAGAAGCTTGACTGGTTATATTTGGACAAGCTTATGGCTGAAGTAGCCCACGAACTCAATCAGTAATTCCACTTTTTAAACATTACAGAACCGAATGAATGCATATAACCTGGTAATAGTACTCGCATGTGTAATTATTGCTTCACATGTATTCAATTATATCTCCAAGCGGACGAATATACCCAGTGTGATCTTGCTGATCCTGCTGGGCATTGGAGGAAAGTTTGCTATGGACTACTATGAGTTCAATCAGGATGGACTGATTTTCGGAACTCTCGAAGTGTTGGGGATTATCGGGCTGATTATGATTGTACTGGAGGCTGCCATAGACCTGAAGCTGAGTAAAGAAAAGTGGCCTATCATCTGGAAGTCCTTTTTGGTGGCCTTACTCTCGTTAGTGGTCTGTGCTTTTGGTATTTCATTCATTATCAACCAGTTTTTCAAAGAGGATCCGATTATTTCATTGGTCTATGCAGTGCCACTTTCAATTATGAGTAGTGCCATTGTAATTCCTTCTGTTACTCGCCTGGCGAAGGACAAAAAGGAGTTTATGATCTATGAGAGTACCTTTTCAGATATTCTGGGCATTATGTTCTTCTATTTCCTGGTTGAGAATGTTGGGGTTGAAAGTACCAATCAGGTGATCTACAGTGTGGTCGGAAACATCATTATCACTATCGTTATTTCAGTTGTAGTGAGTTATGGCTTGGTGATGCTTTTCCAAAGGCTGGTAGGTGATGTGAAGCTGTTTATGTTGATTGCCGTCTTGATATTGCTCTATGCAATAGGTAAGCAATTGCATCTTTCATCGCTGGTAATTATTCTCGTCTTTGGCTTATTACTCAACAACAATAACCTCTTCTTTGTCGGAAAGCTGAAACAGTACATCGATGAAAAAACAGTCAATTCCATTCTCAAGGACCTACACCTTGTGACACGAGAATCGGCCTTTGTAGTGAGAACTTTCTTCTTTGTTGTATTCGGTACCACCATTGATCTAAAAGCCTTATTGAATCTGGAGATATTTGCCGTAGGAGTGGGGATAGTCATATTCTTCTTCATTGTTCGCTTTATCTTCCTGAAAATGTTCTTCCTGAAGAAGTCAATCTTCCCTGAGTTTTTTATTACTCCAAGGGGATTGATTACGGTACTCTTATTCTTCTCCATTCCTGAAGAGTTGACCTCACTTACCTTTAATTCCGATATTATTTTGATCACGATTATTGTCACCAGTTTGGTGATGACCTGGGGACTGATCAAGTTTGGCAAGGAGGGTTTGGAAGAGGGAGCTCCGGCTCCAATGGAAGACTCCGGTCTTTCTTATTTCCTGCAACGGATGAGTAGCAATACTTCGGGGGCCAAAGAGGCTGCATTGGTGCAGCAGGTTGAAGAAGCTTTGGAAGACTCTCAAAAGGAGGATGAAGTGTCTACTCAGGAAGACGCTGAAGAGTCCGAAACAGAAGGAGAAAAACCTAAGGAGTAAGCAAATTCAGACTTAGACTTACTTTTCTTTTGGAGAATCAAAAGAAAAACCGACCAACCTGCCTTTGCCGAAGCAGCTACGCGCAGGCAGGCATCAAAACCATCGGAGCGGCAGGGTCACTCCACGAATCAGCTTCTGCCGATGGTCACAATCCCCACCCTCCATGTGACGAGGAAGTACATAAGCCAGGGTCAGGCGGTAGGGGAAGGATATGTGTTATTCCTACCTTAGGAGGGATCTTATACTCCATCCTAATTTTGTGCATATGATTTCTCAGTCGCACCTCCTTCGAAACACTTCAATGAGTCATGATGATCATGAAAGAAATACATTCCCAATTCATTTACCGCAAAATGCAATTTGGATAAGCTGGCTCAAGAGCTATGGGGATTGAACTTATGAATTCGGAATGGAAAGACTTGTTTAACGGCATTAAAGATTGGTGACCGTCATTGCGAGAAATGAAACCTGTGATAACAAGGTTTTATGACGAAGCAATCTTTCTGTTGTCTGCTACGGTAGCATGTTGAGAGGAGTTGATCTCTCTAATAAGGATCCACATCCACAACAACCTCAACAGACTTAAGGTCTTTTATCTTGAGTAACTCCAACTGCGCGTTTTTAATAAGGTCCTTAACTGCTTCCATTTTGTACTTCTTCTCAATCTTTAGAAAGACATCCATTAGAAACTTATCCCGGATCTTGTTAATCAAAGGTTCTTGTGGTCCCAGTACGCGGCTTCCTCCCATGTCTTCTTTAAGTATGTTGGCTAGCTTTTGCGCTGCTTCTTTTGTGAGCTTTTTGTCTTTACTCCGGATGAGCAGGTGAATCATTCGGGTGAAAGGAGGGTAGTGATACTTATTCCTTTCTGCCATTTCCCTACTATAGAAAGTATGATAGTCACCTTGCTGGATCAGTTCTATAATCCCCTGGTCCGGGTTCCTGCTCTGAATAATCACCTTTCCTTCGGTATCTCTTCTACCTGCCCTGCCACTAACTTGCGTTACCATTTGGAAAGCTCTCTCATAAGATCTGAAGTCAGGAAAATACAGCATTCTATCGATGTCGAAGACACCCACCAGGCTAACCCGATCAAAATCCAGTCCTTTGGAAACCATTTGTGTGCCTACCAGAATGTCTATTTCACCCTTTTCGAAATCATGGATGATATTTTGGTAGGCGTATTTGGCCCTTGTGGTTTCGAGGTCCATACGTTGTACCCTGGCTTTTGGGAACAACAGCTTGAGTTCTTCTTCTATTTTCTCTGTACCAATGCCCACTGTATGTACTTTGGTACTTCCGCAAGCAGGACAAACCAATGGCACAGCATCTTTATGCCCGCAGTAATGGCAGTTTAATTGATTTTTGTATTGATGATAGGTGAGACTTACTGAACAACGAGGACAATCGGGGATATAACCACAATCTTCGCAAGTGAGATAGTTAGAGTAGCCCCTTCTATTCTGGAAGATAATGGCCTGTTCTTTATTGTCTAAGACCTGTCCTATGGCTTCTATCAGTACAGAAGTGAATTCACCTACATTGGTCTTTCTTTTCTTTTCCTGAGTCAGGTTCGCCAGACTCATTTGGGGTAGACTGGCCTCATTGAAGCGCTGAAATAGTTCTACCAGGCCATATTTATTTTGTTGTGCATTGGTATAGCTTTCAAGCGATGGTGTAGCCGAGCCTAAAATGGTTTTGGCATTGTGGAGATGTGCCAGAAACAAGGCGACATCGCGGGCATGATATCTTGGTGCAGGATCGAACTGCTTGTAGCTGGTTTCATGCTCTTCATCTACAATCAGTAGCCCCAGGCTGCTGAACGGAAGGAATATGCTGCTTCGAACACCAACAATAAAGTCGAACCGCCCCTCCATCAGTCCATACCAAACCTCAACCCGTTCATTATCTGAAAATTTTGAATGGTAAACACCCATCCGGTCTCCAAATACTTTTTTCAGTCTATTGACAATTTGGGCTGTTAAAGCAATTTCCGGTAGTAGATAAAGTACTTGCTGACCGCTATCAAGAGCCTGTTGAATCAGGCTGATATAGATTTCTGTTTTGCCACTTCCGGTGATGCCATGAAGGAGTACGGTGGCCTTATCTTTGAAATGATCGAAGATGGCTGCCTGGGCTTGCTGCTGAATATCACTCAGCTCAATTTCAAGAGGTTCTTCCTGATTTTCTTCTTCAAAGCGGGAGATGATTTTCTCAAACTCTACCAGTATTTCATTCTTAACCAGCGTTTTTAGTGAGGAAGCTGATAAACCTGCATCCGTAAATGCTGATTTGGCTATCCCTGACTGGTTGAGCTGGGGTTGTTGGAATACAGGAACCTCCCGGAGATAGAATAGTAGCAGGTCAGATTGTTTCGGTTTCTTTTCCAGTTCCTGGAACAGTTCATCAAGCATGTCCTCCTGAGCCAGATAGTCTCCATGTAGCCTGATCTTCTTGATTTTTTTTGGCTTGTATCGCTCTTTCACCTCTTCATAGATGATGATCAATTCCTTTTGTACTAAAGATTTGATATAGCGATAAGCGCTTTTTAATTCGAGTACATCGGCAGCCTCCCGATAACTCAAGGCGTCCTTGTTTTCAAGGGCCGACAGTAAAATGACCTCTTTGTCGTCTAATGGTAAGTCCGTTTCATTCCAATCATAGTGCGGGTGCAACTGAATTTTCGACTCGCTACTGAGCTTGAGTCCTGATGGTAAAGCGGCATTCAATACCTCTCCGTAAGTACAGAGGTAGTAATTGCTCATCCACTTCATCATCCCGATCTGCTGTGTGGTGACCAAAGGTTCTGCATCGAGCACATCGAGAATCGGCTTAGCGGTGTAAACCTCAGGAGCTTTTTCGTGTACAGCATCTACCAGTCCGGTCACTACTTTCTGTCTTCCAAAAGAAACAATAACTCTGATTCCTGGCTTTACCAGTTCCAAAAACTCTGATGGTATTCTGTAGGTAAAGAGTTGAGGAATAGGCAGTGGCAGGGCTACATCTGCAAAGTAGGTGGCAGCTCCTTCAGGGGCATCAATATTGAGTTGAAGTGATGTCAAATGGTTATGCTGTATTCAAGTTTGAAGATATTAATTAATGCCTACTCAGCGATGGCAGAAGTAAAGAATGTTTCCCTTCAATCTACGAAGAGGACTTAGAGAAAGTATCTCTCTTCACGACCGAGGTAAAAGTACTACCTTTCAGTTTCGCACACTTTATCTCCCTTTAGGGTTGGGGTGAAAGCACTACCTATCAGTTCCGCATGCAGTAACTCCCTTTAGGGTCGGGGTAAAACACTTACTGATGGCACAATATTCCTATGCAAGATGAAGGCTGTGGATTCTCCCCCTAAATCCCCTAAAGGGGGACTTGGCTGCATCTGTCTGAAATAAGTGACTCGTCCTAAAATAAGTTTACAGATTTGACTTATAGTTTTCTAATGATAATACAATAATAGTTAATCCTGATATTGGTTTACAGTTGGTTTGTTATTTGGGTAATAGTTCTTCCACTTTCTTAATACTTCTATGTTCTTTGACTGGTGTATCTCTGAAGGGATCCTATTGTTAATACTCATATGAGGCCTTTCACTGTTATAAAGCCTTATGGTTTGCCTAAGTAGTTTTCTTGCTTGTTTAAGGCTGTTGACTTGGTAGTTTTCTAAGTATTCCCCTTTTATGATTCCGTTAATCCTCTCAGCTACAGCATTCTGTTTTGGGTCTCCGTTTTCTGTCATGCTGATTTTAACCTTGTGTCTTTTCAGAACCTTGACATACTCACCGCTGCAATATTGCAACCCTCTATCTGAGTGATGTATGAGGCCATTTAGAGAACCTGTTGCTTCCCGAATTGCCATCTTCAGTGCTTTGACCGATGCTGCTGCTTCCAGAGTTTTATCTACCCTAAAGCCTACTATCTTATGTGAGTATGCATCGGTAATAAAACTGATATACAGATATCCTATGGAGGTTTTCCAGTAGGTGATGTCGCTTACCCAAAGTTGGTTTACCGATAATGGGGCGAACTCCTTAATCAGGTTTGGATACTTGCGAAGCCAGTGAAAAGAGTTGGTAGTACGCATTCTGTTTTTCCTTCTTCTCACCAATAGGCTATTGGCCGCTAATAGATCGAAAAGGGCATCTCTACCCATTTTAATCTGATGATCAAGCATAAATGGTTCTAGGAGTTGGTATAACTTTCTGGTTCCTATACATGGGTGCCGTTTTCGGATCTGCATTACCTGCTTGACAACAAGCTCCTGTTCAAAGGTCTTCTCTTCCCAAAACCAGTAGTGCTGATAGTATGATTGCCTGGTCACACCAAATAACAAGCATAAACGCCCCAGAGCAATGCGTTGATGCCTTTCCTTTAAGGTGGTAATTACTTGGTGCCTGACTTTTTTCTAATCGGTATTTTTAGCTCCTTTTCTGCAATGTCGATCATCAACTCATAGCCTTCGGCCTTGAGTTTGGCCATTTCTAGCTGCTTTTCAAGTTCCTTGATCTTACGCTGAAGTTCTGCTGGGTCTTTATCGTCTGTAGGTTTGTTCAATGTGCCCATAGGTTGTCCAAATGAAGGTAACAGTATTTGTTGTCTTGACACAGCATCTTCAACATAACCTAACTTTCGCATCCAGTTCAATAACTGACCGTGTTCTTCATCTTGGCCGGTGTACTTCTTCCATATCTCTGCTTTACTCAAATCTCCTGAAAGGTACTCCTTAATCATTTCCTCACGCTCTATCCATGAAATTGAGCCTCCATGCCTAATCTTGTTTTTGTCCATTTTCTCTTAATAGGTTGGTGTAAACCTATTTCAGGACAAGACAAAGTGAAGCATAATTTTTGAAATGAATGCTGTAAGTTCTCTCAGGGTTTGATAAAGTGTTTCTTTTAAAGAGTAGGGTAAAAGGACTACCTCTCAGTTTCGCATACTCTATCTCCCTTTAGGGTCGGGGTAAAAGTACTGCCTATCAGTTCCGCATGCAGTAACTCCCTTTAGGGTCGGGGTAAAACACTTACTGCCGGCACAATATTTCTATGCAAGATGAAGGCTGTGGATTATTCCCCTAAATCCCCTAAAGGGGACTTGGCTGCATCTGTCTGAAATAAGTGACGCATAATTTTGAAATGAATGCTGTAAGTTCTCTCAGGGTTTGATAAAGTGTTTCTTTTAAAGGGTAGGGTAAAAGGACTACCTCTCAGTTTCGCATACTCTGTCTCCCTTTAGGGTCGGGGTAAAAGCACTACTTCCCAGCCTCGCACACTTGTAACTCCCTTTAGGGTTGGGGTAAAATACTTACTGATGGCACAATATTCCTATGCAAGATGAAGACTGTGGATTATTCCCCTAAATCCCATCATCGCTTTCGCGATGGTTCAACGGAGTAAAGAAGTGGACTTGACATCATCGGTAAGGGTTCGGTTTAGGTGTGGGAGGAATTTGTGCTTGAATTCAGGATTTAAGCGTTTGCTGATTTGCTCTGTATTACGTCAGTACACAGCGATTCTATTTGCATTAAGACTGAATCTATCGAGTCATCAATTTCGTCATTGGTGAATCTGATGACCTGAACACCGAGTTGTTCAAGGTGAGAAGTTCTAGCCTGGTCATATTCAAACTGGTCGGATTGGCTGTGATTTGGGCCATCGATTTCAATGACTAACCTCAACTTGTGACAATAAAAATCGGCAATGTATGAGGCCATTGGATGTTGAGCTTTGAACCTGAGTCCCTTCATACGGTTCAATCGAAGCTTTTCCCACAGTTTCTTTTCTTGAGTAGTCATATTATTCCTTAATCGCTTAGCTCTTTCAAAAATGATTGGAGTGGCCCCATAGAACATAGACTTTTTCATAATTATATTTTTATAGAGTAATTATATATAAAAATAATAATATTAGGCCAAAGTGAGACTAGTAGTTACTCGGATATAAACCTCTGTATTCTTCTCTGCCCGGGATAAAAGGTCTACTTCTTAGTTTCTAAAACTCTATCTCCCTTTAGGGCCGTAGTAAAAGCACTAACTCACAGTCTAGCAAGCCGTATCGTATCTCCCTTCAGGGCCGGGGTAAAAACACTACCTCACAGTCCCGCACACCGTATCTCCCTTTAGGGCTGGGGTAAAAGCACTACCTCACAGTCTTGCACACTCTATCTCCCTTTAAGGTTGAGGTAAAAGCATTACCTCACAGTCTCGCACACAATAACTCCCTTCAGGGCCGGGGTAAAAGCACTACCTCACAGTCTCGCACACAATAACTCCCTTCAGGGCTGGGGCAAAAGCACTGCCTCACAGTCTCGCACACAATAACTCTCTTCAGGGCCGGGGCAAAAGCACTATCTCACAGTCTCGCACACAATAACTCCCTTCAGGGCCGGGGCAAAAGCACTACCTCACAGTCTCGCACACCGTATCTCCCTTCAGGGCTGGGGCAAAAACACTACCTCACAGTCTTGCACTGACTCGTCCTAAAATAAGTTTACAGATTTGACTTATAGTTTTCTAATGATAATACAATAATAGTTAATCCTGATATTGGTTTACAGTTGGTTTGTTATTTGGGTAATAGTTCTTCCACTTTCTTAATACTTCTATGTTCTTTGACTGGTGTATCTCTGAAGGGATCCTATTGTTAATACTCATATGAGGCCTTTCACTGTTATAAAGCCTTATGGTTTGCCTAAGTAGTTTTCTTGCTTGTTTAAGGCTGTTGACTTGGTAGTTTTCTAAGTATTCCCCTTTTATGATTCCGTTAATCCTCTCAGCTACAGCATTCTGTTTTGGGTCTCCGTTTTCTGTCATGCTGATTTTAACCTTGTGTCTTTTCAGAACCTTGACATACTCACCGCTGCAATATTGCAACCCTCTATCTGAGTGATGTATGAGGCCATTTAGAGAACCTGTTGCTTCCCGAATTGCCATCTTCAGTGCTTTGACCGATGCTGCTGCTTCCAGAGTTTTATCTACCCTAAAGCCTACTATCTTATGTGAGTATGCATCGGTAATAAAACTGATATACAGATATCCTATGGAGGTTTTCCAGTAGGTGATGTCGCTTACCCAAAGTTGGTTTACCGATAATGGGGCGAACTCCTTAATCAGGTTTGGATACTTGCGAAGCCAGTGAAAAGAGTTGGTAGTACGCATTCTGTTTTTCCTTCTTCTCACCAATAGGCTATTGGCCGCTAATAGATCGAAAAGGGCATCTCTACCCATTTTAATCTGATGATCAAGCATAAATGGTTCTAGGAGTTGGTATAACTTTCTGGTTCCTATACATGGGTGCCGTTTTCGGATCTGCATTACCTGCTTGACAACAAGCTCCTGTTCAAAGGTCTTCTCTTCCCAAAACCAGTAGTGCTGATAGTATGATTGCCTGGTCACACCAAATAACAAGCATAAACGCCCCAGAGCAATGCGTTGATGCCTTTCCTTTAAGGTGGTAATTACTTGGTGCCTGACTTTTTTCTAATCGGTATTTTTAGCTCCTTTTCTGCAATGTCGATCATCAACTCATAGCCTTCGGCCTTGAGTTTGGCCATTTCTAGCTGCTTTTCAAGTTCCTTGATCTTACGCTGAAGTTCTGCTGGGTCTTTATCGTCTGTAGGTTTGTTCAATGTGCCCATAGGTTGTCCAAATGAAGGTAACAGTATTTGTTGTCTTGACACAGCATCTTCAACATAACCTAACTTTCGCATCCAGTTCAATAACTGACCGTGTTCTTCATCTTGGCCGGTGTACTTCTTCCATATCTCTGCTTTACTCAAATCTCCTGAAAGGTACTCCTTAATCATTTCCTCACGCTCTATCCATGAAATTGAGCCTCCATGCCTAATCTTGTTTTTGTCCATTTTCTCTTAATAGGTTGGTGTAAACCTATTTCAGGACAAGACACACACTCTATCTCCCTTTAGGGTCGGGGTAAACCCTGATTCTACGCTTAGTACTAGTGGGGATCAATTCTTCACCTGCCCAAACACCTCATCCACCGTATGCACTGGTAATTGGCAGGCCTGATTAAAGCAAAGAAAGAAGGTGGATTGAGCATCAATCACATCTCTGCCTTCTAATAAGTCCAATTTGGATGATGAACCTGGTAACTTTCCGGCTACCACCTTATTGGGTAAGTAATCCCTGTGGAGTGAATGAAGATCATCTTTGGCCTCTGTAATCATAACCACCTCTGCGGTAGGATAGGTGTGAAGGGCATAGAGTGAGGCCCAGTTGGCCAGATCTTGAGGAGCCAGCATCAATACCCTGTTCATTCTGTCAGTCATGTCTTCCGCTGCCTGGACGTATTCATGATGACTCAGCAAGTGTCCAAGGGTTTTGAGGTTGGTGGCCATCATGGAATTGGATGAAGGAATCACATTGTCAAAGATTTCTTTCTTACGGGCAATCAATTCTTCAGAAGTTGAGGAAGTATAAAAGAACAGACCTTCATTCTCATCATAGAATTCTTTCAAAGCAATTTTCATGAGGTCATTGGCGAGAAAGAGCCAGTCTTCTTTGAAAGTCACCTGGTAAAGCCTGGTATATCCATCGATGATTGCTGCATAATCTTCGAGGTAAGCCGGAATAGAAGCTTTGCCATTCTTGAAATTTCTGAACAGATGCTTTTCATTATCCATCATATGCTTTTTGATGAATTCAGCATTGTTGAGAGCCAGGTTTAAGAACTTATCTTCTCCAAAGGTAGCGTAGGCATCACATAATCCGGAAAGCATTAATCCATTCCAACCACTTAATATTTTGTCGTCCAGTCCTGGTCTGACTCTCCTGCTTCTTGCATCCAGCAGCTTCACTTGGGTTGCCCTGACAATGTCTTGCAATTCATCGACTTCCAAATCATGGTCCTGAGCGAATTGCTCATCAGTACCTGACCGGAAAGGGATGTTCTTGCCCGGCTCCCAGTTACCTGAGGTAATGTTATAGTAGTCCAGCATTAATTCAGCATCAGGGCCTAGTAGCTCATAAAACTCCTGAACAGTCCATAGATAAAACTTGCCTTCTTCTCCTTCGCTGTCAGCATCGAGTGCTGAGTAAAAACCTCCTTCTTCTGAGGTCATTTCTCTTTCCAGCCAGTCTACAGTCTGGAATACTGTTTCCCGATAAAGCTCCTTGCCTGTTGCTTGAAAGGCATGGGTGTATAAACTAACCAATTGACCATTGTCATACAGCATCTTCTCAAAATGAGGGACAAACCAGTCCATGTCGGTAGAGTAACGGGTAAAGCCACCACCTACCTGATCATAGATACCTCCAAGGGCCATATGGTCCAGCGTTCTTTCCACATGTTCCAGTGCCTGCTGATTGTTGTTAATATGGGCTTCTTTCAGTAAGAATTCATAAACCACAGGCATGGGAAACTTAGGAGCTCTTTTATTACCGCCCTTTTGTAAATCGAAATTCTCTGCAAACTTCAGATACATTTCGTGTACAGCTTCTTTCTTGAATGCATTCCCCTGACCTACGAGTCCATATTTCTCAACTTCGCTTCTGCTCAGTGTATTCATAAAGCCATCGGCTGATTTGGCCAGCTCATTATATTGTTTCTGAAATGCTTTGCTTACCTGTATGCATAATTGAGCCCAGCCTTTAGGAGGAAAGTAGGTGCCTCCATAGAATGGTCTCTGGTCCGGGAGGAGAAATACGTTCAGGGGCCATCCACCTTGTAGGCCCATGGCATGGACAGCTTCCATGTAGACCTGATCTACATCCGGTCTTTCCTCGCGATCTACCTTAATGCACACGAAATGCTCATTCATAATGGCAGCAATGTCTTCATTCTCGAAGCTTTCTCTTTCCATTACATGACACCAATGACAAGCCGAATAGCCAATACTCACAATAATGGGCTTGTTATCAGTTTTGGCTTTCTGCAAAGCTTCTTCACCCCATGGATACCAGTCCACGGGATTATGCGCATGCTGTAACAGGTAAGGAGAGGAGGCCGAGGCCAGACGATTCGTATGCTTGGTGGATGTCATTTATTTCAGTTGCTTTTTGATTTGAGCTATTTCCTTGTCCAGTGGAATTTGCTTATTCAGGTTTTTCAGTTGACTCAGTGTTTTCTGTAAGAACTTCTGATGTGCTCCTGATTTGGGATTAAAGGGCTTATGCTCCAATGCCTGTTTCAGCTTGGTCCACTGACCTAGTAGTTCTTTATCTTCAATAAAAGTATCAATGAATTTCTCCCAGATATAGTCAATCGCCTGCTCATTGGGATGGATCAGGTCCTTCTCGTAAAAGCGATAATCTCTGAGGTCATCCATCATGATTTCATAGGCAGGAAAGTAGTGCACATCTTCCGCCATATCTTCCATGTAGTAGCAGGCTGTTCTTAAAACCGATTTACTTACGGCATTAAGTTTCAATGTATCACGCTTATGGCGAACAGGGCTAACGGTAAGTACAAACTGCACATTTGGATTATGCTGATTGATGATTTCTTTCAGATTGAAGAAAGCCGGTACAATCTCTTCAGTAGCAACAAGCCTCTTGTTGAATTCTTTTTGAGGCACCTTGTGGCAATTGGCTACCAACATATGAGACTTTTGCTGCTCATATACCCAGGCTGTACCAAGCGTAATGAAGATAAAGTTGGCCTGCTTGACTTGCCTGCTTACTTCATCGAGCGCCTTTTCCATTCTTTTGTGTAGTGTGTCTTTGGTCCTGGCCCTAAAGGAAGAGTGGAATTTATAGTTCAGGTAGTAGCCATCTCTTTTGATGGTAGCATGTTCCAGTACTTCATTGCGTTCCAGTGATAATTCAAGCAGCTCAACAATGGACAGCGGATTGAAGATGGTACCGAAGGGATTAACAGTAGTTGAAAACCTGGACTGTTGAAGTCTTTCGCCAATACTGTCGGAGAAACAGGAACCCAGCGTTAGAATTTTCGACTTATAGTTAATCTTAACCGGGCTGTTTTGCGCTTCAATTTCCGTTCTGAACATATTCAAAGATAAAGTTTTATTATGGCCTTCCTCTCTTAAATCAGTCTGCATGAAGAAGGTTCAAATTCTGAAAAGTGCCAATGCATGAAAAACAAACGTTTGTTATGTTGAAGTCTTTGAAATAGAGAGACTTATATGGCTATTTCGTATGCAAACGTTTCACTACTTTTTTTGATTGAATACTTGTTGAAGCTTGGAATTGTCTGAACATTTGTATCGTAAACTATTTCAAAAATGAGCATTAAAAAGCAGTTCTTAAAAACAAAGCCAGCAGCTAACGTAACTTTTCAGTTTCCTGCTGAAGCTGCCGATGGAGCGAACAAAGTAAACCTGGTAGGTGAATTCAATGACTGGGATACTTCTGCTATTGAAATGAAGAAATTAAAAAGCGGTGACTTCAAAGCTACCGTGAAACTTGAAACTGGTAAGGAATATCAGTTCAGATATTTGATCGATGGTCAGACTTGGGAAAACGACTGGGAAGCAGATGCTTACGTCCCTAACCAATTGACTTTCGAAGACAATTCAGTCGTAGAGCTTTAAGATATTTAGGACTTTCCATAGGTGAGTTCTCGTTTGAGACGGGCGGTTATTGGAAACAATACCGCCTTTTTTTGTGGTTAAGATTTGAGGTCACTGTTCAACAAACCTCCCGTCTCCAAAGGCAGTATCAATTCTATCGCAACTTGGGTGGGACAAGCTTTTCCACCATCAGTTACATTATGTAGCTCTTGTTGTGATCTCTACTTTTGCTTGAGAGCTTTGAGTTCCTTCTCAAGTTGTTCAATTTTGACTTGTTGGGCCTGATTTTGCTTGTTCTGTTCGATAAGATACAGCGTAAGCTCCTCAATCTTTTGAAGAAGTTTTGCGTCTATCTCCCCCAAATTGATTCCTTTCTCAATTACTTCTGATTCACTTGGAATCCCTGGGAGGTGACCTTTCTCGGCAATGTGTGTCTCAATCTCCTGAAGAGTTGGGAGTTGATAATTGTTCTGAAAAACAAAGTCAGGCCAATCATTGATATCCACTTTGATTTTTTTAGCGTGAATAGTTCCATTAACT
Organism: Roseivirga sp.; assembly: GCF_965216855.1. NCBI lineage: Bacteria > Pseudomonadati > Bacteroidota > Cytophagia > Cytophagales > Roseivirgaceae > Roseivirga > Roseivirga sp. The sequence goes on along the minus strand of NZ_OZ244204.1, from coordinate 916,872 downwards.
GAAAGTTCTTTATCAGGTGTGGTCGTGCCAATACCAACTCGTCCACCTCCAGTTATAGTCAGTACAGTTCTTTGACTGGTAAGATCGCTCGCATCATGAATTCTAAATTGAAGATAACTGTTGTCTGGGGCCGCAGCATGATTTGAATAGATAGAGTGATACCTAATGTCTGGGTTATCGTATCTCCCGATGCGAATTTGCTCTACGAGAGAGTTATAACTTGCATTTCCAACCAAGAACATACCATTGTTTACATGAAATTTTGCTTTTGGATTCGTAGTTCCTACACCAATATAGCCACCACTAGCGATAGTCATTCTAGTTCCATCAAGCCCTTTTTCTATGAGGTCTAATGACGAATTCACTCCAACACTTCTAACACTAAATCCCCATCCTCTTGCTCCAATGTTTTCATTAGCTACTCCCAGATATAACCCAATATCTCCACTGTTAGCAAAGGAAGTTATGGAACCAAACGAATATGCCGTTCCTGAACCTGTATAGCTATTCACCTGAAGTTTTGAGAGTGGGTTGGCACTTCCTATCCCAACATTGTCGGTAGTCGTAAGGTTATTTCCATTATCTGTCCATTGAGCTTTTGCAGAAGATACCATTAAGATTAAGATAATGGCAAATAGGTTTTTTTTCATAACACGGTGTTTAAAGTTCATAAATTGATCATAATGTTCTGTAAGTGCTACTAGCGTAGTGGTCATTTTATTAGTTAGCCGAAACTTCTTTATGCCTTACCAAAAGGTTGCCCATATGAATTTCCAGAAATACACAGAAGTTATTAAAAGAGGTGGTGTGTTTTTCTATCTTAAGAAAGCGGATTAGGAGCATATTTGCAAGAAAGCCCCCATCTCCTGTCTTCCCCCGTAGGAGGAAGATGATAAATTGTGCTAGCGTGTTGTGCTTTTGTCGGAATTGAGTGATGTTGTGCTGTCCCTCTTCTCTGTGAGGGATGAAAGGGTGGGATAGGACTACTCTAATTTCTTTTGGCAAGCTTAAATGCTCCGCCCCTCGGACACCTAACTCCTTTGAAAAGGGGGGATGGCTCGTGCAATTACTCAAGCTTCGACTGTCCATTAGGACTTCCAGTCCTAAGAAACTACCTGCTGCTTCAAATAGGAAAGATCAATATTGATTTCCCTCGCTATCTCCTCTAAGGTTTCAACCACCTTCTGATTGCCATCTATCGGAGCTTTACTTCGCGATATCATAGACTTACTCAACTCAAAGACACTGTTCTGTAAGTTGACTAATATCGGATTGAGGTTTACCTTCTTAAAAAGCTGTATGGTGGCCAGAATGTCGTCCAGGATATGGTGAAGAGAATTGTCGGCCAGAAACTCCTTGAACATGGCATCCAGTTTGTCATTTAAGCGAGCGTTCAACAGGTCTTTGTTGAGTTTAATATCCCACTTGATCACTTCATCGCAGAGTTCATCCATCTTCTGAATACTGAAGTGACCGTTAGCTAGCAGATCCTTAAACTCAATGTTAATGACGTCCTCAATGTTCTGCTTAAGCGTTGGTGGTATTTGAAGGTTTTCTACCTTCATCACATTCATGATGTTATAGTTTCTGTCGTAAATCTTACGATAGGAGTCATATGCCAGCTCTTCACTCTGGGCCAGGTATTGGTTGACCAGTTTCATCTGCTCGTCTTTGAACATACCAAAGAAAGAGAAGGTATGGGCCTTAAAGCTCTCTTTGATAATATCCACTACCATCGCCACATTACTCTGCTCAAAGGCTTTATTAAGTGCACTGGAAATCGGCTCGAACTGCTTGGTTGAGAGTCTTTCAGAGGTCCCGCCAATGAGGTGATGCTGTCCTAAATAGAGCACCACAAAGCTGAATTCCTTATTGGAGGTAGTTACCTTCGATTTTACCTTGGTAGTACCATAGGCCAGCTTTTGCATGCCGGCACTTTTCCGCTCAAAGAAGATACTGTTGCAGTCATAATTGAGTACCGTTAAGCTTTGGGGATTGTCTGCAAACAGAGAGGCCACTGCATAGTGCATACCTACCTGAGTCAGCGATAACTGATAGGGCTTAATGTGTTTGAGGTAAATATCCTTACCAGTGCCCTCGCTGGTTCTGTTACTTTCTCCCTCGCTAAGGTCTTGCAGGAACTGACTTTCAAACTCGTATTCAGACTCACTTTCGCCCAGCTGAATAGCCCGGCAGGCGTATTGAAGAATTTGCAACGTCTCGATTCCTGAAATGTCATTGAAGAACCAGCCGCAGCTCGTGTACATCAGCATGGCATTGCGTTGCATTTCCAGCATTCGCATCACATGTGTACGTTCCTCATCATTCAGTTTTCGGGTTATGTGCTTGCGGAGGAACTTGTTCAGGTTCGGTTTCGACCTGTCCAGAATGACATCGATATAATCATTTCGCATGGCCCAGGGGTCCTTCACATAGGCGGCCATTCCCTTCTCAAATATCTCAATGGTGGTGTTTCTGGCATTATCGAGAGCCGTTCTCAGCGGACCTCTCCACTTCTGATTCCAATGGCCTTCTCCACCGGTATGACATCCACAATTGGAACGCCAGCGTTCCACTCCATGGGCACAACTCCAGGAGCTGTCCTCGTGTATCTCTACCTCGTATTCAGGCTCAAACATGGACAGGTATTGTCCATAGTTCGTGAGCTGAGTGAGTTTGTTTTCTTCAATATATCTCAGGCAATAGGCCAGGGCCATGTCTCCATTCTTATGGTGGTGGCCGTAACTTTCACCGTCAGTCGCAATATGAACGAACTCCCTGCCATTGTCGGAGCGATAGCCCTCCATCAGATCATGGGCAAATGCTTTTCCGTTTTGAAGGACTCCCTTGAAGGCTACATTCTGTGAACGTTCACCATCATAGAAGAACAGAGCGATGCTTTTACCATTAGGCAGCTTGTATCGGTAGTGCTTGTTGGGATCAATACCATTGGTCCACTCTTCATCACCGATTTTTCTGAACCTGGCGGCCTGACTGGGTGCGAGCAGTGTGAATTTAATACCATGCTTAGCCATTAATTCCAGTGACTCTGTATCAACAGCAGCTTCTCCCAGCCACATGCCTTCCGGGTCGCGACCGAAGCGTTTCTTAAAGTCGACAATACCCCAGATGATTTGAGTCTCCTTGTCTCTGCGATTGGCTAAAGGCATAATCATATGATTATAAACCTGAGCCATAGCTGAGCCATGTCCACCGAAATTCTTCAGACTTTCTTTGTCTGAATCGAGAATAGCCTGATAGGTGATAGGAGCGTGTTGCTCCATCCATGACAGAAGGGTAGGACCGAAGTTGAAACTGATCTTGGAGTAGTTGTTAACGATATCGATGATTTTGCCATCATCGTTCAATACCCTTGAAAAGGCATTGGGATAGTAACACTCTCTGGTGATCCTTTCATTCCAGTCGTGATATGGAAATGCACTGGGTTGAATTTCGATTTTTTCGAGCCATGCATTTTCTCTAGGGGGCTGATAAAAGTGCCCGTGAATACATAAATATCTTTCCATGCAGATTAAAACCTACTTCTTGGCCTTAGCCTTAGCCGGAGCTTTTTTGGCCGGTTTGGCTGGCGTTTGCTTCAAAATAATTACCGACAGTGGAGGCAGGGTTAACTCCAGTGAATTCGGTCTTCCATGGTGAGGTTGCGCCAGCGATTTGATCTTACCTGCGTTGGTGACTCCACTTCCCCAGAAATCTTTACGATCTGTGTTGAAGACTTCTTCCCAGGTTCCGCCATTAATACCAATCTGGTATTTCTCGCGCACAACAGGCGTGAAATTACAGATTACTGCGAGGTTATCTTCTTCATTTTTGCCTTTTCTGATAAAGCTGATCACTGAATTCTGATAGTCATTCAGCTCAATCCATTCAAAGCCTTCGGCAGTGAATGAATTCTCAAACAGAGCAGGTTCTGATTTATACAGTTCGTTCAGAGCTTTGGTGAGTGCTTTCATACCCTGATGTGGCTCAAAGTCAAGTAAGTGCCAGTCAACAGAATAGTCGTGTTTCCACTCGGAAGTCTGGGCAATTTCACCACCCATAAATACCAGTTTGGTGCCTGGGTGAGTGTACATGTAGGCGTATAGCAACCTTAGATTGGCAAATCGTTGCCATTCATCGCCAGGCATACGGTCCATCAATGGGCCTTTACCATGAACCACCTCATCGTGTGAAAGTGGGAGCATAAAGTTTTCGGTAAAGGCATAGTTCAAACTGAAGGTGATATTATTCTGATGGTATTGTCTGTAGAAAGGGTCCTTTTTAAAGTACTCCAGTGTATCGTGCATCCAGCCCATCATCCACTTCATGCCAAACCCTAATCCGCCAACATAAGTGGGACGTGAAACGGCCGGCCAGGCAGTTGATTCTTCAGCAATGGTCTGGACTCCTTCAAATGAAGTATAGACATACTCATTGAGTTCTTTGAGGAAGGAAATGGCTTCGAGATTTTCGCGACCACCATACTGGTTAGGAATCCATTCACCTTCTTTTCTGGAATAATCCAGATAAAGCATAGAGGCCACGGCATCAACCCTTAGACCATCGGCATGACAGATGTCGAGCCAAAAGGCGGCACTACTGATGAGGAACGCTCTTACTTCATTTCTTCCATAGTTGAAGATGTAAGAGCTCCAGTCGGGGTGATAGCCCTGACGTGGGTCTTCATGTTCGTAGAGGTGTGTACCATCGAAGTTGTAAATACCGTGAGCATCGTTAGGGAAGTGGGAAGGTACCCAATCCAGAATTACTCCGATTTCAGCCTTATGGAAAGCATCCATCATCGCCATAAAGTCATCCGGTGTTCCAAACCTGGAGGTAGGAGCGAAGTATCCCGTACACTGGTAGCCCCATGATCCAAAGAAAGGGTGTTCCATAACCGGAAGGAACTCTACATGGGTATAGCCCATGTCTTTGATATAAGCCACCAGCTCCTTAGCCAGCTCTTTGTAAGAAAGTGATTCGCCATTGGCCTTTCTCTTCCATGAACCCAGGTGAACCTCGTAGACAGAGAAAGGTTGATTAAGTGCATTCTTCTCCTTGCGTTTCTTCAACCATTGGCTGTCTTTCCATTTGTATTTATTCTCCCAAATAATTGAGGCGGTCTTAGGCGGAACCTCCCAATACATGGCAAAAGGATCGCCTTTTTCCAGAACCTGTCCGTAGTTGTTGGAATGTATCTTATACTTATAAACTGTGCCATGGCCAAGATCTTCCACAAAGCCTTCCCAAATGCCCGTGCCATCCCAACGTGGATAAAGCTCATAGCCTTCGCCATTCCAGTCGTTAAAGTCGCCCATTACCTGAACTTTATTGGCATTGGGAGCCCAAACAGCAAACAGAGTCCCTTTTTTGCCCTCCAATTCTGTTACATGAGAGCCGAGCTTTTCATATAGTTTGAAGTGCTTTCCTGATTTGAAAAGGTCACTGTCGAAATCTGTAAATAATGAATGGGAGCTGACGTATTGATGTTCTTCCATGGTTATTCTTCTAATATTTGTTTAATACCGGTAAGTGGAATAATGACCCAATCCGGTCTGGCTTTCAATTCATAGCCAATTTCATACACTGCTTTTTCAAGCAGGTGATATTTTAATAAGTATCTGATCTCGGATTCATATCCGATATCCAGGTTATTAGCCATAGCTGTTTTAACATACTTATTGAGGAAAACAGCCGCAATGGCCCGGTAATATTTTTCTCCAGCCTCGAACAGTTCTTCTCTGGATAACTTGTGTTTGATCTTATCGTCAAAGATGACGGCATAAACACCATAGTGGAAGGAGCGTAACATACCGGCTACATCCTTCAACGGAGTTTGTTTTACTTTCCTATCACGAATGGTACTCTCGGGCTCTCCTTCATAGTCGATAATGTAGAAGTCCTGATCTTCAGTCATTAGGATTTGTCCCAGGTGAAGGTCACCATGAATCCTGATGCGGCTGGAGTTAAGTTCGGTTTCATCAAAGGCCAGAAACCTGGTTGTGATCTCTTCTCTGGAGGAAACAAACATTTCGGCATACTCCTTGGCCAGACCATTGAGCTTACTGATGTTCTCTTCCACCAGGATAAAGCGGGCATTCAGCTGATAGATAATTCTATTCTTCAGCCAGACCGTGTAATCGCCATTAAAGGCAATCGGATTAAATTTTGTGTCAACCTTATTGCTGAAAAGGGCAATGTGCATTTGCGCCACCCGAAGTGCCATACGCTCTACACTTGCCAGTACATCGTCACCAATAAGCAGTCGGAAATCTGACTTGAGGCTTTCCGGGCCCTTTAAGTCGAAGTTCTTAATGTCCTGAATATCGGCCGGATCGATATCTGTGGCCTGGATACGCTCAAAATAGCCCTTCATCATATCTAGAGTATGATTCCAGGCTTCTCCAATGTTATCGATGCGTTCCTGCATGATGCCGATGGAGATAGTGGCGTACTCATTTTTAATCCAGCTTACACTGCCGGCATAGCCCGGGCTATGGTTGAAATTGCTGCCATCAGAAAGGAATTTAGTCAATTCCAGATCTGGGTTAGTATCCTGAAAAAGTCTTCGGTAGGCCTTGAAGAAATATCGGCCATTGTATTCAATGGAGGTATTGCTTTGGTCGAAGCCCAGAATTCGGGATGACTCATAGGCCGGACTGGAGCGGAGCACCTTGCCTCGTTCAAAAAGCATCTTTGTATTTCCGTCACTCACAGTCTTTTGAGAGATCATCTGATTGTAAAGCGCTTTTCTGAAAGGTTCATAGTAGAGAGCATCGATTAAGATGCCTTTTTCTTCACCCAGAGACATCTTCTTGATCTTACCTTTAGCGTCATCGATTTTGGTGCTTTCATCGATAAAGGCCAAAGTCATGAAGTAATACTCTGTAAACCCTGCTTCGAAGTTGATTTCCAGCGTAATGAAGTAGGCCGTTTCATTTTCTTTAATCTGAAACGGCATATACATTTCTATCCGATAGGTTTTCGCCTTTTGGGTTTTGGCCGCATACCATCGGGTATCCATCATGTATTTGGGAAGTACCTCATTGCTGAGTTTAAGCCTGAAGGTTTCGTCTTCAAACTTAGTTACCCATGACTGATCGCGTTTCTTGGTTGAATTGGCCATAGTTCAGACTAATAATCTATTGAGAATATATGATATGGAACCTGATAAGGATCCAGCTCCACAAAGTTCCACTCCTGATTCCAGATGTAGCTGTTACCCGTGATCTGGTCAGTCATCCGCATGGGCTGGTTACCTGAAATACCCATCTTGTGACGAGGTACCTGAACCCATCCACCCTGGCGGTTATAAGGGTCGAGGTTGACCACCATGAGCATAGAGTCTTTGCCATCTTCGCTTTGTTTGAAGTACGCCAGAATCTGCTCATTATCGATCTGGCAGAAGTCGATGTTGTTGGTGAACTGAAGGGCTTTGTGCTCTTTTCTGATCTGATTGATCTTGGCAACCAGTTGGGTAAGCTTATTGGTTTTCGTCCAGTCCCAATGCCTTACCTCGTACTTTTCAGAATTGAGGTATTCTTCCTTACCCACTACCGCAGCATTGTCAATTTGTTCATAAACCGGACCATACATACCGAAGTTGGAGCTTAAGGTTGCCGCCATCATGTGACGGATAATGTAGAGGTTTTCATTGCCGCCCTGTAGCATCCAGGGATTGATATCCGGTGTATTAGGCCAGAAGTTAGGACGGAAGTAATCTTTCATCGGTCCTTTGGTGAGCTCTGTCATATACTCAATGAGCTCTGCCTTATTGTTACGCCAGGTATAGTAGGTATAGCCCTGAGAGAAACCAATTTTCGCCAGGCGCTGCATGGTCTTGGGTTTGGTAAATGCTTCAGAAAGAAAGAGTACATCCGGGTCGGTCTTTTTTACTTCTGCAATGAGATATTCCCAGAAGCCAAAGGGCTTCGTGTGTGGGTTATCCACCCTAAAGATTTTGATGCCTAGTTCATTCCAGTAAAGGGTAATGCCAATGAATTCATCCCACATGTTCTCCCAGTCATCCGACTCGAAATAGATAGGATAGATGTCCTGATACTTCTTTGGTGGGTTTTCCGCATACTGGACAGTACCATTCGGTCTCCACTTAAACCAGCTGGGATGCTCCTTGACATAGGGATGGTCGGGAGAACATTGCAGAGCGAAGTCCATCGCTATTTCAATTCCGTTTTCTCCTGCTACTTTAATTACCTCTTTAAAGTCTTCCAGACTCCCCAGTTCAGGAAGGATGTCTTTATGTCCACCTTCTTTGTTGCCAATGGCCCAGGGTACACCAACATCTCCCGGAAGTGCGTTGGTCGTATTGTTTTTTCCTTTTCTATGTGCAGTGCCTATTGGGTGTATGGGAGGGAAGTAGATGACATCGAAACCTTGTTTCTTTACATAAGGAATGATATCGAGTACATCTTTGAAAGTACCGTGCTCACCTTCTTTCTTGGCGGCAGACCGTGGGAAGAATTCATACCAGGTGCTATAAAGTGCTTTCTCTCGGTCTACATACAGAGGTAACAGTTTATCATAGACTGTCGAAAATTTCTTGGTAGGATTCTTCCAGAAAATATCGTGAAGCTTTTCAGACCTGGCTTCGTCAATTGCATAGTTATAAGACTTGGAGTTTGTAAATGCTTTGATGAGTCCGTCCAGGTATTCAGTATGCTGATTGCTCAGCGTTTTGACCTCTTCAAGGTATTGAATGCCATCTTCTAACTCGATATTGACATGCTGATTGTCGTCAATCTTTCTTTCAATATTGTGTTGCCAGGTCAAAGGATAGTCTACCCAGGCCTCTACTGTGTATTCGTAGTAGCCTTGTTTTTCAACCTCAAAAGTACCTGACCAGCGATCGTTGTCTGATAGCTTCATTGGGGCATATTTCCAGGTGCGGGCTTTCTCATGCTTATATTTGATATGAGCATTGAGTACATCGTGGCCATCAGCGAGAATATCGGCCGATACTTCGAACTGCTGACCCACTACGCGCTTGGCTGCATGTTGTCCGCAATTGATTTCAGGGGAAACGTTTTCAATGACTACACGTCTTTGACCGGATTTCATGTTCAGGTTGATTTAAAGTGTTTTTGATGGTGGTTTTATGAGTAAGTGTCAAGCTATTGCTTATTTATCCTTCTGAAAATAAGAAAAAATAAGTGGCCATTTCAAAAGGGGATGGGGGAATTGCATTGCAAACGTTGCCGTTTGGTGGGAATTGATATTTACGATTTACGATTTACGATTTACGATTTACGATTTACGATTTACGATTTACGATTTACGATTTATTCAAACTAGTAGGGGCTTTAGATATTATTATCACTGAATCAGTAATATGAGACTGATTGAGGTTTTGATCTGACCGATCTTGCCATGGCTGTTCCCGGTTCTTTGTTTTTATATTCAATTATAAAACAGAGGCTCCCGCTAATTGGCAAGCATTTAAATAGAGATGGAAGAGTACCGACTCATTTAAGCACATGAACCCTGGCGTAGACGTCAGGGTTTTTTGTGCTAAATAGGTACTTAGTTCTTTGTTGATTCATTTAATTGAGCTTGTAATGCTTTTATTTCTTTTTGCTGTTGATTGATTTGCTTCTGTTGCTGAATGGTATAAAGCATTAACTCCTCAATTTTTTCCAAAAGCTTCAGTTGAAGATCTCCTACATCCTGACCATTGGTTTCAATTTCCTCCGCTTTAGGAATGTTGGGTAGGTGAGAGTTAGTTTTGATAAAGTCTTCTACTTCTGCTAAATTTTTGAGTTTATAATCGCTTGAGAAGACATAATCTGGTACAGAGCCGGGTGTGGCAGTAACTTTTACTTTTTTGGATTCGATATTGTCTTTAACTATTAGATCAGATCTAAATTCAAAATGATTATTAGGACCTGAATAGAATAGATAGCTTGTTCCGCTGGGGTCAGTAAATTCTATGCCAGACCAATTATCTGTGCTTTTTGTTACTATAGGAGCATCATTGGATGACTGAAAAGAGTTCTGAAAACCGCCATTGTTGTTTGAAATTATGGGGCTGTTTGCTATCAAAGTACCATCACCATAAATAGCAAGTCTTTGAGAGCCCCCTTCCACTATTTGGAGAGCCTGACTACCGTTGGCTATCCCGTTGACATCAATATTGAGTCCTCCTCCACTATTTCTACTTAAAATTGGTTGAACAACTCCCGAGGTAGTAAATCGAACTTGATTAACAATCATTTCTGACGAAAACCTACTAGTTCCATTGACATCAAGGGTATAAGTGGGAGAAACTGTACCAATTCCAATTTTGCCATCAGCATCAAGGGTGAAATAATCAATATCTGAAGAGTTGTTGGAAAAATTTCTAAATAGATGAAGCTTGGTAGTGTTGTTGCCTATTGAAGTGGCTCTTATGCCTAATCGATCGCCTCCTATATTGAAAGTGATTCGAGAGTCATTTGTCATGTCTAAATTTCCGGTCATTGAGTCTCCAGTTTTATCAACATAAGATTGGGCATTCAATGAGACAGAGAAAATGAGTGCAAAGAATGTAGTTAGCTTTTTCATGATTTTAGTTTGTGTGTAAAAGAAAGTTTATTGGAAGATGGGGAATGTTGCCTTTGAAAGAGAGGTACAAAACAAAAAAAGCCCTAACGTTTCCGTCAGGGCTTTTCCTTTATGTTTTGAATAGTGCTTACTCAGCTACAACGCTGAATTTCACATCTTTCTTTACTTCTTTGTGTAGGTCAATTTCTACTTCATAGTCACCAACCATTTTTACTTCACTCTTGAAAGAGATTTTCTTTCTGTCTACATCGATGCCTTTAGCTTTCAATGCGTCAGAAATCTGAAGTGTAGTAACTGCTCCGAAGATTTTACCACTATCACCTGCTTTTGCTTTGATCTCCAATACAGTATCACCAATAGCGTTGGCGATGGCTTCTGCATCAGCTTTGATCTTCTCAGCTTTGTGAGCCGCTTGTTTGATGTTCTCTTCGATCATCTTACGGTTAGACTCATTAGCGATGATTGCAAAACCCTGAGGGATCAGGTAATTTCTACCATAACCAGGCTTCACATTAACGGTATCGTTTTTATAGCCTAAACCTTTAATATCTGTTTTCAATATTACTTCCATGACTTCTCTTCAGTTTAGGTTATTACTTCAATCCATCAGTTACGTAAGGTAGAAGGGCAAGGTGTCTTGCTCTCTTTACCGCCTGAGTAACTTTCTTCTGGTATTTTAAGCTTGTACCGGTAATTCTTCTAGGAAGAATTTTACCTTGCTCATTTACGAAGCTCAACAAGAAGTCAGGGTTCTTGTAGTCTACGTATTTGATACCATTTTTCTTGAAGCGGCAGTATTTCTTTTTCTGCTGCTCTCTGTTGATAGGTTCGTTTACTAATGTCATGACGCTACCTCCTCTTTCTTTTTCTTGTTAAATGCACCTGATCTTCTTTTCTCGTTGTATTCCACGGCATGCTTGTCGAGGGCAACGCTTAAGAATCTCATTACTCTCTCATCTCTTTTAAATTCGATTTCAAGAGAGGCGATTAAACTTGGGTCGGCTTTGAACTCAATGAGATTGTAGAAACCTGTTGACTTGTGCTGGATTGGGTATGCCAATTTCTTAAGTCCCCACATTTCAGTGTTGATCATCTCAGCTCCACCATCTTTGAGGAGTTGTTCGTACTGGCCGACAGCATCCTTCATCTGGTCTTCAGACAAAACGGGATTTAAAATGAATACTGTCTCGTAATTTTTCAACATTTGAATAAAATTATATTTCGGGCTGCAAAGGTAGGGGATTCAGGTTAAAAAACCATGCTTTGTAAAAGAATGTCACAAAATTAATAGGGCATTTCACTTATGCTTAACTTCAGGCTGATAAAATGCTCCTGAATTGACGAAATCCGGTAAAAAGTCCATTTTCATTATCCTGGTTATTCTGGTCATCCCTGTGGTGATCTATGGTATTTTCCAGTTGAATTCCCTTACGGTCGATGAGCAGGAGCTCTCCACTATTTACAGAAGGCAACTCGAATCGGTTCTTTTCTCAGTCAATGAAGCGGCACAGTCAAAGAGCGATGAGTTCTTCAATGTGCTGAAGAGGGAGGAAGTAAAGACGGACCCAACGGCAGTGTACAATTGGTTGTCAGCCTATCCCTTCTTTTATGCCCTTTATACCAAAGAAATTGGGGGAGAAGAAGAGTCTATTCTGTCGCCCAATCAAAAATTCCTAACTCCGGAATTTAGCCGAATAGCCGATAGTCTGGCTACATCTAATCAATCTGTTGTCAACCGGTTAATTCGGTACTTAGATGATGGAGGGTTTCAGAAGATTGAGTCCTTTGACTCATTTATCAGACATGCAGAGAACGATGTTGATTTTCATTTTTTGGTATCTCAGGTTGACGGTAAGTATTATCTGAATATCTATTTCTTCAATGCCATCAGTTTTGTGGAACAGGCCCTGGTGCCCAAATTTCAGGAAATGGCTCAGGGAGATTTCATTATCACTTGTAGCCGTACTAGTGATAATACCTTAGTCTATTCTACTTCAGGAGAGCTGAATGGTGAAATTGAGAGTGAAAGACTAGACCTGCTCCCACGTTTTGAAGTAGGAATTGCCCGCGAAGGGGGGACGGTAGAAGAAGCAGTGAACAGAAGAAAAAACCAAAACCTGATTGCTTTGGGACTGCTTATGGTAGTAATGATTATAGGTGTGGGACTGGTATTTCGAAATGTTCAGCGAGAGATGGAGCTGGCGCAGAAGAAGGCCGATTTTGTATCGAATGTATCGCATGAAATCCGGACTCCACTGGCCCTCATTAATATGTTTGCTGAGACTTTATTGCTCGACAGGGTTAAAGAAGAAAGTAAAAAACGTGAGTACTACGAGATCATTACCAAAGAAGTAACTCGTCTGTCTAATATGCTCAACCGTATTTTGAGCTTCTCGAAGATTGAAGCCAATAAGAGGGAATATCAAAAGCAAAAGCTCGATTTGTCTGATGTGGTAGAGGATGTGATGAATACCTATTCTTATCACCTCGATAGTAATGGCTTTGAACATGACCTGTCATTGGGCCATGAGCAACTTCCGATTAATGCAGACAAAGAAGCACTGATAGAAGTGCTGGTGAACCTGATTGACAATGCAGTGAAGTACAGTCCCGAAACCAAAAAAATGGAAGTAAAGACTTTCAGGGAAGATGACTTTGCTGTTGTTTCTGTTCGTGACTATGGCATGGGTATAGCCAGGAATCAACTCGATAAGCTGTTTGAGAAGTTTTACAGGGTACCCAATGGCGATGTACACGATACCAAAGGTTCCGGCTTGGGTTTGTCTATTGTGAAGCACATCATTGAAGCCCATGAGGGCCGCATTAAAATTAGCAGTAAACCGGGAGAGGGGAGTGAATTCAAAGTAATGCTTCCACTGAAAAAGCATTGAACTGATACTATTGGTTGAACACTATTAACACATAAAGATGTCGAAGATATTAGTTGTTGAAGACGAGCCATCGATGAGACTGGGTTTGAAAGATAACCTGGAGTTTGAGTCATATGAGGTCGAACTGGCTATTGATGGTGAAGAAGGCTTACGTAAAGCCACTTCGGGGAATTTTGATCTTATTATACTGGATGTAATGATGCCGAAGTTGTCTGGCTTTGACGTGTGTAAGTCAATGCGTAAGTCTGGTGTATTGACACCGATCATATTTCTCACCGCCAAAAGTGAGGAGATAGACAAGGTGCTGGGTCTGGAGTTGGGTGCCGATGATTATCTGACCAAACCATTTAGCTTGAGAGAGCTCATTGCCAGAGTAAAAGCTATTCTAAGGAGAAGTCAGGGGAGTGGCGATGCCAGTCTGAAAGGAGAAATGACCATTGGTGCACTCACGGTAGACTTCAACCAGTTTACCGCCAGAACCGAAAAGGAAGAAGTGCGTATGTCGCATAAAGAGTTCGAGATACTGCACTACCTGGCAGAGCATATGAATGAAGTGGTCAGCCGCTATGATTTGTTGAACAAAGTCTGGGGCTATGATAGCCAGCCGACAACCAGAACGGTAGATAACTTTATCCTTAGACTAAGACAAAGAATTGAAGAGAACCCTAATGAACCAAGGCATATTTTAACTGTGCATGGAGTGGGGTACAAATTATTGAGAAACTAGGAGAAGAGATGTGCGATGTACGATTTTGTAGGCTTAACCAGTATGGTTCGGAATGAATGCAGTAGTTGAGTCTTTAAATCTGATATCTAAAATCTGACATCTAAAACCTGTCGTGTGACAACTTATGACATTCGTTTACGCAGCAATGACACCGGGCTTTGAAAAGGGCCGTAAAATTGTATCGTAGCTCAACGGTCAAAAAAGCTCGAACGACTTAAACTAAAACTACCAATACTCCTGCTGTCTTATCAAGGCAGCAGGATTTACTTGAAACGCGAAATGAAAAAACTGATAATCATATTTACCCTAATGGGAATACAGCTTGCTGCCCTTGGTCAGGACGCAAGGCGGCTTCTCAGCTTAAGGGGTGACTGGAAATTTTCCATTGGAGACCGGGAGGAATGGGCCTCCCCCGACTATGATGATTCCGACTGGGAAGAGGTCTATGTGCCCGAACGGTGGGAAAGAGAAGGATTTAATGGGTATGATGGTTATGCCTGGTATAGAACTCAATTTGATGGAAAAGGTCTTAAGAAAGACCGATATCACCTGATCTCTCTGGGTTACATAGATGATGTGGATGAGGTATTCATCAACGGAGTGAAAATTGGTTTTTCAGGTGGTTTTTCGCCCAATTACTACACAGCATGGAACGCAGAGCGCTTATACCTTATTCCCCCGGAAGTATTGAAGTACGATGGAGACAATCAAATTGCTGTTCGGGTATACGATCAGGGTGGCGAAGGAGGAATCTACAGTGGCTCGGTTGGTATCATGTATCTTGATGACCTAACCACCAAAGACGGTGTTTATCTGGAAGGTCTCTGGAAGATCAGAATTGATGATGATCCGAGGTTTATTGATCCTGATTATGATGACAGCCGCTGGGAAGATATTATGGTGCCTTCTAACTGGAAGACCATAGGAATCAATGACCTTAGAGATTTTGCCTGGTATAGAAAGACCTTTACCATTCCTTCCGGGGGGCAAACTCGTGAAATGACACTTATTGGTGGACGTATCGATGATTTTGATGAAGTCTATATTAATGGTGTCAAGATAGGCGGGACTAATGATGGGAGAAGGTTAGGGTCATCAAGAAGCTATTCTGAACTTAGATTCTACAATATCCCGGATGGGGTACTCAAAGAAGGAAAAAATGTCATATCTGTCAGAGTTGAAGATATTGGTGACAATGGAGGTATCTACGAAGGACCTGTCATTATAATGCCAACAGATGCAGCCACCAGATATGTAAGAAGGAACTACTGGTGGCGATAAGGTTTTGCGGCCAGTTGCTGGAGTATTTGATCAGACAATTCATGTTTACCCTCGAAGCTGATGCTCTCGGGGGTAACTTTTATCTGCCGGGCAATACTCTCCTGTTCCTGAATCCTCGCATCTGTCAGGAATTCATCCTGCAGGCCATAGATTAAAAAGCACTGTTTATCCTTCAACCTGTCGGTACTTTTTAAAGGGGGCAGGTCTGGTGGGAAAATTCCGGCCCATAATACCAGTCGATCAAATTCCAGATCAGTCATAGTAGCCAATCTCGAAATGGTGGCAGCACCTTGTGAGAATCCGAGAAAAGTGGTTTTAATATCCTTTGGTAACCCTGATCTCACTTCGTGATAAACAGCAGATAAATAGGTGATGTAATTGTCGATGTCATTCACCCTGTCTTCCTTGGTCATCCAGGTAGCGCCCACTCTACCGGAGAAACCCTGAAGGTAATACCGGAATAGCCCTTCCGGTGCAACAATCAGGCGGTTAGGTTGGGCTATAGATTCGAATTTCCTGATAAAATACTTAGCCAGCTGCCCATGGCCATGACAAACGAACCATAGCTCTTCTACCTGTTCTGATGCGGTGCCCAGCACTTCATACCGACCATTAAACTGGAATTGAATTCTCTTTTCCATTAATCGTTTTTCAGGTTTTCTTCAGAAAATTTGAAGGGTAAAAGGTTTTCAATGGAATCAGACTCGTAGACTTCTCCATCGGTATTGAGCAGGAAAAGTCTGATGGGTTTCTTCTGATGATTCTCATATTCACTCATGGTCTGACGACAGCTTCCACAGGGAGTAGCCAGTTTGAAATGATCGGCAGTCGCATTTTTGGCTACAATAGCGATCATCTCGATATCTTCTTCGGGGAATTGTGATTTGGCTGAGAAACAAGCTACTCTTTCAGCACACAGGCCGGAAGGATAAGCAGCGTTTTCCTGGTTATTGCCTCTGATGATCAGTCCATTGCTCAATTTCAAAGCAGCACCTACCCAGAACATGGAATAGGGAGCATATGCCTGCTGAGTGGCTTTTTTGGCTTCTTCTATCAGATTTGAGATTTCAGGATCAAGGTCTTTGCCTGAATGAATAATGATTTTGGATGTACGTGTAATCTCTCTTTTCGTCATAGGTAGTTTTTGAGAGGGCGCTGAATATACGAATCTTTTACAGGATACGATGAAAACGGATGGGGAGTGAGTGTTTAAGACAATTATTTCAATAAAATGTCTGCACACAAGCCCAGATGCTGATTGGGGGAATAGGGCAAAGCTGCTTTTTTAGTAGAACAGTTTTAATTAAGCCTGAAAGGTTGACCTTGGCTTGCATTTTTGCCTAATTCGCTCAATACCTATTGTAAACTACCTATGGAGAAAATTTTAGTCTTTGGAGCAGGTCGCTCCTCAAACTCACTCATTAAATATTTATTGGACAAAGCTGAAAGCCTGGACTGGCAGGTGACCGTTGCGGACTATGCACTTCAATTAGCTGAAGATAAGGTGAAGGATAGCCAAAGAGGGCAGGCAGTAGCAGTTGATATCAACAGTGATCAGGAAAGGCAAGACCTTATCGGTCAACATGATCTGATTGTGTCGATGTTGCCTGCACGCTTTCACCCAATTGTGGCTGAAGACTGCCTGAAGTTAGAGAAGCACCTCTTCACTGCGTCATATGTTTCTGCCGATATGAAGGCCCTAGATGCCAAAGCCAAAGAAAAGAACTTATTGTTTTTAAATGAATGTGGCCTCGATCCGGGAATTGATCATATGTCGGCCATGAAGATTATCGATCATATCAGAGAAGACAAAGGCCTTGAACTGACTGCATTTGAGTCTTTTACCGGAGGCTTGCTGGCGCCTGACGACAAAGACGATAATCCCTGGCAGTATGGGTTTACCTGGAATCCGAGAAATGTGGTACTGGCCGGTCAGGGTACGGTTAAATTCATCCAGGAGGGGCGCTATAAGTACATACCTTATCAGAAGCTTTTTAGGAGAATTGAGATGATACATATTCCAGGTCACGGTTATTTTGAAGGTTACGCGAATCGTGACTCTCTCATGTATCTGGATGTATACAAACTCCGAGGAATCAAGACACTTTACAGAGGTACGCTAAGAAGACCTGGCTTCTGTAAGGCATGGGATATCTTTGTACAGTTAGGGGCTACTGATGATACCTACCAAATGGAAGGGGTGGAAGGAATGACTCACCGTCAGTTCATTAATTCCTTCTTGTCATTCAATCCACATGACTCAGTAGAGCTTAAACTTGCTCACTACCTGGGACTGGATTTGGATGGTCCTGAAATGCACAAACTGCAATGGCTTGGTCTGTTTGAAGAGGAAGAAGTTGGTCTTTTGAAGGGAACTCCCGCTCAGATTCTTGAACATATCTTAAAGAAGAAGTGGACCATTGGGGCAGACAAGAAAGATCAGATTGTCATGTGGCACCTGTTCAACTATGTAGAGAATGGGGTGACCAAGCAGATCAGGTCAGCCATGGTGGCTACAGGTGAAAATGCCAGAGAAACCGCCATGTCAAAAACCGTGGGACTTCCATTGGCTATAGCCATTCGCTTGTTCCTGGAAGGTAAGGTCGAGGCCAGAGGGGTTCAGATTCCTATTATTCCGGAATTATACAATCCTATTCTGGAAGAGCTAGATCAGCAAGGATTCCAGTTTATCGAAGAAGAAGTAACATTGGAAGAGAAGGATTAATTATCCTTCTTTTTCTTCCTTTTGAAGAGGTTGCCGATTTTCTTGAAGAGTCCTTCTTTTTTCTTCGGTTCCTGAGTGAGACTGTCAATTTCCAGACGGGTTGTTTTGGGTTTGTCAGTATTAACGAAAATTCGCTTTAACAAACCAGGCTCTTTCTCAGGAGAACAACTCATAATATTGAGTACCCGGGTAGATGGAGGTGAAAATCGGGCATTTGCTATACTCTGAAGATTCGCAGAACGGTTTAGTTTCTGCTGAAACAGTGCATAAATAGGGAGTGCCGAATTAGCTCCCTGTCCCATGGTAGTAGTTCTGAAGCCTATTCTGTGGTCATCATTACCTACCCAGGTAACCGTGATTAATCGGGGAGTGAGTGCAACAAACCAACCGTCCTTGTTGTCTTGAGTGGTACCTGTTTTGCCCGCTATATCATTAGACAGGCCGTATTTCCAGCGAAGTCTTTGGGCAGTACCATCATTTACAGTACCCTTCATCATTTCCAGCATCAGCTGTCTTGTTTGTTCTGAAATAACCGGTTCTTCTTTGGCAGTCGGCTTAAAGGATGCTAATACATTACCCTCGCTGTCTTCAATTCTGGAAATGAAATAAGGTTCTACCGGTTTCCCGCTATTGAGAAATGAAGTATAGGCTTGAGCCAATTCCATCATATTAATTTCTGCCGTACCCAAAGCAATAGAAGGTACATAAGGAATGTCTGACTCGATACCCATTTCATGGGCCAGATCAATAATCTCCGGAATTCCGGCATCTTCCATCACCTTCACTGCAACTGTGTTGATGGATTTAGCCAGGGCTGTTTTCATTGCATAATCAAGGTCATAAGATTCACCACCGGAGTTGGTAGCCGTCCAGTTATCATAGTTGGCATAGGTTACCTGTTGCCCTGAATAGTAATCACATGGCTGTTTCCCTTTTTCCAAAGCCGCAGCATAGACGATGGGTTTAAAGGTTGAACCCACCTGCCTTTTGGCCATACTCACATGATCGTACTGAAAGTGCTCAAAATTGATACCACCTACCCATGTTCTGACTGCCCCGGAATAAGGGTCGACAGAGAGTACACCTGCCTGCAGAAATTTGAGGTAGTGCTTTACACTGTCCATATGTGTAGCCTCGACCACTTTGCTGCCATCCCAATCCCAAAGCTCAATTTTGTGTTTGTAATTCAGTGAATCCTGAATCTGTTTATCGCTTAGTTTTTGAGCTACCAGTTTCTGATAGTATGGAGATTTTTTAAGGGCATCATTGATAATCCTTTGATTGGTTTCCCAGGGACCTCTTCGACCATAACTGTTTTCATAATCCTGTTGTAGGGATTTCAGGTGTTCCGTGTAGGCTTCTTCAGCCATTTGCTGCATTTCATAATTCAGCGTAGTATGTATTTTCAGCCCACTTGTGTGAAGATTATAATCCGTGTCATTTTCTTCGTTGTATGCTTTCAGCCATGTCTGTAGTTTTTTCTGCAGACTTGCTCTGAAGTAAGGAGCCAGACCATCGTCATGATTGAAGGAGAAGTAGTTGATTTTGACAGGCCTTTTTATGCTGATTTGTCTTTCTTCATTCATGAGGTAGCCATATCGCTCCATTTGAGCCAATACCGTATTTCGTCTGTTCAGAGATCTTTCAGGGAATAATCTCGGGTTGTAATAATGAGGTGACTTGAGCATACCCACAATCACTGCACTTTCTTCAAGACTGAGGTTTTTGGCTTCTTTACCGAAAAACTTCTCGGCAGCGCTTTCCACCCCAAATGTATTATCTCCAAAAGGTACAGTATTGAGGTAGAGAGTAATGATTTCTTCTTTGCTGTAGATTTTTTCTAAGCGGGTGGCACAAATGGCCTCTTTGATTTTACTGACTGGCATGGAGAAGATGCCATGTCTTTTACGAGGGTATAAATTCTTGATAATTTGCTGAGACAGCGTGCTGCCTCCACCGGCAGATTCATCTCCCATAAGTAGGGTTTTAAAAATTACCCTGACCAGGCTACGCCTGTCTACACCGTTATGCTCAAAGAATCTCGCGTCTTCTGTGGCAATTAGTGCCTCGACTAAATGATCTGGTAACTCTTCATAGGTAACCGGCTGTCGATCATAGATAAAGTACTTACCAATCAGTTCACCGTTCTGTGCAAAGACTTCTGTAGCTTCACTTTGACGAATATTAGCTAGTTGATCTTTAGAGGGAAGGGGCTCCCAGAACTCGAATAATACGGACAAATAGAAGCCAAATAGTGCCAACAATCCTGTTAAGCCGGTAAGGGCTATCCATTTAATCCAACGCTTGTAGTTTCTCTTTTTTCTGGTTGACATGGACTTAGGTGAAAACGTGTTGGTCTATGATTTCTTGCAAAAATAGTAGAATAGTTTCCCACTCTACATACGAGCTGCTAATTTGGCAGTTACATGGAACCCAAGTCTATATTTCTGAAGAGAAACCAGGTGGTAGATGTAGTTAAAAGCCTGCAAGGTGCAGACATGGCACTGAGCTATGATTTTGAGAAACATCGGTTTACCTGGGAAGAACAAGGTGAGCAGTTTGCTTTCCGCTTGCCCATTACAGTCTATAGTAAGCCGTCTGGGGAAATAGATGTTGAACGGGAGGTGACCTATGTGATGCTTTTGGTGCAAAGTGGTAGTTCTTCTGTTGGCGTTTTTCAAAACGAGAAATGCTTGTCACATAAGGTGTTTAGTTCATACATGGTAAGGAAGAAGCAAGGGAAAAGCCAGATCAAACACCTGAAGACCAAAGGAAAGTCAAGAGCGGGATCGAGAATCAGGTTGGCTAGCGGAGCAGAAATGTTCGACAATGTGAACGAAAGACTGCAAAAGCATTTTGAAGAACATGATTTAAGCCGAATTGCTTTCAGCTGTAGCAAAATATTGTTGCCTCATCTTTTCGGGGCTAAAGTGACTACTCCTTTCGACAAGAAGGATGAAAGGATATATAAAATACCCAAGCATCTTCATCAGCCCAACTTTGAGGTAATGCTTGGAATGCAAAGATTTTTGAATTTGGGTGAACTCATTATACCAGCCAAGGTTAATAAAGAAGACCTGTTTTATCTGAGAGATAGCTTATAGAAGTGATTTCAGAAGATAAGTAACCAGAGAATTATGAGAAAATTAGCTGTCATTACCAGCGGAACCAAAGGAATTGGAAGAGCCACTGTAGAGAGGTTTTTAAAAGAAGGATTCGATATTGTAACCTGTGCCAGGAGCGCAGAAGATTTATTGAAGTTGAAGGAAGAGTTGACGTCAGATGCCGAGGGAGAGGTTTTCACCCGACCTACAGACATGTCTAAGAAGGCAGAAGTGCTGGCATTTGCTGATTATGTCAAAAGTATTGGCAGGCCGGTGGACATGCTGCTCAACAATACCGGGATATTCTTTCCAGGCTCTATTCATGAAGAGGAAGACGGCAATTTGGAAAAGATGATTGAAACCAATTTGTACAGCGCCTATCACCTGACCAGGGCTTTAGTAGGTGGTATGAAAGAACGCAAGCAAGGACATATTTTCACTACGGGATCCATTGCTGGTTTTACAGCCTATCCTAATGGAGGTAGTTATGCCATATCTAAATTCGCTTTGCTTGGGTTTACCAAATGTCTCCGTGAGGAGATGAAGGAACATGGGGTACGTGTGACTTCAATCTTACCCGGTGCCACCTATACCGCCAGCTGGGAAGGAGTGGAGTTGCCCGAAAGTCGGTTTATGAAGGCAGAAGATATAGCCGATGCTATTTTTGCTTGTCATGCTCTTTCAAGACAAACTGTGGTTGAAGAGATCGTACTTCGCCCACAGTTGGGAGATATTTGACTAACAAAATCTTTTATTTACGGTTACCTTTGCAGCAAGTACAACATTCATGGAATCTATCGTTTCTCAAGCCAAAAAATACTGTAACAGCCTAGTGGAGTACAATCGCAGAAAAACCATCCCGGTAAGGGTTGGAGATGTAGTGATTGGAGGCGATAATCCAATTGTGGTGCAATCCATGACCACAATCGACACTATGGATACTGAAGGTAGTGTTGCGCAAACCCTGCGAATGGTTGAGGCGGGCTGTGAGTTAGTACGTATCACTGCTCCAAGTTTAAAAGAGGCTGAAAACCTCAGAAATATTAAAAATGAGCTTCGTAAAAGAGGTTGTCAGGTGCCATTGGTGGCCGACATCCATTTTACACCTAATGCAGCGGAATTGGCTGCTCAGATTGTAGAAAAGGTAAGAATCAATCCTGGGAATTATGCCGATAAGAAACGTTTTGAAAACATCGAATATACAGATGAAACGTATCAGGCTGAGCTGGAAAGGATCAGGGAGAGATTTACACCATTAGTTGAACTGTGTAAAAAGCACGGAACGGCCATGAGAATAGGAACCAACCATGGTTCGCTATCTGACAGGATCATGAGTCGTTATGGAGATACTGCTCTGGGGATGGTTGAGTCAGCACTTGAGTTCCTCAGAATTTGTGAAGATCTTAATTATGATCAGATCGTTCTTTCCATGAAATCGAGTAATGCGCAGGTAATGGTAGAAGCGTATCGTTTACTCGTTCAAAAGCTCGATGAAGAGGGGTTGAAGCCTTATCCACTTCACTTAGGAGTCACAGAAGCCGGAGAGGCTGAAGATGGCCGGATTAAATCAGCTGTGGGTATTGGTACTTTACTGGAAGATGGTTTAGGAGATACTGTTCGTGTTTCTCTCACTGAAGAACCGGAGTTCGAAGCACCTGTTGCTCAGAAGTTGGTAGATCGATATAAGTTGCGCTCCGGGCATGATGCTATCCCGGAAATTGAGGAAAATCCCATAGACCCTTTCCTTTATCATAAAAGACAATCAAGGGAAGTATTAAATATTGGAGATGTCAATGTGCCTCGGGTATTTGCGGACCTGAGCAGCCTGGAGGAGATTGGAATCAAAGACCTGAAGTCAGTAGGACATTTCTATTTACCTGAACCGGATAAATGGACCATGAATGATCAGGGAGCTGATTTTATCTATTCAGGAAGTAAGTCTATCCCCTTTATGTTGCCTAATGGTCTAATGGAACTGATTGACTATCCTGTCTGGAAAGAACTGGATGATAGGAAAAGCAGGTACCCGGTTTACTCATTGGAGCAATTGGCGGAAGCTGAAGACTGTGACGATGTATTGAACTTCATCAGGTTGGATGCTTCTGAAATAGACGAGGAAACCATGATGATTCTTGAAGCGGATAATCTGGTAGTACTTCTCGAAACTCAGAATATCCATGCCATGCCTGCATTAAGAAGGTTCTTCTTTGAGCTGGTCAAGCGTAAGCTTTCGGTTCCGGTTATTATTATCAGAAATTTCGAGGTGAGGGATGAAGAAGAGTTCCTGATTCATGCTTCAACAGATATTGGTGGGCTACTGGTTGATGGTTTTGGTGATGGCGTGATGCTGACATCGAGCCAGCAGGGTGGTAGAGATTCACTATTGGCAGATATTAAACTAAAGAATACAACAGCTTTTGGTATCCTTCAGGCGGCCAGAACCCGTATGACTAAGACAGAGTATATCTCATGTCCGAGTTGTGGCAGAACACTTTTCGATTTACAGGAAACCACGGCAATGATTCGCAAGAGAACAGACCACCTGAAAGGGGTAAAGATCGGTATCATGGGCTGCATTGTTAATGGCCCCGGAGAGATGGCTGATGCTGATTATGGTTACGTTGGCTCAGGTAAAGGAAAAATCACCCTTTACAAGGGCCAGGAAGTAATGAAGAGAGGAGTTCCCTCTGCTCAGGCAGTAGATGAATTGATAGAAATTATTAGAGCCGATGGTAAGTGGATTGAACCAAAGGCTGTTGAAGTATAAAATGGAGATCATGTCGGAAGAGAATAATAAAGAAGAAAAAACAGAAAGAGTTAAACTGACCACTAAAGAGGCTTTTGACTTCGGACCGGTATTAGGGTATTTCTTTAGGAAGAAAGATCCTAACAGACCCTCTAACTTCAATCTCAAGGTGATGCATGGAATCAATAAGATATCCATCATTATGTTTTTGATTGCACTGACCGTCATGATCGTGCGTTTTATTTCGCGGATGTGATTTACCTTGACGAATTCAGAGATTACTGTTTAGCCAAGTCCGGTGTTACCGAGGACACTCCTTTTGGTCCTGAAACACTGGTATTCAAAGCAATGGGTAAGGTTTTCGCCATTACAGGAATAGATGAATTTCAGTTTATTAATCTGAAGTGCGACCCGGAGAGAGCCATTGAGCTCAGAGAGGAATGGCCGGGAATTAAGCCTGGCTGGCACATGAATAAGAAGCACTGGAATTCTGTTTTTGTGGATGGATCAGTTCCAGACCATCTTATCAAAGAGCTTACCGATCATTCATACGACCTGATAATCGCCAGCCTGCCTAAGAAAGTTAGAGACGAACTAAATAGCTGACTAATAGTATTGAAGTCTTCCTCCTAATTATATACTTCTGAGCTAATTACGTTTGCCAGTATAGTGTTTGTGCCTGAATGGGGTTTTCGAACGGTATCTTCTCCTCCTGACATTTTTCGTAGCGCGTTCTAATGGCATTATACCATTTAGCCTGCATATCAGGGTCTCCCATTAGCATTAATGGAGGATTATTGTTCAGGCCTTCTTTCAGCTTCTTGAATACATCTACATCCTGCTGAATGAAAGTATCCGCAAAGCGATAGAAGATTGGCCTTAATGGTTTAAACCATTTGATGTCAGTATAGATGAACTGTGTAAGTTCTGTCTCATGCTCATTCACCGGAGTCAGTGTAGTCATAATGACGATATCGTTTTCCCCCACCTTCAAATGCTCTATTCTAATGCCCGGAAGCTGGAAGCTTATTTCAGTGGTCTGTTCCTTCTTGAGAATCTTGTAGGCCGCTGAATTTTTAGAAGGGGCATGTCTCACCATAGTGAAGCCCAAATGAGAAGGGGCGAAGTTCTTCTGCTTGAGTTTTAGGTTGGTCTTCTTTCTAAAGAACCATGACTGATGCACAAAAGGAACATGTGCAGGATCAATCAGTCCAATCACTGAATGATCAAGCCCACAGTCCATCTTTTTAGCTGTTACCAGATCGAAAGACTGGTCTTCACTTAATGGGAATTGAGGTGATAGACTTTCATCAATATCTTCCGGCTTACGCATGTCTTTAGGCAGATAGATAAAGACGATGCCATGCCTTTCTCTTACCGGATAATACGGTGCTCTGATTTTGGAAACATCGAGGGTAGACTGTGGAGGTAGAGCTGGTATTTTGGAGCAAACACCATCAGTTTGAAATCTCCATCCGTGATAACAACACTCAATTTCGCAGCCATCGAAATTACCATAGGTTAATGGAATACCTCTGTGTGGGCACTGATTTCTGAGGGCAAATGGCTTCCCGTTTTCGTCTCTGCCGAGACATATTTTCTCACCATCAATCTCTTTTTCTATGGTTTTACCTTTTGGTAAAGCACTTCCATGGCAGGCTACATACCAGATGTTTCTTAAGTTCTTTGACTTCACTGCACTCATAGCCTTACAAACATAATCAATAATGCTGGCGTATATGTGAGATAATATTTGCTTTTGTTTACTATGTTTATTTAATCAATAGTATGTTCAAAGACTCTTTTAAGATATCGTGTATGCTTGTCATGCTCTTCTCGGGCTGCTGCCTGTCAGCGCAGTCAGGAGCCGTTGTCAATAGTGTGAGTCTTCAGGAGTTCAATGCTGGCTTAGCACAGGACAAGGGGGAAGGGCATATGCTGGCCTTTGATGAATGGAGGTATGGCTTTTACGTTGATATCAATGGTGATACCTCTGAACACCTCCTGTTTAATTATCATACCAATTCAGATAAGCTTTTCGCACGGAAGCCTCAGGAAGGCATGGTCCTCAATCTGAATGAGAACCTCATAAGCCTGCTTATTCTCGACAAGAATGAGGGTGAAGGGCAGGAAAAGTTCGAATTGATCAACTGGCAAAGCTTTGAAGACTTTCCTGATTATTCAAGGTTTTGTGTCAGGCTGATTGATAAGCCTGATTTCGAAATAATTAAATATTACGATAAGAGGCTAAGAGTTAGACAGGGAAGAATTGATGGATATTCTGAAGGAGCAAAACCTGCTTATTTATCCAAACATAGGTACTTTTGGAGAAAGACAGATAATGATTCCTTCAAAGAGATAGAACTTACCAGACAGAATATTCAATCCATTCTTTCCAAAAAACAGCAGGAAGAAATCAGAGGATATATAAAAGCCAACAAACTCAAATGGTCTCGCGAAGAAGATGTTTTGAGAATGTTGGCCAGTGTGTTTTAAAGGACTTTGAACTAGTTTTTGATAATGATCTTTTTCACAGCTCGGTAGGTATTTCCTTGCCTGATTTCCAATGTGTATACACCAGAATTCAAGTTGCGTAAGATTATCTCTTCTGAAAAGAGAATATCAGTTTTAGAGAATTCACCAAGAGATATTTTCTTTCCTGTACTGCTGTATATATCGATTACAACAGGTACGAAAATGTCATTTTCAAACTCAACGATCGCTTTTTTGCTTGCTGGGTTTGGATATGTCTTTACTCTCCTTGATTGGATATCCTCGAAAATGGAAGCCACTGGATTAAACGTTATAGTGAGATTGAAACTCTCGCTATCAGCATTTCCATCATTTACCCTTACAGGGACTGTGACTTCTCCAAAGAAGTCTTCTACGGCAGTGATTGTATTTCCATCCAGTGTGTAATTATCACCTGCTTCTACTGTCAGAGTGAAATCATCAGGGTAACTATTGTCTGGATCGTTCACAATAAGGTCAGACAGCTGAATAGTCAAAGGGCTATCCATATCACTAATGATTGTCCCGGCCTGGCTCTGGATTACAGGAGCATCATTAACCGGATTGACTGTAATTAAGGCGCCAAAGTTTTCTCCGTTTTCTGTATCATTGATTCTCAAGTTCACTGTAAGTTCTCCGTTAAAATCAACAGCTGGTGTTACCGCATTTCCGTCAAAGCTATAGTTATCTCCTTCAAGAATCTCAAGTGTATGATCATCTGGAAAGGTATTGTCTGGATCATTAACTTGAAAGCTTCCAATTTCAAGTGTTATGGCGGTTTCTTCGTCTACGCTAAGATTGGTTGTTTGATCAGTGATTACCGGAACATCATTAACGGGAAGAACCTCCAAAGGAATGCTGAACGGCTCACTATCATCTTTACCATCACTGGCAACTAAGGAGATCATGAGAGTTCCATTGAAATTAAGGTCAGGAGTTACTGAAAGGCCATCGAAAGTATAATTATCACCTGATTGAAGTCTTATTGACAATTGATTTTGATCATCGTCTATGTCTGTGATATTTAGGTCATCTAATGAAAGTGTAATTGCTGTGTCCTCATTGGTTTCCAGATCATTTAAGGTGCCTATAACTTCAGGGGCAGTATTGGTTATTTTAATTTTGGCCAAACCGATATTCTCGCTATTACCAATTCCGGCAAAATCACCCATAAGTAAGGCATAGTCATTTGAGATTTGAATAAATTGTTTTAAGTACCCATATTCAAAATCGAATACATATTCCGGGTCGACTCTTCCATCAAGGCTTACTTTTGCAAAGTTTACTACAGGGAGGTTATTAACTTTCCCGAATAGGCCAGTAATGAATAGCTCTTCATCTTTAGTGACATGAATGTCTTGGATAATAGGAAAACCATCTCCTTTACCATTGACACTAATGGATTCAGAATCTACTAATTCACCATCCATGGAGTATTGATTAACAGGAATTGATACATTTTCAGGAGACCCTCCTACATTAAGAAAGCCACCTACTATGATTTTCTCATTGACTATGGCCATGGCAAAAATACCTAAGTCCAGATTTGGGTGCTCTGTAAATGACGGGTCTAAAGTACCATCAGGTAATATTTTATATAAGAAGCCTCTTGAATTCTGAAGGGTACCTGCTACTATAAGGCTACCATCCTCCAAAACTTCAACTCTTTTTACCTCATCAAATTGGTTATCAAGGAAATCTATAAAACTATCTATATTTCCGTCTTCGTCTATAATGGCGATGTGACCAGAAAGGTTGTTCCCGCTGAGCCTTTTACCTGCTACCAGAAGCTTACCTTCCCCATAATTTTTAATAACACTTATTCCTCCGGAGGATGAAGTGATAGAGGTATTAAATGAATTATCGAAACTTCCATCTTTATTAAATCTGGATAATGACCTTACTTGTCCATTCATAATTACATTTCCGGCCAAAAGAATTTGTCCGGTTGAAGTGGTATCAATTGCATTGATTTGTGCCTGTGCATAGTTGGCCAGGTCATTATCAACTGTAAAGGAATTATCTAATGTTCCATCACTATTTAATCTAAACAAAAGGTTTGCTCTCTCATCATTGACATCGGTAAACTCTCCACTCAAAAGTATTTTACCATCATTAAACAGAAAGGCTGATCGCAGGTTTGTAGCCTGGTCTCTTAACTTAGGGTTAGTGCCTTTGATTACTCCGGACTTATCAAACTCTACAAAACCTTGTAAAAGAGGATCTTCACCGTAGGTTATATGCCCGGCAGAGTAAAATGTGGTGTTATCAATGAGAGTCAAGCCAAAATTCGCCCCGCAACTTCCACTTTGGTTATTAAGGAGTATGGGGTTGAAATCAAAGTTTACAGTGCCATCATCTTTCAGGCTATATAATACAACTGCTAACCCGGATCCTGTAAGGGTACACCCGGCAATGTAGTAGTTGCCCTCGTCATCTTGGGTTGCTTCTGACAAGTAACTTGTATTGTAGGAGGTAAAATCATTTCCTAGGGTAAGATCAAAAGAGTCATCAAATGAACCGTCTGCATTTAATCTAAAATAGCTCGATGGAGTTGATTCACCCTGGAATGAAGTAAAGCTTCCATATACGAAAAGCTGGTCATCAGCTTCTCTAAAGGCTCCTCTTATTTCAATAGACTCCTGAGTGCCAGTATTGAAGTCTGAGGCCAACATACCATTAGGAAGAACTTTATAGGCTACTCCTATTTCATTCCCTTCGAAAAACTGATCTCTACCAACGACTATAACGTCTCCGGCATTTCCAGGTAATAGATACTGAGCTCCCTCAACCGAGTGCCTGCCAAAAGTCTCATCGATGGCTCCCTGGTTATCGATTTTTAATAGTTGTCTCCCACTTGTAGTAGAAGCGACTACAAAAAAACTATTTTCCAAAGGTGCTGCCAGGCTGATATTATTAATTGAGCCATCTAATTGAAAATTATCTTTGATCTGACCTGTTGCATCGTAAAGGTTAAGACCTTTTGATCCGAAGCCTATAAATGTTTCCACGGCAATACTGCCGTCTGCCATTTCATAAGCTGCTCTTATTCCTGATTCTGTCAGTTGGTTGTCAAATGCAAGACTATTGTCTCTTGTTCCATCGGGGTTGATAATAACAACAGTATTTCTAAAGCTTAAATCGAGTTGTTGACCATTTACCTTCTGAATATACCCGGCTAATATCAGCCTTCCATCAGAAGTGGGGTTTATTGAATAAATATTGGGTGATGTAGTTATTGAGACGTTAAATGTTTCATCAACGCTTTGCGCTTTGATATTCAGGCATAGTACTACAAGCAAGAAAACAATCAATAGTGGTTTATTTGTCATTATGATAGTGGATTAACTTTGGATGAAAATAAGCCGTAGAAATGGATTTTTATCTCCCGTTTACAATAAAATTCAAGGTACTTAAGCTGCCGTCAATTTCAGGATAAGACTTAATGTTCAGTAAGTCAGCGACTAAGGGGTAGATATGAATGTTTTCAAACTGACCTATTTTTAGCCCTTTTTTGAAGTTGGGGCCATTAGCATAAAAGATAGCTCCCAAGTGTGGGGTAGCATAGGGATCGAAGCCATGCTCTCCGCGAGTCATATTGTTTTCAACAGCGAATTTGATTCGTCTTTCTGAACTGATATAATGACCAGGATCCATGACTATCATGATGTCTCCTATTCTTTTGTGTTGGCCATAGTGCATGTGCTCAGGAAGTGACTCTTTGTAGTAGACTTTGAAATGATTCTCTCTGGACTTTAAAAGTTCGTAGGTTTCCTTTTTGGAAACTTCATCGCTGGTATAGAAGTGGGCATGGGCTCCATTGCTAACCACACGCACTTTTTCAGAATCGAGCCCTTTGGTCAGTTTTGTAAGGTCTTGATAGTTATCATAAGAAGGAAGGACTGGTTGCATTCCATGATCTGATACCAATATAATATTCACCGGCAGATTGAGTTGGTTTACGCCCTCTTTCAGCATTCCCAATAAACGATCGGCTTCTAAAACTGCTTTTTTCGTTTCTTCATGATCAGGGCCAAAGGCATGTCCTTGTGAGTCTACCATGGAAAAGTAAAGGGTAATAAAATGAGGACGATCTTCTTCAGGTAATTTTAGCCAGTCCAGAGTTGCGTTTACCCTGTCATCGTTGCTCACATTTCCATCATAGATGTGATAGTAGGACGGATAGGAACCGGCAATTTTTGCTTCAGAACCAACCCAGAAATAGGAAGCTGACTTCATTCCATTCTGTTGAACTAGTTGCCATAGAGGGAGGCCACCGTAGAAGGCGGGGTTTTCAACTCGCTCCCTGTTGCCAATGCTGTATTGAAGGTCCAGGTCCTTGTCATAGAAAGTGTTGTCAACCAGTCCGTGATGATCGGGGTACAAGCCGGTAACCAAAGTGTAGTGATTGGGAAATGTTTTCGATGGATAGGAGGGAATCATTGCTTCAGCGGCAACACCATCATTGATAAAAGCTTTGAAATTAGGGGCATCAAATTTCTCTACATAATCGTGACGAAAGCCATCGAATGAGATCATGATGACATAGGGAGTTGGCTCTTCCTGTTGGGTTTTCGCTACACTTACAAAGCAGAGTACTATCGCAAACAGAACTATTTCAAAATACTTTTTCATTCTGTGTCAAAAGTACTGTTCATTTGGGATGTTCTTCGAAAGGAAATATTAATTGTGGGTTAATAATTAAAGGAGTGGTGCCAGGAGCCTGCATACTGACTCTTTTAATTTCTGATAAAGCCCTCTAGCCTTCCATTCCTTCCATTCTACCTGCTTGCTTTCTAATTTATCCTTTTCGAATTCATTCATCAGTTGATGTACAATCACTTTATCATAGAAGTAGGCGTTGACTTCATGATTCAAATCAAAGCTTCTGTAGTCCATATTGGCGCTACCCACAGAGGCAAAGTTTTCGTCTATGATAATGACTTTGGAGTGAAGGAAGCCTTTCTTGTACAGGTATACATTCACATCGGCTTCGAGTAGCTGCTTGATGAATGATTTAGTAGCCGATTCAACAATCCATGAGTCAGCTGTATCAGGAATGATAATATCTATTTCAATGTCGCTCTTGGAGGCCGTAACAATGGCATCCATGATACTTTCATTCGGAATAAAATAGGGAGTGGCAATACTGACTTTTTTCCGGGCTGAGCAAATGGCCAGAAAGAATGAGTCCATAATGCTCGCTAACTCCCAGTCGGGGCCACTGGCATTGATCTGAACCAGGTCTTTCCCTTTTGGGGTGAACTCTGGAAAAAACTGACTTTCGGGGAGTATTTCTTCCTGTGTGACAAACTGCCAGCTGAGCAGGAACAAAAACTGAAGGGTTTTGACAGCTTCACCTTCTATGCGTACATGCGTGTCTCTCCAATAGGTAGGGTATTTTCCATTATTGATATACCTGTCACTGATATTAATTCCTCCAGTGAAACCAATCATTCCATCTACTACCACAATTTTGCGGTGATTACGGTAATTGATTTTACTGGTGAATGAAGGAAATAGTACAGGCATAAATTCAACTATGTGAACTCCTGCAGCTTTGAGGTCTTGAAAGAATCCTTTTGAGAGGCTGAGGGAGCCAACCCCATCCACAATCATCTTGACGGAAACTCCTTCACTTGCTTTTCTTTTAAGGACTTCAGCTATGTGGTTGCCAATATCTCCCTCTTCATAGATGTAGTATTCGAAGTGGATGTGGTGTCTTGCCTGCTCCAAAGCCTGAATGAGCACCGGGAATTTCTCTTCACCATTGTTTAACAGGGTAACAGTGTTGTTTCCAGTTAGTGGTGATAGGTCTTTTTTAAGGAAGCGGATCACCCGTTCGTATTGAGAAAGCTCCGGTGGGAGTACCTCATCAATAGATTCCTTTTCAATTCGTGTTTGAAAGTACAGGTCGCCAAAAGCCTGATTGATCAGTTGTTTTTTGGCAAATATTTTCCGTTTCCTAATGTTCTGGCCAAAGAAAAGGTAAATCACCACTCCGAATAGTGGCAGGAGTAAAAGCAGGAGCAAATATGAATGAGTCTTGAGCGGATTTCTGTTTTCCAGCAGAATGTTAATGACAACCGGAAATATGACTACATAATAGACTGGTAAAATGTATGGCGAAACGGTTTGCCAGAGCTCAAGCATGAATCAAGTTAAGATCTAAGACCTTAAGTTGGTCAAAAAATCACGGAATCCACTTAATATCCTTGAAGTCTGGCTTTCTTTTTTCCAGGAATGCATTTCTTCCTTCTTTAGCCTCATCTGTCATGTAAGCCAGGCGGGTAGCTTCACCGGCAAATACCTGCTGACCTACCATGCCATCGTCAGTTAGGTTAAAGGCAAACTTCAGCATTTTGATAGATGTTGGTGACTTCTGCAGTATTTCCTGTGCCCATTCATAGGCAGTGTCTTCCAGCTCATCGTGTGGAATTACCGCATTCACCATGCCCATATCGAAGGCCTCCTGAGCGGAGTAATTTCTTCCAAGGAAGAAGATTTCTCGGGCTCTTTTCTGTCCAACCATTTTGGCTAAATAGGCTGAGCCGTAGCCTCCATCGAAGCTGGTTACATCGGCATCTGTTTGCTTGAAAATGGCATGTTCTTTACTGGCTAAAGTAAGGTCACAGACCACGTGCAAACTGTGTCCGCCTCCGACAGCCCAGCCTGGGACCACTGCAATGACCACCTTGGGCATAAAGCGGATCAGCCTTTGCACCTCAAGAATATTGAGTCTTGGCATTCCATCGTCATCTACATATCCCTGATGACCTCTGGCACGTTGGTCGCCACCGCTACAAAATGCCCAACCACCATCTTTGGGAGAAGGTCCTTCTCCCGAGAACAGAACCACTCCAATACTGGTGTCTTCTCTGGCATCGAGGAAAGCTTCGAACAGTTCAGCTACTGTTTTTGGCCTGAAGGCATTTCTAACTTCAGGACGATTGAAGGCTATTCTTGCCACACCAGTTCCTGATTTTTGATAGGTGATATCTTCGTATTCCTTTACGGTTTGCCAGTTTGGTTTGCTCATGATGCTAAGTTTGACTGCGAAATTAAGCGATAGGGCAGAAGTAGCAAGCCAGAAACCCTTAAAACATTAATATTCGAATAGGTTCATTGGCTGAAAAGTCTTATTGATACCTGATCAATGGGTATAAAAAAAGGCTACCCCTGAGGAGTAGCCTTTTCAATTAGCTTATATCAATTCTTAGTTTCTGATAGGATCAGAGAAGTCTTTGAAGAAGTTGAAGCTCACTTTCTGATAAGCTTGCTGGAATGCTGGCCAGTCATTGCTGAAGAAGTCATTGACGGTGTCCATAGCTTCGTTAATCATTTTCTGAGCGTTTTCTTTCAGATCCATCTCATTTTGCCCCGGAGCAGTAAGTCTAGAGCTGGCATATCTTCTTGCCTGGCCCAACCAGTTATTGGCATTTGGATAGCTTTCTCTAGGAGTAGCTTGTCCACCTGGTCTTCTGATTCCGGTAGTGATTTTCTGAACCTCTTCGAATTTCTCTTTTACGGCTTTCAAAGCTTCGCTTAACTCTTTGGTCTTGCTCTTGTCTTCTTCTTCCTTAATCTGAGCTTCTACTTTGCTGATGATGTCGTCCGCTTCTCTAACTCGGTTAGTTAATTTGAAGAAAGTCTGAGACATTTTCAGGATTTCGTCCTGGAAGTCCTGCTTAGCTCTCAGGTCAGACATACTCACATCAATTCTAGGGTCAGTGTGAACTGTTACAGACTTTTCAACTTTGTGGTCTCCCAATTCAAGCACTACAGTGTAAGTACCCGGTAAAGCTTCACCGGCAGTTTGCTCACGGTTACGTCCACCACCGAAGCCTCCGCCACCGAAGCGACCGAATCCACCACCGCCAGAGAATTCAACAGGATAAGGATTTCTTCTGTTCAAGTCCCAGTTGATTGTATTAACCTGACCTTTTTTATAAGTGCTTTCGGCAGTTCTTACTGTATCACCACTGGCATCTAAAACGGTCATTTTAATACGGCCTGGTAGCTTCTTAGCTTCTGGTTTAGCTTCTTCCTCTGCCTGAGCATTTCTGCGTCTTCTTCTGTTATTTTCAGGAGCAGGCTCAGCAGCAGCTTCAGCCTCATCGTTTCTAACATAGAACTTAATGGCAGCACTACCGAAGTATTTGTTTTCACCTTCAAATGGTCCGCCATCTGCAGGGAATCTCATGCCAGCCGGCTGACGGTAAGTCATTTGATAAGCATCAGCCACATCAAATACGATCAGATCTTCGGCTTTAGCAGTGTTAACCCCTCTCTTGGCAAACTCACGCAATGGACGAATATCATCCAATACATAGAATGCTCTACCAAAAGTACCAATGGCTAAATCATGCTCTCTTTCCTGGTAAGCCAGGTCATAAGTCGAAACGTTAGGGTATCCGTGATTCCACTTGTTCCAGGTCTGTGCTTTATCGAAACTTACATATAGTCCATTCTCAGTACCAAGGAATACCAGGTTTGGCTCAATTGGATCCTGAAGGATAGAAAGTGTATATCCGAACACCTTGTTATCATCAGCGATTCTGGTCCAGGTTTGACCGTAGTCAGAAGTATGATAAGCATAAGCAGACCAGTCATTTCTTCTGTAGTTGTTGGCAATTACCCACGCTTCACCAGCATTATACTCTGATGCTCTGATTTGAGGAATCCAGCTCCCTGCAGGTAAACCAGGTAATTTAGCTCCTACATTAGTCCAGGTTTCACCTCTGTTTTGAGTGATTTGAACATTTCCGTCATCTGTTCCTGCCCAAACCACATTTCTGTCTACCGGGCTTGGAGCAATAGCAATTACAGTAGTGAAGTTTTCTGCACCAGTAGCATCAATAGTCAATCCACCACTTTCGTTTTGCTTTTGTTTCTCAGGGTCATTGGTAGTCAAATCTGGAGAAATGATTTCCCAATCATCACCACGGTTTGAGCTGTAGTGAACAAACTGAGATCCATAATACACACCGTTAGGGTTATGAGGATCAATTGCTACAGGAGCATTCCAGTTGAACCTTAATTCAGTAGCGGTATCAGGTTCAGTAGGTCTAACAGTTTTGTTATAACCAGAAACTTTGTCGTATCGGCTTACATTACCTTGCTGAGACATGGTGTAACCATAACGAGAGTCACTTACGATAGGGGCCACATCGAAACCATCACCAAAGCTCAATTCCTGCCAGTCGCTGTTTCTTACACCGGCATAGTTGAATACGTAAGAAGGACCTACCCATGAGCCGTTATCCTGCATACCACCATACAGGTTGTAAGGGAATTCATTATCTACATTTACGTGATAGAACTGTCCAACAGGGATTTTCTCAGTGAATCTCCAGGTTTTACCCATATCTCGAGAGATGTTGAGACCACCGTCATTACCATCTACCAGGAATTCAGGGTCGTTAGGGTGAATCCAGAAAGCATGGTGGTCAGGGTGAACACCAGAGTAAGGAATGATTACATCGAAAGTTTTACCACCATCTTCTGATCTTGAAACCATTGAGTACAAGCTGTACACTCTGTTCTCATTATCAGGATCGGTGTAGATTGAAGAGTAATAGAAAGGTCTGTTACCCATGTCGCCTTCTTTGGCAGCAGTAGTGCGCTCTTCCCAGGTAAAACCACCATCTTCTGATCTGTAAAGCGCATTGGCTTTAGATTCGATGATAGCGTATACATAGTTCGGTTTGTTATGAACGATAGAAAGACCAATACGTCCGTAAGGGCCTTTTGGTAGTCCACCTTCACCAGTTAAATTTTTCCAGGTGTCACCACCATCAAGTGTCATGTAAAGTCCTGAGCCTTCACCACCAGACTTAAATGTCCATGGCCATCTTTTGTGTTCCCACATGGCTACGAAGATTTTGTCAGGATTGCTTGGGTCGGCTACCATATCAGCCACACCAGTCAGGTTGTTGGTATAAAGGATTTTCTCCCAGGTTTTACCACCATCCATTGTTCTGAATACACCTCTTTCTTCGTGCTCACCCCAAGGTGAACCGATAGCTCCAACATATACAATGTCCGGATTGTCTGGGTGAATATAAATTCTGTGGATGTTTCTGGTTTTTTCCAGTCCCATTAGTTCCCAGGTTTTACCACCATCTAAGGTTCTGTAAACACCATATCCCGAGCTAACCGAGTTTCTTGGATTTCCTTCACCTGTTCCTACCCATACAACGTCAGGGTTCTTTTGGTAGATGCTGATAGCACCAATACCTTGAACTGCCTGATCATCGAAAATAGGCTCCCAGGTAAGTCCGCCTCCGGTAGTTTTCCATACACCACCTGAAGCAGCACCGGCATAAATTATGTCCGGGTTGCTCTGAACTACATCAATTGCTGTAATTCTTCCACTCATGGCAGCCGGGCCAATGCTCCTGGCATTCATGTCTTTAAAAATGTCCATGTCTACTTTCTGCGCCCAACCTAGTGAAGCGGTGAAAAGAAGCATGAAACTAAAAAGCAAGATTCGTCTGATATTTGAATCTCCGATTTTCCTAGTCGTCATCAGATTCTTTTTTTGATTGAATAAAAATCAAAATATGTTAAGAATTCCGCGACTAAAATCGAATTCTTAGGAGCGAGGAAAAAGCGTTATAAATGGCGAAGTTAGCTTGACAATTAGTAGAGATAGGCCTTAATGCCGATGCCGAAAGTAAAAGAATCGAATTTCGACTGTTGCACTTCCAGCAGGTATTCGTTGTTCTCCCTGTCATAGTTGACAGATGACGGAGACAAATATTCTGTTCTACCGCTCTTGAGGGACTTGAAATAAAGATCGAGTAAAACGTCTTCACCAAGTGGTACTTCTATGCCTGCCGACAGACCATAAGTAAAGGAAAAATCATCCCAATCTGTGAAGTGATCGAAAGCGTCTCTTAGTGGTCCATCGCGCAAAATGGAACGGGTATATACGTAGTTAACGCCAGCAGTGAAATCTACATAAGGGTAGAAACCTGCATCACAATCGGGAGAAAGTCTGATGAAACCCAGCAGTCTGGTCATTTCAAACTGTCTGCGATGCCTGACATCACCCAGAACCTGGCCGTGCCAGCCGTCTCTCACTTCAGAACCATACCGGGTGAAGTCCAGTGTACCTCCGGCATAAATAGGGGATTGACGAATATTGAAGGCTCCGGTCAATGCGAAACCACCACCCCAGATGCCTGGTGAATCTTTTCTGAGTTCTCCTGTAGGTACAAAGCCTTGTACATTAAGACCGATGGTATTTTGGGCAGAAAGCTGAAATGCACAACAGAGTAAAATGAGTGCTGAGAAAAAGGACTTCATGATTTTTGAGTTGATTGACCCCAACTTTCTAACCAATAACATGCCAAATTAACACTAAATATTTTGTCATATAGCTAAAATAATTAGTTATTTTAGTGCAAAATTGATGCTATGAGTTTGGTCTCCGAAAATATCAAATACCTGAGAAAGCTACACCATTGGACACAGGGAGAGTTTGCTGAAAAGATAAATATTAAAAGATCATTAGTAGGTGCTTATGAAGAAGGAAGAGCTGATCCTCGGTTGAACAACCTTCAGAATATGTCTAAACTCTTTGGAGTTTCAGTGGATGCTATGATTTCCAGAGACCTGACAGGTAAGACCCATGAAGAGCTGGAAGCATTGAATAAATCATCTGGCGGTATGAAGGTTCTTTCGATTACGGTAGATGAGGAAGACAATGAACTGATAGATTTGATCCCTCAGAAGGCATCAGCAGGTTACCTCAATGGATATGCAGATCCGCAGTATTTGGAAGACCTTCCAAAATTTCAGATACCAAGCCTGCCAAGGTCAGGTACTTACAGGGCTTTTGAAATTACCGGTGATTCTATGCTGCCTATCAGACCCGGTACGATCGTTATCGGTCAGTATGTAGATTCAATTCATGACATCAAGGATGGCCGATGCTACATCATTCTTTCAAAAGAAGAGGGAGTGGTCTATAAAAGGGTATTTGATTACACCAAAGAGCATGGTCAATTGTTCCTGGTTTCTGATAATAAAGCCTATTCGCCTTACAGGGTTGATGCCGGAGATGTCATTGAGATTTGGGAAGCCAAGGCTTATTTGAGCATGGAAATTCCTGAGTATGCAGATGATGATCTGAGTTTTGAACAACTGAAAAATATCGTTCTGGAGCTACAGCAAGAGGTGATTAAGATGAAGGGCTAGAAAAAGTCCCTGATCATTTCATCCAGCGGAAAGTTGTAGTTGGGGAAAATGTCGATTTCCAACATAGACTTGAGCTCCAGCGCTAACACAATAAACAGGACGATGAACAGCAGGTTAAGCAGGAATTTAACCGCGGTTATTATATCTGCCAGGATGAGGTTTGCGATAGATTTTCTCTGTAGGCTTCTTAAAGACATACCTAAAGATATTGGTTTTGTAATCTCTAAAACTAAGTAAAACGCCTAATTTCCAGCATCAAAAGATTGATTATTTAACTCTAAAGTTCTGGATCGATCGATCTTACCACTTGGGGTTAATGCCAAACTGTTTTTAAGTAATAGCCATTTTTTAGGGAAATGGTACTTGTCGAACTTCAGTTTGAGTGTGTCTTTGTTAGCAGAAATATGCTCATAGATATTCTCATCCTTCAGCATGGCTACCAACTGTTCACCCAGACGGTCATGGTTCTCTTTCCATAGAATTATCTCTGTCTGAAAGTAATCTGAAAGCTTCTTTTCCAATGGCTCAATCAATATTTTAATGCCACCACTATTGACTACCAGATCTGCTCGGCCCAGCCATTGAAAGCGCTGCTCTTTGATTTCAACAAGATCGTTGGTGGAAATCCATTTCCCATTTGTTACAGTGCCTTTAATTTCCAGACAACCCCAATCATTTAGCCGGATTTCATTATCACCAATGAGTTGATAGTACTCAGATGGGTTTTCCCCATTGAGCCGTTTCAATGCTATATGAGACAGAGTTTCCGTCATTCCGAAGGTTTGGTAAATATTCGTTTTCAGGTTTCGGACTTTCTGTAACAGCTGATCATTAATGGCCCCACCTCCGATAATGAGTGTATGAATACGGTTGAGGAATTCCTTACCCTCTTCAGTATCAACGAGGCTTTCAACTTGTAGTGGCACCATGGCTGTGAAGTCTATCTTGCCTTCGACCATGGGAGAGGAGCTGGCGGGAACAACTTTTAGACTCCATTGACCAATAATTGCCCGGACCAGCATCATTCTTCCGCCAACCATATCAGGGTTCATGCATAGCAAAGTTGTTGCTCCTTTTGGAATATGCAGATGGTTGATAGTGGCCAGGGCACTGGCTTCCATTTGATGCCTTGAAACGGCTATAGCTTTTGGCTTGCCTGTAGAGCCGGATGTATGGAGGGTAAAGTTTTGCTGGTCTGAAAACCAGTCGCGAATGAATTGTTGAGTTTTTTCTGCCCAAATCAATGATTTCGGCAAACTTATTGAGGCGAATTCGGTAAATGAATATGTTTGATTCTGGAATATAATCTGACCTACCACAACCAATTTTAACTAATTATGAGACACCCACTGCTCTTTTTATCTCTTTTCTTTCTATTTGTTTGTCAAGCCCGGTCACAGGAAAACTTTGTGATCACAGGCACGGTGAAGG
Organism: Roseivirga sp.; assembly: GCF_965216855.1. Taxonomy (NCBI): domain Bacteria; kingdom Pseudomonadati; phylum Bacteroidota; class Cytophagia; order Cytophagales; family Roseivirgaceae; genus Roseivirga; species Roseivirga sp. The sequence continues at coordinate 876,689 of NZ_OZ244204.1, read as the reverse complement.
ATGCTGAAACAGGAGAGACACTTCCTTTTGCCAATGTGTTTTTTGCCGAGACGACTTACGGAGTTAATACCGATACGGAGGGTAACTTCCGGTTAGTGGTGCCGCAGGCTGGTACTTATGATTTGATCGTCAGGTTTGTGGGATATGAAACTTACGGGCTCAATATGAGGCTGGAAGAGGAGAAGGAGATTAGGCTGGATGTGAATCTGAGGCCGGAGCAGGTCAATCTTGGGAGTTTTACGCTCACTGCCAGAAAGGATGAGGAATGGCAGCGTTACCTCAAGGAGTTTACAGAACTGTTTCTGGGCTATTCCAAAAATGCTTCCCAGTGTAAAATCCTCAATGAGGATGTGTTGAACTTCTATTTCGACCGAAAGGAAAACACCCTTTATGCCTTTGCCAAAGAAGCCATTCAGGTCGAGAATAAGGCTTTAGGTTATAAGATTGATTATCACCTGGAAGAATTCAGAATTGAATATTCGAAAGGGTTGAATACCTACTATGGCTTTACTGTCTTTACCGAAATGGAAGGAAGTAAGCGTAAAGAGAAACGCTGGGAAGAAAATCGTCAAACTGCCTATGAAGGTTCCCTACAACATTTCTTTTCAACCGTATTTGAAGGTAAACTGGAAGAAGAGGGCTACATCGTACAATTGGCTCAGGATGTTGAAGGCTTCGGTCGGGTGCTAAATCCACAAAAAGTGAATCTAAAGGACTGGTTGGATGAAGGGGAGACTACCCTTTCCAGAAGGCTGCCTTTCGATAATTATCTATATGTGACTTATACCAAGGAGAAGGAAAGCCCTGAGTTTGTTCAGAATTTTAAACCTGGAGGTAGACTGAACTCAGTATCAGCTTCCGATTTAGGTCAACAAGTCTCATGGATTTCTTTAGTCGAGGGTAAAAACTCCATTGAGTTTGAAGGCAATGGCTATGTCTATGACCCGATCAGTTTTTACTCCGCTGGCTATTGGGGTTTTGAAAAGGTGGCGGATATGGTGCCTTTGAACTATAAACCCAAGCAATAGGCTTTAAAGTCGGCTAGTACTTTTTCATTGACCTTAGGATCAGAGAAGACTTCCAGAATTTTGGCTGAAGATGATGGATTGAAGAAGCTTTTGAGTTCGTCATTCAGTTGATCATCATTTTTAGCAGTAGCATATTCAAAGCCGAATTCCTTGGCTGTGAGTTTTGCAGTTATAGGTTGGTTCGTCTGAAATAGCTTTTCATAACTAGCCAGAGATCGTGGCCCCTTGATCATTCCGAAAATGCCGCCCCCTGCATTATTCATCACTATGATTCTGAGGTTGTTGAGGTCGTAAGGATGCCAGAAGGCATTTCGATCATACAGGAATGCCATATCTCCGGTAATCAATGTGACCATATCATCGGTGCTTAAAGCAGCTCCGACTGCTGTACTGTTGCTGCCATCTATTCCGCTGGTTCCACGATTGCAGTAAACCGAAACTTCATTTTGTCGAAGACCAATAAAGTTGGCATAACGAACAGACATACTATTGGCCAGGTGCAGTTGTCCTTGAGTTGGTAGTTGATTCAGGCAGGTTTGTACTGCTTTGAATTCTCCGAAAGTAGCTTGATGAAGGAAGTCTTGTGCTTTTTTCTCTACCTCGCGGCCTAAAGAGCTCCAGGCTTCACCAAATGCACTGGTATCAGATTCAGAAACAAGTGTAGTCAATGTCTGAATGAACTGAGCCGGTTTTTGGTCAATCACATGAGTCACTTGCCGGAGCGAGTCATTCAATCGACTTCCCTGACGAATATGCCAATGAGCTTTGGTGGGATTCTTTCTCAGGAATTCCTTCAGGTTTTTGGATATGAGGGAATTACCAAGGGTAATAAGCAATTCCGGGGCTTCCAGTTTAGGTTGCCCTTGCAGAAATACATCTTGTTTGGTTATAACATTCTCAATTCCGTGTTGATTGGCTGTAATCTCATTAATGATCGGGGTGCCTGTCTTTTGGGCTAAGTCTGCTAAGGCTTGACTTAGTTCGGTATCAGGATTCGATTGCCCCACAACGATGAGTCTGTTAGAGAAGCTTTTCCATAGTCCAAGCAGCTCATTCCAGTTGGCTTCACTTAATGTCTTTTCAGCTTCAAGGCTTTCGATCTTTCTGACCTTAGGATATTCAAATTTATCGTCTTCTCCCGGGTAGAAGGGTTCTCTTAAAGGTACATTGAGATGAACAGGTCCTTTTGGGAATGATCGTGTGGCCAAAATGGCCTCATTCACCAAACGATTGGCGTGCCATTGCGCATCGCTATGGCTTAGGTCAACTGGTAAGTTGAAAGCAGCTTTGACGTGTTTTCCGTAGATGTCTTCCTGCTGAATGGTTTGTCCGTCATACTGATTGACCCATTCAGGAGGCCTGTCTGCTGTTATGACCAGTAGAGGGATTTCCTGGTAATAAGCTTCGGCTATAGCAGGGGCATAATTAAATGCTGCGGAACCTGAAGTGCAGATCAGTGCAACGGCTTCCTGCTTTTGCAGGGCGATGCCCATTCCTATGAAGGCGGCCGATCTTTCATCAGCAACTACTTTCACATCAATTTCAGGGTGGTTTTCAAAGGCTAAGCTAATAGCTGCCGACCTGGAGCCAGGAGAAACTATGGCTTGTTTAATGCCATGGGCCGCACAAAGGCTGGCAATCTCGTTGATGTGAGGTAGTATCAATTGGACTGATTCAAAATGTTCAGTAAGGTATTGAATTTCATTTCTGTTTCAGCAAATTCCTTTTCAGGATTGGAGTGTGCCGTTACCCCTGCACCTGCGTAAAGTCTGGCCTGCTCATCAGTCAATTCCATGCAACGCAGGTTTACAAAGAGGTTGGTTTTGTCTTCAATGTTAACCGGGCCTAAGAAACCGGCATAGAATGAACGATCCAGTTTCTCCTCATGCTTCAGGAAGGAAAGGGCCTGTTCGCGAGGCATTCCGGCTACTGCCGAAGTTGGATGCAGCAACTCAAGCATTACGGTTGGTAATTCAGGAAAGTTGGTAGCGATTAAATCTACTTCCAGCGTAGTCTTCAGGTGTAATAAATTACCCGCCTTAATGGTTTCGGGACCTTTCTCTGAGAATTCTCTTAATCTGATCCTTTTGAAGCAGTTGATGATATATCTACTCACCATGGCCTGCTCCTCAATTTCTTTCTGTGTCCAGGCAGTCTCGGTCAATGAATTCTCAGGATTGTATCGTTGAGTGGCCGCGAGAGCAGTTGTTCTGAAAATATGGCCTTCTCTCTCAATGAGTACTTCAGGCGTTGCACCCATCCAGGTGCCCGTCTCAGGAATAGATACGAAAGAGATGAATGCATTTTGATAAGCAGTGCATAGCTTAGTAAAAAACTGCACTACATCGAAAGATGGGGGGAGTTGTATGTCTTTAGTTCGGGCCGGAACAACCTTTTCAATAAATCCATCTTTAATGGCCTCAACACATCGGGTAACCAGCTCACGATAGTCTGAGGCATTGGAAGGAGTGAGAGATCTGGGCTGAATAAAACCGGTAGATTCTTCGGGCTGCTCCAGTTTTTCAATCAAACTCACTTTGAACTGATTCAACTGGTCAGCTTGCTGTAGTGAGTCACCCGGCTTAATAACTATTTCTTCAAAGTCGAAAGAGATAATAACGTCAGCTTTAAGGAAGAGTCCTTTTTCTTCTCCAAAATTGAAGGGAGCCAGAGCGAAACCATTTTTCAGCTCTTCCATCTCATATCTTTCTAACTCCAAGGCCTTGTTGAAAGAGATCAACACGTTGACTTCTGACTGATGAGGCATTCGCCACACCGCCATTGGATATCCCTCTTCACGCGCTAAACGAATGGCGGCACTCATGATTTGCTCTTTTGAGTAGCTCTTTAAATCCGGTTCAGCGACAAATGCTTTCTTATTCTCCATCCTATTTTCTGTCCAATACAGCCATAGTTATTCGGCTGATGCATACCAACTGGTCTTCCTCATTGGTAATTCTAATCTCCCAAACCTGAGTCTTTTTACCTACATGAATGGGAGTGGTTTTGCCATAAACAAAACCATTGCGCACCGATTTAATGTGGTTGGCATTAATGTCCAGCCCTACGCAGAACTGCTCGTCCGGATCAACCGTCATGGTGGCCGCAATACTGCCTAGCGTTTCTGCTAAAACCACTGAAGCACCTCCGTGTAACATCCCAAGAGGCTGATGAGTTCTGTGATCAACGGGCATTTTGCCAATCAGGAAGTCATTTCCTAACTCAGTTATTTCTATACCTAAATGTTCAACCAAAGTGTTTTTGCCTAATTGGTTGATAAATTCTAAAGAGGCTTTTGGGTGGAACATGCAGTTCTTGATTAATTTTTAGCTTTGCGGCTGGTTCAGGCAAAAATAGAAGAAATCGATGATCAAAAAAATATACCTCACCCGGCATGGAGAAACTGATTACAACCGAAAAGGCGTAGTGCAGGGAAGTGGTATTGATGCTGACCTCAATGATACGGGTAGGGCTCAGGCAGAAGCCTTCTATCAGGCTTATCAGACTAAGGCGTTCGACAAGCTGTATGTGTCAGGCCTGAAAAGAACCCATCAGTCAATGGACAAGTTTATTCAAGGTGGTCTGGACCATGAGATTCTGCCGGAGCTGAATGAAATCAGTTGGGGTATTCATGAAGGCGTTTCGGTGGATCAGACAGGGCAGGAGTACTATGCCAGCATGATCAAAAAGTGGCAGAGCGGACAGGTTGATATCGGAATTGAAGGAGGGGAGAGCCCGTTGCAAGTAGCGGATAGAATGCAAAAAGCGCTTGATTATATTCTGGCTCAGGATGATGAGAAGGAAGTGTTAATCTGTATGCATGGTCGGGCTATGCGTGTGATGCTGGCAGTCATGCTCAACTATCCTTTGAAGAGTATGGATAGTTTTTCTCATGCTAACCTGTGTTTGTATCAGTTGGCTTTTACCGGAAGTTCCTTTCAGCTGGAGAAGTACAATGATACCTCACACCTTATTCATCTAGCAGGCTAAGCGCCACCTTGGCTTTGCTGTCCAGGCTCATCTTATAAGGATGTTTTCTGAAACTCAGTACTCGTTCAAAGTACATGCTGGCCGCCTCTTCATCTCCCGCATCTCTTTGCAGATAGCCTAATTGGAGGAAAGAGTTGGGGGCATAGTAAGTCTCTTCTATAGTCTCGGCCTGCTCGGTTACCTGTCGGTACAGGTCTATAGCTTTTGAATTTTCACCCTTCACATGATTCAGGCGTGCTTTCCTGTAAGTGAGCTCTACTTGTTCTAACTCTGAAAGAGCTGATGATTCCAGGTGGCCGATCAGGGTTTGCGCGCGGTCAAAGTAACCACCATCGATGGCAAAGCGCAGCTGAAGCATATCCAGGTTGATTGTAGGCAACTGATCCATGATTTTTTGCGCATTCTTGTCGATCTCTGAGCTTTCCGCCTTGCTGGCTTTAGCCATGTTCAAATAGTCATTGTATTCATTGTTTTTGCCCTGAAGCTTATGACTAAGTGCAATCTTCAGATAGGCATCTTTCTGATAGGTGAGGCCCTTAAAAGCATCAAGGAATTGGTGAAAATAGACAATGGCACTATCGTACCGACCTTCTTGAAAGTAGCTTTCCGCAATCAGGTAGTGTTTGAAAGGAACTGAAATAGCCTCGTCCTGCCACAAAACTCTGGCCTGAGAAGCCTGATGTGACTTTTGAAGAATAATGCCCTGAAAGTATTGCGGAAGCGGATTGGTTCCCAAAGGGTGCTCCATGATAAATTGTGGAGACATGGCTTTGTTTTCGAGCAGGTGAGAATAGACCATGCCCAGGATAATGGAAGACTCCAAACCAAAGATTTCGCTATTGGAACGATTTCGCCTCAATTGATCAATCCCTTCTTTAACAGTGCCTTTCATACCAAAGAGGTTGAAAATCCACTGGTAATTGTCGGGTGTTACACCAAAGAGAATGCTCAGCATCCCGGAAGTACGTCCATTCAAAGCGAAGTTTGGAAAGTCTTCTGTATTCTCTTTGATTGTTTTATTGGCACTGCGCAGGCTCCAGAAGGCGCCCCATTCTTCTCCATACTTCAGCTTAATGAAGGCCCACTGCAATTTGATCTCCGCCATGAGAAAACCTTTCCAGGGTGTTTTGGCTTCGTAGTCTTCTATGGCTTCAATCCGTAGGTCTTCAAATTCTTTCAGGGCTTCGAAAGTGGAATCACTTTCAAAGAAGATGAGTGAAAAAATGTCGTGCAGATTATCGTAGTAGATGTCTTTGAGTTGCGCCTCATTGCGAGCCTGAACAGGGAAGTTGCCAGGTCGGAACTCCATATTCAACAGTGCATTGAGCTTTTGACTTTGTCCGCTCAGCGACAGGCTTAGACATAAAAAAAATGGATAGACAATTAAGCCTATCCATTTTTTATGTCTTATGTAGTGTACCAAGTGTTTAGCCAGCTGTTTTTCTGGTTCTTCTTGGCTTTTTCTTCTCTTCAGTAACAATCTCGTCAGTCACTTCGGCCAGAATTCTACCACAGTGCTCACAAACGATGATCTTCTTGCTGTCTCTGATGTCAGCTTGTCTCTGCGGAGGGACAATGTTGAAGCAACCACCACAAGCGCCACGACTTACAGGAACTACTGCCAGACCATTTCTTGCATTATCTCTCAGCTTATTATAAGAGTTAAGCAATCTGTCTTCGATGTTCTTAGAAGCCTTCTCTCTGTCTTTCAAGAGTTTCTCTTCATCATCCTGGCTCTCTTTTGTCAATACTTCCAACTCATTTTTCTTGGTATCGAGATCTTTCTTTCTCTCGTCCATTTCGTGCTGAGTTTTCTCAATCTCCTCTTTCTTAGCGTCAATCTTAACGTAAGACTCTTTAATTCTCTTTTCAGAGATTTGAATCTCAAGATTCTGAAGCTCAATTTCTTTGGTTATTGCATCGTACTCACGATTGTTTCGAACGTTCATTTGCTGCTCCTCATATTTTTTAATGAGGGCCTCAGAGTTCTTAATCTGAGTTTTATGATCAGTGATATTGGCTTCTAGCTCACTGAGTTCGTTATTAAATTTCTCTATTCTTGTTTCGTATCCGGCTATCTCATCTTCAAGATCGGCTACCTCATCAGGAAGTGCTCCTCTTACTTTTTTAATCTCATCTAATTGAGAATCAATTGATTGTAGCTTTTGTAGCGCCTCTAATTTCTGTGCAACTGTTTTTTCCATTAACCGTGTTTTTAGAAGTATTTTACGGGGTTCGTATTCACCTCTGACAAATAGGTTGCAATATTAGCAAATTTTTCACTGATAAACGCACCAAGTAGCTCTTTTGTAAATACTTCACTTTCATAATGTCCAATGTCGGCAATCATGATTTTGCCCTCAGCATCGAAAAACTCGTGGTACTTAAAATCCGATGTCACAAAGGCATCGGCACCCGCTCCCATAGCAGCTCTCAGGAGAAAGCTTCCGGCTCCGCCACATACTGCTACGCGACTGATTTTGCCCTGATGAAGAGGGGTGTACTTGATGGTATTCAATTGCATGGCCTTTTTGAGATGACTGAGGAATTCTTCGCTCTCCATCGGTTGGTCCAACTCGCCAACCATTCCTGAACCCACTTCCTGATTTTTATTCTCTATGGTCTGAAGGTAGTAGGCTACTTCTTCATAAGGATGAGCTTTGCGAAGCGTGTTCAAAATCCTGTGCTTCAGGTAGGTCGGAAAAATGAGTTCTACCTTGTTCTCATTGACTTCTTCCTGCTCATTGTGCTTACCAATGGTTGGGTTGGCCTTGTCATTCGGTTTGAAAGTACCTGTTCCAACCACCCTGAAACTGCAATTGGAATAGTTACCAATATTACCTGCTCCGCTTTCATGTAGCGCATCCAACACCTGATTTGTATCTTCCTCAGGAATGAATACCTCCAGTTTGGTGAGAGTAGCAGATTTAGGGGAAAGGATGCTCGTGTTTTTCAGCCCGATTTTTTCAGCAATCTTCTTATTCACTCCCACTTCTACATTGTCGAGATTGGTGTGGATAGCATAAATGGCAATGTCATTTTTAATGGCTTTGATGATGGTGCGTTCCACGTAGTTCTTTCCATTCAGTTGTTTCAACCCTCTGAAAACAATGGGGTGATGGGCAACTATCAGATTACAGTCTCGCTGAATGGCTTCATCAATAATTGACTCAATACAGTCCAGCGTACAAAGTACTCCCTTGACTTCTGCCCGAGGATCTCCGGTAATTAAACCGGCATTGTCATAGTCTTCCTGATAAGCCTTTGGGGCTATGCTTTCGAGGAAGTCAGTGATATCCTTTATTTTTGCCATATTTGCTGCCTTTTACCGGCTAAGATAGTCAGCTTGCTATGAATTACATGAGGTATTTGCTGTTTCCCTTTTCCATGCTGTATGCCGGTATCATGCGTTTGCGCAATCGGCAGTTCAATCAGGGCAGCCGCCCCATTGCCAGTTTTGAGCGTGTGATTATTTCAGTCGGTAACCTTTCTACAGGAGGTACCGGTAAAACACCCATGATTGAGTACCTCATCCGGCAGCTTAAAAGCGACTATGCTCTGGCTACTGTAAGCCGCGGTTATGGTCGAAAAACCAGAGGGGAGCGCATTGCGGGGGAAGAGGATTCAGCCAGAACTTTAGGCGATGAGCCTTTTCAGTTTTACAGGAAGTTTGGAGATGAAATAAAAGTGGTGGTGGGTGAACAGCGTGCTCTGGCCATTCCACACCTGCTTATGGATTTTGAATTAACAGAGCTCATACTGCTGGACGATGCCTTCCAGCATAGGCAAGTAGCCAGGGATTTGAACATTATGCTTACTGATTACTCGACCCCTTTTTACAATGACTTTGTTTTACCTGCCGGTAATCTCAGGGAAGGTAGAGGTGAAGCCGTGAGAGCTGATGCCATAGTAATGACTAAGTGCCCTGAAGATTTATCAGAAGCGAATAAGAAGGAGATAACCGGAAAGATCAACAGGTATAACTCAAATGCCGAGGTCTTCTTTTCGTCCATTGCTTATGGTGACTTGAAAGCAATTTTTGGGGAGGCTCAGCCAAAGAAGCAGGTAGCCGTGGTTTCTGCCATAGCCAAACCCAAACCCTTCTACCGGTTTCTGGAAAGGCAGTTTGATATCGTTGAGAAGTTCGAATATGTAGACCATTACAATTTTAAAAGTCAGGACCTGGACAGGATTTTAAGAAAGCTTAACGGAAAGGATGTTTCTATTGTCACTACGGAAAAGGACATGGTACGACTTTTGCCATTTGCAGACCATTCTTTGATGAAGCAATTCGACAGCTTCTACCAACCCATTGAGCTGACAATTGACAGGCCTGAAGCTTTCAGAAAGCTGTTAATTGATGCCATTGAAAAGAGGAAACGTGAACTGAATTCGTAATTTTGGCTGTGCTTAAAAAAGTAGCTTTTCTTGCTGTATTAATATCGCTTTCATTCTCATTGAAAGCCCAAAATGGACTCAATTCATTCAATAACGGAGCAGACTCTCTACTTCAGGCCCGAATGAATGCCCGCGATGCAGAAGCCCTGGCGAGTAAGGGTAACTATAATGCCGGTAGCACCCGCTTTACTTTTGAGAAAAACTTCAAGTTCAACAATATCATTTTTCAGAATCCGGATACACTGCCCGATAATATGCACCGGGTGAGCATGTACGAACGCAATAAGTACCTGATCCAAAATCTGGGAAATGTTGGAACGGCTCAGCGCTCACTGTTCTACGAACCTTCGCATGTGATAGGAAGAACTTCAGGTTATACAGCCTATGATGCCTTTTACACAACTCCTGATAAAATCCGGTATTTCGATACCAGGTCACCCTATACCGATATCGAGGCCTTGTTTGCAGGAGGAGGGAGGTCAATCTCCAAGGTGTTGTTCACCTTCAATGATAGTACGCAGTTCAATATTGGAGGAAGCTTCAATGCCATCAGAGCGGAGAAGCAGCTGGCTTATCTGAGCCGAAGCGACAGGCATGTGAATAGCAATGACTGGAATATTTTTGGTTTCGTCAGGCCTAAAAATCTGAGGAAATACCTGCTGCTCTTTAACCTGACTCAGTTCAGTCATACCGTTTCAGAACAAGGAGGAATTATCGACCCGGAGCTTCAGCCGAATACCCCGGATGCTTCGTTTTTCGATTATGAGGATGCGAATGTCTATCTCTCCAATGCGGAGAGCTATGATAAGAGAGGTGGCTTACACCTGTTTCAGCAGTTTGACCTTGATTCCATATTTCAAATCTATCACACCTTCGATTACAGGGAGCAGCTGGTTCGCTATAATGACTTGTATGATCTGAATGGTTTTGATCAGTATCTCTATAGCGAAGTGACCCCGGGTGAGACTTCAGGAACGATAGAGGAGGGGACATTCTTTAGTGAATTATCTAATGAGTTAGGTCTGAAAGGCAGAACAAAGAAGTTTTCATACACTGCCTACTACAAAAACAGAATGCTCACCAGCGAGATTTTCAGAGATGCATCCAGTACTAAAAAGACAGAGCATTATGTAGGGGGAACCCTACGCCAGCAAATTACGCCTAAGATATTTCTGAGTGCAACAGGTCAGTTTCTCTTCGATGGTAATTATTTGGTTGAGGGAGAATTTACCAGTGATGTGTTTGAAGCGACCTATAGCCGGATTGTAAGACAGCCTTCGTTTCTGGCACAGCGCTATGTGGGAGAGCAAATGAGCTGGACCAATGACTTTGGCAATGAAACTTCAGATAACCTGGAGGGGACCATTAAGGTGAATTATGGAAGAGTGTCTTTCAGGCCTTTCCTACGTTTCAACCGAATTTCGAATTACCTCTACTTTGATGAAAATCAAATGCCTGCCCAGGCCAATAGCGATGTGGTGTTACTGACACCGGGTCTTCACTTCGATTATCAGTTAACAGAAAAGGTAAAGTGGAGCAACACCTTCCGATACAACTCTATCTCAGGAGGTTCAGCCGATACTTATCGTTTGCCTGAAATGATGGGGCTAAGCCAGTTAGCTTACCGAAGTGTGGCGTTTGATGGTAAAATGGTGGTGCATACGGGAATAGAGGCTTTCTTCCAAACGTCTTATCAACCTTTGGGGTATAACCCGATTGTGCAGCAGTTCTATCTTCAGAATGATTTCACAAACGATGACTTTGTGAAGGTGGATCTCTTCCTGAATTTTAAGGTAGGTAACTTCCTGTTCCTGGTAAAGATGGGGCATGCCAATCAACCATCAGGGGGAGGCTACTTCATTACTCCCAACTATACAGGAGCCAAGCGCAGCCTTGATTTAGGCGTACGCTGGCTGTTTTTTGATTAATTAGTCTTCAGTGGTGAATAGTGAGAAGTTCACTCCAAAGTTCAGCACATGCTTAAATTGAATAGCTCTTTTAGGCGCAGCACCATCAGCTTGAGGGATGAGGATATCATCGTCATAAATCAACTGAGTACCAAAGGTGGCATTGAACCATTTGTTCACTTTCATCACCAATAGTGTCTCCCAGTTGGTATCTACGTTACCGAAGGTATTATAAGCACTAAAGAAGTTCAATGTACTCTTAAAGCTAATGTTGTCCATAATAGGCAGGTCAAGTACAGCGAGTACGTTAGAACCGAATTCAGCTCTGGCTTTTTCACCCGGCTCTACACCAAATGCCCCTGCTGCAGATAGCTCATCGTCAGAAACGAAGGTGAATTTACCCGCTGCGGGTGAGATAGAAAGGGTGAAGACTTCACTTGGATCATATTCTATACCCAGGTTGATGGTCAGGTATCCCGGAGCCATGAAGTTTGAAATCTTTTGAGAGGTTTCAGCTCCCGGATCAGTAGGGGTTGGGGCAGGAGTGAACTTCAAACCTTCCAGCAACTGTGTTCTGAATATTCCTGAAATGGCATAAGACCAGTTGTCATCAATTGTATGAGAATACTTGGAGAGGAGGATGATGTTATCGTCTGTCTTACGGAATCCCTGGTCGCCCACTTTGGCACCACCCAGTGCAAAGTCGAACTGGTTTACCCAGCGATTTTGTCCATGAGTTCTTTCAATTTTGGTGTTGAAGACTGTACCCAGGGCAATAGAGTTTTCACCCCCGGCAGCCCAATTGGAAAGTCCAACATTGGCAAAGTTTAATCCCCATGAACCGGTCTTTTTCACCACTACTGAATCGCCCTGAGCGAAGGTGGCTGCTGTAAAACCGGTAATCATAAATAAAGCAAGTATCAGTTTTCTCATTGTGTTTGGCTTTTGATGTTGGCAAAAATGCCTCAATCATTGAAATAAACCAAGGTGTAATAGAAATATAGACCAATTCACAAGTCTCACTTTCCTAAATGAGCTGGCCATTTTACCTTTGTCGCATGGCCGAAAACTATACCAACCACGTCCTTGGTTTGCAATTGCCAACAGACCCTCGCTGGGTCAATATTGCTCAGATGAATATTGAAGACATTTTGGTAGACCATGCCTACTGCGAGCAGAAGGCTGCCTCTTCATGTATTTCGCTCATTGTGCAGTATCCGGATAAGCGAGATCTGGTAGATATGATGACCCCTGTGGTAGCCGAGGAGTGGAGCCACTTCGAAAGAGTGATTGAACAGCTCAATAAACGTGGTATGAAGCTGGGTAAGCAGCGAAAGGATGAGTATGTGATTCGGCTGCAAGCTATTCTTAAAAAGGGTGGGGGAAGAGAGGAACAGCTGGCCGAAAAACTGCTGATGAACGCTTTGATTGAGGCCAGAAGCTGTGAGCGATTCAAAATGCTTCACCTGAATATTGAGGATGAAGAACTGAAGAAGTTCTACTATGAGCTGATGGTCTCAGAAGCCGGGCATTACAAGAACTTCCTTGGATTGGCTAAACAATACATGGGTGAAGAATATGTGATGAAACGGTGGAAAGAGTTTCTGGCCGAAGAAGCTAAAATCATTGAATCTCTTGAGGTAAGGGGAGATCGAATGCATTAACCTACCTGATCCAAAAACATACTTATCTCCGAAAAGTAAGTCTCCCGCTTTTCCAGCCATCCATAGTGGGCACATTCTTCCAGCCAGACCAATTTGGAATTGGGAAGAATTGCATGGGTATTTCTGGCAATTTCCAGGGGAAGAATATCTTCAGTGCCCTGCAGAATAAGAACAGGCTTTTGAAAGTTCCGAAGTGCTGGTTTACAATCGAATGGCATTGATCTCATGTTGTTATGAACCAGGCCGTTAACTTCCATATTGGCTTGGGTAAGTCTCAGACCAATGGCTTCTACGTGCTCTTTTTTATCGTGATAAAGGTAAGCTGTAGCTAAGCTCTTTGCCATTTCATGCAGGGCGTGAAAACTGGTGTCACCGTTATCAATTTGCCCTGTCCAATAGTCGTATTCCCGCCTTTGTTTAGTGGTTAGTTTGCCCAGGACGTTGACCTGGCTGAAATTTTCCAGGTCTATGCCACCTGAGGCCGAAAGAATCATTCCTTCAACCCTTTCCGGGTGCTTTGAGGTATAATAAGAACCCAGCATACCTCCAAAGGATTGCCCAAAGACAACCCAGTCTTTAATGCCCAATTCTTTCCTCAGGGTTTCGATGTCCTCAACCATCAGGTCCATGGTTATGGTTTCTGCATTGATATGCTTTGCGGTGGATTTACCGGTACCCCTTTGATCATAGATGATGCTGAAGGCATATTGGCCAAGGTTACCGGCCAATTCGGCAAATCCCTCGCTGTCCACTCCCGGTCCACCATTAATAATCAGTAGTGTATCAGGGCCACCACCAAAGGTTTGGTAATACAGATTACCATAATCCGTAGCAACATGGTGAGAAGTCTGGGCTGTGGCCGTCAGGCTAATAAAAAGCAGGCTGAGTAGAAAGGAAATTCGCATAGGGGCAATTAACGGGACATTTGGAATAGGGATGCTTGTGGAAATTGCTTTTTTAGCGATCATTCAGACCTTTTCCCTCCAGAATGTGTGGCGTGTACTTTTCGATTCTGGCTGTACGTGTTTTCGACTGTTTGGCCTGAGCAAAGTGAAGCAGATAGCCCCTTTGCCTGCCCGGAGTCAGTGCTTCGAAAGCTGATTCTAATGCTGGATTGTCATCAAGTGCTGATTGGAATTCCTCAGGCATTTCGAATTCATCCGTTTTCTTCATTTCCACCTGAAGTCCTGCCTTTTCTACTTCTATGGCTTCGTAGATATAGCTTTTGATAATGGCTTCCTGTTCAGTGATTTCATCGGTAGAGGTAAACCTGATCTGCCGGGCAGCTTGTACATTCTCTGTTTGTTGGATTAATATACCTTCACTGTCTTTGAGCAGAACTCCTTTGTGGAAGAGTAAGGCGCAATAGTCTTTAAAACCATGAATGAGGACTACATTCGCTCCTTTGTGGGTATAGCAGGGATGTCCCCATTTTAATTCTTCCGTCAGGCCTGTACTCAAAACGATAGTTCTGAGTTGATTAAAGGCCGTTTTCCACTGACTGTCTTTTTCGAAAAACCAATCGACTTTAGGATTCATATTTCTTTCGGTTGAGTTCGCTGACTCACTAATATCTGGTTTTCTGATTGAAAGGAAGAAAGAAACGGGATTAATCAAAAAGAAGAGGCTGCCCGGGAGAGTCGCTGTACCTTCAGAGATCCTGAATCAAGTTCAGGATGACGATACAATTGAATTCCCAGATAGCCTCTTGATAGAATTTAAAACTCAGTCCGTAGACCTAAACCACCAGGTTGACAATCTTATTGGGTACAACAATCACCTTTTTAGGGGCCTTGCCTTCCAGCCATTTTTGTACCGTCTCATCGGCTAATGCAGCAGCTTCGATATCTGCTTTACTCAGGTCTGAAGAAACCAGCAGCTTACTGCGCATCTTTCCATTGATCATGACCGGATACTCAATGTCATCTTCTTTCAGGTGCTCCTCATTGAATTGAGGGTAAGCGGCATGGATGATGCTGGTCTCGTGACCGATTTTCGCCCAAAGCTCTTCAGTAATATGTGGAGCGTAAGGAGAAATTACCACTAGCAGGTCTTCCAAAATCGCTCGCTTATTACAGTGGAGTGCTGAAAGCTCATTCACACAAATCATGAAAGTGGAAACGGAGGTATTGAAAGAATAACGCTCAATATCCTCTTCTGCCTTCTTGATGGTTTTGTGCAGTGACTTTAATTCCTCCTTGTTCGGAGCTTCATCGGATACGGCCAGGTTACCTTCCTTATCATGGAAAAGTCTCCAGAGTTTATTGAGGAATTTCTTAACTCCATCAATACCATTGGTGTTCCAGGGTTTGAACTGCTCCAAAGGCCCAAGGAACATTTCATAGAGACGAAGGGTATCGGCACCGTATTTCTCCACTATATCATCAGGGTTTACAACATTGCCATATCTCTTCGACATTTTTTCTACTTCCCAACCACAGATATATTTATCTTCTTCTTTTAAGAATATGGCATTCTTTAAATCAGGTCCAGAGTTCCGAAATGCTTCTTCATCTAAAATGTCATTCTTAACTATATTAACATTTACATGAAGTATCGAAAAGGTTAAATCTTGTTCTTCCTCATTGAAGTGAAGAGAATCTACATACTCTTTTCCATGTTGCTCAAGAATTAGTCGTTTAAACTCTTCAATTTTTTTCTTTCCTTGTCTTTTCAGTGTGTCATAAATCCCCTTTGATACGAAGAGATTGGATGGTTTAAATTCTCCCTTTAAACCTAGAGTGCCATCGGGCATATCAGTAGGGACTATGTTTCTAGATTGCTGATATCTATAAACTAGATTCGACCTCCCCTGAATCATTCCCTGGTTAATGAGCTTTTTGAAAGGCTCTTCCTGGTTAACATGACCAAGGTCGAAGAGTACCTTGTTCCAGAAGCGTGAGTAGAGTAAGTGACCTGTGGCATGCTCAGAACCTCCAATGTAGAGGTCTACATTTTCCCAGTAGGCCTGCACGTCTTTGTCAATGAATGCTTCTTCATTGTGAGCATCCATATAACGATACCAATACCAGCTGGAACCAGCCCATCCCGGCATAGTACTCAACTCTAGTGGGTACGCTTCGCTTTCACCAGCAGGAGTGTAGGTAAAGTTCTCAGCTCTGCCCAATGGTGGGTCTCCATCTTCTGTCGGCAAGTATTTGTCAATTTCCGGCAGAATAACCGGTAAGTCTTTTTCATCTACCAGATAAGGAATGTCATTCTTGAAATAAACAGGTACAGGTTCACCCCAATATCTCTGGCGGGCAAAGATTGCATCTCTGATACGGTAGTTAATTTTGCCTTTACCTACGCCTTTTTCTTCTGCAAAGGCAATGGCTTTGTCGATAGCTTCTTTGCAGGATAGCCCATCGAGGAAGCCCGAGTTAATCATGGTGCCTTCTTTGGTAGGATCTGCTTTCTCGCTGATGTCTGCATCTTTAATGACCGGTACAATCGGCAGGTCAAAATGCTTAGCGAAGTCATAATCCCTCTGGTCGCCACAAGGCACGGCCATTACGGCACCTGTTCCATAACCAGCCAATACATAATCGGCTACCCATACAGGTATTTTCTCCCCATTGAATGGGTTAATAGCGTAGCTGCCGGTAAAGACCCCTGAGATGGTTTTTACATCACTCATTCTGTCTCTTTCGGAACGGGTGGCGGCTTGTGCCACATAGGCTTCTACAGCTTCCTTCTGATCGGCAGTAGTCAGTTGGGCAGTGAGTTCGCTTTCCGGAGCAAGTGACAAGAAAGTCACTCCGAAAATAGTATCGATACGGGTGGTAAATACCTCAATTTCCAGTGATGAGTTTTCTACCTGGAAGCGTACTTCAGCACCTTTAGATTTACCAATCCAGTTGCGCTGCATTTCCTTCAATGGTTCCGGCCAGTCAATGCCTTCCAGTCCCTGAAGTAATCTTTCGGCATAGGCAGTGATGCGCATGCTCCACTGCTTCATTTTCTTCCTGATTACAGGATAACCTCCTCTTTCTGAGAAGCCGTCTTTCACTTCATCATTAGAAAGTACTGTTCCCAGCTCTGGGCACCAGTTAACGGCAGTTTCAGACAGATAAGTCAATCGGTATTTCAGGAGCATTTGCTGCTGTTGCTCTTCAGACATGCTGTTCCATGAATCAGCTGTGAACTCGGGGGTGTCATCATCGCAGGCTGCATTGATGTTGGCATTACCTTCCTGACTGAAAAGCCTGGTGAGTTCGTCAATGCTTCTGGCTTTAGCTGCATCGTAATCGTACCAGCTGTTGAAGATCTGCATGAAGATCCACTGCGTCCAGCGATAGTATTTAGGATCACAAGTTTGTACTTCCTTGTCCCAATCGAAGGCAAAGCCGATATTTTCTAACTGCTCTTTGTAGCGCTCAATGTTTTGTTTGGTGGTAATGGCCGGATGCTGACCTGTTTGGATCGCATACTGCTCGGCAGGCAAACCAAAAGCATCGAAGCCCATCGGGTGCATTACGTTAAAGCCTTTGTTTCTCTTGTGTCGAGTCACAATATCTGTAGCGATGTAACCCAGGGGGTGACCCACATGAAGCCCTGCGCCTGATGGATAAGGGAACATGTCGAGGGTGTAGAATTTGGGTTTACTCTTGTCTACAGAAGCTTTGAAGGTTTCATTTTGCTTCCAGTACTGTTGCCATTTAGGCTCTATTTCCTTGTGATTATATTCAGCCATTGCCGTTTAACCGATTGTCTTTCAATAAGCCTGCAAAATTAGTGTTTTTCAAGGCTTAGAAAACGGTTTTAGGGAATATTACATTTCCTTTTTACGGTCATTCGGGCTGAAGCTGAGAATCTCTGCCGGGAACAGGTAGATTCTCCATTAGGCAAGAGACCTTACGACTAAGGACGTGGTAGATTTCCAAAACACCTTCTATATTTGGCAATTAATTTTAAGATATGTTCGGACTATTCAAGAAGAAGCCTAAAGAACCCACAGCTCCAAAACTCCTCGATTTGAATAATAACCCTATTGTTGAGGGTTCGGTCGTTCGCTCATTGCGCTATGATTTGGGAGAATGCACAGTAGAATTGGATGGTCTTGAGTATTTCTATGTTTCCAAAAGCACAGGTCAGCGCATCAGCTATGTGAAAATGGTAGATGCCATCACCGAAAACCAAAAGGTGCTCCTGGTGGGAGGCGATGAGCCTAAAGAGGACTAATCAGGGAAAGGGCAATAGGTCCGGTTCCATAAATTTTACTTTAGCCTCTTCAGCCTGGAATATATGCTCACTGTAGTGCGATGCCATCAACTGCCTGAATTCTGTTTTCAGTCGTGGAGCATCCTGCATGAACTCCTCAAATGATTCAGCTTCGCTTTCTAACATAAAGGCATAAACTGCTTTCGTAGCAGCAATCGTCAGGGTTGTATTGTATTTTTCTTCAGCCCCCAGTGCCTTCACATAATGCTTAAGTATTTGTTGTACCTCTTCAATGGCTTGATGAATCCCTTTCTGTTTGATCAATAGCCAGGCTAATCTCAAATGAGCTTCATGGCTGAAGTAAGAAGGGGAGAGCTGTGCTGAGTTCAGCTGATCAATCAATGCCTGATCGGAGAGTTGACGATGTAGTTCCATGGCTAAGACTTGAACCATGGTTGTACGGAACTCTCTTTATCGGGTTCTGATTTTTCAGCTTCTAATTAAAACTGTACAGGACATTGACACTAAAGCCTTCAGTTTTCAATCGGTTGGGTTTGTATTCAGGGTCACTGGGGTCTTTGCCTACTCTACTATCGTAAATGGCCGATATGGCGGATCGGTTAAAATAGGATAGCTGTATGTCGAAGCTTTCACTGATAGCATAAGCCATTCCCAGGCTAAAACTCGCTTCGAGGAAATTGTCACGACTAAACTCAACACCTTCTGATAGTCCGAAGTTGCTGATGAACCCTGCGTCAAAAACAGGGCTTATTTTGTATTCTTTGGCTCTAAAACTAAGTTGAACTGGTACTGAAATAAACCTCTGTCTGATAAAATCCGGAATAGGAATTCCTATACTTAGGCAGTTTGGGCATGTTTCCAGGGCCTTATAATCCTTGTTGCTGTAGAGCAGTCCACTTTTAAAACTGAAGTTGGAATTGGTGAGCAGTGTGGTTGTGAAACCAATACTATAATTGTATTCGTCTCTGAATATTCTTTCGCCTACCAGATTGTCGTTGTCATAGACGATGTTTTCGCCACTGATATTGTCCTGAGTATACTGGAAGCCTACTTTAATCCTTTGGTTTTGAGCGATAGACTGAAGGCTGATAAGGCAGAGTAATAGAATAAATGCTTGTCTCATTGTTATTGGTGTTGCTTGTTCTTATGACACAGCAAGGTTGGTACAAGGTTGGAATCAGAGGCTGTACTTGAGAAGCTGTTTTTGCAGCCATTGTTTCTGGCGATTTGACTGGCTTAGCTCAATGGCACGGTTCAGATGGTGTAATGATGTTTTCGGATCGCAAACCTGAGTTAGATTTGACATTAGGATATGGTAGAATGGATTGTTGGTCAGAGCTAATTGTGAGCCTGAATTAATAGCGGCATCAATCCCTTCAACTTTTGACAGGGCATATATGCGATTCAGTTCGATAACAGGAGATGGTTCAAGTAACAGGAGGGCATCATAGAGACTTAGAATACTTCGCCATTTTTCGACCGAGTCTTCCTGAATGGTATGCCAATAGGCAATGCTTGCTTCCAGATAATATTTACCGGGTATTTCCTCAATAGATGCCTTGCGGAGGTAGTAGAATCCTTTTTCAATCAACTCATTACTCCATAGGCCGGTGTTTTGATCCTCGTATAGGATCAATTCTCCCTGCTCATTCTGACGGGCATCGAGCCTGGAGGCCTGGAAACACATCAGGGCCATTAAAGCATAGGTGTTGTGATCTTGAGTTATAGAGTTGCTGAGCAGCAGATAGTTGAGCCTCATAGCCTCGAGGCATAGGTCTTTCCTGATCAGATGCTCTGTGGATTCCGAGTAATACCCTTCATTAAAAAGTAGATAAAGGGTGAGTAAAACCGTATTTGTTCTTTGTTGTATTTCATGTTTTTCGGGAAGAACGAGCCTGATATCCGCATCCCTCAGTTTCTTCTTGGCGCGATATAGTCTTTTGTTGATGGTTTCTTTGGTACATAGAAAGGCTGAGGCAATTTCATCGACTCCAAATCCACAGAGTATTCTTAGAGCCATGGCAATTTGAGATTCCTGTGATATAGACGGATGTGCAATAGCATATAGCATCCTCAGTTGACTATCCTCAATAGTGTGCTCATTAAGATCAATGCTGATCGACATATCCTCTTCAGTTTCCAGGCTTTTACTCACTTTTTCAGTGAATGTCTGCTGCCTCTTAATCCAGGTAAAGGCCTGGTTTTTGGCTACGGTATATAGCCAGGCTTGCGGGTTATCAGGTACTCCATGATAAGGCCACGTTTCCAGTGCCTTCTGAAAAGTATTGCTGACTATATCTTCGGCAATTTCAATATGGCTGAGTCCAAAATATTTACAGAGTACGGAAACCAATTTCCCATACTCTGTTCTAAATAAATGAGGGATGAGTTCAGTCTTGCTCACGGGTACTAGCCCTTAAAAATCTGTCTGACCTCTACTGTATTTCCTTCTCCCTGAAGAATAGGAGTGCCTTTGGCCATCTCAGCAGCTTCTTCTGCTGATTCAGCTCTTACAATTACATAGCCACCGAGCGTTTCCTTTATGTCTCCGAATGGACCATTGGTCACTATCTTGTTATGATCTACTACCTTGGCATCATCGAATAAGAGACCAGTTCCACCAACAAATTTGTTTTGAGCTTCAATGCCTGCTACCCAATCCATTTGCTGTTTCATCCAGCTTTGCATTTGCTCTGGTGACACCTTGCCTGTGGCGTTCTCATGTCTGAAAATCAGAATAAACTCTTTCATGATTTGATTTTAGATTTTTAAAATACTTTTTCTTCATGACAATTGGAGAAAATAGAATTGGACATCATCTGCCTTTTTTCTTCCCTATTGAAATCACCCTTTAACATAAATTTTACAGACACATTCCAACTTTTCTATTCTCGTTCGTTACCTATACACAAAGCACATTGTTATGAGAAACCTAGCATTCATTATCATCAGTCTTTTCATGTTTAATTGTTCATCTCAGGCGCAGATCTTTAAGAAAGCCAAAGAGTTGATTGGGGGAGATGCTGCATTTACCAAAGAAGAGGCGGCTAATGCCCTGAAGCAAGCACTCGAACAAGGTACAGTTAAAGGAGTGGGTGTGGTTTCGCAGGTAGACGGCTACTTCAAAAACCCGGAAATCAAAATTCCTTTTCCTCCCGAAGCACAAAATGTAGAGGAAAAGCTGAGGGCTTTTGGCTTGGGTAATCAGGTAGATGAAGCCATTTTATCACTGAACCGCGCTGCCGAAGATGCTGCCTCAGAAGCTAAGGATATTTTTGTAGCGGCCATTAAAGCCTTAACTATTCAGGATGCCATTAACATTGTCAAGGGCGAGCAGGATGCTGCCACCCGCTTCCTGGAAAGAGAGACCACATCGCAACTCACTGCTAAGTTTAGCCCAATCATTGATGCCAGTTTGAAGAAGGTAAATGCTACCAAATATTGGTCAGATGTGATGGAGCGATACAATAAGATTCCATTAGTGAAGAAGGTAGAAACCGACCTGACAGCTTACGTCACAGAGAAAGCCATTGACGGCCTGTTTGTGATGATTGCTCAGGAAGAACTTAACATTAGAGAGAATCCGGGAGCCAGAACAACTGAACTGTTGAAGAAGGTTTTTAAGTAAGGTCTAAAGGTTGCTAAACCAGCGGTATATCTTCAGGAGAATAGCTCCCAGTTTAAAGATGAGTTTGGGTAGAAGGTATCGATTAAGGGTTGTTAAGGGGAGGAAAAGACAGTGGCCCAAGACTCCCAGAGCGTTCATGCTCAGGTCCTCCAGTGTCAGATTAATGAGGCAATAATAATCCTCTTTGAGGTAAGGGAAGGTAATAAGCAATAGTACCGTATTGATTATAAGACTAAAGGCCATGGGCAGAGTACGAATGCCCTTTAGTTTCTGTCGCAGGTTTCTCGATACATTCTTAAAATCTGTCAGAAGGGTTTCGTCTTCGCTCAACAGCTCCATTTGCTCATGGTAGTTGAGTTGACTGGTGCCTTTATAAACGATCATATTATTGAGGTCACCCAGCAAGGTGAGTTCTGATACCAAATTGAAATACTGGCCTTTTGAGGTCTCGCGGATGTAGCCTCTGTAAAACAACTGAAAGTAAACCCTGCAGGCATTTAAGCTGCCCCACAGGATGTTACTTCGTAAGTTTACCAACAATGTATTCACCAAACTTAGTAAGCGCATCGATTAGTTTTTCCCAGTAGTTAACAGAAAGCCTGATACCATCGTGGTGCAATTCATTCACCAGCGGAATCTGATTATCGGCAAATGATTTGGCAATTCGGGTAGTTACATCACCATCCAGTCCAATAATGGTTTGCAGGGCAACTCTGGAGGTACCTATGTCATAAGCTTTTTTCAGAATAGAGAATTGTCTGATATCCAGGTCGAGTTCAGAAATATCATGCCGTTGAGTAGTCTGACCTTCTCTCGAAATGAAAATGGCATCCGGAGTATCTCCAAAGGTAGCCCGGTTTTTCGGCTCACCTTTATCATTTTTGACTGAGAGCAGTTCGATTAGCTGATCCTTCTTTTCCTGATCATCGATAGTGACCGAAACAGTCACCTCTTTAATTTTAGCTTCTTTCTTAAACCAGTTGGTTTTGCTGCGCTGCTCAACGGTAACTGTCCTTTTACCAGTAAGTGCCCCGTTATTTAGCTGTATTCTGGTATCTGCCTGAAAGAGCACATCTTTAATACTTTCAGCATTTCGATCTATCCGATTGAGCATGCCCAGGTCTGCGTCAATATCATCGGCAGGCTTATCTATGCTGCCTTGAATCTCGCTGATCAGGCTGGAAGTAAGTCTGGCTCTGGTCTGGAACTCCTCAAAAGAAAGGAAACCACTCTGGCGCACAAGGCCATTCAACTGATTCGCTACCTGTTGATTATACCTTTTGTTTTCTTTCAGGTATTCTATCAGCTTATATTCAATGAGCAGATCAGTGAGCTTTTTATCATACTTAATGGCAATGCCATGCAGCAACTCCCTGGATCTGGAAGGTGTTTTGGCTGCGGTCATATCTGAAGCAATGATGGTATTGATTTCCAGGTGCGTCAGATCGTTCGCAGCCGATTGTATTTGAATCTGCCACTTCTTCATAGAGGAGCTAAAAAGCTATTGACTAGTTCTGTGTATCAGCGTTTTCTTCAGTACCAGGTGTAGCAGGAGTAGGATCCTGACCCTTGTTCTTAAAGATACCTTCATCTTTCACGAATTTGATCAACAGGTCACCAACCTTCTCCAATACTTTCACATTTCTGATTACAATTTCATGGGCCTGATTTTCTCTGATCGAATGATACTCTCTCAAGGTTTGATTTTGTTCGAAAGCCTGAGACATTACGGTAGTAATGTCACCTGAAACCATGTCAATCTTAGTCATCATGGCATCGTTCAGGTTCATTTGAGAAATGATCTCATCCTGACCTTGTCCATTTTGAAGATCTTCAACAGTTACAGAGCTGTTGTTCGGTAGTGTTCCGATAAGAGTACTGACACGTAAGAGTGCCAACTCCTTAAAGTCATTAATTACTCCATCAAAGAAGTTCTTTCTGCCCTGAACTGGAGTGGCCTCTGTTGAGTTAGCAGGGGCTTCGGTATTGTTGCCCTGTGGGTTTTCGTTGTCTTGATTTGGCATATGGGTAAGTTTATGTGTTTTGAATAAGTTTATACTGATCTGTTAGTTGCTTAAATGATTTCGCCAGTTTGAGCAGAAAAATGGGCCAGGCTACAATGGCTCCAACCAATAAGACTTTAATGGTCTTGAAGAGCAGAGCAATAAGCATCAGGCTAAATTTCAAGGACTGTACCTTCTCGTTTACTTTGGCTTTGTGTATGCTGAGAATGGCCTCATCCAATTGCTGAACAAGGTTAATAACATCCTTGTCGACATTGAATTGAGTAATAATATTTTGCTGTGGGGTACCACTCAATATGGTGGTTCGCCCCAGAAGGAATTTTACACCTTCAATAAAGTGGTGGGCTGCCTGTTTAATGACTTCATAAATCTTTTTCAGAAAGGAAGTAATAAAAGAGAGCGCCTTTCCCACCTTCCTGGCGATCCACCCGAAGATCTTACTGGCAAAGCGGAATATCTTCTTGAAAAAGCTTCTGATACCTCCGAAGATTCTTCCCAGAAAACCTTTGCCGCCATGGCTTGATGAAGGGTCTTTGCCATCACGAACGTCTTTTATACCTGTTGTGAAGTTATCTCTGAAGGCTTTTTGATCATCTGCCTTGGCATTTTGATAGCTATTGTTGATGGTCTCGAGCGTCTGTATTGTTTTATCAGACTGGCTGTGCTCTACTTTGTATTTGTTGAGAAAGAAGATGGTGTTAAAGGCAATGATTCCGTCTTTTTCAACGAGGACCACCAATGCTTTCTTTTCATCGATGTCTTCTCCCGAGTCATTGTATGAGCTGATGATTTCTCTCAGGCTATTAATAGTGACAGGTCCCAACTCACCATCGAGACGACCATGGTAGAATCCGGCCATCCACTGATGAATCTGAATGAGGCGGATAATGAATGCATTATCGTCATTCCGACTCATGGTCAGCGCGACTTGTTCATTCACAGCATCGTCATCTTTCTTAAAAAGACTGTCTCTCAGTTTTTTGAAAACATCAGGGTGGTTTTTTAATTCTCTTTTAACAGCCCGTTTGAATGCTCCGGTATAGTCAGGGAGTTTGCTTTTCTTGCCCTGATCATCTCTGAGGTTTTCCAGTACTGAAGGAGATACCTGAAAGATGGAAATGGGTTGTTCAAAACCCCGCTCTTTCAGATAGACCACTGTGAATTCCTGAAGGTCAGAAAGCAGGTTGAGTGTGGAAAGAAGAGTCTTGCCCGTATAGCGGGTCAATTGCTGCAAACCCGAATAACTGGACGAGCTGTAGTAAGCATCAATGGGCTGATGATAAACGCCCAAAATATGGAGACGATAATGAATGATTCTGACTTGTAGTCCCCGATCTCCAAATGTTGGCAGTGCTTTGAACTTCAGACCTTCATCCATATCCAGGCATAGCTCGAGTATTTTTTCATCGCTTTGCTCGCCATAGATTTGGTTGATCTGATTGATTTCGGCTTGAGGCAGAAGCCCGGATTCTTTCAACTCGGTCTTGAAGCGATTCATCGCTTGATCAAGATCACTGTTACTGTTCAGTGAACTTTGGCCATTGAATACCGGCAGATAGCCCAGGTCACTAAGCATCTGTTCCAGCGCTTCCGGATTTTGAGAATCAGTTGGAAGATATTCCTGGTCTAGTGTGTCTACTATGTCCAGAATGTCGGACATTAATCCAGTTTAAGACCAATCATATTGGTGATCATCTCGAAAGTAGCCTTTCTTGCCGCCATGGCAGATTCTACCATCGCCTGATGAGCCTGAATGAGGGTTTGATCCTGCTCAGTAAGGTTTGACTTGACAATATTGGATGCATCCGAGTCAATCTCGAACCTTGAATAGGCTACAAGATCAAGTTTAGAATCAAGGGTAGCAGCTGTACTTTCGAGCAAAGACTTCACCTTAAAGGGAGAATCGCCTTCTTCTTTTAAGTCACTGAAAGTAAGTGTGAAATTGCCTGAATATGTGGTTACTTCAAGCGAAGCGAGGTCATCTATTGCTCCACCGATTTTGTCTGCAAGGTTCTTGAGTCCTTCTCCTAATTTTGACATTGTGCTGTTGGGTTTTGGTTGATAAGCTTCAAAAGTTAAGGAAACGATTTCACATTAGAAAGACCTGAAACCTTAGATTGGCTTAAATAAAACGTGGCTGCCTGATACGACACCTGATTGACATGGCTTACTCTATTCCCGACTTGCTTACCTGAACTAATGCTGGTCGGTCTTTCAATAAGATTATCAATCAATTACGTGTCTTCAGACAGCCACAGTTGGGTGCTCTTGCTATTTATTCGGTTGAGGCGTAGTTCTCAGGTAAGGTTTAATCACCTGATGACCTTTTGGGAAACGCTCCGGAATATCTTCGGTAGGAATGGCAGGTGAAACCACTACATCTTCACCCTCTTTCCAGTCAGCCGGAGTGGCTACGCTGTAATTGGCAGTCAACTGAAGTGAATCTATCACCCTAAGTATTTCCAGGAAATTCCTTCCTGTAGAGGCAGGGTAGGTGAGCGTAAGTTTCACTTTCTTATCGGGCCCGATTACAAACACCGATCTCACAGTGAGCGTATCGTTGGCATTCGGGTGAATCATGTCATAGAGGTTGGCTACAGTTTTGTCTTCATCGGCAATGATGGGGAAGTTCACCTCAGTATTCTGGGTTTCGTTGATGTCATTGATCCAACCTCTATGTGACTCCAGTCCATCTACCGAAACGGCAATGGCTTTTACATTTCTTTTTTCGAATTCCGACTTAAGCTGTGCCGTTCTGCCCAGTTCAGTGGTACATACGGGGGTGTAGTCTGCCGGGTGTGAAAATAGCAGTCCCCAACTGTCTCCTAACCATTCATGAAATTGGATGGTGCCTTCAGTTGTTTCTGCTTTAAAATCAGGTGCAATATCTCCTAGTCTAATCGCCATAATTGTGTTTTTTTAGTTTGTAATCATCAAGAGAACGTTCTCAGGAATACAAAGTTCTAAAAGTCTATAGAAATAGTAGGAAATGTTTAAAAAAAATTATCTCACGAAGGTGAAATTATAGTTAGTGATGAAGTTCCAGAGCACTACCACACCTATAGCAATAAGCTTGGCCCAATAGAAATTCATGTTTCTTTTATTGATCAACAGATAAATGATGAGGGTATTGATACCCAAACCAACCACTGCAAAGCCGAGGTATTTTGAGTATTGGACTAATTCCTCAGGGTTGGAATCGTGGAATGTCCAGACTTTATTGAGAAAAAAGTTACAGGTAGCAGCTAACAGAAACCCGAAGCCATTGGCCAGGTACTTATTCGCTTTTAATTTTTCTTTGCCCAGATAAGTTATGCCATAGTCAATAGCCATTCCGGTGAGTCCAACAACACAGAAGCGGATAAATTTGAGGGCAAGGTCGGTCAATTCGGTTTCCACGAATTGCAAATATGCATAACATTTGAGTTTCTTGAAAAAGCTTATTTTTGTGATTCGCAATTCAACCAAATGACTACTAAACTAGACAGCGCCCATTCGGGCAATAAGGATGGTTTCTTCACCATTTTTCTCATCATCTGGGTCGTAGCTGGCCTGATTCAAAATACTTTCACCGAAGTGAGTGGAGAAGAGGCCTATTACTGGATATTCTCTCAATTTCTGGATTGGGGTTATCTGGATCACCCGCCTATGATTGGAGTGGTGACAGCACCTGGCTATTGGTTGTTGCCTAATGCACTGGGCCTTCGTCTGGGTATGCTCGTCTGTAATATACTGACCATCATTGTGATCAGGAAAACGCTGGATGTGCGGGACGATAAATTGTTGGTCTGGATTCTTGTGGGCTGTGCTCCTGTTCATGTGGGAGCGGCATTGGTTAAAACAGATGTGCCATTATTGCTCTCAGAAGCCCTGTTTTTCTATTTCTATAAGAACTACCTGAAGAAGGATGATCTCAAAACAGTGGCTTTGCTGGCCCTGTCAATTGCATTGATTATGCTCAGTAAGCACCATGGTTTTCTCGTGGTGATGTTTACAGTACTGTCTAACCCTAAACTGTTTTTAAAGCGCTCATTCTGGTTGACAGTAGGCTTTACTGTACTGTTTATGATTCCTCATACGATCTGGCAGTATCAGCATGATTTTGCCACAATCAAATTCCATCTCTACAATCGAATCGATATGGGATTCGGTCTTGATACATTAGCTTACTATGTGGGTATTCAACCAGTGGTTTTTGGTCCGTTCATAGGCCTGATGTTGTTTATTGCATCTTTCAGAAACCGTAAGTCTGATGACCTGAACAGAGCACTGAGATTTACTATCTACGGAGTATTGATTTTCTTCTTCATTTCCACCTTTAAAGTGGAATTCCATAAGCACTGGACTTCCATTTTGACAGTACCATTGATCTTATTGGGTTATGATTTTATGCTCAACAGACCTAAGTGGCAACTCTGGTTAAAAAGACTCTCAATAGCTACCATCGTTTTGATGGTTCCGGCCAGGATTTATCTAATGTATGATTTCTTCCCCAAGTCATGGACAGAGGGTTGGGACGTGTTGCATGGTTGGGATAGTTGGGCCGAAGAGGTAGAAGAGCTGAGTGGTGGTTTACCTATTATGTTCAATAATCATTATGAAAGGGCCTCAAGATATGCTTATCTGACTGGAGATATTGTGCATTGTTACAATACTTTCGATTACAGGGAAACACAACACGACCTGATGACCCTGGAAGAGAATCTACAAGGGAAGAGGGTTTTTCAAATCAACCGTTTTCAGGATACCACCCGCTACGATGATTACTATACCGAAATAGGGAAGGGGATACATTACCGAATAGTCGAAGACTTCAGAAGCTTCAGGAAAGTGGAGATTGAAGTAGTAGAAGAGGAACAGATAGAAGCCCTAGAGGCTAATAGTGTGAGGATGAAGCTCAGGTTGACTAATCACTATGATTATGCGGTAGACTTTAACGATGTTGGAGGAAGGTCTGTTTATCTAAATGCACACTTCCTGAAAGGATTAACTCCCGTGGGTAAAGAGCAGTTGCTTTTGCTGAATCGGTCAATGAATCCTGGTGAAGAAATGGAATTGGATGTGGTTGTTGCTCAACCCATGTTGGAGGAGGGAAAGTATCACCTGCGATTCTCCATACAGGTGGAGGGCATAGAGCCCCCCATTAATTCCAGAAAATACGAGTTGGAGCTAGAATAAATCCTCTTCAGGGTTTTTCAATTTCCCCTCATTATCAAAGCGATTGTTGAGCTTGATTTCAGTAATCGCCAGCACACCCATCACGCTAAGGGTCATTATTCCTGAAGTGATGAGTATTTGAGCCTCCAGATTATCCAGCGTGAAAATGAGTGTGAGTTGAGTCAGTATAGTGATTGCTCCTGCCCAAAGGCAGGCTTTTGCACTGTATTTATTGGCAAACTCCCAGGTTTCCTGACTCTTCAAAGACATGGGAGTTCTGTAACCCATCCATCGGCTCTGACTTTTAGGATTGACAAACTGCATCAGAATTCCAGGTAATAAAGCAGAAACTCCGATGATGATGTGAATCAACAAACCTTCTTCCATGGCTTAAGTAGTGAACAGGTCGAATATGTTGGTGAGTGTTCTGGATCGACCGATTTTATACATTTCGGTATAACCGCACTGACTACAACTCACTGTTGCGAATTTTCTGTTTTGCAAGTCGAAGATTTTGGTCCAGCCGCTACCCGTAGTAGCGATGGTATCCGTTTCGAATTGTCTGTTATTACATTTTGTGCATTTCCAGTTTCTGTGTTCCATTATTCTTTCTTTTTAGGTAATCTGCCGGCCTCTTTCAAAGCCTTGTTAACAATCCATTCCATTTGTCCATTGGTACTACGGAACTCATCGGCTGCCCATTTTTCGACAGCCGATAATATTTCGGGATCTAACCTCAGTACGAATGGTTTTTTCTTAGACATAACTAGTACTTCTCTTTTCCAAGTATCAGGTAGATATCACTCATTACGGTAACCACTCGCCAGCCTTCCATAGCCAGTTGATTGAGTCTGACCTGAAACTTCTCTACCTTTTCAAATGGTCCTTTTTGTATAATCTTATACTGCATAATCTTAATGGTTTAAAGTGCCTGCATTAACTACCGGTGATGCTGATTTGTCAGAACAAAGCACAACCATGAGGTTACTGACCATGGCGGCTTTCTTCTCCTCATCCAGATCAACGATCTGTTTCTTGTTCAGCTCTTCGAGAGCTGATTCAACCATGCCTACCGCACCTTCTACAATTTTATAGCGGGCAGCTACAATGGCAGTGGCTTGCTGTCTTTGTAACATGGCACTGGCTATTTCTTCGGCATAGGCCAGGTAGCCAATTCTTGCTTCAATTACCTTAATACCGGCAATGGCTAATCTTTCTGCCAGTTCTTCTTCCAGGTCATGATTCACTTCTTCCATTCCTGAACGAAGGGTGATTTCACTATCATCTTCGAAGTTATCATAGGCATAGGTATTGGCTAACTTTCTTACTGCAGCATCTGTCTGTACCCTTACAAAGTGAGTATAATCATTGACTTCAAAAGCCGCTTTATAGGTTTCTTCGACCTGCCACACGAGAATAACACTGATGAGAATGGGGTTACCCAGTTTGTCATTTACCTTGACCCTTTCACTGTCGAAGTTGTGGGCTCTAAGCGATATTTTCTTTTTTGAGTAGAAAGGGTTAACCCAGAAGAAACCATTCTTCTTCACTGTTCCGCGATATTCACCAAAGAATATTAAGACTCTCGATTGGTTGGGCTGCACCACAAAGAAACCGGGAAGCATAAATAAGAAGATAAGAAACAGGATCGCAAAGTATGGCATCCTGGTCATTATCAGACCGGCAATGCCAGCTATGAGTATCAGGAAGGCAAGTGCTAGCATGCCAAATCCAGAGCCGGGCTTAAAGGGTTTTTCGATTTTCATGGTGTTGAATTTAAAGTGATATTAAAATGATATCAAATAGTAATCAAAAAATACGAGGCTTTTGAAAAAAAGGTTGGCTTTTGTCAGAAAAACTTTTCAGCTCCGGTTCAATGCGCTTAATTCAGGCATGGAACTCAAAATTACCCGACCGACTCTTTTGCTGGATTTGCAAAAGATGGAAGCTAATCTGGATAGAATGTTGGATAAGGCCAGCAGAACCGGTACCGAGCTAATCCCGCACTTCAAAACGCATCAATCTAAAGAGGTTGCTGAACTGGTCAGGCAGAAAGGGGTAAGCAGAATCACTGTGTCTTCAGTGAAAATGGCTGAATATTTTGCCAGTGCAGGATGGAAGGATATTACCATCGCTTTTCCCTTCAATATTCTAGAGGCTGAAGTAATTAACAGGCTTTTGGCTGAAGGTGTGAAAATTACGATTCTGGTCTCCGATGCCGATTTACTGCCAATGCTGGATGGTGTTTTCCATGCTGAGGTTCAGGTATTGGTAGAAATAGATGCAGGTTATGGCAGGTCAGGCATTGCAGCTTCAGATAGAGAAACTTTGAAATCGATAGTCGAGGCAATCAATAAGAATGAGCAGCTGGTATTTTATGGCCTCTATTGCCATCCGGGTAATACCTATCATGCCGATAGCATTGAAGATATTCGCTTGATATGGTCCAGCTCTATTAAGAAGATGAATCTATTGAAGAACCTGATTGCTCCTATGGTAGATCAGGTGATTATTAGAATGGGAGATACTCCCGGCTGTACTGTGGTAGAAGACATGAGGGGTGTAGACGAAATTGGCCCGGGAAATTTCATCTTTTATGATTTGGTGATGAATTACCTGAATGTCTGTGATGAGACTGACATTGCCGTTGCTGTTGCCTGTCCCGTTGTAGCGAAGTATTCCAGCAGGAATCAGGTGGTTATCCATGGTGGAGCTGTTCACTTTTCTAAAGACCATTTGTTCGATGAACA
Organism: Roseivirga sp.; assembly: GCF_965216855.1. Classification (NCBI taxonomy): domain Bacteria; kingdom Pseudomonadati; phylum Bacteroidota; class Cytophagia; order Cytophagales; family Roseivirgaceae; genus Roseivirga; species Roseivirga sp. Next base: position 844,959 of record NZ_OZ244204.1, on the reverse strand, counting down.
TGAACAGAAGTTCTTTGGTGAATTGGTCATAATTGCTGAAAATGACTGGTCGAGGATTATTCCGGACGCCAAACTGGTGTCACTTTCGCAAGAGCATGGCATCCTTCAATTGACCGAAGAGGTATTCGAAAAGGTACAAATAGGAGATGTGTTAGGGTTTTTGCCTATTCATTCGTGCCTAACCGCCAATCTGTTGAAGTCTTATGTGACTTTGAGCGGTGAAAGAATGGAACATTTAGAGAATATTTAGGGGGGCTGCAACTATCGGTTGGTTTGGTTCGTCCTTGGTGCAAAGGTGAAAGCCTTAAGGTCAAACTCAAACCAATTCTTATGTTACAGAACTACTTAAAAATTGCTCTGAGGAGCATTTGGAAGGATAAGTTTTTTTCCTTCCTCAACATCTCAGGTCTGGCTATTGGTATAGCCTGTTGTTTACTTATCGTTACCTATGTTGGCTATGAACTGAGCTTCGATAAGCACTTTAAAAATTCCGATAATATTTACCGTATTGTTATTGAAGGTTCATTCAATGGCCGTGACTTTACCGGTTCTCAGAGCCCATCGCCTACAGGAGGTGTGTTTAAAGAAAGAATTCCTGCGGTAGAAGAGCGTTTGAGGCTGCTCAATACGGGAAACTGGATAGTCAATTACGAGGACAAGGTTTTTAATGAAAGCAGGGTGGTTTATGCCGATGAGACATTCTTTGATGTCTTTCAGGTAAATATGATTTACGGAAACCCCAAAGAGGCTTTGCTCCGAAAGAATCATGTGGCCATGAGTCAGTCGGTAGCACGCAAGTATTTTGGAGATGAAGACCCGATAGGCAAAACCGTGAAGCTTGATAATGATGAGGATTGGATTGTCTCCGGGGTCTATGAAGATATTCCCGATAACAGCCATTTTCGTTTTAACCTCATTCTTTCTTTCATTACACGAGAAGATGAATACAATAGCCAGCAATGGCTTAACCAGAATTATGATACCTATCTGGTATTGAATGAGAATGCCTCATTTGATGATGTTCAGGCACAGATGAATCAGATAGCCATTGAGAAGATGGGTGCTGAATTCAAGCAATTTCTGGATATGACTTTTGAAGAGTTTGAAGCGGCTGGTAACAGCTTTAATTACTTCCTTCAACCCATTGAAGATATTCACCTCAGATCAGATAATTACGGAGGCTTTGAGCCGGAAAGCGATATTACTTATGTCTATATCTTCTCAGCCATTGCAGCTTTTATACTGATCCTGGCTTGTATCAATTTCATGAACCTAAGTACTGCCAGAAGTGCCAACAGAGCCAAAGAGGTAGGGTTGAGAAAGGTAATGGGCTCCTTCAGAAGTCAATTGATTATTCAGTTTATTTCTGAGTCAGTCATTATCACTTTCATTAGTGGAATGATAGGATTGGCATTGGCCATTGTGGTATTGCCATTCTTCAATCAGTTTGCAGATCGTGAGATGACCATTGGCTTTTTAACTCAGCTGCCTTATGTGTTAATCGGTTCATTGATCGTTGGATTTTTGGCTGGTATTTATCCTGCCTTCTTCCTTTCAGCTTTTGCTCCCGTAAAGGTCTTGAAAGGGAATCTGAGCATGGGTATGAAGAGTGGAGGCCTGAGAAAGGCCCTGGTTACGTTTCAGTTCTTTATTTCTATTCTACTCATCATCGGTACATTCAGTATTCTAAACCAGTTGCAATACATCCAGAGCAAGAAACTCGGTTTCGAAAAGAATCAGGTGCTGTTGGTACACAATACTTACCTGTTGGGAGATAATGTAGAGCCTTTCAGAAACCAGTTGCTTAATAATGCCAGCATTGAAAGTGGCACCTATACATGGTATTTACCAACTTCCAGCTCAAGATCATCCACTGTATTTTTTCCTGATGCTATAGTGGACCAGGAAAGAGGTCAGGTTTCACAGAACTGGTTTGTTGATGAAAACTATGCTGAGGTGTTTGGACTCAAGCTAAAGGAAGGAAGATTCTTCGATAGAGATATACCTACTGATACCATGGCCATGGTAATCAATGAGAAAGCAGCTCAGGTATATGGCATTGAGCATCTGGAAAATGCGGTCATCGGAGATTTTAATGATGACGGAACTGCTCTGGACAGATACAAAGTGATTGGCATCATAGAAGATTTTCACTTCGAGTCTTTAAGGACAGAGATTGGTCCGATGGTAATGCGAATGGGGTCACAAAGAGGTTACCTAGGGCTTAAACTCAACTCTGCTAATTATCAGCAGGTGATTGATGAGACCAGAATGGCCTGGGAAGAAATGGCGAGCGATCAACCTTTTGAGTATAGTTTTCTGGATGATCGTTTCGGCAACATGTATGAATCTGAAAATCAATTGGGTGATATCTTCTCCATTTTTGCCGGTCTTGCTATAGTCATTGCCTGCCTGGGACTTTTTGGTCTGGCCGCTTTTACAGCCCAGCAGAAGACTAAGGAAGTTGGTATCAGAAAGGTACTTGGAGCTTCTTTATATCAATTGATTTATCTGATGTCCAGAGAAGTCTCTATCCTCATTCTTATCTCATTTGTAGTAGCCTCTGCCGTAGGATGGTATGGAGTGAATGAATGGATGCAATCCTTCGCTTACCGTCCACCAATGAGTATTACAGTCTTTGTGTTGGCGGGGGCGAGTGCACTGTTTATTGCACTACTCACTATGAGTTACCAATCGATTAAGGTAGCCACAGGGAATCCTGCCAAAGCCTTAAGGAGCGAATAATGAAAAGAAAGCCCGTGAATTAATTCACGGGCTTTCTTTTTGTCTGTTTACCGATAAGTGCTGTTGATTCACCGATTCTGTTTATCAGTTTTTTGGATCATCAGCTTCTTTTACAGCGTCAAACTCAAACAACATTACTATGTATCGTAACTACTTCAAGATTGCTTTCCGCAATTTATTTCGAAACAAGTTCTATTCTCTACTCAATATTTCCGGTCTGGCTATTGGTATAGCCTGTTGTCTGCTCATCATGCTTTTTGTCACTGATGAGTTGAGCTATGATAAGCACTTTGAGAAGGCAGACAGAACCTACAGGCTCACCATGTCGGGGGCCTTGAATGGTTCTGCCTTTGACCTGGCAGTGGTTGGACCATCAGTCGGTAAAACGCTTTATGAAGATTTTCCTGAGGTAATTCAATATGGTCGATTCAGGGTAAATAGCTCTCCTTTTATTCGTTTTGGAGAAAATGTATTTAAAGAGGAGAATTTCGTTTGGGCCGACAATTCCATGCTCGATATTTTTGATATCGAACTTCTTTTAGGTGATCCCGAAACGGCACTGGTAAACCCTAAATCGCTCATTATGAGTGAATCTGCTGCCAAGAAGTATTTCGGAAGCACTGATCCAATCGGGAAGACTGTAGAATTTGGTTCAGCCAAGGACTATGTAGTGACAGGCGTGTATAAGGAGATACCCAGGAACACGCACTTCCAATTCGATGTAATGGGCTCCATGGAAACACTGGATGAGGCCAAGCGCCCGATTTGGTTGAGTATGAACTTTCAGACTTATGTGGTTTTAACTGAAGATGCAGATACGGAGGCTATGGCAGCTCGTTTTCCGGATATGTTGAAGCGCTATGTTGGCCCTGAAGTGAAACAGTTTATGAATATGGAATGGGAAGACATGGGTAATAGTGGTTCTGCTATGGCTTTTGGTATGCAAGCCCTTACCGACATCCATTTGCATTCTGATTTGGAAGGAGAGATCGATGCCAATGGCGACATCAAATATGTTTACATCTTCTCTGCTATTGCTTTATTTATTTTGCTCATTGCCTGTATCAACTTCATGAACCTGGCTACCGCCAGATCGGCTCACCGAGCTAAAGAGGTAGGAGTACGAAAGGTGTTAGGGTCACTGAAGGCACAACTGATCAATCAGTTCCTGGCCGAGTCATTAATCATCAGTTTGTTGTCTTTTGTTTTAGCCATAGGGTTGGCCTATGTGGCATTACCATTTTTCAATAACCTGGCCAATAAGAATCTGACGATTCCTTTTACTGATCCTGTATTTCTTGTTAGTGTGCTGGCCGGAGTCTTTATAGTGGGATTGTTGGCTGGTAGCTATCCTGCATTCTTCCTGTCTGCTTTTCAACCGGTAAAAGTCTTGAAAGGTAGTCTGAGTGGAGGTATGAAGAGTGGAGCCCTGAGGAATGTCCTGGTGGTTATTCAGTTCTGTGCTTCCATATTCCTGGTAATTGGAACTCTGGTGATTTTAAACCAATTGAAATTTATTCAGAATAAGAACCTGGGTTTCGATAGAGACAGAGTGGTAATTATTAATGATGCCTATTTGGCAAGAGGTAATGTACAGGCACTAAAGACTGAACTTGAATCATTCCCTGAAGTAAAATCCGTTTCGGTTTCAGGTTATTTGCCTACCCCATCCAATAGCAATATGAATGTATTCATCAAGGGTATCGTTCCTTCTCAGGACAATCAGGTGCTGATGAGCAGTTGGTATGTTGACTATGAGTATATAGAAACCATGGGAATGAGTATGACTGCTGGTCGTAACTTCTCCAGAGACTTTCCAACAGATTCGTTGGGTATAATCATCAATGAAGCAGCAGTGAAAGAGTTTGGATTCGAGAATCCAATTGGAGAAACCATTGGCAACTTCGTTGACCTGGAAGGTAATATTCAAGGCCTGAAAGTGGTAGGGGTAGTGAAAGATTTTCATTACAGAACACTCAAAGACAGAATTGCACCACTCTGTATGATGCTGGGCAACAATGCCGGCTTGATGAGTTTGAAAGTTAATACTCAGGACTATTCTGGTCTGATTTCCAGAATTGAAGAGGCCTGGACAAGATTAGCGCCTAATCAACCCTTTGAAACATCTTTTTTAGACGATCGCTTCAACAGAATGTATGATGCAGAACAGAGGCTGGGTAAGATTTTCGGAGTCTTTGCCGGTTTAGCTATATCTATTGCTTGTTTAGGGTTATTCGGCTTGGCATCATATACCGCTGAGAACAGGATTAAGGAAGTGGGCATTCGAAAAGTACTTGGTGCCAATGTAGCTCAGATTGTATTCCTGCTTTCTAAGGATATGGGTAAGCTGGTGCTGATCGCCTTCTTGTTTGGCGCTCCCTTGGCCTGGTACTCTATGAATTCCTGGCTGTCGGGTTTTGAATACAGAACATCCATTGGTTGGTACATATTTGCTTTTACCGCCCTGGGAGCTTTACTTATTGCTATGCTGACTATGAGTTATCAGTCATTAAAGGCGGCTACAGGGAACCCGGTGAAAGCCCTTAGAAACGAATAATATCTGAAAAATGTATGGTCAAGATATTCAGTCAGTTGAATCTGAATACTTGGCCTTACTATACTTTTTACAATTTCAATCACAAGATTTTAGCTATAAAATTGTTAGAATAGTGATTTGAATGGTTTCATGAGGTCATTACTGAAATTGCCGGTTACAATTTGGGCTATTTTTTCACTGCTGGTTTATAGCAGTGTGCTCATATCTCCTCTTTTCTTCAGGTTTTCCGGAGTAATTTCATTTGGCGTTCCAATTGTCATTTTACTTAATATCATATTGTTGCTACTGGCGGTTTTCTTTAAGTGGAAATCCGGGTTTGTCGCTTTTGTTCTGATTGTAATTGCCTATCCGTTCCTGAATGTCGCCATGAGTTTTCAAGGTAGAACTGAGCCAGGACAGAATTCCTTTAAGGTGCTTAATTACAATGTAATGAGGTACAATTATCCGGAGAGTGAAGAGGCCAGGCGAGAGCTCTCAGAGTGGATTGTGGCTTCTGATGCTGATATTATCTGCCTTCAGGAATTTGCCTTCGGTTCGAAATATACCAGGTCACTAAATGGAACTAAAGACTATTACGCCCACTTCGGAGGCTATGCCAAGAGCTTTGCCATTTTCTCTAAGTTTCCGATCATTGGTTCGGGCCAAATATTTCAGGATGATCATACCAACAACGTGACTTATGCAGACCTTAAGATTGGCAATGATACACTTAGGGTATATAATATTCATCTTCAATCTATGGGGATTAACCCTGATAAAATTCAATCCACCGAGGGGATCAAGAATGAGTATGAAGAGGTAACACAGAAATTTCTGACGGCCAGCAAAGAAAGAACCCGTCAGGTTAAGAAACTGATGGAGGTGACTGATACTATTGGTTATCGTCAGTTACTGGTAGGCGACTTTAATGATGTACCTTTCAGTTATAATTACTTTCAGTTCAAAAAGCAGTTCAAAAATGCCTTTGAAGAGGTAGGCAGAGGTTTTGGTATTACCTACAACGGCAAGATTCCTTTTCTGAGAATCGATAATCAGTTCTATTCTGAGGGACTGGTAGCTCATTCATTGGAGACTCTTAACAACGTTTCTTTTTCAGATCACTTTCCGCTAATCGGAATTTATGAGATAACTCCTTAAATTGTGGTTTAAATCATTTTTTATGGCAGGGAGCAACAGATTATTTCGTTCGAGTGAAAATAAAGTGATTGCAGGCGTTTGTGGAGGTCTTGCCGAGTTTCTGGGCTGGGATGTTTCTACGGTTCGGCTACTCTATGTAGTGATTTCCATATTTAGCGCTGCTTTTCCGGGTTTACTCGTCTACGTGATACTTTGGGCCGTGATGCCTGAAAAATAGCCCAACCCAATCCCCTATAATGAAAAAACTTCTAATTCTCTCCTGTTTGGGGCTATGTACAATACTAGTCGCCTGCAACGTCAAATACTTTGAGAATGCCGAATTTGACGATATCGTTTTCGATCCATCCATAGCGGTGGTCTTTGGCGAATTGAATTACACTGTCGATGAGCTTTTTGAGCAGTTAAATGATGCCAATGCCGGAGTTACCTCTAATGATGAAGGTGTGGTAACCATTGTTTACAGTGAAGAATTACAATCTCAAAGTGCTCAGGACTTTCTTCAGATTCAGGATCAGGGTTTTGAGTCTTCGCTTCCTTCAGGTGTTGACATCAATAATCCCGGAGTTTCAACAACTGTAACTGTTTCGGAGTCCTATGAGTTTGATCTGGTTCAGAGAAGAGGAGAACGATATGACAGTATCTTCTTTCAGTCAGGTTTGTTCGACTTTTCCGTAGAATCTGACTTTGATGCTCAAATCGATTTCACAGCAACATTTACATCTCTTCAGGAGGCAGGTGCCCCTTTGACTATGTCTGGTACTCTTACTCCGGGTAATAATACTTTTAATGACACAGAGAGTTTGAGTCAGTATGCTGGCTACTTCCATTTAGACAGCAACGGAGATGCTGCTTCCAACAAGTTCCTGGTAGAGTTAACTTATGATATCACAATTACTCCAACTACAACAGTTAGTTCTACAGACAGAATACAGTATAGCATAGGTATAAATAATACTAAGTTTGAAAGAGTGTATGGTTACCTGGACTCACAGGAACTGGAAGTGAGTTTTGAGATAGTAAACTTTGACTTCTTTAGCCAGTTCTTCACAGGAGACATAACCTTTACTGATCCACAGGTAAACTTTGTTTTCAACAATAGCTTTGGTTTCCCAATGTCAGTTGACTTTCAGCAGATACAAGCCAGTAATGAAGATGGTCAAACGCTTAGTCTTCAGGGCGATATTATTACTCAGTTGAATGAAATAGCAGGCCCAAGAGTAGCTAATGAAGGAGCCATAAGAGAGACCACCATTGAGATGAATAAAGACAACTCAAACATTGTGGATATGCTCAATATTCAGCCTGATCGTATTGTGGTCGATGTGATAGCAGAATCTAATCCTGATGGAGTTCCATTTCAATACAACTTTATCAATGATGCCAGTTTACTGACCGTTGGAGTTGGGATCGAAATCCCTTTCGATATGAATATCGATGGTCTGCAAGCAGAGGAGAGTATGTCCTTTACCCCTCCAGAAGATATTGATCAGGCTAAACGACTAATGATCAGACTGGCTTCTGAAAACTATATTCCGCTGAGTGGATTGGTTGAAATTCAATTCCTGAACTCCAATGGTGATATAGTTTATTCAGTGGATGAACAGGCGGCATTTGAAGCTGCTGAAGTAGGAACAGATGGCCGAACCTCATTACCTGCCAACGCGGTAAGCGATTTTGTTCTGGAAGAAGATGATATTAGGGCAATAACCAATGCCAGCTCAATCAACCTTGTGGTGACATTAACCACAACTGATGCAGATCAGGGTGCTAGTGTAAAACTGTTCGATGATTATGAACTGAAGTTCAAAGTCTCCGGTCAGTTAGATGTTGAATTTAACTCAAGCGGAAACTAAGATGAAAAAACTTATACTAACACTAACGATCTGTTTTGTTTCTGCTGTGGCATCAGCTCAGGGATTCATGTCTTTCTATCAGCTGCGCGATATAGTTCCGCAGACTTCGAATTTTCAACCAGCTTTCATCCCTGACAATAGCTTTACTCTCGGTCTTCCGACCAACGTTGGGCTGACCATTCAGGGCGATGTGAAGCTGGAGGAACTTCTATACAAAGAGCCGGGACAAAATAATTTCACGGTCAACTTTGATGTATTGAACGGTGTCGCTCTTGAGCGTAACCACCTCAATGTAGAAGCAGATGTCAACCTTCTGCACCTGGGCTTCAAAACCAAGAAAGGAGGCTTCTCTATTTTCGCCAATATCAGATCGAATATTGATTTTGTTTATAATAAGGACCTGGTAGAGTTTTTGGCCAATGGTAACTCTAATCGAATTGGAGGAACACTGGATTTCTCAGGTAGTACCATGAGAATGGATGCCTACCATGAAATAGGTTTTGGCTATGCACGTAAGTTTTTGGGAGACAAGCTGATAGTGGGAGCAAGGGTGAAGCTGGTAACAGGCATGTACCATGCCTCTGTTCAGGAAGATGCTTCATTCAGGTTAACCACGGATGCTAATGACTACAGCTGGCAGATTCAGGTAGAAAACGGAACGGTAAATACTGCTGGGTTGGATTATTTTACCAACTCGGATGACTACTCTTCTTCCGATATGACTTCGTTTATGCTGTCTAACGATAACCAAACTATTGCCTTTGATATTGGTGCGCGTTTTAAGCCTCTCAGATGGTTAGAGGTTGAAGCAGCAGTGAATGATATTGGTAAGATCGATTGGACTGAGCAGGTTAGAAACTACAATACAGAAGATACAGAGTTTACCTTTACAGGAATTAACCTGCGAAATCAGGATGATACTGAGCAGGCAATTCAGGATAGTATCGCTAATAAGTTTACTTCCAATGAAACTCAGAATCCATTCTCTACCACCATGGCCAGAAGAATGTATTTGTCTGCCTCTCTGTATGCCACACCTAATGACAGGTTCTCACTATTGTATTTCAAGAGAAATGCATTAGATCAAATGCCTGCCAATTATGCCGTGTCATATAATCACAGGTTCGAAAAGTTTGTGGTTGGTATTTTGGGAAGCTATCGTTCTGAGAACAGCGAAATGAATATTGGGGCCAATCTGGGTACTAATATTGGACCTGTTCAGCTCTATTTGGCTATGGACAATATGTTGGTGACTAATCGGCCGGAACAATACTCTAAGGCTGACTTCCGGTTTGGACTGAATTTAATGTTCGGTTACAAGAAATGGCTCAAGAAGCCAGACATTGTTGACCTCGATGAACTCTAGTTTTTATCAGGTCTCTTTTGTAATAAGATAGGCAAAAGGGTTAGATCGAAGGTAACGGCTATCAGTGCAGCCAACACAATAAAGAAACCTAAGTAGTAGGCAGCTGAGAAACCTGAAATCAGGAAAACAGAGAAGCCCAGAACGATTACCAAAGAAGTTACAATAATGCTTTTACCTGTTCCGGTAAAAGCATTTTTTATGGCTATGGAATTCTGATGGGTTTGCCTTTCCAATTGATATCTGGCCAGAAAATGAATGCTATCGTCAATGGCTATACCCAAGGCAACGGTAAAGATGATTGCTGTGGAGATATTCAGGTGAACGTTCAGTAAACCCATAAGTCCAAATAGAATGGCAATGGGTAGCAGGTTAGGAATTAAAGTGAGCAGGGCCAGTCTCCAACTTCTGAAAAATATAAAAATGAATAGTGAAACAGAGGCCAGCGCAAAGCCAATACCTTTCAAGAGCGATTGCACAACATATCCATCGGTTTTGTCTATGAGATAAGAGGCTCCGGTGAGTCTTGCATGGAAACCATCTCCGTTGATGTTGTCCAGAAAGGATTTTAATTCCTCGTTCTTAGGTCTGAAATGACCACTACCCAGGTCTTCGGTTCTTCCCAATAGTCTAATGACTTTACCCTCTTTTGCCTGAACATTACTACGTTCCGTTCTTAGCCTTCTTGATTGATAGACCCTTTCAATGGTATTGAGGTCTTTTGCTTCAGGAATGGAAAAGTACTTTCGAGCTCCTCCATGAATACCTGCATTAATTTCCCTGATCAGATTTAAAGGAGACTGTATATGATGAACACCATATTCATTGCTCAGGTAAGATTCTAAACTGTCGAGTTTGTGGATTACTTCTTGACTAAATAAGTCTTTGTCCTCATCCAGTTCAATACCCAGTTCAAATGGTTTATAGCCATCGTAGTACTTATCGAAATAAGCTACTTTTTGCAGTTCCGGCTCATTCTTTTGTAGCCCGACAATGAGGCTGGTTGAGCGTGTAAGTTTTGGAATAGCACCAATAATTAATAAAGTCCCTAATGCCAGTACTCCAAGAACAGGTTTCCTGTAAGTAATAATCTTTTCGAATAAACGGGTCAGAAGGGGAGTCCAGGAAAGTGGAGTATAGCCTTTACGCTCCACTCGTTTTGGAAAGAAAAAAAGTAGGGCCGGCAAAGCCAGAAAGGTAATCACGAAAGCCAGTATAACTCCGGTAGCCGTAAGTATTCCGAATTCCTGTATGGGTTTTATGGGAAGAAAGATTAATCCCAGAAAACCTATAGCTGTGGTAACGGAAGTAAGGAAAGTGGCTTTGCCTATACTTTTAATGGTCAGGTAGATGGATAGGTTAGGAGGGAAACCATTATCCAACTGATTATCATATTTATGAATAAAGTGGATAACATCCGAAAGTGCCACGATTAGCAATATGGCTGGGATCATCACTACCATTACGTCAATAGACTTGCCTGTCAGAGCCATAAGTCCCATAGTCCATACCAGTGTCAGTATCAGCACGAGAAGGGGGAGAACCAAACCCTTGATGCTTCTGAACAGAATGAGGAGTATCAGAAAAATGACAATGATACTGCCGATCAGGAGGTTGCCCAGTTCATTTTCAAGCTTCAAAGTGAAGTCATACTGCATTTGAATCTTGCCGGAAACTATACTGTCACTGAACCCCGAATCAGCAATAGTTTGCAGAATTTCCTGGTAATACAAATCCCCGGCTTTCTTTTCATTGAACTCAATATGTCTTAGGAAGAGCATGACAGACTCATTGTCTCTGCCAAAGAAATTGCCGTAGAGATTAAGGTCTTTCAGCTTTTGTTGATCAGGCGGTTCATTTCGGTTAATCAACGGATAGGTATTAACAGAAAGTGGAGTAATCTGTACACCCTTCAGGTCATAGGGGCTAATAACGCTCTCTGTTTGTAGTAAGCTTTCCAGACTGACTTTGAGCTGGTCGGTTTTTTGAATGAAGCTGGTGTCCAGCGGAGCTGAAGATTTGAGCACAATGAAGAGGAAGTCATTGTATTGGCCAAATTCTTTGATGAACTGTTCATAGTATTCAAGTTCATCATCACCTTCGGGAAAGAAGCTATTGAAGCTGTAGTTGAATTTGAGCTTATGCAGTTGGCTTGAGAAGAGAATGGTTAAACCGATTAACAGGCCAAGAGCAATCAGTGATTTAGCTCGTGAGACAACAAGTAAACCAGAGGGTACTCCGTTCTGCTCTTTTTCCTGAACTTCTGGCTTCTCTTTACCCACATTTTCTGTTAATTTGTTCACTGGTTCAAATCTATAAATACCCCGGAGAAAATGAGGCAATATCACGACTTGATGAGACATATTTTGGAGAATGGTGTGGAAAAGAGCGATCGGACGGGAACGGGCACCAAAAGTGTTTTTGGATATCAAATGCGTTTCGATTTGGCTGAAGGCTTTCCCGTGATTACTACTAAGAAGCTACATCTCCGATCAATCATTCATGAATTGCTTTGGTTTTTGCAGGGAGATACCAACATCAAATACCTGAAAGATAATGGTGTAAGAATCTGGGATGAATGGGCCGATGAAAACGGAGACTTAGGCCCTGTGTATGGCTACCAATGGAGAAACTGGCCTGATGGTCATGGCGGAACCATTGACCAGATTACCAAACTGGTAGAGAATATCAAAACCAAACCGGATTCCAGAAGGCATATTGTATCTGCCTGGAATGTGGCTGATGTGGACAACATGGCTTTGCCTCCGTGCCACACCATGTTTCAGTTCTATGTAGCCAATGGTAAACTCAGCTGTCAGTTATATCAAAGGTCTGCCGATGTATTTTTAGGTGTTCCTTTCAATATTGCTTCCTATTCATTACTGGTGTTGATGATTGCTCAGGTTTGTGATCTGAAACCAGGAGAGTTTGTACATACATTTGGTGATGCTCATTTGTACTCTAATCACTATGAGCAAGCCGAACTACAGTTGACAAGAGACTTCAGACCTTTGCCTACCATGAAGCTCAATCCTGAGGTAAAAGATCTGTTCAGTTTTAAATATGAAGATTTTGAACTGGTGGGTTACGATCCGCATCCTCACATTAAAGCTGAAGTAGCTGTTTAATCAGATCTGTCAGTTGATCGGTTGGTGGCAGGAATTCCTTATTTAAGCCTTCCAGCTTTTTGAAAAAGTTAACACCTGAAGCATTGGTACTAAAAATCAATTCAGCTTCCTGAAGAACTTCAGGACCAGACTCTACCTCAGATACCTGGACTCCCTGGTTTTGGAAGCCATTCTTAAGATAGTTTCTCATAATACCTTCTATACAACCCGTACTCAGGCTTGGGGTAAACAGCTGCCCATTCTTTAGCCAGAATAGGTTGCCAATATGGGTTTCCGATAAAAAGCCCCCTGAACTGGTGAGAATAATGTCATCCAATTCCTGTTCTTTTTTTTCAATACCGGCCAGTACATAGGTTAAAGCATTGGTGGTTTTAGCAAAGGAGATAGGGCTCAGCAAGGTATGACTTGATGATGATATTCCTATGCTTTCTTCATGTCTAATGATTGGTTTATCGGTGGCTTTGCATTCCACGTAGAATGAAGACGAATTTTCTAAAGGGGAATATAAGCCCCCCTCATTTCTCCAGACCACTAGCTTAGTTCGAATGCAGCCTTCCAGCTTATTCTCTTTCTTCAGTTGATCTATAAACTGATGCAGAGAATCCTCAGTCAAATCTTTCGGAAAGTCCATTTGGAGTACTTTACAGCCCCTGGCCAATCTGTCCAGATGAAGCCGGACTAAATCAATTCTGTCGGGCCCTGTAACAATCGTCTCGAATAGCCCGTCTCCATAACAAAATGCGCGATTACTTGTTAGAATGAGCGGTTTGGAGGTGTCAATTACTCGGGAGTTAAATATTGCTTTCATGGAAGGTATTCACCTTTTAAACATAATCGAAAATCAAGTAGGGCATATTTCTCTAATATTGAAAGCATAAGTTAGCGCAACTATGGCAGAGCAAAGTAGTGTATTTGATATGATAGGGCCAGTGATGATTGGTCCGTCAAGCTCACATACAGCAGGAGTAGTCAGAATTGGAAGAGTTGCCAGAAAGATTCTGGGGAAGCATCCTGATAAAGCTGAGATCACTTTTTACAACTCATTTGCCAGAACTTATGAGGGACACGGTAGCGACAGAGCTATTATTGCCGGTCTAATGGATTTTAAAACTGATGACGAGAGAATAAGAAATGCTTTTGATCATGCCAATGAAATGGGGTTTGAATTCAAGTTCAGATCTGTAGGAAACGCAAACACCATGCATCCCAATACAGTGAAAGTTGTAGCTAGTTGCGGTGAAAAGAAGGTAGAGGTCATTGGTGAAAGCCGCGGTGGAGGTGTGATTAAAATTAGCGGAGTTAATGGTTTTGGTGTAGGGTTCAATGCCAATCTTACAACCATGATACTTTTGGCCAACGACAAGAAGGGAGCTATTGCTTTTATTGCCACTATTCTGGCAAATGATGAGTGTAACATAGCTTCCATGTCAGTGAACAGAAAAGGTAAGAACGACCAGGCATGTCACGTCATTGAGATGGACTCTAAGCCACCTCAGATTACAATCGATTATTTGAAACACTTAACCTGGATAAATGAGGTCATATTTATTCCAGACATAGATTTTTAAAAAAGGAAGATGAAGTTGAAAAACACAGTAATTTTGGGGCTTAGCATGCTCTTATGCATCAATTTGGCCTGGGGTCAGGGAGCTCAGACAACATTTTCTCTCGAAGAATGCATCAATTATGCTTGGGAGAATAACCTCAATGTGAGGAGCAATCAACTCAATCAGTTGAATAATGAAATTGCCTTAAAGCAATCGAAGTTTGCACTTCTCCCCAGCTTAAGTGCTGGAGGTAGCGTTGGTAAGTCATTTGGTAGAAGTATTGACCCTGTGTCTAACTCCTTCGTAAGTAGGGATTTCACTACTGGTGGTTTTTCGGCTAACAGTTCAGTGACTCTCTATAGTGGTGGTATTTTACGCAACACGATTAAGAGAAATGAGATTAATCTGGAAGCCAGTGAATTCGATTTGGAAAAGGCCAAAAACGATATTGGTCTTCAGGTGGCTACCAATTTCTTGAACGTTCTGCTGAATAAAGAACAATTGGAGAATGCGAAATATCAGAAAGAAGTAACTGCAGCACAACTGGAAAGAACCCAGAAATTAGTTCAGGCTGGTTCTCTTCCAATCACCAATCAGCTGGACCTGGAATCACAACTGGCTTCGAACGAAGTACAGGTGGTCAATGCAGAGAATGCTTTGAATCTGGCGATGCTTAACCTGAAGCAAGCCATGCAGATGCCCGCAGAACAGTCGCTGGACATTGCAACACCTGAAATTGATATCCAGAGTGTACAATTGGCCATGGAAGATCCATCAAGAATTTATGAAGTAGCTCTGGATAATCAACCTGATGTGAAAAGTGCCGAACTCGGTATTGAAAGCAGTGATGTTGATGTTCAGATTTCAAAAGGAGCCTTCCTGCCATCACTATCATTGAGTGGAAGTATTTCTACCAACTATTCTGATCAGGCCAGGCAGCTATTGGGTTCGCAAACCGTAACGGTTCCTTCTCAGCCAATTGGCTTTGTTCAGGGGTCTAACGATCCGGTACTGTCTAACCCTCAGACTCAGACTGTTCCGGTCTTCTCTGATTCATACAGTGTTACTGACCAGTTTGGTGATAACCTGGGTCAATCCATTAGAGTAAGCCTTAGTGTTCCAGTTTTCAGTAAGTATAGTAACTCTGCCAATTTACAGAGGGCAGAAATCAACAAGCAAAGAGCTGAGATTCAGGCACAAACAGTTAAGAATACACTAAGACAAAATATTGAGTCGGCTTACAATACTGCTTTGGCTGCTCTTAAGTCTTACGAAGCCTCTGAAAAAAGAGTAGCCGCTCTGGAAGAGTCTTTCCGTGCCACAGAGCAACGATATAATGTTGGTGGAGCTAACTTTGT
Source organism: Roseivirga sp. (assembly GCF_965216855.1). Classification (NCBI taxonomy): domain Bacteria; kingdom Pseudomonadati; phylum Bacteroidota; class Cytophagia; order Cytophagales; family Roseivirgaceae; genus Roseivirga; species Roseivirga sp. Next base: position 829,271 of record NZ_OZ244204.1, on the reverse strand, counting down.
AGACTATCAGGTGGCCAACAACAACTTATTTGCAGCTCGAACTGACTTAGTGAGAGCGAAGTACGAATACATTTTCCGTGCTAAAATTTTAGATTTTTATTTAGGTAACCCTATCACTTTAGATTAACAAACAACATGGCTAATAAGAAAAAAGGATCAAATCGAATCATCTGGATATTGCTGATTGCAATTATCGCAATAGTGGTACTGGCCGTAGTAGCTAAGAATGCCGGTATTATTGGAGCGCCAAAGACGATTGCAGTAGAGATGGCTGAAGTGAGCAAGAAGACCATTGTAGAAAAGGTTACCGCTTCAGGTGTAGTACAACCAGTGACTGAAATTATTATCAGCCCGGATGTAGCAGGTGAAATTATTGAATTGAATGTAGAGGAAGGTGACTTTGTCAATGAAGGAATGATTCTGGTTAAGATCAGACCTGATAATTTGATCTCTGCTTTGGACAGAGCAAAAGCTAACCTGAATCAGCAACTGGCTAACCTGGCTTCGGCTAAGGCGAGCAAAGCAAGAAGTGAAGCTCAATTGACTCAGGCTGAGTTGGCATTCAACAGAGCGGAAGAATTGAAGAAGCAAAACGTTATTGCTGATGCTGACTATGAGACGGCACGTTCTAACTATTTGACTGCTAAATTCAACTTAGAGGCCGCTGTAGAAAGCGTTAAGGCTTCTGAATATATCGTAAAATCAAGTCAGGCCACTGTAGCAGAAGCAGAAGAGAACGTCCGCTTCACTATTATCCGTGCCCCTGCAAGTGGAACCATCTCACTCCTGAATGTAGAAAAAGGTGAGCGTGTTGTAGGTACACAACAAATGGCGGGTACTGAAATGATGCGTATTGCTGACCTGAACCAAATGCAGGTGGAGGTTGATGTGAATGAAAATGATATCATCCGTGTAACTGCAGGAGATACTGCAATTATCGATGTTGATTCATACTCTCAAATGGAGAAGAAGTTCAAGGGGATCGTAACACAGATCGCCAATACAGCTAATACCAAGACTTCTGCCGATGCAGTGACTGAATTCAAGGTTGAGATCAGAATTTTAAATGAAAGCTTTAATGAGTTGCTTTCTGAAATCAATGGCCCATCACCATTCCGTCCAGGTATGACTGCCAGTGTTGAAATCATAACCACTACTAAAGAAAATGTATTGTCAGTGCCATTGGCCGCGGTAACTACCAGAAACCCAAAATTGGATGGAAGAGTAGCCGGTGCCGGTTCTGGTGAAGAGGGTGGAGCACCTTCATCTGCTAACACCTCTTTGGCAAATGAAGATAATCTGAAAGAAGTGGTGTTTATCAGTGAAGAAGGAAAAGCGAAGATGGTAGAAGTGAAAACAGGTATTTCTGACTTCGATAATATTGAAATTGTTTCAGGACTTGAAGAAGGTCAGACAGTAATCTCAGGACCGTTCTTCGTGGTAAGCAAAAGATTGAAGAATGGTGATCTGGTAGAAAAAACTGAAAGTAAAAAACCAGGTACTCCGGTGGCTTCAACGAATTAATATTGACTCATAATACCAATGGAAGAAAGCACTTCGAAAGAAGTGCTTTTTTTATGTCATGAATGATTTGAGTGCCTTGTAAAGGCGGTGTAGTGGTAAGCCCATCACATTATAATAATCTCCCTCAATACCTTTGATGCCAATCATACCGATCCACTCCTGAATACCATAGGCTCCTGCTTTATCGAAAGGACTATATTGGTTAATGTAATAATCAATCTCTTCACGGCTTAAATCATCGAAATGAACCAGGGTGACCTCTGAGAAGGAAATAGTCTGCTCTTGAGTTTTAAGGCACACACCTGTGATTACCTGATGTGTTTTACCTGACAACAACTGTAGCATTTCTACAGCCTCACTGTAGTCAGACGCTTTGGCCAAAGCCTTTCCTTCGCACACAACCACGGTATCTGAGGTGATAACCAGTTCATTCTTGTCAAGTGTATCAAAAGCTTCGGCTTTCTTTTGGGCAATGAATTCAGCTAGCTCTTCAACCGGAAGATCATCAGGGAAACTTTCGTCTACCGGCCTAACCTGAACTTCAAAATCGACATCCAGACTTTTGAGCAGCTCCTGTCTTCTGGGGGATTTACTGCCAAGGATTAAACGGTATGGTAAATTCATCGTCTTTTATTGATCCGAAAAGATAGCCACAAATCACTTTAGGGTAGAAGTAGGTGGATTTTTGGGGAAGAGTGAAGCCTGAATGGCAGACTTTCTTCACTGTTTCCATGCTGATTTCCTTAGTGATAATGGCAAACTGTGCTTCTTGTTTCATAGTCTTTGTGAGACAGGTAGCAAAGTTTCTCTCGAAAGTGATGTTTCTTGAATCCCGCTGATCTTTGCCCGGAATACCCAATGCCTTTTCAATGATGAAATAGTGCATTACCGTCAGGTCCAGTTGCTTCACAACATCAGGAAACTTCCATTCAATCAGATCGATCGCCTCAGGTTTTAGCCTGACCTTAATGGTTTCATCCTCGAAGAGCAGACCGAAGGCCCATTGCTTGCCCAGGATTATTTCTTCTATATCGTATGGATTTTCGATCGGACGGAAGAAGAAATAAGGTTCAAGCTTCTTGAGAAATGCTGCCCGATCGAAATTTTCAATGCCTTGTATCAGACGGTGTGTAGGCAGAATCCTTAGATCATCAGATTCACCATTTGTCAGGTACATCAGATGATAATTGTAACCCTTGTCATCAGAGTGATCTTGTGTAGCCATCATTTCATGGCGATACTGAATAGAGCTCTCCAGTCGATGATGACCATCAGCCAGTATAACTTTCTGCTCCATAAGCTTATCCATGAACTTCTGGATGATATTTCGATCATGGATAACAGATAGAACATCTTTTACCCCCTGATAATCTTCAGTTTCATAGATTGGATTCTTTTGACTTTCATCCATATAATGCTCCAGTTCGAACTCGGGATCGAAATAGAGCCCATGCGTGGGGCTTACGTTGAGTTCGGTCGCGCGCAATACATCGACCCGGTCAGAAACAGAATGGGGGATGGTGTTTTCATGCCTTAGAATATCAGAGTCAGGTTTACCCCAGTCGGTCGCTTCTATAAAACTGACAAATCCCTTGCGTATGTATGCTTTTGTGCTTCCAGGGAGAGAGAAATGCTGATAATAAACATATATACCAGGAATAGCGTCTTGTTCAATAATTCCCCTTTTTTTCCAGTCATTAATCGTTTCTCTGGCTTTTTCAGGGCTTGCTGAACTCAATGGTACACTCAAATGAATGCTGTTGTACTCTGTTTCGTAGAGTGCATCTCGTTGCTTTTGAGATATTACATCGAACAGGGGAGAGGTCAGTTCGTCTATTGACTCAGACAACTGTGCATTGTATCTCCAGGCTCTGAAGGGTAATATTTTTGCCATTTATTCTCAGGCTCTAAGTTTCCATTTACTCAAAGAACCTTCTCCAACAGCATTGCTGGCTTTCTTCTGCTCTTCAAGTAAGAAAGCGGCCAGTGCAATGGCTATCTGCTCTTCTTCTTCAGAATGATTGTCGAGCATTTCAGGTTTAAAATGGGTTTGTACGAACTTGGTATCAAAATGTCCTGAAATGAATGCTTCATGCTTGAGAGCAAAAGAACAGAAGTCGAGTGTGGTGCTTAAGCCACTGATTTCATACTCGTCAATAGCCCTTAACATGCGCATTCTGGCTTGTTCTCTGTTGGCTCCATAAGTGATGAGTTTTGAAATCATCGGGTCATAATAGATGGGAATATCCATGCCCTCTTCAAAGCCATCATCAACTCTTACACCAGGTCCCTGTGGGAGCTTGTAAGTTTTAAGGTTACCTGTTTCCGGCAGGAAGTTTTCTTTCGGATTTTCGGCATAAACCCTGATTTCAATCGCATGACCATTAATTGTAAGATCATCTTGAGTGAAACTTAGAGGCTTTCCTTCAGCTACATAGATTTGTTCTTTCACCAGGTCTTTGCCGGTAATTTCTTCCGTAACAGGATGTTCAACCTGTAGTCTGGTATTCATTTCAAGGAAGAAGAAATCGATGTTTTCATCGACAATAAATTCTACGGTACCGGCACCATAATAATTACAGGCCTTGGCTACTCCGATAGCTGCTTCTCCCATGGCTTTTCGCTTTTCGGGAGTCAAAATGGCAGAAGGGGCTTCTTCAATTACTTTCTGATGTCTTCTTTGGATTGAACATTCTCTTTCGAACAGGTAGACAAGGTTGCCATGCTGGTCGCCCAGGATTTGAATTTCAATGTGGCGTGGAGAGCCGATAAACTTTTCAATAAATACAGATTTATCACTAAAGGCAGATTCAGCTTCACTCATGGCTCTTTGCATCTGCTCTTCAATTTCCTCAGCTTTTTCTACCACCCTCATTCCTTTTCCACCACCTCCGGCACTGGCTTTGATGAGCACAGGGTATCCAATTTCGTCAGCGATTTCTTTGGCTTCTTTCAGGTCACTGACTGCATGATTGACCCCGGGTACCATAGGTACATTATACTTGGAGACGGCATTCTTGGCTGCCAGTTTATCTCCCATTACTTCGATAGCTTCAGGAGAGGGGCCAATGAAAATGATGCCCTTTTCGGCTACTTTTTTAGCGAAAGTGGCATTCTCAGATAAGAAGCCATATCCAGGGTGGATAGCATCTACATTCAATTCCAGACATACCTCAATGATTTTATCCATGTTGAGATAAGACTTATTTGATGGTGCCGGACCTACATTCACCGCTTCATCGGCATATTTAACGTGTGGAGAGGCCACATCGGCATCACTATATATGGCCACAGTCTTAATGCCCATTTCACGGGCTGTGCGCATTACACGGATGGCAATCTCACCTCTGTTGGCTACTAGAATCTTCTTGATTTTCACTTCTGGCATAGGATAAAATTCTCGCCTACAATGCTAATTAATAATATTGGGAAAGGGAACCTCAAAGTCGTTTATATATGACTCTATTTTTGATAAATGGTTATTATAATATTACCTTTGCGTCTTCTTTGAATAAGTGAGAAAAGGTTATTAAAAGCACAAAGTCGTTGGATTTATTTGAAAAACTACTGTCTAATCAAGGCCCGCTAGGCAAGCATTCAGACGTTTCAGAAGGATATTTCATGTTCCCAAAACTCGAGGGTGAGATTGCTCCCCGCATGAAGTTTATGGGTAAAGAAGTACTTACATGGAGTTTAAATAACTATCTGGGTTTAGGCAACCACCCTGAAGTCAGAGAGGCAGATGCTCAGGCAGCAGCCGATTGGGGGTTAGCTTACCCAATGGGTGCCAGAATGATGTCTGGTAACACCAGTTATCATGAGCAGCTGGAGCAGGAGTTGGCTGACTTTGTTATGAAGGAGTCTGCTTATTTGCTGAACTTCGGGTACCAGGGTGTATTATCGATTATTGATGCACTGGTAGACCGAAAAGATGTAATCGTTTATGATGCTGAGTCGCATGCTTGTATTATTGACGGTGTTAGACTTCATATGGGTAAGCGATTTGTGTTCCCGCACAACGATATCCAAAACCTGGAGAAGCAACTCGAGAGAGCTTCTAAAATTGTAAAAGAAACAGGAGGTGGTATTCTGGTGATTACGGAAGGAGTTTTCGGAATGACCGGAAACCTGGGTAAGCTAAAGGAAATTGCAGACCTCAAATCGAAATTCAACTTCCGTCTTTTGGTGGACGATGCACATGGTTTCGGAACCATGGGTGAAACGGGCGCAGGCTCTGGTGAAGAATTACACTGTCAGAATGAGATCGACTTGTACTTCTCTACTTTTGCCAAGTCTATGGCCGCTATCGGTGCTTTCATAGCTGGTAATAAAGAGATTATCAAGTTTCTGAAGTATAACATGAGATCTCAGATTTTCGCTAAATCACTTCCAATGCCATTGGTGATTGGAGCATTGAAAAGATTGTCAATGTTGCGTGATGACCCTTCTCACAAGCAAAAACTCTGGACAATCGTCAATGCGCTTCAAAGTGGATTGAAAGAGAAAGGTTTCAGTATAGGAACTACTGAGTCACCTGTGACTCCGGTTGTATTGAATGGTACTGTAGGAGAGGCGGCTGCATTGAGCAAGGACCTTAGAGAAAACTTCAATATTTTCTGTTCAGTAGTGATCTATCCCGTGGTGCCTAAAGGAATGATCATTTTGAGACTTATTCCTACTGCAGCGCACTCGTTAGATGATGTAGCTGAGACAATTACAGCATTTGAGGCGATCAAAGGTAAGCTGACTTCTGGTGAATACAGAAAAGAAGAGTTGGCACTTGCTTTTGGGGAGTAAAAATCAAAAAAAAGGCCCTCAGTTGTTGTGAATAGAGTATTTTGCTTTATATTGCTCTGAATTAAACAATATTATCAACAACCTTAAAACACGATAAATATGAGTCAATTTAGCAAAGTGAAAGAATTAGTAGATTCATTAGAGGATGATTTCGCAAAGTTCTATGACAAAGGTAACCAAGCTGCTGGTACCAGAGTTAGAAAAGGAATGCAAGAGCTTAAGAACCTAGCTCAGGAAATCAGAATTGATGTACAAAACATCAAAAATAACTAATCGATCTAGATCGTATTTATATAAAAAAGCCAATCTGTGAAGATTGGCTTTTTTATGGTCTATACTTTATTGTAAGTATCTGGTTATTTGTGACTTAAGTTCTTCGCTTGCGGGAACCAGAGGTAGCCTTACCTGATTACCACAAACGCCTTTTTGACGTAATACTTCCTTCACCCCAACAGGATTACTCTCCGCGTACATCAGTGGATTGATGCTTTCAAAAGAGTCTGTTATTTGCTTTGCTTTATCGAAATTACCCTTGAATGCCTCGCGGGCGATCTCGCTGAATTCAACTGGAAATCCATTGGCGAGCACTGAAATTACACCTTTACCACCCATTTGAACGATGTCTTTGGTTAGCATATCTTCGCCTGAGAGCAATAGAAAGTCTGCTGGTTTTTCAGTAGCAATCTTTTGGCACTGATCTAAATTACCCGAAGCTTCTTTGATCCCGATAATGTTAGGGTGTTTTGCCAACTCCAATGTAGTTTCAGCGGTCATATTACTCATAGTTCTTCCCGGAACGTTATAAAGTACTACCGGTACCGGACAGGCATCTGCAATTTTCTGAAAGTGAGCTATGATACCAGGCTGACTTGGTTTGTTATAGTATGGACTGACAGAGAGCAGGGCATCTACGCCTGAAAAGTCTGTTTGTTGTATTTCTTCTACAACAGCGGCTGTATTGTTTCCCCCAATACCATAGACAATGGGTAGGTTTTTTGGGTTATTGGCTTTAACAAAAGACAGTATTGCTTTCTTTTCTTCCCTGTTAGTGGTTGCTACTTCTCCGGTCGTTCCTAATACTACATAGTAGTCAACTCCTTTGGCTGTAAAGTCCAATACGCTTTTCAGACCATCATAATCTACTAATCCTTCTTCTGTGAAAGGTGTTACCAAAGCCACACCTGTTCCATACAACTTTTCCATTATCTGATTGCTTTGATATATTTTATCGTTTGCTCTGCAAAATTAGAAGTCCCCGCGCTTTTATTCATACCAATCATCAATTCGTAGAATTCAAGCCCGTTTTCTGAGTGAAATCCCACGCGACATTTTGCCTTGGTATGTATCAACATATTCTTCATGATTTCGTTCAGGTCGAAATCCAAATGAATGAGGAAATCGAAAGGGGTGTTTATAAATTGTTCTGCCTCAGGGGAGTTTACCTTTCCCCAACTATTCAGGTGCTCAATACTGAAAGTTGGGTGATCAGTTTGTACAACTTCCTTTTTCTCGGAGAAGCAGAGTACCTCTGTTTTGATTCTATCATCAATTAACTCTCGAAGGAGCTGAATGGTCTCTTCCTTTTTTTCATCACCGTAGGTATATAGAATGCCTATTTTCTCGGCTTTGTCATAAGATGGAATTTCCTGACTCTTCTTTCTCTTTTTTGGATTGTTGAGGAGGCTGAGTAACTTCTTTCCTAGCAGTGACATTAGTTGTTGATCATGTTGATGAATTCCTGTTCGGAAATAATAGTGATTCCTAACTTATTGGCTTTTTCCAGTTTGGCTGGCCCCATGTTTTCACCTGCCACCAGATAATCGAGCTTACCACTGATAGATGATACTACTTTCCCTCCATTCAGCTTAATTTTCTCCTTCAGTTCATCTCTCGAGAATTGACTAAAAACACCACTGATGACAAATGACTTATCTGCCAGGTTGTTGCCTTCCTGAACAATTTCGATTTCCTCTATTTCGAATTGAAGGCCTGCCTCTTTTAGGCTATTAATCAGCTCCAGGTTTTTCTCCTGACTGAAAAACTCCACAACGCTTTCAGCAATTCTTTCACCAATTTCAGGTACCGCAATAAGTTCTTCGAGGCTTGCCTTCATGAGGTTGTCGATATGCTTGAAGTGCTTAGCCAGTTTATCGGCTACCGTTTGACCTACATAGCGAATGCCCAGCGCAAAAAGTACCCTTTCAAAAGGAGCTTTTTTGGAGACCTCTATGGCTTCGATAATATTGCTGGCAGACTTCTCTCTCAGGCTTCTGACACTATAGTCTCCTTTTTTCTCAGAATATGTTCTGAATTCCAACCCGTTAAGGTCTTCATAACTCAGCTGATAAAGCCCTGCATAGTCTTCAATTAAGCCATTATCGAGAAGGCCTCGAATGGTTTCTGAGCCCAGGCTATCGATGTCCATGGCTTTTCTCTGAATAAAATGCTCAATACGCCCCAGGATTTGAGGTGGGCATCCATCGGTGTTAGGGCAGTAGTGATTGGCCTCACCTTCCTTTCTGATTAATTCAGTATTACATTCAGGGCAATGGGTTATGTATTCTACAGGAGTACTGTTCTCTGCTCTTGCGGTTTCATCGACTCCGGTGATTTTAGGAATGATTTCTCCTCCTTTCTCTACAAAGACGGTATCTCCCAGGCAAAGCCCTAGCCTGGCAATTTCATTGGCATTGTGTAATGAGGCCCTCTTTACGGTAGTACCCGCTAATAGTACAGGCTTGAGGTTAGCTACCGGGGTTACAGATCCCGTTCTTCCCACCTGATAGGAAATACTTTCCAGTATGGTAGAGGCACTCTCAGCTTTGTATTTGTAGGCAATCGCCCATCGTGGGCTTTTCGCAGTAAACCCTAGCTCATTTTGCTGATCGAGGCTATCCACTTTGATGACTACGCCATCAGTTTCTGAAGGCAGGTCATGTCGTTTGGTTTCCCAGTCGGCAATATATTCCAGTACCTCTTCTATGCTATTACATTTCTTATAAGTAGGAGAGACATTGAACCCCCATTGTTCAAGCTGAGCCATAGACTGAGAATGTGTTCGAAATTCCAGCGTATCGCCCAGAAGATAATAGAGGTAGCAGTCTAGTTTGCGCGATGCAACAATGGAAGAGTCCTGCATCTTCAACGTGCCTGACCCTGCATTTCTGGGGTTAGCTAAGGGTTCTTCTCCGATATCTATTCGTTCGGCATTAACTCTTTCAAATTCAGTTTTTGGAAAGAACACTTCTCCGCGTACTTCGAAGCTTTCAGGAACTTCATGCCTGACCCGTAGGGGTATGGTCCTGATGGTTTTGGCGTTGGTGGTGATGTCATCGCCCTGTGTGCCATCGCCACGGGTGACAGCTCTTTTAAGGACGCCATTTTCATAGGTAAGACTTAGTGCCGTACCATCAAACTTAAGTTCACAGAAGTAGGTGTAATCATCTGTACCCAGGCCTCTCTTTACACGACCGTCCCATTCAATAAGCTCTTCTTTGGAGTAGGTGTTTCCCAAGGAAAGCATGGGGTATTTGTGCGTGACGGTTTCGAAATTCTTGGTAATGGTACCTCCAACCCGTTGACTTGGTGAGTCTTCGAAGCGGTATTGAGGAAACTCGTTTTCCAGTGCAATGAGCTTTTCGAGAAGTTTGTCGAATTCAAAATCAGAAATCTCCGGCTGGTCCTTTTGATAGTAAAGATCATTGTGACGGTTGATCTCTTCGGATAGTCTTTGAATTTCGCTGAGGGCCTGCTGTTCGGTCATGTCAGTTCAGTTTTTCAAGAGATGATTGAATTTCTGTTTCTGTGTTTTCAAGCTTTTCCTTGCACTGGGCAATGAGCGCAGTGGCTTCCTTCACCAGCTGGGAAAGCTCGTCAATGTCCGGATCTTCATTTTCGATTCTGTTCACGATTTGGTTGATCCTTGTTAAGGCTTCTTTATAGCTTAATTCTTTACTCATTTTCTATCCTTGTCACAGTGCTTTCTATACTGCTGTGTTGATTTTTTGTAGTCAGTTGATCTCCAATTTCAATCTCCTGATGGTTTATTGAGCGGCCATTTTTCAAGGTAATGGAATATCCTCGTTTGAAAATATTGACCGGATCAATCAGTTTGATTTTATCGCTTATGCCGTTGAGTTGAGACCTTTCTTTTTCCACTCTGGCGCGACTGGCGAATTTAAGCATATGTTGCTTATCGCGGAGTAAATTATCTGCCTGTTTCAAAGTGGCTGTACTGGATCTTTCCAGTCTGTGTCCAAGATGTACAAGTCCATCCCTCGCTCTAGAGAATTTATCCCGAATTCCTCGCTCCAGTCTGACATTGAGATCATAAATGGTATTGTAAAACCTATCCATACCGTTTATGATGAATTCTGCTACGGCAGTGGGTGTTTTTAGTGGAGTATTGGCTACCAGATCGGCAACAGTTTCATCTCTTTCATGTCCTATACCTGTCAGTACGGGTAGGGGAGCCGCTGCAATCAGCTTCGCTAAACCATAGGCATCGAAGCTGTCCAGGTCGGTTTGTGCCCCGCCTCCGCGAATGATAACGATGAGATCAAAATCACCCTGACGCTCTTTAATCTGCTCCAGCGCTTTGGCTATTGATTCTTCAGTTTCATTGCCTTGCATAGTGGCATGAAAGGTGTCAATATTGAAGGCGTAACCCTGACTGTTATTCGTTAATTGATCAAGAAAGTCTCCATAACCCGCAGCTGTTTTAGAGCTGATGATGGCAATGCGTTGAGGAACGGTGGGTAGTGGCAGGTTTTTATTCAGATCGAGGTATCCTTCTTCTCTCAGTTTCTTAATGGTCTCATCCCGCTGTCTCGACTTTTCACCTATGGTGAAATTGGGGTCAATATCATTGACGGTAAGGCTCATGCCATACACCTCATGGAAGTTGATGGAGACATTGAAAAGTACTTTGATGCCGGGTTTGAGCTCAGTTCCTGTGGCCTGTCTAAACTGTTGGCTCAGCGTTCTGTAGGTATAAGCCCAGATATTGGCTCTGATTTTGGCTTGAATGAAGTTGTTTTCTTTCTCAACTAACTCCATGTAGCAGTGACCTTTAACATTTTGTCTCAGTTCACTGATTTCAGCAATTACCCAATAGGAAGGGGAGAGGGAAGCTTCTAATTCAGCCTTGATCAGGCTGTTCAATTCATAGAGCGACAGGTGAGCCATAGTGCAAATTAAATGAAAGGCAGTTGGCTACAAATGCCAGAAACAAAAAATCCCGCACTCGGCAGGATTTATTCTTTTCTAGTTTCTTTCTTCAGGCAGTTCGCGATGACCTTCTCCTTTGTCATCTTTCGGTCGATCGTCCTTGTCGCTTATTCTTCTCATTAATGAGCGCCTGAAGTCGGAATCAATTCTGATTACCATCCAGATTTGACCTTTGTCCAGTACCTTATTGAATTTTGCCAGATATTCCTTCTCCAGGTCAAGTTCAGCCTGTTTTTGCTCCAGATAAATATCCAGCATTTTATCCGCATTCTCATCTGACATATTACGCCAGCCATTCTCACTTACCAGTGCTCTTTTTTGCTTGTTGTATTTGTCGCCCAGTGCTTCTTTCTTGCTCTCGTATTCATTGAATATCGGCCAGAATTTTTGGGCAGTAGCTACATCGAGCTGTAGACGATTCGATAGAAAGGCCACTCTTGCCGCCTTCAATCTTTCCCATTCAGCTTTTCTGTCTTCATCGCTTCTCTGTTGCTGGGCAAAAGAGAAACTACAGGCCAGAATTAATAAGCTTGTATATATCAGTTTCATTTTAGTAATCGAAATATTCAAAATCGTAATTCAATTCAGAGTTCGATGAGAGAATGTCTGCGTAAACATCCAGTTCATCTGCAATGAGTTCATCCAAAATTAAATCTATGGAGTCAACATCATTAAATAATTCATCGTTGCCATGTTGCTGAGCATTCAGGTACTCAATAATCGTTTCATCGGAAATGGCAGACAAACTTTCCTCGCTATTTATTACTGAGGAAGGTAGCAGGAAGTAGAAACTAACAGCCAGAATAAGAGAAGCGGCCACTGCTGTCCACCTGAACCAATTCTGTCTTGTCAGAGGAATTACCTTAGCTTCAGCGTTTACGGTTTTTGCCATAATTTGCTCGGTCAGCTCTTCGAAGTAATTCCCGGGTACTTCAAACGGATGTCTTTTTAATTGTTCTGACTGATTGAGCATGCTCTCCTCAGTCTCTACAGCATCCATGAGTTTATCATGCAAACTATTGAAATAACCATCAGGGACATGGAAGATATTCTCCGATAGTTTCGGATGATCTTCCAGTTTGATATGTTTGCTCTTTTTACTCATTGGTTCTTTGATTATCAAATGGTTAGAAGGTTTAATCTTCGCTTAAATCCTCCTCAATTTTTTTTACTGCCAGATGAAAACTTGCCTTGAGTGCGCCTACGCTGGTGCCGGTTATCTCAGAGATTTCATCGTATTTTAAGTCATCGAAGTATTTCATGTTGAAAACCAATCTCTGTTTTTCTGGAAGTTTGAGGAGTGCTTTCTGAAGCTTCATTTGAATTTCATCTCCGCTCACCAAAGCTCCCTGTGTCAGGTGGTTTTCGAGTTCTCCGTGTACATCGTCCATAGAAACAGCACTTCGTCTTTTCATTTTCTTCAAATGATTGAGTGCTTCGTTGGTAGCTATTCTGTATATCCAGGTAAAGAGTTGAGAGTCTTCTCGGAAATCGTCCAGGTTTTTGTAGATTTTGATAAATACCTCCTGGGTTACATCGTCTGCGTCATCATGAGCAATAACAATTTTTCGGACATGCCAGTAAATACGTTCCTGATAGGCTGCCACCAGTCCTCTGAAAGCCCTTTCTTTTGTAGAGGGCTGCTTAAACTCCTGAAGTAGTACTTTTTCTTCCAACGAATCGGGTTTCAAGCTTTAGACTGTTAGGGGAAACAATGGTTTAACAATAGCCTTAAGTTAATGAACTATAGTCAAGAATACTGAACTAAATGAATTATTGAAGAGTTGATTCAAAGTATTAAATTGTGATTCGATTTAACCTACCTACTATGGGAATTTTAGAAGATATTAAGCAGAGCAAGGACTTCAAAAGTCCTTATGAAAAGCTTGTTGTTAATATTCTCTATACGAATGGTTGGGTGCTTGACCAGCAGAATAAGTTGTTTAAGACCCATGGCATTACTTCACCTCAATATAATGTACTGAGAATACTAAGGGGCCAATATCCGGAGCCTTGTACAGTCAATACCATCATCGAAAGAATGCTCGACCGTATGTCCAATGCATCGAGAATTGTTGACCGCCTAGAGACCAAGGAACTGGTAGCCAGAACTGTTTGTAAGTCGGACAGAAGAGCCAAAGATGTAATTATCACTGAAAAGGGATTGGCCTTATTGGAAACTGTAGATAATGAGTTAAAGAACTGGATGGAGTCTCTTTCGGCAGTTGGTGAGAAGGAAATAGAACAGGCCAGTAGTACACTCGATGCCTTGCGCAAGGCTATTCAATAACTCCGTATTTCCTGAGTATAGGAAGCACCTTGTCTTTGGGTAAGGCTTCAATGGTTCTTCCATTTCCGGTGATGGTCTTTGCTGCGAACAATGAATTGATGATCGCTTCTTCGGTAGCCTCGATAGTAGCCAAAAACAAGGGACTCATTTCGTCATTTCTCAAAACATCTCCCTGATCTGTTTTTAGGCTGGTTTGATAGGGGATGCGCATACTTTCGGCCGTAGATACTGCTATTACATAATCTCCACTACCATTTGAGGCAATGCCTCCTGTTTTTGCTAAACCCATCATAGCCCTCTTTGCCAGCCTTTCCAGTTGCCGGGCATCCAGAGGGGCATTGGTCATTACCACAATCATACAGGAGCCATCACTCTTCTCAATGGCATTTCTAAAAGGGTACCTGTTGAGCTCTTCACCTACCGGGGCACCGTCTATGGTCAATACTCCTCCAAAGTTGGTTTGAACCAAAATGCCAACTGTGTAGCCGCCCAGGGTTTCTGGTAAAAGCCTGGAAGAAGTACCAATGCCACCTTTAAAACCAAAAGCTATGGTCCCGGTTCCAGCTCCGACATTTCCTTCCTTCACTACGCCAGATTGAGCATTGGTGATGGCCGCCAGCACATCAGATTCAGTGACATGCATTCCTCTGATGTCGTTGAGAGTGCCATCGTTGGTTTCCCCAACCACTGCATTAACAGAACGCACATTTTCATTACCCGGTAAGTTGAGCGTGTATTTGACGGTGGATTGAATACCCATAGAGACACTCAGCGTATTGGTGAGTATAATAGGAGTCTCCAGATTGCCCAACTCTTTCACCTGACTGATGCCTGCCAGCTTGCCGAAGCCATTTCCAATATAGATGGCTGCCGGTACTTTCTGTTGGAATATATTACCTGAATGGGCTAGGATGGCCGTAACTCCAGTCCTGATGTTATCACCTTCAATCAGCGTTTGATGTCCTACTTGCACCCCTGGAACATCTGTTATGGTATTCAATTCACCAGTGGGCATTACACCAATTTTGATTCCGTAATCCCGGGCTCTCTGAGCATAAGAATTCAGCGAACATAAAAGGAGAATCAGGCAGGCCAGTCTTTTCATGATTTCAAGATATAAATTTTCGAAAGTAAAGTCAGGCGTTGCTCAACTGGCAATGAAACAGTTCATCTTGGTTATATACCACCGACTCAAACCAGTGAGGCAGAGAATCAGGTAATTCCTAATTTCCCTGAAACAAAAGCTCATGAAAAAGATATTCGGAACCTTATTTTTAATGCTGTTGTCAATTGCCTTTGTTCAGGCCCAGACGGCAGATGAAATTGCTAGCAAGTATGTGGAGGCCATTGGAGGAGCATCTAATTGGCAGTCTATCAAAACCAGGAAAATGGATGTGACTATGTTCACCTCAGGTATTCAATTGGCTGGTGTGGTCTATGAGGATAGCAACAACAGACAAAAAGTGGAGTTCAGTTTCCAGGGAATGAAAATTATCCAGGCCTATGATGGAGAAACTGCCTGGGCTCAAAGTCCTCCCCAAGGAATGCCTCAGCCTACAAAACTGACAGGTCCAGAGGCAGAGGCCATGAAAGGAAACGAGTTCCTGAATGAATTTGTGAACTACAAGAAGCGTGGTATGCAGCTGGAATTGAAGGGGGAGGAAGATATCAATGGTAAAAGTCATTACAGAGTGGACTTAACTACTCCTGCTGGAAAAACTACTCAGTATTTCTTCGATAAGGATACTTATTTAGTTACTGCAACTAAAGAAACAAGTGCGGTAGGTCAGGAGGCAACTTCGTATCTGTCGGATTATAAGGAGTTTGGGGGAATCAATATTCCAACTAAGGTTAAAGTAATGATTGGTGGAATGGAGGTTCAGTCCCTTCAGATCAACAGTGTTGAGACCAACATAGATATTGCCGATGATACTTTTGCCTTCCCAGGCAATTAAAAAGAGTACTAAACGGACTGATACACGCTTAGAGGCTGTTTCGAGAGTTTGCTTCCCTGATGGTATTCACCCAAAAGGGTAAGCCGAAGAACTTTCGGAACAGCTTCTTTTATTTAAAGAGTACCACTCAGAGCTCTTAGGTCAGGCTTTTCGATTCAATTTACTATCTTCCGGTTAGGACCTTAACTAACCATCATGAATAATAAAGCCATTAAGCTCTCGCTTTACATCAACTACTTCGTTTTCGCTATTCTTCTTAATTCTGTGGGTATTGTTATACTCAAGTCGCAGAATGTTTATGGTGTAGATGAAGTGGATGCCAGTATTCTTGAGGCATTCAAAGACCTTTCCATCATGTTTACCTCATTCGTTATTGCCTCCTTTCTTCCCAGAATAGGTTATAAACGTGGTATGATGGGGGCCTTGCTATTGGTTACAGTGGGTTGCATACTGATGTACTTTGGTAATTCTTTCTGGACGGCCAAGCTCTTATTCCTCATAGTGGGTGTCAGCTTTGGGGTGATTAAAGTAGCTGTGTACTCGGCTATCGGTTTGGTTACCAACAGTCAGAGCGAGCATAATAGTCTGATGAGTAGTATTGAGGGGTTCTTTATGTTCGGAATAGCACTGGCCTACTTCCTTTTTCCGGCATTCAATTCGGAGGCTAATCCGGATGCCTGGCTCAATGTTTACTGGGTTTTGGCCGCTTTATCTATGGCTGCTTTCTTTCTTCTATCGAGAGCCAGGTTCGATCAGAGCTATGATGCTCCGGGAGCTGGCTTGAAGGAGGATTTTATGGAAATGATCAAGCTGGTAGCCCGATTATTAGTCATTGTCTTCGTGATCTCTGCCTTTCTGTTTGTGATGATGGAGCAGGGGATTATGACCTGGTTACCAACCTTCAACCAAAAGGTGATGAACCTGCCTGAGAATGTAGCCATTATGATGTCGAGTGTACTGATGATCTCTCTGGGAGTTGGTCGACTGGCTGCAGGGCAGCTTACCAAGAGGCTTTCCTGGGTGACAGTGCTGACCGTATGTATTATCTGTGCTATGGCTATTGTTGTTTTTGTCTTGCCTAAGGCTGTCAATGCCGACATTGGTCTGGTAGAAACTTTGGCAGATGTACCTGCCATTGGTTATGCTTTTCCATTGGTTGGATTATTTATTGCTCCGATTTACCCGCTACTGAATTCCGCTGTATTGAGTGCCTTGCCTAAGAAACTACACAGTCCAATGTCAGGATTGATTATTATCTTCTCTGCATTGGGTGGAACATTGGGCTCCAGAATTGTCGGTTACCTCTTTAAGAATCTTGGGGCCGACCAGGCATTCACTTATACGCTGGTGCCGATGTCGCTCCTGTTGGTCGTCCTTTTTGTGCTGAAAAGATTGACTTCCAAAGCGATAGCAGAAAAGGCAGCTTAAACCTTTACTATCAGATCTCGTCTAAGCATTATTTACAACCCAATTATATTAAAAACCAACCATGAAACGATTCACGCTAACGCTTTCACTTGTTGCACTAGCTGTATTAAGTGTCGCTTTTGTATCTAAGCCTGTAGAAGAAACTTCTACTCCTTTAGATCAGGATTCTAAGATTGAACTCCCAGACAATGTGAAGGAAATTGTCGAGGCTAAATGTATTAACTGTCACAAGCCTGATGCCCGAAACGAGAAGGCCAGAGAGAAACTGCAGTGGGTGAAAGTACCTGATATGAACAAAGAAGAACAAGAGCATTTTGTGGCCGAAATGTTCGAAGTGTTAGAAGAAGGTAAGATGCCTCCGTCAAGAATGGTAGAGCGATTCCCTAACATGAAACTTACTGAGGATGAAACCAAGACCTTATTAGCCTGGGTAGAAAAGGAAGAAAAGAGATTAAAAGGCGAGTAAGCCGATTCTAAAACAAAAGGCCCCTTTACTAGCAGTAAAGGGGCCTTTTTTATGAATAATGTTTTCTTAAATCTCTTTAATCAAATCCATAAATCCGGCATTTTGACCTTTGGGTCTTACTACCATCATTGGGATATCACTGTTGTATTGAATCAACTGCTCCGCACGGCTTCCAATGAAAAGAGCAGTTGTGGAGGTACGTCCTTTCACACCGATGAAGATAGCACTTGGCTTGTTCTCATGGGCGAAGTCAATAATATCAGTCACCGGGTTGTCATTGGTGTCCAATGAGTAAACGACCTCAAGGTCAACCCCTTCATGATCGATATCAGCCATAAATTTAGCGTAATCCTTTTCGGCATTGGCTTTCATCACCTCAGCGAACTCTTCATAGGTCTTGCCTGAGTAATGATATCCTCCAGGAACCGTGTAAACGTTCTGGCAGACTATCTTCACTCCATTATATTTTTTGGCAATCTTGATGGCCTCTTCCATGGCAATTTTAGAATGCTTGGAGAAGTCACAAGGAACATGGAGCATGTTTACTGTAGGCTGAGCATTTTCAGGAATGATGAAGAGATTACATGCGGCTCTTCTGGCCAGTCTGTTAGATAAAATACCTCCTCCGATAAAGCTCTTATGTCTGCCCATCATAATCAGGTCGATGTCGTTCTTTTCAACAAACCTGAGTATAGATTTAGAAGGAGCCCCTTCTTTTACATGGTAGTGCGAGATATTGATTAGCTTTTGTGACAGGGAATTCTTGACCAGGGTCTGAATTTTACTTTTTCTGTCTTCTACAGCTTTGTCTTTTATTTCAGGAAAATCCTTTAGCACATCATCAGGGATTTTCATCTCACTGATACTGTTGAAGAAATGGATCTCTTTTGTGTCGTTTGTGGTGGCAATAATCTCTAAGAACCTCAGCAGCGTCCTGTCAGCATCTGAAGTATCCATTAACACCATTATTTTATCTCTCACTGGCATAGTCTAGAAATTCGTTGCAAAATTAATATTTATGCAACACCCCATGTCAATAAAGATATAAATAAAATCAGCACCGATTTAAGAATCCGAAATGCTTAAAGCGCATTCAACTGATCTACCAGTAATTCAATCTGTTCTTTTGAGTGCGTAGGGAAGGAGGCAATTCTTATCTGTTTGCCTTTGTATGCTCCATAGCCATTTCCTATCACCAAACCTTTTGATTTCAATGCATCGATGATACCAGCAGAGCTTCCCTGCGTGTTGGCTACAGCTACTGTCTCAGATCTCAATGAGGCTTCTTCCACGAAAGGTGTCAAGAGTGGATGTTGCTCTATGGTATGGTAGAGCAAGGCCGACTTATATTTCGATTCTCTTCTTATGACATCCATGCCTTTTTCAAGCATATCGGCTGTTACCTTAGAGAGCAGATAAATGTTCAGGACATTGGCGGTGAAGGTGGTTTGTCCTTTGATCGCGTTTTTAATGAGGTTAGGTAGCGTCTGATATGAACCAATAGAGTACCCTTTGGACAGTTTTTCTTCAGCTTTGGCCATAGCCCTTGGACTAACAATCCAGACGCCCAGGCCTGCCGGAAGCCCAAAGCACTTCTGCACAGAGAAGTACGCGCTATCTATCTGACTGAAGTCAATATCGATAACCGGAAAAGCGGATACACCATCAACAGCAATGAGAGCTTCAGGTCTTGCCTTACGAATTTCATAGATTTCCTGAACGGGGAATGAAACCCCTGTAGAGGTTTCATTCAATGCCATGGTAATCAGTTCCGTGTCTTCTGGAATCAAAGCCGGATCCGTAGAGGGTAGTTTACCGAAGTCTGATTCCGCTTTTTCCGGTTTGTATTGCCAGTCTGAAGCGAAGTCGTAAAACCTGTTGGAGAAGGCTCCATAGCAGTAATGAAATGACTTCTCAATCAGTAGATTTTGTAATTGCCTTTCCCAGATTTCCGTGGCTGAGCTAAGGAAAACGATCTGATAGTCCTGTGGAATATTCATCAGGCTTTTCAGGTTTTCAACTGTGGTTCTGAAATAGTTTTCCGCCTGAGCACTTCTATGGTTGATTTCCATGACCTGCTCTTTTATGGCAGATTTAAGGTGCTCTTCAACAGTGAAATACAGGGCAGAAGGACCGGGGGTGAAGAATATTTTCTTAGGCATTGTTTTCCAGCGCTTTCATCAGTTCCAGGTGTTTGAAATAATGTTTTCTCACGAAGAGAAAATAGAACACCAATGGGAACAAAAGTATGATTCCGCAGATAAAAAACATCATGCTGATTCCATAATATTCAGCAACATAACCCAGGGCAATAGAGCCGGCACCAATGCCCAGGTCAACGGCTGAAAAGAAGGTGGCGTTGGCTGCTCCTCTTCTCTCAATCGGTACCATGTTGAGCGCCATGGTTTGTACGGTGGGCATGATGATGCCATTACCAAAACCAACGAGCACGCCCACGGCCATCAAGGGCCAGAAGCTATCGATATACCTGAGCCAGATCAGAGCGATTACCGTAACTGCCAGTCCGATGGTAACCAATACAGAAGGGCCTCTTTTATCCATAATCTTCCCCACTACAAGACGAACAATAGCTACTCCAATGGCCATGAAAATAAAGAAAAGGGCTCCTTGTTCAATCTTTAGCTCATCACTGTAAATGCGGATAAAGGAGATAATGGCAGCAAAAGGAAATGCCCCGGTGAACATCACCACTGCAATGCGATTTACTCTTTTATCAAACATTTTGGAGAGCTGTATCTTTGTTTCCCCTGTCTTTACTTTGGGCACTTTCACAAAGAAGACCAGTATAAGTGAGGCGAAGGCCACAATGGCTGATATGGTAAACAGGTTGAAGAAATTATTCTGACCCATGATCTGGTCGCCTCCATAAGGAGCCAGGGCGATGGCAAAGGTCATGGCCAGACCAAAGTAACCAATACCCTCTCCTCTGCGTGATTCGGGAATCAGATCGGCCGCAATGGTACTGCCCCCTGTTGTAATGGTTCCCCAGGTAAAGCCGTGCATTACACGAATGACGAGTAAAAGAAAGAAACTGGAAGCCAGATGGTAAGAGGCAGTGAGGATAGTAAAAAGAACCAGGGCCCAGATATAAACTGATCTTCGGCCATAGGCGTCTAATACATAACCACAGAAAGGCCTGATGATGAGGGCAGCTAATGCGTAGACACCTATGATATAACCTACCTGATTTTTATTGGCATCAAGTGCATTAACGGCATATATGGGTAAAGTGGGAAGTAAAAAGTAAAAGGCCGTAGCCATTAAAAAATAGGAGACAAAGTGAAGGAGGAAGTCCTTCGTGAGTATTGTGTCTTTTTGAGTCGTCAAGTGTATTGTCTTCAGTAAACTTGCAAGCTAAGAAAAAGCCATCGGAAAAGGCAAGACAAGCTTTGTGAATATCGTTAGGGGAGAAATATGGTCTTTTTCATTTTTATCGAAACTAAAGGCTTTCTATGTTTGTATCATACTAGGGTATAAAGAAATACCCATTTGAGCTTAGACCAGTTTTCGAACTTTACAATTCTAACTCAAATACCGGGTGAATCCCTCTCAAAACAAGGCCTCATCCCGAGCAATCGGGACCTCGTACTTAGTGCAGGATAACAGTGGACTGTTGCGAGTCTAAAGGATAGCCCAAATCTTGTCTTTAATAGAGGTTCGAAAAGACCTCTAGGTTCTTATGGGTTACATTAAAAAAGCCACTCAGCGAGTGGCTTTTTTAGTTGATATGAACTTTTCTGGTGAACTAATAATCAATCCATTTTATACACCACTTCGCCATTCACAATAGTCATAGTGGCTTTGGCTTGAAGGATTTCCTGCTCAGGAACAGTCATAATGTTCTTATCGAAGACGGTAAAATCAGCGGCCTTACCTACTTCAATAGAACCTTTGAAGTCTTCTTCGAACTCGGCATAGGCACCATCGAGGGTATAAGATTTCAAAGCCTGCGCTCTTGTCATGGCCTGGTCAGCTTCAAAGCCACCTTCAGGGAAACCCTCTAATGTCTTTCTCGACACAGAAGCATAGAATGATGGGAGAGGGTCTAATGGTTCTACAGGAGCATCAGTACCATTACATACTACAGCACCACTGTCCATTAGCTTCTGCCATACATAGGCCCCTTCTACAATTCTCTCTTCTCCCAGGCGGTCAATGGCCCAGGGACGGTCAGAACTCATGTGGATGGCCTGCATGGCTGCCACTATGTTCATCTCCCCAAAGCGGGCAATGTCTTCTTCGCTCAGGTGTTGAGCGTGCTCAATTCTAAAGCGCTGTGCTTTTCTGTCTACATCAGGATACTTATCGAAAGCGGCTTCATAACGATCAAGAATTTCGCGGTTGGCACGGTCGCCAATGGCATGAGAACATACCTGAAAACCGGAAGCCAGGGCTTTCTCTGAAACTTCTGTTACAGTTTCCATTGGAAGTGTTTCGTGACCGAAGTGACCTGGTCTGTCTGTATATTCCTCCAGCAACCAGGCTCCTCGCGGACCTAAGGCACCATCGCAGTTAAGTTTAATCGAGCGTACCGTTACGAAGTGATCAGGGTCGATCATCGGACCTTTTTCGTACCACTCTTCTAACAGTGAAGGCTGACGGCCTGTAAGCATGGTATAAGTTCTGATCTTCAACTTGCCCTGCTCTTTAAATCTAAGGAGCCTGTCGATATAGTCCTGCCCGGAGCCGGCATCATGAAAACTGGTAATGCCTAATCTCAGACATTCATCTATGGCCATTTGTAAAGCCTGTTCAGCTCTTTCTTCCGTTTCCTGAGGCACAAGACGGCCTACAATGGAAGAAGCTCTTTCTGTGAATACTCCTGTAGGGTTACCGAGTTCATCTTTAATGATTTCTCCTCCTTCAACTTCACCCTGAAGACTTTCTATACTGAGGTTGTTCACTCCGGCCAGTTCCATAGCTTTGGCATTGGCAAAGGCTGCATGCCCACTGGCATGTCTCAACCAAACCGGATTGTCGGGGCTTACTGCCGACAGCTGATCATGTGTTTGAAAGCCCTTAACCATATTGTCAGGTTTTTCAATCCACTTGTCCTGATGCCAGCCTCTTCCGGTAATCCATTCCCCCGGAGCAGCATTTTCAACGGCTTCTGCCACCTTTTCAACCAATTCGTCATAAGTCTTGACATACATCAGGTCGAGTTCCAGCTTGTTATATCCTACACCCATCATATGAGCATGTGATTCGATAAAGCCTGGGGTCATGGTCTGGCCATTCAGATCGATCATTTCAGTGTCATTGCCTTGAAACTTCATGATATCGGTCTGATTACCTACTGCCATGATTCTTCCGTCTTTCACAGCAACAGCTTCAACCTGAGGGGTATTTTCATCCACTGTATAAATGGAACCATTGAAGAAGATAGAATCTGCTTTCTCGCCTGAGGAACAAGCGGTAAAGACAAGAATCAGCCCGAGTAAAAGGCCTTTGAGTGTATTCTGTAGTCCGCGCATAGTTTTAGTTTGATTTCATTCAAAATCTACCACATTATTCATGACGGTGCAACGGGTTTTGCACAGATGGGAGCTGATTGGCCTTTGTTTCTCTCATACTGATGCCTCACTGACTTTCACTGGTGTAAAAAATCTATTGAGCTTGGCATGGTTTGCCATTGAACTGGTAACTTAAAAGCATGAAATTCAGAAACCTGTTAACGATATGCTGCGGATTAATGCTAACACTGACAGCTACCGCACAAACTGATTACTTCTTTCCCGAAGGCTCCCGATTTGATCCTTCCATACCCTCTCCTGAAAAATACCTGGGTTACCCCATTGGCACTATGCATACCCGACATGATGCCATAGTGGGTTATATGCGTGAGCTGGCCAGGGTGTCTGACCGAGCTAAGCTGGATACCATTGGGGAGACTTATGAACACAGGCAACTGGTTGTGTTGACTGTTACTTCGCCATCTAACCTGAATAACCTGGATGTGATTCGAAATGATCACCTGGAACTCGTTGATCCTTCAAAACATATTGAAGACTATGCAGATCATAAGTCGATCGTCCTGCTGGGCTATAATGTACATGGTAATGAGCCTTCCAGTTCCGAAGCCGCTATGCTTACGGCTTACTATTATGTAGCAGGACTGCATAATGAAGTGACCAATGCATTGGACGAGGCGGTGTTAATGATTGACCCGGCTTTCAATCCTGATGGCCGCGACAGACATACCACTTGGGCCAATGCTTATAAGGCTGATCCTTTAGTTTCAGACCCAAGCGATGCTGAGCACAATGAGGCCTGGCCGGGCGGCAGAACCAATCATTATTGGTATGATCTTAACCGTGACTGGTTGCCATTGGCTCATGTTGAAAGTCAGGCACGTATTGATTTCTATCACAAGTGGTATCCGAATGTGGTGACCGATTTTCACGAAATGGGTACTAACTCAACCTACTTCTTTGAGCCTACTAAACCGTATGGATCGGAGAACCCTGTGGTGCCAAGAGATAATTATGATGGACTGAATAACCTGTTTGCCGGCTATTTCCATGAGGCGCTGGATGAGATTGGCTCATTATACTTTACTAAAGAGAGCTACGATAATAGCTATCCGGGATACGGTTCAACCTACCCTGATATTCATGGTGCGCTGGGACTTGTTTTTGAACAGGCTTCTTCCAGAGGGCACCTGCAGGATTCCAGAATGGGTAAGGTAGCGTTTGCCTTTACCATTAAGAACCATTTGACTTCCAGCATGGCCACAGTCAGGGCCTCAGTGGCAGAGAAAAATACCCTATTGGCTCATATGGAAAATTACTTCGAGTCAGCCTATAAAGAAGGTCAGCAGGCCGGAGGAGGCTGGGTATTTGGAGACCCTTCTGATGATGGCAGAAATCAGGCTTTCATTGATCTCTTGTTGAGGCATCAGATCAAAACAGTGGCACTCAATGAAGACATTAGCCTGGGAGGCAAGACTTTCAAAAGAGGAAAAGCCTTTTATGTGCCGAATACTCAGAAGCAGTATCGTATGGTGAGAACCATGTTTGAAAAGGTGACCACTTTCTACGATAGTATTTTTTATGACGCTTCTTCCTGGACGGCTGCATTGAGTTATAACATGCCTTATAGCAGATACACCGGGAAAAATGATTTGACGGGCCCTGAACTTCAACGAGGAGATTTACTGGGTACTTATGAAAGTGTATTAAAATCGAATTATGCTTACCTGATTGAATGGGATGAATATTATGCTCCAAAGGCATTGTATTACCTGTTAGAAAAAGGCCTTTATGTGAACTCTGCCTTCAAGAAGTTTGGTATTGAAACAACAGAAGGGGTTAAAGATTTTGGTTATGGTACCTTAATGATTCCTGTTGGCAGGCAGGAGGTGAATGCTGATCTGGTTAAGGCCTATGTAGAAGAGGCTACAGAATTGGCGGGCATTAAAGCCTATTCAGTGGAAACTGGCTTCAGTACTTCCGGAATAGATTTAGGTAGTGGTAATTTTCAGACGATAGAGAAGCCAAGGGTCCTTATGCTTATTGGCCCCGGAACCAGTAGCTATGAGGCTGGTGAAGTCTGGCATTTGCTGGACTCCAAAGTTGGAATGCCTGTTACCAAGGTCTGGACAGATAATGCGAACAGAATTGACTGGAGTAAGTACAATACGCTGGTCTTAGTTTCGGGCAATTATTCATCTCTGGGTGAAAATACACTTGACCGTATGAAGCAATGGGTGAGAGAAGGTGGAACCGTTATAACCATCAGAAGTGCAACCAGTTGGGCTGTCTCTTCCAAGTTTGTGAATGAGAAATTCGGTGAAAGGCCTGAACGCGATACACCGGAAAGAATGGATTATGTGACTGCTGGTGACTTCAGAGGTTCAAATGCGATAGGAGGGTCCATGTATATGGCCGATGTAGATATTACTCACCCTCTTGCTTTTGGCTATACGAGTAGGGAGTTACCGGTTTACAGAAACCACTCTATTTTCCTTGCGCCAAGTTCCGATCCATTCAGCACGGTGGTGAAGTATACTGAAAGTCCATTGCTGGGAGGTTATGTTAACCAGGAGAATCTTGAAGCCTTAGGAGGTACTGCTTCATTAATAGTGAGTGGAATAGGCCGAGGCAATGTGATAATGTTTGCCGATAACCCTAATTTCCGAGGCATGTGGTATGGAACCAATAAGTTGTTCCTGAATGCTATTTTCCTGGGAAGAATGGCCCGATAGAGTGAAATAGGTTAATCAGAAAACAGAAAACGGTATTGACTGTTTTCTGTTTTCTGATGACTAACTACTATCCTTAGATAGAAACCTGCAACTGAATCACCGTCATTCCCTTTCTATCCGTGCTTACCAGTTCATTGGCTTGATTCTGATTGAAAACAGGTCGGCTTTGGTAGTTTAAAGAGACTTTGGTGGCGTGACCACTGATTAGCCAGTTCATTCCTACTTCATACATTACCATGGTATCATCCAGTAAATCAAGGGTAGCAGTTTGGGTGGCCACATAAGGTTGGAGTGTTCCCATACTACCCAACAGATCTTGCTTCATGAGGTAACCGAACTGCACATAGCTCAATGTTCCGGTACCATTGATCGGGAATGCATTTCCTGCTCCATTGAATGAAGCTCCCGCTCCAAGTCCGTTCACAGGGTTCATTACCCCCAGGTTTCTGACATAGTTTTTACCATAGTCATTTGAACTGATCGCGGCATAGGCCGTTATGGCTGTATGGAGTGACGGGTCCAGTACTTTATCATAGAAAATGTCTATTCCGAATAGTGCCAGATTCTCACGAATGATGGTGTTTCCATTGTCTTCTGAATGCCACATAGCATCTTTTTGAAAGAGAAAACCAGCACCAATGTTGAACACATTCTTTTTGCCCAGATAGGTCCCTGTATGGTAAGGGGTCAGGTTTGATTCCGAATCCAGAAATTCATACTTGAAATAACCTTGTGACTGAAGGTTGGAGGTGCCTGGAGCGAACAAAGAGTTGGCAGTAACTGTGGTTCCCTGAACAGGAGACTGTGAAATACTCAGAGGCTTAGACAGTCCAAATCGATAGTCTACTTTTCCCAATTTACCTTTAGCATAAACGCTATATTTCCTGACAAACTGGTCGCTGATATCGTTGGTGGATTGTTGGTATAATGGGGCGTCCATGGTTAGAATGCTGCCAATTGAAGGAGAGGAGTATCTTAGAAAACCAACCCAGCCGGTTAGTCCTGCTCCAACAGATAGTTTTTCTTTTGCCAGCTCGATTTCACCAATAGCATCATGGAAGAATAGCCCTTGCTTTCTCGGGCCGATATAGCTCAGGTTGTTCTGGCCAAACTGGGTATAGAAGAAGATGCGATCTGATATTTTACCGAAGATTTGAATTCTCGTTCTTCTGAGTCCTATGTCGAAAGTATTGTCTTCAGCAGCGCCATCTACAAAAGAACCCGGGTTGTTTTGATTCCATCGAACCCATGTTTGATTGAGGAAGGTGGCTTTGACATACTGGCTGCCATCATCATTGAGTTTAAATCGTAATTCTTTGTTTTGGGCATTGGCCTGAAAAGCCATTGTGCAGAGTGTAATCAGAAAAAGGGTGAAAATTCTTTTCATTAAATAGGAGGTTCTCTTTTTTAAACTTCCTCAATAATAACGGATTTCTGATAGACGCCCTTGGAAGGGTACGATAAGTGGCCGATGGACAAAAGAAAACCCTGACTCCTTAGAGGAATCAGGGTTAGTTTATAAATGATTTTATGATTAAAAGCCTATTAGGCTTCTGTACCAATATGATTTTCAAGTTTGTTAGTCAACACAGCTTTCGGAACAGCACCGATTTGCTGATCAACCACTTCACCATTTTTGAAGAACAACAAAGCAGGAATTGATCGGATACCATATTTAATAGACAGGTTTTGGTTGGCATCTACATCTATCTTACCAACTACTGCTTTATCAGCATATTCACCTGCAATTTCTTCTACTACTGGTCCAACCATACGACAAGGTCCACACCACTCTGCCCAAAAATCTACCAACACTGGCTTGTCTGAATTCAATACAACTTCCTCGAAGTTTGACTCATTTAGTTCTACTGCTTTTCCCATTTATATTCTGTTTGTTTTTATCAGTTGCTACACGGAACAGACATCAAAAGTAATTAAAAAGTTCCGAATGAAAATTGCTGAAGTCAGTTATACGTCAAGCGGTTATCAAATGCGCACCGTCAGTATGAGTCTTCAGAGATTTAATTAAATCCCTGTTAGCATCAATTTTAACTTTCCTCGAAATCAGCTCGACATTGATATTTTCATCTCTGTCGAATAGCTCTACTCTTAACATGGTATCGCCCTCATGTGTTTCGGTCAATTCCATTATGGTTTCAATTAAAGCCTGATCTACCATTCTGGCATTGATTTTTACATGAATGCCCTTACCCATTTTTTCACGCAGTTCACTGAGTAGTGAAATGCTGGCTACCTGCAGCTCCCAGTCTTCAGGAGTAGGGTTAATGGCAGGGTTTTCCTGTATTTCCTTCTTCTTTCTCCAGTTGAGTTCAACTCTCCCGCGGATGAAAAGAAACTCTCCTGGTCTTAGATAAGCGGCATTGTTAATGAATTTTTCACCCATCAGAAATAACTCTGTGGCGCCATTATAGTCTTCAATATGAACAATGCCGAAAGGCTTCCCTCTTTTGGTCTGACCGTTTCTTACCGAGTTCACAATTCCTCCAATGGCAATGTCCTGGTTAGGGTACTTATTGACATCAGAAATAGGTTTACAGAAAGAATCCAGCTCAATCTCAAACTGATCCAGTGGGTGCCCGGAAACATAGAATCCAATGACCTCTTTTTCCAGCTTGAGCTTTTCCATCTGGCTGAATGGCTCAATATCGGGTACTTTAGGCAGCGGGGTAGCCACATTACTTTCACCTCCAAAGAGCGATACCTGGGCGGCATTTTTCTCTGCCTGCATGGCATTGGCATAACGTACGACCTTTTCAATCAGGGTTTGCTCTCCCTCTTCAGCTACCAGATACTGGCGTCTGTGATAGGCCTCAAAGCAATCGAAACCTCCGGCCTGAGCCAGAGCTTCGAAGTTCTTTTTGTTCACGGCCCGAAGGTTTACCCTTTCTGCAAAGTCGAAGATGTTTTGGTAAGGCCCGTTTTCCTTACGCTCTTCCACAATGGATTCAATGGCCGATTCTCCCACACCTTTGATGGCACCCATACCAAAGCGGATTTCTCCTTTTTGGTTCACTGTGAACTTATAGTTCGATTCGTTGACATCCGGCCCAAGTACAGGTACGCCCATGCGCTTACATTCCTCCATAAAGAAGGTCACCTGCTTAATATCGTTCATGTTGTTGCTGAGTACGGAGGCCATATACTCGGCAGGATAATGCGCTTTCAGGTAGGCCGTTTGAAAGGCTACATAGGCATAACAGGTGGAGTGAGACTTGTTAAAGGCATAAGAGGCAAAGGCTTCCCAGTCGCGCCAGATTTTTTCCAGTTTATCTTCTGCATGGCCTTTCTCTTTGGCCTGTTCGACAAACTTGGGCTTCATCTTATCGAGTACCGCCCTTTGTTTCTTACCCATGGCTTTACGAAGCACATCGGCCTCACCTTTGGTAAAGCCTGCCAGCTTTTGAGATAAAAGCATTACCTGCTCCTGGTAGACCGTAATACCATAGGTTTCGGCCAGGTATTCCTCCATGTCAGGTAAGTCATAGGTGATGGGTTCATCACCATGTTTTCTGCGGATAAATGAAGGGATATATTCCAGCGGGCCGGGTCTGTAGAGGGCGTTCATAGCAATCAGGTCGGCAAACTCTGTGGGTTTGAGCTCCTTCATGTACTTCTGCATACCGGCAGATTCGTATTGGAAAATCCCTACCGTTTCACCGCGCTGGAAAAGCTCATAGGTTTTCTCATCGTCCAGAGGGAAATCGTCTGGTACCAGGTCTACATTGTGTCTTTCCTTCACATTTCGAACCGCATCCTTGATCAGGGTGAGGGTCTTAAGTCCGAGAAAGTCCATTTTCAGTAGACCTGCACTTTCTACCACCGAGTTATCGAACTGCGTACACCACATGTCCGAGTCTTTGGCCGTAGCTACCGGGGCAAATTTGGTGATATCGTCAGGCGTAATAATTACCCCACAGGCATGTATTCCCGTATTTCGAACCGAACCTTCAATTACCCGGGCCTGATTTACCGTTTTGGCTTCAAGGTTCTGGCCTTCGGCTATTTTTCTAAGTTCCTGAGCCAGTGGTACCTGTTCTGACCTGAGGTTGTCTCTAAGGTCTTTCTCAGTCCACTTGAATAGTTTCTGGAGCTTGGTGTCAGGCACCAGTTTGGCTACCCTGTCGGCATCAGGAAGGGGCAGCTCCAATACCCTGGCGGTGTCTCTGATGGAAGACTTAGCAGCCATGGTACCATAGGTAATGATCTGAGCTACCTGGTTCTTGCCATACTTGTCGATTACATAGTCAATAACCCGTTGGCGACCTTCATCATCAAAGTCAATATCAATATCGGGAAGTGATACACGGTCCGGATTCAGGAAACGCTCAAAAAGGAGATCGTACTTAATAGGATCTACATTGGTAATGCCTATACAGTAGGCCACTGCAGATCCTGCTGCCGATCCCCGTCCCGGACCTACAGAAACATCCAGCTCCTTGGCCTTATTGGTAAAGTCCTGAACAATTAGAAAGTAACCGGGGTATCCCGTTCTTTCAATGGTGGCTAACTCAAAGTCTAGCCGTTCGCGAATATCATCGGTGATTTCACCATATCGGGCTTCAGCTCCCTGATAAGTGAGATGTCTGAGGTATGCATTTTCTCCCCTTTTTCCACCGTCTTGTGCATCTTCTTCGTGCTGAAACTGCTCTGGTATTTCAAATTTGGGGAGGAGAACGTCTCTGGCCAGTTCGTAGGACTCGACTTTCTCTACAATTTCATTGGTATTGCTAATGGCATCAGGGATGTCGGAGAAGAGCTTCTTCATCTCATCCTGAGGTTTGATGTAGAATTCATCATTAGGGAAGCCATATCTGAATTCCCTGCCTCTTTTGCCTATATACTTCTTTGGTTTATTGACTGATTCAGCATCCTTGACACACAGCAGAACGTCATGAGCGGTTGACTGATCTTTAGTCGTGTAGTAGGTATTATTGGCGGCTACATATTTAACATCATGCTTTTTACAAAGCTGAAGGAGTATGTCGTTCACGTGGTCTTCTTCCGGAATTCCATGACGGTTAATTTCAGCATAGAAATCTTCACCAAAGTTTTCTTTCCACCAGACAAAAGCTTCCTCTGCCTGAGTTTCACCTACGTTCAGAATCTTATAAGGTACTTCTCCCCACAGACCACCTGTAAGAACAATCAGGTCGTCCTTGTATTGAAGTAAGTCATTTTTATCAATTCTGGGTACGTAATAGAAACCCTCGGTAAAGGCGATGGAAGAGAGTTTTACCAGATTGTGGTAGCCCTTTCTATTTTTGGCTAGTATGACGGTTTGAAAACCATTGTCTTGCACACTTTTATTGGTGCGATCTGCACAGATATTGAATTCACAACCTACAATGGGTTTGATCTCTGCTGCCAGGGCTGCGCTAACGAATTGAAAGGCGCCCATCATATTACCATGATCAGTCAGGGCTACTGAAGGCATACCCATCTCCTTCACAGCATTAACCAGGCTGTGAATGTCTGTTACGGCCTGAAGGATGGAGAATTGAGAGTGAACGTGTAAGTGGGAGAAAGGTACTTCCTCCAGTTCATTCAGTCCTTCCTTGTCGACTTTGGTATGGTCTATCTGAGGGCCCGAAGTGTCTTGCTTGGCAAAGTTAGCAGCGTCCAGCTCAGGAGCCTCGTAAATGACTTCGTGCAGCTTGATTCCTGGTGCAGGGGGAACAACCCCTTCTTTGATCAACCCAAAGAAACAGCGTGCAGTAGCGTCTACGTCATAGGCAGCATCGTGTGCATCGTCAAAGCCTTTCCCAAAAAGTTTTTGGTGTAATTCCGTTAGCGTTGGCCATTTGAACTGACCGCCACGGCCACCCGGAATAGCACAGAAATCGGTAGATACCAGCTTGGTATCGAGTGGTCCCAGTTTTTCAAGAGGGTTGCTTAAACCTGCCCTCAGGAATTCGGAGCCAACAATGTTATAATCAAACTCGATATTATGACCAATACCGAATTCGGCTTCCTGCATGTCTTTTTCAAACATGCCGAGGACTTCCTTAATATCAAGCCCTTCTTCCAGTGCTCTTTCAGTCGTGATACCGTGAATTTGCACTGAGTTGTAGGGAATGGTAAATCCTTCAGGTTTAACGATCAGGTTTCTATCTACCAGAAGGTTACCTCTCATATCGTGCAACTGCCAGGCAATTTGTACCAGGCGTGGCCAGTTGTCAAAGTCCGTTAACGGAGCATTATAGTTCTGAGGTAAACCTGTGGTTTCGGTATCAAATATCAGATACATAGAGACTTAGTTCGATGGGTTGTTGGTACACTGAAACTAGAAGTCTAAAGTAAGGAAAAATTGCCCTTTTTGCATTGTGCTATTCAACTGAATAGGAAGGATTTTCTATATTAGTTTATACCGGTAAAAGCATGCCTAAGATTTTTGAATATCTCGGAATCGTTCTTTTTTTCTATTCCAATGAGCATTACCCAATTCATGTTCATGCAAGAAAGGGAGAATTCGAAAGTAAAGCAGAGTTTAGAATAGAGAATGGCAAGGTGGTAGAGATAGTGATCTCAAATATTCCAGGTAGGGACCCACTAAAAGACTCTGATTTAAAGGATTTTAAGCTATTTTTGAATAAGTATGCTAATCAGGTTGTATCTAAATGGGTAGATTATTTTGTGTACAACAAATCAGTGGAGTGCGAGAAGATCACTAAAAAATTGAAATGAAGGTTTCGGAAAGATATGTGGAATATAATGTGAAATCACTCAAAGTGATGGACGCTGTGTATCTGGACAATTACATGCTCTCGATTTCATTTAGCGATGGCAAAGAGGTGGAGGTTGACTTTTCTTCTTTCCTTTCATCTTCACAGCATCCCGAGATAAAAAAGTATCTCGACATAGCTCTTTTTAAGTCATTTCAGGTAATGAATGGAAACCTGGTTTGGGGAGACCACGATATGCTTTTTCCCGTGAGTCAGTTGTATCAAGGTAGTATTGATTAGATTTCTTTTAATGAATAGGCTGTTTCCTGTAGCCTGTTTCAAGCTCTTAACAATTTGAAGCAACTGCGATCAAATGATTTCCCCACCTTCTGCTAGTTATCAAAGCCCTTTAGAGGAGTATCATGGCTCTGAGACAGGTATGTGTATTGGTACTAGCTATCAGTAAATAGAGATTGAGTCTGATAGGTTGTTAGGTTGCCTCAACATAAGGAAAAGTAGTCTTTTCTCAGAGTTATAATTAATTTGAATGACTAGAATCATAAATGAACCATCAATACCATGAAATCAAATCTGCTTACACCTCCTGAAGTAGCTCGCTTATTAGTCCAGATTGATGAAGGCGATGGGGTAGAAGCTCTGTTTAAACAGCCCTACGAAGATTATATGGAGTACTTACTAAGTCATGATTTTATTTCAATGGCCTATGACCTTTTTCAAGGTCGAAGTAGAAAGGAAGAGCCTGAAGTCTCTGAAGAAGATTCTGATCCAGTGGTTGTAACTCTAAAGAAAAAGGGCACTGTCTTAAAAAACATACTTAATGATAAACAAGCACTTGAAGAGGTTAATAGAAAATATGCCAAAGGTATGCCGCCCGAGGCACTTGGTGAGATTTATGAAGAGTTTTATGGCGCTTTTGGAAGTAAAGAAGAAAAGGGCGGTCAGGACAGTGATGTAGGAGTTGAAACCGAAAAGGAAGAGTCGTATGGAAATACGGGTGAATTAACAGCCAGGGATCTTCAGGTTAGAATTGCCTTGAGGAGGCCTAACCTCAATTTCTGGTGGTTAAATGCTCATCCGGGCTATTGGCGCATGTCTAGAATGAGGGTGGGTGATGTTGAGACCTATAGTTTCTATAATGAAAAGGGTAACAGACGACAGCAGCCAAAGAGTTTTGAAGCGGTGAAGCCGGGTGATTTGATGGTGGGTTATGAAACCAGAGATGCTAAAGCTGTACAGGCTTTGTTTGAGATTGTTCAGGGAAAGCATGGAGCAGAAGGTCAGGAGCAGATATCCTTTCGGTTGTTGCAATTTCTTCCAAAGCACCCGCCTCTGGCTGAGTTAAAGGAATTGTCAGCTTTTTCCGAAATGACTATTGCCAAACAACAGGTGGGCAGTCTGTATGACCTGAGTGAGGCTGCTTTCAAGGAAGTGTTAGAAGCAGCAGGAATCTCCTCGGCTGCATTAAACGAGGGACAGAGAATACATAAGAATTTTGTCTTCCGCGACCTGAATAGTATTGAACCTGCGATTGGTGCTCCTGAGTTGGCTACAGAAGTATCCGATTTAATCAGGAACCTGCATAGAGAGCCTGGTATGATGGTGGGTATTTTCGGCAGATGGGGAAGAGGAAAGACATTCCTTTTCAACCTGGTATGGGAGAAGCTTTGCCCTCCTGATAAAGCAGATGTCAACTACGTTTCGAATAAGTTTATTCGAGCCAATTTTCATGCATGGAAATATCAGGACACAGAGGCCAGTTGGGCTTATTTGTATGAAGTATTAGCTCAGGAATTCTATAATGAAGTACATGGCTGGTGGAAGAGGAAGTTTCGACTGATTCGATTGAATTGGGCCCGAGGCAATAACTGGGAGTTAATTATGTTTTTGACTTCCCTTTTGGTGGGTGTAGGAGGATTAATTCTGTTCAATCAGGAAATGGACTTAGCGGCTGCGGTAGCGGCAATGCTTAGTTTTCTCGGTTTATCAGCTTCAACTATTTCAGGCTATCAGAAATTCTATGATCAGAATATTACTAAGGCCAGGGAGCTTTTAAAGAAATACACTACCAAACATAGCTACAGAAACCTCATGGGGATTCAGGCTGAAATTCAAGGTGAGATCAAAACCCTATTTCAGGTTTGGTTCAGGAAAAGGCCTGAACGTAAAGTAATTCTGTTTGTAGATGATATTGACCGGTGTGACGAAGAGAGAATCATTGAGATTGTAGATGCACTCCGTGTAATGTTGGAAGATGATCAGATTTTCGAACACCTGATTATTGTAGCAGCCATTGATGAGAGAATTCTGCGTAGAGCCATTCGATTGAAATATCGAGACCTGATTGAGGGAGAATCGGAACAAAAGGAACGTAAACTGAATGACCTCACAGAGGAGTATATGGATAAGCTCTTTATTGCCGGTATCCGATTAGGAGAACTGATGCCTGCTGAGAAATCGGAGATTTTTGCGGCTTTGACCAAGGGGCAGGTGGAAAACCTGGTTTCGGAAAAGGAGACTGTAGAGAATACCGGGGTGGGCAATGGACCGAGCGATGAGGAAACTCCGGGAGATAAAGGTGAGAATAGACAGGGAAATAAGCCAGCTGAAACTCGTTTCGATACAAGAGTACACCCGCTTGAAGAACAGACTTTCGAGATTAACAGTCTGGAAGCAGCCGAAATCAACGCTGGAATTGCCTCGCTGAACAACTCCACTCCAAGACAGATCAGAATATTCTACTATCGCTATGTGCTGGCTCGTAATTTCCTGAGAACCCTAAAGGATTTTGGTGATTGGGGTAAGGAATCCATACATCATAAATCTTTGGTTCAGGTTATAGTTTATCTGACCAATGCGGATTTAATGGGCGAGGATGTGCTGGTTGTAATTCAGGAATTGCCAAAAGACAAAACGGTTACTAAAGAAGTGAAGGACTACCTCAATTCACTCGAAGATATACAAAGAACAGAGTTCTTTAAGGTATTGGAAATGGTTGTCGCCTATTAGAATGGAGCAGCATAAATGACATCCCGGGTATCAGTTAACTTTACCTGATCTACTTCTCCGGCCCCTTCGAAATGATACCGGAAGCCTACTACCTGACCGATACTGGAAAGGACAGGGACTGTTAGCTGTTGCTGATTATTCAGATAGAACTTAACAAGTCCACCGTTTACCTCCATTTTAAACTGTTGCCATTGACTGTAATCAGCCTGAAGTTTTTTGAGGTCTACCTGAGTAGCATAATATTCATGACCGGCAATCACGAGTGGACTGTTGGTAGAGCAGGCATTAATTGACAATGGAATCTGAAAACTGGAATTGGTGCCGACCACTTCGATCTGAATATTCCTGCAGGGGGCAGCATAGGAATTATAGGTATGCCTGAGCCTTGTTTCCAGGGTAAAGTCCAACCCCGATACCGGGTTAATCTGATCAAAGTAGTGAAAGGTTAGGGTGGGGGGAGTATCAGTTTTAAGTATACTATTGAGTTTTATTTCGGAAAGGCCAATCATGGCTTCACACTTCAGGTCTTTTTCACTCAGATATTCAACCTGCGTACCATGACTGAGTGTGCCTGCCCAGCCATAAGACTTGACAAAGACATCGTGCACCTTCACAAGTTTGTTGTCTACTATCAGTTGAGCTTTGTAATATCCCGGATACTGATAAACTGTTTTCCACTCTTTCTGTGTCTTACTTACTCTGAATCCGTCAAGGTCTTCTTTGGATTTCCTGATATAGATATTATCAGATTCAATATTACTGAGATCGAGATCGAAAGTTATTTCTGCGGGTATTTGCAGACTGACATTCTTGCCTACAAAAGTAATGTCGAGCCAGGCACTTAAAGCGAAAAGCGCAGGTAGTGTCAGTAGAACAGAGGCATAAACGACTCTTTTTACCGTATAAATACGTTTGATCCAGGATGTTAATATCCGGATGAGCTGGGTTAAATACATATGGTTGGGGTGTGTCTTATAAGATAGGCTGTAGCTAAGACACTGTGAATGTATTACTTATATAAAGAAAAAGCAATTTCAAATATATAAAACTGCTTTTTGAGGCTTAAATAAAGATTATTATCCCAAGTGTTACCGATAAGATCAGAATGACGATTCTTTTGGTTAACTCATTCCTGCGCTCAACAGAAAGCTGTGACTTTAATTTGTTGAGATACTGAGGAGTGGCTTGCCTGAATCGGTACTTCCTGAATTCGGATTTTGCTTTAGGCTTGAAAGTGTTTGCCTCTTTAATGTTGAAAGCATCCCTTCGCGATGTTAAGGCTCTGTTCGCTTTCATTCTGTTAATTGAATCCATTATGTGACCTGCACTAGACATAGTCTGTTTTACGTACAGAAATGAAGGATTAACAGCTCTGGAGGATAAACGGGCCTGGGAAAAACGTAGCGGATTCTAATGACTCTCAAAGACCAGTTCAGGTTCTTCAACTTCTACCACACCACGGTCATTGAGTTGGGTGAGTTGCACCGTTTTGAGTTCATTGATTAATAATGGATCATACTTGGCAGTAACTCTTACATAGTTCTCGGTAAAGCCATGCATCATGCCATCTTCAACATCATCTTCGAAAAGAACAGTTCTGGTGGTACCCAACTGGCTTTCATAGAATTTTCTCTTCTTCTTCTCCGAAAGGATACGTAACATTTTAGAGCGCCTGGTTCTTTCTTTCATAGGAACTGTACCTTCCATTTCTGGGGCTGCGGTATTTGCTCTTTCCGAGTAGGTAAATACATGGAGATAGGAGATGTCCAGTTCGTTTAGGAAATTATAAGTGTCGAGAAAGTCTTCCTCTGTTTCACCCGGAAAACCAACAATGACATCGACACCAATACAGCAGTCAGGAATAATGTTTTTAATCTTAGAGACACGGTCTTCGTAAAGTTCACGCAGGTATCTTCTGCGCATCTTCCTCAAGATTTTATTGCTTCCTGACTGTAATGGAATGTGAAAATGTGGTACAAATCTTTTAGAGTTCAAAGTGAACTCAATGATCTCATTGGTCAACAGGTTAGGTTCTATTGATGAGATTCTGATTCTTTCAATGCCTTCAACTTCATCAATGGCTTTTACCAGATCAACAAAACGTTCTTCCCGTTTACCGTCCTGAATACCGAAGTCCCCAATGTTTACCCCGGTTAGCACTACCTCTTTAGTATCCGTGGCAGCAATCTCTCTGGCTGAGCCGATGATGTTCTCTATGCTGTCACTTCGACTTTTACCCCTGGCCAAAGGAATGGTACAGAAGGCACAGTGATAATTACAACCATCCTGAACTTTGAGGAAAGTTCTTGTTCTGTCATTAATAGAGTAAGCATTATTGAAAGCTCTGGCTTCTTTAATTTCGGAAGCCAATACCTGAGCTTCTTCAGATTTCCTGAAAGTGGGGAGTAGATCGAGCAGTCTGAACTTCTCCGCAGCTCCTAAAACGGCATCAACTCCTTCAATTTCAGAAATCTCTTTAGGTTTTAGCTGCGCATAACAACCAATGATTGCTATGAAGCCATCAGGGTTGATTTTCTGGGCCTCCCTTACAATCTTTCTACATTTTTTATCTGCATTGTCTGTGACAGAGCAGGTATTAATGATGAAAACATCGGGAGATTCGGCAAAGTCCACCTTTTTGAATCCTCTGTCTTCGAACTGACGGGAAATCGTTGAAGTTTCAGAGAAATTCAGTTTACAACCGAGGGTATAAAAGGCGACTTTCTTCATTTTCTTAACCGGGCAGCAAAGGTAATCAATCTTTAAAACAAAAAGTTCGATCAATTTGAAGTCTTCAGGATGGGTTTTTCAAGCAAATCACTGATCATGTGGCTTTTTTAACCGGAATTAATTCATGCAAACGTTTTTCATCAGAAATTAGATAAAAAAACAACCAGATTTAAGGTCGATTTACGTTTTTGTACTAATTTCGATGTGAATTTAAAACACAAAAGTCAACAGATATGTCGAATCAGCGCCAACGTGCCCTAAACATTGTTCAGCAGAGAACAACTGATCGAGTTTTTGCTCCGGCAGACAAGATTTCAGATTTCTTTGCAGAAGAAGTCTTCACTATGGAGAAGATGAAAGCCACTCTTGCTCCAGATACCTTTAAAAAGGTTGAAAGTGCCATTAAGAAAGGTAAGAAAATCGATGTTGAAACTGCTAACGAAGTAGCATCTGCGGTTAAGACATGGGCTATTTCTAAAGGTACTACACACTACACTCACTGGTTCCAGCCACTCACTGGAGCAACAGCTGAGAAACATGACTCTTTCTTCGATGCACACAAGGGTATTGAGGTTTTTAAAGGAAGTGAGCTGATTCAGCAGGAGCCTGATGCCTCTTCATTCCCGAACGGAGGTATTCGTTCAACTTTCGAAGCCAGAGGCTATACTGCCTGGGATCCGAGTTCTCCAATCTTTATTTGGGGTAGAACGCTGTGTATCCCTACCATTTTCGTGTCATACACTGGTGAGGCATTAGATTATAAGGCACCGTTGTTAAAAGCGGTTGAAGCAGTAGATAAGTCTGCGACTAAAGTGTGTCAACTATTCGATAGAAATGTAAACAGAGTAAGTGCTTCATTAGGTTGTGAACAGGAGTACTTTGTAGTCGATAAAGCCATGTTCAATGCAAGACCTGACCTTGTTATGGCAGGACGTACCGTTTTCGGTCGTCACCCTGCAAGAGGTCAGCAGTTGGATGATCACTACTTCGGATCGATTCCAAGCCGTGTTTACAACTACATGAAAGATTTTGAGATTGAGTGTTTGAAACTGGGTATTCCGGTATCAACCAGACACAATGAGGTGGCTCCGGCTCAGTTCGAAGTGGCTCCAATCTTTGAAGATATCAACGTAGCTACTGATCACAACTCATTGATGATGGACGTGATGAATCGAGTAGCTGAAAGACATGATCTTAAAGTATTGTTCCACGAAAAACCATTTGCCGGATTAAACGGTAGTGGAAAACACAATAACTGGTCATTAATTGCCTCTAATGGTGTTAATGTATTCCAGCCAAGTTCAAGTGCAAGAGAGAACCTTCAGTTCCTTACCTTCCTGGTAAACACTGTTAAGGCTATTCATGAGAATGCTGGTTTGTTGAGAGCTAGTATTGCTTCTGCAGGAAACGACCACCGACTTGGTGCCAATGAGGCTCCTCCGGCTATCATGTCTGTTTTCCTTGGTTCTGATCTTACGGCGGTGCTTGATGAACTGGAGAACAACGGTAATATTAAAGTAGATAAAGGGGAGAACATGTATATGAAGTTGGGTATCGATAAAATCCCTCAGATTATACTTGACAATACTGATAGAAACAGAACATCTCCATTTGCCTTCACTGGTAATAAGTTTGAGTTCAGAGCGGTAGGTTCAAACCAAAACGTTGCAGAACCAATGACTGTACTTAACCTGATTATGGCTAAGCAGTTGAAAGAGTTCTACAAAGTGGTTACTGACAGAATTAATAAAGGCGAAGACAAGAAAATCGCTATTGTTAATGTGCTAAGAGAGTATATTAAAACCTCTAAGCCGGTAAGATTCGAAGGTGATGGATACTCTCAGGAGTGGGAAGATGAGGCAGCTAAGAGAGGTTTGCCGAATGTAAAAGACACTCCTCGTGCACTTGATGCTTATGTAACCAATGAGGCGAAAGGCATATTCGAAGAGTTTGGAGTTATGTCTTCAATTGAGTTGGAAGCCAGAAATGAAATTCAACTTGAGAACTATATCCTGAAAATTCAGATCGAAGCCCGTTTGATTTCTGAGATTGCTATGGCTCAGGTAGTGCCTGCTGCTGTTAGCTATCAGAATAAACTGATGCAGAATGCTAAAGGTCTGGCTGAGTTTGGTTTGGATATAGACCACATCAAGTCAATCCTTGAGAAGATTAATGCCCAAATTGTGACTATCCAGAAGAATGTTCAGGCGATGAACGATGTCAGAGGAGAGGTGAACAACATTGAGGAGTCAAGAGAAAGAGCAATTGCTTACTGCGATCAGATCAAGGGAGTTTACTTCGATGTTATCAGAGAAGCGGTAGACCGATTAGAAGGTATTCTTGATGATGAAGCATGGCCATTGCTGAAATACAGAGAAATGTTATTCTTAAGATAAGAAGCTGACAACATAGATTTAAAAAACCACTTTCGTTTGAAAGTGGTTTTTTATTTTACATCAAATCTGTCTTAGCATGAAAGCTGGAAAAAAGGTAAGGATAGGCTGCCTCAGCGTGTTCGTTTTATTTATTGTTTTCTCACAGGTAGTGAGCAGCTGTATCAGTTTCTCTATGTCTGACAAGGAGGTAGAAAAATACTTTGCTGACAAAGCAGTGAAGCCTGAAGAAGTATTTTATGATGTAGACGGGTATGAGATGCACTATGAGAAACTGGCGATAGGGGAAGAGGGGGCTTTTATCTTTATCCACGGTACACCAGGTTCCTGGGATGCTTTTATCGACTACTTTGCCGATAGCACACTCTATAATAGAGCCGAGATCATTTCGCCTGACCGACCGGGCTTTGGAAAATCAAGTTATGCCAGGCCAGTCCGCTCTTTGGAAGAACAGGCCCGATTGCTAAAGCCAATACTGGAAGCTGCCCAATCACCGAGAATTCTGATCGGACATTCTTTGGGAGGTCCTATTGCGGTTCGTCTGGCTATGGACTATCCGGAGTTAGTGGACGGTATGATTCTACTGGCACCTGCCTTAGATCCGGCTCTTGAACCTGATGAAGATTGGTTCAGAAAGCCCATGAGGTGGCCAGTCATTGGTGCCATCGCTCCTAAGATTTTCAGAATATCAAATGAAGAACTCGTGTTCCTGGAAGAAGAGCTGGAGTTTATGCTTCCTTTGTGGCAAGGAGTGGAAGCAAATACCATAACAATTCAGGGTACTTCCGATAGTTTGGTGGACCCGGGTAATGGTCCTTTTGCCGATAGTGCTCTAGTCAATGCTCCTCACAAACTCATTATGCTGGAAGGGCAGAACCATTTCCTGCCCTGGAATGAGTCTGTGTTGATTAAAAAAGAATTATTGAGCTTAATGGATGAACTGAAAGCCAAGGATTAATCCATTGATTCAATCTTTTGAAGCAATTCATTAGCTTCAGCCGCTTTGAGATCGCTGGCTTTTCTATCTGTATGGGAAAGCTTGTAAGACTCTTCAATAAGTTTGGAGTACTTTTCCTGAAGTTTCTCTTTTTCTGATTTTCTTTTGAACCAAGGCATATCTTTTTTTGAGCATAACAGGCTGTTGAAGGAATTGTTCTTTAATTCTGCTCAGCTGTGTTTTTCAATTCACCGTTTTCGTAGATTTCAACTTCTGTTACAGTGCCATATCTGGAATAAATTTGCCAGGGCCCTTCCTTTATTCCGTTTCTTAACTCACCACTGGTAAGCAGGCGGCCTTTGTTGTCATAGAATCTCCAGGTGCCGTTAGGTAAACCATTACTATAGTTTCCTTCAGAGTATTTCTCGCCATCAGCATAATAGTTGATCACTTTTCCATTGCCCTCTTTCAGTGTGCCCGAGGAATGGCTTCTGCCTCGTTCATCAGTGTAATCCGTCAGTGTGAGGAGCTTTCCGTTTTTCCATGTCTCTTCTTTCATGGTCGAGCCATTTTGGTGGAAGTATCCCCAGAGGCCATCTTTTTCACCTTTTTCGTAGCTTCCTATCGATTCAAGCTTACCATTTCCATAGTAGTAAAACCATTGACCCAATTCCTGATCGTCCTGATAGGCTCCTTCTGCAATCAGAGTACCTTCATTGCTGAAGGATTTCCAGTTTCCGATCCTTTTGTCTTTGGCATATCGGCCGAGGTCTGAGATCATGCCATTTTCATGGAAGAATTTCCATGGGCCCGTCTTGAGGCCAAGGCTGTAATTACCTTCTGTGCTCAATACTCCATTGTCATAGTATTGCTGGTATAGGCTATCGGCCAAACCATATTTGTAATAGGTAACAGATTCTACTTTTCTGTTGGCATGCCAGGTGGTTGCTTCACCCACTGGCTCATCGTTTTGGTATGTGATTTCAGAAGCCTTTCTTCCATTGAAATGATAGGTGATCCATGTACCGGTTCTTTTTCCCTCATTATAATATTCAATCGCTGCTTCAAAGTTAGGACCATAGAAATATTCCCAGGTACCATCTCTTTCTCCATTTACAAATTGTCCTTTTTCGATGACCATGCCATCATAATCGAACTTCTTCCAATCTCCATGTAAAAGGCCCTTTTTATAATAGGTCTCCACGGTCATGACACCAAACTCATCGTACGTGGTATATTGTCCATCTAACTGATCATTTTCATAATTGGAAATGAATTCCCTATTTCCATTTCTATGGAAGCCTGACCAAAGGCCTTCTTTCTTTCCATCTTTAAAGTCTCCTCTCTCCAAAAGAGAAGAGTCTTCTCTGAATGATTCCCATTGACCATTCAATTGACCATCAGCAAAATTGGCTTTGGCGGCTATTACACGACTTTCATAGAAAAGATAGTAAGCACCATTTAAGGTGTCATTTCTATAGCTAAGACGGGCTCTTTCCATCATATCAATGAAAATATTCCAGTAGCCGGTCCTTTGTCCGTTAATGTAGTTTCCGCGATGTATATAGCTGCTGTCTTCGTTGTAGGCCACCCAAAGTCCTTCCTTCAGGCCGTTCTTAGTCTCTCCTTTAAAGATGAGGTTCTGGTCTTCTGACGGGTATATCAGGTTGAAAGCATCTTGCCCTTTTAGGGAAAGTGCAGTAAGGAGTAGTATAAAAATTGTGAAAGTGCGTCTTACTTGCCACATAGGTTTTGGAGGTTGAGATTGGCCTATTTTTAACAAATATTAAGCCAATTCATTTTGAAAGCCATTCATTAAAACACTCAATGCTCAAACGATGGAGAGCCTTAATTTGGTTCATATTAAACTGTTTGAAGAGCCTTATTGATTTGTTTTTTGTGAAATAATCTTCTGCCAGGTAAAGATTATTAGAATTAAGCTCTAAGGTGTGTAGATGAGAAGTGTCTGTTTCCCAGATGTTTTCGTCAACGATAAGCCCCACTTTACTATTGGTCAACTCACTTAATTTGTCTCTGTAAAAAGGAATGAATTTTTCAGTCAGAATCAGATTGCATGAAAAGAAATTACCATACCAGACTATAACTCTGAAACTGAAAATACCTTCATCGCCAAAGGTAGAGGGAAAGTCGAATACCTGATAGGGAAAGCCTTTATAGTTGTAACCCCTGCTTACCTTCCCGGGTATGGGTGAGGCTTCTTCTGGGATGAACCAATCGGTTT
Organism: Roseivirga sp.; assembly: GCF_965216855.1. Classification (NCBI taxonomy): domain Bacteria; kingdom Pseudomonadati; phylum Bacteroidota; class Cytophagia; order Cytophagales; family Roseivirgaceae; genus Roseivirga; species Roseivirga sp. Next base: position 785,343 of record NZ_OZ244204.1, on the reverse strand, counting down.
TGTTCTTCCAATTGCTTAGCAATGACTGCTGAACATCGTAGAGCAATTTGTTTACCTGTTCATCTACCTTTCTTTTCAGAAGAAAGTAATCTTTGGCTTGAAGGAATTCGACTTCCTGATCATTAAGCATTACCAACGAATCAATGCTGATGCCCAGGTAAAGCCACTTCCAAAAGCGGCAAGACAGATTAGGTCGCCCTCTTTGATTTTACCTGCTTCCCATGCCTCACTCATGGCAATAGGAATAGAAGCTGCGGTAGTATTACCAAGCTTCATTATGTTGTTAAATACCTTTTCATCAGGCAGATTAAACTGTTTCTGGACAAAGTTGCTGATCCTCAGGTTAGCCTGATGCGGCACCAATAGATCTATGTCTTCCGGTACATGACCATTTTGCTCCAGAGCCTCTTTAATCACTTCACTGAACCGGACTACCGCATGCTTGAATACGGCATTGCCATTCATGGTAAGGTTAAATGTTTTTCCATCCAGCAGCTCTTTCGAAAGCCTTACCTGTCTGCTCGATCCCGGATCTTTTACATAAAGCTCTTCCGCATAATCGCCATCAGCATGAAGATGAGTGGAAAGTATGCCCTTTTTCTCATCGGTTGCCTGAAGAATGGCAGCACCGGCACCATCCGCAAAAATGACAGAGCTGGAACGACCCTCTGTAGACTTGTCCAGAGCAGAAGATTGTATTTCGGCACCAACCACTAATACGTTTTTATACATGCCTGTTTTTATAAACTGATCGGCAATGGATAAGGCATAGATGAAACCAGAACAGGCGTTTCTGATGTCAAGGGCTCCAATACCTTGAAGGCCTAGTTCTCTTTGGAGTAAGACACCTGATCCGGGAAAGAAATAATCCGGAGTAATGGTGGCAAAGACAATAAAGTCTATTTCTTTAACATCCATTTGAGCTCGTTCCAAAGCCATATGAGTGGCCCGGGTAGCCATATTGGATACAGTGTCCTTTTCCGGGTTAAACCATCTTCTCTCCTCAATACCGGTACGTTCAACAATCCATTCATTGTTCGTATCCATGATTTTTTCCAGGTCACTGTTTTTGACCACATTCTCAGGAACATAGTGTCCCAATCCGACAATCTTCGAGTTTTTCACAGGTGATGAATTTTATGTTTGAGCATTTGCCGAAACCCTCCATTTCGGTGTATTCTTGCTATTTGGTGGCGACCAATTTACAAATATTAGTTAAACCGCTATTGTCAGTGCCACTTCACAACCATTAGTTTTTTTATGTCGCCATTAAAATATGTAATCCCTAACATTTACAATGAATAGCTAGTTGCACATTAAATTTTAGTGTAAGATTGGGGTTTGTAAAAACGGAAACATCCAGGAGGCATATTCGTATCAGTGTTCGGAAGTTGTTTGAGTGAAATGAAAAAGAGCGGTATCCATTATTTACTGGCCATTACCTTACTGTCTATTTATAGTTGTGGACAGAAGTCAGAAGAACTGACTGTAGATCAGGTGATTGAAAAGGCAGTTGACGCTCATGGGGGAGATCGGTATGACAATATGGAGGTGCAATTCGATTTCAGAAACAGGCATTACCGAGCCAAGATTACCAATGGTGAATATGTTTATGAAAGAACCTTTCAGTCAGAAAACGGCTGGGTAACTGACATTTGGTCAAATAAGAAGTTCAAGAGAATGATCGATGAAAAAGAGATTCATCTCGATCGTGAGTCCATGCAGACTTATAGAACTGCCACAAATTCCGTGATCTATTTTGCTCTGTTGCCTTTTAACCTGGATGACCCTGTTGTAAACCGTCAATTGATGCGTTCGGTAGAAATTAAAGGGGAGCCCTACTATAAAGTGGAAATCACCTATGGAGAAATGGGGGGCGAAAAAGAAGACTTTGAAAACGTGTATGTCTATTGGATACATAAAGAACGGTTCACTATGGATTACCTGGCTTATTCCTTCAATATCAATGGAGGAGGAGTAAGGTTCAGAGAAGCATATAATGCCCGGGAAGTAGAAGGAATCCGTTTTCAGGACTATAGAAACTACACTATTGACGAAGATTATCCGGCTCAGGAGCTTGATTATGCCTATACCACTGACAAGCTTCGTCTGGTTTCAGATATCAAGCTGGAGAATGTAAAAGTCGAGCTGAATAATCAGGTCGACTAATTGAATAAGGTCAGGTTTCCGAATTGATTGGCCGGTGGTACCTTCTGCCACAAATCAGCATTGTTAAATTGTGGATCAGCCAGTTTAGGGTTAATGGTATAGCTCTTAATGGCTTCATCATTGAAAGGTACTACGTACTCCAGAATGCTTTCAGCCGTATTAGAATCATTTAGCCATTCCACCAACAAGTCATCGTTCAGAAGAGCCGGCATTCTCTCAGATACATCATTGATATCTGAATTAGCCTTTGTGGTCAGCATCATAAAAGTATTAACCTGCTCGCCTTCCTCATTCTCGAAAGAATCCCAAATGCCTGCAATGCTGAAAAGAGAATTGTTTGACAGATAAAACCTGTAAGGTACCTGCTCTTTTTTACCCAGGTCTTTCCAGTAATAAAAACTATCAGCAGGAATAATACAACGCTGCTGCTTAAGACTTTTCCTTTGAGAAGCCTTATTTAAAATGTCTTCCACTGGAGCAAACAACAACTTATGACTTACGCCTTTACTTTTGGTAAATGAAGGGGTAATGCCCCAATGGTAATAATTCAGCATGTCCGGGTCAGCACTTGTAATAACAGGCAAAAGATCAGTAGGTTGCGCATTATAGGTGCCCTTGTGTCCTTCAGGAATTTCTACGCTAAAATGTTCTTTAATGAGTTGAGCCTCGGAAGCAATTGAGTAGTTCGGGAGCATTTAATAGACTAATAAGTTGAACCAAGTTCGGTAAAATTGGCTTTTGAATCAAATACTCAACAAGTTGTTTGTAAATAATTAGGAAGACAGCCTAATAGAGTACATCAGGCTTGTTTATTCTGGTTGGTTTAATTTGAATATAGATTGTTTTAAACCTATTTTTGGAGCTCAAATTTTGATAAAGCAATATGGCTGAAATTGTAAAGATGCCGAAGATGAGTGACACCATGGAAGAGGGTGTTATTGCTGTTTGGCATAAAAAAGTTGGTGATAAAGTAGAATCAGGAGAATTGATGGCTGAGATCGAGACAGATAAGGCCACCATGGACTATGAATCATTCAATGAGGGTACCGTACTTTATCTCGGTGCAGAAGAAGGAGAAGCTGTTCCGGTGAATGGTGTTCTTGCTATTGTAGGTGAAGAAGGTGAAGATTATAAGTCCCTTTTGAATGGTAGTGAGTCTTCAACTGAAGAGAAGGAGGCTGATGTCCCGGCTGAAAAGACTGAATCTGCGCCAGCAGAAAAAATAGATACCAGTAATATCAACGCAGAGATTGTAAGAATGCCAAAGATGAGTGACACCATGGAAGAAGGTGTTATTGCAGCATGGCATAAGAAAGTAGGAGATAGCGTTGAATCAGGAGAATTAATGGCTGAGATCGAAACCGATAAGGCCACTATGGAATATGAGTCTTACAATGATGGAACCGTACTTTATCTGGGAGCCGAAGAAGGTAACTCAGTGAAAGTTAATGGTATCCTGGCGATTGTGGGAGAAGAAGGTGCTGATTATGAAGCACTCATTAAAGCTGATGCACAAGGCGGAAGCAATGATGCTGAGCCAGAGGAGGATGCACCTAAAGAAACAGCTTCTTCTGCCGCGCCAGCTGCTACTTCTGAATCTGGTTCAGCGGCTACTACTGACTCTAATGTGTCATCAAATGGCAGAATTAAGGCTTCACCCTTAGCTAAGAAATTAGCTGAAGAAAAAGGGATCAATCTGAATCAGGTTCAGGGTTCCGGTGATGGTGGAAGAATCGTTAAGAGAGACATAGAAAACTTTGTTCCAACACAACAGGCTGCTTCGGCTGCTGCTCCTGAGGCAGAGCAATCGGCTCCTGCCATCGAGCTGCCTAAAGTAGTTGGCGAAGAAAGCTTCGAAGAAATGAGAGTCAGCCAGATGCGTAAGACGATTGCGAAAAGACTGGCGCAGAGCAAGTTTACGGCTCCACATTTCTACCTGACCATGGAGATTAACATGGACAAAGCCATTGAAGCCAGAAAGAGCATGAATGAGATTTCTCCTGTGAAGATTTCATTCAATGACATGGTGATTAAGGCGGCCTCAGTTGCATTGAGAAAGCACCCAATGGTCAATGCTTCTTGGCTGGAAGATAAAATCAGAATCAACCACCACGTACATATCGGAGTGGCTGTAGCTGTAGATGAGGGACTATTGGTACCTGTAGTAAGATTCGCTGATAGCAAGCCCCTTTCTCACATTTCTGCAGAAGTGAAAGAATTAGGAGGTAAGGCCAAGAATAAAAAACTACAGCCTGAGGAAATGCAGGGGAATACCTTCACCATTTCAAATCTGGGTATGTTTGGTATCGATGAGTTTACCGCTATTATTAATCCACCAGATTCATGTATCATGGCTGTCGGTGGAATTAAAGAGACCGCTGTGGTGAAAGATGGTCAATTGACAATAGGTAACATTATGAAAGTAACCTTGTCTTGCGATCACCGTGTAGTAGATGGAGCGGTTGGTTCGGCATTCTTGCAGACCTTTAAGAGTTTGCTGGAAGACCCGGTGAGAATTCTAGTTTAAATTGAATATAACGTCCCGCTTCTAGCGGGACGATTTGTTTATAAGCATATCGAAATGACAAAAATAAAATCAACGACTGTCCTGGCTGTAAAACACAATGGTTCAATCTCCATTGGTGCAGATGGTCAGGCTACCATGGGGAATACCGTAGCCAAGAGTAATGTAAAGAAGATCAGGAAGCTGCAAGAGGGTAAAATCGTTACCGGTTTTGCAGGCTCTACTGCTGATGCTTTTACACTCCTGGAAAGGTTTGATGAGAAACTGAATGCCTATGGAGGCAATATGAAACGTGCTGCTATTGAATTGGCGAAGGACTGGCGAATGGATAGATACCTGCGCAAACTGGAGTCAATGCTCATAGTGGTAGATAAAGACGATATTCTGATCCTCTCCGGAACCGGTGATGTTTTGGAACCTGATAATGGTATTGCAGCCATAGGTTCCGGAAGCATGTATGCACAGGCAGCGGCTCAGGCATTGGTCAAACACGCACCTCAACTTGACAGTAAAGAAATTGTAGAAGAAAGCCTGAAAATCGCGGCTGACATCTGTATTTACACCAATAGTAATTTGATTATTGAGAGAATTGGTTAATTTTGTTGTTAGGAAAAAGTACAACTTTTTCTTCTGACACCAACAACACCTATCATTTTCTAACTCCTCTGGGCTTTACTCAGCGTAAGAGCTATTGCTCTTTAAAATGATAGAAAATGAAACTCTTAGGTAAATTATCTCTGGTTATTCTAACAATTGTTATGGCGGTTTCCTGTGCAGAATCACCAATGGTGAATTATCAGGAAGCAACAGAAGGCCGCTTGTTGCTAGGTGCTAATGTACACTTAGGCAATGGTGAAATTGTAGAGAATGCAGCATTGGGTGTTAAAGATGGTTATGTAACCCTTCTTGCTGAAGATGCTCTCAACCAATTGGATCTGAGAAAATTTCAGGTAGATAGATTAGGACCTTCTTATCATATTTACCCATTTAAAAAGATAGACCAGGGTAATGCTGGCATTGTTTTAGCAAGAGCTGATGCCGAGCCTATTAACATTGCCATTAGGGATAGAGAAGTTGAAAAGTGTATAACTATCGGTTGTGAGGCTCAGTTGTTAGTCTGCTACGGTAGTATTGAAGACATGTCTAAGTTTAGAGTAGACTATGTGGTGATGGGAGCAGAGAAGGTGAAAATCTTAAGGCAAAGCGACTACGGAGTCGAGATGCCCCGTTAAATTTGTAACAGTCTGATCATATACATAAAAGGCCGTTGTGTTTTCACAGCGGTTTTTTGTTTTACATACTCTCCTCTATTGCTTCCTTTATCAGCTGTGCTGCTTCCTTAAGTTCCCGGTCGGAAATATTAATAGGAGGAGCCAGTCTGAAGCTCTCGGGACAAGAGAGGAACCAGAAGGTGATAACCCCTTTTTGCAGACATCCCGTAACAATTTTCTGAACAAGGTCAGCCGACTCGAATTCAACAGCCAACATCAAGCCCTTTCTTCTGATTTCTTTGATTCCTGTGGTTTGAATAGCTTGTTCTAAGAGTTGTCCCTTTACTTCTACCCCGGCTAACATGTGCTCTTCCTGAATAGCTCTAAGATTGGCCCATGCCGCAGCGCAATTCACGGGGTGTCCTCCGAACGTGGTGATATGGCCCAAAATTGGGTCATGAGTGAATAGCTGCATTTTCTCATAGGAAGAAATAAAGGATCCAATCGGCATTCCACCTCCCAGACCTTTGGCCAGTGCCAGTATATCTGGCACTACCTGGTAATGTTCAAAGGCAAACATTTTACCTGTTCTACCAATACCTGTCTGTATTTCATCGAAAATCAATTGAGTACCCGTTTCATCGCAACGCTTACGTAAACCCTCCAGAAATTCCTGTGATCCGATTCTAACGCCTGCATCACCCTGAACCGGTTCAACCAGTACAGCAGCGGTTTTCTCAGTAATCATGGAAATATCTTCCATTGAATTGAAGTGCATGAACTTGACGTCAGGCAGAAGGGGCCTGTATCTATACTTCTTGGTTTCGTTGCCGGAAACGCTCAAAGCACCATGTGTACTGCCATGATAAGATTTATGACAAGAGATGATTTCAGTTCTTCCTGTCACACGCTTGGCCAGTTTAAGAGCCCCCTCAATGGCTTCTGCACCACTATTGACAAAGTATGAACAAGACAAAGTTTCTGGTAATAATTGAGCCAGCTCTTTAGCCAGGCCACTTTGGGCATCCTGAGCAAATTCACCATATGCCATCACGTGCATATACCTGTCTAACTGATCTTTGATAGCCTGAACAACTTTAGGGTGTCTGTGGCCAATATTGGTTACTGCAATGCCTGAGATCAGGTCGAAATATCTATTGCCGCTTTTATCGAAAATATATGATCCCTCAGCATGACTCACATCGATGACCAATGGGAAAGGAGAAGTCTGAGCAACATGTTTGAGGAATATTTCCTTAGTGTCCATGCACGAAATTAATCAAGTTCTGCTTATCCAATTGTGCTTATCTATTAGTTTTGATACATGTTGCTGAATGAAGGATTCTCCAGGTTTGAAAAGAGCTACCTCTGGTGCTTACTTGGCCTTCTTGTATTTGCCTTTTTCTACCAACTGGGAATATATCCTCTCTTTCTGGAAGAACCGAGAAGAGGGTTGATTGCCCTGGAAATGATGCAACGTGATAATTATTGGGTGCCTACTCAGACAGGCGACCTTTATTTTCGCAAACCACCCTTTTACAACTGGGTGCTTATAGCTTCTTATAAACTGTTTGGTGAAACAGAGTTTGCCACGCGCTTCTTTTCGGTACTGAGCCATTTGCTTCTAGGTTTGCTTACCTATGTTTTCAGTAAGAAGTATTTGGGGAACATGCTGGCTGTGCTTATATCATTGAGCTATTTGATCAGCTTAGATATTCTGGTGTATTTCAGTACGCTGGGAGAAATTGACCTGTTCTATGCTTTAATTACCGGTTGCTCCCTATTCTTAATCTTTCACTACGGTGAAAGCAGAAAGTATTATAAGCTGTTTGTATTTGTCTATGTTCTGACAGCCATCGGGTTTCTTACCAAGGGACTGAGTGCATTGCCTTATACCGCCATCAGTCTGCTGGTCTACTTTATCGCTAATAAGGATTTCAAAAGGCTGATCTCATTACCTCATATAACCGGGATTGCCACCTTTGCTGTATTACTGGTAGTGTACTTCTTCATGTTCAGTCAATATGAAGACGTTAGTGGCTGGTGGACTACCCTTTATGCTGAATCAGCAGATAAGGCTGCAGGAGGAGGGTTCGTCAAGTGGTTAAAGCATATTGCCTCATTTCCTTTAGATACAGCCAAGAACCTGTTACCTGCCGCTTTTATTATTCCATTGATGTTTTCTAAAAAGCAGTGGAAACAAGTTCGTCAGAATAAGTATGTGTGGTATGCGCTGTTAATCTTCGTGTTCAATTTTTTGATTTACTGGATGTCAACCGAAGGTAGGTCACGCTACATCTATCCACTTTTCCCAATGGCTTGTATCGTGCTTCTGGCTATGTATCAGCAGTCTGAGGTCAGGTGGAAAACGACTTACCTCAAGGGTGTCGTCTGGTTTAATTTAGTGGTTTTATTACTGGCTTTCGGTGCTCTTCCCTTTGTTCCGGGCCTTGAAGTGGTAGAGGGTGTTTGGATAATCAGTGTCGTTTGTCTGGCTCTCATAGCTTTGTTAGTAAGCATACATATCAGGAAAAGAGTAAGACCCTATTTGGTTATTCTTGGAGTATTGGTTGTACTCAGACTGGGCTTTTCCGCTGTTATCCCTCAAACCAGAGAGAAATCGACTGGTGCTGCTAAAGATAAAGTCGCGGGTATTGAGATGGCAGAGATTACTGAAGGAAGGAGTCTGTTCAGGTATGGTGATGTAAGGATGTCCTTAACCATTGTCTTCTATCTGGAACGTGATAGGGAGCAGCCGTTATATCAAACCAATGAGACCACGGGTGATTACTACTTTGTTTACCCGAAAGATCTTTCTGATTTTAAAGAGTCTGTGGAAGTTATTCGTCAGTTCAATTACGGAGAGCAGGAGATATTACTAATCAAGAATTTCTAGCAATTAGGCAGTTTTCAAATATTGAACCTCATCTAGTTTTAATTCCAACTGATGTTTCAGATAGCTGGGCATCACAGGTTTTTGCAATACAGTAAGTGCATTGGCCGTATCCTGACTGATGTCATCTCCTGTAACCATAATCACTTTGGTGTTATGATAAGTAGATTCTACTCTTTTGGCCAGTTCGATACCGCTTAGAAATGGGAGTTGGTTATCGGTAAGTAATAAATCATAATGCTTCTCTTCCATCATTTGTAAGGCCAGGAATCCATCATTGGCATAATGTACTTCGTAACCCCAGCTATTCAATAGTTTAGAATAGATCTTTAATGAAATTGCATCATCCTCTACCAGTAAAACTCTTAATTTCTTCATCTGCTTAGTTGTTAACCTTTACACAAAGATGTACCTAAGCGATTTGCCTATCAGAATTCTTCGATGAGTTGCAGGATTTTGTCGATGAATGAAAAAGCCCTGACTTTTGGGCCAGGGCTTCCTATTCGTTTGTTAAATCTTATTTCCTTTTAATGGCCTTTTTAGCTGCTTTAACGATGTTTTCAGCATCTATTCCATACTTCTTCATTAAGTCGGCAGGAACACCGCTTTCGCCAAATGAATCATTAACGGCCACCATTTCAATAGGTGCCGGCAGGTTCAGCGCTAAAGTTTGAGCAACGCTGTCACCCAATCCACCATTCATTTGATGTTCTTCAGCCGTTACAGCACAGCCAGTCTTAGACACGGATTTGATAATGGCCTCAACATCCAGTGGCTTGATCGTATGGATATTAATTACCTCAGCACTAATGCCTTCTTTTTCTAAAGCTTCTTCTGCCAGAATAGCTTCCCAAACTAAGTGTCCGGTGGCGAAAATGGTAACATCAGAACCTTCGATCAGGTGTAGTGCCTTGCCTATTTCAAACTTCTGATCTTCAGGAGTAAAGATTGGCACCTTCGGACGCCCAAAGCGAAGGTAAACAGGGCCGTCATGCTCTGCTATGGCCATGGTAGCGGCCTTCGTCTGGTTATAGTCGCATGGGTTGATCACCGTCATGTGAGGAAGCATTTTCATCATACCGATATCCTCCAGAATCTGGTGAGTTGCACCATCTTCCCCCAGAGTTAATCCGGCATGTGAAGCACAGATTTTAACATTCTTGCCAGAGTAGGCAATAGACTGTCTGATCTGGTCATACACTCTTCCGGTAGAAAAATTGGCGAAAGTTCCGGTAAAAGGAATCTTGCCTCCAATGGTCATACCTGCTGCCAGGCCCATCATGTTAGCCTCGGCAATTCCAACCTGGAAAAATCTGTCAGGATTTTCATCAATGAAGTCCTGCATTTTAAGTGACCCCACCAGGTCGGCACAAAGTGCCACCACATTGGGGTTTGTTCTACCGAGTTCAGCCAGGCCTGCACCAAATCCCGATCTAGTGTCTTGTGTTTTAGTATAAGTGAATTTTGCCATGATGCTGAATTAGTAATCGCCTAAAGTTTCTTCCAATTGAGATAGGGCAGAGGCTAGTTGCTCATCGTTAGGAGCAATGCCATGCCATTTGTGTGTTCCAACCATGAAGTCTACGCCATAGCCCATTTCGGTATGCATAAGGTTCATAATTGGCTTACCATTGCCAGTGAGTTTTTTGGCTTCTTCCAAAACAGATACAATAGATGCCATGTCGTTGCCTTCACTTTCGATGACATGCCAGCCGAAAGCTTCCCACTTAGCTCTTAGGTTGCCAAGTGACATTACTTCTTCGGTAGGGCCATCAATTTGCTGACCGTTCACATCTATGGTGGCAATCAGGTTGTCTATTTTATGGTGTGCAGCATACATGGCTGCTTCCCATACCTGTCCTTCTTCAATTTCACCATCACCCATCAGTATATAAACCAAATCACTTTCGCTATTCAGTTTTTTGGTTTGTGCTGCTCCACAGGCTACAGAAAGGCCCTGACCAAGAGAACCAGATGCTACTCTGATGCCTGGCAGGCCTTCTTCTGTAGCAGGGTGTCCCTGAAGTCTGGAATCAATTTTTCTGAAGGTAGATAGCTCATGAACATCGAAGTAACCGGCACGGGCAAGAATGCTATACCAAACAGGAGAGATATGTCCGTTAGACAAGAAGAAGATGTCTTCGTTTCTTCCGTCTGCATCGAACGAATCTTTTCTGTTCATGATGTTGAAATAGAGGGCCACCAAAAAATCGGTACAGCCTAATGAGCCTCCGGGGTGACCTGAGCTTGCTCCGTGAACCATTCTGACAATGTCTCTTCTCACTTGAGAGGTGACACGTTCAAGCTCTTCAATGTTCATTTTACTCACCTTAGTAAATGTTTATGGTTGTGAAATTATTTTAGAATTTGGGCAGCGTGTTCTTTGGTCTTCACTTTTTCGATGATCTCTTCAATCACGCCATTCTCATCGATGATGAATGTTGTACGAGCAGTTCCCATGTATTTTCTGCCATACATCTGTTTTTCTACCCAGGTACCAAACTGCTCATGGATGCTTTTGTCTTCATCAGCAATCAGGGGGAAGGGAAGTTCAAACTTATTGATAAAGTTGGTGTGCTTTTTAGCTGAATCGGAACTGATCCCTACTACTGCATAACCGGCATCGAGCAAAGCCTGATAGTTATCTCTCAAGTTACATGCCTGAGCAGTACAGCCAGGAGTGTTGTCTTTTGGATAAAAATAAAGGGCTAGCTTTTTGCCTTGAAAGTCTGAAAGTTTGATAGGGTTTCCATCCTGATCGATTCCTTCGAAAGCTGGTGCTTTGTCGCCTGGTTTTAAACTCATAATTATTCAATGTTTAGTTTTAGAATTGATTCATTACCGGCATTGTCGGTTACTTTCAATTCAAACTCTCCAGTGAGTGGTTTGTTTTTGTCTAATTGCTCAGACCACAGAAGGTTGAGTTTAGGCTCGTAATTCATTAAAAGCCACTCACCGTTCAACCTAGCTTCAAAGTTATTAATACCTGAAAGTTCATCACTAATGATGACACTAATAATGTCGTTTTGTATACTTCTTTTTTTCACCACCGGAGGTTCCAGGTCTTTCAACAAAGTGTACTTGCCAAAGCCGTAAATGGTGAAGTTTAGTTTACCGTCTTCTATATTTCCGCCTGCAAAAGAGGGGTAACGTGGGTTTTCAACAGAGTAGAGCTGGTATTGCTCCAGGGAATCATATTCACCCAATAATTCAAGCTGAGCAATGATTCCACCTTTTAATGGGTAGATGTCATCACTGATCTCGAAGACATCATGTTTGGTTTCTTCATCTACATAATGTCTTGCTCTAAAGTAAATCGTGTCGAATAGGGTGTTTTTTGAAAACTTAAGGGAATAAGTCTCTGCAAGAAATGAATGTTCACTGGCCGCAGGCACTCGGTCCGAATAGTGCATTTCATGCTTGCTACCATCTTCGAATACGGCCTCCAGGGGTAGGGTTTTTCTAAGGTCGATGAGGTAAACATTATGTTCATCATTGTAATAGGCTGGTTCATGTACCACTGAGCCCTGCTTATTGTAAACCGTGATTTTATTGTTTAGGGAATCCCTTTTTCTGAATAACATCAAGGTGTTGTCCAGCGTGTATTCTTCGTTTTGGGCATTGATTTTATCTGAAATACAGTTGATCAGGTCGGTGCCTTTTAATACGAACTGAGTGGTACTGTGATTACCATAGGCATCTTCTGCCTCAATCCGGATATGCTTGATTTCTCCAGGCTTGATGTTCAGAAAGCCTTTATTCTGACGTTCTACATAGAAGTTCAAAGGATTGCCATCATCAATGTAGAGTTTGTTAAACCTTCTTCTTGTCTCTCGTGCTGCCTGATAGTTGGTGTGAATTAGTATGTTCTTCTGCAGGGAGAAATCGATGCTATCGATATTCTGGCTGAAGTAAAGCTGATCATTCACAAACATATCAATGATAGGTACTCCGTTTCTGTTAGATGCACCATTGAGTTGGTCATAAGCATACAGCTCTAGTCCAACTTTGCCATTGACCAGAATGGTATCTGTATCTAAGGTTTCACCATTATTGTGATTAAGACCAAACTCAAACCGACCGAACTGGTCATTAACTCTGGCATTGATGTCCATGGTCTTAACGGCAATTCTCTCAAGAGCAGGAGGGATGTTATCCTTCACCTGATTAAAACCAATTCTCAATGGGTCTAATACTTTTTGATCAGGGGTTCTGATTTCGAAGTGCAAATGAGGACCAGTAGACGATCCGGAGTTGCCGGAATAACCAATGATTTCGCCCTTCTTTACGATAAGCTCACCTCTTTTGGGGAAGAGGTTGACGGAGAAAGATTTGCGTTTGTATTGCTCTTCGAGTGTATACTGAGCCAGGACATCATTGAAGTTCCTCAGGTGGGCATAGACTGTGGATGTACCGTTGGGGTGTTGAATATAGATGCAATTGCCATATCCACCTGTTCCTACTCTGATTCGGCTCACATATCCTTCAGCTGCTGACAGGACTTCCAGGCCCTGTTTGCCTTCAGTTTTAATGTCAAGTCCGGCATGGAAATGACTGGACCTGAGTTCTCCCATATTTCCGCTGAGGTAGCTGTCTTTCTCAGGTTGGAGTGGGAATTCAAAATAGTCCTTATCAATACCCTCATATTGGGCATGTAGCGGGGCCACGCCCAGAAATAGTAAAAGGAGTAAATAGGTTTTCTTACTTAATTTCAACTTCCAATAGTTTCTCTTCTTCAATGTACGCCTCTAATTTATCACCAATCGCTATCGGACCAACTCCGGATGGAGTACCTGTGAATATAATATCGCCTTTCTTCAAAGTAAAGTACTGAGAGACATAGGCTACTATTTCATCGAACGGGAAAAGCATCAAACTCGTATTTCCATTTTGCTTCAACTCTCCATTTTGACGAAGAGAGAAGTTTAGGTCAGCCAGGTTGAAGTTTTCTTTTGATATAAATTCAGAGACCGGGGCTGAACCATTAAATCCTTTGGCAATTTCCCAGGGCAGGCCCTTTTCTTTACATTGGCTTTGCAGGTCTCTTGCAGTAAAATCTATGCCAATTCCAATTTCATCGTAATACTTGTGCGCAAATTTTTGGTCGATGTACTTGCCTTCCCGATTGATCTTGAGCAGGATTTCCACCTCGAAATGAATGTCTTTGGAGAACTCCGGATAATAGAATGGAGCATTCTTTCGTAATAAGGCCGTATCGGGCTTCATAAAGACAACTGGCTGAGCAGGTTTCTCATTATTGAGCTCTGCTATATGAGCAGCGTAGTTTCTGCCAATGGCAATTATTTTCATAAAGTAGTTTTAGTATCGGAACTTTGTTGTTCGCTAAATTGATAACAAATTTAAAATACACTTGTCATTTGACAACCGATATCATTTGTTCAATTTTGACTATCTAAAGATACAAACAATGAAAGCATCTCAAATCGTTCGCCTATCTGCTTTGATTATTATTTCAGTAGCCACTATCTGGGCGTGTACTACCGTACCTATTACCGGAAGATCTCAATTGACAGGTCTCATTGGTGATCAACAAGTGATAAGCATGAGTGCCGATGCCTATAAGCAGGTGATAGATTCGGTGAAGATATCGAATGATGCTGAGCAAACAGCTATGGTACGTAAGGTAGGTAACCGCATCAAAAATGCAATTGAGAAATACCTGAGCGATAATGGCCAAAGCGAACTTCTTGAGGGATTCGACTGGGAATTTAACCTGATTGACAATGATACTACGGTGAACGCCTGGGCCATGCCGGGAGGAAAAGTAGCCTTCTATACCGGTATACTTCCTATCTGTCAGGATGAATTAGGTGTGGCAGTGGTGATGGGGCATGAAGTGGCCCATGCAGTGGCTAAGCACGGACAGGAAAGAATGAATACTGCATATGCACAACAGGTAGGACTTTCATTGGGAGCCGTGGCCTTAGGACAGGATCCTACTATGGCTCAGCGACTGGTCTTTCAGGCTGTAGGTATGGGCTCTCAATTGGGAATGCTGGCTTTTTCAAGGAAGCATGAATCAGAAGCCGATGAACTGGGTTTAATCTTTATGGCTATTGCCGGTTATAATCCTTCTGAAGCCCCCAAGTTCTGGGAGCGTATGTCCGCCAATGGGGGAGGTGCTCCTCCTGAGTTTTTATCTACTCACCCTTCACACGATACTCGCATTGAAAGGCTCAACGCCAAACTGCCAGAGGCCATGGAGTATTATGAGAATAGTACTATGAGATAGGAGGAGAGAATATTGGGCTCCAAAGTGGATGTTAACTCAATGGTTTTATTGATTGATCCACTTGATTGAACTTTCAGACATCTTTCGATAATCATGACCAACATTTTTTACGGTATCGATTGTCCAGTTGAATGACCAGTCGTTCTGCTCGCTCAAGCTCTGATTTGCAAGGAAGAAGTTAGATCCACGTTCGAGCCTGTGTTTTCCTTGTTCCATGGCCGGCTCGGTTGTTCTAAAAGTTCCTAAACTCGGATCATTATCCAACTCACCCAATAGAACGATCAGTCTTTTATTGTAAGCTTTTTTTATGTCAGGGTTGAGCCTGACGTTCGTGTTCTTGATACCATATGGGAATTGGAGCGTCTCGTCTGGAAAACTGTAAAAACCAGCATTTGCCGCTATGGCTGTTTCAATCCGTGATTCAGGCATCAACATTACCATTCTATGTACAAATTGTCCACCGGCTGAATGACCAAACATATCGTACTGCTCATTTGTGATATTATTAACCGATTTAATGTGGTCGAATATGTTTTCAATAACTGAATAGGCCCATTCGCTTTTTGGGTTTTCAGTTCCGAAAAAGGTAAATAAGTTTCCTTCTTGGTAGTCGTTGGTTGTGTATTTTGAAAACTTGTTTTCGAACTCTGGTGCTACTATAAGTAAGTTATTGTTATTGGCTAACTCAACCCAGGCATCGAGATAATCATCCGCATTGCGGCCTCCACCGTGCATCACAAACACGATTTTATCTTGGTCTTTCCAATTGGCAGGCCGGTAGGTCCACACTTTAATTGATTTTCGTTTACTCTCCTGATAGGCATACATGACAAAAGAGTCCTTTCCAATACTCAATTGAGCTGGCTCGGTGACTTCAGGTCCTTTGGGGAGAACGTAGAGGTAGATATAACCGGTAATGGTGAGTAAAAGAAAGAAAGCGAAAGTCCATAAAAACGATTTCTTTAAAATTCTGAATGTTCGATTCATTATGATTAAGGGACTATTTTAAGTGAGGTAATATTTAAAAAAGTGCAGGATGTAAATTGTATGATTAACTATTATGCGGGTGAGTTATACAAAACCATTTATTGTAAGTTTTTGAGTTTTAAGACCCAGTAAGTCTAAGGTTTTCTAATCTTAAAGAGTTCCAACCGGCTTACTTTTAGCCAGGGCTTCATTGAGACTGATACAGTTCTTAAGAATTAAGAACTCCGTTTATCTAATCAACCAAACATTATAGCCCACATAAGCTGTAAGCATTAAGGCTGCTTCCCAACGGTCTAGCTTCTTTTTCTGCCCGGTAAACATAGCGATGAAAAGGAATAGTGTTCCACCCAACAGAATATATACTTCCCGATTAAAGGTGGTTTCGTAGGGGATGGGTTGAACAAGTCCACTAATTGAAAGGATGAAGAGCAGGTTAAAAATGTTTGAACCTATTACGTTACCAATGGCTATGTCGCTATTCTTTTTTGTGGCAGCCACTACTGATGTAACCAGTTCTGGCAAAGAAGTGCCAGCGGCTACAATAGTCAGGCCAATGATACGCTCACTTACACCCAGTGCCTGAGCCAATTCAACCGACTGATCCACTACCAGTTTGCCACCAATCATTAATCCGGCAAGTCCGGCAATAATCAACAAGCCAATTTTCTTTTCTGATGAAGTTGTGATTTCTACTGAAGCCGGCTTTTCTGATTTCATTTGTTTGAAAACATAGTAAAGAAAGCCAGCGAAAAGGCTGATTAGAATCAACGAGTCTACTCGACTGATTACCTCATTGGGTGTTAATAAAGTAATGTTGGCGAGGGCGAACATAAGGACTGCTGCCACGAAGGAGAGGGGAATTTCTTTCCACACGGTGCTGGACTGAACGACAATGGGTGAAATTAAACCAACGATGCCGAGGATAATGAAAAGGTTGAAGTTATTGCTACCAATAACATTTCCGAAGACAATCTCCGGATGACCTTGATAAGAGGCCACTGAATTAACGATCAGCTCAGGAGCAGAGGTTCCGAAGGCAACAATGGTCAGGCCAATAGCCAGGTCTGAGACACCATACTTTTTCGCTAAAGCCGAAGCCCCTGAAATCATCCAGTCTGCTCCTTTAATTAGCAGCCCAAAACCGAGGAGAATGAGTAATATTTGTGAAAGCATATTGAAATGAGACGAAAGATATACTGGGGGTCACTTACTTGTATTAAGAATAAATTCTTGTTCTAATCTACAGGCTTTTCAAACCCGAATCTTTCTATCTCTTCTGCGTATTTGTTCTTTAATTTATTCACGGTTTCTTTTTTCCAGACCATGGTACAGTCGGGGTTTCTATGGTGACCACTATCAACTGGTATTTGTGCTGCCTGTCGATTTAAACGACTCAGTATACGACCTACCCCTAACTGAAGCTCTAAGTTCCTTTTTTCAACATCAAAACTATGTAGTACAATTACTTGATTTACATCATGCGCATATCTTTGCTGACAAAGCACATCGTCAAATCTGCCTTCTCTGTGCATTGGTCCCCTCAGGTGATCTTCTCTGGGCGGAGGACAGTCTGCTGCCACCCATTCATCAAAACTTAACGACTTGTAACTCTCGGATTGGGCAATGTTCCGGTAAAAATTAAAAAAGGAATATGCTCTGTCCCAAGTGTTTCTGATGACAACAAATGAGAGATAGTCTCTCCATTTTTCAGGGTGTTTGTTTCTTATTTTTTCCGGCACCTCATGATTGAAAGTAGCAACTCTTGGATCCAACGGATTATGAATGTTTTCACCTAAAAGAGCCTTTCTAATTGAATAAGTACCTGTTTTAGGGTTCTCTACAAAAATAAGCTTTAAGTGATCGTCAATCATTTAACTACAAGGGACTAAATCGATAGCAATGATTAATTACATCTGAAAACCTCTCAACTTAATCTTGGTCAACTTGCGTTTAGTGTCCAATGGAAAGTCTCCCTGCATCATCCAGTCATAGTAGCCTGGTTCTCTTTTGAGCACATCAGCAACAGGACGTCCCTTATGCTTGCCAAAGTTGAAAACTTCTTCCCCCTTGTCATTGAAGACCATTCTTCCTGCCAGGTCGACCATATTGCTGGCCACCAGGTGGTGAATGGCTGACATATCGTTTTCGATAACTCCCAGGTCTCTTCCTGAGGCGTCAGTTACTGCCTGGCCACTGTACCGCTCAATCTGAGCTTTGAAGACCTCATAGGTGGCATCGTTATCCGCTTCAGCACCATGAGCTCCTTCCAGTTCTTTGCCACAATAGAATTTGTAGGCTGCGGTAAGGGTTCGTTGCTCCATTAGAAAAAATACTTTTTGAGCATCAATTAACTTGCGCTGACTTACTTCGAAATCTACTCCTGCTCTTAGGAACTCTTCTACCAGCAGGGGGACATCGAATCTTACAATGTTGAATCCTCCTAAATCGCAACCCTCCAGCCATTTGGCAAGGTTCTTAGCTAGTTCCTTAAAGGTAGGCTTGTCGGCCACGTCTTCATCTCTAATGCCATGAATCATAGATGATTCTTCAGGAATTGGAATGGTTGGATTGACCAATTCCACCTTCTTTTCTGTTTCCCCATTGGGCATTACTTTCAGGAAGGCCAGTTCCACAATTCGATCTTGTGAAATATTAATTCCTGTAGTTTCAAGGTCGAAAAATACCAGTGGGTTCTTGAGGTTGAGTTGCATTAGTTGAGGATTGTGTTCTTGATTTTTTCTATGTCCAAACCTCCGAAATTTCCCGAGCTCATCAAAAGTAAGTTGCGATTAATCCATGTCTGGTTCAGTAGAAAATTTTCCAGTGCTTCTACTTCTGTGAAAAGCTGAAGGTCTGTTCTGCCAAAGGCTTCTATAAGTTCTTCCTGACTTATCATTTCCAGTTTCTTGGCCTTCACCGCTTCAGGGTTGATAAAAACCAAAGCCTGATCGGGTAGATTATAGCAACCTTTATACTGATGAATAAACTGCTTGTTCAGACTGCTAAATGTGTGTAGTTCCAGACAGGCAGTGAGTTTCCTGTCTTTAAACTGTTTGGTCACAGCTTCAGAAGTGGCTTTGAGCTTGGAAGGAGCATGCGCAAAGTCTTTGTAAATGGTTGAATGCTCGTTTTCGCCCATCAATTCAAGTCTCTTGGAGGCACCAGTGAAAGACTGAATATGCTCGAAAAATTCATTATTGCTGATACCAGCGTGGTTCAACAATAGTCTGGCTACATTAAGGTTTTGCAGATTATGATCTCCAAATACCTTTAGCGGTATTTCTTGACCTTCCCAGAGTACAAAGGTCTGATTATTCTTTATAACTGAGTCTAAAGGCCCATAAGGGATGAGTGATGACTTTTCAGGTTGAGCATTCTCTATAATCCGACATAAGGCCTGATCAGATTCAGCATAATAGAGTTTGCCATCAGGCGGAGTTTGATTGATGAATTTCAAGAACTGTTCTTCATAAATATCCAGGGTGGGGAAGACGTTAAAATGATCCCAGGCTATCCCTGTAATACAGGCAAAGTGGTGATTGTAATGCAGGAATTTTGGAGTAAGGTCTAGTGGACTGGTAGTATATTCATCGCCTTCTATTACCATAACAGGTGCGTCAGATATCTTTACCATAGTTTCGAATCCATCGAGTTGGGCACCCACTAAATAGTCGAAGGAATGGCCGGCCTGATTGAGGACATGAAGGATCATAGAGGTAATGGAAGTCTTACCATGAGAGCCTGCCACAACAATCCGTTTTTTCTCTTTGGAAACTTCGTGGATAAACTCCGGAAAAGAGTAAATCTTGAGCCCTAAGTCTCTGGCCTTTAGTAATTCAGGGTTGTCTTTTTTAGCATGCATACCCAGGATGACGAAGTCTAGTTCTGCATGGATTCTATCGGCATTCCACCCTTCTTTCTCAGGAAGTAGCCCGTGTTTTGATAGGTTGGACCGGGAGGGATCGAAGAACATGTCGTCTGATCCAGTTACCTGATTATCAAGTAGTTTTAGGCAAATGGCCAGGTTGTGCATGACACTTCCTCCAATAGCAATGAAGTGAATTTTCTGATTTTTGATCATGAAGCTAGTTCTGAAGAATGGTTCAAAAATAAAGGAAAACCGATGGCGTTCAAATGTTAACGACCAGTTCTGTGACAAAGTGGATAATGGTGTGGACAACTGCAAAAAACTTGTTTTCAAGTGTCTAATAGTTGTGTGTTTAATGGTTGAAAAATAAAGGTGCCCATGTGCTTGAATTTTTCGGTGAGATAGGGATAGTTTTGTACTTATGGAAAAGGGACGATCAGCAGCACTTCGACTCGGTTATAAGTCTAAAAACCTGACAGCGGAAGGAGCCCAATTGGGTAAGTTACCGCCTCAGGCAGTAGACTTGGAAGAGGCCGTATTGGGTGCTTTGATGTTGGAGAAGGATGCCTTAACCAACGTGATTGATATCCTGAGTCCTAATTCTTTCTACAAAGACAGCCACAAGGAAATCTATCAGGCCATTTATGACCTGTTTCAGGCTTCGGAGCCTATCGATATCCTTACCGTAACCAGTCAGCTGCGAAAAACAGGAAAACTGGAAATGGTTGGTGGCCCTTACTACATTACCCAACTTACCAATAGAGTTTCTTCTGCAGCCAACATTGAGTACCATGCAAGAATCATTGTTGAGCAGTCTATCAAAAGGGAGCTGATCAGGATTTCATCTGAGATTCAGAAAGATGCCTATGAAGATACTACTGATGTCTTTCATCTCCTGGATAGAATGGAGCAGTCACTTTTCGAAGTGTCTGAAGCCAATATCCGTAAGGAGTACGACAGCATGAAGAATATCATGGCTACTGCTCTGGAAGAGATTCAGGCCAGAAAGGATCATCAGGATGGTTTAACAGGGATTGCCTCTGGTTTCACTGCGCTGGATAGAGTAACTTCTGGTTGGCAGAAGTCAGACCTTGTAATTATTGCCGCCAGACCGGGTATGGGTAAAACAGCCTTTGTGGTTTCAGCTTTAAGAAATGCTGCAGTAGACCATGGACATGGCTGTGCTATTTTCTCTTTGGAGATGTCTTCCGTTCAGTTAGTGAACAGATTGATCTCTGCTGAAGCTGAATTGGGTAGTGAGAAAATTAAGAAAGGTACGCTGGCTGAGCATGAATGGGCTCAGTTAGTGCACAAGACTGCAAACTTGACCAAAGCCCCCATTTTTATAGATGATACCCCAGGACTTTCAATCCTTGAATTAAGAGCGAAATGCCGAAGGTTGAAACAACAACATGACATTCAGTTGGTCGTAATTGATTACCTCCAATTGATGTCTGGTGACTCTTCAAAGAGCGGGGGAGGATCCGGTAACCGTGAACAGGAAATCGCGTCTATATCCCGTGCTTTGAAGAATTTGGCGAAGGAACTTAATGTTCCGGTAATTGCGCTTTCGCAGTTGAGCCGTGCCGTGGAAACCCGAGGCGGAGATAAGCGTCCCCAGCTTTCCGACCTCAGGGAATCCGGTTCAATTGAGCAGGATGCCGATATGGTAATGTTCCTCTACAGACCTGAATATTATGGTATTACCGAAGACGAAAACGGTATGCCAACACAAGGTACCGGAGAGGTAATTATTGCCAAGCATAGAAATGGTTCTTTGGAGAATGTTCAATTGAAGTTTATTGGTCAGTTCACCAAGTTCTGTGATTTAGATGTGAACTTCGGAGGTACTGCCACCTATGGTAATACTTTCCCTTCCGGGGCTTCCAGCAACTTCGAGTCTGGAGGAGGTACCATGACTTTCCAGAGTAAGGCGAATAAAGGAGATGTGCCTGATTTGCCAAATACTACTGAAGATCCCCCATTTTAAATAAAATCATTATTGGTCCAATACTCATAGTTAGTATAGAACCAATTAAGATGTTGAGTTAATCCCTCTATGTCAGGAAAGATTGATAGGTTATTGATCCCAAATTGATTTAGCATAAATATCATTTCTCGTTTCAATTGATAGGGGATAATAATGTCATAAACCAATTCACTGTTTAGACCAAAATTCGGAGGGTTGTGCAATGTGAAATACCCCATTTGGTTGTTGAGTCTTGAGTTAGTTCCAACGGGTTGAATCATTATTATAGTCTCTCTTTCAGTTTTAAATGGGTTTTTAATTTGATCGCTACTTGTTACGGAAGATTTATAGATAAATAATTGACCGTTTGATTCAAATTTGTCACAACAAGCAAAATAAGTAGCAATTAGTGGGTTCAGAGACCAGTCAAGGAGTCTTGTAGCTAATCCATAATGTTGGGCAATTGTCATTAAATCCATGTCTGAAGAGTATCTGTTTTCAATCAACCCATCTGCTCTTCTCTTCCAGTTTCTAAAAATTTCTTGGTCACTTCTTTTTTTAAACGGATCACGACCGGCTTTAGGCACTAGGTCCCAGTTTTCAACCGAGTGTCCTCTAAACCTGAATGAAGTAGAATTTCTCAGGCTTTTAAAATGATCTAGTAGTTCTTGTGTTGTGTTAATTGTAAAGCTTTTCATTACTTGTTTTTTTAAACTAAAAAGTACTGAATTATTTATGAAATCTTTGACAATTTCTGATCATCAAATATCAGAACCACTACAGTTTATAGACAAACCCGTACCACAAGCCAAGTCTGGTCAGGTAGTTGTTCAAGTGAAGGCAGCGGCATTGAATCACCGCGATCAGTGGATCAGAGAAGGTAAGTATCCCAATATTCAGATGGGTACAACATTGGGTTCTGATGGAGCCGGAGTGGTTTCAGCACTGGGTGAAGGTGTCGATTCAATATGGCTGGGAAAGGAAGTGATCATTAACCCTAACAGAGATTGGGGAACAAACTCCAATGTACAATCTGCACAATACAATATTCTTGGAATGCCCACAGATGGTACGCTGGCTGAATATGTTTTGGTGAATGCAGATCGTTTGGTTGAAAAACCTGTTCACCTGAACTTTGAAGAGGCAGCGGCCCTCCCCTTAGGTGGATTGACAGCATTCAGAGCTGTTTTTCATCACGGGCAATGTGTTAAAGACCAGCATGTACTTATATCCGGTGTTGGTGGAGGTGTAGCTCAGTTTGCTTTCTTGTTTGCCAAATATACAGGGGCTCAGGTTTGGGTTACTTCTGGCAGTCAGGAGAAAATTACAGAGTGTATTCGCTTGGGGGCACAAGGTGGTTTTAACTATAAAGAGGAAGACTGGACCAATGAAGCAAAAAAGGCAGGTGGGTTTGACCTGGTAATAGATAGTGCAGGAGGAGACCAGATCAATACGTTCATTAAGCTCATGAGACCGGCAGGACGAATTGTCTTTTATGGAGCAACTACCGGTATTCCATCTCAGCTTGACCTGCATCGCATGTTTTGGAACCAGATTACATTGCAGGGAAGTACCATGGGTAATGATACTGAATTCGTAAAAATGGTTGATTTTGTTCGAATGCATGAGGTACGTCCTATTATAGATTCTGTGCGGTCATTTGATGAGGCTATTTCAGCTTTCGATGAGATGAAATCAGGAAGCCAATTCGGGAAGCTGGTCCTTAGTCTTTAGACATTGTTAATTGAATTGGAGTAAGGTATTTGTATTTTGAAGTGAACACCGGTTTTAGGAGAAAGGTCTTTCAAGGTAGCATCTAATTGCTCTAATAGAAGAGACACAAGTTTAAGACCCAAGTTAGTGCTTTCAGTGCCTGTATTAGGGATGCCACAGCCATTATCACTATACTCAATTGTCGAGATGTCATTTTCGAAATAGCCTTTTATTACTATGTGACCAGTATGCGTTCCTTTAAATCCATGTTTGATAGAATTGGTAAATAACTCATTGATAATCATCGCCACTGGAATGGCTTGTTGTAAACCAAACTCAAAATCCTGACATTGGATTGTAGTTTTGATTTTCTGTGCATCTACTAAGGCATTTTGAAGCTCATTGAATAGTTCTTCTAGGTATAATTGAAAGTCTATTTTGCTATGAGATTCTATGTTGTACAAATTTTCATGGGCTAATGCCATGGATTTAATCCGGCTACGTAGCGTTCCAAGGGTTTGCTTAAAATCATCTCTTTCTTCTGCTATTTCTTGCATGTAAATGAGTCCCGTCAGTACAGATAAATTATTCTTCACTCTGTGGTTCAACTCTTGATAAAGAAGTTTTTGATGTGATAATGAGTCTTCCAGTTCCAGGTTACTTTGTTGAATTTGATCTCTCTGCAGGTTCAGTTGCCTGTTTTTCTTGCTTATTTTTCTGTTAAACCGATAAATTATTAATGTGATAATGCTAAGCGAAATAGCGACTAATGCAGCGACCTCAAAGGCACGCTGGTTGTTTTTAGCCTTGGCTTCCGCTAATTGGGTTTTTTGTTCTTGAATTTCAAGTTCTTGTTCAGTGAGCTGGTTAGTGTAAGTGAGTGCCAGATCATTAACCTTAATCTCATTTAAGCTTACGATTTCATCAATTCTGGCCTGATATATTCTGAACAGACTTTGGGTAAATTCTTCATTCATGCCTAGATAGTCGTACTGATCTCTTATAAGACTTAAACTAGTGATTAAAGGTGAGTACCAGTTGTTTTCTTCTTCGAGGCTAATAATTGTTTCTAATAATTGAAGTGCTAACTCTCTTTCAGACCTGGTAATGGCCCTTGCAAAATTGTTGGCAACGTCTACATAATCGCGATACCGCTCAAGTTGGTACATGATGTCCATGGACTTCTTTAAGTTGGTAAGATAAAGTGAGTCCTCTTTCCTGAGGTGAAGGTCATTAAAACCCAGTTCATTTAGGGCAAGGGCCTGGGTGTAAAGTTCTCCGGATTCAATAGCCAACGCAAGACTTCTTTTCGCATAGAAATCGACACTATCCGGGTAACCACCATACTCTGTAAACCATGAGGCCATTCGGCTATTCCAATAGGCCTGAGTACTTTTACTAACATTATTTTCTTTTATGATATCATGGGCTAATAATAAATGTCTGTACATGAGCTCATAATCACTAAGTGCTCTATAGTATTCTGCCAGAAGACTGTAGGTATTAGCCAGAGCATCCTGATTTTCCGCTTGTTGATAATAGTCTTTAAGCCAAAGGTAATCTTCAAGCGACTTGGGAAACCTTCGCTGAACTTTGTACATAAAAGCACGATGCTCATATAAGTCAGCTAGTAAAGCAGAATCCCCAAGAGTAATGAAGTCCTGTATTGACCTCTCCAGAATAGAATCAGCTTTGCTATAATTTCCTCTTTTGATCAACCTTTTAATAAAGTGAATATATACCTGAACCGTATCTTGGCTCGGTCTGCTGCTTTCTAATTCACTTTTGAATTCATTGATTACATCGGAGGGTGGAATAAAACCCTGTGCGCTCATTTCAAATCCAGAAAAGAGGAGAGTCAGACCAAACAGGAGGCTGGAGATATACAATATAGAAGATCTCACGGGTCTCAATGTTACTGTAAAAAAAGACTTATTCAAATAGGTGCTCATTTTCAATACAGGTTACATTTTCCTTTATGGTTTTTTCTTTCTTAAAATCAGTGATTTTGTTTTTCTTAGAGGCTAGTGGGGGCAATTAAAATTTTGATCGTTGAAGATGAGGTGATTGTTGCCGAAATGCTTCAAAAAATGCTGTATGAGTTAGGTTACGTTGACTCTCAACGATGCAGAAAACCGAAAGAAGCTGAGAAGTTGATACAGACAGGGAAGTTTTCATTGGCCATTTTGGATATCAATTTATCAGGAGGCTTTGAAGGAATTGAGTTAGGTAAACTATGTTCAAGGAAGCAGCTGCCATATTTTTTTCTTACCTCTTATTCTGATAGAAACACAATACAAAAGGCCACCTCTGTAAAACCTGGGAATTATGTGGTTAAGCCTTTTTCTGCTCAAGATATCTTGGTAGCGGTTGAGTTAACCTTAATGCATGCAAGACCGGAGATAGCGATAAAAGGAGAAACGGCAAAGCTCAAGTTTGGATTGACTGATAGGGAGTCTGAGATACTGGTACTCATGCTAAAGCGACTCTCCAATAATGAGATTGCCGATCAACTGTTTATCTCAATCAATACCGTTAAGTCTCACATGCGAGGTATATATAATAAGACAGGCACCTCAACTAAGAAGGAATTGGCTGCATTGATTGATGACTTTTCAATTTAAAAAGTAAATAATTGCATTTAAATAACTCAATATTTAATACCACCCGTTTCGGGTGATGGGTGACATAGAGGCTTTTCTGATTTTTAAGGTGGTGAATAATAATGTTTAACCGCAATAACCTCAGATCAAACTTAATCAGTCTCTAATGAAAAAAGCTTGCTTTTTTATCAGCCTTAGCTTCCTATTTACCCTGTCTCATATTGCTCTTGCACAGATTAGTAATCCTGAGACTATCAATTTCAGTACAACCGATAATACCAATTTAGGACCTGTGGCCAATGATGGTGAAGGAGGTTCCACGGATATCACTGGTGTACAGATTGATATTTTCTCGATCGATGCTTCGGGAGCCGCAACTGGCGAGGATTTGTTTTATAACGCAAACAGCATAGGCTTTGGGGCTGTAATAGAGGAAGGAATCTCGATAACCACGGACCCTTCGCTGACAGCCTGGCGAGGGGTTTCAATTAAATCTAACGATGGCTCTGAGTTTGATTTTAATGGTTTCGAATCCTGGGAGTTTTCGTTTGCAATGACAGTCACTTTTACTGTGGAAGGCTTTAAAAATGGTGCTTCAACAGGCTCAATAACTACCACAAGTGCTTTGGGTGATAGAAAAGAACATGCTGTTTCTGAGTTTTCGGACGCTATCTTTGGTGATGTAGATGAAGTAAGAATTATTTCTGATGTTGATTTTTACGGTACATTTGATGTCTTCTTACTTGGAGCTGTTACTCAACCTAATTCAGTTCCAACTTTCACATCATTTTCTGGTCCAGTAGAGACCACGACTCAAGATACAGGTGTAGAGATTACATTTGCCGATTTAGCCGCGGTAGGTGATGAAGCTGATGCTGACGGCTTTGTTGAGCAGTTTGCCGTCCAATCAGTGAGCTCAGGAACTTTAACAATCATTGGAGCCCCTTATGATCCAATCTTTAATTTCCTGATTAATGCCGATTTTACTGCTATATGGACACCTCCGGCAGGTCAAACAGGTACTTTAAACGCGTTTACTGTGAAAGCAGTAGATAATCAAGGAGCAGAAAGTAGTACAGCGATTCAAGCCTCAGTTTTGGTCAATTCTGCATCGGCAGCGCCTTCTATTACTACCAGTACAGCGACAAGCTTAACGACTACAACGGCCACGTTGAATGGAGATGTTACTTCAGATGGTAACGATGCGGTAACGGAAAGGGGGTTTGTCTATGCCAAAACATCAGATGATGCTACTCCGACTTTGGCAGAGGTTAATGGGAGTACCATTTTCAAAGTGACTGTTACGGGAACCACGGGTGTTTATAACAGCAGTGTAACAGGTCTACTGGCAGGCACCAACTATTCCTATATTGCTTATGCTACGAATAGTCAGGGTACGACTGAAGGCTCTGTTCAGACTTTCAGTACGTCAGATCCAACTATTGCATTTGCTAGTACGAGTAGCAGTGCCGCTGAGTCGGTTTCTAGTGCCGACCTTCAAGTGAATCTAAGTTCAGCAAGTTCAAAGACTATAACTGTTGATTACACTGTTTCCGGTACTGCTACAGGAAGTGGAACTGATTTTACTTTAGCTGATGGAACGCTGACTTTTACAGCGTCCGAAACCAGTAAAAACATTACAATTGCCAGTATTGTAGACGATGCAATACTTGAGGCAAATGAGACCGTAATTGTTACTTTGTCGAACCCAACCAACTCAAGCCTCGGTACTAATACTGTTCATACTTATACCATCACTAACAATGATGCCGCAGCTGTGACCATAGCTGATATAAGTGGCAACGAAGATGATGGGCCAATCACAGTAACCGCGACTTTAGATAATGCGGTAGCTGGAGGGTTTACGGTAGATGTTAGCTCTGCTGATGGTACAGCCACAACGGCCGATGGAGATTATACAGCATTGTCGGGCACAACCTTAACTTTTTCTGGAACGGCAAGTGAAACACAGACATTTACAATTACTCCAACATCCGATGCTGATATTGAATCTAATGAAATACTGACGCTTGCTATGTCTAACCTCAGCACAAATCTGGCGGTAGATGTGAGCGATGTAGCCACAGTGACAATAACCAACGATGATTTTCTTAGTGTAAGTTTTGCCGCTTCCTCAAGTGCTGGAGATGAAGCCACGGCCAGTGCAGATATTCAGGTGTCACTTTCAGGAGCAAGCCAGTCTGTAATTACAGTAGACTATACCATCGCAGGAACAGCATCAGGGAGTGGTACAGATTATACTCTAGCCAACGGAACGCTCACTTTCAATGCATCGGAAACCAATAAGAACCTGACTATTTCCAATATTGTCGATGATGCTTTGGATGAAGAAGATGAAACCGTAGTCATCACCCTTTCTAATCCAACCAATGCTATACTTGGAGTCAATACCACGCACACCTACACCATAAGTGACAATGATCCGGCACCAACCGTATCCTTTACAAATACCAGTAGTAGCGGATCTGAAAGTACTGCCAGTGCCAATATTGAAGTGAGCCTTAGCGCTCCAAGCGGTAAAGATGTCAATGTAGATTTCACAGTTTCGGGAACTGCCACGGGTAATGGTACGGATTATACGCTGGCCGATGGAACGCTTACTTTTGGTGCTTCGGAAACAAGCAAGAACATAACCATTGCGAGTATTGTAGATGATGCTCTACTAGAGATAGACGAAACGGTAGTGGTTACTTTATCCAACCCCTCCAATGCATCACTTGGTGCGAATACAATATATACCTATACCGTTTTAGATAATGATAATACTGTTCCTGAATTTACCAGCAGTCCAGTCACAGAGATTAGAGCAGGTGAGGAATACAACTATGAGATTACCACGACCGATGTGGATGGCGATGTAGTGACCGTTACAGCACCGACTTTGCCATCATGGCTTACCCTTAATGCGGCCAATTCAGGTATTCATACAGTTTCGACTTTTGCTGGTTCAGGGAGTCAAGGGAGTGCTGATGGTAATGGTACCTCAGCTAGTTTTAATAGACCATATGGAGTGACCGTTGATGCTTCTGGTAATATTTATGTGGCTGATCAGTATAACCGGATGGTTAGAAAGATTACACCAAATGGAGAAGTATCCAGAGTGGCTGGAAGCGGTGCCAATTCGAGTGTAGATGGTAATGGGACTTCTGCGAGTTTTGGTTTAATAAGTGGGATTGCAGCGGATGCATCAGGCAACCTGTATGTGGCTGACGGTAGAAGGGTCAGGAAGATCGCCCCTAATGCTGATGTAACTACTATTGCAGGTTCCGGTACAGGAGGGAATACTGATGGCAATGGTACATCGGCTACATTCGGTAGCCTGAATGGAATTGCAGTGGATGCCTCCGGCAATATTTATGTAACCGATGGAAACAATCACAATATCCGCAAGATTGCGCCTAATGGTGATGTGACCACAGTAGCTGGTTCAGGGAGTCAAGGGAGTGCCGATGGAAATGGTACTTCAGCCACTTTCTATTCTCCAAACGGAATAGCCGTAGATGCTTCAGGAAATTTATATGTAGTTGACGCAGGGAGTCATTTAGTTCGTAAAATCACTTCAAATGGAGATGTCACTACAATCGCTGGTTCAGGACAAGGAGGAAGTGTAGATGGTAATGGAACATCCGCTAGTTTTACCAATCCGACAGGGATAGCCGTGGATGCTTCTGGTAATTTGTATGTTGCAGATTACCTGTTTCATAAAATTCGTAAGATTAATCCGAATGGAGATGTAACTACAATTGCAGGCAGTGGTTCCTCTTTCAGTGAAGATGGTGATGGTCTTTCTGCAGGCATTAGTCTTCCGCTTGGTATAGCAATCGATGCCTCAGGAGTTCTTTACGTGACTGAAGAGCTTGAGCACAAAGTGCGCAAAATCACTCCACCGATAGACAACTACAGTTTAACGGGTAACACCACCGGAAATACAGGAGATCATTCTGTAGTCTTAAGAGCTGAAGATGGTAGAGGTGGATTTGATGAACAAAGCTTTACCATAACTGTACAGAATACAGCTCCGGAATTTACCAGCAGTCCAGTCACAGAGATTAGAGCGGGTGAGGAATACAACTATGAGATTACCACGACCGATGTGGATGGCGATGTGGTTACGGTTACAGCACCGACTTTGCCATCATGGCTTACCCTTAATGCGGCCAATTCAGGTATTCATACAGTTTCGACTTTTGCTGGTTCAGGGAGTCAAGGGAGTGCTGATGGTAATGGTACCTCAGCTAGTTTTAATAGACCATATGGAGTGACCGTTGATGCTTCTGGTAATATTTATGTGGCTGATCAGTATAACCGGATGGTTAGAAAGATTACACCAAATGGAGAAGTATCCAGAGTGGCTGGAAGCGGTGCCAATTCGAGTGTAGATGGTAATGGAACTTCTGCAAGTTTTGGTTTAATAAGTGGGATTGCAGCGGATGCATCAGGCAACCTGTATGTGGCTGATGGTAGAAGGGTCAGGAAGATCGCCCCTAATGCTGATGTAACTACTATTGCAGGTTCCGGTACAGGAGGGAATACTGATGGCAATGGTACATCGGCTACATTCGGTAGCCTGAATGGAATTGCAGTGGATGCCTCCGGCAATATTTATGTAACTGATGGAAACAATCACAATATCCGCAAGATTGCGCCTAATGGTGATGTGACCACAGTAGCTGGTTCAGGGAGTCAAGGGAGTGCCGATGGAAATGGTACTTCAGCCACTTTCTATTCTCCAAACGGAATAGCCGTAGATGCTTCAGGAAATTTATATGTAGTTGACGCAGGGAGTCATTTAGTTCGTAAAATCACTTCAAATGGAGATGTCACTACAATCGCTGGTTCAGGACAAGGAGGAAGTGTAGATGGTAATGGAACATCCGCTAGTTTTACCAATCCGACAGGGATAGCCGTAGATGCTTCTGGTAATTTGTATGTTGCTGATTACCTGTTTCATAAAATCCGTAAGATTAATCCGAATGGAGATGTAACTACAATTGCAGGCAGTGGTTCCTCTTTCAGTGAAGATGGTGATGGTCTTTCTGCAGGCATTAGTCTTCCGCTTGGTATAGCAATCGATGCCTCAGGAGTTCTTTACGTGACTGAAGAGCTTGAGCACAAAGTGCGCAAAATCACTCCACCGATAGACAACTACAGTTTAACGGGTAACACCACCGGAAATACAGGAGATCATTCTGTAGTCTTAAGAGCTGAAGATGGTAGAGGTGGATTTGATGAACAAAGCTTTACCATCAGTGTACAGAATACCGCCCCTGAATTTACCAGTACACCAGTTACAGAGATTAGAGCGGGTGAGGAATACAACTATGAGATTACCACGACCGATGTGGATGGCGATGTGGTTACGGTCACTGCACCAACATTGCCAGAGTGGTTGACACTTAAAGGCGTTACTTCAAGAATTGTTTCAACGATTAACACTTCACCCATAGGTGATACCAATATAAATGACATTGCCTTCGATGCGCTGGGCAATTTCTATGTATCTAGTGCTGACCACAGAATATATAAGGTAAGTAGCGAAGGAGATGTAAGTGTGTTTGCGGGATCTGGAGACTTTTTTGGAAGACAAGACGGTAACGGAACTGCAGCTAGCTTTTTCTCCCCGCGAGGGTTAGTATTCGATGCCTCCGGTAATCTTTTTGTGGCTGATGGCGGAGGTGACAGAATAAGGAAGATTACACCTAATGGTGATGTTACCACCTATGCAGGTCGTGGCATGGGAGGTCAGCAAGATGGAACAGGTACAGATGCTGATTTCGATGGGCCTTATGGCATGGATATCGATGCTTCTGGAACCCTTTATGTAGCAGATAAGCTTAATCATAAAATTCGCAAGATTGTACCAACCTCTGATGGCTCTTTGGGTATTGTGACTACGGTTTCGGGTGATTTCTTGAGAAGTGGGTATGAAGATGGGGATGTTTCAACTGCGCGTTTTGACGATCCTCTAGATATTGCTGTAGATGCCAATGGTGACCTCTATTTGATAGAGGATGGCAAAACTTGGATACGGAAAATTTCAAATGGTCAGGTAAGCTTATTTGTAGAATTAGAATTCAGTCCAGATGCTATCGAAATAGATGCTTCTGGAGATATTTATGTAACACATATTAGTGGTGGTTATAGAGTGGCGAGAGTCACTCCAAATGGAGAAGTATCAACTGTAGCGGGTTCGGGAGTAAGAGAAAGTAGAGATGGAGAAGCATTGTCTGCTAGTTTCACAGCTCCAAGAGAATTAAAGGTAGATGCTTCCGGAAACATATTTGTTGTGGATGCTTCCTATATCCGCAAAGTAACCCCGGCTGTAACCAATTATAGCATTACTGGTAACACAATTGGTAATGCAGGAGACCATTCTGTTGTCTTAAGAGCTGATGACGGACGTGGTGGAGTTGATGAACAAAGCTTTACCATCAGCATACAAAATACTGACCCTGAGTTCTCTAGTACACCGATTACAGAGATTAGAGCAGGTGAAGTATACAACTATGAGATTTCTACATCTGATGCTGATGGTGATGAATTGACTGTTACAGCACCTACTCTTCCAGATTGGTTGACTCTTGAAAATAAGGTAACAAGAACTGTTTCAACAATTAATAATTCTCCAATCAGTTCCGAGAACATTAATGATCTGACATTCGATGCTTCTGGTAACTTCTATGTGTCCAGCAATGATCACAGAATTTACAAAGTAGATGCAGAAGGTAATATAACCGTGTTTGCTGGCTCAGGTGACTTTGGACGAGATGAGGGTAATGGTACTTCTGCTAGCTTTATCCGTCCACGTGGACTAGTTACAGATGCTTCAGGCAATATATATGTGGCTGATAGTGGTGGCGACAGAATAAGAAAGATTACTCCCAATGGTGATGTAACTACTTATGCAGGAGCAGGCTTTGGACGTCAGCAGGATGGAACAGGTGCAGGTGCCGATTTTGATGGGCCTTCGGGCATGGCTATTGATGCCACAGGGACAATCTACGTGACAGATAAGCTGAACCATAAAATCCGTAAAATAGTCCCCACTTCTGATGGAAAGGAAGGTATTGTGACCACGGTTTCCGGGGAGTTTACGAATAGTGGTTACCTGGATGGAGATGTTTCAACAGCCATGTTTGAAAGACCATTGGATATTGTAGTAGATAATTCTGGAGACCTTTATTTGATTGAAGAAACACATAAATCAATCAGGAAAATTTCAAACGGTCAGGTAAGTACTTTTATCACGTTGGATTTTTATCCAAATGGGATAGAGATAGATGACTCAGGTAATCTTTATGTAACGGACCGTTCAGGTTATAAATTGGTAAAGGTGACTTCAAATGGAGAAACATCTATCCTGGCGGGCTCTGGTCGAAGCCAATATTTAGATGGAGATGTGTCTACTGCTGCTTTTGAGTACCCTGCAGAACTGAAGATAGATGCTTCTGGAAATATTTACGTTTTAGAACTGTCTAGAATCCGCAAAATCTCAGCACCTTTTAGAAAATACAGCATTTCAGGAAATACACTAGGTAATACTGGTGATCATAATGTAGTCTTGAAGGTGGATGATAGCAAAGGTGGTGTAAATGAACAATCTTTCACCATTAAGGTAGTGAACTCAGCTCCGGTGTTTACCAGTACTCCTGTAACAGAGATCAATGGTTCCGAATCCTATACTTATGAAATCACCACAACTGATGCAGACGGTGAAGCTGTAACTCTAACGGCTCCAACACTTCCTGATTGGCTGACTTTTGAAAGAGAGGCGAAATCTTATACGGTAACCACTTTGGCAGGTACTGGTGTAGCAGGAAAAGTGGATGGAAATGGCGGTTCCGCTAGTTTTTCAAAACCTACAGGTGTAACGGTTGATGCAGATGGTAATATCTATGTTGCTGATAGGAGTAATCATTTGATTAGAAAAATCTCGCCACAAGGAGTAGTAACTACAGTAGCAGGTTCGGGTTTCAAAGGAGATCGGGAAGGTAACGGTACAAGAGCAAGTTTTAACTCTCCTACAGGAATCACTATTGATGATGCTGGTAATTTATACGTGGCTGATCAGGGCAATTACAAAGTAAGAAAGATCACTCCAAATGGAGACGTAACCACTTTTGCAGGTTCAGGTGCCTATGGAAGTGATGATGCCAATGGTGAATCGGCAAGCTTTGGTCCAATATCAGATTTAGTCTTTGATAAGGCAGGTAATCTATATGTAACTGATCAAGGCAACTATAAAATCAGAAAAATTACGCCTAACAGAGATGTGACGACTTTAGCAGGCTCTGGTGGACAAGGTAGCAGAGATGGAGATGGAACTATAGCTAGATTTGAAGGACCCGCTGGAATTTCTATAGATGAATTAGGGAATTTATATGTAGGTGATTTTTACGATAAGAGTGCTATTCGTAAAATAACCCCTGATGGAGTTGTTTCCACATTTGAAATTTCTGGTTATGAAGTAGTATATCCTACAGGGATAGCATTCGACAGTTTTGGGAATATGTACTTTACCGATGTGTCATTAGATGATATTGTAAGAGTATTCCCTGAGGGAGAAGCCGTGGATATTACAGATGGCCTGGCCAATTTTAATGGAGCATATAACTTAGTAATAGACGCCTCAGATATCATCTATGCGGTTGATGACGATAATCATAAAGTATTAAAAATAGAACCTTCATATAGCTACAAATTAACCAGTAAAGAGGTAGGTGCTGTAGGTAATTACTCGGTGGTGTTAAAGGCTGACGATGGAAGAGGAGGTATTACCGAGCAAAGCTTTACCATAACTGTTTTAAACGAAGCACCAACCGATATCATTTTGGATGTAACCCAAATTGAGGAGAACAATACTGCTGGTCAGAAAATAGGGGACTTCAGCAGTACAGATCCAAATACAGGCGATGCTCATACTTATACTTTAGTGAGCGGCACTGGTGATACGGATAATGCCCGATTTAAAATTGAATCTGGTGCGCTTGTCGCCAATGCAGTATTCAATTTCGAAGAGAAGTCAGCTTATTCCATCCGAGTACTGACTACGGATGCTGGAAATCTGACCTTCGAAAAGTCACTTACCATTACTATAGCAGATGCTAATGATGTACCTACTGCTATTGGAACAAGTAGTGAAACCAGCATCATTGAGAATCGTCCGGTGGGAACAAGCATCACTACTTTGACAACAACTGATGAGGATGCCAACGATTTGCATACCTATACTTTGGTGGCTGGTACAGGCGATACTGATAATGCAAGCTTTACCATTGAAGAAGGTGCTTTGAAGGTGGCAGAAGTATTCGACTTTGAAACCAAGTCTGGCTATAGCATAAGGGTCAGGTCTACTGATTTAGAAGGTTCTTATACTGAAAGTATCTTCTCTATCGAAATAACCAATGAGGCCGAGGCCAATATTACCACAGATTCTGATGGTTCTTTTGAATTGACAACTCTTGGTTTTACAACTTCTAAAAAATGGACTTTGACGAATACGGGAGACAGAAATACCGAAATTATCGTAACGAGTTCCAGTCAAGCATTTAGAATTACTCCGGGGTCTGTTATAGTTCCGGCAGGAGAGAGTAAGGAAGTAATCGCTTCTTTTTCTCCTTCAGAAGCACAAGTTTATGAAGGGGTCATAACCTTTACCTATTTGATAGCTGGCGAGAGAGAATCTAAGATATTGATCAATGTTTCTGGAGAAGGAACTATTGTAACAGAGATCGAAGACCCTTCAATTTTGGAGAGAAAGGTTGAAGTCTTTCCTAATCCTGCCACAGAACAATTAACCATAGATTTGAGCAATCTAGGTATTGAAAGGCCAAATCTAAGTATCATCAGCTCAGATGGTCGGGGGCTTTGGAATCGTCAGGAAGTAATAGAAAAGCGGGTTGCTGTAGATATCTCAAATTATGCCAATGGACTTTACATAGTGCTGGTTACCGATGGACAAACTGTTATTAGGAAAAAAGTTATCATCAAACATTAATGAATTAGAATAATGAGAGGCGTTTTATATAAATCTTTCGGAATCCTATTGATAAGTCTAATGTTGCTTCAAAGTTGCGGACCAGATGAACCACAAACTCCTGAAGCAATAGACTTAGCTTTTCAGAAATTATCAGGTGAGTGGACATTTGGGCAGACCGGGAAAATACTTTTGGACGGAATAGATGTATCTGCCAACTATCCGGGTTTTAGTGTATCTTTTACCAACGGAACCTATAACACCACTAATGCAGCCGATTTACTACCATCTACAGGTACTTGGGAATGGGCCGATCAAGAGGCTAGAAGTGTATTGCTAGACGGTACCTTAGAGGTGAATCTTACTGTTTTAACGGAGACTCGTTTTACTTTTACATTCGAACATACTACTGGTATCAACAGACCCGTAAGAGCCGGTTATAATGGGACTTATGTTGTGACGGTTAACAAGTAAGAATGGGGATTTGTTAGTTAGAAGTTTTAAACGCCATTGTATTCAATATGATGGCGTTTTTTGCTTAGCTAGCTACAGATAACTTCCTATAATAACCTCTACTCAGATGGAAAAGATCTTGTTGAACTAATCGGGTTTTGTAGATGAAAATGAAGGTTCCGCAACTTCTGTAATTGCAAAATTCAGACTTGAAAATAATTGGACTTTTATGCAGTTCCCCTATGGTTTTTACAGCTTGATGAAAGGAATCGATAGTCCAGGATTTCCAATGTACACACTCCAGATCGTTCACGATAAGACATTGCACATGCGCTAACGAGTCTCCACAGGTAACCCCGATTTTCCAAATATAATTAGAGTTAGGACTTAGGCTGTTTGTATTGATCCAAGTCCTTATTTTAGCCTGAATTTCATTGCAATTAGGCGTGTCTATTGCCCCGTTTATAGTTATCATTTTGGATGAGTCATTAAATATAAAACTAAATTTATAATGTCCTCAAAACCTTTTTCTAAGCGTATTACTTATTGATAAGCGCAGAAAATCCCTTAATTAGTTAGACTTATTTTCAATGCTAGCTCGTTAGCCGACAGACTTTGCATTCCCTCGTTGAAAGCACCATGATCATAGGCGTAGATAATAGTCAGTTGAGGCGTGACTTTTACACCTAAATTGAATACCAGAATCGTTTTGTTTCTCATCGAGATGGTTGACCATAGACTTTCGCGATAATTAATGCGTATGGAATAGTCAGTTCGGGAGCCGTAAATACCATTTTGACTGATCAATACTTGTGGAGTTAACGACCAGTCTTTATTTAATTGAAGCTTATACCCGAGTGACAAGTTGAATTGGTTTTTAATCCTGAATGATTCTTCATGGTTGACATCAGTCGAATTGCCGGCAAAGACTCTGACCATCCCAATACCTAACTGAACTTTATCTGAGTAGAGGTAGAGTCCCATTCCAAGGTCCAGAAAATTTCTTCTTGAAAAGGCATTGATGAATTGATGAAAGGGAACGTCACTATCTTCCAATACAAAGTAATTGTCGCTGACATTTAACTGGACTCTTCCCATACTGGCAGCAGCACTAATAGTGTATTGTGCATTCAAGGGCAGGTGAAGACCGGTAGTCAGATGAAAAGTATTTCTTTGAACAAGGTCGAAATTGTCTTTGGCTGTCGATATCCCAATGACCGGGATGGGTTTGGGGTTGTAATATTTGACGGTACTAAAATCTACTCGCTCCCTTTCCCTGAATCCATTGGAGGTTTTTTGCCTTGGATTGACAAACCCTAAAGCTCCATAGACAGAGAAATAATAAGAGTTAATATTTCGAATGGTCTGAGACTTTTGTGTTCTGATACTTAGATCAGCTTCCAGTTGATTACTGATATTGGTAGCAGCAGGATTAATCAGGTATTGATTGTTAAGGTATTGGCTAAAAAGTGTGATTTGTTGCGATTTCAATTCTTTTGAAAAGAGAATGCTCAAAATACCTAGGGCCATATATGTAAAGACCTTTCTCATTTGATGATGGAGATTAAGCCTTCGAGAAATTCCAATGGATTTTTTGGATCTACAATCTGATATTGATAAGTATCATAGGGCAGGGTTTTGCCATTGAAGACTCCATCCCATGGGTTGAGTCCATAGTCTTTGGTGCTGTAGACCTGTCGACCAAATTTGTCATATATACTGACTTCCGCATTCGGTAATTTTTCAATTCCGGGAATGATGAATTTATCGTTGAAGCCATCATTGTTTGGCGTAAATGCAGTCGGGATAATATCCTGATCTACAAGCCTTCTGTACAAGCCAACCGTAATGATCGATTCATAAATTTTGACCTCAGCTTCAATCAGAAATTCATTGCCTTTGTTGTAGCCCGGTCTTGTGGGTTTGATTGAACTCCATTCTCCATCGTTAAGCACCCAGATTGACTCTTCCAGGCCCGGATCTTTTACTACCACTTCATCTTCAAAATAAGTGAGCCCCAGGTCTACTTTGTCTTCCGGGTTCTTCCGGGTTCTCACTTTGTAGTAGCGGGTTATGCTTTCTCCAAAGGGAATCGGTAGGGTAGTGTGGCCTCTTCTGATGGTTAGGGTGTCCCGATATTCAAAGCTGGAAAACAGCAAACCAAGATTCCCGATATTCTGATTTGGACTAATTTCGGAGGTGTAATATTTGATGATTTCTCCATCTCCTGAGCTTAATATCCGTTTTTCAGCGTTCTCCCCGATGAGACTACTCTCATTGTTGAGGAGGGTCAGAAAGTGATTAGTTAAATCCACTGAGCCATTGGTCAAAGAGAAGTTGCCGTGGACAATCAAATCCGACTTGAGTACCAGTTCTGCATCGGTATCTAGCTCAAAATGAAAAACCTCCGGGGTTTGTGTGCCTTCCAGATAGATATCACCTTGTGTAGATCGAACCTTGATTTGACTACTTTTCAGGTTCATTTGGCCATTGTTAACCAGGTGAATATTATTCAATGATATTTTGGCCTCTCCGGCTGAAGTGATAAGTGACTTTTCACCGGAAATGAATACCTGTGCATGAACTGTCAGACTATTAATGAGGAAGTATGTGAAAAGAACAGGTAATAGTTTATTCATTTTTACCTCCCTCTTTTATAGCCTCAAGAATTGAGTTGAGTTGTTTTTTGATTTCGCTTAACTCCTTATTCAGTTGATCTATTTGAGTTTGTTGTTCTTTAAGTGCTTCAACCAGGACTGGCGTTAGCTGACTGTAATTGAGGCTTAAGTAACCATCAGCATCTTCTTTGACGAGTTCAGGGAAGATTTTCCTGACTTCCTGTGCCAGGAATCCTATCTGACGTTCCTCATCAAACTTTCTGTCAGGAAATTGTTCGGTTTTCCAATAATAGGTCTTGCCGTTGAGTTTGAGAATATCAGTGAGGGCATTGTTGATCGGTTCAACTGATTCTTTGAACCTGGCATCTGAAATAAAGCTGTACCAGTTAGCGATAACATTACCATTTACATAAAGCTCATAAGAGAGCGAAGAGGGGTTGGCTAAACCTATACTTACTTTGCCATTGAAATTGACAATGTTGTTACTAAAATCACCATAAATGAGGGGTGAAGATGAAGATGAATTTTCGATGTAAAGTTTATTACTACCGGTGTAGGTAGATCCTGCCTGGTAGCCAAGCATTACATTGCCAGAACCTGTTAAGTTGCTGCTCAAGGCCTGGTATCCCAAAGCTAAATTGTTCGATCCAGTGGTAATGCTGGATAAGGCCGATTCTCCAATACCCACATTGTTGTTGCCTGTATTATTTAGTCCGGCATCTTCACCGATAAGAACTGAGTTAGTGAGGTTGGTGAATTCAAGTGTTTCATCCTTAATTCTCATGACTTCAGTTCCCGCGGTCTGAAATCTAATGATATCATCGTCTGTTCCACTTAGATCAGTTGTAACCCGGGTATCATTATCGGCATCAATGATTTGTATGTTCTCCACAATAAGCGAAGTGCCGCTTCCCCATGCACCGGCAGTTTTAGGTCCGAAGAGCTGGTAAGAGGAGGTGTTGAGGAAGAAGTCTCCATCTACACCATCAGAAGCAGTTGGATCAGCCGAACCGTTGAGAATTGTTTTACCATCAATGCCGTCAGCACCATCAGCGCCATCTGTTCCGTTAATGCCGTCTACTCCATCCACACCATCTGCACCGGCCACACCCTGAATACCTTGTGGCCCAATCAATGAGGTTCCACTTCCCCAGGCACCGGCAGTTTTAGGACCGAAGAGTTGGTAGGAGGCAGTGTTGAGGAAGAAGTCTCCGTCTACACCATCAGAAGCAGTTGGATCAGCCGAACCGTTGAGAATTGTTTTACCATCAATGCCGTCAGCACCATCAGCGCCATCTGTTCCGTTAATGCCGTCTACTCCATCCACACCATCTGCACCGGCCACACCCTGAATACCTTGTGGCCCAATCAATGAGGTTCCACTTCCCCAGGCACCGGCAGTCTTAGGTCCGAAGAGCTGGTAAGAGGCAGTGTTGAGGAAGAAGTCTCCGTCTACACCATCAGAAGCAGTAGGGTCGGTAGTTCCATTGAGGATGGTTTTACCATCGATTCCATCGATACCGTCAGCACCATCGGCTCCATCTGTTCCGTTAATTCCATCAGCTCCGTCCGCACCATCTGCACCAGCCACTCCTTGAATCCCTTGTGGCCCAACCAGAGAAGTACCGCTCCCCCAGGCTCCTGCAGTCTTAGGTCCGAAGAGTTGGTAGGAGGAGGTGTTGAGGAAGAAATCTCCATTTACACCATCAGAGGCAGTTGGATCAGTAGTTCCATTGAGAATGGTTTTACCATCAATTCCATCGATACCGTCCGCACCATCCGCACCATCCACACCCTGAATTCCTTGTGGCCCAACCAGAGAAGTACCGCCTCCCCATGCACCTGCCGTTTTAGGACCGAAGAATTGGTAAGAGGAGGTGTTGAGGAAGAAATCTCCATTTACACCATCAGAGGCAGTTGGATCAGTAGTTCCATTGAGAATGGTTTTACCATCAATTCCATCAATTCCATCGATACCGTCAGCACCATCGGCTCCGTCTGTTCCGTTAATTCCATCAGCTCCGTCCGCACCATCTGCACCAGCCACACCCTGAATTCCTTGCGGTCCAACCAGTGAAGTTCCACTTCCCCATGCACCGGCAGTCTTAGGTCCGAAGAGTTGGTAGGAGGCAGTGTTGAGGAAGAAATCTCCATCTACACCATCAGAGGCGGTTGGATCAGCAGTTCCGTTGAGGATAGTTTTACCATCGATTCCATCGATACCGTCAGTACCATCAGCTCCGTCCGCACCATCGGCACCGGCCACTCCCTGAATACCTTGTGGTCCAATCAGTGAGGTCCCACTTCCCCATGCACCGGCAGTTTTAGGACCGAAGAGCTGATAAGAGGCAGTGTTGAGGAAGAAGTCTCCATCTACACCATCAGAGGCAGTAGGGTCAGTAGTTCCATTGAGGAT
Organism: Roseivirga sp.; assembly: GCF_965216855.1. NCBI lineage: Bacteria > Pseudomonadati > Bacteroidota > Cytophagia > Cytophagales > Roseivirgaceae > Roseivirga > Roseivirga sp. The sequence continues at coordinate 743,669 of NZ_OZ244204.1, read as the reverse complement.
GGTTTTACCATCGATTCCATCGATACCGTCAGCACCATCGGCTCCATCTGTTCCGTTAATTCCATCAGCTCCGTCCGCACCATCTGCACCAGCCATACCCTGAATCCCTTGTGGCCCAACCAGAGAAGTACCGCTCCCCCAGGCTCCTGCAGTCTTAGGACCGAAGAGCTGGTAGGAGGCAGTGTTAAGGAAGAAATCTCCATCTACACCATCAGAGGCGGTTGGATCAGCAGTTCCATTGAGGATGGTTTTACCATCGATTCCATCGATACCATCAGCACCATCGGCTCCGTCTGTTCCGTTAATTCCATCAACTCCGTCCGTACCGGCCACTCCCTGAATCCCTTGGGGCCCAACCAGAGAAGTACTGCTTCCCCATGCACCGGCAGTTTTAGGTCCGAAGAGCTGGTAAGAAGAAGTGTTGAGGAAGAAGTCTCCATCTACACCATCAGAGGCGGTTGGATCAACAGTTCCGTTGAGGATGGTTTTACCATCGATCCCGTCAAGACCATCAGCACCATCGGTACCGGCCACACCCTGAATTCCTTGCGGTCCAACTAGTGAAGTTCCACTTCCCCAGGCACCGGCAGTTTTAGGACCGAAGAGCTGGTAGGAGGCAGTGTTAAGGAAGAAGTCTCCGTCTACACCATCAGAAGAAGTAGGGTCAGTAGTTCCATTGAGAATGGTTTTACCATCAATTCCATCAGTGCCATCGGCTCCGTCTGTTCCGTTAATTCCATCAGCTCCATCCGCACCATCTGCACCATCTGCACCAGCTACTCCCTGAATCCCTTGGGGTCCAACCAATGAAGTCCCACTTCCCCAGGCACCGGCAGTTTTAGGGCCGAAGAGCTGGTAAGAGGAGGTGTTGAGGAAGAAATCTCCATCTACACCATCGGAAGCAGTAGGGTCAGCAGTTCCGTTGAGGATGGTTTTACCATCAATTCCATCGATACCATCGGCTCCATCTGTTCCGTTAATTCCATCAGCTCCATCCGAACCATCTGCACCAGCTACTCCCTGAATCCCTTGGGGTCCAACCAATGAAGTCCCACTTCCCCAGGCTCCGGCAGTTTTAGGACCGAAGAGTTGATAGGAGGCAGTGTTGAGGAAGAAATCTCCGTCTACACCATCAGAAGCTGTTGGATCAGTCGAACCGTTGAGAATGGTTTTACCATCAATTCCATCGATACCGTTAGCACCATCGGCTCCATCTGCACCGTTAATTCCATCCGCACCATCCGCACCGGTCACTCCCTGAATTCCTTGCGGTCCAACCAGAGAAGTACCGCTCCCCCAGGCTCCTGCAGTTTTAGGTCCGAAGAGCTGATAAGAGGTAGTGTTGAGGAAGAAGTCTCCATCTACACCATCAGAGGCGGTTGGATCAGTAGTTCCATTGAGAATGGTTTTACCATCAATTCCATCGATACCGTCAGTACCATCGGCTCCGTCTGTCCCGTTAATGCCGTCTACTCCATCCGCACCATCTGCTCCGGCCACTCCCTGAATCCCTTGCGGTCCAACCAGTGAAGTTCCACTTCCCCATGCACCGGCAGTTTTAGGACCGAAGAGCTGGTAGGAGGCAGTGTTGAGGAAGAAGTCTCCATCTACACCATCAGAAGCTGTTGGATCAGCAGTTCCGTTGAGGATAGTTTTACCATCGATTCCATCGATACCGTCAGTACCATCGGCTCCATCTGTTCCGTTAATTCCGTCTACTCCATCTGCACCATCGGCTCCGGCCACCCCCTGAATCCCTTGCGGTCCAACCAGTGAAGTTCCACTTCCCCAGGCACCGGCAGTTTTAGGTCCGAAGAGTTGGTGGGAGGCAGTGTTGAGGAAGAAGTCTCCATCTACACCATCAGAGGCGGTTGGATCAGCAGTTCCGTTGAGGATAGTTTTACCATCGATCCCGTCAAGACCATCGGCACCGTCAGTTCCGTCTACTCCATCAGCACCGGCCACACCCTGAATTCCTTGCGGTCCAATCAGTGAGGTTCCGCTTCCCCATGCACCGGCAGTTTTAGGACCGAAGAGCTGGTAGGAGGCAGTGTTAAGGAAGAAATCTCCATCTACACCATCAGAGGCGGTTGGATCAGCAGTTCCATTGAGGATGGTTTTACCATCGATTCCATCGATACCGTCAGCACCATCGGCTCCATCTGTTCCGTTAATGCCGTCTACTCCATCTGCACCATCGGCTCCGGCCACCCCCTGAATCCCTTGCGGTCCAACCAGTGAAGTTCCACTTCCCCATGCACCGGCAGTTTTAGGTCCGAAGAGCTGGTAAGAGGCAGTGTTAAGGAAGAAATCTCCATCTACACCATCAGAGGCAGTAGGGTCAGTAGTTCCATTGAGGATAGTTTTACCATCAATGCCATCGACTCCATTTGTCCCGTTAATTCCGTCTGCTCCATCTGCACCGGCCACTCCCTGAATACCTTGTGGCCCAATCAGTGAAGTTCCACTTCCCCATGCTCCTGCAGTTTTAGGACCGAAGAGTTGGTAAGAGGAGGTGTTGAGGAAGAAGTCTCCATCTACGCCATCAGAAGCAGTTGGATCAGTCGAACCGTTGAGAATGGTTTTACCATCTAGACCATCGATACCATCAGCACCATCGGCTCCGTCTGTCCCATTAATTCCATCAGCTCCATCCACACCATCGGCACCGGCCACACCCTGAATACCTTGCGGCCCGATGAGTGAGGTTCCATTTCCCCATGCACCGGCAGTTTTAGGACCATAAAGTCGATAGTTGGAAAGGTCAAGAAACAAATCTCCATTTTGCCCATCTGTGGGGGAAGGAGCTTTGTTATCTGTCAAAAGGCCTGCTTTTCCTAAATATTGGCTCAGATTTACCTGGCCGCCATTGTCTAAAGAGAGCAAACCTGAAGCCGGGTCGAAGCGAAGCTGTTGATACGTTGGTCCAGACTGACCGTCTTGTCCAAGCAGCATCCACCCATGAGTGCCATAATAATGAAAACCTATTTCCTCGTCTATCTGGAAAATTAGCAATCCAAGTGGTGGAGATGCTATAGCCAGTTTTTGATCATGAGTTAACCTGGGAACGAGAAAGCCCTGGGTATCTGACTTGAGTTCAAGTATGGCTGCACTATCTGGGACGAAGTCGTTTTTGCCTATGCCAACAGATTGTCCGAACGAAAGAAATCCTGACACGCAGATCAGACAAAAAACAATAAGAAGTCTATTGAGTCTCATCATCTGCGGGTTAAAAGGCTTGTTGAAATAAATTTAAATAGGTGTAGGCAGCCTTGGCAGCCCGTCTATTTGACAGGAGAAGGTTGCTGTACCCTGACTTTATAGGTATTATAAAAGCCTGATATTTTAATTCAGCAGTGTATCTCGTGTTTGCATGTTCGGATACCACCGAATTACCGGTCGATTCATTGTCAATGAGGAGTTTATTCCACTCAAAACCTACTTTTGCATTGGCGATTATTATGCTAGCTGTTGTAAGGCCACAGATAACCTTTCTGTCAATACCACCTTCATTTCTCTTGAGTCTCATGAGTCGTCTAAATCTTTCTGCGTTAAACAAAGTACATAGGGTTGAAAGAGAAGGTCCTTCGGTAAACACTCAAATCAGATTTAGGTGATTTGCGTATTTTCAGAAGTAGAACTTTTCTACTTTCAATTATTAATAAAGTAGCATTGTGTCGGGTCGGGCAGTTTGGGCCTTGAGGCCCGGTCGGAAGGGCCTCTTTTTTTATCCGAAGAGAAGTTTTAAATAATCTGAAATGAGCTTTAAGCCCACTACTGGGCTTCAGATCGTATAGATATTTCTACTCTTCTGTTAAGTCTTCTTCCTATCTCAGAATCGTTGTTTGAGATAGGTAGCAATTCACCGTAGCCAAAGGTCCGAATCCTATCAGCAGATATTCCCTGGCTGATTAAGTATTCGGCAGCATTTAATGCTCTTTTTTCCGAAAGAGCCTGATTAAAATCCTCTGTATCAATATAATCGGCATGACCACTGATTTCTACTTTAAGGGTAGGATCATTCTTGAGTTGGATAATGATTTCGTCCAGTTTTTTCTTTGATGTATTACTGAGATTGGCACGGTTAAAATCAAAAAAGATATAGCCATCAGCCGGGTCACTGATTCTTTTCTGCTCTGGTTTTTTAATTTCAATTACAGGTTCAGCAATTTCTTCGGTTCTAACCATGGCTATAGTTTCAAAATCGTTCAAAGCTACTTCCTGAGGGAGGATGGGCTTGATTCTCATTTTCGATTGATAGATGTCGTTTGAGCCCATTCTATCGCTGGAAAACAGAACGGTGCTGTCACTGTTGATTGAAAAATAGGCATCGAACATATCTGAATTGATGGGTTCAGGAAGCCTTTCAGGCTCACTCCAGTTTTTCCATGTGTTGTCTAATCTCTGAGATATGTAGATGTCTGCATCTTTGGTTAAAGTGCCACGACTAAAGAACAAGTATTGAGAGTCATCCGATAGGAAAGGGGCAATTTCATAACCAGCGCTGTTGATTGTCGATCCCAGATTGATCAATTCAGACCATTCTCCTTTATTGTTTTTAAGCGTAACAAATAAGTCTTCATTCCCCTCTTCTCCTTTCGAAATCAGGAGTATATTCTCAGACTGGTGCATACTCAATCCATAAAAGCCACTTTTGATTTTGAGGTCGGGAATGGATAGAGAAGCAGGGTTAGTCCACGCACCATTCTCAATATGACTTTCCGAAGCTCCATTCTTGTTACCCAGTATCTTATTGTAAATACCGAACAAATAGAGCCCATCCTTTTTGAAACCAATAACTGCCGTGTTTTGATCATCATTTAAGGGGTGAAAGGCCTTTACGGCTTTAGCCCATCCACCTTCCAGATAATCTGAAAACCAGATTTCATGAATTTCCACGGTTTTATCGAACTGTACGGTAGTCGTAGTTCTGGTGAAATACATTCTGTCTTTCTCAGGAGTAATAAGTGGAGCGGCTTCTTCCTCTTGTTCAGTGTTTACCGCATCAACATGCATAGGCGGATCAAAGCTGAACTGATCGAATTTCTGTCCAAAGCATATTGAAGTATACATGAACAGACTAATAGTTAAGAGTTGTGTAATTAGACTTTTCATTTTTTATAGAGGTTTTGGAAAGCACTGATTTTCAACGAGATTTCGTGTGCGTTAAGTCCATCTCTACCTCCCGATGCCATACCATGGTCGTAAGTGTAGTTGAACTTGATATTTGAATTAACATACAGGCCGAGCATTCCGACCAGCGCGTTTTCTTTTCTTAGAGACATACCCAGCCAAACCCGGTTCTTATACTCTAGTCTTATGCTGTAGTCTATGTTCAATGGGCTCGTAGAGAGGTATCGAACCATGGCTCCTGGTACCAGTCTGAAATATGGGTTAATCTGAAAGGCATAGCCTAAGGAGAAGAAGTGATGAGGTATGAACTCATATCCGGATACCTGATCCAACTGTTCCAGATTATTGCTGGATAGTTGTTCAAGTGAATAGCCAAGGAAGAACCGATCGGAATACAGCCAAATGCCAAAGCCAATATCAAACATGGTTTCTGAACTGTATGAGCCTAAAAAGCTCTGAAAAGGAGTGTCTTCATCTTCCAGCACCCAGAGCCCATTATTGAGGTTCAGGTTGACGAGTCCTATCTTGGGAGCAGCAGAAATGCTCAAATTGCTGGCTAATGGTAAGTGAATTCCATAGCTGAAATGAACAGTGGTTTTATTGAAGAGTCCGAAGTCATCATTGGTAATGATAGTGCCCACTATATGACTGATTCCGGGTTTGGTATTGGTGTTGAAATCTGAGCTTCGAACACGTCCATTCAATCGCATGGAAGCCCTCATGTATTGTGATTCACTGGGCTTGGAAAGTGGTGCATAGGCAGTGAGATACAATGTCTTAGGGTTACCGGGGACATCTCCCCATTGTTGTCTGTAGCCAAGTCCGATTTTCACGCTGTTCTGTATATCGGTGGCTGCGGGATTGATCAGGTACTGGTTATCCAGATACTGGCTGAACTGTGATAACTGCTGTCCATAACCTGGTAGGGCTGATAGAAGGAAAGTAATTAATAGGGCTAACTTCTTCATTATCTGACAATTGAAATGTTACCCTTGATTTCCTTGTGTTGATCATTGCTGAAAGTCAACACATAATAGTAAGTAGCCACAGGCATGGCTTTTCCCTTATATTTTCCGCCCCATGGGGCAGCATAGTAGTTATCGGTTGAGTAGAGTATATCTCCCCATCGACTTATGATAGTTACCTTGCCAATAAAGTCTTCATCGATAAAAGGAATAATGAAAGTATCGTTAATTCCATCGTCATTAGGCGTGAATGCAGTTGGGATTGAAGAGATATCAACAGGGTAGATTTTTTCAGGCCCCACTGTATAGACAAGGCTTGGGTTTTTATCTGTACCCCATGCGGTATTAACTCGGTCTGTATTATTGTAGTTGAGAGAAGTTCTGATGTTTTTCCAGTCTCCGTCTGCTGTGAGTTTCCATATTTCAGGTTCTTCTGACTCAGCTATGACATCAATGTCAAAATAGGAGATGCCTATATCAAGAGGGCTAATGGGCTGGTTTTCACTGAATATTTCGAAGGATTTTCGAATGCTGGTTCCTGTGGGCAGGGCTGATGACTCATGGATTCTGTGAATTTCAGTCAGTCCAAGGTTGTCATTGCTGGTTATGCTAATACCCAGATTACCTGGATTAACTTTATTCGCCTGATTTAATGTGAGGGTTTTTATAATACGTCCCCCGGATAGACTGTAAATGTATTGGTTATTTGATTCACCTTCTATGGTGCTTTCGGTAGAGGTAAGAATCAGGTTATTTCCTTGTAGGTTGAGATTACCTTCATTTAAAGCAATAAGTGAATTGATTTGCATAGAGCTTTCCAGGAGAAATTCTCCATTTGGCGCACTCAGGTATAGTTTTCCTAATTGAGTGGTGCCTGTTCCTCCCAGAGTAGTTTGTAATTGACTGGAAGTGAGGTTAAACTCAGCGTCTTTTCCGTTGAGATTGCCCTCAGTAGATAATTCAGTGTCAATAATGTGTATGGCCGTATTGGCCGAAGTACTGAAATGGGTGTTTTCAGTAATCAGTAAATTGCCCTGTGCCGCCAGTGATACAGGCAGACTAAAAAGTAGTCCATATAGTAATCTAAGACACATGATTGGCTATTGCTTTTTACTGTTCTTTTCAAGTTCTAATACCCTTTTTAGAAGGTCTTCATAATTGTTATTGGCTTTTTCCAAAGCTTGCTCCAGATCCGAAATTTGTTGTTGCTGTTCCTTAATGGCTTCTATTAAGACCGGGGCAAAACCTGAGTAGGAGACGCTTAAGAAACCTTCTCTGTTGGTCGATACGAGTTCTGGAAATATGGCCTGAACCTCCTGAGCAATTAAGCCAAGGTTATTGCCCGGATTAAAACGTCTGTCCGGAAACTCATCTATTCTCCATTCATAACTAACCCCTCTCAGAGATAATAGCTTATCGAGACTGCTTTCAAGTTGGTTGATGTTTTTCTTGAATCGCCTGTCTGATGTTTCTGTCAGGCTAATCACTGTGGCATTTCCATTCACTTCAAACTCATCGGTAATGGTGGCAGGATTAGCAATACCTACGCCCAGTTTACCATTGATATTAACGAGGTCTGAACTAAAGTCACCCCAAACAAGAGGGGAGTTGGTGTTGGAATTGTCAATGTAGAGTTTGTTGTTTCCCGTTTCATTAAAGCCTGCATTATAGCCTATGGCCACATTTCCTTGACCTGTTGTATTCTGGCGAAGTGCTCTGTAACCGATTGCTACATTGAATCTACCTGAGGTATTGTTTTTCATAGCTTCACTGCCCAAAGCCAGATTACCGGCACCTGTGCTGCTAAGTCCGGTTCCTTCACCGATAAAGACAGAACCATTGTTAGATAAAAACTCAAGCGTTCGGTTGTTGAGCCGCAAGACTTCATTACCCTGAACCTTAAATCTTATGATATCATCATTGGCATTTCCCTCATTGACGGTAATTGATGTATTGTTATCGGGATCAACAATAGAGGAGGAGGTGCTTATGGAAGATAGGTCAACTGACTTGTTAGATCCTCCTTCTGTTATTTGCAAACTACTACCGATCAGGCTTAAGGAAGTAATCAATTCATTGGCATCACTGAAATCACCATCGGGTTGAGAGGTAAAGCTGGTGCCATCTGTGAAATTAAAGGTGAGCGATCCGTCAGGATTGTCTGAAGTTGAGAGAATGCCAGTTCCCTTCAAAACTACTCCTGATGGCCATCCAATAGCCGTTTTAGGGCCGAAGAAAGTGAAAGTGTTGTAGTTGTAGTAGAAGTCACCTTCGGTACCGATAGCGTTTGTAGGGTTAGCGCTGCCATTAAGCACGGTCTTGCCATCGGCTCCGTCAGCCCCATCGACCCCGTCAACTCCGTCCGCACCGGCTGGTCCTACAAGAGAAGTACCTGCACCCCATGCGCCTGCTGTTTTTGGCCCAAAGAATGCATTAGAAGCAGTGTTGATATAGATGTCCCCGTCATTTCCTAAAGTATTGTTTGGATCAGTATTACCACTGAGGATGGTTTTGCCATCAATTCCATCCGCTCCATCGGCTCCGTCAGCCCCATCAACTCCGTCATTTCCATCCGCACCGGCCGGTCCAACGAGAGAAGTGCCAGCACCCCATGCACCTGTTGTTTTTGGCCCAAAGAATGTATTAGAAGCAGTGTTGATATAGATGTCCCCATCATTTCCTAAAGCATTGTTTGGGTCTGTATTACCACTGAGGATGGTTTTGCCGTCAATTCCATCGGCTCCGTCAGCCCCATCGACCCCGTCAACTCCATCAGTTCCATTCGCACCGGCCGGTCCTACAAGAGAAGTACCTGCACCCCATGCACCTGCGGTTTTTGGCCCAAAGAATGTATTAGAAGCAGTGTTGATATAGATGTCCCCGTCATTTCCTAAAGTATTGTTTGGGTCTGTATTGCCACTGAGGATGGTTTTGCCGTCAATTCCATCGGCTCCGTCAGCCCCATCGACCCCGTCAACTCCGTCAGTTCCATCCGCACCGGCCGGTCCAACTAGAGAAGTGCTCGCTCCCCATGCACCTGCGGTTTTCGGCCCAAAGAATGTATTAGAAGCAGTGTTGATATAGATGTCTCCGTCATTTCCTAAAGCATTGTTTGGGTCAGTATTGCCACTGAGGATGGTTTTGCCATCAATTCCATCGGCTCCGTCAGCCCCATCGACCCCGTCAACTCCATCAGTTCCGTTCGCACCGGCTGGTCCTACAAGAGAAGTACCTGCACCCCATGCGCCTGCGGTTTTTGGCCCAAAGAAGGAATTAGAAGCAATATTGATATAGATGTCTCCGTCATTTCCTAAGGCATTGTTTGGGTCTGCATTACCACTGAGGATGGTTTTGCCATCAATTCCATCGGCTCCATCGGCTCCGTCAGCCCCATCAACCCCGTCAGTTCCATCCGCACCAGCTGGTCCTACAAGAGAAGTACCTGCACCCCATGCACCAGCCGCTTTAGGCCCAAAGAATGTGTTGGAAGCAGTATTGATATAGATATCGCCATCATTTCCTAAGGCATTGTTTGGGTCAGTATTGCCACTGAGAATGGTTTTGCCATCAATTCCATCAGTTCCGTTCGTGCCATCAATGCCATCTTTACCTGCAGGACCTACTAAGGGTATTCCTGAACCCCAGTTTCCTGAAGTCTTTGGCCCAAAAAGAGTATTTGAGTTAGTATTGATAAAAAGGTCGCCATTCTTTCCCTGGCCATTGTTTGGATTGCTATTGCCATTGAGTATTGTTCTGCCATCTGCTCCGTCAATTCCTTTTTCTCCCTTATTTCCCCTTGGACCTTGAAGGTTACGGGTGGTAAATGATGTACCATCATTGTATTTGAAGGTAAATGTGCCGTCACCGTTATCAATGGTTTCTGTGAGACTTCTGCCATTTCGGAGTATGGACAAATCCACTACTCCTCCATTCTCGAGTGTTAGGGTATAGTTAACCATATCAAACGACAATTGCTGATTGTCATCTTCAGGCAATGTTAACTGAGTTAAAACCTGGGTCCATTGACTATCAGTGTAGAGGTAAAAGCCCTTTTCATTATCAGTTTGATAAATCAACAGGCCTTCAGCAGGAGAACTGATCCCTTGCTTTTCTACTTCTGTCAGTCTGGGAATTAACAAACCTTTGGCATTAGTTCTTAACTCCAGGACAGCAGAAGGGTGGGGAGTGAATTTTTCACTTCCAATTCCTACTGCTTGTGGGTAGGCGTATGAGCCTGTGATCAAACTCAACGCAATACAAAGACGATATACGAAGGTTCTCATGGGATTAAATTTGGGTGAAGCTGGTTATGCCTGCTTTTCGAGAAGTTGAGGGCCCATTTCAATGACCTCTGTTTCTTCCTGATGCATTCTGCAGTCACCTTCAAACATGCCACCTTTTTCAATGACAATGGTGTCTGATATAATGGAACCTTCAATGCTGCCTGTCGGCTGTATGGTAATGGAGGTTAGTCCTGAAATTTCGCCTTTAATAGATCCTCCGGCTATAATTTCATCGGCAGTGATATTGCCGTGAACTCTGGATTCTGAACAGGTAATTACTTTAGACTTGGAGTGAATGTCGCCAGTAAAATTTCCTTCAATCCGAACTGTCTGATTCGATTCGATTGTGCCTGTAAACGTTGTGCCTGCAGCGATTACAGTAACTTCCTCCGTTTCCGGATTCTTGTTTCTGCTGATTTTCATGAGTCTAATGGTTTAGGTTACTGAAAGAGGTCTGAGTTAAGACTCAAACCTTACATGAAGCTACGGTTAAAATGAAAATAATACAATAATTGTTCGCTGCGTTACGTTGCTGTAAAATTGATTTTTAGTCACTTTTGTGAGTTATCGACATTTTTTTTGTGGCCAATCGTAAGACAGATGGTATGAAAAAAAATCATTTTTGATAAAATAAGATGTGTTTTTGATTCACTGGGTTCTTGATTCGACCATTCAAAATTCTATTCGAGTCTTACTTATTGTTATGGTAATGTATTATTGGAATAGTACAATTAGTGAATTATTGAAAAGTGTGTTCAATGTCGGATATATTAAGGTGTCTGTGCGATTTTCTTATGTGACCTTCATTTAATTGAATATTGATCAATTACCAGTCAGCGATGAATGTTAAAGGCATTCTCCATCCATAACCATTCACAACCGTTTAGAAATCCAACTATTTAAGACCATCCCTGCTTTTGGTTATTTAAAGGTTGAACACTTTTATCAAACAGAGAACTCTATGAAACACAACTTACAGAAGCTTAGCCTTTTGGGATTGATGTTTTGCATGGTTTTTTCAGTTTGGGGACAAGATTACCCAACGCTGAATGAGCAGGCACAACGCCTGCGCAACCTTGCTAACTCTTCCAACCTGGCTTCATTAAAGTCTCTTACCAAAACAGAGGGCGGCAAGGATGTATGGATGCTGACCCTGGGAAAGGGAGATATGGAAAACAAACCAGCCATAGCAGTGGTGGGTGGCGTTGAAGGAAGTCACCTTCTTGGTGTAGAAATGACCATTCGATTTGCTGAAGGTCTGTTAAGCGATCATGCTGCCACATTAGACCACACCACATTCTATGTATTTCCGAATATGAGCCCTGATGCCTATGAGCAATACTTTGCGGCCCTGAAGTGGGAGAGAAGTGGAAACGCCCGTGCAACAGATGACGATCGTGATGGACAGGTGAACGAAGATCCATTCAATGATCTGGACAATAATGGAAAGATCACCATGATGAGAGTGGCTGATGCTACAGGGGATTGGATTATGCACCCAGCTGATGACAGAATCATGATCAAGGCAGATAAGTCAAAAGGAGAGAAGGGTATGTATAAACTTCTTACTGAAGGCAGAGATGATGATAAAGATGGTAGCTTCAATGAAGATAATGTTGGAGGGATTCATTTCAATCGAAGTCTGACTTATCAATATGACTTCTTCAAACCGGGCACTGGTGAACATCCGGTTTCGGAACCTGAAAACCGAGCCTTGCTTGACGAGCTTTACACCAAGTGGAATGTCTATGCTATTTTTACTTTCGGTCCTGGAAATAACCTTTCAAGCCCCTGGAGATACAATGCGAGAGGCGCGTCTCAAAGAATTGTGACCAGCATCCAACAAGAAGATGCAGACCTGAATAAATTGCTGTCTGATGAATACAACAAGACTGTTGGACTTAAAGATGCTCCTGCATCTGTAGACCAGGGAGGTGATTTTTATCAATGGGCCTATTTCCACTTTGGCAGACTCAGTTTGAGTACACCAGGTTGGTGGGCACCCATGGTAAAGGGTGACTCTACTATGAAACCCAATGCCGACAAAAACAGAGAAGTGAACTTCCTGAGATGGGCTCAGCAAGAGGGGCTTAATGATTACTTCCAGCCTTGGCAGAAGATATCCCATCCTGACTTCCCTGGTAAAGAAGTAGAAGTTGGAGGAATCAGCCCATTCGCAATGATGAACCCGCCAATCTCAATGATTGATGAGGTTTCTGATAAACACAATCAGTTCATTGTTGAACTGGCCGGTATGCAGGCGAGTGTTGAAGTCAATAATCTCAAAGTTGAAGAAGTTGGTAGAGGAATGACGAGGATTACGATGGACTTGTATAACCCGGGAACACTTCCTACTCACACCCAAATGGGTTCCAGGTCAAGATGGTTGAGGAATATTAAGGTTGAACTTAAACTAGGCAATGGTCAGGAAGTCATTTCCGGTAGAAGAGTTCAAATGATCAGTAATATTGCTGGTGACGGTTCTCAGCAGTTAACCTGGCTCGTTAAAGGTTCAGGAAGCCTGGTGCTTGAAGCGGGTGCCCCTCATGTTGGAATTGTGTCAACTAACATCAACCTTAAATAAGAAGCCATGAAAAGAATAACAGCAATTATAATGTTAGTACTTGCTTGTGTCGGCTTCAACAGCCAGATTCAGGCGCAGGGAGTAGAGGATATTTTCAGAGCAGCAGGCTCACCTCATAACCCGAAAGTTCAGATATCTTTTAACAGGTATTATACAACCGAAGGACTAGATGCCTTGGGTAAGAAGATTGCAGAAGCATATCCAAATCTTGTTAAGCGGGTTTCTATAGGCAAGTCATATGAAGGACGTGATATGTGGATGTTGCAGGTAACCAATTATCAGCAAGGTGATGCAGATAGAAAGCCGGCCTTCTATGTAGATGGTAATATTCACTCCAATGAGATTCAAGGTGGTGAAATCTGTATTTATACCGCATGGTACCTGACGGAGAATTTCGGCCATGTTGACTTTATTACCGAACTATTGAATGATAAGGTATTCTACATTCTACCAACTATTAACCCGGATGCCAGAAATAACTACATGAAAGAACCCAATACAGGTAGTTCACCAAGAGCGGGTATGATGCCGTTGGATGATGACCAGGATGGTTTGTTTGATGAAGATCTTCCGGACGATCTGGATGGCAATGGTTCTATCACTCAGATGAGAAGAAAAAGCTCTACAGGAGATTTCATCATTGATCCTCAGGATCCTAGAAAAATGATTCGAATCGGTATTGATGATCAGGTGCCTGCTAATGTGCAGCGCTATGAATACCTGGGTCAGGAAGGTATTGATAATGATGGTGACGGAAGAGTAAATGAGGATCCACACGGATACTATGACCCTAACCGTGATTGGGCCTGGGGATGGCACCCGGATTATATTCAGCGTGGCGCTTATAAGTATCCGTTTAGTGTTCCAGAAAACAGAAATGTGGCTGACTTTGTATTGTCACATCCAAATATTGCCGGAGCACAAAGCTTTCATAACTCGGGAGGTATGATTCTCAGAGGCCCGGGTGGTCAGGAAGATGTGGGAACTTATAATAGACAAGATCTTCAGGTATATGATGCTATCGGTAACAAAGGAGAAAAAATGTTGCCGGGTTACAGATACCTGGTGGTTTATAAAGATCTCTATTCAGCATATGGTGGTGAACTGGATTGGTTCTATGGAGGAAGAGGTGTGTTTACCTATTCCAATGAGATATTCAACCGATTCGCCTATTATAAGACAGAAAGAGGTAGTCAGAATGAGAGCTATGATTTCGATGCAGAACTACTTTTTGGTGATGCCTTTGAGCCTTGGAAAACATATAACCATCCAACTTATGGCGAGATTGAAATTGGTGGATTCAAAAAGAATTTTGGCAGAGCAACTCCTGGCTTCTTACTAGAAGAGGAATGTCATAGAAATATGGCCTTCACCATTTACCATGCTTACCAAATGCCTAAGCTCAACATCTCTGAAGTAAAAGAGAAGGATTTAGGTGGAGGACTTCGTGAAATCACTGTCACAGTTAAAAATGACAGGTTAATACCGACTCATGCTTCTCATGATGTAAGAAATAAGATTGAGCGTCCTGACTATATTAGTATTTCAGGGGTTAATGTTCAGGCAGGTATGATCGTGGAGAATGAAGACTTCAATGTGACGACTGAACAAAAAGTTAATCCATCGAAACTGGAAGTAGCTAATATTCCCGGTAACGGATATGTAAAAGTGCGCTGGATTGTAAGTGGTCGTGGTACCCCTCAAATCACTGTAGATAGTGCTAAGGGTGGTTTGGTGACTAAATAATTTAAATAAATGCTATGTAACAAGAAAGCCGACTTCATCAGAGGTCGGCTTTCTTTATTTTCAGGTCTTGGATCATTGTGGAAAGGTCTATCTAAGTCTAAAAGCAACTCTGAAACGCATTCTTGATTTAACAGGCTGCCCTTTTTGTTTTCCAGGATTCCATTTTGACTTAGACACTACTCTGATAGCTTCTTCATCACACCCATAACCAATGCCATTAAGTACTTCGATATTTTCCAGGTCTCCATTCTTATTAACTATAAAGGTTACATCTACATCCCCTTCAATATCATTTCTGATCGCCTTCGCTGGATAGCGAAAGGTTTTCTTTAAATGCTTGATCCAACCTTCCATTCCACCTTTGTGTTTCGCTTGCTCTTCAATTACCGTGTAATGGTACTCTTTTCCATCTTTGTCCCAACTGGTTCCGGAAATCAAGTCTCCTAATGCTGTATAATGCTCAATATCAAGAGTGCGATCTTCCTTTTTACTGGTCCATTCACCAACCTTAAGACCTGACCGGAATTCTCCCTCGATAGTTATCTCACGGTTAAGCGGATTAGGCCCACTGTATTTGCCCGATCCATTACTTACCAACAGAGTTCCCAAGGAATCCATGATATTAATGACTACAGCATGATTCAGGCTCTTTTCCTGATCATATTTTACTGATGCAAAGGACTGCCCATTTTCGAAGCCCAATGTCCATATTCCACTTCTTGATCCGTTTTCATAGTTTCCTTCCTGATATAAATTGCCATTCTTGAATAGCTGCTTGGTGTGACCTTCCGGTCTGTTTTCAGCGTAAAAGGCAAAGCCATAGGATTCATGAGTAGGGTAGAACCTTTCTACCTTTCCTTCTCTGCTCATACCATTGTTTAATTCATAATATGCCGCATATTCTTTCGATTCTTTTTTAAGTTTCACGTCATAAGCTGAAAAGTAGGTAGTGTCAGACTGTCCATGACTGGCTCGATGAAGAATCAATAGAAAAATTACCGGGAGAATAGTTTTAAAGAAGTTCATAATTGTTCGTGTTTCAGAAAAATAGGCTGAAATGGAATTGGTTTTGCGTCTGGTATCGATTATTTCTTTCTAAACAAAGGAAAGTATCCGCCTAAAGAGATGTTGGTTTGGGAAAAGAAGAAGTCTTGACTGGCGATATCTCCTTCGAAAGAGGTGAGCACTTTAGGCATGTTTATATAACCACCTTTAAGCTCTGACTGAACAAAGTATTTGCCGAAGAAAGTGAGGTTGATGGCACCAACTAGATTCAGACCATAACCAGACAAATGATAACGGTCAGATCGGTCTTTACCGAGCAAGGTCACATCAGAGCGGGGCATGATAATGCCAGACTCCAGGCCTGCAATGAGGTTCAGATCAAAATTACCTTTGTTAATGATGTTGATGGTTCTTCTGAGGCCCAGGTTGATGTAGTTCAGTCCATCGGTGTGTTCATACTGTAGAAAACTGTAGAGAAGCCTGATGTCATCATAATCGTATTCGGTAGTAATGCCGTCTTCTTCAATCCATCCCGTTATGGTGGTGTTTTGAAGTTGTTTGGCCACATATTTCATGTGATCCATTCCCAATGAGAGCTCCCAGTTATCTTTAATGAAGTAGCCAAAGCGAGTGCTAAACTGGGGTGCTGAAAAGTTGAAAATATTAAAGTAGGTCTCCAAAGTAAACTTGCTAGGTCTGTCATGAGCAACCACATCATACAGAGTGAAGTCGTGGTCTGAGCCTTTAAAGTGGATGTCAGAGTCTGTATAAGAAGACCAATTGTAACCCCAGTAAAAGTAGAACTGTCCCTTTTTAGTGTAGGGAAGTGATTTCTTTTCTTGTGAGTAAGCTTTAGAAAAACTGAAAAGCAAAAAGAAGATAACAATATACCTGATCAGTTTCAGCATGTGATGCGAAGATAATGAATGCTCACTTTTCAAATGTTTCTTGAGTGTTAAGTATGGCAGACGTTTTTTATTGGTTTATAACTTACTCTAGTTAATTACTGATAAAAGCAGGTGTTCGGATTTACCTCTTCCAAATCAATTCAGGAATGTGCTCATCTTCACTGATAATATTAGCCGATTTTAGGTAATAGATGACGCTCTTCAGCATCTTATCGCTTACCCAGCTGTTGGTAGCCCACTCAGTGCTATGGTACCAGCGTTCAACATCAGGTAGTTGTTGATCATATCGTTCGGCAACAACCGGAATCACAGAATCATTGTGCATAAACAGCTGGCAGCTTTCCTGAATTAGGTCGAGTAGTAGGTCAATTTGCTCAGGGTAATTTGCTAGAACCCTGTCCGTTGCAGCAATGACAAAACAAGGCCAGGGAGTAAGATACTCGTCAATTCTGCGGATAATACCGGCATCAACATAGGGTTTGGTGGTGTATTTTTCCCAGTAAAATACATCTGTTTCTAAAGAATTGAGAGACTCTATCGCTTCATTAATATCATTGATTACGGTAAACTGATCTTCTGCAATCTGTTGGTTCTTACTGTTTGCATTAATGATAGAGATCAAGTGCGAACCAGATCCAAAACGACTGATAGCATGTTTCTTATCGAAAATGAAATCCTTCTTTTGTAATGTGTTTTCAAGTCCCGTGTGAATTCCCCAGGTAAGTGGAGTGATTACATATTCGCTAATGATTTTACTTGGGTTTCCCTTGATAATGTCCTTAATAATTCCCTCGGTTAAAAGAATACAAATATCAACTTCATCTTCTCTCAAAGCTTTAGTCATCTGACCAGTACCTCCATAAAAGTCTGTCCACTCTAAAGAGATACCATGTTTGTCCAATGTGCCATTCTCTTTGATCTGATGAATTGGAAAGTTGAAATGTTCAGGCACTCCGCCAATGCGGATGTGGGTTTTTGTCATGAGAATTAATTAAGTCTTAAAGGAATGCTGGTCAATAGGTTTTTACAGCTCAAAAAGTAAATTCTGATAGGCCGAATTAAGTTCATTTAGAGTCTTATGATTGCCCTGAATTTTAGCCAGTTCAATACCAGAAGAGTAAACCTCTAACGCTTTTTCTTCCTCTTCCAAATCTTCGAGCAACTTGGCGGCCTGGTAATAACTTGGTAAATAGTCGGGTTGTTGCTCAATAAGCGTAAGCAGAATATCTAAGGCCTTTGATGGGTTTTCGGCCATATATTCATTGGCTAAAGCATAGTGGTTAAAAGGTTCGTTCGGCTCTTCATCAATGTACTTTTGAAGTAGCTCTATCCGGCTCTCATTCATCCTTCAGTCTCGTTTTTATTTACTTCATTATTGACTATCTTCGGGGCAAATTTAAGGATTACCTTGGGTTTTGAATCTTCCCGTTAGATACCATTTTTCTGAACACTTGTGCATCAACGGGGTTGAAATAGAAATCATTAAACTATAAAGCAAGCATGAACATACTAGTTTGTATTACACATGTTCCAGATACAACTTCCCGCATTGCTTTTACCAACGACAATACTGAATTCGATAAAAATGGTGTCCAGTTTATTATTGGACCATACGATGACTATGCGTTGGCGAGAGCTGTGGAGCTAAAGGAGCAGCATGGAGGAAAAATTACTGTAATCAATGTTGGTGAAGCAGAAACAGAGCCTACTATCCGTAAGGCTTTGGCCATTGGTGCCGATGAAGCGGTACGTGTAAACGCTTTCCCTTCTGATTCATATTTTGTGGCCAATCAGATAGCGGCAGTTGCCAGACAGGGAGAATATGACCTGATTCTGATGGGAAGAGAGTCAATCGACTTTAACGGAGGTATGGTGCATGGTATGGTTGGAGAAATGCTGGGGTTACCTTCATTCTCTCCAGTAATGCAGTTAGACATTGAAGGTACTACCGCCAATATTACTCGTGAAATTGAAGGTGGAAAAGAGAAGCTACAAGTAAGTCTGCCTTTTGTAGCGGGTTGTCAGGAACCTATTGCTGAATGGAAGATTCCAAACATGAGGGGTATCATGTCTGCCAGAACCAAGCCTCTGAATGTAGTGGAGCCAACAGACGCCACTGTGCACAGTGAGCTATCTTCTTATGAGTTGCCACCAGCCAAAGGAGAAGTGAAGATGATAGATGCCGACAATGTAGAAGAGTTGGTGAATCTGTTGAAGAACGAAGCGAAAGTGATATAACCTTAATTAGAAAGACATGTCAGTACTAGTATTTATTGAATTAGAAGAAGGTAAGATAAAGAAGTCGTCTAGAGAGGCTATATCATTTGCTGCAGCGATGGGTGAAACCACAGCAATTGCTTTGGGTAGTGCCGATAATGATGAATTGGCTACTGCCGGAAATAACGGTGCAGCTAAGGTACTTCACGTTTCAGATGACAGGTTAAATGCAGGGCTCATTCAGCCATATGCAGAGGTAATTACAGCTGCGGCCAATGAAACAGGAGCAGAGATCATTGTAACGGCTAAGTCATCTTTGGCTGATGCCGTGGTTGGACGTGTTGCCGCCAAATTAGGTGCGGGTTTAGTGTCTAACGTGGTGGGATTACCAGATACATCTAATGGCTTTGTGGTCAGGAGAAGTATTTACACAGGTAAGGCCTTTGCCAATAGCACAATCACAACAGACAAAAAGATTCTGGCGATTAAAAAGAATGCGATTGATTTGAAAACGGATGGCGCAGCTGCTGCTGTTGAAGCTTTCTCAGTATCTCTCGATGATGCATTGTTTGGAGCAAAGATCACTTCTACCGATAAAGCAGAAGGCGATGTGCTATTGCCGGAAGCAGATGTAGTGGTTTCCGGAGGTCGTGGATTGAAGGGGCCTGAAAACTGGGGTATGATTGAAGACCTGGCCAAAACTCTAGGTGCAGCTACAGGTTGTTCAAAACCAGTATCAGATATGGACTGGAGACCTCACCACGAACACGTAGGTCAGACCGGTGTGAAAGTGAGCCCTACACTCTACATTGCCATAGGTATTTCAGGTGCTATTCAGCACTTGGCAGGAGTCAATTCTTCTAAGTATATTGTAGTTATTAACAAAGACGAGGAAGCACCATTCTTCAAAGCCGCAGATTATGGTATTGTAGGTGATGCTTTTGAAGTTGTTCCAAAACTGAATGAGGCCTTGAAAAAAGCCTTAGCTTAGATTTTTTAATCTTGGAGAAAGTAAGAATTGAAATTTTAGGATTGTCATCGAGCCAGTCGCAATCGACTGGCTCCTTTGCCCTTGTTCTGGGTGAAGTAGAAGGGGAGAGAAGACTGCCGATCATCATTGGCATGTTCGAAGCGCAGGCCATTGCGCTGGAGATAGAGAAAATCACTCCTAACCGTCCAATGACGCACGACCTGTTCAAGTCCTTTGCTCATGCCTTCAACTATGAAATAGTGGAGGTCATCATTTCCGATCTAAAAGAGGGAATCTTCTTTGCTAAGATCGTATGTACCGATGGCGAAAAGACTATTGAAATAGATTCCAGGCCGTCAGACGCCATCGCTATTGGAATCAGGTTTAGTGTGCCTTTCTATACTTATGAATCAGTGCTCTCCGAAGCCGGAATCATTCTTACCGATGAAGAAGAAATTGTCGATGAAGAAGATGAGCCGGTAGTAGTGGAGAAAAAAGGAGACAGACTTCAGGATTTCACAGTAGATAAGCTGAATGAGATGCTGGATGAAGCCTTAAAAGCAGAAGATTACGAAAAAGCCGCAAAAATTAGGGACGAAATCAACAGAAGAAGTTAATTTGTTGGTCATGCAGTTGGCAAAAGTCTTTCGACTTGGCCTGCTGATGGATGAGTAACACAAAATGGACATTTTAAGAGCAGTATTAGGTCTGGCTATTCTTATCGGAATAGCCTATTTGTTGTCTGGCAATAAGAAAGCAATCAGTTGGCGATTAGTTGGAGTGGGAGTTGTGCTTCAGGTGATTATCGCCATTCTCATTTCCAGAGTCGGTATTATTCAACAGGGTTTCGATGCAATGAGCAGAGGCTTTGTTACCTTTCTTAATTTTGCTCTTGATGGTGCAGAATTCCTTTATGGGGACCTGTCTAAGAACAGTGATAATGTTGAAGGCGCAAGGCATAGCCTGGGCTTTCTTTTCGTGTTTCAGGCCCTGCCCACAGTCATTTTCTTCTCATCAATTACCGCAGGATTATACTACCTGGGGATACTTCAGAAAATTGTATATGGGTTTGCCTGGGTAATGGCTAAAACCATGAGACTTTCCGGAGCTGAATCAATGTCAGCTGCCGGAAATATCTTCCTCGGGCAGACAGAAGCCCCGTTATTAGTTAAGCCCTTCATTGGTAAGATGACCAAGTCTGAACTACTCTGTCTGATGACAGGGGGGATGGCAACCATTGCCGGTTCAGTGCTTGGGGCTTATGTGTCTTTTCTGGGTGGGGGTGATCCTGAGCAGCAGGCGCAATTCGCTACGTATCTGTTAAGTGCATCCATTATGAATGCACCAGCGGCCATTTTAATGGCAAAAATATTCCTTCCTGAAACTGAGGAAGTAGATACAGAACTTAAAGTAAGTAAAGACCAGATCGGAGCCAATGTGATTGATGCATTGGCCGGTGGTGCCAGTGACGGTTTGAAGCTGGCGGCTAACATAGGTGCTATGCTTCTGGCTTTTATCGCGGTTATTTACACGCTCAACTGGATTCTGGTGGACGGTATTGGTGCGGTGACAGGCCTCAATGACTTTGTGGTCAGAACTACCGATGGTGTGTTCGATGGCTTTAGTTTACAATACATCCTTGGTCAGGTATTCAGGCTCTTAGCCTTTGCTATGGGTGTTGATTGGAGCGAAACCCTGCAGGTGGGTAGCTTGATTGGGCAGAAGACCGTAATCAATGAATTTGTGGCTTATCTGGCTTTGGCCGACATGAAAGCTGATGGCATGTTGAGCCAAAAGGCTATCGTTATCTCTACCTATGCCCTCTGTGGCTTTGCCAACTTCTCATCCATTGCTATCCAGATTGGAGGAATCGGAGGAATGGCTCCGGAACGACAAGGAGACCTTTCAAGACTTGGTATGCGAGCACTGATGGCTGCCACTTTGGCCACTATGATGACCGCTACTATTGCCGGGGCACTATTTGGATAAAACGTATTTGAAACATAGATTTGTTGGATCTAAAGATTTGATAGGCTAAGGGTAGTTTCAAACAACGCTTAGATATGGTAAGAAAATCTTCGAAATCCTTTAATCTCTGAATTCAGTGATGCAGACAAATGGAGGAAGTTGATTGAATAAAGTCTTTAATCGGAGTTTAATAATAACTCGAAGCATAGTGTTGTCTATTGGATTTTAAACATATCCGTATTTAAACCCATTAATATTTTATTGCTTACATTTTCCCTCAAAGCCCCTTTTAATATTGGGTCTGTCAAGAATCGCTTTTTTATTTTTCTGGCAAGTCTTGAGTATTTGTATGCTCTATTGTCATTGAAATCTTGGGTTCTAGAAAATACAAGAAGTATGCAGTCTTTGGTAGAAATTTGATGAGAAATGGCATCCCACCAAAGTTTGTCAGTTTCACCCATTGAAGATCCAAAGACACAAATTAAATTCGCATTATAGATTAGCTCACGACAAGTTCCTTCGATTGTCGATCTATATGCACTATTGCAATGACTTTTGATTATTGTTTCCATAATGTCATCATTGCTGTGTAAAGAATCATTCAATACTTGGCTATTATCATTTACTCCCATAATCATTCTCCTATCTAGAAAGCCATGGATGTGATGAATTCCGTTAATAATAAGGGAGGGCTTATTTTCTCTTTCCAATTCTAAGCCCTGAATGTTTGGCCCTATAATGTCTTCAATAGTTTTGGTATAATTAAAGGTCATTATGTCAAGGCTCCACTTAGACTTGGCTTTACTTTGTATGTATTTAATAAACCTAATTCGGTCTGCAATTGGCAGCGACATTTCAGGGAATCCCAGATACTTTAAAAAGGATTCTTTTGAAGCTTCACTTTTGTTGAACTTGGTATATTCAATTTCGAGGTATTCTGCTAATCGGTCTCCAAGATCTTCGAATATTTCATCAAACTCCTCTGTCGTTTTGATGTTTTTAGTGTACTTTCCAAGGGCTAACTCTAAATCTGACCAATTCTCAATATTGCTGTCTATTGATTTCTTTAACTCCTTTATTATCCGAGACTCGTTTTCAACATCTTTATAGAATGGATAAAAATCACTGTATCTGGTTTTTAACCCGAGATTTAGATCAAACCCATTTCCAATAATATAGACAACGTTCACTTGTGGTAATATTTATCGTGCAATTCTTCGAATATAGAAAATCGAGTGGAATTGTGCTTTTTCATGTATTCAGTAAGTCTTGGTACTTTCTGTATAATTATCAGTGAAATCCCGAAAATCAGCAGACAAATGGCGTATGTCATTTCGACCATAGGGAGAAATTCTCTCCTTGATGTATGAGATTTTTCAGTCGTACCTCCTTCAAAATGACTTAAAGAAGCCAGTCGCAGTACTCAATACTGCACATCGCAATACACTCTACCCACTACCCATATCTCAATACTCCATTTCAATCACCGGACTCTTATAGTAATTCACCCCGTTGGCGTCTAAGAACAAACGATGATAAGTCAGTCGCCTTTTATAGTCTTCCCAGTCACGATTTTCCTGAGTTGACCAACCCAGCTCCGCATAACCAATCACGCGTGGAAAGGCCAGGTACTCCATTTCGTCAATCTTGCGGATGGTTTCTGACCAAAGTGGGGCCTCAACGCCTAGCACATGTTCCATTGGAAAGAGTGTTTCAGGGTTCCAGATATAGGCAGTATCGACAGGAATCAGTCCAGCCCATCTGAGACCGAATTCTGAATTATTGTCATACTTCATATCCAGATAGGCCTTATTAGCAGGAGAGAGGATAATCTTCATGTTCTGATTTATTGCGGCCTGGGCGTTGTCTTTATCGTTCCACCATTGAGCAACGGCCGGACCTTCCAGGTTGGCAGTGGCCACTTCATCCCATCCAATCATTTGTTTACCGTACTTCTTGACGATCTTTTCTACGCGCTCCACGAAATAGACATAATCATCCTTTTCTGTGACATGGCTTTCATCTCCACCGATATGGAAATAAGGACCGGGAGTTAGCGCACTGATCTCTCTAATCACATCGTCTATAAAGGCATAAACTGTATCTTTTCTGGTATCCAGAGTACTGTAGCCCACTGCCATGCTGGTGACCAACTCAATCTCTTTTCCATTACCATTTAGGAATGGATAGGCAAGAGAAGCGGAATTGGTATGTCCCGGCATATCTACTTCAGGGATCACCGTGATATGTCTTTCGGCTGCATAGGCTACAATTTCCTGATAGTCTTCCTGGGTGTAAAAGCCACCAGGTCCACCGCCAACACCTGTTGTACTTCCTAACTCAGTGAGCTTTGGCCATGACTTAATTTCGATTCGCCAACCCTGGTCGTCCGTCAGGTGTATATGAAAGGTGTTGAATTTGTAGTAGGCCAGAATGTCTATGTACTTTTTTACATCCTCAACCGAGAAGAAGTGTCTGGCAACATCAAGCATCGTACTTCTAAAGGCAAACTGAGGTTGATCTTTAATAGTGCCTGTAGGAATGACCCAAATAGGGTATTTAGCCAAATCCGTAATTGCCTCTTCAGGGATAAGTTGCCTGATGGTCTGTATTCCACGAAAAGCTCCTTCAGCTGTACCCGCCCTTAAAACCAGAGAATCTTCCTTAACGTCAATTTCATATGCCTCATCATTTGCAAAACCTTCCACCTGTTGAATAATCAATTGAGTGTAGCTTCTGGATGTAGCCTTAAGGTCAACTCCGGTTCTGTTCTTAATTTTATTACTCAGGTAATCTGCCACTCCTTCAAAGGCCTCATCGTCAGCAAGGACACTAAGTGCTGTATACTTGTCCAGGGCAAAGCCACTTCCAGAGGCTGTTGTTTCCAATGGTTTCGGGATTATATATGCTTCTTCCAAATTAGTCGCTGGAAAGTCAATTTCCCTTTTCGGCTGACATGAAAGGATCAGCAGAGCAAAGAGAAGCAAGTACAGTTGAGTGAGTTTCATAGGCTGTTAAGATTGTTTGAATCTAATACAACTTTGAAAGAGTATGAAATCATTATTCCTCTTACCCAAACAGAAGGGGACAGCTCTGAATCTCTTCTGAACTATAAGTTTTGGGGCTGTTAGGTAATGATGTCCAGTCTTATAAGATGTGCCTCTATTAACGTTATTTGAGGATAATGCGCTATGTATCAGTCGTTTTAAGACTAAATTTTGGAGGACGTCAATAGAAAAATGCTTTGTACAACAGAATGTAGATGGTTCTTTTTCCATTCATTAATTTGGCATTGTTAATCACCTAAAACCAGTACTATGGCGCGACTGAAACTACCTACACTAAGTGTATTTTTATTGATTGTTATTTTTTCGCTTCCGGTACACGCACAAGACCAAAAATCGCTGGACAGAACCTTTACCGAGATTCTCGATGAAGCAGAATCTTATGAGGAGTATAAGGTGATAAGAACCAGCAAGCTCCGAAACTTCAGAGAAGCAATGTATGACAGTCTCACCGCATACAAAAGCACCATTGCTACCTTACAGTCAGACCTATCTGAAGTTCAGCAAGAAATGGAAGAGCTGAAGTCGCAGTTCACCACAGTGCAGCAATCATTACAACAATCGCAGGCCAGCTCAGATCTTATTGGCTTTCTGTGGTTCGATATGAATAAAATGACCTACACCATATTTGTCTGGTCACTAGTGGCCTTGCTTAGTCTTTGCCTGCTCATCATGTATGGAAGAATCAAACATGTATGTGGAGTGGTAAAGAGGGTTAAAACAGCCTACTCAAAAATTGTGGATGATTATAGAAATCAGAGATTCCAGGCCACAGAAAAACAAATGAAATTAAAACGTGAGCTCCAGACTGCATTAAACCGATTGGAAAATATGCAGGCAATGGAGAACGGACAGCATTAAAAATAAATAGTAGTGTCGGATTGGTCGAGAGGCCATTAAAAAACCCCAGCGTACGGCCGGGGTTTTTTTGTTGAGGTTGAAGTGAAGTTTTGTATTGAATTATGCGTAATCCGTTCTTGGTTTTGGACCACCAGCAAGGATTTCATCATTGGCATAAGATTCAAACTTCTTGAAGTTCTCCTGGAACATTCTGGCCAGTTTGTTGGCCTTTTCATAGAATCCCTGATCGTTCTTCCATGTCTCACGTGCACTTAGCAACTCGCTAGGCACATCAGGACAAGTCATTGGGATTTCGGCACCAAAGATTGAGTGCTTCCTGTATCCAACATTGTCGAGTACACCAGAAAGCGCAGCAGAGATCATTGCTCTGGTGTATCTCAATTTAATTCTTGAACCAATACCGTAAGGGCCACCTGTCCATCCTGTGTTGATTAACCATACATTAACACCATGCTCATCCATTTTCTTACCAAGCATTTCAGCATACTCAGTTGGGTGAAGAGGCATGAATGGAGCTCCAAAACAAGCAGAGAATACAGGGGTAGGCTCAGTAACACCAGCTTCCGTTCCCGCTACTTTTGAAGTATAACCAGAGATGAAGTGGTACATAGCCTGACCTTTGTTCAGTCTCAAAATCGGAGGCATTACTCCATAGGCATCACAGGTTAGGAAGAATATGTTTTTAGGAATACCACCAATTGATGGTTCGGCAATATTGTTAATGTGGTGAATAGGGTAAGATACTCTTGTGTTTTCAGTCACTGAAGTATCTTCATAATTCACGGTTCTTGTACCTTTTATGAATCGGGTGTTTTCTACAATTGCACCGTATTTAATGGCTCTGAAGATATCGGGCTCATTTTCCTCAGTGAGGTCAATGGCCTTGGCATAGCATCCACCTTCAAAGTTAAATACGTTCTTGGCAGTCCATCCATGCTCATCATCACCGATTAAAAGTCTGTTAGGATCTGCAGAGAGGGTGGTTTTTCCTGTACCAGAAAGACCGAAGAAGATAGCAGTATCTCTGTCTTTGATACCCATGTTAGCCGAGCAGTGCATAGGCAGCACACCGTCAACAGTTGGAAGAAGGAAGTTCAATACAGAGAAAATTCCTTTTTTCATTTCACCGGAATACTGTGTTCCACCAATCAGAATCATTCTTTTGGTGAAATTGACTATAGCAAAGTTGCTTTGTCTTGTACCATCGGTTTCTGGATCGGCCTCAAACTCAGGGCAACAGATGATGGTGAAATTAGGATCGAAATCAGAGAGTTTGTATGTCTCAGGCCTGATGAACATGTTGTAGCAAAACAGGTTGTGCCATGCATAGGTGTTGATTACTCTCAGTTTAAGACGGTGCGTTTTATCGGCACCGGCATAGGCATCGCGTACATATACTTTTCTTTCTTCCAGATAACCCAGCATTTTGGTGTAGATTCTGTCGAAAGACTCAGGAGAGATACCAATGTTGATATCGCCCCACCATACTTTATCCTCAGTCAGCTCATCTTTAACAATGTATCTGTCTTTAGGAGATCTACCGGTAAATTTTCCGGTATCACACATTAAGGCACCGGTATCTGTCAAGTGGCCTTCACCATTTATAATTGACTCCTCTATCAATTCGGTTGGGCTAAGATTCCAATGTGCTTCTTTAACTTTTTTAATACCTGCTGCTTCCAGGCCTGCTTTGTTGGATTTCGTTCCTGTTTCTAACATGATTATTATAGGTAATTTCCTTGTTTATGAAATCGTTTGCAAAAGTAACTATCGTATCGGAATTTAGCGCATGAAAGCTGAACAAATACTACCCTATGCCATTTTGGGTAAATGGCTGATTTAAAAGCCCTATTTTTCCTGTTTGTGGTAAATCAGCTTGTAATATCTTCGATACGGTCGTAGATTGGAAACTTTGCTAAAAACTATTTAACAACTATGTCAGATCAGAAAATGATTTTCGGTCACCCGCGCGGACTAGCTACCCTGTTCTTTACAGAAATGTGGGAACGTTTTAGTTATTATGGCATGCGGGCCTTGCTCATACTCTTCATGAGTGCGGCTGTAGCCGATGGTGGACTCGGTTTTGATGACCAAACCTCCGGAGCAATTTATGGACTTTACACCATGGGAGTTTACCTGTTGGCTTTGCCAGGAGGTTGGTTAGCAGATCGACTTTTTGGCTTGAAGAAATCCGTTTGGTATGGAGGAATCATCATTGCTTTAGGACACTTTACCATGGGAATTCCAGGTATTGCAGAGCTTTTAGGAGTTCATTCAGAAGGAGTAACAGCTCTGGATACCAATTCATTTTTCCTCGGTCTGATTTTCGTGGTAATTGGTACTGGTTTACTCAAGCCAAATGTAAGTGCTTTGGTTGGTGGACTTTATGCTCCGGGAGATGTGAAGCGAGATGCCGGTTTCTCCATTTTCTATATGGGTATCAATATTGGAGGGTTTCTCGCCCCAATTCTTACAGGAACATTGGCTGAATCTAATTGGCATCTGGGCTTTGGATTGGCAGGTTTTGGCATGGTGCTGGGATTGATTCAATATAAACTCACTTCCGGATATCTAGGTGAAATTGGTGATTTGGAACCTGCCAGAGATAATACCGAAGAAGAGGAAAGAAAAAAACTAAAAAAGGGTACAACCTTCGTAGTGATTGCCCTGGCTGTACTTGTCCTGTTGATGTTCATGGGAATAATACCGATTGATGCCTTTTCCATTGCCAGCTATTCCAAATACATCATTGCCATTGTCGCCTTCAGTTATCTTGGATATGTAATCTTCTTTGGTGGCCTTACGGCTTCTGAACAGAAGAAGGTAATTGCCATTGGTATCGTCTTCGTATTCTCAGCCCTGTTTTGGTCTGGATTCGAACAAGCCGGTTCAACGCTAAACCTGTTTGCTGAACGATTTACTGACCGCTCTATCTTCGGTTGGGAAATGCCTGCCAGTTACTTTCAATCAGTAAACTCATTGTTTATTATTCTTTTTGCACCATTATTCGGTGCCCTCTGGGTTTGGTTGGCGAAAAGAAATTTAGAACCATCTTCACCTTTGAAATTCAGTTTTGGACTTATTCTTCTGGGGCTTGGTTTTTTGACCATGTACTTCGCAGCTAAAATTGCGGCTTCAGGCGACTTAGCCGCCCCTTCATGGCTGTTAATTACTTATTTACTCCATACCTGGGGTGAATTGAGTTTGAGCCCTGTTGGCCTGAGTTTGACTACCAAATTGGCTCCTAAGAAATTCTATTCTCAAATGATGGGTATTTGGTTTATCTCTGTAGCACTTGGAAATCTAATCGCTGGCCTGATTGCCGGGGAGGCCAGTGGAGGTGATGCAGAAGGTGTGCAGCAAATGCCGGATCAGTACATGCTCATTGTAATGACTACTATTGGTGGCGGGCTTCTTCTGTTAATGATTAGTAAATTAATACAGAAGAGATTAATGGGGGAAATTCACTAGATAACCATCCGTTTATATAATAAAAGAGCCGCTACGTAACTGTAGGCGGCTTTTTTGTTAGATTGATGTATAATTCAATCATGTGATTATGAAAAACTCAAACAACTATTTTATCGGGCTGTGTCTGCTATGTATCATGGCATTCTTCACAGCCTGTCAGACTTCTTCTGAATCACCCTCAGAAGAATTCTCACTCGATTTTGAAAAATATACCCTGGACAATGGACTGGAAGTGGTCCTTCATCAGGATAAGTCAGATCCTAAGGTAGCAGTAGCAGTACTATACCATGTAGGATCCAACAGGGAGAAACCCGGCAAAACCGGTTTTGCTCACTTCTTTGAACATATGCTTTTTCAGAACTCTGAAAATGTAGGTGCAGGAAACTTCATCAAGTATGTTAATGAACTGGGAGGCTCTTTTAACGGAGGAACTTCAACCGATCAGACCATCTACTTCGAGACGGTACCAAGCGATGCTTTGGAAAAAGTGCTTTGGATGGAGTCAGACAGAATGGGCTTTTTCATTAATACAGTTTCAGAATGGGGGCTGGAGAATGAAAAACAGGTAGTTAAGAATGAAAAGAGACAAGGGGTAGACAATCAGCCTTATGGACATAAAGACTATGTTCAGCTTAAGAATCTTTATCCTGCCGGACACCCTTACAGCTGGGATGTGATTGGTAGTCTGGAAGACTTACAGAATGCCACTGTGGCCGATGTAAAAGAATTCTACTCAAAGTACTATGGTGCTGGCAATGCCACATTGGCTATTGCAGGTGATATAGATTTAGCAGAAACCAAGGAACTGGTTAATAAATATTTTTCTGAGATCAATTCAGGTCCTGAGGTGGAGACCATAGAGCCCAGGCCAGCTGTGCTGGATGAAACCAAGCTGCTTTACCATGAAGATAAGTTCGCCAACCTGCCTGACCTGGAAATGATATGGCCAAGCGTAGAAGAATATCATCAGGATATGTGGGCTTTGAATATGCTGGGTCAATTACTGACCGATGGTAAGAAATCGCCTCTGTACAAAGTGGTTGTAGAAGAGAAGAAGCTTGCTCCTAATGTTTATGCCTATAACAGCTCAAATGAGATTGCGGGTACTTTTAATATCGGAGCGCGAGCCTTTGATGGTACTAATCTCAATACCCTGAGAGCTGCCATTTTTGAGGCCCTGGAAAAATTTGAATCAGAAGGTTTTTCAGATGATGACCTTGCCCGCATCAAAGTAGGTGCTGAGACGGGAGTGTACAATTCGGTATCAAGTGTGTTTAGCAAGGCTTTTCAACTGGCGAGTTACAATACGTTTACAGGCGATCCGGGCTACATTACTAAAAACCTGGAAAATACGCTCAATGTCACTCGTGAGGATATCATGAGGGTGTATGATAAATACATTAAAGGAAAGAACTACCTCGCTACCAGCTTTGTACCGGTAGGACAAAAGGAGCTGATTCTGGAAGGATCGGTTAAGGCTGAAGTTGTAGAGGAGCCAATTGTTCAGGGAGCAGAAGGTAATCTGGATAAGTATGAGAGAAATGTGTCCTTTGAGAAGACTCCATCAGCCATTGATCGTTCGGTTATTCCAGATTTGAATGGTGACCTGAGTTTCTCGCCACCAGCCATAGAAACAGGAGAGTTGGCCAATGGAATGAAAGTGTTCCACATTTATCAGGATGAGTTACCTATGGCTCAGTTCAGCATAAGACTTAAGGGAGGAATGTTCCTCGATAATCCGGAAAAAGTGGGGACAGCTGCTCTGCTCGATAATATGCTCATGGAAGGTACGGCCAATAAAACACCTGAAGAACTGGAAGAGGCTATTGGGCAGTTAGGTGCCAATGTCAATGTTTTTGCATCGAGAGAATACATAACCATTTCAGGTAATTGCCTGGCTAAAAACTACCCCAAGGTATTGTCCCTTGTGAAAGAGATATTGCTGGAGCCGCGTTGGGATGAGGCTGAATTTGAGCGTATCAAAAGTTCAGCTTTGAACTCAATTCAACAATCGAATGCCAATCCAAATGCCATCGCCTCAAGAGTTTTCAATGAGGTGCTTTATGGCAAAGATCATATCTTCTCTAACCCTACTTCAGGAACAACTGCCTCAGTATCTTCCATCACCTTAGATGATCTGAAGGCCTACTATAATGAAAACTTCTCGCCATCGGTGGCTTCCTTCCATTTTGTAGGCGCATTGGACAAAAGCGAAGTAATGGAGTCACTGGAATCTCTGGAAAGCTGGAAAGCTAAACCTGTAGACTTCCCTGAGTATGAAGTGAAAACAAACGTAGATGATTCCAGAATCTATTTTGTGGATTACCCCGATGCGAAACAATCTGTTATTAATATTGGTAGAATAGCGATGGACGGAGAAAATGATGATTATGCCGCTGCGTCAGTATCTAATTACCGATTAGGTTCCGGGTCTGGCTCGATTCTGTTTAAGGAGCTAAGATTAGAGAAGGGCTACACTTATGGAGCTTATTCAGGTTACAGTCGTACAATGAATGGGTCTGTATTCAATGCCTCTTCCAGTGTAAGGAGTAATGTGACCAGAGAATCAGTTGATCTGTTTAAGGAGTTGCTTGAGAATTACAGTGATAATTTTTCTGATGAGGATATGGACGTAACCAAAAACTCCATCCTGAGAAGCAATACACAGTCTTGTGAGACTTATGGAAGCCTTTTAGGTATTCTGCAGAATATTTCGACTTATGATCTACCACTGAACTATATAGCACAGGATGAAGCGAAACTGAAGGCTATGGACAAGTCTGAGGTAAAGAAGCTGATCGATGAATATATGAATCCGGATGACCTGGTTTATGTCATTGTGGGTGATGGTCAGACACAATTGCCGAGGTTAAATAATACAGGTCTTGGTGAGCCAGTGTTGGTAAACAAGGACAAAGAATCTTTGAAGATAGAAAAGCAGTAATCTATTACTGAATAAAGCAGGGGAGGCTGCGTGGATGGGCTATTGTAAGGCTTTTCACGATAGCCTCCCTTATTTTTTGAGTATTTCCTTCACTTTTGACTTTAGCTCAGGGAGCACTTCCTCTTCAAACCAAGGGTTCTTCCTCATCCATATGCCATTTCTTGGAGAGGGGTGAACCAAAGGGAAATAATCGGGAAGATAAAGCTTGAACGATCTGACTGTCTCGGTTAAGGTATTCTTTTTCCCTGGCAGATAGTGGGCCTGAGCATATTGTCCAATTAACAGCATCAATTGAATATTGGGCATTTGATCTAAGAGTTGCTGATGCCAGGCAGGTGCACATTCAGGCCGGGGTGGTAAATCTCCCGACTTACCCTTTCCAGGGTAGCAAAAGCCCATGGGCATAATAGCAAACAGTTCAGGATTGTAGAAATCATCGTCACCAACACCAAGCCACTTTCTGAGGTTTCTGCCAGAAGGATCATCCCAGGGGACTCCGCTTTCATGTACCCTTGTACCTGGAGCCTGGCCAATTACCAAGATTCTGGAATTGCTACTTACACTTACAACAGGCCTGGGTCCCAGGGGTAATGATGAGGCACATATTTCGCATTGTCTGATTTCCCGTAATAAATCTTCCACACTTAAAGATGTCGAAAATCTGATCAAATTATTGTCAGGCAGAAGATAGTCACATGTTGAGTTTAAAGCTTTCAGTCACTTCAATGAGAGATTTAAGGGGTTGAGGAGGGGAATTGTTAGGTTGAAGCTTATAGTCCCACCAACTGGTATTGTACCATTGACCATGTTTGAAGCCTATATTGCTCATGTCTCCAATGTGTTGAAAACCCAGGTTTTGATGGAATGCAACACTGGCTTCATTAGGGAGAGTAATTACAGCAATGGCCTTCTCATAATTCATACTGCGTAGCATGTTCAATAACAGCAAGTAAAGCTTTTTGGCCACTCCGAATCTTCGATACTCCTGATGAACATAGACGGTTACTTCCTGATTCCATTGATAGGCTTGTCTGCTTCTGTGAGCTGTGGCATATGCATAGCCTATGATTCGGTTATTCAACTCAGCGACCAGCCAGGGAGCCGTAGCACTGTAAGCTCTTATTCTTTCTTGAAACTCCTCCTCAGAAGGAACTTCGATTTCAAATGAGATGGCAGTATTTATAACAATAGGGCCGTAAATCTCGAGTATTTGTGCTGCATCTGAGAGTCTCACGAGCCTGATATCGAATAGAGCTTCTTGCATGGAGGAAATCTAGTCAAAAAAATAAGGCTGTAATAAAAAAATCACAGCCACTAATGTAACTGTGATTTTCATGTTTAGGTGAAAGTCTGGCTTGTCGCCAGTTAAATGAATTAATCATTTATTGGAAGGTAGGTACGAAGTTTCAGTTTGACCGGATTGTGGCTTGGTTAAACCTTTTTTTATTGATTTTGTAAGTATCTGACAGTCAATATGTATGTTGAGAAATTATTTTTCTCTTTTATGACCAATAGTTATTGCACTACCTTTGGTTCATGGAATGGATGTCCAGCGCGGACTTGATTTACTATGTCGATTTAGCCGGAACTTTTGTATTCGCGGTGAGTGGATGGTTATTGGCTTCCAAAAAGGAGTTGGACTTCTTTGGTGCGGCTGTTATCTCTTTTATCACTGCTGTAGGAGGTGGCACTTTGAGGGACGTGCTGATTGGGAGTACTCCGGTTGGTTGGATGCAGGATGCCAACTACTTGCTGATCATTGCTCTGGGTATGGTATGCACTGTTTTCTTCAAACGTATCTTCGAAAAGCTGAGAAAGACCATGTTCTTGTTTGACTCCATTGGAATCGGCTTGTTTACCATATTAGGAGTTCAAAAGACCATAGATTTGGGTTTGTCTCCTGTGATTGCAGTCATGATGGGTACTATCTCTGCTGTGTTTGGAGGTGTATTGAGAGACACTCTTGTGAATGAGATTCCACTGATTTTCAGAAGAGAGGTCTATGCAACTGTATGTCTTGCAGGAGGAGTAGTTTATCTTCTATTGGGAGAAACGGCATTGAATGACGATCTACGTATTATAGCCACTATCTCCATCATCATCACCATTCGCATATTAGCAGTAGTGAATAACTGGTCTTTCAGAGCAGTGAAATAACTACATCAAACCTTCCTTTTTAAGTATGTCTACCCATAGTTTATAACCTTCAGCATTGAGGTGTAAACCATCATATGTGAGTTCTGACTGTAGCCTCTGTCGATCATCGAGGAAATAGGGAAACAGGTTCAGAAATTGAACATTTGTTTCAGCACATACTTTAAAAATAAGCTGATTGGACATCAATACTCTAAATTGTTTGTCATAGTGCTGAGGGAAGCCATTGTATTCAGGGTTAACCGGAAGAATGCTCTGAACTATGATTTGAGTATTGGGGCTTTCCTGCTGAATCCTTTCAATGATTTTCCTGATGTTATCAGCAATCACGGGTTCAGGGATGTCCATGCCGATATCATTAATGCCAATAAGGAGAAATAGTTTAGATGGCGACCGCTCGATGATTTCATCCAGCCTTTTTAAAATGCCAAAGGCAATATCTCCGCCAATACCACGGTTGATCACATCAGTATTAGGGAAGTAAGATTGCCATTGACCTCCTTCGGTTATACTATTTCCCAGAAATATGATTTGACCTTGTTTCATTGGTTCTTTAGCAAAAATACTGAGTCGATTGTTATGATGCTCCATAATGTAAGGCACCGTATCGAACACACGTTTGTGAGTTACCTGAGCCTGACTAAATACAGGGGTAATAAAAAGGACCGTGAGACCGAATAGCAGCGTTTTAAGATTCATAAACAACCTGATTTTTTTGTTCAAACCACTGAGGGTACATAGGCAGATGCAATGCCTCAACTCGATTTCTTTTCACTTTTAGTGAGGGTGTCATCAATCCATTCTCAACAGACCAGACTTCTTTCATAATCACAGCACGGGCTATTTTCTCATAGCTCTCCAGGTGAGGATTGATTTCTTCAATGGTTTGCCAGATGGATTTGTTGAAATCATCTTTCGACTTTTTCTGTCCACTTTCAGAAGGCACAATCAGGGCAATTGGTTGAGGTATACCTGTGCCTACTACACAAACCTGATCAACGTCATTGTTCTTCAATATTTCCAGTTCAATCGGGGCAGGAGAGA
This sequence comes from Roseivirga sp., assembly GCF_965216855.1. Taxonomy (NCBI): domain Bacteria; kingdom Pseudomonadati; phylum Bacteroidota; class Cytophagia; order Cytophagales; family Roseivirgaceae; genus Roseivirga; species Roseivirga sp. Next base: position 708,351 of record NZ_OZ244204.1, on the reverse strand, counting down.
TGTATTTTCCTTTATCCGTTTTAAACTGGTCTTTCACTCTGCCGGTAATTGAAAGGTAGCCATCGTGATCAAACTCTCCAATATCTCCGGTTTTCAGATACCCATCTTCGGTGAACATCTCCTTTGTTTTTTCAGGCTCTTTAAAGTAACCTTTCATAAGGCAGTTACTTTTAATGAGTATTTCTCCCTCTGGTGAAAGCTTAGAACTTACTCCGGGTAAGGGTCTGCCCACCGTACCAAATTTGTTATGTCCCGGAAGATTAAAATGACTCAGAATACAATCTTCCGTCATGCCATAGGCCTGGTTGATTTCAATGCCGAGTTTCTGATACCATTGCTGAAGACTTACCGCAATTGGAGCGGCACCGGAGAAATTGGCTACTGAAGCCGAGAGGCCTAATTTCTTTTTAATCTTCTTTTTTACAATGCCACCGATTAATGGAAGTCCTAAGAGTTTATCCAGTTTCTTTTGGGGCATTTTCTCCAGAATTTTCTCCTGAAACTTCTGCCAGATTCTGGGCACTCCAAAAAACGTCTCCGGTTGAACAGAGGCAAGGTCTTCGGCAAAGGTTTCCAATGATTCAGGAAAGCTCACGGTACCACCCCGGAAAATAGCCGAAAGCTCAATACCCGCTCTTTCAGCTATATGTGTCATAGGCAGGTAGGAGAAGTACCTCGGTTGATCAGGAAGTTTTATGCTTTCAATGGCTGTGTTGATCAACTGGTCGAAAGCACCAACTGAATGCATTACGCCCTTGGGAGCTCCTGTGGTACCTGAGGTATACATGATGGTCATTAATTCATCTGCCTGTTGTTGATGGATTTGTTCAGCAGGAGAATGGGCAGCTATTAGCTTTTCCCAGGTGTATTCCTCCATCACCCCATACATTTCTACTCCAATCTTTTTAATAGCAGGTATGCCGGAACTCTGGGCGTTATAATCATCCAGCTTACCGATGATTATGGCTTTAGATTCACTATGAACGAGAATTTCATGAATGGACTCGGCCCCCAAGGTTGGATAAATAGGTACTGAAACACAACCGGCCGCCATAATCGCCAGATCGGCCATGAGCCAGTGGGCACAGTTTTTTGAAAGTAAAGCTACATGATCGCCCTTGCGGATGCCCATATTGTGTAGAGCTGTGACCATAGTTTTGACCTGTTGGTCAGTCTCTTCAAAAGTAAATTCAACAAAGTTGCGGTTAATGGGCTGTCGTAAAAACACCCGGTCAGGTGTTTTATTCACCCAATAGTGAAAGGCCTCTAAAGGCGAGGTGAATCGTTCCATAATGAGATAAAGTTTGGCTGAAGGAATATACAGAATATGGCTCAATTTCTGCATGGCGCAATGACATAATCGCTTTACATACTTAAAGCTTTAGTTTCTCATAGACTTTTAAGACCTTTGTAAGAGGTTAAGTCAAATATTTTCATGGTTTTGAAATATTAGGGTCATCTATTTCACAACCCATTTGGAGAAACCTGTGTCACTTAATTATGGTCAGAAACTTCAACATAACCCTTTTTCTATTTCTGATCCTTGGAGCTTCTTCTTTTGCTCAGGATGAGAAACAAGATTCTTCCTCTGTTAATCAGGAGTTGCAGGTTGAGTATGGTGCGTTTGCTAGTGATCCGTCTGGTTTGCCTTTTTGGATGACGAGTAATAATAGTGGCAGATTTACCAATGAGCAGACAGGAACATTCTACTCCCTGATTCACTACAATGTTAACAAGCCTATAACAGATTGGTTGAAAACGGGACTTGAAGTAGAAGGAATCGCTTCCGTTTCAAATTACCGTCTTTATGGTTCTGTTATTCAGGCCAACTACACGATAACCACACCGATTGTAAAAGTCACCGTAGGTCTAGACGAGGAATTTATGGGACTCAGAGATAATTTACTGTCTTTGGGAAGCCTGGTTTATGGCAACAATGCCAGACCTATTCCAAAGATCAGGATTGAATCCAATGGATGGCTTGAATCACCCATACTATCAAAGCATTTTTCTTTTAAGGCGTATCTGGCACATGGTTGGTTCGATAAGAACAGAACCTTCTCCGGAGTATTCCTTCACCAGAAGTATTTTTATGGCAGAGCCCAGTTTTTCAAAAAGAAGTTTGAAGTAGTTGCAGGATTGAATCACAATGCCATGTGGGGAGGTACTAACATTAACACCGAGAGTATACAGCCGGGTGGATTGGGCAATTATGCACGCATTTTCTTTGGGGCAAGTGGTGGCAAAGACGCTTTACAGACAGATCAGAAAAATGCATTGGGTAATCATTTGGGAAGTTATGATATCAATACGAGCTATCGTTTTAAACATTTCAAGGTAACCAACTACTGGCAGTTTCTTTGGGAAGATACTTCCGGTTTAACCCCATGGAATTGGCGAGATGGTATGGCAGGTCTTTCGGTAGAATTGAATGAGAAAGGTATTATAGACCAGTTTGTATTGGAGGTGGTAAGAACCAACGATCAGGATGCATACAAGCTTCCCGATAATGGTATACCTATTATTGAACCGGATGATTTTTTCAATAATAGTGTATATACCAGTGGCTGGACTTACAATGACAGAGTTATAGGAACCCCAATGTTTCTGTCATTTAATGATCCGGTGACTGCCAGAAACTACATCCAAAATAAAGTGAATGCGGTGAATGTAGGAGTAGGGGGGCATTATAAGTCGGCTTCTTACACTTTGAGATATACTGAGTTCGAAAACCATGGCCGGGTTAAGACCCCAATTGTACCAAGCTTATTTGTTAAGTCTGTTGATCTAACCATAAACTATCAACTCAAGAACCAATCTTCTGTAGGATTCAGAGCGGTGTACCAGGATTCGAACTTTGGAACAAGGTCAAATCTGGGTATACACTTAAGTTACAGAAGGAGCTTTGGTCTTTAGCATATCTAAATCTTCCAGTCGTTTTTCCTGATCAGCGGTTATCTGTGGCTGAAAATTAATCTTAACTTCGCTTCTCATTCAAACCCTAATTTTTATGAAGAAGCCAGTGCAGCTTTTGCTCCTTTTTGTCGGTATTATTGCTTCGATTGTTAGCTGTCAGCCTACAGCTCAAATTGATGAGTCTGATGTCACCAGAATAATCACCACCCTGGCATCTGATGAGATGGAGGGAAGAAGAATGTTTACTCCTGGTATTGAAAAGGCCTCACAGTTTATTCAGGAAGAGTTTGAAAAGATTGGTCTTGACTATGTAGATGGTCTTTCAAGCTATGAGCAGCAATTCAATATGTATTCCATTACCAATGAGAGTGCTAAAGTATCTATCAATGGTCAGCAAATAGATCCATCGCTTGTAGCAGTGGCTGTAAACCAGGAAAGTATGAGTATTTCAGATGCTTCTGAAGCCACCTTTTTGGTAGTAGGCCCAAATGATAACCTTCAGAATACTTATGCACAAGCCAGAAGTGAAGAGGGTAATGTTATTATTCTTGTCAATAACAGCCATGAGTCACTATTCAATAGGTTTAAATCTTTTTTATCGAGAGGTAACCGGGTAATGGAAATGAATGAAGGTGGTATGCTGATGGTGCTCACTAATATCACAGATGTGAAGAGTCTGGATGTGGAGGTGATTAACAATGTGAAAGCCGAAAGCCTGTCTAATGTCGTAGGTAAAATAGAAGGAAAACGGACTGACGAGGTTGTTCTGTTCAGTGCTCATTACGACCATCTGGGTATCAGGGGCACAGAAGGAGATACTATCTACAATGGAGCCAATGATGATGCATCTGGAACAACGGCAGTTATTACCCTGGCTAAGTACTTTAAAGATATGGGTAAGAAGCCTGAACGCACTATCATGTTTGCAGCTTTCACTGCAGAAGAGGGTGGAGGGTATGGATCGACCTATTTCTCTCAGCAACTGAACCCTGATGAAATAGTGGCCATGTTTAATATTGAAATGATAGGTAAGCCTGCTGTAAGCGGACCTAATACAGCCTGGATAACCGGCTTTGATAAATCTAACTTTGGAGAGCTATTGCAAAAGGCGGTCGAGGGCACAGAGTATGAGTTCTATGCTGATCCTTATCCAACTCAAAACCTGTTTTACAGATCTGACAATGCTACTCTGGCCAGGTTAGGTGTACCTGCCCACTCCATAAGTACAACTCCAATAGATGTAGATGAAGACTATCATCAGGCCTCCGATGAAGTCAGTACTTTGGATTTGCAGCATATGACCAATACTATCAAGGCCATTGCAGCAGCAGCTACCAGAATGATTTCAGGGGAAGACACTCCTACCAGGGTTGATAAAGCCAATGTGAGATAGTAGAGTCGTTAAAATAATCTTGGTTACTATTATCAGTCTGTAGAATGAGGGTATGAATTAAATCATGCCATTGTTATGGGCAGCCTGTTGAGGAACTTGTTGAATAGCATCCCAATGCTCGACTATTTTACCTGAATCATCAAAACGGAAGAAATCCATGGTGACATATTGGTCATTGCCCGGCCAGGTTTGATGTGTATGTAAAGCGACTAGGTTTCCTTCAGCAATGGCGCGAAGAAATTTGATAGACTTGTCAGGGTATTCCCTTTGCATTTTTTCGAAGTACTCTATAAATCCTTCGGTACCGTCCTTTACATCTGGGTTGTGCTGAATATAGTTTGATCCAACATACGTTTCAACTGCTTTCCGAGGGTTACCTTCATAGGCCATTTGATAAAAGGCAATGGCGCTGTTCTTATTGGCTTCGATGTTCATTCTGTAAGCTGTTTGATACTGAGTACAACCTGTAGCCTTAGAAATGAGTTCAGCAGGTTATTACACCTGGATATTATGACTAACTCTCTGCTTGTCTGGAAGCTCTAAATTGATTGGCAATAATGACAGCTGCCTCCAGGTCTTCTTCCATCACCAGTACTTTTACCGAGTCGGTAGGCATCCAGGCATGACCTCTTGAGCCAATTACCTCGTCTTTGAGCACGGCTTTTATCTCTTCGTTTTCCAGCATGTTTTTAACCATCTGACACTCGAAAACAGTACCCTCATAGATTTGTATAAGTTTCATTGTATCATTTATTAAGTAGGTTGATCTAAAAACTCATCAATACTTTTTGAAAGAAGTATGACTAGTAAGGCCATTAAATAGGTCAGTGCGAATAAAACCATCCAGATATTCTCTAGAAAATTGGGTTTCATTCCAATACTTAAAATACTAAAAGTAAAGTATCCCAGGAGTATCCATTTGGCTAGCCTAAACCTGGAGTAAGTTAAAAGTGCGAAGAATGATACAAGAAAAAGCCGTAAGAATTGACCTACTAGTTTGTCAGGTCCTATTCTATAATTGTAGATTATGATTACTACAAGCTCAACTACTATGATCAAAGACAGAGTACCAATTAATAGTCGCTTTCCAGAATGCGCTCTTTCCATTGAGAAAAATGCCTGGCATATTTGCCAGGCATTCTTTAATAGTTACTCTATTTCTTCACCATCATCGGTATTTTTCTCTTTTACATCATCGGCCATCTCCCGGATTTCTTCAGATGACTTGCCTTTCAGGTAGCTGGGTAATTCCATCCCTGCCATGTTGAACATTTCCTGAAGGGGAGGAACCGATTTGTAAAGGCCTGAAATGAAGTTGGCAGTAGAGGTTTTATCCTCCGGGCCATTACCTCCATTATCCCAAACAGTCACCTTATCAATCTTAATGTTTTTGATGGCTTCCGTCTGTAGTTTAACCAGTTCTGGCAATTTATCAGCAACAAGGAGCAGAACCGCATCTTTGGAGTTATCTCCGGCAGCCTTCACAATTTGTTCAAGACCCTGGGCCTGCTTGGTCAATACCTCATAAATACCTTTTGCCTCTGCTTGCTTCATGTACAGGATTGCATCTGCCTCACCTTTGGCTCTTCTTCTTATCATTTCAGCTTCGGCTTCAGCGGCAATTTCAACTCTTTGTTTGTCGATTTCTGCTGGTACTACGATGTCAGCTGTTTGGCTGGATTTATCTCTTTGAGCACGGGCAATTTCGGCTTCTCTCTCAGCTGCATAAGCTTCCTCTAAGGCCTTCGCAGACTGAACCTTTTCTGCGGCAGTTGAAATTCTTTTGGCTTCTGACTCTTTTTCAATTCTGGAAGCATCGGATTGTGCAACCTTAACCTTGGCAAGGTTTTCACCTTCTACCGCTTTAGCATTTGCTGCAGCTACCTGGGTTCTTTGGTCTTGCAAGGCATTAGCCTGACCAATCTGACCATCTCTGTCTTTTTCAGCCACACTTTTAATCGCGTCATTAATGGCTTTAGCAGCGGCTTCTTTACCAAGGGCTTCAATGTAGCCTGACTCATCTTTAATATCGGTTACGTTCACGTTGATCAGCTTTAGACCAATCTTCTTTAATTCGGCTTCAACATTAGACGCCACATTGGCCAGGAACTTATCACGGTTACTGTTGATTTCCTCAATGTCCATAGTAGCCACAACAAGACGCAACTGACCGAAAATAATATCCTTAGCCAGGTCATGAATATTTTGCTGAGAAAGCCCGAGTAGCCTTTCAGCAGCATTATTCATGATACCTTCTTCAGTGGAAATACCTACCGTAAATCTGGAAGGAACATCTACCCTAATATTCTGACGGCTAAGTGCATTGGTCAGATTAACTTCAATAGAAATAGGGGTTAGGTCAAGAAAGGAATAATCCTGAATGATTGGCCAGATAAAGGCGGCACCACCATGAATACATTTGGCTGATCGGCCAACATCTGTTCCTTTATGTGATCCAACTTTACCATAGACCACCAGGATTCTATCGGATGGACACCTTTTGTATCTTCTGAAGATACCTATCAGCATCACGAAGATGAATACTACCGCAACGGCAATAATGATTATAAAATTCTCGCTCATTTATGTAAGGTTATTTTTTCGAAACTAAGAGTATGTTGTCGTTGATGACATCCTTCACATTCACCACTGAACCTGTTGGTAGATCATCTTCATCATCTGTTATGGCTTCAAGTTCTCTAAGTGAGCCTTGCACTTTTACCAGTACCTTTCCAATATTAGCCCGGCCACCGTGAATTCTCATATAAACTTCGGCAATGGCACCTTTGGCATTGTTAATATTCATAGTACCACTATCCGTTAGTTTGCTGAATAGATAGAATAGGCTTGCCATCACGGTCATCATGACCAGACCCGAGATGGTTGAAATGATCAGCGTTGTAGCGGTACTGTAGTCCGAATCCAATGAGGCTATTCCTGACCAGGCAAAAATGGTAAAGAAGCCTATGAAGTTTTTCAGGGTAAAGAATTGAAATCCTGCACCTGAATCGCTTTCTACGTCAAAGTCAGCATCACCATCAACCTCTACTTCACCACCTATAAAGGTTAATACCATCTGAATTAGAAAAATTAAGGTAAATGGAATAGCCAGACCCCAATATATTTTATGGATGCTGTCAAGGGTATCCCACCATTCTGAAAGGTTAGACATGTACTTGAATTTTAGTTAGATGAAAATATGTCTTTTTATCAAAACCTTACCAATAAAATCACTCATGGGTTAAAAAAGCAGGGCGAATGGATGAAGGGTAAGTTGTTAACCCGTTGAGCATTCATGTGAGTCGGAGCGATGGCTATCGGGTGAATGCTTCATTTCGTCTAAAAAAACGACAGCTCATCGCATCATAATTCTTTACATCACTCATTTATTATTAAATTGAAGGTATAACCCGAATTTTAAACCCTAGAATATGGCAAGTTTTACTTTAAACATAAACGGAGCTCAGAAGGAGGTAGATGTCGACCCGGCAACACCACTCCTTTGGGTGCTGAGAGATCACCTCGATATGGTGGGAACGAAGTTTGGCTGTGGTATCGCTCAATGTGGTGCTTGCACAGTACATCTTAATGGAACCGCTGTAAGGGCTTGTTCACTACCGGTGTCGGCAGCTGCAAGTCAGCAAATTACTACTATTGAAGGCTTATCTGAAAACGGAGATCATCCGGTTCAGAAGGCATGGCTGGAAATTGATGTTCCGCAATGTGGCTATTGTCAGGCAGGGCAGATGATGAGTGCTGCTGCTTTGCTCAATAGTAATCCAAATCCGACAGATCAGGATATTGATGCGGCCATGAGTGGTAACATTTGCCGTTGCGGTACTTACGTGCGTATCAAGCAAGCCATCAAAAAAGCCTCTCAACTCTAAAAGACTGAATCATGACTTTAATAAAAACGAAAGTAGGAAGAAGATCATTTCTAAAGACCTCTGCTGCTGCGGGGGGAGGAATGCTGATAGGCTTTAACTGGCTAACGAGTTGTTCTTCACTTACCAAAGAGGCAGAAGGTGTGGCCATTCCTAACGAATGGTTTGAGATTAATGGTTATATCAAAATTGGTGATACAGGTATGGTGACCATTTATTCACCGAACCCTGAAATTGGTCAGAATGTGATGACCTCTATGCCAATGATTGTGGCCGAAGAGCTGGATGTGCCATGGGAAAACGTGGTAGTAGAGCAAGGAGCGTTGGATGAAGATTCATTCAAGAATCCTCAGTTTGCCGGAGGTAGTTTGTCTATCATGATGGCCTGGGATGCTCTGAGAATGGCAGGTGCTGCTGGTAAACGCATGCTGATGGAAGCAGCCGCTAAAGAGTGGGGAGTACCTGTTGCAGATTTAACTGCCAGCGAAGGAGTGATCAGTGAAAAGAACGGCAGCAGAACTGTTGATTATGGTAAAATAGCATCAAAAGCAGCAGGCATTGAAGTGCCTGAAGAACTGGACCTAAAAGATCCTAAGGACTATAAATTGATAGGTAGCTGGCAGAAAAATGTTGAGGGACCTAAGATCGTTACCGGTAAACCATTGTTTGGTTTAGACTTCAAGAAGGAAGGGATGAAGCTGGCTATGATTCAGCATCCGCCTGCCTTTGGTATGAAAGTGAAAGGCTTCAACGAAGATGAGATCAAGTCTATGTCTGGAGTCAGTGATGCTTTCATAGTTGATACCTCCATAGAAAAACCGGCCTGGTCAGATGTTAATGCTTTTAACCAGTTGATTGCCATAGTGGGTAACTCAACCTGGGAGTTAATGCAGGCCAAAAAGGCACTGAAGGTTGATTGGGAAAAAGTTAGTGAGCCTGAAAGCTCTGAAATGCATGAGCAACGCATGATTCGCGACCTGGAAAGAGGTAGAGTACAGGATAGCAGAAGCGATGGTAATGTTGAGGCTGCCTTTGCAAGAGCCGCGAAAGTGGTTGAGAGAACTTATTCTTCACCATTCATGGCTCACAATACCCTGGAGCCGATGAACTTCTATGCCAATGTTATGGCAGACAAAGCTGAACTGATTGGTCCAACACAAACTCCTCAGGCTTTGAGAGATTCGGCAGTCCAGTTATTGGGAATTCCTGCGGATAATATTTCGGTAGAAATGACCAGAATCGGTGGAGGATTCGGACGAAGACTGTACAATCATACAGGTTTGGAAGCTGCAGCTATATCGCAAAAGGCCGGAGTACCAATCAAACTGATTTATACCAGAGAAGATGACATGACTCAGGGTACTTACAGACCTCCTTACAGATCGGTATACAAAGCCGCACTGGATAAGGATAATAACCTAATTGCCTTCTCCGTCAAGGGGGTAGGTTTACCTGAAGGTCCGGTGTTCCCTAATCGTTTCCCTGCCGGTGCGGTAGATAACTACCTGGCAGAGAAGAAAATGTCTAGTACCAATATTTCTACCGGTGCATGGAGAGCACCACGCTCTCACTTTACCGCGGGAGCAGAACAGTGTTTCCTCGATGAAGTAGCTGAAGCAGCCGGTAAGGATCCGATCGATTTCAGGCTGGAATTGTTCGATAAGGCTAAGAATAGCCCGGTAGGAGCCAAGTACGAATACGATGCTGACCGATATGCGGGTGTATTAAGACTGGTGAAGGAAAAAGCTAACTGGGGAGCAGAAACCCCTGGTATACACAGAGGTGTTGCCGCTTACTTCTGCCATAACTCCTATGTGGCTCAGGTGATGGACGTTGCCATCGAGAATAATCAGCCTAAGGTGAAAAAGGTTTGGTGTGCTGTAGATTGCGGAATTGTGATCAACAAGGAAGGAGCAGCCAATATTATTCAGGGTGGAGTGGTAGATGGTATAGGTCACGCCCTGTACAGTCAACTGACTTTCGATAATGGTTCACCTGTTCAGAATAACTTCGATAAGTATAAGCTGATCAGACATAATCAGGCTCCTGAATCAATAGAAGTATTCTTCGTTGATAATGATATCAGACCAACAGGTTTGGGAGAGCCGGGTTTGCCTCCTGCTGTTGGCGCCCTGGCGAATGCTTTGTATAAAGCAACCGGAACAAGGTTATATCATCAACCATTTAGCAACAGTTCAGTATCACTGAATTTGGGGTAAGAGTAGATTTAATTATAAATACTAAGGCCGGGAAATTTGACGTTTCCCGGCCTTTTTTATTCATGGCTCTTCAGACCACCTTCTGCGGTCCGAAGAGCGTCAACCAAATAGACTGATAGCTATTGTTTCTTGATTAGTTCTACCCGGCACTCGATTCTGACCTCCCGGCCAATGGCCAGCCCTCCGGCTTCCAGAAAGGAATTGTATTTAAGGTCATAATCATAGCGGTCCAGAGTACCAGACAGTTTTAGTCCTGCTCTGGTTCCACCCCAGGGGTCTGCTACAATACCTCCAAATTCAGCATCGAACTCTACCTTTTTGGTAATGCCATGCATGGTTAGGTTTCCGGTAACCTTGTACTTTCCTTCACCAACCTTTCGAAATGACTCTCCTTTGAATCTGATTTCAGGGTACTTGGAGGCATGAAAGAAGTCTTCACTTTTCAGGTGCGTATCTCTTTCATCGTCTTTCGTATCGATGCTTTCTACCTTAATCCGCATTTCGAAGCTGGCGTCAGTAAAGTCTTTCTTATCTGCCTTAATGTCGGCCGAATAGCTATTGAAATGACCTACTGTTTCAGACACTACCAGGTGATCGATAGAAAAGCCGATAGAAGAGTGAACCGGATCGACTTCCCATTGAGTAGACTGAGCTCGGGCTCCCTGAACCAGAAAAACAGTCAATATCATGATTAATACGCTGCGTAAACTGTTCATAGTGAGCTTCATTAATTGGCGTAGTAGAATTTCTCTTTGATGATCTGTCCATCTTTCCACTCCTGAACAGATATTTGAGTGTAATTACGGATGCCCCATTCCCTGTGGGTATAATCATAGTGCCACTCCACCATTGTCACTCCTTCACCAATAGCCACTTTAAGTGGTTTAGCCCCTCTGAATTCTGTGATATTACCAAAGAATTCTTCCTCACGTTTTCTGTTTGCTTCCTTGCCTATGGTTGCAGGCATATCGTTTTCCTGCATGATGACATCTTCGTGATAGTATTTCTCGAAAGCTTCCATTGCCTTCCCTTGTAAAATCAGATCGTTGAGATCGCTGATGTTTTCTAATAATGTTGCCATAAAACTGGTTTTTGTTTCATGACAAAGTTGCGGAGTCCTAAAAGGCTTTCTGTTGAACCAGATTAGAAAAGGAGGTTAACCTAGTTTAATAAAAGCTATTGATCCTGGATGAGCTTATTCCTGATTTTACTGAGAAACTCTTTGGTAATTCCAAGATATGAGGCCACCATGTACTGTGGTACTCTTTGTTCAATTTGAGGGTAATCACTTCTAAAGATCAGGTATCGTTCTTTGGCTGAAAGGCTGAAGTTTCTAACAATTCGTTTTTCAGAGGCGACATATGCTCTTTGGAGTATAATACGGAAGAATCTTTCTAGCTGAGGGATTTGGATATATAACTCTTCAAGCGCTTCAAATGAGAACTGTATTAATTCAGTAGGCTCCAGACACTGTACATTGTAACTGGCTTCAGTTTGTGTTAAAAAGCTGCCAAGGTCTGCTGTCCACCAGTTTTCTATGGCGAACATAACATTGTGTTCCTGACCCTTATCGTCCACATAGAAGGTTCTCAGACAACCTTTAATGACAAAGCTTTCATACTTACAGATGTCGCCCTGTTGAACCACATACTGGTTTTTCAGGTACTTTCTGTGCGTAGTGTATGAGGAGATCAGCTCTTTATCAGCCGGGGAGAGCTCTACAATTTCTTCTATGTAGTTGAACAGTGTAGTCAGTGACATGGAAATGGATAATTACTCTCTCATAATTCCACTTCCATGCACTTTAGTTCAAATGATTAGAAAACAATCGGCTCTTAACTCATTTGGTTTACCAATACTCAAATATTCTGGAGATTTTACCATCTCGAAACTCGAATAAGGTCATTTGCTCTTCTCCCTCAGTTATCGTGTCGTTTTCCTTGAGCAGGAATTTTCTACTGACCACTATGGCATTCAGACCTACAATTTTATTGGTGATTTTAAAACCTGCTACACTGCCATCGTAACCGCCATTGGCCTGATTGTTAAGGTAGCCATTGTATAAGTCGGTGCGTGAATATACCCCACCATATTTTGGATGCACATAAGTGAAGTCATCGGTGAAATGGGTAAAGAGCTCATCAATATCTTCGGGCTTGGAGTTGGCTTGAAATATGGTCTTGTTCAATTCATAATAAACCGTCAAAGTATGGTTTATGGAATCTTCGTGGCTCATCAATGTGTTTTGAGCCCTGGCATTAAAGCATAAAATGACGTGCAATAAGATAGAGAGGTATAAGGGTTTGAGTTTTGTTATCATTGGTACTTATGTTGTTTAAATGTCAGAATTCTCATATTGTTTACTGTTATTGATCAGCCTAAGTTGTTAGACATTACCTTTAACTCTGACAACTGCTTCAAATAGCGTAGTCTTAGAATGCCGATTTAACCTGACTTCACTCAATCTCCTGAAAAAGAGTTTCCTTACTTTTTCTTACTTTTTTCCTGAACTGGGTCACATCATTTGGTGACCTGTAGCCCACCGGAGCAATTACTGCGGCATTCAACCCCATTTCATTCAGGCCGAGTATACGGTTGTATTCGGAAGGAATAAAGCCTTCCATGGGACAGGCATCGATTCTCAGCTCAGCGCAGGCTGAGAGTAAGTTGCCCAATGCCAGATAGGTCTGTCGTTGTGACCAGGCGGCTCTCTCTTCTGCTGTCTTCTGATTGATTTGTGTTTTGATAGAATCTCCATAGCTCCTCAGCTCTTCCGAGTCATTTTCCTGTATTTCAACGATTCGTTTCAGGTACTCATCTACATGCAGCTCATAATTTCTGGTATAGTTACAGAAGACAAACAGGTGAGAGGCATCCGTAATCTGTGATTGATTCCATGAGGCTGTTTTGAGTGCGTTCCTGACCTCTTCATTTTTAATGACCAGAACTTTGTAGAGTTGCAACCCATAGGATGAAACGGATAATCTGATGGCTTCCATCAGGTAGTTGAGATCTTCAGTTGATACTTTGCGTTCTGCATCGAAGATTTTGGTGGCATATCGCCAATTGAGATGATCTATATATGTCATTTATTTCTTGTTATGGGTGAATGTTTTCAGGGTAAACTGTTCTGTGAACCCTGTTTTCAGGTAGAGCCCAAGTCCCATCGCAGAGGCCTGTAATGTTACCAGGTTGCAGTGACGGCCTGAAGCCAAGTCCAGTACTTTGTTCAGTATTGCTTCGGCCAGGCCTTTTCTTCTCATTTTGGGTATTACGCCCATGGAGTGAATTCCTGCCGTGGTATTTCCGTCTACAAAGAGTACAACTGTCCCTGCTGGTTGATCATGGTGAAGGGCGATATAGTATTCTACCTGATTCATTGTTCTGGTAATGGTGAAATGATCGATCTGATAACCAAAAGCCTCTTGGAATAGAATGGACCACTGTCCGGCCAGGGTAGGATTATCCACTCTGATCAGTTGCAGGTCATTCTCCTGCCTGATCACCTGATTAATGTTTAGTGACATGCCTGACAGTAATGACTTCTGCTCAAAACCAGCGGCTATGATACATTCTTCATGTTGACTGGAAAGGTTCTGCCATAGGGTGATATCCAGCTTGAGTAGTTGTGCCTGTTGAACAGCCCTGTCCAGCGTATAATCATTCGGAGCGTCATATATCCAGAGCCGGTTAGGCCACTGCGAACCCGGCACCCAACTGCTGCTGAATACTTCATAGTCGCTGTAAATGCCTGCCTTTTCTCCGGCCAACTGCCAGAGACTTATGAGGTTAGCAATGTTCTTGTTTTTCAGGTCCATGCTAGTTGGGTTTGTTGATGAGTATGATGCCTATGACCATAGCACCCAGGCCAATGATTCTTCTGGCGGAAATCGGTTCAGGATTAAGCCCAAACCAGCCATAATGTCCGGCAATGACTGATATAGCCATTTGTCCTGTAAGACCTAAGGATATCATGGTGCTGATTCCCAGTCGGGGAATGGTGTAATAGTACAGGCTGATGCCAATGAAGCTGAACAGTGCTCCTGAAAACCAGAGGTAAACCGGTATGGCTTTGATATGCTCCCAGTTCGGAACCTTGCGGCTCCCCAGGGCTATGACAGTAGCTGCCAGTAGGGTGCTGATGAAGAAACTGATTAAGGAAGCCTGAAAGGGGCTTTTAAGCTGACTGCTGAGTTGTGAGTTGAAACCTCCCTGAATGGCGAGTAAGACACCACCCAGTAGGGCGAGTACAGTTATGTTGATGTTGTTCATGATAATTTGAGTTTAGATGAGCTTTGAGCTCCGAATTTGGTTGACTTGATAATTAGATAGATGCTGAGACTTATTTCACCTATAGCGGCTCCCAGACCGACAATCCAGGAAAGTGTGACTTTCAGGTGAGGCCAATAGATCAGTCCGAAACTTTCGATCCAGTAGGTTAACCCCGCCATGATCATCAGTATACCTAACCATTGCGGTAGCCCTTTTGAGTAATAGATAAGCCATCCTAACAGCACACAATGTACTCCGAAGAATACCCCAGCCATGAGGTATCCCAACTGATGGGCTTCCAGATAGCTGAAAATCAGGTCTGACGACTCTGGCTGATTGCTGATAAATACGGCTGCCATCCACTGATTTAACAGGTTAATACTGCCTATTGCAGGGTGGGCAATAAGTCTGAAAGACAACATCAGCTTACTGGCCAGGGGATATTGCTTTCTGAAGAAATCAAAGAGTAATACTGCAACGATAACGTCAATCATAAAGGCCAGCAGATCCAAGGTGATGGCACTTTTAAAGAGCATCAGGTGACTGCTTAATTGCTGCAGGCTCATCACGGGGTTATTAAAATCGATCAGCGATTCTCGTATATACCCCTGACTAATGCCTGCACAAAGAATAATGAGCAGGTAGCATACCCCGGTGAGGAGATATCGTCTTGATGGATTTTCCATGAATGCTATTTTACCGGAATGGCTATGGGACGCATAGGAGCGGCACTGGCACCTCTTAATTTTAATGAGGAGGCTATAAAAGCAAACTGATATATTTTGTCTGCAGCCAGCTCTTCAAGGTTCATTTGTTCGATGAACATAACTCCTCGTTGTGCCAGCAGGTAAGTGTGAACGGGAACCCAATTATCTTCTTTCTCCGGAGGAAACGCCTCAAAGCTGAGGTTATCGGCTCCCAGGAGCATAATCTGCTGCTCTTCTACCAACCACTTGGCTGCACTAAGACTGATACCGGGATATTGATCGAGATAGTCCTCTGCATTATCGTAATAACGTGCCTGACCTGTTCTGATCAGTACTACATCTCCGGCTTGAAGTTGTGTATTTTGTAATTGTAATGCCTGTTTCAGGTCTTCAGCACTGATGCGATAGTTTTCTGGTAACTGACCTCCTTTGGCACTGGCTACATCAATCAGTACTCCACGAGCGATAATGGAAGGGATAGTTTCCGCTCCGGTTTTCTTCCAGCCTTTATCACCCAGGTATTCCTCCGGGGTAAAGCCGTTCCAAATCTTGCCATTCAATCCAAAGTGATTGAGTGCGTCAATATGAGTTCCCATGTGAGTATACATAGATATGGCATCACCCGTGTAGCTTACTTTTTGATTCATGGGCTTACCTAAGCCATTAGGATTATCGATTACAGTTCCATGGGGCGTATGGGTCATCCAGAATTGATAGGAAGGGTCACCCAGCGCATGAAAGCTGGGCATACCAACAAAGTATTCTACACTGAGGTCATAAGTCTTGCCGGAAGTAATTGCTGACAGTACCTTCAGTCTTGATGCCTCGGTCATCATATTCAGGGTTCCGATTTGATCATCTGGCCCCCATGGACTTACACCTACTGTTTCTTCTTCCTGTGCCAGGCTGATACCGGAGATGAACAGTAGCAGGCTGGCCAGGGAATAAAATTGTTTTCTCATGATTTTGAAGTTTGATGGGTACAAACTTCATTCTCAGTGACTTGATAAAAATTAAGGTATCTTAAGAAAGGTGATTCCGGCTCATTTTTTTCCTGATTGCACTGAGATGTTGAGGAGTGACTCCCAGGTAGGAGGCTATCATATATTGTGGAATATGCTGCTCCATGCTCCGGTAATCCTGTATGAATCGCAGATATCTTTCTTCTGCCGTTTCGCTCATCAGTTTCATGGTTCGCTCCTGTAGGGCGATGTAGGCGTTTTGAAATTTAATACGCCAGAACCTGTCAAGGCCGGGAATTTCATCGAATAGCTCGTTCAGGCGATCGCGGTGAATTTGCAATACACTGCTATTGGTAATGGCCTGAATAAAGTAGGAGGAGGACTGCTCTGTGAGGTAACCATAAAGATCATTCACCCACCAGCCAGACATGCCGAATTGGAGAATCCGTTCTGTACCATCTTCACTCACGGTAAATACCTTGAGACAACCTGCTGTAATGAAGCGCATGTGATGTGATGGATCTCCCTTTTTAAGTAAAAACTCCTTGCGATTCAGGTCTTTGAGATGAAAAGCGGCTACGATCTTTTCCGCTTCTTCATCATTAATGTTGGCTAGTTGCCTGATATGATCAATGAGTTGTTGATGCATGAGGTGATAAAGATAGGGAAGGCCCTAAAAAAATCCAGGTGTAGAAATATTTCTACACCTGTTGGTATAACCTTAACACTCATCGGTCATACTCGACTCCAAAAAACAGGTCTTAAACTCAAACAGTCATCACAACTATAGACCCGCTTTGGTAATCTTCAATCTTCTAGAATCCCGGAATGGTATAGGTGCCGTCTTTAAAGCTGGCTTCTATAGTCGTGAGTCGGTCCTGGAAATTTGCAGGAGCCATGCTCTTCACCTTTTCCATTGTACTCAGTGCCCTCTTCTCTTTTCCCTGAAAGTAATATCCTACGGCCTGATTGAGCATGAGAAACCAGCTTTCGGGATTGGCTGCTATTGATTTATCCAATAGTTCCATAGCCAAATCGGTCTTTTTAACACCAAGGAGATAAATGCTGAAGAAGTTGGCATCATAAGGGGATTCTATAAAGGCAATGGCGTCACTGAGGGTTTGCTCCAGTTCAGCCGTTTTGCCCAGTCGCTGCTCTAGTTCCGCTTTCGTTCGAAGGTTCTCTGCATTCTTGTTGGCTGCGAAACCATTATATCCACCATTGACTGAACGGTTGGCCCACTCCAGAGCTTCCTCCAGATTAGTGTTATGAACAAGACACCAGCGTGCCGCATCATTCCAGGCTTGCCAGTGATAGGTGTTGATGCCTCTTAGTTCTGACCTGAAACTTTCTACCACTGTTTTATTCAGGTCTACGCTTACCTTGAATGGTATTCTTCGATTGGCCCATTCCAGCGCAACGGTTACTTCTTCCGGTGTCCAGTTGAGGAATTCATAGTCCAGTTTCTCAGAGAAAGGAGTTTCTTCTACAGCGCTAACCTCTACCTTCAGGGTTACATCCTTTTCAAGGTCCAGATAATAACTACCCCACTGATGGTTATTGTGGGCAAAGTTAAGCTCATAGGTATCTCCTCTGGGAACTATGTGGAAACCATACTTACCTGCGGGAAGGAACTGGCCTTCTATCATGACATCGGTAGAAAAGGAGATGGTTGTATTCATATTGGCTCCTGCCCGCCAGGCAACCGGATTGGCATTTTGAGGAATGATGTCCGTGTTGTTCCAGACATCTCTTTCTCTCACGGCAGGACTATGATAGTCAATGGTGATATCGGTTACTCCCAGGGTCTGAGTTTCAGTAACATGATTACTGGCCTGAGGAATTTTCATGGTATGGAACTGAGCTCTGATTTGAGCCGAGCACGCGATAATTAAAAGGATGCTTAAGCTTAGTTTTTTCATTCGGTTTGGTTTGAGTTTTTATTCTGTTGTTTAATGATTGATGTCTTATTTCTGCGCTACCATGTTTCTATAGTATTGCAGATCCAGACTTACTATATAAAAATTGAGTGATCCGTTATTACTTGATTCAATGGTTTCCTGAAAGTGCCTGAAGCTGGTCATGGCCTCTTCCTTAATACCTTCTTTCATTCTGCTGGTGGTGAAGATGAGGTACTTATTGTCAGGTGTGATGTAGGGGCTACCGTCAATACCCTGACTATTGATGTCTGGTCCCATATTGATCGGGTCAGTCCAGGTATTGTTTCCCAGGTTAAAGCTGATGTATAGATCACTGTTCCCAAAACCATCGGGTTCATCTACACGCACGAAAATCATTACTGATTCATCGGCCGAAATAAATGCATCTGCTTCTCGGCCCTGACTGTTGATATTGGCAGGCAAAGCAATTGGCGACTGGAATTCCCCATTGATGAATGGACTATAATAAATGTCGGAATTTCCTCCTTTGTCTGAGTTGAAATAGAGCGTTCCGCTCCGGGTCAATACCGGATAGAATTCGTTTCCGGTTGATGCCATCATTCCTCCCAGCGGTACCGGATCCTGCCATTGGCCACTTTGGAATTGCGATGTCCATAGATTGAAGTTGAAGCCTTCCGGCTTGCCCTCATAATCCTTGAACGTACTGAAGAACATGGTCTGACCATCGGGAGAGATTTGCACATCGGCAACAGGTATATCAGCAGAAACGAATGGTACAAATTCGGGAGACTGGAATGTCCCATTAATAAACTTCTGATAGGCTATACCGGTAAGCCCAAGCTTCTGATGGGTAGCAGTAAAGTAGATGGTTTGACCATCTGGGCTGAAACTGGTATTGAATTTATCGATATCATCAGATACAGTTTCAGGATAAAATATGACGGGTTTAGAAATGATACTATCACCCAAGGATAGGCTAAAGCCCTGACTATACGCCAGACTTATTTGAACCATGAGTGTGAGTAAAACCAGTTTTTTCATTCAGTTAATACCTGCTGAGTTGAATCTGGCACAATCTTACACTGTAATGATGAAGGAAAATTGTAAAAAAGGGACTCGGAAGAAGAATCAGAAAGTGGGGGACTGAATTCCCTTGTTTGCCCTATGAAAATAAGAGGGTGTACAGTTGATGACGGATTTCACATCTTTGACAAAATGAGATTGATCAAAATACTCAGCGTTAAGCGCGAGTTGGGTGAGTTGTTTGGACTGAATCCCTGATACTTGCTTCAGACTATAAATCACCCGGCACAGGCGGCAATACCTTTTGGGTGTGATGCCCAGGTGCTCAATGAAACGTCTCCTGATGGTTTTGGGGGAAGTTTTAAACTGGTTGCTCAATTGCTCAATACTGATGAGCCCCTTGTGACTCTCAATGGTATTCATCAATTGTTCAAAAAGCGGGTCTCTTCTGTAAGCATTCCTGGTATATAGTTCTTCAAAGAATTCGTTGAGTATTATATGCCTTTCTGAATAAGAGGATGCATTGAACAAACCTTCTTCTACCTGGAGGAAGTCTTCACCCAGGCATTGATCAGGCAAGAGACAATTGTCGATGCTGAGTTTCGGAGCAACCTCGCTGAACAAGTAAAAGGCCTTAGGTTTAAATCGAACACAGATTAGAGGACTTTGAGTAACAATACACTGTTGGCTTCTGGTTTTTAGTCCGCTAAGATGGCTCTTGACAGTCCATGCCGTCTTTAGCGCGGGGCTGTATCTTTGAAATGCTTTGTTGGTGATAATCAGCTCAATAGTGTTGTCCGGAACCACATGGATTTCCTGTTGATCGGGGGTGCTGTCGCAGTAGTCTTCATTCCAGTAACAGTCAATGAAGTCAGACAGAGCCTCGCTGGGTTTCACCTCAAAGTAGTTCCATTCCATATTCAGGCATACGGATATCTCTCAGTGTGATATATTGAAGGAGTGAGAAATAAGATTCAATACCGGAAAACAGCAAGAATGGCAGGTTAGTCTTCTGTATGGATACTAATGTTCTTCACTTGCGCAGTAACAGGAATAGCCTCAATCTTCGAGTCGATTTTCAGAAAAATAACATCCAGTGTTTTACCAATCATGATACCCGATTTGGTTTGATTATCGGCAAAGGTTACCTCAACAGGAGGCTCTGCGAGGACATGTTTTTTCGTGTGTCTTCCATAAATATCAGCTGAGGCAAAAAGATAAATGATAAAGCAGAAAGCGAATGACCCATATCTGAAAGTCTTAAACCAGCTTTTCTTGTCCCAGCCGAAGTTAGCTCTGGAGTAGGAGCGGGGAGATAGCTTTTTCCATTCACTATCGAACTTTAATAAGAGCAAGGAGATCAATAGTGACAGGACCGAGAAAAGCAGAATCCGATAATCTGCAAAAGGAGCGAGCAGAAAGTCAAATACATCTGAATAATCAAAGATGTTAATATCGAACTCCGCGTAGAATTTATAATTGAAGAGCATCCCTATACCTACTGTCAGTATATAGGCTATAGAAATGACGGTTTGCAATTCTTTGATAATCAGTTCGTATGCATCTTTAATTAGCCCTTCTTTCATAGGTATTGGCTGGTTGAAGGGGTTAAAATAGTGAAATCCTTACAGATGGTCTGAGTTGATAATTGAAATAGCGAGTATTAGTGCTTTTTACCTACAAAGCGAATGACTGATGCCTGCCCTCTATGGTATTTACCTTCGTTTAACGTTACGATTTCTTCCGCTCTGTAGAGAACCTCGTAATCGTGAAAGTCAGTATCAAGCTCTTCCAGCGAAAAGAGCGTGTCCAAATCTTTCGGACCACCCACAGCAGGATTGGCCTGTACGATAGGGAGGTGGTTCTTACTAAAGGCTTCAAAGATGACTATGCCGCCAGGTTTAACCAGTGTACTGAGCTTTTGATGGAAATCGGATTTAACAGGGCCCGGGAAGTGAGCATAGATCAGGGCCATAACATCGAAGGATAGGGGCTGAAAGCCCATGGTTTGAAAATCTCCGACCTGATAATCGATTGTGGTGCCCAGGTCAGCTGCTAATTGTAGTGCCTTTTTCTGACCTTCAATGCTAATATCGAAAGAAGTAGACTGCCATCCCTGCAATGCAGCATATACGCCATTTCGGCCTTCACCATCAGCGGGTAACAGAATTTTACCGGGACTAAGTTGATCTAGTCGATATTTAAAGAAAGCATTCGGTTCAGCGCCATAAGCATAGCCATTTTCTGCATATCGGTCATCCCACTTCTTTGATTCCATAGAGTTTAGTTTTAAGTCTTATGTAATGAAGCACAATGAGGTGAAGAAAGTTCTTGATAGTGCCCCTTTTGACCAATGAAAAACCCGCTAACCATGAATTGTTGTTTTATGATCCTTAGTATACGTTGACTGAGTCAGGCAGTTTTTAATTCCTTTACGCTCTCAGCGCCCATTGCGGTTAAAACCAATAGAATGAAAAAGCCCCGGCAAACTGCCGAAGCTCTTATCTATATTCTATATACTAATATCTAAGCCTAAGAGGGGGAGCTTACTTAGAAAGAGATTCGTCCTTTATTCTTTGCGCCCTCTGCGCCCATTGCGTTTAAAACCAATAGAATGAAAAAGCCCCGGCAAACTGCCGAGGCTCTTATCTATATTCTATGTACTAATATCTAAGTACTAGAGAGCGATTACATCATGCCGCCCATACCGCCACCCATTGGAGGCATTGGAGCTGCACCTTCTTTTTCCGGCTCTTCAGCTACTACACATTCGGTAGTCAGTAGAAGAGAAGCGATAGAAGCAGCATTTTCAAGCGCTAAACGAGTTACTTTGGTTGGGTCAATTACACCAGCAGCAATCAGGTTTTCGTACTTGTCTTCTCTGGCATTGTAGCCATAATCAGCTTTTCCGTTTTTCACCTCATTCACTACTACTGAACCTTCACCACCAGCGTTTGCCACGATAGTTCTCAAAGGAGCTTCTACAGCAGTTCTGATAATGTTTACACCAGTAGCCTGATCTTCATTGTCAACAGCTACTTTGTCCAAAGCAGCAGCAGCTCTGATCAAGGCTACACCACCACCGGCAACTACACCTTCCTGTACAGCAGCTCTGGTAGCATGCAATGCATCGTCTACTCTGTCTTTCTTCTCTTTCATTTCTACTTCAGTAGCCGCACCAATGTAAAGGATAGCTACACCACCAGAGAGTTTAGCAAGTCTTTCCTGCAATTTCTCTTTGTCGTAGTCAGAAGTAGTATTTTCAATCTGAGTCTGGATTTCTTTTACTCTGGCCTCAATGTGAGCCGCTTCACCAGCACCATTAACAATAGTAGTATTGTCTTTGTCGATGTTGATTTTCTCAGCAGTACCAAGGTATTCGATAGTTGCATTTTCCAGTTTGTAACCTCTTTCTTCAGAAATTACAGTACCACCAGTCAATACAGCGATATCTTCCAACATGGCTTTTCTTCTGTCACCAAAGCCAGGAGCTTTTACAGCAGCAATTTTCAGAGAACCTCTGATTTTGTTTACTACCAAAGTAGCAAGGGCTTCACCGTCTACATCTTCAGCAATGATAACCAATGGCTTACCTGACTGAGCTACTGGCTCAAGTACCGGAAGCAATTCTTTCATTGAAGAGATTTTCTTGTCGTAGATCAGGATGTATGGGTTATCCAGTTCAGCTTCCATTTTCTCTGTGTTAGTCACAAAGTATGGAGAAAGGTAACCTCTGTCGAACTGCATACCTTCTACAGTCTTCACTTCGGTTTCAGTACCTCTTGCTTCTTCAACAGTGATGACACCGTCCTTACCCACTTTGTCCATCGCATCAGCAATCATCTGACCGATTTCCTCATCGTTGTTAGCAGAGATAGTACCTACTTGCTTAATCTCGTTAGAGTCTTTGATAGATTTAGACTGAGAGTGAAGGTCAGCAACAACAGCAGTAACTGCTTTGTCGATACCTCTTTTCAAGTCCATTGGGTTAGCACCGGCAGCTACGTTTTTGATACCTGCACCGAAGATGGCCTGAGCCAAAACAGTAGCAGTAGTAGTACCATCACCAGCACTGTCAGCGGTTTTAGAAGCAACTTCTTTCACCAACTGAGCACCCATATTTTCGATTGGCTCAGAAAGCTCAATCTCTTTTGCTACAGAAACACCATCCTTAGTTACAGTTGGTGCACCGAATTTCTTGTCGATAATTACGTTTCTACCTTTAGGACCAAGGGTTACTTTCACAGCATCTGCCAAAGTATCAACACCTTTTTTCAACTGGTCTCTGGCATCATTACGAAAGAATAGATCTTTTGCCATGTCTTATTCGTGTTTTAAGTTTTCAGATTAAGATTAAGAATTGATGATTGCGAAAATGTCAGACTCCTTCATGATGAGGTAGTCTTTACCTTCAACAGTGATTTCAGTACCGGCATATTTACCATACAATACAGTATCACCAGCTTTCACTGTCATTGGCTCATCTTTCTTGCCACCACCAGCAGCTACGATTACACCTCTCTGAGGCTTTTCTTTGGCAGTGTCAGGAATAATGATACCTGAAGCAGTTTTTTCTTCAGCAGCCGCAGGCTCTACCAGAACTCTGTCAGCTAATGGAGTAATGTTAACTTTAGACATTTTTCTTATTGGTTTAAGAGTTTGTTTCAATTTTACAGTGCGGCATATATCAGTTTGTGTGCCAAACACAGATTGTGAACTTTTGGCAGGGTCAATTCCGTCATGTGTCAGGTTCCAATGGGAATTCTCAATCGATTGTCATAAAAATCTGACAGAATTTCACCTCAGCTCGCTTTCTGGCTTTGATCAATTGTCAGAACTGGTTATCTTCTGTGTCAAATGATCTGTGCTCAACTGACAGATCAGCGGTTTAAGAACATTCAATAATTTGTATGGTTGGCCATGCTGAGCTTGCCTGCCTGCGGCAAAGGCTGGTTTCAGCATTTAATTGACTTAGAGATCCTGAAATAAATTCAGGGTGACGAATCAACATTGTTGAGGTGTTCTTTTTGAGGAATGTTTAAAAAATTTCATCTATGACACAATTAAGGAAAGACTGGATTACCGATGGGCTAATTGATTTTGAGTATAAGAAGTATGTGCTGCTGGCCTACTTGAAACATGTAGAGAAGAACTTCGATCAGGCCAGACTTTTTCCATTTCTGACTGAGCTGATAGATCATTATCAGGATGCTAAGGTACTTAAGGATAAGAAGCAATCTATCCAGTCCAAAATGCCCAGAGAGATTTCACGATTAGACTTGAGTAAACTGGAAATCATCTATAAAGACCTGAACGAAAGTGATGAAACTCTGAAAGACATAGAGGAGATTGTTGATTATGCTCTGCCAACTATGCAAAAGACATTGGGCAAGGGGAAGGAGATTCACGAATGGGTTGAGTCTGAACTGAAGATTGATCCCGTAGGTATTATTCCAATGTACAAAGATGAAGGTTATGTGATGCTGGAAGTAGGCAACTCCAAACTTACTGATGTATTTCAATACCAGATCAAGAAGTTTATCATGTTCAATGAGCAAATGAGGGGCATTTACTTTCGCTGGATCGATCGGTTCTCCAGAGGTATAGGAGATACTTTTGAGCAGCTTAAGCTTCAATTGATCAGGACTTATCAGGTATTGCCCAACCCGGCTACCTTTCTGATTCATGGTGAATTACCACTACCCATGGAAGAAACCTTGATTCCTATGAGCAAGAAGATGGTTTTGAAAACCGTGCAGCAACTTTAGCATAGTGTTGTGCGGTAGGGAAAATGTGCGGTTAATTTTTTAGATTGAGAGGTAAACTTTTCAACCAAACTACTTTTTCATCATGCTACTTAAAGCTTCAGGAAAGACTCTGCTCACTGGTTTTTTGACCCTTTTTCTTATGGCTTCTTGCCAATCATCTGACACTATTTCCCTCTTCAATGGAGAGAATCTGGATGGCTGGACGAATAACGGGGAAGAGAAGTGGTATGTCGAAAACGGAGAACTGATTTGTGAGAGTGGCCCCAAAGCTCAGTATGGTTATCTCACCACCAATGAATATTACGATGACTTCGAATTAACACTGGACTTCAAACAGGAAGCCAATGGCAATAGTGGTGTTTTCATTCGGTCTACAGTAGATGGCACTAAGGTGAGTGGCTGGCAGGTGGAAGTAGCACCTCCCGGTAGCCATACTGGAGGAATCTACGAATCTTATGGAAGAGGATGGCTCATTCAACCCGAACCAGAAAAAGACAGTGCTTTGAAGATGGGAGAGTGGAACACTATGAAGATCAGGGTAGTAGGCAATGAGGTTACCTCATGGCTTAATGGTACTGAGATGGTGCACCTGGTTGATGAGAAGATCGGTGCAGGAAAAGGCTCCATTGCATTGCAGATCCACGATGGTGGAGGAATCAAGGTCAGATGGAAGAATATTCAACTGAAGAAGCTAAGTGAGTAAGACTAAATCCTTAAAGAGACTTTTTAAAGAGTAAAAATAGAATTGAACCTTGCACCCTTTAGGACTGGGTAAAATTTAAATCTTATATAACAGGCACTAAATCCTAATAAACTATTAACCTCTAACTAATAACCCTTACCCAAATATGAAAAGAAACTATCTGCTCGCACTATTTTCCATTGCTCTCTTCTCCTGTGGCTCCGGAGATAAGAAGGAGGAAACTCAAACTGCTACAGCTGAGGATGAAGGCTGGATTTACCTGTTTGACGGAACAAGTACCGATGGCTGGCGTGCCTATAATGGTGAAGAACTTCCATCGCAATGGACTATTGATGAAGAAGGAGCATTGACCTTCGATACTGAAAAACGCCTGGAGTCAGAAATGCAGGGTGGAAAGGATATTATCTATGGAGCTGAAGAGTTCGACAACTTTGAGCTTTATCTCGAATGGAAGTTGCCGGAAGGTGGAAATAGCGGAATATTCTATCACCTGAAAGAAAACGAGCCAGGAGGGCCACCAGAAATATCACCTGAATACCAACTGCTGGACGACCTGAAATGGGAGGAGATCAATAATGCGAAACTAGAAGAATGGCAAAAGACAGGAGCAGACTACGCTATGTATGTACCTGACCCTGCTCAGAAAATTGCCAAACCTGCCGGAGAGTGGAATACTTCTAGAATCATATTCACTCCTGAAAAAGTTGAGCATTGGTTGAATGGAAAGAAAATCGTGGAATTTGTGCCCTGGTCAGACGACTGGTACGAGAGGAAGGCAGCAGGTAAGTGGAAGGACTCACCGAAATATGGCTCCTTTAAAACGGGTTACATAGGTCTACAGGATCATGATAGCCCGCTTTGGTTCAAGAATATCAAGATTAGAAAATTGTAAGACCTTGTTTTAGGACTTTTATCCTGAGGCAACGAAGGTTAGTCAACAAACTGGCAGATTCTTCGACAACTCTCGGAATAGAAAGGCTTTGTATCCTAAGACTGAAAGAATGAATTATGAACAAACGAGATTTTTTAAAAAGTGCAGCACTGCTCACCACTGCCTCTGTCTTGCCAACCTCACTCTGGTCTATGGGAAGGGCCGATAAGTTAAGAACTGCCCATATTGGTGTTGGAGGAATGGGGATGGAAGACCTTAAGGCGATTGCTTCACACCCTGCTGTTGAAGTCGTTGGCCTGTGCGATGTTGATGCGTCTAACCTGTCGGCAGCGCACCAAATGCATCCTAATGCGAAGGTTTACAGCGATTACCGGGCCATGCTCAGGGAGATGTCTGGCAGTATTGACGCAGTAGTGGTTTCTACTCCCGATCATACTCATGCTCCCGCTTCTATGATGGCTATGGAGATGAATAAGCCAGTCTATTGCCAGAAGCCTCTGACACACCATGTCACTGAGGCCAGGGCCATGAATCAACTGGCCGCGGATAAAGGGCTGGTTACACAGATGGGCATTCAGGTGCACTCATTCTATGATTATCAATTGGCTACTGAACTGATTCAATCCGGTATTATCGGTAAGGTGAAGCGTGTCAGGGCCTGGTCTCCCAAAAACTGGGGTTATGATGGCCCTGTTCCTCAGGGTAGCGACCCGGTTCCAGAGAGCCTGGATTGGAATCTTTGGTTGGGTACATCGGCAGAGCGACCATACAAAAAGGGTGTCTATCACCCGGGTAACTGGAGAAAGCTGGTAGACTATGGCTGCGGCACCTTGGGAGATATGGGGGTACATATTTTCGATACCCCATACAATGCGCTGGCCTTGGATATTCCTAAGACCATTAAAAATGAGTGCCGTGAGCCTAATGGTTTTGGCTTTCCCGAGCATAACATAGTGACTTACGAGTTCCCGGGTACTGCCTATACTACCAAGAAATTCAAGTGGATTTGGTACGATGGAGAAGGTGCACCTAAAGATCACAAGGACTTACGCTTGCCTGATGGAGAATCGCTACCCGATCAGGGGGCTATGTTCATTGGGGAAAAGGGCAGGTTATTGCTTCCACATTTTATGCAGTTGCCGAGACATATTGTTAAGGATGAATATCAGGAACTGGATCTCACCAATTTTGCATATTTGGGTGAGCCTGTCAGAAATTACGAGCAGGAGGGTAAGAAACACTATCATCAGTTTGTAGATGCTTGTCTTGGGAATGTTAAGACCAGTGCCCCATTCTCCTATGCAGCCAGGTTAACTGAAACCATTCTCCTGGGAGTAATAGCAGGCAGATTCCCCAATAAGAAACTGCATTGGGACAGCCAGAATGCAAAGTTCAGGGAAGAAGAGGCGAATGCTTACCTGGACTCTGAATACAGAAAATTCTAGAAAGAAGGTAAGCGGGAATAAAAAAGCCCTGATGTTATCATCAGGGCTTTCTTAATATGTTTTCAGTTCAAATTATTGCTGACCAGTGGTATCTTCTGGCGTAGTGCCTAAACCTGTGCTGGTAGTATCAGCTTCAGTTGGGGTGAATGGCAATGCATTGTTTTGAGGTTGACTTTGCTGAGCAGCATCAACGTTTGGATTAGCAAAGTTGGCCGGTCCTTTTTCCAGCATCAGACTTGATGTAAGGCTGAAAACAATCAGGGCAACGATAAAAACCCAGGTAGCTTTTTCCAGAATATCACTGGTCTTTTTCACACCAATGATCTGCTGTGCTCCTCCGCCACCAAACTGGCTTGACAATCCGCCTCCTTTAGAGTTCTGCATCAATACGATTAAGATTAACAAAATCGCTACGATGATTGCCAAGATGATGAATAACTTAAACATTCTGTTTCTACTTTAATTTTTCAATTTGGGATGCAAAGTAAGCGCTTTTTTCAGGAAACTTCAAGCTCAGCTTTTTATAAATCTCTTCTGCTCTTTTGAGCTTGCCCTGCTTCACCATCAACCTCGCTAAAGTCTCTGTTTCAAAATCTTCATTTTGCTTAATGGATTTGTCCGCCAGGTTTACCTGTCCAGAAGAACTTTCTGATTCTGCCAGCTTTTGACGGTCTATTTGAGGCTCATTTTGGATGAACTTTTCAATCAGTTCAATCTGGTTTTTCTTCTTGCCTTTCTTTTGAGTTATTTTCGATTTACCAGAAGCTTGTGGAGTAGAAGAGACTTCTTCTAATGTTCCTGAGAGTAGTGCTTCAATCCGCCTTTTTGCTGCTTCTATTTCGGCCAGATCGTTATCAAATTTCTTCGGTACTGGAGTAGGCATGCTCTCTGTTGCCTGGCGGTTTTTAGGTTCGACCTTAATCTCTTCTTTGGATGCCTGAGGTTTTTTGTCAGGTGCCTCTTGCCCTTGTTTGGCTGCTGGGCTGGCTATTTCTGCCGGCTTTGGCTTTTCTTCTTTTTGTTCAGCTTTTGGTTCCTTAACAGGAGTTACCTGCTTTTCCTTTTCAACTTCACCCGTCCTGTCTTTTTCTTCCGTCTTTGTCACTGCCTTTTCCTTCTCTTCTATGGGCTTCTCTGGAACCTCAGGTTTTTGGTTGGCTTGTTCTTTTTGAGGTTCGTCCTTGTTAATAACAGGAATAGCCGGTGATTCTTGTGTCTGAGATGTGGGCTTTTGACCAAATTGAAAATCGCCTTCGATAATCTCTTTCAGGTGAGACCTGTTGGCCGAGTAGATAGCGGCTTTCTTAATAAAGGCCTCTGTCTTTGGGTGTTGACGATCTTTAAGCGCTTTAGCCACTACCACATAAAGGCTCTGAAAATAAGGGTATTTCTTCCTGTATTCATTCAGCGCCTTAATATCAGGATTGGTGACCTCAGACGGATCTTTCAGTAAAGTACTAAAGCGTTCTTTGTCCACACGTGTTAGGGTTGAATAACGAAAATAGAATGAAAATTACCATTGGGCAACAGCTGCCTGGAAAATGTCAAAGTAAAGCGCATCGAATATCTCCTGAACCAGGTCTTCTTCCACTGCATTCAGAGTGGTGGTGGAAGGGTCGTAATCGGCATAGAAAGTAAATGGTCTTTGGAAGCTTGCTTCTTCTTCTACTGAATTAGTAAAGACCACCTGAACAACAATGGTAAGTCTCATAAGCCCGGTTCCATCGGCTCTGGTAGAACTTCCTGAGGCACTAATGGCCTGAGGATTCACCCGGTAATCAGAGATACTTCCTTCAAACTGGAGGTCGCCCTGACGCTGAATAAGCTCAAGTTTGGTTCTTCGCTGAAAGTAGTCTTTCAACCCCTCAGTAAAGTTTTGGGCCATGTTGGGAGGTCCACTACCGATTTCATTGAGGAAGTTGGCAATACTAAGGGTTTTGATCTGATTGTAGTCAATGGAAGTACCGCTAAAAGAGTATACGCCACATCCTGAAAGGGAAATCAGCAGAGCTAAAAGAACCAGCGCTTTAGTCGATTTCATATTGTTTGATCTTACGGTAAAGAGTACGCTCCGAGATGCCCAAATCTTGTGCCGCATATTTACGCTTGTTGTTATTTTTTCTTAACGCCTTGATGATTAGCTCTTTTTCTTTCTCTTCAATGCTTAGTGACTCATCTTCCTCATGAGTAATGTCATGAACATTTTCATAATCATAACTGTCGTCATTATCTGATTCGGCAGAATTGATATAGATGGGTTCGCTGAAGTCTTTTGGACTGGATTCCTGAGGCAGGGCAGGGGTCTTATCCATGTTTCTGAAGAGGTTTGGGTTATCTTCAATCACGCTGGTGTCTACATCACCATCCTGAATCAGGTCATGAACTAACTTTTTTAAGTCGTTCATGTCTTTTTTCATATCAAACAGCACCTTGTAGAGCAAGTCTCTTTCGCTCAGGCTATCACCGCCTTCAGAACTTCCTCCCTTATAAATTGCAGGTAAATTAGATCCCTGTTGTGGAAGATACTTCATCAAAGTATCGGCAGTAATCGTTCTCTCCATCTCCAGTGCAGACATCTGCTCCACCAGGTTCTTCAGTTGACGAATGTTACCGGGGAACCTGTATCTTAATATCATGTGTCGCGCATCGTCTGTAAGCTTGATACTTTCAACACGATACTTTTCGGCAAAATCAGAAGCAAACTTTCTGAACAACAAGTCAACATCATTACCTCTTTCTCTGAGAGGAGGGACAAAGATGGGCACTGTACTCAGTCGGTAGTAAAGGTCTTCTCTGAACTTACCCTTTTCTACTGCATCCAACAGGTTGACATTGGTGGCTGCTACTACACGTACATCTGTTTTCTGAACTTTGGAAGAACCTACTTTAATAAACTCTCCATTTTCCAAAACCCTGAGTAAACGTGCCTGGGTTTGTAACGGCATTTCGCCAATCTCATCGAGGAAAATAGTGCCTCCATTGGTTACCTCAAAGTATCCCTTTCTGGCTTCATAAGCCCCTGTAAATGAGCCTTTTTCGTGACCAAAAAGCTCCGAGTCAATAGTGCCTTCCGGAATAGCTCCGCAGTTGATGGCAATAAACTTACCATGTTTTCTGGCGCTGAGTTGATGTATGATTTTGGAGAAGGATTCTTTACCACTACCACTTTCACCAGTGATGAGCACAGTCATATCGGTGGGAGCTACCTGAGCAGCCACCTGAATGGCATGGTTCAGTTTGGGGCTATTGCCAATAATACCAAACCGCTGTTTTATGCTTAAAAATTCGTTGCTACTCAATTGATTTTTCTTTTATGCGACTACTTCGCCAAATAGAGTGGCTGCAGTACAGTCGTTCACCAATACATTAACATAATCACCTTTCTGGTGATTCCCTCTGGGGAAAATAACGACCTTATTGGCTGTGTTTCTACCCTGAAGTTGTTCTTCAGAACGCTTTGAAGTGCCTTCAATAAGCACCTTGTGTACCTTGCCAACATCGAGCTTGTTGCGTTCCAATGATATCTCCTGTTGTTTGGCGATGATCTCCTGAAGTCTTCTTTTCTTAACCTCCAGAGGTATGTCATCTTCAAACTTCTTAGCCGCTAATGTACCAGGACGTTCAGAATAGAAGAACATATAGGAGAAGTCATACTTTACATAATCCATCAGGGTGATTGTGTCTTGATGCTCCTCTTCAGTTTCGGTACAGAAACCTGCAATCATATCTGAAGAAATACCACATTCCTCCCCAAGGATGTCTCTAATGGCATCTACCCGGTTAATGTACCATTCTCTGGTATAAGTTCGATTCATCAGGTCGAGCACTCTGGAATTACCACTCTGTGCCGGTAGGTGAATGTATTTGCAGATGTTTTCGTACTTCTTCATGGTATGAAGTACCTCATCTGTAATGTCTTTCGGATGAGAAGTTGAGAACCTGACACGAAGTTCAGGCGATACCAAGGCTACCATTTCGAGCAAGCGGGCGAAATTGACGACTTCAACTTCTTCTCCGGTTTTCTCCTTCTTTTCTAACCAGGCTTTATTGTTCTCTGCTTCTGACCATTTATAGCTGTCAACATTCTGACCGAGTAAAGTCACCTCTTTATATCCCTGATTAAACAAATCCTGGGCTTCTCGAACGATCGAATGTGGATCACGGCTTCTTTCTCTTCCTCTGGTGAATGGTACAACACAGAAAGAACACATGTTATCGCAGCCTCGCATAATAGAGATGAATGCAGTAACTCCATTTGAATTTAACCTGACAGGGGAGATATCGGCATAAGTCTCTTCACGGGAAAGGAAGGTATTAACCGCTTTGAGACCATCTTCTGCAGACTCAACGAGTTTAGGAAGGTCACGATAAGCATCTGGCCCCACCACAACATCTACAATTTTCTCCTCTTCGAGCAATTTATCTTTGAGGCGTTCGGCCATGCAGCCTAATACTCCAATAGTCATTTCAGGCTTGTTCTTTTTGACAGCATTGAAATGATTGAGTCTGTTTCTAACTGTTTGTTCTGCTTTCTCCCGGATGGAGCAGGTATTCAGGAAAACGACATCGGCACTTTCGAAATCAGATGTAGTGTCATATCCGTTTTCCTTCATAATGGAAGTAACGATTTCACTATCTGCAAAATTCATCTGACAGCCATAGCTTTCAATGTAAAGCTTCTTGGCTTTACCGGTGTTTTCCTCCTTAGAGGTTTTTACCGTTTCCATTGCCTCCTGGCTGTTTCTGTCTATGATATCAATGTCTTGAATGATATTGCTCATGCCTTTCCCTACTCGAATTTAAGGCGCAAATATAAGCCTTTTCAAGAGAAAATGTGACAGATTGGCAGCGAAGTCTATAGTACAACTTTATGTCTGATTCCTATTGCTCTTTTTTCTCAAGAACCACTTCCTGATTGAATTTCTCTATTATCAGGTTAATCTGATTTTTGAGGGCACTGTATTCATTAGGTTCATAGATGGCTTTCTTAAAAGTGTACTCTCCTGTAATCTTTAGCATATTTCCTTCTATTTCTGATTTTACATCAATAGATATCAGAGGTGTGCTTAGGTCATAGCTCTCTACATTTTGAATCAGCTCATAGCCTTCAGGGATTAGTATAGAAGCTTCATAACTATTACTTATAGGATAAATGAGGTCTATAGGGTAGGTACGTTCCTTCTGAGTCAGATTGTTCTCACTAATTGGGAAGTGTAGAAACGGAGAGAAGAATAGCTTGCCATCCAGTTGACCTAAGTCAAAGTCAATATTGGTTTGAATAAGATAAGGTGCTCTTGACCTGTTGTAATTAGCGGTTTTAATTTCATCTGTCACTTCAAAGCCTCTTTTTTCATAGTATTCTTTGATCTTATCTGTATCATCATCATAGGTGATTTTGCTTCTATAGGCTTCAAACTCGGTGAGCTGATTATTGAGTACCACACTGGCTTTACTACTTTCAGGGTTGAGCTTGATTTCGAACTGTCTGATGTTCTGAGATAGAGGGTTAACTCTTAAATCAATCCAGGGAGCTGTTTCCTCCAGTATAAGTCCATTGTCATTAATCGCTCTGATTGGAATTCTATCGAATGATAAAAGCGGTTCTGTGACATCTGCCAGAAATGCTTTTCCGTCAGCTTCAACCATTACTATGACATAGTTGAAGGCAGGGTCATAGGGAAACTCTTTCTTAATTTTTCCATTATTTCGGGTGCTGAGGATCACTGGCTTAGCCGTAATACCTGCTGCTCTGAGGGTACCAATCAAAAGCAAGTTTAACTCTCCAACATTTCCGGTTTTCGATTCAATAACGTCTTTTGCCTTGTTGGAAGTCCCTTTTCCGGCAAGCTCATTCCATCTGTAATTGTCCTTGAAATGATTAACTATAGAGATAGATTTCTCAAGGTTCGATCCATTACCCAAATCAATCTCTTTTAGAATTTCCTTCTTGGCCGCCTTTTCACTATCGTCCATATATTTTCCGATATACCTACTATCCAGGAGGGTAGCAATCATGGTATTCCAGTCTGTCATTAATTCCTCTGAGCTTCCGGTTGGTCTGTGAACTACGGCTAGTTGAAAGTCTAGCTTTTGGATATAGTCCTCCACGGAGGTAATGTATTCTTCGTCTCTAAAGGCTGGTAAATCCTTCATTACAAAGGTGTGAATGACGTCATTGAACTTTACTCCACTACCAATATTACGGCCATAGCTCTCTACTACCGAACCAAAAGTTCTGTCTACAGATGAGGTTTTTGAATTACGATAATCAAATCTTCTGATGCCTTGTGCTGCGAAAGTATATTCATAGAAAGGAATGGCATTGAGTACATATTCACTGTATACTGTAGGAATTCTGTTCTGAAATTTCCAATCGGGAGGATTACTCAGGAAAGGAGTTTCCAATACATACTCGTATTCAATGATTGTTCCCGGTTTTACATTAGGAATAGCAACTTTGAATAGGCTCCAATAAGCATTGATTTCTTCTTCATAAATGTCATCCAGGCCAACTTCCCTTTTCTCAACACTTCCAAGACTCAGATTGTGGCTGAAAGCTTTAAATGAGGTAATTCTTTCACGACTGTCAGCACTGTTTTTATAGGCTTGAATCTCAATGTTGCCGTAATCTTTTCCTGCTTCGGTGAGGATCTTAATGCGTTTGGTTCTGGTAAATTGAATAACATAACCTCTTTCCTGATCAAAGTGGAAGTAAGAACTGCCCTTATCATATAGCACTACTGCTTCAGCTTCTGGATCTTTATCGAAAGAGGTCATTTGCAGTTCTTCCTGACTAGGAGCTCCTAATTGAATCTTTTGAGTTTGTGCCTTAAGAGTAAATAGGGAGGCCCATAAAAGGACAATAAGAATTAAGGTTCTTTTCATATTAGTTAGATAGTACTATTACATTTTTTGACATCAGGCCTTCAATCTCTTTGAAGAAATTATAAAAGAGATGATAGTCTTGTTTGCTGATATGAGCTCTGCTTAGCTCAAATTCTTCAATGACCTGAACAGAACCGTTTTGCTGAGAAGACTGTATTTTATAAATCCCAAATTCAGTTTTGACTTCAAAGTCAATATTGCTCCTTATCTCATATGAATCACCAATATCGAAGGTATAGGTATTGCGCTGAGCAATGGGTATATCAATGCGAATAGGTGAAGTCCTTTCATCAATGTTTTCTAATTTAGGTAGAGAAAGATCTGGAACAGAAACAAGTATATCGTTGCCAATTTTTCTGTGAAATGCCGAAGGTTTTAGCTGACCATTAACTTTGACGTTTAATGAGTCTCTGTTATAGTTTATCTCTTTTGAGAGAATTTCTGTTGAATTGAATGCAAAACGATTCATTAAAAAGTCATTTACCCAATTGGTTTTTCCGTCTCTGATATAATAGGAGAGGGTCTCAAATTCTCTGCCTCTGTAGGTTTGATTGAAATTCACTTTAACATTACCAAGGTCTGTCATATCAATGGAATAGGATGCCTCATTTCTTACATCATCAATGTTTAAAGGAGGGGTGTCTACCAACTGGCTCTTCTCATTATTAACAACAAGTGTCTTTCTACCCTGGGTGAATGTTCCGAGGTAGCCTGTGGGTAAGTAAGAGGCTGTGTTTTCTAACCACAGGGTGTCCTGTTTCAATGGAACAGCCAGGATCACGTGATTAAATTGTGAGGCTACAATGTCAGGGTTTACTTTTCTCCTTTCTTCTCCACCATAAACCGGTGCATAGAATGATTCAATGCCTTTGTACTTCAGTAGCGCCTTCATGTAGATTGTCAGGGCTTTACAATCACCGAACTGATTTTCGCATACATAGGAGGCCGGATAAGGCTTTAATCCACCAATACCATAACTGACATTGACGTAGCGAGTGTTTTCCTGCATATGGTAATACAGCGCACGGATAATTTCTTTTTCATCGGTCAGGTCGGTCGTAAGCTGATCAATTTTAATTTTTTCAGTAGCGGTTAATTCCTCCAGGTCGGTATTCATCTTTGTTAACCATTTGCCGAAATCCTGCCAGGTTTGAGTGCTACCCTTAAAGGCATAATGAAACTGATCTGGAACTACCCAGACTTTGGGAATCAGGTCACTTATCGGTGGTCCGAAAACCTCTCTCTGGTAAACAGGGATATTTTGGGCTGTCCAACTGTATGTGGTTTGATTGTCACTAGTTGTGCTCTGAAATTCAAAAATGTCACTATCGTAATCCGTCTTTATATTTAAGTCCTCGGGTACAGTGACCTCCAATGAAGCTTCCCTAACGGGCATGGCATAATAATAGACAGGGGACCATTGAGCTAATGAGATATAGTCAGCCTGTTCTAGACTATAGTCTATTTCAAAGATGTAAGGAAAATCTCTGGTTGGTAGTTTAATGTTTTTCAGTTTTTGGTCACTCATAAATGTACTACCATCAACATAGCTGCTTTCTGTAAAGTCCCGATTCTTGAAGGTGGCAATCTTTTTACCCGTTAAGCTTCTCACCCCGGCAGAATTGATCTCCAGCTTATCACCTTCCTGGAAGAGAATTGAAAAAGTTTCAATTCTGTCTTCATAGCTGCCAATAAGGATCTCCAGCTTTTTTTGAGTTACAAGCTTTCCTTTGACTAACTCAACAGTCTCTCTGTGTAAAAGCATCTCAGATTTATTTTGGGCAAAGCAAACAGAGCATAGCAGAATGAGTAAAATCTGGGTGGTAGCTAATTTCATGGAGGTAAAAACTGGGAGAAATAAAGATACTTCTGTGTTTAAAATTTTAAGTATCAATAAAAATAGAGACTTAATCCGAAAATCTTCATATGGATTAGATCAAAATGGATTTTTTAAATCAACACGTATTTCTACGTAAAAATCAGGTGTTTTTCGAGCATCAATAGCGGGTCATTCTTTTTACCTTCGTATTAATCATCTTTAACCAAATCATGAAAACTAAAATCTTTGTAAGTGCATGGGCTGCACTTCTTCTACTGACAATTGCTTCCTGCACCAGTGTAGGTAGTGATGTTGAGACTGCTAATTATGAATATGACCTGGAAATCACTCTGGCTTCTAACCAGAACGCTCCGGCATTACAATCTTATGTTCACGGAGTAAGTGGTTCACAATGGCTGCTTTTTGCCGGTCGTACCAATCAGGACCTGGACGATGGTGGCTTACATGACCTGAATGGAAATTACACTTCTTCTTCCTTTGTGCCTTGGTCTTACAATGAAAACATCATGGTATATGATGTGAGCAATGACCAGATTCAGGGCATGCCATTCGATGACATGGTAAACAAGATTAAGGGATATAAGAAAGGAACATCTCTTTTGGCTGACTTGAAAACCAATGAAACTATTTTCAGAAGCTCTAACCCTTTGGTAACGCAAGAAGGAGACTATCTCTATGTGATTGGTGGTTACGGAACACCTCTGGATGCAACGGAAAGCTCGAGTGCCTACCAAACCTTTAATCAGTTGGCAAGAATTCATGTGCCTTCTGTTATTAGT
Source organism: Roseivirga sp. (assembly GCF_965216855.1). Classification (NCBI taxonomy): domain Bacteria; kingdom Pseudomonadati; phylum Bacteroidota; class Cytophagia; order Cytophagales; family Roseivirgaceae; genus Roseivirga; species Roseivirga sp. The sequence goes on along the minus strand of NZ_OZ244204.1, from coordinate 670,762 downwards.
CTGATCACTGAATCGACAGACGATAATGTTAAGTGGGACGAAATCTTTGCTTTTGGAACTCCTGATACACTTAGAACCACAGGTGGAGAAATGGTAATGATCGGTGACTCTCTGTATGTAGCTGCCGGACATAATTTTGGTAGCAAGGCACCTAACTTCCAGAAATACCTTGATGCTGTTTTTCCATTGCACATTTCCAAAACAGACTCCTTTAAACTGTCAGTTGCTGCTGGCGCACCAATTTCTGATTTACCTGCTGCATCTATCGGCAAGGGTTTTTCTGACAATTACTCAACTTTCAGAAGGAGAGACGGGCCAATAGTGCCGGCTTTATTCGACAATGGCGGAAGCTTGAGCGAGGGACTGACTTTCTACGGAGGTGTTTTTCAGCCGGATAGTGTAGTAATCACAACTAAGGATGGAAAAAATGATACGACCAGCTATTTGAGAGCGTGGAATGATGCCATCTATGTACACCCGGGAATAAAGGCAACGAATGCCGATACTTCCAGTCAGTACTATACAAAGGATGCCAGTTATTATCAGGCGAATCTCAATGTTTACTCGTGTTCAGATATTGAGCTATATGATGTAACCACAGGTAATGTAATTACTTTCCTTATTGGAGGTATTGGTGACGGTAACTATCAGGGAGCCGAAACACTATCTCAGTTTACTAATTCATTGTTAAGAGTGAAATACAACCTCAGTTCAGGAACCAGTACGAAAAAACTGATGACTTCGAATGTATTCGGTACCACAGATTTCTATGGTGCTGAATCTGCTTTCTTCTTTAATGAAAGTGCGAATATCCCGTTTGTTACGGCAACGCAGGGTGAAACTGAGATCATAGATTTAGGTAAACTTCAATTTGGTTCAGACAATACTGTAGACCTTGGATATGTCTACGGTGGAATCGAAGCGTATACTGGCGGTCCCGGAACATTTGGACCAGGTAAGTCAGCGGCTTCCAATAAAATATGGAAGATTACACTAACAAGAAGTAATTAAGAAATCGACTTAGGTCGAGTTATAGGGTTGAAAGGAAGGGGCAGGTCTGGAAGAGATCTGCCTCTATTTTTTGTTCAAAACTTCGAAGATGGCTTTTGCCTTAATCAGGCATTCATCATATTCCTGTTCCGCAATGGCATCATAAGTTATAGCACTGCCTACCTGAAAAGAGTATCGCATGGTTTTAGCATTGAGGAAAAGACTTCTGATCAATACGTTAAAATCAAATGCTCCTGAAGGGGTAAAGTAGCCTGCCGCTCCTGAAAAGGCTCCTCTTTTGGTGTTTTCATAGTGCTCAATAAGCTCCATTACTTTCACTTTAGGAGCACCCGTCATGCTACCCATTGGGAAGGCATGCTGAATAACATCAACAGGGTGTATCTCCGGTTTCATTTCCGAGATAACTGTAGATATCATTTGATGAACCTGTTGAAATGAATAGATGCCAAACATCTCTTCCACTTTCACACTACCTGTTTTTGCTGTTCTGGCCAGATCGTTTCTCACCAGGTCAACAATCATCATGTTTTCTGCCAGTTCTTTTTCACTGCTTCTTAATTCCTGTTTTAAGGCTTCGTCTTCGGCCTTATTAGTTCCCCTCGGACGTGTGCCTTTAATGGGCTGGGAGATGACTTTTGTTCCTTCTGTTTTAATAAACCGTTCCGGAGAAGCACATAAGATGTAGTGTTCATGGAATTTCTGCAGGCAGGCAAAAGGTTTGGGTGAGACTCTATTCAACTGCAGAAAGGTTTCTACCGGATTCGACTCGATGATCTCACCATGGAACTCCTGGCAATAGTTAATCTCATAACAATCACCCTCCTCTATATGATTTCTCAGCGCTTCAACCGTATCGATGTAAACCTTATGATCTACAGAGGCTATAGGCCGAGTATATCTGGCTTCGGGACTTACATGCTCAAATAACCAGATCGTGTCTATCAGGCTTTCGATTTCGGATTCAATCGTAAAACCTTCACCTTGAAAAGTGATGAGATGTTCTGGTTCAAAGAAATTCAAGGCGGGAAAGCCAAGATAGTCGGCATTGTCGCTTGATAACTTCTCTAATTCATTTTTCAGGTCATAGCCCAGGTAGCCGAAGAGCCACTTATCCTTCTGAAAGTTTTTTAATCCTTCAAAAGCAAAACCGGGTTCAGCCATCAATGCTCTTTTCATGCCTACGGCAAGCATTTCTTCAAACCCCTTGTGCGGGTAGGGAATGTTGTTGTTTAAATGGAGGGAGTAATGAGTATGAGTTTCAGCCCAATGCAGGGCCCTGGATAGGAATTCAGCTTTCGGATAATCCTGATATGAATAGAATGTAGCCAAGAATTAAATTTTGGCAAAAATGATGAAAGCTTTGGGTATAAAAAAGAAGCTGTCTCAAAAGCATCTGCTTCGTCATCCTGAATCTGCTGGTTAGACTATTCAGAGACCCTGAAACAAATTCAGGTTGACGTTCAGTTAGCTTTTGAAACAGCTCCTTAAATTTCTATTTCTTTTGCTTATTCGGCTGAGCTGTCATTAGCCGCTTCCAAAACAAAACCAACGTTGACTGTATCATAAACAAAGCTGTCTTTGGCTTTATCAGCAATGCTGGCCTCATTACCATACATTAGTCCCCATTCTGTTCTGTCAATATTGAAGTTAGCCTTAGCCATGATCTTTCCATTATTCATAGATACGTGAGCAGGGAAAGTAATATTCTTGGTAGTACCTCTCATCGTCAGGTTACCTGAGATAAAGTGAGTAGGGTTTTCTACCATAATCTCGCTAAGTCCGGCTGGCTTGTTTTCTGTGTCGTACTGCTCTTTATCAGCTTCCAGTCCTGAAGCGGTATAAGGCTTCACGCTGGTTACTTCAAAGCTGGCAGTTGGGTGATTGGCTGCATCGAAGAAATCGGCAGACATCAGGTGTCCCTTCAATTTACCGTTGTATTCAGACTCAGCAGGCAAATCAAGCACCACCAAAGAGTTGATATCAATGGTAAAAGATCCACCAACGATTTCAGAACCGCTCTTCATGATTTCACCATTAGTAATGGCAATGGTACCATTGTGTTTACCGGCAGGCTTGCTACCAATCCAGGTAATCTGACTGTTCGCGGTATTTACCGGAATAGCTACTGCATCAGCTACTGAAGCTACTTCCTTCGCTTCAGAAGTTTCTACGGTTTCGCCTTTTGGGCCACAGGCTACTGCCAACAGGGCCAGCATCGCTATACCGAGAGTTGATTTTAAAATTTTCATTTTGACTTGATTATAGGTTTAACTTTGTTTCCTTTCAATGAACATTCACAACAGAAAGTCTGCGTATTTGTTCGATACAAGTGCAAAACTGTGAAGAAAGTAAGAAAGTTCAATGTATGTACATATAAATTTTTAAAATGGCTTTAATAAAAGGTGTAAAGGGTAAGAAACCACAGATTCATGAGTCTTGCTGGCTGGCAGATAATGCCACAGTCGTGGGTGATGTCACTATGGCTGCCAATTCCAATGTGTGGTTCAATGCGGTAGTTCGTGGCGATGTTTGTTCAATTGAAATGGGGGAGAACTGCAATGTTCAGGATGGTGCAGTGATCCATGGTACCCTGAACCTCAGCAAAACCGTATTGGGTAATAATGTATCTATCGGTCATAATGCAATTGTGCATGGCTGCATTATTGAAGACAATGTGCTCATTGGCATGGGGGCGATAGTGATGGATAATGCCGTGATTAAATCAGGCTCTATGGTTGCTGCCGGGGCCGTAGTATTAGCCAATACTGTAGTGGAGCCTAACTCACTTTATGCAGGAACACCAGCCAAAAAGGTGAAAGAAATAGATGCCAGGTTGCGCCAGGTTATTGACAAGACCCCCGAGCATTATATTATGTATGCCAGTTGGATAGAAGATTGAGGTGTTTAAATAAAAATTCCTCTATCTTGAAACATGATCAGGAAACCCCAGGCTGGTGAGTATAATGAGTTTTATGCCACCTATATCGATAAGGTAGAAGGAGATAACATCATTAAGGCACTTAGAGAACAATTAAGCTCTTTTACAGCCTTTATGTCGGGTATTTCTGAGGAAGCCTCAGAGTATGCCTACGCTTCAGGGAAGTGGAGTATTAAAGAGTTGCTGAATCATATCAACGATACGGAACGCATTTTTGCTTACAGAGCTCTGTGTATTGCCAGGGGAGATAAAACACCTTTGCCAGGTATGGATCAGGATACTTATCAGTCGGCCAGTCCAACCAAGACCAGGACCTTTTCGAGCCTTCTTGAAGAATTTGTAGCGATCAGAACGGCTACACTTTTTCTCTTTGAAGATATGCCGGAATCAGACAGTCTTCAGGTAGGAACTGCATCCGGATTTCCTGTAAGCGTAAGAGCTTTGGCTGCCATGATTTATGGACACTGTGCTCATCATACCGATGTTATCAAACAACGCTATTTGTAATGTTTATCGTTGACCCTCATAAAGAATATAAGAAGCAGACCGAGTCGAGAATGATCATTCGTTTTCAGGACTGTGATCCGCTTCGACACCTGAACAATGCCAAATACTTCGATTACTTCTTTAATGCCCGGGAAGATCAGGTACCTAAGCTTTATGGGGTCGAAATCATGGACTTGATTAAATCGTATGAGGCCTTTTGGGTAGTGTACAATCACCATATTGCCTATCTTAAGCCAGCGAATCTGGGTGAGTGGGTAAGAATCATTACCAGACTCATACATTTTGATGACAATACAATCGTAGTAGAGTATCTAATGACCGATGACTACAAGAGCCACCTGAAAACACTCATGTGGACTACTTTTAAATATGTAGGGATGAATACCAGCCGAACCACCACTCACTCAGATGAGGTGAAGGCTTATCTGAATGCCATGTTATTTCCTGAAGTAAATTATGACCCGACATTATTCGACAACCGGGTCAAGGAGGTAAAAGCGGCAATTCAGACAAATATTTGAGACCTCGGAAAAATCAATTATATTCAATTTATATCAACAAATAATCCAGAAGATTCTGTTATGCAATCCAATCAAGGCTTTGACCCTCAGGAAATTGAAGATCTGAAAAAGGAAATCGCTGAAGGCGGAAAATCATTCGTAGTCATTGAGTCTGAAGACAATTCTGATGACTTTATGAACTTCTATTTCATAGGTATTTATGAAGGAAGAGAAGTGATCTATGATGCTGCTATTTATACTTTAAAACTGCAACATAGTAGTGAGATCTACGAATTGGCCGAGCACAAGGTAGCTCAGAAATATCCTAACTATAAGAGCATTGTTTATGAAGAAGACGAAAATGGAGACATTGAGCCTTTGAATGACGAAGAAGAAGAAATTGGGCTATACATGACAGAAGTAATGGATGAGCTTGAAGAAGACGAAGCCGTGAAGGTAAAAGAGCATGTCGATGTAGACCCTAATATTGACTACGGCATCGGTCTTGATGTTGGCCTGCATGTGGATAAGATTACCGATCAGGTGATTGAGAAATTTATCAAAGACTACAACGAAGAAACACTGAAGCTAGACCCTACCCATTATTCCTTTCAGTTTGATGATGAGGCCTAATCTGTAATAAGCAATATTCACAAGGTTGAGGAATCTTATCTTTGGACTAAATCCAATACTATGAAAAGGCTATTTCTCAACCTTCTTTTCCTATTCACTCTTGGTATATCCGCTCAGGCGCAAAGTGTCAGTGAGCTGAAGATCCGACTCCAGGAGGAGCTGGATCAGATCAAAGCGTCCTACGCCACGCCTGGAGTGACTTTCGCTGCCGTTTTGCCTGATAATGAGTTGATTGCCATAGCCGCAGGAAAGGCAAATATCGAAAAGGACATAGAGATGACTCCTGAACACCAGATGTTAGGAGGCAGTACCGGAAAGGTGTTCTATTCTGTGGTCATTATGCAACTGGTAGAAGAAGGTAAAATAGACCTGGATGAGCCCATTTCAACCTACCTGGGCTCTTACAACTGGTTCAGGCGACTACCCAATGCTGAACAACTGACCATGAGGGCTTTGCTCAGACATGAAAGTGGAATTCCCCGCTATGTATTCAAAGAAAGCTTTGAACAAGACTTGCTGAAGGATGTCAATAAAGTCTGGAAGCCAGAAGATTTGCTTTCATATGTCTTCGATGATGAGCCACTCTTTGAGGTAGGTGCTCAGTTTGAGTATTCAGATACCAATTATATCATCGCTTGCATGGTGGTGGAAAAAGTAACCGGTAACGATCTCTATGATGAAGTGAAAGAAAGAGTGATCAAAAAGGCAGGCTTGAAATATGTGGAAGCTCAGAACAAAAGGAGTTACAGCAACCTGGCCCAGGGCTATAATGACGATGGGCTGCTTTTCAAGGGAGAAATACTGGATGAAAACAATGTAAGCCGTTATAATCTTCAATTCGAGTGGGCTGGTGGAGGTCTGGTCATTACATCGCAAGACCTGGCCATATTAGCGAAGAAGATTTACGAGGGAGAAATGTTCGACAAGGCTTTGTTAGTCGAATACTTTAATGGAAGAAGTGCCGGTCAGATGGGAGGAAACTGGGGCCTTGGTGTACATATTATTGATTCACCTAATGGTAAAATTTATAGCCATACCGGCTTTATGCCCGGCTATATTACCATCATGATGTACTTTGTAGATCATGGGTTTTCTATTTGTTATCAAATCAATGGTTCTGTTCCTAAGTATCAGGCCATTGCCAGAGATTTACCCAAATTGACTGCAATAATCAGAGAAAGTCTTCAGAAGTAAAACATCTCATCTTAGTTTTGGCTTTTGAGTATTACTTATGCTTAAAATAGCCTGGACTGAAATTTACGCTCACCCTCTCCCCAGGAATCATCGGTTCCCAATGGAGAAGTATAATTTACTTCCTGAACAGCTTTTGTATGAGGGAACTGTAAAGGAGGATAACTTCTTTGAGCCCGAACCACTCCCTGAAGAAAAGGTCATCAGAACCCATGATGCTGACTATTGGGCTAAGCTCAAAAACCTCCAACTCGACAGAAAAGAAGAGAGAAGAACAGGCTTTCCATTGTCTCAGCAACTGGTAGAAAGAGAAATTACCATCATGAATGGCACCCTGCAGGCGGCACTCTTTGCCCTGCAAAATGGTATAGCCATGAATATTGCAGGAGGTACACACCATGCCTTTACCAATAGAGGAGAGGGTTTTTGCCTGCTTAATGATATTGCCATTGCCGCCAATCATTTGCTCGATGAGTCACTGGTAAAACAGGTACTGGTAGTTGACCTTGATGTACATCAGGGGAATGGTACTGCAGAGATATTTCAGAACGAACCCCGGGCCTTTACCTTCAGTATGCATGGGGCATCTAACTATCCTATGCATAAAGAGAAATCTGACCTGGATGTGCCTTTACCTGATGGTACAACGGATGATGTGTATCTGGGCCTGTTGGACCAATACCTGAAAAGCTTGCTGGACAATGTAGAACCTGACTTTATCTTTTTCCAGTCGGGAGTCGATGTTTTGGCCACTGACAAGCTAGGTCGACTGGGAATGACTATTGAGGGGTGTAAAGAACGCGACAGAATGGTTTTAGACTTGTGTAAGCGGAACGGTATTCCTCTGGTCGCCAGCATGGGTGGAGGCTACTCTCAAAGAATAGCACATATTGTTGAGGCCCATGCGAATACATACAGACTCGCACAGGAAATCTATTTTTAATATGGAAAAGAAGAAGTTAAAACAGCAGTGGCTCCTGTTCGCAGCCACAGGCCTCGCATTGGTTGGTTTGGGGTTAAGTCTTATGGGTGAGGCACTCATCAGGAAATATGAAGCGGCTGCCTTCTCCCAATGGTTTTGGCTGGGTACCCTGGCCTTGATTGTGGTAAATAGCGGATTGGCTCTCTTTGGAAAGGCAGTTACCTTACGTGTAAGACTAGATCGATGGAATAATCCATAGTCTATTCCAATCAATTCTTTTAATTTGCGTTAACAAAGTTTAAAACAGCCTGTCTTGAACTAGCATGCGCTTTACGCGTAATTCGTATTGATCATTAACAAATTTCCATGTTGAATCGCTTCGGCATTTTCCTTATCGGATTCCTGTCTGTTTTTTATACTCAGGCTCAGGTTGAAAGTCATATTAAAATTGATGGATTGAACTCTTCTTACGATGAGCATAGTCCGGCCCTAAGTCCTGATGGTAATACTCTTTATTTCACCCGCTCAGGCCATGCGGCTAATGTCGGTGGAGTAATCGACAGAGGAGATATCTGGTATAGTGTCAAGACAGATTCTGGTTGGACTCAGCCGGCCCATGCCGGCCACCTGATCAATCACCCAGGCTTGAATGGGGTAGTAGGCTTCAGTGCTGATGGTCAGCGCATGTATCTTCTGAATTACTTTGATCCGGATGGACAAGGCGGTGGGAATATGAGAAATGGGATAGCCGTTTCAAACCTTGAGAATGGAGAATGGACAAGGCCGGAAAGATTAAGAATTCAATATTTCTCCAACGATTCACCCTACATAGGGGCCACTATTAACAGAGAAGAGAATACACTCATACTGGCTATCAGGTCTTATGAATCAGAGGGAAATGAAGACTTGTATGTCTCTTTCAAACAGGGAGACGATCAGTGGAGTCAACCAAAGAACCTGGGATCAGTAGTGAATACCTATGGTGAAGAATGGTCGCCCTTCCTCGCTGCAGATAATGAAACGCTTTATTTTACATCTAATGCTCATGATGGTTTTGGCGGTCGGGACATTTTTGTGACTAAGCGCCTGAATGGTTCATGGCAGGATTGGTCAGCACCGGTAAATCTGGGTGAAGCCATCAATACCAAAGGCACCGAGCGAGATTACTTCATTCCGGCAGAAGGTGATATGGCTTTCTTTTCATCTACCCAGAACAGTGAAGGCTTTGGCGATATATTCAACTTTCCGTTGAGTCAGACAGAAAAGGCTTTGCAGCAGTCAGCCGAGACTGTGATCACAGCCAATACTGCCTCGGAAACGGATCAACCGGAGAAGGAGTCGGTCATTGTAATGACCTTTCAGGTGCTTGACAAAAGAACAGAGCAACCGGTAGATGCAGCCATAGAATTTACTTATGGACAAAAGAAGATCGACCTGAATACAGCAGATATAGATTCTGAAAACAAACACTTTGTGCTCTCACTTGAAGAAGGGGCAGAGGTAGCGGTGAATATCAAAGCGAAAGGATATCTGGCTTATGAAGAGATATTCACTGCAGATGCTTCCGTGCAGGGAGTAGATAGTGAATTCGGTGGAAGTGGAGTTGAGACTTTTTACCTGACTCCTGAGGAGGTGGGTACCAAGATGAAAATTGAGAATGTGCTTTTCAATCGTGCTGCAGCTACTTTCTCGAATCCACAAGTGGCTACCAGACAACTGGATGAAATTGTTCAGATGATGAAGTCAAACCCAGGCATGGCCATTCGGTTGGAAGGACATACCGACAATCGAGGTGATGCCCGCCTCTTAAAGGAACTGTCCGTTGAAAGAGTTAAAACGGTCCGCGACTATCTCCTTAGTAAGGGAGTTGAGGCCGATAGGGTGGAGTTTGTAGGCTTTGGCGGAGAGCAGCCATTGACTGACAATGATAGTGCTTCAGGCAGAGAGATTAACCGAAGAGTTGAATTTGTGATTATCCGCTAACATTGGCCAGATACCTCACCATATTCATTACCCTAGTGCTCTTATGGTCTTGCTCATCAGAAAAGAATGATAAGGATAACATCTACCCGTTAGCAAAGCATTTCTTTGATACTTACAGTGATCGTTCAGATTGGGAGCATTTCAAGCAGCTTTATGCTGACGATTTGGTTTTTGAAGATGTCATTTTCAGATATCGCTTTGATCGGACCGGATTTGAAAACTTCTATAACTGGCCGGATACCTTATTTCAAAAGCATCCCGAATATCCAGAAACCCTGATACTGGAAAACTTAACGATAAATGATTCTACGGCTATAGGCTCAGGTTACTTTACACCTTTCTATTATGGCGAAAAACTATTTGGTATTGACCATCAATGGAGGTTTGTGATAGAGCTGACCTTTGACAAGCAGGGGTTGGTAAAACATCAAAAGGACTTTATTGAGTATCCACCTGAGTATTTAAAGTCTGCTGCTGAAGCTTTACTTAAGGTTGAGAATTAAAGAAGGGTTCAACAATTTCAGAAGGCACCCTGACAGGTCTCAGATTATCTCTTCTTATCATACACCACTCTGTTTTGGCTTGCACAAGCAACTCCTCGGTTTCCTTCTTGAATATTCTGACCAGACGAATGGATTTCACTCCATTAAACTCGTGCACATGAGTTCTGAGTATCAGTCGCTCACCAAGAAAAGCAGGCTTTTTATATTCAATGAAGTGGTTCAGTGCCACCCAGGCGTAAGTTTCCAGCCAGTTCGTCATGGCAAGGTGTTCCCAATGCGCTTTGGCTACATCTTGTACCCATTGCAGATACTGCACATTATTGACATGATTCATTTCATCCAGGTGCTGTTGCTCCACCTGAATTTCCATTTCAAATACTTTTGGATTCTCCATTAATACTTGGCTAGTACCTGATTCTTCTTTCTTCTACTTTAATGGTAATGCCGTTCGAGTAAGTAGTCTTCTTGATCCAATTACCCCGATAATCATATTCATAGAATGTGGCATACCTGTCTACAAAAGTACCTCTTAAAGTTCGGCTTTCGTATTCTACCAGATCACCATCTACATAGATTTCCTTAAACCTGGAGCGATAGGAGGTTGTATCTCCTGTATTGAAATAGCCCTTTACCAATACCCGGGCTGAATCATGTCTGATTTCTACCTGCCGCTCAACGGGCAATTCTCTGGACTGGTAGACCAGGGTTTCCTGAATAAGAGAGTCCGGGAAATACCTGAATTCTGTGGTAGATTCTAATGCCTCATCCTTTCGGGTTTTGATCTCAATGATTCTAGCCTCCGAATCGTAAGTGTATTGTTTTTCCAGTTGATTGGTAGGTTCATCGCTGCGACTGCTTAGGTCAAAGTAGGTTTCATGGATCAGGTCCATTTGTTCATTGTATTCGTAGAGCCAATAACGATTCAGTTGATCTCTTCCTCTGTATTCTTCTTTGGCAATAACCAATCCCTGGTCATTATAGCGTAAAACAATTCTTGAGTGAACTGTGCCTGTGATTCGATAAACTATTTCTTCCGAAGTCAATGTCTCTTCATTGTAGGAATAGGTGATTCTGGGAATGCTTTCAAAATCATCTGTTCGCAACTGTTCCTGAATTCTACCTAAGCTGTCGAAGAGATAGGTCTTAATGGCTTTTCCAGCCTTCTGAAATTCTACCCGGATCAAACTTGTATTTTGAAAATAGTAATGACTGCTGATCTCAGATTTAAAGAGTCTTGCCGAATCTCTATTGTAATTGAAGACTTCAATACTGTAGGCCTTAGGCTGGCCAATCAGTAGCTGATCTACATTGACTTCAGTGAGGTAGGAAGATTCAAATGAGGGTAAAACAGATTGTCCCAGACAAGTGGTTGAAAGGAAAATCAATAATACCCATAACCTCATGTTATCAATATAGGCAATGGGGGATGAAAGTGAAAGCAGCCGGGCTTAGAAACCCATGGCAGTATCATCGCCTCTTGGGTCGGCTCCACCTTCGAGCCTGCCATCAGGCAGCACAAGGATGGCATCTACACGGCCACTGGCACCACCGGCACTCATAGTATGTCCCATTTGCTCCAGCTTTACTACAGTGAGGCTGTCGAGGCCACCTCGCTCATAGCGAATTCTGTCTGGCAGCCACTGATGGTGGAATCGGGGAGCGGCAACAGCCTCCTGCATGGTCATGTCAAAGTCGATGACATTCACTATGGTCTGGAAAACGGAAGTGATAATCGTTGAACCTCCAGGAGTGCCTACTACCATAAAGAGCTCTCCGTCTTTGGTGACAATGGTAGGTGTCATGGAACTGAGCATGCGTTTTTCAGGCGCTATAGAATTAGCTTCGCCACCAACAAGGCCATACATGTTAGGCTCCCCCGGTTTAATGCTGAAATCATCCATTTCATTGTTGAGCAGAAATCCGGCTCCTCCAACAAAGACTTTTGAACCCATTCCTCCATTTAAGGTAGTGGTTACCGAAACGGCATTGCCTTCGGCATCTATGACCGAAAGGTGAGTAGTTTCCTCGCTTTCATATCCTGCAGGTTGACCCGCCTGAATACTTGCGCTCGGAGTGGCTTTGGCAGGATCGAAGTTGCTCATGCGTTCAGTAGCATAGTCTCTTTCTAACAAGCCTTGCCTGGGGACCTTGTAGAAATCAGGGTCGCCCAGGTGTTTGGCCCGGTCAGCATAAACTCTTCTTTCAGCTTCTGCCATAGCATGAACAGCAGCCACGGAATGAAATCCTTTATCACTCAGGTTGAGCGCTTCTACTGAATTGAACAATTGAGCCAGGGCAATTCCCCCACTGGATGGTGGAGGCATGGAGATGAATTGATAATCTTTATAGGTGCCGGTAATAGGCTCTCTCCAAACGGCTTCGTATTGTTCAAGGTCTTTGAGACTGATAAGTCCATTGCCGCGTTGCATTTCTTCCACAATCAATTGTGCGGTTTCTCCTCTGTAGAAACCATCACGACCATTGTCTCTGATTCTGGTGAGTGTAGCGGCCAGGTCTGGAATACTCACTATATCGCCAGCTTTCCATTCTTCTCCTTCTTTGGACAGGAAGAAGTCAGGTTGAATGGTATTGTATTGAATAAAAGCTTCTCTGTTACCATTTAGCCCTCTGGCCTCGCGCTCTGTCAACTCCCAGCCATTAGCGGCCAGGTCGATAGCAGGCTGAACCAGTTCGGCCCAATCCAGTTTACCATACTTTTGATGGGCAGCGGCTAATCCGGCAACGGTGCCAGGAACTCCTGCAGCCAAATGTCCTCTGAGGCTTGAGTTAGGAATAACCTCACCGTTTTCATCGAGGTACATGTCTCTGCCTCCGGCCAGGGGAGCTTTTTCTCTATAGTCCAGTGAGGCAATTTCATCATTAGCCATTCGACTAACCATAAAACCACCGCCACCAATATTACCCGCTCCCGGATAGACTACCGCGAGAGCGAATTGAGTAGCAATAGCAGCATCCACGGCATTTCCACCTTTAGCCATGATATTCTTACCCACTTCAGAGGCTAAAGGATGTGCAGAAACCACCATGGCTTTCTGCACAATAAGACCTCTGTTCTCCTGGGTTTGATTTTCCTGCGGCTGGCAGGAAAATAGGGTGACAAATAGAATTGCCAGGAATGCTGCTCTCTTCATTTTTTAATCCTTTTGTCCGATTGTGTTTTCGAACAGTTTGAAAATCCTCTTGTACTCATCTGTCCAGCTCGATGGCTCTGTGAAACCGTGGTTTTCAACAGGATAAAGTGCCATTTCCCAATTATCCTTTCCTAACTCAATCAGTCTTTGAGCCAGTCTTACAACATCCTGGAAATGAACATTGGTATCTACCATACCATGAGCAATCAACAGATCACCCTTAAGGCCTTCTGCAAAGTAGATAGGAGAGCTACGCTTGTAGGCAATTGGATCTTCAACAGGCGTATTCAAAATATTTGAGGTATAACCATGGTTATAGTGTGCCCAGTCAGTTACAGATCTTAGGGCCGCACCGGCATTGATTACATCAGGATATTTGAACATGGCAAACAGGGTAATGAATCCACCATAAGAACCACCGTACATACCGATTCTTCCGGCTTCAACACCGTGCTCATTCATAAGGTATTTAGCGCCATCAATCTGGTCAGAAAGGTCTTTTCCACCCATATATCTATAGATGCCTGTTCTCCAGTCTCTACCATAACCTGAACTGGCTCTGTAGTCGATATCCAATACGGTGTAGCCTTTCGCCATCAACATGTTGTTGAACATATACTCACGGAAGTAGGTACTCCACCAGTAGTGCACGTTTTGAAGGTATCCTGCACCGTGAACGAAGATCACACCTGCACCATTTGGATTCTCAGGCTTATAAAGTCTGGCATGTACATCGGCACCATCTTCTGCCTTGAAAGTGATGATCTCAGCTTCGTGCCAGTCATATTGCTTAAAGCCATCTCTTAGACTTTCGGTCAGCTTTTCTGCTTTTGCACCTGGTTTGTTAGCCTGTACATAAAGTTCAGTTGGCTGATCGATGTAAGAGTACTCAATCGCCAAAGTCTTCTCATCAGGAGAAAGGGTTACGTTGTTACCACCGTCTACTGAAGTGATCTGAGTAGGAGTACCACCACCAACAGGTATGGAGTAGAAGTGTCTGATACCCGGGTGCTTCATATTAGCAGTGAAATACCATTTGCTACCATCCTCAGAAAGGAATGGGCTGTACACTTCGTAGTTTCCGTTGGTTAGCTGCTTGGTAACACCTGTTGAAAGGTCATGGGTATAAAGGTGCGAGTAACCAGACTTTTCAGACTGGAAGTAGATTGTCTTGTTGTCAGGAAGGAAACCGAAAGTTCCGCCACCAAAGCTACTGATGCCAGGACCTGCAATCCATGCCTCGTCTCTCTGACGATCGATAGTGATCAGATCACCTGATTCAGGAATAAGACGCATGATCCATCTGTCTTTGTTGTCTTCTGAAGAGAACTGAACAACGGCATATTTGCCATCACCAGACCAGATGGTTGTAGTAGCCGATACCTTTCTTGGCTCTTCTTTCCACTCCTTATCAGGATAATCTTTTACATAATCAGGAAGATCAGTAATACCTGGCAGTTGCATTTTGTCGAGGTAATAAACACTATCGCCTTCTACATTGTAGATGCCGATTTCGCTGTAACCCTGTTCACCACCTACTTTTTCACGGGTATTCAGGTCAGTGGTATAACCAGAGTCTGTTACGTAGTTAGGAACAATAGTACGCTTGGCACCATTTTCCGGAGCATGATAAACTGTGAAGCTTACGAATTTACCATCTGCAGAGAGTTGCAGTCCTCTGATGTTTTCCAATTCAACGGCACTTCTGTTGTCGTTATCGCCACCGAATCCGCCAAAAGAACCAAAGCCTCTGAAGCTTCTTCTAGGTCTGTTTCTTCTTTCAGCAAGGATTTCAGAGGTAGTAGCCTGATCTTCTCTCAGCCAGGCATCCTGGATTCTATTGCCCGAATTTCCATTGTTCACGTTTCTTCTACCACCGCGGTCTTCGTCATTATTATTGGTAATGATGAAGTTGGTGAGTTGAGTCATTAAACCGGTCTCTGTGTCGATAGAGAACAGGTTATCATCAGCAATAAAAGTGATGACATTTTCCTTGTGGAAGGAAGGACTCACTTCTCTGCTGTTGGTCGAGGTAAGGCGTGTTACCTTGCCTGACTTTAGTTCTTTCATGTAGATGTCTCCACCTTCAGAATAGACAATTTTGGTTTTGGCTTTATTGTATTCATAGCTGGAAGGCCATCCTTCTGAAGTATCTTCCACCTTTTCAGCCTGACCACCGTTTTTGCTGATTTTGTAAGATGAAACTTCACCGTTGCCATCCGGGTCCCAGTAAAAAAATATGCTTTTGCTGTCTTTAGACCAGCTTACTCTGGAAGGAGAGGTGCCAATGAACTTCTCCGGAGCCTGCATGATTTCCTCCACAGTGAGCTGCGAGAGGGGTTTGGTTTGAGCATAGGATACTACCGCCCAAAAAAGTAGTAAACCGAATATTCCTATCTTTCTCATGTCTCTTTTTAGATTTTAAGGTAATGATCAAACATACTTAAAATGACCAAAAAGAAGATGCGAAATATGTCGAGAGGTAGAATACGGTGAAATCCCGTTTTGAGACTCTTTGTCTTGTTATGGACCTGCACGAATAAAAGCTGTTTTGCAAATCGGGATTTTTAGCTATTTATGGGCTGATTTTTAAGGCCTTATAAATTGGCACGATAAAGGCTGTGGCCTGATTGATTTGAAAGCATTGAGAAAGAGAATACTGGTGGTTGAAGATGACATTAGTGTTCAGAAGATGGTGGGCTACCATCTGAAAGATAATTACGAGGTGACTTTGGTTTCAGATGGCTGGGAAGCGGTGTATAAGCTGTACAATGAAGACCCGGCAATTGACCTGATTCTAACCGATATTGAGATGCCTGAACTGAATGGTTTGGAGCTGATGGAGATTTTGGATGAAACTTCAGGCTTGAACCAGATTCCGGTAATCGTGATGAGTTCTCTGATTGGTGAACAAGCAAGTCTGGATCTGGATTTCCAGAATTACTATGGGGCAATTCCCAAACCGATAGTGCCTACTGAATTGTTTTTGAAGATCGAAGAGGCTTTTGTATCTAAAATGGGTTGAGCCTACTCTTCCATTTCTTTCAGGTAGCGATATATACTCGATTTACCGATATCCAGTTTCTTAGCCACCAGGAGCACATTATTATCGTATTTGTCCAGAAAATGGCGGATGATTTTAAAAGTGTAGTCACGCAGCGACATTTCTTCAAATAGAAACTGGTCTTCTTTCTGCAGGCTGTTAAAGGTAATGTCATCTGCCTGAATTTCATTCTCATCACACATCACGGCTGCCAGCTCTACCACCGATTTCAATTCTCTTACGTTCCCAGGAAAGGCATAGGCCAGTAACTTATTCTTAGCCCCCTGGCTTAGTTTAACAGCACCAAGTTTATTCTCTTTGGCAAAGGTGTTGAGTAAGTGCTTGGCAATGAGGATCACATCCTGACCTCTTTCACGAAGAGGAGGAAGCTCGATTGGAATACCCAGGAGTCTGTAATAGAGGTCTTCTCTGAAATTGCCTGACTTTACTTCTTCTGCCAGATTTCTATGCGTAGCCACAATGACCCGCAGATCGAATTTCACCAGCTCATTGCCACCCACACGGGTCAGTTCACGTTCCTGCAAAACCCGAAGTAACTTAGCCTGTAGGTTAATATCCATTTCTCCGATTTCATCGAGGAACAGAGTGCCTCCATTGGCCTCTTCGAATTTCCCTTTTCTTCTGGCCACAGCTCCGGTAAAGGCACCTTTCTCATGACCGAAAAGCTCACTTTCAATCAGGTTTTCCGGAATAGCCGCAATGTTGACGGCTACGAATGGCTTAGATTTCTTCTCGGAATTATAATGTATGGCTTTGGCTACTACTTCCTTACCTGTTCCGGTTTCCCCCGTAATGGAGACCGTAATATTGGTCTTCACGGCTTTTTGCATCATTTTGAAGACCTTCTGAATAGCAGGGCTTTCCCCAATGATACTATTACCAAACTCATATTTCTGATTGAGTTCTTCCTTTAGAACGGTAATCTCATGTTTCAGAGAGCTAACCTTCTTGGCATTGTTGATCGCATGTAGCAGCCTGTCTTTGGTCTCATTGTCTTTGGTGATGTAATCATTGGCACCATGTTTCAGCAGGGAGACAGCGGTATTGATGCTTTCCTGAGAAGAGACTACAATTACCTGAATTTCAGGGTCGTACTTTTTAATCTCCTCCAGTATTTCCTTTCCGGTCATATCAGGAAGGGAGTAGTCAAGTAAAACGATCTTGGGGTTTTCGTGAAGGTTTTCCAGGCAGGCTCTGCCGGTATCAAAAGTATGGACTACATGATCCGGATTAAGTTCGGCTATGTAACGCTCCAGCTTAATGTAAAGTGGATCGTCTTCCACTACGAATATCCGAACAGTCTCCGGTGTGTAATGCATTGCTTTTGAATTGGTTGTGTTAAAAAGTAACTATAATTTAATAATCTAGCTAGCGAATATAAGGACTGACCAACTGCTTTTTAACTATTTTAGCTGAAAAGTAGAACCAGCACAGGATGATAGTTGAGGTAAACCCCGAACACTTTTTAAAGACCAGGAAGGGAGAAACCCATGTAGGGGAGAAGACGCAGTATTGCTCGGCTAAGGCATGGAAGACTGAGCTTAAGAAGCTGAAGAAAGAAGTTAAATTCTGCATTATCGGTATTCCTGAATGTGTGGGGATACTGGGGAATTCGGGCCGTTCCGGAGCGCAGAATGCCTGGGAAGCCTTTCTCTTTGAGTTCCTCAATATTCAGAGTAATCGTTTTTTGTCAGGAAAGGAGTTTGTGGTATTGGGTTCTGTAGATATTGACCTGATCCAGGAAAAGGCCGAATTACTTTCTGCCGGCTCTGAATACTATACCCAGAAGCTACACTTGTTGTGCGAGGAGATTGATGATCTGGTAGAACCAGTGATCGAGACGGTGAAACAGCAGGGACTTATTCCCATTATCATCGGGGGAGGGCAGAACAATGCCTATCCTATTATTAAGGCTGTGGCAGCCACAGCTAGAAAGAAGAAGGTAAATGTGATCAATCTGGATGCACATTGCGATTTCAGGGCGCTGGAGGGCAGGCATAGCGGTAATGCATTCTCATATGCCAGACAAAAGATGGCACTTAATCGCTATTTCGTATTTGGTTTGCATCAGTCCTACAATAATGAAAACATGCTCAAGTCGATGGATGCTGATGAGCAGGTGAAGTACTCTTTTCTGGAGCGGATTACCTATCTGGAAGAAACTTTGGCTGATGCACTGTCTTTTGTGATTGATGATCAGATTGAGTGTGGAATTGAGTTGGATATGGATTCTATTCGCATGATGCCGAGTTCTGCCATTTCTCCCACCGGCTTTTCTTTGGAGCAGGCCCGTTTGTATATCCGTAAATCTGCCAATAGTGTAAATCCGGCTTATCTGCATTTATCAGAGGCTGCACCTAATGATGAAGACCAACGCATTCTGGTTGGTAAATCGCTGGCCTACCTGGTAAGTGATTTTGCCAAGGCTGTTTTGAGTAAATAGGTGCTCATTGGTCGATTGTTTTGGGGAATATGTCTATAAGCTGTATTGGTACCCCGGTTGATCGTGCTTTGAGTTGTCCTCTTTAAAACTCAGATGTATGAAATATTTAATCTCACTGCTATTTACTCTGCTGGTCTCCTCTGATCTGCACAAAGAGTCTGTATCAACCGTGGATATGGTGGAAGTCATCAACGAGAATATAGCCGAAGCCAGGCACTACTATTTGCACAACTGGAAGATATTAAGGGAACAGGCGATAGAGAAGGGGTATATCGAAAGTTATCAGTTCATTGAAATGGAGCCGACCGAGACCGTTCCATTAAGTTTTATGCTGATTACCACCTATAAGGACATTGATCAGTACAACCAGGCCGAAGGGCATTTTATTGAATTGATAGAGGCGAAAGGATCTTTAGATCTGTTGAATGATAAAAAGCCTAATGAGTTCAGAAGGACGATTTACTCCAAAGGACCTTTAAAATCCATAGCCCACAAGCAGTAGCCATTAGCTAAACCTGTGGACTATGGTTTATTCAGCATCGATTAGTCTTCGATGATTACAATCTTCTCGATTTTATCTCCCTGACGGATATCGTCAACGATATCGACTCCCTCATAGACCTTACCAAAGCATGTGTGGTTTCTGTCGAGGTGAGCAGTATTCTCACGGCTGTGGCAAATAAAGAATTGAGAGCCACCAGTGTTTCTTCCGGCATGTGCCATAGAAAGTACACCTCTGTCGTGGTATTGGTTATCACCATCCAGTTCACAGTCAATGCTGTAGCCAGGTCCGCCATTACCAATGCCATTAGGACATCCGCCCTGAATCACAAAGTTTGGGATTACACGGTGGAAAGTCAGGCCATCGTAAAAGCCTTTTTTGGAGAGGTCAACAAAGTTCTTTACGGTATTGGGAGCGTCTTTCTCATAAAACTCCACTTTCATCAAACCTTTCTCGGTATGGATTTCTGCTGTCATTCGTAATTCGTTTTATTTACGGGCAAAAGTAACCATCACATCCCATGTTTAGAATATCTAATCGCACTAAAATCAAAATGATCAACTTTTACCCTCCTTATGTGGGGGCTGGGATCAGGTTGGCACATTTATCCAGAGACTTCAAAAAGGCGGTGGTGACGATGAAGCTTCGCTGGTGGAACAAGAATATGGTGGGTACCCACTTTGGTGGATCGCTAATGGCAATGTCTGACCCCTTTTATATGTTGCTGATTATGGAGAATCTGGGTAGGGGCTATATTGTTTGGGATAAGGCTTCAACTATCCGGTTTAAAAAACCCGGCAAGGGAAAGGTGACCTGCGTTTTCGAAATTACTGATGCTATCTTAGATCAGCTGAAGACAGAAGCAGATACCCATGGTAAAACAGAGATGGTACTTCCACTGCAAATTACCGATGAAAAAGGAGAGGTGGTCTCTGAACTGGAAAAGACAATTTATGTGAGGAGGAAAGGGGCTTAGTGGTTGATACTCAATTATTAGTAAGGTCTCAGCGAGATGCTAAGACCAGAGACAGTGTTTTATGTAACTACTTCTATCTAGTCTTAGCATCTCGTTAAGAGATTAAATTTGGTAGCAGAATGTGTGAAGTTGAATTAAAGATGCTTTTTATTTTGTCCTCTGTGTGAACTCATTTCTTATGAGTTCCTCTAATTCAGCATGCCTAATTTTCAGAGAACTGGCACTAATTGATAAGGGGGAACCATATAACTTATAATTGGTTTTCATGGCACCTTTAGCGATACTGTTTTTTGCCCGATCAATGTATTTTTGAGGATTATCTGTCTCTAGCATTAAGACCTTGGTTGAAGCAATTTGAAGGGTCTTAATGTTTGTGATATCTGTCCAGGCAATTAATCCTACACTAGTTGCATTTGAGTTGTCAGTTATTCCATTTTTGTCGATTGTCAGGCCAATTCTTCCGTCAAAGAGTTTTTTAACAATAAAAACCAAACACAGACCAAAAAACAGCACTGAAGCAATTCCGACTGTTCTTATTACGACCGGATTGTCGAAGCGACTGTTTTCGAATTGAGCCGGATTGAGGATAAATAGAATTCCAAGAACTACAAAGGAGATGGCACCCATCAATAGAAGAGTCATTTTAGACTTACTCAATTCTATATCAATTTTATCTTCGGTCATTCTGATTGGTTTGTTAGCTTCCTAATTAGGAATTCACTATTTCTTAAAAATACTTTGATAACCACTTATGTAACCCCAAATTGCTTCCGTCTGCATCATCAGACTTATTTGTCTTGGAGATGGAACAATAGCCAATTGAAGTTCGGGCAAGGATTGCCCTGTGCTTCTTATTTCATCGAAGTTAACAGCTTTTCCAGATTCTCTACTGATGCTGCGTATCCTTCTTTGAAGCCCATTTCTATCATTTTCTCCATTCTATCCAGCGACTCATTATAGATGGTAATGTGTACAGTGGTAATGCCGTCTTTCTCGCTGAAAGTATAATCCCAGTCAGAACCCGTTGGAGCAGGGTTTTCATCCTTATCGGCAAATACATTATATAGTTTGAAGTTGGTCTTTGGTGAAATGGATTTGTATTGCTGAAGAATCCAGCCTTCCTGACCTTCGGGGCTCACCATGGCATAGAATCTTTTACCACCTACTTCAAAATTCATGTATTTGGTTTTGGCTTTAAATGGGGCAGGGGCCACCCATTGGTCCAGCAATTCAGCTTTGGTAAAAGCATCCCAAACCAGATCCAGACCCGCATCGAATTCCCGGGTGATGTATACCGTTTTGGCTGCTTTGTCTACTGTAAAGTCGAATTTTAAGGTGCTCATTTTATTTGTTCTTAATGGTGGCTAATAAAGTGTCCAGTTGGTTGAATTTAGTTTCCCAGATTTTGCGGAATTGCTCTATCCATGCGTCCACTTCCTTCATTTTGTCTATTTCGAGGGAATAGTAGATCTCCCGTCCCTTTTGCTCCGGTTTCACCAGGTCGCATTCGGTAAGAATTTGCAGGTGTTTCGATACAGCCTGCCGGCTGCTGTTGAAGTTATCGGCAATGGCTTTGGGTGTCATGGCGTTTACCGCAATCAGGACAAGAATGGCTCGTCTGGTCGGATCTGCTATGGCTTGAAATATATCTCGTCTTGTTTCCAAAGCGCAACTATATGATTGCGAATATATGAGCAATCATATAGTTGCGCAAATATTTAATGAGAAATTTCAGGTGAGCCTGATTCAAAACAAACCAGCCCACAGATTCATCTGTGGGCTGGTTTGAAATATATCATTCACTGGGTATGGTTTAAGCCATTTCCGGTTCTTAGCTATTAAAATGATACAGGAAAATAAACTCCCCTGTAAAGGCGGGTTTAGGATTGTCTTTAATCTCTAAGGCCACATTCAGCTGACATTTGGTAATACCTCTTAGGTCGGCCAGGCTGCTCAGTTTTACTCTGAGTCTTACTTCAGAGCCAACCAAAACCGGTTGATTGAATTTCAACTTCTCAATGCCATAGTTGATCATCATTTTGATATTGTTGATCTCGGCAATTTGCTCCCACAAATAGGGTAGCAAAGAAACAGTCAAATAGCCATGGGCAATGGTGCCGCCAAAGGCGCCTTCGTTTTTAGCTCGCTCAGCATCAATGTGAATCCACTGGTGGTCTATGGTAGCATCAGCAAAGGCATTTACCCTCTCCTGGTCTACCTTCAGGTAATCAGAAACTCCCAATTCCTTACCAATGTATGCTTCAAATTCTTTGTGGCTATTGATTACGACTTTCGACATAAATTATACTGATTGAGAAACGAAACTAAATCAATTTAACTTCAATTCAAGCAAGAAATTAAAATTCTAAAGTCAGCTGTTGACCCGGTTTCATGATTTCCTCCTGTTCATCATCGAAATTGCTGAGGGTGATGCCTAATAATCTTACGCCCTGATTGTACACTTCCCAGTCAATATTTTCCATGATCTGATCAGTGATCTCCAGTATTTCACTCAGACTGTCGATCGAATGATCGGTGGTCTGACTTCTGGTGATTTGGGTGAAGTCTGCGAATTTGACTTTCACGGTCAGTGTTTTACCCCACCTATCGGCATTTTCCAATCTTCTGTAAACGGTTCTGGCAATGGGGTCAAGGGCCATCTTCATATCGGCCAGATCGTGAAAGTCGTGATCGAAGGTGTTTTCAGCACCCAGTGACTTTCTGATCCGGTTGGGATTAACAGGGCGATGATCATTGCCTCTCACAATTTCATAATAAAAGCCACCACTTTTGCCAAAGGTGCCAATCAGGTCTTCCTTCTTCCAGCTCTTCAGAGTTCGGCCATCGACAATACCCAGGTTTTTCATTTTGCCGGCAGTTACCTTTCCTACGCCAAAGAACTTTTCAATAGGCAGTTGTTCCAGAAAGATTTCGATTTTCTCAGGACCTACCAGGGTAATACCATCAGGCTTATTATAATCACTGGCAATTTTAGCCACGAACTTATTGGTAGAAATACCGGCAGAAGCAGTGAGTCCGGTGATTTCCTTGATACGCTTCTTGATGTCTTTGGCAATCAGGGTGGCGGAGGGGATACCTTTTTTGTTATGGGTCACATCCAGATAAGCTTCATCCAGAGAGAGGGGTTCTATCAGGTCGGTGTATTCCTGAAAGATAGCTCTGATCTGATGAGAAACTTCTTTGTAACGTTCAAAGCGCGGCTTGACGAAAATAATATCAGGACAACGACTGTAGGCCTGAGAGGACGGCATGGCCGAACGTACACCAAACTTTCGGGCTTCGTAACTGGCGGCAGCGACAACACCTCTTTCACGGCTTCCACCCACGGCTACCGGTTTCCCTTTGAGCTCGGGATTATCCCTCTGCTCAACAGAAGCATAAAAGGCATCCATGTCGACATGAATGATTTTACGGTATGTTTCCGAGGCTTTTTCCACGTAGTTGACGAATTTAGCATTGTAATACCAAACTTTGTTGATTAGTTCAGGTTCTGATAGGATAAGATGAAAAAGTCGAAGAAGATATTTCTATTGATTGGGGTGTTGTTTGTCGTTGCCACCTTAATTGTGGGCTATGATATTTCCCGAAAGACATCCTTTCCCGGATCTAAGAAATACCTGAAAGAGTCGATTGCGCCATCTGACGATGAAGCCGATACGACTAAGACGAATAAAGAAAACGAAAAAATAGCTGATCAGTGAGTAAGAAGGATTCAGGAAAGAAGATAGATGTAGATAAGATTGACCTGGAAAGAATGGGTGAAATGACAACGCCCAATCCCGGAGTGATTCCTTTTCCGCATACCGTAGGTGCTGCCATGATTAAGCCGGAGGATAAAGGCAAGATCAAAGGCCGTTCGCTCTCGGCTATGTATGATCAGACGGAAATGGATATGCAGCAAATCTATGAACAGATGCAGCTGCTGGCCGAACAGGCTAAGAATATTCAGAATCGGGTAACGGTCTCCGAAAGAATCTACCAGGCTAAAATGAGTTTCGATCCCATTATTGGTCGTATCTATCATCTTTATCAGAAGAAAGATGGTACCGATACCCTGTCGCTGGTTGCCCCGGAAGAATGGGGCAAGAGTTGTCCTTATGAGTTTATTGCCACTATTAAATTATTGGCAGATCATACCTGGGATGTTATCAAAGAAGGGGAGATGGGCTTGTAAGAAAAGGGCTATGCAAAAAGTCCGTTCACTTCAAGATCTACCTTTTCCAGCACATAAGAGTAATCTTCCACCTTATTGACAAAGTCGAGGTTGTTGACATCAATGACCAGTAATTTGCCCAGGTCATAGTTGCCGATCCATTCCTCATAATGTGAGTTCAGGTTTTTGAGATACTCTAGTCGAATCAACTCTTCATAGTCTCTGCCTCGCTTTTGAATATTGGCCACCAGTTTAGGAATATCCGCTTTGAGGTAGATCAATAAATCGGGCGGTTGCACATGCTTAATCATGGAGTTAAAAAGCTCCAGGTAGTTCTTGTAGTCACGCTCTGAGATATAGCCTGATTTAAAGAGATTGGCTGCGAAAATATAGCAGTCCTCATAAATAGTTCGGTCCTGAATAGTACCACCTTGCGACTCACGGATTCGTGCCACCTGATTGAAGCGACTGTTCAGGAAATAGACCTGAAGGTGAAAAGACCATCGCGTCATGTCTTCATAGAAATCCTTGAGATAGGGGTTGTCTTCCACTGATTCCAGTTGAACATCCCATCTGTAATTCTTGCCCAACATTTTGGCTAATGTTGTTTTTCCGGACCCTATGTTTCCTGCTATCGCTACGTGCATTGACTCTCAAAATTTTTCGGCTTGCAATTTATCAAGAGTGACCATGAAACAGGAAGTTTCTAAAAGAAAAAAAGCCTGCGGAAACAGACCTTTTTTACGAACACCCAATAAATATGAAGAGATATGATATTGATTCGAAGGTACTCTTGTCTTTTATCTAAATCGTAAACTGAAGATTAATAAAGTGTTATGATCTAAGGGGGTGAAGTTTTTACTACCCTTTTAGGTGCCAGGATAAAAGAACCAGATGGATCAACTGACTTGATACAGTACTGCCCCTTTATGGGGAAGGGGAGAAAATCTGCCGCCACAATCGGTGTCCCCACCGATTGATTGACCATGTTGGAGGTTTTGTACTTTAAATCCGTCATGGTGAGACACCATGACTGGCCGAGTGCTACTCTCTAATCCTCGTATTTAACGAAGACTATTCTGTGGACCTTTCGTTTCATACAAGATAGAAAACCAAATGAATCAACAGATGTGATAAAGTGATACCTCTTTACGGGACAGGGGCATTTGCACCCACTGTCGCCCCAATCGGTGGGGATACCGATTGGCTGATAATGTCCCGTTCTGCTTAGGTGAGGCTTACTGTTATAATTAAGTGAGTGGGATTTAATGTGATGATATTCTTCTCTTTTCTATCCCGAGTGAAGAGAGGGACCTACCTGTTCTTTCAGGCTTGGGCAGGTCTTTCGTTTCACTCAAGATGAAAAAGGGCTACCTGATCAGAAATAGTCATACCCCTTTAGGGATCAGGGGAAAAAACAGCACCGTGTCTGTAGGTAGATTGCTTCGTCATAAAACCTTGTTGTCACAGGTTTTATTTCTCGCAAAGACGGTACCGGGGCGGTCATGCGCATGCCATTCATGGCAAACAGCAGTCTGGTTACAGACCATTAGGTAGATTATGCTTTTTTTGGTTGAAGGTTAAGGGACTTAAGAATCCATCTCTAAACATAGGATGACGAGTTATAGGGGAGGTTTTCGGTGGCTCTTTCATTTTACCCAAGATAGAAAGCCAGATGAGTCAACAGAACTGATACAGTACTGCCCCTTTAGGGGCCAGGGGAGAAACGTAGATTGCTTCGTCTGACTCGTCCTAAAATAAGTTTACAGATTTGACTTATAGTTTTCTAATGATAATACAATAATAGTTAATCCTGATATTGGTTTACAGTTGGTTTGTTATTTGGGTAATAGTTCTTCCACTTTCTTAATACTTCTATGTTCTTTGACTGGTGTATCTCTGAAGGGATCCTATTGTTAATACTCATATGAGGCCTTTCACTGTTATAAAGCCTTATGGTTTGCCTAAGTAGTTTTCTTGCTTGTTTAAGGCTGTTGACTTGGTAGTTTTCTAAGTATTCCCCTTTTATGATTCCGTTAATCCTCTCAGCTACAGCATTCTGTTTTGGGTCTCCGTTTTCTGTCATGCTGATTTTAACCTTGTGTCTTTTCAGAACCTTGACATACTCACCGCTGCAATATTGCAACCCTCTATCTGAGTGATGTATGAGGCCATTTAGAGAACCTGTTGCTTCCCGAATTGCCATCTTCAGTGCTTTGACCGATGCTGCTGCTTCCAGAGTTTTATCTACCCTAAAGCCTACTATCTTATGTGAGTATGCATCGGTAATAAAACTGATATACAGATATCCTATGGAGGTTTTCCAGTAGGTGATGTCGCTTACCCAAAGTTGGTTTACCGATAATGGGGCGAACTCCTTAATCAGGTTTGGATACTTGCGAAGCCAGTGAAAAGAGTTGGTAGTACGCATTCTGTTTTTCCTTCTTCTCACCAATAGGCTATTGGCCGCTAATAGATCGAAAAGGGCATCTCTACCCATTTTAATCTGATGATCAAGCATAAATGGTTCTAGGAGTTGGTATAACTTTCTGGTTCCTATACATGGGTGCCGTTTTCGGATCTGCATTACCTGCTTGACAACAAGCTCCTGTTCAAAGGTCTTCTCTTCCCAAAACCAGTAGTGCTGATAGTATGATTGCCTGGTCACACCAAATAACAAGCATAAACGCCCCAGAGCAATGCGTTGATGCCTTTCCTTTAAGGTGGTAATTACTTGGTGCCTGACTTTTTTCTAATCGGTATTTTTAGCTCCTTTTCTGCAATGTCGATCATCAACTCATAGCCTTCGGCCTTGAGTTTGGCCATTTCTAGCTGCTTTTCAAGTTCCTTGATCTTACGCTGAAGTTCTGCTGGGTCTTTATCGTCTGTAGGTTTGTTCAATGTGCCCATAGGTTGTCCAAATGAAGGTAACAGTATTTGTTGTCTTGACACAGCATCTTCAACATAACCTAACTTTCGCATCCAGTTCAATAACTGACCGTGTTCTTCATCTTGGCCGGTGTACTTCTTCCATATCTCTGCTTTACTCAAATCTCCTGAAAGGTACTCCTTAATCATTTCCTCACGCTCTATCCATGAAATTGAGCCTCCATGCCTAATCTTGTTTTTGTCCATTTTCTCTTAATAGGTTGGTGTAAACCTATTTCAGGACAAGACACTCCAGTGAGATTGCTTCGTCATAAAACCTTGTTATCACAGGTTTTATTTCTCGCAAAGACGGTACCCGGACAGCCATTGATCCTTACACTCCGCCAGCAATAACACTCTTACTGAAATAATCCCAGTTACTTCAAAAGTCAGCTCTGAAGGAAATAACGGCATTAAAACCCGGGGCACTAATACCGGAAGAATAAGGTCGATAATGCGTGTCAAGAAGATTTTCGAGGTTCAGGTGAATGCTGTAGTAGTCATCGAGTTGGTATGAATTATAGATGTTGATGGTATACCAGGGCAGCGCTCCATCTGTAGTGTACAGGTGTGTTTTAGCCTGTTCGGAAGGCGCCAGGTCTTCAAAAGCAATTCCTCCGCTGAATTTCACCTTGAAAGTAGAGGTGAGCTTGCTTTGCGTCATGCTCATGCCCAGTTCACCGAATAAAGGAGTCACATGCCTTAGAGGAAGATGCTCAATAGTGTCTTCCCCTTGTGTATAGTTAATGTTGCCTGTTACCTGAATGCCATTGGCCATTGACCATCGGGTGGAAAGACTGAGCCCCCAGATAAAGGCTTCACCAACATTCTGCTCCGCAAATACTGCACTCAGCGTGCCGTCATAGTCAATCTCACTTTGTCCATTGAATGTGAATGGTCTTCTGACCAGAGCATCCCTAAGGAAGGAAAAGTAATTCACAAAGTTGAAACTGAATTTATCCTGAATGTTGCGACCAATGCTGTATTCGAGATTATAGCTGTATTCGGGTTTGGCATTGGCATTAGGAACTATGACAGTACCTGGTTCTGAATCGAAAACTTTCCCTACATCATCTACATTTGGGGCTCTGAATCCTGATGAAAATAAGGTGCTTAACTTCCAGCCTTTGCCCGCCTGCATCACTAGCCCGAAGTTACCTGTCAGCGCACCTTGATTCAGTTTTATTTCATCAAAAGGGAAGTCATAGAAGGTCTTGTCATCGAATTGGGAATTCAGTTTGGTGAAGGTGTAACGAATGCCTGAATTCCAGATCAACCGTTGACTGATTTTCTTTTTGATGCTGAGGTAGATGGCTGCTGAGTTGTAATCGCTGCCACCATCCGGATAGCGGGTGCTGAGTGCTCCGGTTTCACCTGTCACAATGTTCTCTGTATATGCGCTTGATTCGACCTGGTTGGTGACCAGTTCCAGTCCGTAGTATAATTCATCACCAAATCCCAGAGACTTGTAAGCATCGGCATTGACAGAAATGATGTTCACTTTCTCCTTACGATTAGCCAATTGGTCGCTTTGAAATCTTCGGCTATGTCGGCTCTCTTCTACTTTTTGTAGCGCTGTTGTCAGCTTAAGTCGGTCGAAAAAGGTATGGGGGTAAGTGTAGTTGGACTGAAATGAATGCATTTGCCAATTCTGAGGGCCATAGTACCATTCAGCATAACGCAAGAGGTCACTATCGTCTCTTTCAATCAGGCGATCATAACGATGAATGTCAGAAGAGGAAGAATAGTGAAAGCTGTAAGAGAAATCGGCAAAGCTGCCCAGCTTCCACCTGAACTTTTGCAGGGCGTTGTATTGATCATAACCGGAAGGCCTTTGCAGGTTTTCGTTATCGTTGGCTACAATCACATCGATACCGTTAACCCGCTCTACGTAATCAGGTCTTTTGCCGAAATCCGGAAAGTCGTCTGTTCTTTTCGATCCGGTTCTCAAATCTCCAAACTTACTATAGGTAAGACTGGTAAAGCTGGTGAATTTGGGCATGGTGAATTCCAGATGATAGTTGCCTGTTAACCCGGTGTTGGCTGAGGCTACACGCATAAAACCTCCTGAGGCCAGGCCCATCTGTCCTGATTCCGAGAAGGAACTGACTCGGGTGTGAAAATCCATGACACCACCCAGTGCATCGCTACCATAAACGACAGAGGAAGGACCAAAGACCACCTCAGCTTTTTCAATACTGGCAGGGTCGAGGGTGATAATGTTCTGGAGGTTCCCACTCCTATAGATTGCATTGTTCATCCTAACCCCATCAATAACCAGTAAGACACCATTGGCAGCGAAACCTCTGATCATGGGACTGCCGCCTCCTAATTGACTCTTCTGAACAAACACCTCGCTATTAATGCTTAGTAAATCGGCTGCGGTCGCTGGTTCTGCCCGTGCAATTTCCTTCTTGTTCATTTCGGCTATCTGCTGAGGTACTTCTTCAGGATATTGCTCCCAGCGATTGGCCGAAACCACCACATCATCCATTTGGGAGATGTCCTCCATCAGGGTTACCTGAAAACCAGACTTTTGTATTTCCTTGTAGCTGATCATCAGAGAACGGTAGGAGGGATGTCTGAAAATCAGTGTTCCTTTTGCTGAAAAGCCTTTGAGTACGGCCATGCCATTTTCATCAGTGACAGCTCCACGATCCGTTCCTTTTTCCTGTATAGTCACCAGAGCGATAGGCTTTCCGGTCAGTTGATTTCTGACGGTTAGTGTTTGCCCCTGGATATTCAGTATCAGGAGGAAGAAAGTACAACTGGTGATGAATCGAATCATATTCTGTACTGCGAATAAACGAAAAATGGTTTTGCATTTGTGGAATTAAGGTATTGCTTGCAACAAAAAGTATCAGTAGCACATGCCTATTGTTGAATCCCGTTATAAAGGGCCTCCATTTTACTATTTCAATCAGCATATTGAAACCATTGTCCCCAGCCTGCTGCGTAAAATCGATGGTGTTGAATATCAGCGTGAGCAGATTGATACTCCCGATGGCGATTTTTTGAATGTGGACAGAATTACCAAAGGCCATCCTCGACTATTGGTAATTTCTCATGGATTGGAGGGTGGATCGGACAGACATTATGTAACAGCCCTGGCCAAAATGTTTAGCAAGGCTGGTTGGGATATTGCTGCCTGGAATAACCGCACCTGTAACGGGGAAATGAACAGAACCATTAAGCTCTATCACCATGCCGCCAGCTATGACCTCAGAGCGGTAGTTGATCATGCTTTGTCTGATGGTAATTATGAAGAGGTGTGTCTGGTGGGTATCAGTATGGGGGGAGGTCAGACCTTGCGTTACCTGGGACAACATCCTGAGTTTCCTTTGCCCGAACAGATCAAAAAGGCCGTGGCTATTTCTGCCCCCTGTTCACTACCCGAGAGTGCGGAGACCTTGTATGAAAAGTCTAACCGGCTTTATGAGCAGCGCTTTCTTAAAAAACTGGTGGTTAAGATTAAGGCCAAAGCCGCACAGTTTCCAGAAATTGACGTGGAAGGTATTGACGATATCACATCTCTCAGAGACTTTGATAACCGATATTCCGGTCCACTTAATGGATTCGATGATGCGGCAGGATTCTATGAATTCTGTAATCCCTATCCCTTTATGTCGAAGATTGACAGACCAACGCTGGTCATTAATGCGCTCAACGATCCTTTGTTGAAAGGACAATGCTATCCGACAGAAATGGCTGAACAGAATAAGCATATTTACCTGGAGATGCCTAAGCGGGGAGGGCATGTGGGTTTCACACTCAGAGGATCAGAATTTACCTACAGTGAAAAGCGAACTTTCGAATTCCTGAATAACTCCTTAGAGGAGTTTAAGCGCCTTTAGTTCTTCTTCTGTGTAAAGTCTGGATTTAATAATAAAACGTATTCCAAGAGGAATTTCTAAGGAGAAACTAGACCCTCTGCCTTTGGTAATATCCACAGTAACCTGTGTGTGTTTCCAATATTCAAATTGATCTTTTGACATGTAGAAAGGGCATCCACTTACTTCTCCCAACAGAATGTCAGATTCATTCAGAAAGAGTTCATCTTCTCCGAAACACATGGGGGAAGAGCCATCGCAACATCCGCCACTTTGGTGGAAGATTAAAGGGCCGTGCTGTTGTCGAAGTTGATCGACAACAGCTTCGGCTTCTTTGGTAATTAGCACGCGATTGACACTCATTAGAAAAAGCCTAATGCCTTCTTGTCGTATGAAATCAGCATATTCTTGGTTTGTCTGTAGTGAGAGAGCATCATTTTATGGGTCTCTCTACCGATACCTGATTTCTTATATCCACCAAATGGAGCATGCGCTGGGTAGGCGTGATAGCAATTCACCCATACACGTCCGGCTTTGATTCCTCTGGAAATCTGATAGGCCTGATGCATATCTCGGGTCCATACGCCTGCCCCAAGTCCGTAAAGCGTATCATTGGCAATTTCCAGTGCTTCAGCTTCATCTTTGAAGGTGGTGACGCAGACAACAGGCCCGAAGATTTCTTCCTGGAATACCCTCATTTTGTTGTTGCCCTTCAGTATGGTGGGTTGAATGTAGTATCCACCTTCCAGACCTTCATTGTAGGCTGCAGCACCTCCTGCCAGCACTTCACAACCTTCCTCTTTACCGAGGTTGATGTAGTTCAGGATTTTCTCATACTGATCGTTTGAAGCCTGTGCACCCATCATGGTATTCGGATCGAGTGGATGTCCTAATTTGATGGCTTTTGTTCTTTCTACTACGCGTTCAATGAAGGCATCGAAGATGTTCTCCTGTACCAATATTCGGGAAGGACAGGTACATACTTCGCCCTGATTCAAAGCGAACATGACGGCACCTTCCAGACATTTATCGAAGAAATCATCATCAGCATCCATAACGCTCTCGAAGAAGATGTTAGGCGATTTTCCACCCAGCTCTAGCGTTACGGGCTTAATATTCTTGGCGGCATATTGCATAATCAATTGACCGGTGGTGGTTTCCCCTGTAAAGGCTACTTTTTCCACTCTCGGGCTTGAAGCCAATGGTTTACCGGCTTCTACACCAAAACCGTTCACTACATTGATTACTCCGGCTGGTAGAATATCTTCAATCATTTCCATCAATACCATAATACCTACCGGGGTTTGCTCGGCCGGTTTTAAGACCACGCAATTACCCGCTGCGAGGGCAGGGGCCAGCTTCCAGGTAGCCATGAGCAAAGGGAAGTTCCATGGAATGATCTGTGCTACAACACCCAGTGGTTCCTGAATGTTCATGGAGACGGTGTTGGCGTCTAGTTCTGAAACAGTGCCTTCTTCCGCTCTGATGACTCCGGCAAAGTAGCGGAAATGGTCAACTGCGAGGGGAAGGTCAGCTGCTCTGGTTTCGCGAATGGCTTTACCATTGTCCCAGGTTTCTGCTCTGGCCAGCGCTTCCAGGTTCTGTTCCATTCTGTCGGCAATTTTAAGGAGCATATTACTTCTCTCTGTGGCCGAAGAATTATTCCAGGTTTTAGCAGCATCCCAGGCAGCGTCAAGGGCCAGTTCAACATCTTCGGCAGTAGATCTGGCTACCTTGGTAAAGGCATTGCCATCTACTGGTGAAATGCTTTCGAAATACTCCCCTTTAACAGGAGCTACCCATTTTCCTCCAATGAAATTATCGTATTGATTCTTGAATTTGGGTTTTTCAACCACCGTAGCGGTTGTGGTTATTGCTTCACTCATAAAAGTTTATTTTTAGGTTAAAAATCATTTGATTGTTTTGCTTGTAGTGCTCTTGGTAAAATTATGTACTGTAGAAATCGATTGCCTGACCGATTCTTTCAAAAAGATGAACAATCCTTGCATTGTCTGTAGGCTAGGCCTAACTTCTCATGATAATTCCTTTGGACTGAGTATTTTAGACTGAATCGAATTCACGGCATATGCAGCTTTCAGATAAATTCTATAAGGAGAGGAAACTTCAGACGCTGGTAGAAAATCAGACTACCTATACCGTCAATAGTGCTGAGTTGCATGTGTTTGAGACACATCAGGAGGCCGACAGGGTGTTGCTTCAGTTTGATCAACCTGTTCTGGCCAGTATGCTCACAGGCAAAAAGGTGATGCATTTGAGAGATTATAGTGCATTCGATTTTCTGCCGGGAGAATCACTCATCCTACCTTCCAGTGAAGTCATGTGTATCGACTTTCCCGAAGCGCACATGAACAACCCCACTCGTTGTCTGGCCATGACCATTGATGAGGACAGGATCAGAAATGTGATCAATGACATGAATGAGCATATGCCAAAGGCAGACGATGCGCTTTGGCGATTCACTGACTACAATTTCCACTTTACTAATGAAGTGGCTATTAATCAGATCATTCAGAAACTGATGTTTCTGTTTACTGAAAATCATCCCGCCAAAGACCTGTTCGTGAATATGTCTTTAAAGGAACTGATTGTGAGGTTGCTACAAACAGAGACCAGGAAAATCTATTCTGAAAAGGCCATTTCCATGAGCTCCAGCAATCGACTGGCTTTTGTCATTGCCTACATCAGGGAGAATCTGCACGAACCTTTGACTATTGAAGAACTGAGCGAGAAGGTCTGTATGAGTCCCTCACATTTTCACAGGGTCTTTAAGAATGAAATGGGTATTTCGCCCGTGAACTTCATCAACAATGAGCGCATCAAGCTGGCTGAAAGTATGCTGAAGGACCCTGCTGTGAGAATCAAGGAAGTCTATATGGCCTGCGGATTCAATTCGCTGTCTTACTTCAACCGCATGTTTAAAAGACAGCACAACCTTTCTCCGAAAGCCTACAAGAACCAATCTAACAGTATTAGATTGAACTAGTCTTTCAGACTAAACCTGATGACTACCGGCAGGTGGTCTGACACCCATAGCCCCTTGTCGGTTTTGTCATCCAGATGTAGATACTTCAGTGCCTGAATATTTCTGCTGAAGATATAGTCAATTCTTCTGTCGAGAGGGGCGTCCAGATTGAATCCACTGAAAGTACCAATTGGTCCTTCAATGCCTGCAGATGTTTTCTGTGCCGCATCGTCCATGTATTGAGTGATGTTCGCATAAGGAGCCTTGTCTGGAGTGGTATTGAAGTCTCCGGTAAGGATCACTTTATCCTTTCCATTGGTGAACTCCTTAATTTTCCTGACAATGAGTGCGGCAGATTCGGCTCTTGCTTTTTCACCAACATGATCGAAATGAGTATTGAAATGCCAGAATACCGAGCCATCCTCCATTTCGAATTGAGCATAGGTACAGACTCTGGGAAGGGCAGCATCCCAGCCCTTGCTTACTTTATCGGGCGTGGTGGAAAGCCAGAAAGTACCGCTTTTTAATACCTTCAGATTGTTTTTGTAGAAGATGGCACTGAATTCGCCACCCGTTTTTCCATCATCTCTTCCCACACCCACATAGCTGTAGCCAGGCATGTGTTCATCGATGTACTCCATCTGACTCAGTACGGCTTCCTGCACTCCGAATGAAACAGGCTCATTCTCCTCCAATAGCTGCACTACAGCTTCTTTCCTGTGTTCCCACCAGTTCTCCTTGTCGTTAGGATTGTTGAATCGAATGTTATAGCTGATTACATTATACTCTTGAGCAAGTGTACTGAAAGTTGTCATCAGCACTAAAAGTAGGATGAGGTGGAATCGTTTCATAGTCCTAAGTAGGTATTAATTGGAGACTTTAAAAAGTAATTGGTATTAGGGAATTATGATTCAAATGCGTTTCAGTGCCAGATCGCTCACGGTATCTCCAATAGAAAGTGATGACGTAGCCGCGGGGCTGGGAGCATTACAAACATTAATGGCCTGATCTGATTCATAAATAGCGAAGTCATCCAGTAAGCCTCCGGTACGGTCGCAAGCCTGGGCGCGCACACCGGCACCACCATCTACCAAATCATTCTCCTGAATCTCAGGAATCAGTTTTTGAAGCGCCTTGGTGAAGGCAGCCTTAGAAAAGGAGCGATACATTTCTCCAAAACCGGTTTTCCAGTATTTCCAGGCTACTTTTTGGAAGCCCGGCCAGAATAGCGATTCCATGAGTTCTCCTAAATGAATCTGTGACTTTTTGTACCCTTCTCTTCGGAAAGCCAATACTGCATTGGGACCGGCTTCAATACCGCCATCAATCATGCGGGTAAAGTGGACGCCCAGAAAAGGGAAGTTAGGGTCGGGAACAGGGTAGATCAGGTGTTTTACCAGATACTCCTTTTCCGGTTTCAGCTTAAAATACTCTCCGCGAAATGGAATGATCTTCAAGTCTACATCGTTCGAGGTTTTTCTGGCCAGTTTGTCGGAATACAAACCACCGCAGTTAATCACCAGATCAGTATCAAGTGTCTGCTTAGAGGTGATAACAGTGGAGGTGCTACCCTGAATTATGTTTTCCACCTTTTCACCCAGGAAGATTTCTCCTCCCATTTCCCTGATCTTGTCAGCGTACTTTTCTGCTACAGCGGTATAGTCTATAATGCCGGTATAGGGTACTTTGATGGCTGCAATGCCATTGACATGGGGTTCAATTTCCTTGAGCTCATCAATGTTCAGTCGGGAGATTTTATCCAGACCATTTTCAAGGCCTCTCTGATAAAGGTTCTCGAGGAGTGGTTTTTGGAATTCATCTGTAGCCACTACTACTTTACCACAAAGTTCGTAAGGAATGTTCTCTTCATTACAGAAGTCCAGGAGCATTTGATAACCATTGATACAGTTTCTGGCCTTGAGGCTTCCAGGCTTATAATAAAGACCTGAGTGAATTACTCCACTATTATTGCCTGTCTGATGTCGACAGAGCTTTGATTCTTTTTCAACCAGGGCCAAAGTTAGCCCTGGCTTCTTTTTGAGCAATTGATAAGCGGTTGCCAATCCCACTATGCCACCGCCAATAACTACTACATTATACTTCATCTTTAGAATGGTAGGTCGTCTGAATCTTCACTTAACCAATCTGGCTCATCATTGGCTGATGGAGGAGGAGGTGTTCCACCCTGAGCTGCAGGAGCAGCACTGGTTTCAGCACTAATTCTCCAGGCCTGAAGCGTGTTGAAGTACTTGTCTTCTCCGTTCTTTGGATCAGTCCACTTTCTACCTTTGAGATTAAAGCTAATAGTTACTTCCTGACCGGCTGAGAAGTTATCGAGTATATCGCATTTGTCTTGAATGCATTCAAACTTCACATACTCAGGGTATTGAGGATTCTCTGCGAATTCAACGACAAACTCTCTTTTCTTGAATGAACTGGTAATCTGTTGTGCGGGAAATATCTTCTCTATTTTAGCTTTAATATCCATGAATTGAAATTTGCCTCAAAGCAATTCAATATTACTTCAATAAGCAAATTAAGGTGCCTGAGAATGTTACTTGTGATCAACTTAGCGTTAAGTTGTGAGATTCTGGAAGAAAAAGGCAGACATAGTTCTCTGGAATCATAGAAATAGTGATATTTGAAATTGAGCCGACTACCATTTTGCAGAAAAGGTTTTGAGGAGACTACAATTAATCGCACTTATTGGTATACTATTCACCGTTAAAGCCTTCGCTCAGGTTACTACTGAGGGTAAAGACTTCTGGTTGGCCTTTATGGAAAATGAGGTTAACGGAACTGCGGTTGTTTTAGAAATATATCTTTCTTCTAAGACCACGGCAGAAGTTTTAGTGGAGGCTCCACTCAATGGATTTTCTCAAACTGTAACTGTTCAACCGGGCACCACCTCAGTTGTTACTTTGCCTACTGGTGATTTTCTCCCTCTTGAAGAACGCAAATACAGAACAGGTATACATGTTACCTCTGATGTAGACATTTCAGTTTATGCCTTGAATAAGCGCCAATATAGTGCTGATGCTGCGGTAATACTCCCAGTCAACGCTTTGGGTAAGGAATATTATGTGACTGCTCATGCCGAGCCACCCGGTGATATAGTCACCTCTTCCAGAGAGTCACTTATGATGGTAGTCGGTATTCAGGATGATACCGAGGTAGAGATTACGCCAAGTGTTCAGACTTCCCGGGGTGCTCAGGCGGGGGTGCCTTTTACCATCAACCTGAATGCTGGGGAAGTATACCATATCAAAGCAGCCGGTCCAACACTCGATTTGACCGGGACCTATGTCAGGTCTGTTAGTACCAATTCTGACGATTGCAAGAATATTGCTGTTTTCGGAGGGAACGTCTTTACCAATGTTGGGGGGTGTGGAGCAGCCAGAGATCACCTGTTGGAACAAATGTTTCCTGTTTCTACCTGGGGGTTGAACTTCCTATTTGTGCCTTACCAATCCAGGTTCGGAGGTGACTATATAAAAATTATTGCTGCTGAAGATGGAACAGAAGTGATCATTGATGGTGAACCATTAATTCAATTGGATGCAGGAGAATATTATGTGAATAAAGCCTTAACGGGTACCCGAACCATAACTTCAAATAAACCTATCTCTCTGGCTCAGTTCAGTAGATCTCAGGATTGTGACGGAACAGCTTCAGATCCATTTATGATTTTGGTAAGCCCTTTGGAACAAAGAATCAGGCAGGTGACTTTCAATGCCTTTGAAGTTGAAGAAATAGACAGGTATTATCTGACCCTAATTAGAGAGAAGAATTCTACTGCGGCAGTACTTCTCGATGGTGTTGATATTTCAGGTCAGTTTACAGACTATGGTGACGCTTCCTTTGCCAGGGTGAATATTTCAAAGGGAAACCATACGGTTGAGGATGAAGACGGGGTTATAGTCTATGTTTATGGATATGGCAATGCAGAATCCTTTGGGTATTCAGCCGGGGTAGCCTTAGAAAACCTGAATCTACAGGTACAGGGAGATGATGAGTACATCGACATTATACAGGATCAGGCCTGTTTAAATGCTGAAATTGAGTTTACTGCCAATTTCATTACACCGGCCGGGGAAACGCCACGCTTTAATACATTCAATTGGGATTTTGGTGATGGTACTCAAATAGACGGAGAAAATGTAATTCATAAATACACCGCTCCGGGCACCTATGAGATCACCCTTATTGCTTCTGATGGGCAGGGCTCCTGTGGTACGTCTGAAACGGTAGTGAAAACCGTAGAAATTGTTGATACTGAAGTTAATGATATCCAGGGTGCAGCCTCAGTTTGTCCCGATGTCTTTGGTATTGAATATAGTATTACGGGAGGTGCAGGAAATACTTATGAATGGCTGGTAGAAGGAGGAACAATTGCTACCTCTAATGTAGGAGAATCTATTCTGGTCGATTGGGGAGCCAGTAATCCTGATGCTTCTGTTAAGGTCATTCCCCGAAATGCACTGGGTTGTCAGGGTGATACCGTTGTTTTGCCAGTCACCATCAACAAAAGACTCGAACCCGTAGCTGCTTTCTCCGACAGCTACATTGCCCCGGGTAGTGACTTGTCAGAAGTTTGCTATGACGATAGAAACAGAGTTCGCTATTATGTAACACCTACCAATGGGTCTAGCTACAGCTGGCAGGTATCAGGCGGTACTTTTACGGCCGACTCTAATCCAAACTCTACTGAAGTATTCATCAACTGGGGGAACAGTACAAACGGACAAATCTGGTATACTGAGTCGAATGATCTGATCGATGACTGCGAGGGTGTTTCAGACATCCTCAATGTGAGGATTTATCAGCCCATTGTAATTAACCCTACTATCACCAATGTACTTTGTAATGGCGAATCAAACGGAACTATTAGCCTTAGTATTTCTGGAGGGAAGTCAGGTGGGTACACGGTAACCTGGGACAATGGTATGACAGGACCAGATATTTCAGGATTACCTGTGGGAGACTATATAGCGACCGTTACCGATCCACTCGGTTGTATAAAGGAAGAGACTTACAGCATTACAGAACCAGATGTATTAACTATCCAGAACACTTCCGTTATGCCGGTGCGTTGTTTTCAGGAAAGCAATGGAGTAGCTGATATTGAAGTTACAGGAGGAACCACTTTTGGCAATGGGGATTACCGTTTTAAATGGACATCTGATGGGGTTGAAACCACTACCAACAGCCACATCAATACCAATCTGAAAGCCGGGACTTATCAGGTTTTGGTTACCGATGCCAATGGTTGTGAAACTTCTACCTCAATTGTAATTGATGAACCACCATTGCTGGAAGCTGACTTGGAGTCACTTATCAATGATCCCATTTG
The DNA here is from genome assembly GCF_965216855.1 of Roseivirga sp. Classification (NCBI taxonomy): domain Bacteria; kingdom Pseudomonadati; phylum Bacteroidota; class Cytophagia; order Cytophagales; family Roseivirgaceae; genus Roseivirga; species Roseivirga sp. Next base: position 631,169 of record NZ_OZ244204.1, on the reverse strand, counting down.
TCCTGCTGCAACTGACGGTATAGCCTTTATCGATGCTAAGGGAGGTACCCCCGACTACCAATTCTATTGGAGTAATAAACCTACAGTTGATGATCCGAACGCATCTGATTTAAGTGAAGGGCCTTACTCTGTAAGAATAGTTGATGCCAATGGTTGTGAAACCTCGTTGAGTGTAGATGTAACTGAGAGATTCCCGAAAATCTTCATTCCAACGGCCTTTAGCCCTAATAATGATGGTCAAAACGATGTATTCAAACCGGTAGCCGACTGTGAAGTAAACTACTACATGCAGATTTATAACAAGTGGGGAACCATTGTCTTCTCAACAGAAGATCTTTCTGAGGGCTGGGATGGAACGTACAATGGTGATGATGCGCCTCAGGGCAGTTACTCCTATGTAGTCTTTTATTCAGTGATGATCAATGACCTCAACTTTGAGGAAACCTTCAGAGGTAGCTTTACTCTGCTTCGTTAATCAATTCCCGCTTAAAAAACCATTTCGTTACCTATCCAAATTCTGACGTTATTTACTGTGGGTATTATTGATTCAGACCCATGATAAAAGTCAGCTTTAAACTTTTCAGACTATCTACACTACTAGTCACGATACTGTGCTTTCTGGCAGGTGTTCATGACTCAGCAGCACAGGTAAGTAGTGAAGGCAGAGACTTTTGGGTAGGCTTTTTCGATAACTCTGATGAACCGGATCAGGCATTGGAGATTTATCTCATATCCTCACATCATGCCACTGTAGTTTTGGAAACACCTTTGGGCGATTACACCAATACAAAAGCCCTGACTCCCGGCCGTTCGAGTTTAGTGATACTTCCCAGAGAACTGAGATCAGCCAGAAATGGGATTTCTGATAATGGTATCCATATCACCTCTGATCAGGATATAAGTGTTTATGCTATTAATAAAAGGGCTACGAGTGCCGATGCTTCTACTATTTATCCGACCAGGTCTTTGGGAAAGGAATACTATGCTATGGCCCATGCGGAATCTCAATTCGTTGATGGTTCAAGTGGTTCCAACCTGGTGTTGGTGGGTACAGAAGACAATTCAGAAATTGAGATTATTCCTTCTACTAACGCCATGAATGGGTGGAATAAGGGCGAAACGCATACCATTACCCTCAATAGAGGACAGGTGTTTGATCTGAGGGCTGCAGGAGATTTGAGCGGGACTTTTCTAAAACAGGTGCAAGGTGACAATGGCTTCGCCTTATTTGGAGGAAGTGAATTTACCAATGTGAGCAACTGCGGTACCTTACAAGATCACTTGTACGAGCAGGTACCACCTTTAACAGCTTTAGGAAAGAAATATTTACCCGTTCCCTACACGAAGCGGAATGGCGGAGATTTGATTAAGATAGTGGCTCCCTTTAACAATACCCTCATTAAGATTGAAGGCTATGCTGACATCGAGCTGAACGCAGCTGATACCTATACCATTATTGATTTCGATGAAGCCAGGTTTATTGAATCCAATAAACCCATCCTGGTGGCCCAATTGAGCAAAAGTTCGGATTGTGATGGCGCATCCATTTCTGATCCCTTCCTCATCAATCTGGCTCCGGTGCAACAACGGGTGAAGCAGTTCAATTTTACGGCTTTTAATGCCTCTCAAATTCAGGAATATTATATCTCAGTGATAACCGCTGAATGTAGTAATGGTAAAGTCTATCTGGACAATCAGGACATCACAGATCAAATGGAAGTGTTAGATGGTACCCGCTATGGTGTATTTCAGGTAAGTCCTGGTGACCACTTTATCGACTCAGATGAAGGTGTTCTGATCTACATTTATGGTTACGGAAGAGAAGAAGCATACGGTTATCTGGCAGGTATACAGAGCTTTAGTGAAGAAGTGGACTTATTGGTCGATGGACAGGTGATTGAACCCGGACTCAAGGTTTGTGCACAGACAGAACTCACTTTTGATGCTTCATTCCTGAATGTAGCGGACCCTTTAAATCTTTACGACACCTATATCTGGGACTTTGGTGATGGCACCGAGGCAACAGGATTATCAGTTACTCATACCTATGAAGAGGGGGGTGTTTACGATGTTATTCTTTATGTCAGTGATGGTCAGGAGCGATGTGCGAATCTCGCTTTCTTAATCCCCAAGAGCCTTGAGGTTTCAGGTTTTGGTGTTGAAAACCTGGAAGGCCCCCAGTCGGTATGTGAGTTCGCTACCGGAATTCAATATAGGGTCAACACAACACAGTCTAATAGTTATCAATGGACTGTAGAAGGAGGTACCATCGTCTCGGGTGCCAATGCAGATCAGGTCACCGTTGACTGGGATGGTAGTAATGCCAATGCACGCTTACGGCTGATAGTACAGAATAGTGATGGCTGCTTTAGTCGTCCAATTGATTACCCCGTGGTGGTAGACAACCAATTGCAGCCCGCTGTACCAAAGTCGGCAGAGCAATATCCTAATGAAGCCTGTGCCAATCAGGGAGTGCTAAAGACCTATTTTGTTAACCCAACCAATGGGTCTACTTATCAATGGTTTACCAATACTAATGGAAGTATTCAGGGAAATTCAAATGGTAGCTCAGTTTCTGTAAACTGGGGAAATACCGGAGTAGGAAAGCTTTGGTATACGGAACGGAATCCATCCATCAGTGATTGTGAAGGCGTCTCAGACACTCTCTATGTTGATATATATGATCAATTGACTATTACTGAAACAGTCATAAACCCGGCCTGTTTTGCTGAAAGTAATGGACGGATTGACCTGACTATTAACGGAGGTAAACCGGGTAGCTACCTGATTGAATGGGAAGATGGATTTGGCAGTTCAACTACCCTGACTCAGTTGGAGTCAGGGCAGTACAGGGTGTTGGTGACTGATGAAATTGCCTGTTCTGTAGAGAAAGTCATCAACCTGGTCGACCCTCCAGTGCTGGAACTGATCGATGCCATGATACAAGGTCCATTATGCTATGAAGATGATAATGGCCAGGTGACCCTGCTGGTTGGAGGAGGAACGCTCTTTGCCAATAATAATTATCAATACGAGTGGTCAGGGAATGGACTGAACAGGCAAACCAATGAAGGCTTTCTCGATGGGTTGTCACCGGGTGATTATCAGGTGAAAGTTACGGATGCTAACGGATGTAATTTTACTCATGAATTCGAAGTGAGCGAAACGACAGAACTGGCTGCAGACCTGAGTAGTTTTCTTGAGTCTCCTGCCTGCCCCGGTGAGAACAATGGTATTGGTTACATGCAGGCCAAGGGAGGAACCCCGGATTACCAGTTCTATTGGAGCAATACACCAACCATCGATAATCAAAGAGCAACCGGACTGGCAGCCGGAGATTATACTGTCAGGATAGTGGATGCTAATGGCTGTGAAATCAATGTGCAGGTAAATATTCCTGAGCGTCAGCCGAAGGTGTATGTGCCAAATGCTTTTAGCCCCAATGGAGACGGTAACAACGAAGTATTTAAGCCGGTAGCGGATTGTGCTCTGAGCTACGCCATGCAGATCTATAACAAATGGGGTACAGTAATCTTTGCCACGGAAGAACTGGATGAAGGCTGGGACGGAAGCTACAATGGAGATCCTGTGCAGCCTGGAAACTATTCCTACATAATCTTCTACACTACTGAAGTAAATGGTCGCCTCATAGAAGATACCTATCGTGGTACTTTAAAGTTGGTGAGGTAGTCTTTTTTCAATGAGGTTTCTTTAATTTCAGGTCAAACCATACAAGCTTTGGCCCTAACCGTTTACAAGTCTTCTGCCGGATCTGGAAAGACCTTCACTCTGGTGAAGGAATACATCAAATTACTGATCATTAACCCTCAGGATTACAGGCATATCCTGGCCATTACATTCACCAATAAGGCTACCGAAGAAATGAAATCCAGGATATTGAAAAACCTGGAAGCCCTTGCCAATGGAGAAGGAGGTGACCTGAAGCAAGTACTTCTTCAGGAATTAGAAGACCTGGATGCTGCAGGTCTGGCTGGCAGGGCTAACGAGGCCTATGACCTGATTATACATCACTATAGTCGGTTTGAGGTTTCTACTATAGACAGCTTCTTCACCAGGGTACTGAAATCCTTTGCCAGAGAGCTTAACCTTCCATTGAGCTATGAGGTGGAGATGAATACGGAAATAGCACTCTCCGAAACCATAGATAATCTCTTTAGGGAACTCGATGATCAACCGGAAATCAAGCAGTGGTTGACTCAGTTTTCTAAAGATCAGATTGAAAATGATAAAAGCTGGAATGTAGATCAGCAAATACAAAAACTAGGTAAGAACCTGTTTAGCGAGGCTTTTCAGGATGGATTCAACGCCCAGAAAGTGGATCTCCCGGCCCTTAAAAAACTGATCGATCAGCTCAAGAAGGAAGTCAGAGTTTTTGAAAATAGGCTTAAGTCATTTGCTGAAAAGGCCTTTCAGGTATTGAGTAGGAATGGTCTGAAGGTAGAAGATCTGCACTATGCCAGAGGTGGTGCTATTGGAGCTTTCTATGCCCTGGAGAAGCTAGACTATCAGATTGATAGCAAGAAGCGGTTTATGAGCGCACTCGATGGTACAGATCAATGGGGAGCTAAGAAGAGTCCCAACTTTGACCTGGCTTGTCAGGTGGGAACCGATGAGTTAAACCCTATTGGTCATGATGCCCTTCACTTCATCGAAAAGGAAAAAGAAAACTACAATACGGCTAAGGCAATTCTGAGGAATATTTATGCTTTCGGATTACTCGAATCCCTTTACCAAAAACTGAAGGACTATCGGGATGAGCACAATGTGATGCTCGTGTCTGATACCAATATCATCCTGAAAGAGGTGCTACAGGAAGCCGATGCTCCCTTTATTTTTGAGAAGCTGGGCAGTTTCTACAAGCACATTATGATCGATGAGTTTCAGGATACTTCCAACTTTCAATGGTCTAATCTCAAACCATTGATCATCAATGCCCTTTCTGAGGGACATGAGGTGTTAATAGTGGGAGATGTTAAGCAGTCTATTTACCGCTTCAGAGGAGGTAACATGCGGCTCCTGTTGAGTCAGATTAAAGAGGAACTGGGCCTCTTTTATCCAAATGATTCCGATAAGAATCTTTCAGATAACTATCGAAGCCTCAGTCAGATAGTCAGTTTTAATAACAATTTGTTTGACAGGCTGCCTCAGGCCTTAAGGGAAAATGAATCTTTAACCCAAAGCGATTTATTTGAACTGGCCTTTCAAGGTCACCAACAAGATATTAAGCAGCAAGAGGGTGGTTATGTGGATATCGCCTTTTTTGAATCTGATGAATGGAAAGAGCAGGCCATTGATAACCTGATTGCACAAATCAGAACTAATCTGGAAAAGGGTTATGGACTCAAAGATATGCTCGTGTTAGTCAATCGGAATAGCGAGATAGGAGATATTGCCAATCGCATGATGTTGGAGAAGATTCCTTTTATCAACGGAGAATCTTTGAAGTTGCAGCAAAGTGATCTGGTGATGTTTCTGCTGGAATTACTGGCCTATTTGCAGTCAGATAAAGATGAGGTGCAGACACTTAGCCTGACCGTTTTATATCAGCGACTGGCGCAGATTGAAAACTCCAAAGTAATGCTCACGGCCAGAAAACAGCGGATTAGTCTGGAAGAGGCAGGTTTTCCCGCTGCTTTCACTCAAAATCTTCATATGCTTAAGCAGCAGTCGCTGTTTGATTTGGTCTGTGAGTTACTCATTATTTTCAACCTGAGAGATCAGTCCGATATCTACCTGCAGCAGATGCTGGATATTGTGCTGGAGCAAAGCCAGAAGGGTAGAAACTCTATAGCTTCATTTTTAGAATGGTGGGATAAGGAAGGAGAGAATCAAACTGTTTCCACCAGTGAAGGAATCAGTGCAGTCAGAATTCTTTCCATCCATAAATCCAAAGGCCTGGAGTCACCCATTGTGTTCATTCCATTTACCAATTGGGATATTTTACCCAGGCCGACTATCCATCAGTTCTGGACAGGTCATGTCCCGCCAGAGTACGATGAGCTAAAGTATATTCCCCTTGATTTCAACCGGAAGCTCCTTTCTGACTCGTATTTCAGCCAGGACTACCTGAAAGAGGCAGAGGAAAGTGCGCTCGATATTCTCAATAAGACTTATGTGGCATTCACAAGACCACGTGAGAAACTTTATCTTTCCGCACCTCAAACAAAACCCGGAACAGCACAGGTTCATCAATTCTTGATTGGCTTGCTGGAAGAAATTGGACTTGTACTCTCTGAAGAGGAAGGTGCTATCAGGTATCACCTGGGTCAGGATCATAATCAACTGGGCAAAGCCTCCAATGAGTTAGGCAGCGAAACACTGAAGATTTATCCTGAAACCTCTTTCCTGGATCAGTTGACCATCAGGAATGATTCAGATCGATTTTTTATGCTGCAAGAGACAGAGCAGGCTAAGAATATCACACTGGGGAATCAGGTGCACGATGTACTGTCAGATATCAGGCTAAAGGAAGACCTGTCCATGGTATTGCATCAAAGACTTCAATCGGGAGAACTTAGTCGGGAAGTATTATCGCAGGTGGAAGAACGTATTCTAAAGCTCTTTGAGAGTCCTGATATCGGGCAGTGGTTCTCCGGTGATTTCGAGGTATATAATGAAAGAAGCATTTGGTTTGAGGGCAGAGAACATCAGCCAGACAGGCTATTGATTAAGGGTAACCAGTCCATTGTGATTGATTATAAAAAAGAGGTGGAAAGTGAATCGCATCATCAACAGGTCAGGCGCTATATGAAGGCCATGCAGGCAATGGGATATGCTGAGGTTTCCGGCTACCTCATTTATGTTGAACCAGTTTTGGTGAAGGAGGTGAAGCTATGAGAACCTTTCATCAACTACTTGTAGGTCAACTTCCTTCAGACCAATTGGCTGATTTAAAGCACCACTGTTTTGTCTTCCCAACCAAAAGGGGAGGAGTGTTCTTTAAGAGGGCCTTGCTGTCGGCTTATGGTGACGAGCACTTTATGCTGCCTGCCATATTCAGTATTGAAGAGTTTGTTCAACGCATGACGGGAATGACCATCACCGATGAGCTAACCCTATTATTTCACCTCTACAAGATCTATCAGGCCAAAGACCGTGAATTGGAATTTGACGACTTCTATGCCTGGGGAAAGATTATTCTGAAGGATTATGATGAGATAGACCGTTATATGGCGGGTGCCAAACAGATTTATTCAGCCCTTCAGAATATCAAAGAGATCGATAATGTGTTTGGTTATAATGATGAGTTCAGGGACATTATCGCCAGGTACAGAACACTGACTGAAAAGCAGGAAAAGACTAAGCTGCTGACCGAGTTTCTCAAAATCTGGAAAGAGGTAGGAGCAGTTTATGAAGTGTATCAGGAAGAATTGGCCAGGGAAGAAAAGGCCTATGGAGGTATGCTTTACAGAAACCTGGCCAATATCCTTTCTCAGGAGTCTTTCGACCACAGTTTCCAACAGTATCATTTCTGTGGGTTTAATGCCCTTTCAAAAGCAGAAGAAGTGATTTTCGATGCTTTGGTAAAGGCCGGTAGAGCTAAACTGTATTGGGATTTAGATGGCTATTATCTCCACGAAACCAAAGAAGAAGCAGGTGATTTCCTTCGGGATTATTTAAAGAAGTGGCCGGAGAGCATTGTATTTGATGCTGATTCTTTAGAAGCAGAGAGGCAGGTAACACTTCACTCGGTTCCTCAAAACATGGCGCAGGCACAATTAGCTGCCAGAAAAGTAACAGAACTACTCGATCAGGGTGCCAAGCCTGAAGAAACAGCTGTAGTGCTGGCCGATGAGAAGCTGTTAATTCCCTTACTCTACAGTATGCCCATGCAGCATCACAAAGTGAATGTGACCATGGGTTATCCCATGAAAGCCACTGTGGTTTTCGACTTTGTGTTGAGCTATCTGGAGCTGGTCAGAAAGTCCAGAATGACTGAAAAGGGACTTGTTTTTCACACCTATGATCTTCGCCCGTTTCTTTCCAATGCGTACGCCTCAGTATTTCAACCGGAGATATATCAGCAACTGACTCAGTGGTTCATCCAGGAGAAAAGAACCAGAGTGCTGAGTAGTGAGCTTCAGGAGAGAATTCATTCTACTCAGTTAAAAGACCTGCTCAATGCCGGTTTGGAATGGTCGGAGATATATGCGGCTTTGAAGCAGTATTTGACGGCAGTCTTCTATTCTTTCAAAGAAGCAAACACCGGCACTACGGATCAGGAGTTTATTTACTTCTTTCTAAAGTCACTCAATCAATTGAATGACTACCTCAAAGATCGTCAGGATTTTAGCCTGAAGCTAATCAGGAAGATTATTCAGGAACACTTCAGGGCGGTGAAGATTCCGTTCGAAGGAGAGCCTGTCAGAGGGGTGCAGATCATGGGTTTTCTGGAAACCAGAACGCTGGACTTCAAGCATGTAATTGTGGTTTCTGCCAATGAAGGGAAATTGCCAACAGCCAGAAGTCTGAATTCATATATCCCATTTGGGTTAAGACGTGTGTTCGACTTACCAACTTTTGAAGAGCAGGATGCTATCTATGCCTATCACTTCAAGCGACTGATACAGCGGGCAGAAGACATACATTTTATCTATGACAACTCCACTGAGGGAGATTCAACTGGAGAGAAGAGCCGTTTCATCCTGCAGCAGTTGAAGCGATATAAGCCTTTAGCTCACTATCGGGTTCAGACCTTGAATTATGAAGGTCTTGTGCCGGGTGCTCCGAGTGATGTCAAAATAGCTGTCGAAAAAAACGATGACGTTATTGGCTTGCTCAGGCGGTTCACCTCAGAAGCTGAGGAAAGCCGGTTTTTATCTCCAACTTCATTGACCAACTATATCACATGTCCGCTTAAGTTCTACCTGAAGAATGTGGCTGGTTTTAGAGAATTGGATGATGTAGAAGAAGACATTGATGCCAGAAACCTCGGAATTGTGGTGCATGAAGTGCTGGAGTTTCTCTATCAACCCTGGGTAGATCGGGTTGTAGAAAAGGAACAGATCAAACTGCTCAAAGCTCAGGTAGAAAAGCAACTAATCGATTCTTTGAAGAGAAATATGATCGTTCAGGATCATCAACATCTGACAGGCCGCGACCTGGTAACCAAGGAGGTGATGGAACAGCTTATCCAAAAGGTCCTTGACCTGGATTTGGCTGATGCCCCCTTTAAAGTGGTTGGTTTGGAGCAGGAAGGTTATGAGCAAATAGTGGCTGTGCCTGAGGTCGGTTCTGTAAGAGTCAGTGGGACTATTGACCGAATGGATGAAAAGGACGGAGTCTTACGTATTACTGACTACAAAACAGGTAAAGTAGATTTTGTTCCTCAGGGAAGGCCTGCTAAATCAGAAGAAGAAATACTGGAAACTCATTTCCATGACCCTAAATATAAATCTGGTTTCCAGGGTTATTTATATGCCGTGTTGGTGCGTCCACATGCAGAACAACCCATTAAGGTAGGCATTACCACTATGAAGAGTTTAAGTCAGGGTACCCAATGGTTGAAGAGGGGAGAAGTCCTGTCTGATCTGGAGATTGAGGCTTTTGGGGCTCGGTTGAATCGTTTGATTTCTGAAATTTACGACCCCGCTGTTCCTTTTACTCAAACTGATGATTTGGAACGTTGTGGCTATTGTGAATTCAGTAAAATCTGTAAACGCTAGGCTTGCTTAGGGTTTAGAATTCCACCCTTCTATCCTATCCCGAGTGCAAGGAGGGATCTAACTGTTCTCTCAGGCTTGGGCAGATCTTTCGTTTCACTCAAGATGAAAAAGGGCTACCTGATCAGAAATAGTTATGCCCATTTTGAGGCGAGGGAAGAAAACCTGCACCGTGTCTTTAGGTAGATTGCTTCGTCATAAAACCTTGTTGTCACAGGTTTTATTTCTCGCAATGACGGTACCGGAGCGGTCATGCGCATGCCATTCATTTTGGTTAATGATCATTAAGTAGACAATGCTCTTTATGGTTGGGAATTAAGAGATCTTAGGGATTCCCGCATTATCTGCCAATCAAGGTAGGCTGCGCGGGAATGACGTGCTATATGACAGTTTTTGGCACCTCTTTAATTTCACCTAAGATAGACATCCAGATGAGTAAACCGATGTGATAAAGTGATACCCCTTTAGGGGCCAGGGGCATTTGCACCTACTGCTGCCTCAATCGGTGTCCTCACCGATTGGCTGATGATGTTCCATTCCGTGAACGGGCTTACTGCTATATCCAAGTGAGCCGGATGAGTGAGATCATCCGGCTACTGAAGTAAGATCAGTTCTTTTTGAAGATATATCTGCCACCCCCCTGAATCAGGGTGAATTCTGTTCTTTCCTGATTGAATTCCATAATAATTCCTGCAGGAGCAAATTTGAAGACATCACCTTCAAAGCTTTCTAATGCAAAACCTGACTGACCATCGGCTTGTGCCATCAGTGCACCATCCTGCTCCCAAAGTTTGATGTTTAATCCCAGTGTCGAGTTACTGAAGGTGCCTTCAAAAGCTTTTAATTCTGTCTGAGACAGTGTTACTGGTTTTTGTGAGAAGTTGGGTAAATCAAAGTCCTTGTCGAACCAGAAGCTCAGTACTCCCAAACCCACATCGTTGAAGCTGTAGCTACCTATGGCATTGGCTAGAATAACCAGGCTGATTTTATCTTCAGGAAAGTAGACGAGGCATGATTCAAAACCGTCTATCGATCCTAAATGACCGTAAGCTTGTCTTTCATAAAAAGGTAAAACCATCATTCCACGGCCGAAACCTTCTTTGAGACTCATCATTTGCTCAAGGCTGTTTTGAGAAACCAATTTTCCCTCAAACAAGGCTTGTATAAATGCATTCAGGTCGCTCTGATTTGAAACAATAGCACCTGCACCTTTAGGAATGCTCATTTCTGTTTCACCGGACTTTTGCCAGTTGCCAGTTGTTCCATCAATGGTAAAGGAGTATGCCTCATTTTGTTCAGGTCTGGTCTTTTGTCCATAGTATGTGTTTTCTAAATCCAATGGTTGAGTGATCTGCTCTTTGAGCAAGCTTGAGAAGGACTTCTTTGTCACTTTTTCCAGAATAAGACTCAGCAAATAGAAGTTTGAGTTGGAGTAGGAAAAGGCAGTTCCGGGTTCGAGTTCAACTGGCATACTTAAGATCAAGTCAATCACCTCATCTTCTGTCATTCCCGTGTACATTTTAGACAGGTAAACCTGGGAATTGGTGAAATTGGGAATGCCACTTTGATGCTGCAGAAGCTGTGAAATAGTAATCTGTTTGGCATTTTTAATTTGTGGGAAGTATTTGGATAGCTTAGTGTCCAGCTTGAGTTTACCAGATTCAATGGCTTTGAAAACCAATACCGAAGTGTACATTTTACTAATAGAACCTATTCTGAATTTGGTGTCGGTATTGAGGCTTGTTCCATTTTCAGTATCGAGGAAGCCTGCGGAATGGCTATACTTCAATGCTCCATTTTCATAAATGGATACCACTCCCATAAACTGATTGTTGTCATTTAACAAGTTCAGGAACTCATCGATTTTCTCTGATTTGCTTTGACCAAAGCTGAGCGTACTGAGTAACACGCTCATTAATACTATGTAGATCTTTTTCATTTTTTTGACTTTGGATCAAATATGTCAGTGATGATTGGAATTAAAAAAAGCAATCCATGAATCACCTAAAGTACTATTCATATGATTCAAAATAGTTGATATCGTAAGATATCATTGATTTGAGCCTATTTGTCAAGAATATAGCGGAGTTGGTCAATGTAGGGTTAGTATTTGAATCAATAAGTATAGATTGTATCAATGAAAACGGCTATTCGGATTTTTGAAATAGGAGTATGGGTCATTGCCTATGGCTGTCTGGTATGGCCGCCATTTGACCTGTCTATGGGATACTTTCGGGCAGCTGATGGAGGTTTGTTTTGGTCGGCACTATGGGGGACTGTCATTAATGTCTTTATCTTCTATGGCAATTCGAGGTTCCTTATGGTCAGGTATCTGGCCGCGGGAAGAAGGATCCAGTATTTTTCCCGATTGGGGTTAATGTTTCTGGGTTTTTCAGCCATTGAAGTCCTCTTCGATTACTTACTCCTCAAGTATTTAGGAAGAGCTGTATCGATTCTTGATTCAGAACTGATAGGGATGGTTATTTCCTTCAACTTCTTGTTCCTGTTCCTTTCATTCGGTTATGGGTTCTTTAGAATCTGGGTGATTGATAATCAGAAAAAGAAGGATTTAGAACGTGAGAAGTTATCAGCCGAGTTGAATTTTCTTAGAAATCAGATCAACCCTCATTTTCTCTTCAATACTTTGAATAATCTCTTTGCCATGAGTCGGAAGAGTGGAGATATGGCAACAGCCAGTCAACTATCACGATTGGCCGGCATGATGCGGTATATGCTCTATGAGACCAGTACGAATAGAGTATCTATGTTAAAGGAGATCGAGTATCTGCAGAACTATATTGAGATGCAAAGGATGAGGTTTAATGATGAGGATCCGATAAAACTTGAATTTAATTGGCCTAGACATATGGAATCAGTTAAAATTGCTCCATTTCTTTTTATTCCATTTATCGAGAATGCTTTTCAATATGGTATTTCACTCTCCAAGGAATCCTTCATTAAGAGTGATCTTGCGGTTGAAGATGGAGTCGTCAACTTTAGCATAGAAAACAGTATTCATTCAAGCAATTCGAAGGGAGTGGGAGGCATAGGTCTGGCAAATTCCAGGCAAAGACTATCTTTAATCTATCCGGATAGGCACGAATTGAAAATAGAAAATAGTGAAGGTGTTTTTCATGTTCAGATTCGAATAGATTGTAACGAAGCTAAAGACTAGGTCAGTGAAAAAGTTAAGAACTATCAATGTAGAAGATGAGCCCATGGCTTCTGAGTTATTGGTGGATTACATCAGTAAAGTGCCTGGATTAGAACTGGTAGGAAGTTTTAGAAATGGACTTGATGCGCTTAGTTTTTTACAGTCCAATCCGGTTGATTTAATGTTTCTGGACATTAATATGCCTGATTTGAGTGGGGTGGAGTTGGCGAGATCCCTTAAGAATCCACCCATGATTATTTTTACAACAGCCTATTCTGATTATGCTGTTGAAGGGTTCGACCTGATGGCAGTCGATTACCTTTTGAAGCCGATTGAATTTGTCCGCTTTTTAAAGGCATGCAATAAAGCCATTGAATTGGGTACTAAGACGGATACACAACCTGATTTTGATGCTAAACATGAGCAGGAATTTATTCTGGTAAAAAGTGGCAAGGAGACTCACAGACTTAGATTGGATCAAATATATTATCTGGAAGGTACCGGAAACTATGTTACTTATCATACGGCATCAGGCAAGCTTTTAAGCCTTCAAACGATGAAGGATCTGGAAGAAAAATTACCTCAGGAATTTATCAGAGTGCATAAGTCGTACATTGTCAACCTGCAGCATGTGAAGTCTTTTGAGTCCTATCAGATCAGTGTTGAGGGCAGGAATATTCCTTTGAGTCAGGCATATAAGTCGGGTTTTCAAAGTGGGATAGAAAGACTGTCTAAGTGAAATTGAGCCATGACTCTGGTCAGATTTTTCGTTTCACTCGAGAAGGCGAACATCCTTGACCAAAAACAGTCATACCCCTTTAGGGGCTGCCACAATCGGTGTCTTCACCGATTGGTCGGTGATATCCAACTCCCTTCTGGTGGGGCTTACAGTTATATCCAACGGTACCGGGTATAGTGGTGTAGTATCTATCTCTTTGTTTCTTGTTCCGAGTGTAATGAGGGATATACCTGATCAGTCAGACTTGTGAAAGCCTTCGGCTTCAACCGAAATACTGAATAAAGTATTTACTCTTAAACATTAAAACCAGAATAACTGTGTAAGTCACTAACTCAGCAGTCATGGCAATGTATTTTGTGGAACTTGTCATGAATCCAAAAGTTTCTATCACGCAAATAGTGAATAGCATCGTGTATGCTGCCAGCATAAATTCAGGGGTTCCACTCCATTTAGAGAAATAGCCTACCAAAAATCCAACAGATGTGATAATTACTGAGCCCCAATGAATTGGTAGTAGCCAAGTCGGAAAGTCCAAATTTGTATACGGTGTCCAGGGCACTTTGGCAGATATCATTTCAACCATTCCGCCCGCGGACCATACCAGCAAGACGAAGTGAATGATTACCAAAACGTATCCTAAATACTGCATTTTCTATTTTCGGGTTTTGCTAACCTTGTGTAAGGTGCACTGCTAGCTAACTTAGATTTTAAGTTAAAGAATATTTAAGCACGTTATGGCACATTTGAGATGTTAGTCTTTTAGCATGGTCATTTTTATTCAGTGGTCTGACTGTTCTTTGGTACTTGGGCAGATCTTTCGTTCCACTCAAGATGGAAAAGAGACGAATCTGGTTAGAAAAAATATTACCCCTTTTAAAGGTGAGGGGTAAGCTCAATTGAATACAGGTTTGTATACTGACAAGACTAAGAGCACTATTTAACCGGAACACGCTTGTATTTATGAACGCAGGCTTCAATACACATGAAATATACTTTCAATTCATTTCCTTCGATTTCAAAATAGAGAGATCTTTCCTCATCGCCATTTTGGCAACCGGCAAAAATCAATTGATCATCCTGACTGCTGCTTACCATTCCCCTATGAATTTCTGTGGAAGTGGCATCCAGGGTACACATTGAACCACGACTGATTACAGTGCCATCTGTCAAAAAAGTCAGAGACCGGTCTGAATCGACAGGGTTAAAGGAACCGGTGCCATTTCCGATATCTGAATAAATCTCCTTTAACTCCCAATGACTTTCTACCGGAGCTGAACATTCTGAAAATTCGTCATTGCATGGGTTGAATTTATCTCCGCAAGAAGTGAGAAGGCCTGTTAAGACTATCAGCATAAGTAAACGTTTCATATCACAATAGACAACCTGAGATACCCAGAAGTTGGAATTCCAACCTGTCGTTTTTCCCAAGATAGAAAGGACTCCTGTCTGAAACAGTCCTGCCTCTTTAGAAGCCAGGGGTAGGAACTACCCAAAACGAACTTCTTCCAGGTGTGTTTTGAACTGGTCGAGCAACCAGACTGACTTGTCTTTCGAGATGTTGTTGTAATTGATCTCCAGGCTCAAAGGTTCAATACCTGAGGCCTGCGCTATCCTGTCCAGCTTTGAAATGTCACCATCAACCGCTTCGGTGAGATCCAGAGCCGAGCGTATTCCTACCTTATGCAGCTTTCCCACTTCTTCGTGAAACTCAATCTGGAGTTTGGCCTGTGCCACCCAATCCAACAAAATGCGCATAGGGAAAGGGGTCTTAATAATAAGCAGCAGGAAGTTATAGTGTGCTAAATTCTGGACATTGTCTATGCCTACTTCATTGAGTCTTAACCTGTGGAAATAGCTGATACCCTCTATCGCTTCAAGCGGAAGGTTGGAAGCCTCAGCCTTATGTTCACCAGGTAATAGCTGCTTGGTTTTGTCCAGCAGAAATCTCATTCCCCTTTCAGGGAACATACCGGTAAGAAAGGCAATAACCAGAATAGTATTCGAGCCCGACTGATTGAGTGCGTCCATGCCCAGCACATAGGAAATCATGAGTGAAATGGTAGCAGCTACTACCATGCGAATACCAACAGAGAAGAAGTTGCTGGGTGTGAGGTCTACTGTAGTGTATCTCCTGTAGATATACTGAGCCCCATTCATAAAACCTCCGACAATGGCCCAGGCCACAATCGCCAGACTCTTCTTCTCACGTCCATAAACAGGGTCTGCCCAGAAATCACTGCCAGACCATAGCATGCTTTTGATAGGCTCACTGGCATCATAGTCATAAAGCATCCAGCCTAAAAGAAGCAGAAAGATGCCCAAAGAGCTGATAATCGTGACGAAGACCACGGGGAGTATATAGTCATTCTTAGAGAATTCCTTCGCCAGGTGCTTGTTAAGGGCGGTTTTACTATTGGCCAGGTTTAGATTGCCGAGAATACTATTGAGCTCTTCTTGTTTGCGAACCAGCCTGAACTTAAAAAAGGAAAAGGTGATGATGAGGAAGTAGGAGCTTAAGAGAATGGTGGTGAGCAGCTCCAGCTTTTGTGCAAGTGTCATTGTTTTGTGTTTTGGTTGAAGAGAGGATGTCTCAAAAGTTTATTTCCTTTTAAGACATCCTTTTCCCAACCTAATAATAGCTATTTATTCCTTTCCAATGAAACCGACTCAGTTCTGTACTTATCGAACCAGGTAAGGATGGAAGATACTTTAGCAATCAAATTACTTGGCTTCGCGGCAATGCCGTGGAAGGCCCCCGGTATTCTTACCATGGCCGTTTCTACCCCTCTGAGCTTCAGTGCAGTATAGAATTGCTCCGATTCGTGGATAGGAGTTCTTAAGTCTGCCTCTCCGGTTAAGAGCATCGTTGGTGTGGTTACGTTGCCTACCAGCGAGATAGGAGAATACTTCATGTAAGTCTCAGGGTCTTCCCAAGGTTTCTTCTCGAACCAATAACGCGTAGCAAAGGCCGACATATCAGCATTCAGTGACCAGCTGTACCAGTTAATAACCGGTTTAGCTACAACAGCTGCTTTGAAACGGTCTGTCTTACCAACAATCCATGAAGTAAGTACACCACCTCCTGAACCACCGGTTACAAAGAGTTGGCTCTCATCGATATAGCCTCTCGAAATAACTTCATCTACACCGGACATCAGATCATCATAGTCATGGCTAGGGTAATTCTTGTCGATTTCATTGCCGAATGCTGCGCCATAGCTGGTACTTCCTCGTGGATTCGTGTAAAGCACCACGTATCCGGCAGCTGCCATCAGTTGAATTTCCCCTGAGAATACATGACCATAGCTGGAGAATGGCCCACCATGAATTTCCAGAATAAGTGGGTATTTCTTATTCGGATCAAAATCGGGAGGCGTTACAATCCATCCATTAATATCAAGTCCATCGGCAGAAGATTTGTACCAAATCTCTTCAACCTTACCCAGTTTCTTATGATCGAAAAGGTCTTCATTCACCATAGTTACTCTGCGGTTATTGCCCGCATTGCCAACACCCAAATCTGAAGGCTCTTGTGTTTCAGCCCAGGTGTATGCATAGTTTCCATTGGCAGCGATGCTATAATCACCAGAAGTGTAAGGTCTTGAGATAGAAACGCCACCCAAACCATCTGTGATCTCGGTTACCTTACCATTGAGGGTGATGTTACCGATTTTAGTATGTCCTTTATCTACATAGCGGAAGTAAAGGCTTTTGCCATCTGCAGCCCAGGTAACAGAGTTTACATCTCTATCCAGGTCACCAGAAATCAGCTTTGAACCACTACCATCGGCATTGGCAACATAGAGTTTCGAAATCTGATAGCCTTTGTACTCATCATCATAACCTGTATAAGCCATTTTTTTACCATCAGGTGAGATTCTTGGATTACCATCAGGGCCATATCGGTTGGTGAGTTTTTTAAGTTCACCACTAGTCAGGTTGATAGTGTAGATGTCCGAGTCCTGTACTTCCAGTTCTGCATCAGCTCTCATATTGGCGCTGAAGTAAAGCAGTTTTCCATCCTTGCTCCATTCAGGAGAAGTATGATTGTAAGGAGTATCGGTTACCTGTCTTGGTGTTCCACCTGATACAGGAACGGTAAATAACTGCTGATGTCCGCTTGGCAATTCGCCAACGCCATCTCTGCGCCAGCCCAGTTCATCTACATATTTCGGAGGGGCATTCCAGGTAGCTCCTTTCGGCTTGGCCGGCATCTTAATAGGAGAGGCCTTAGCTTCAGGCACAAACATATTGAAGGCCAGGTAACGATCGTCTGGAGACCAGCTGATGTTGGAAGGTGTCTTTTCAGAATTCACCAGAACCATTTCATCGCCTGTATCCATCCAGCGCAGGTAAAGCTCAGTTTTACCTGATTTATTGGAAAGGTAGGCCAGCTTGGTACCATCGTGAGACCAAACCGGAGAGCGGTCGCTTTGCTCGCCTGTGGTTAAGGGACGGTTCTGTGTGCCGTCAAAGTTCACGATCCAGAGATTCGACAGGTTTCTGTCGGTCATAATGTCCTTGAAGTTCCTTACATAAATGACTTTTGAGCCATCGGGTGAAATCTGGGGGTCAGAAACATACTCCAGATTGAATATATCAAGCATTTCCAGCTTGTTTGACACCTGCGCATGGGCATGGCTGATGCTTAAAGCCAGCAAGGCGCTCAAAAAGAGTGGTTTAAGTAATTTCATAGTATTTTGGTTTAAGGTCGAGGAAGTTAACGATTAAGTGTAAGACCCACAATCAATAATCCACTGGCGCATTCTGCCTTTACTGTTTAGTTAAGAAAGTGTAGATTCAGCCTGTTTTTAAATTCGCTATGCTTCGAAAGACCTTTCTATTCTCTATCTGCTGCCTGCTGACTTCGCTGAGTTATGCTCAACAATATCCTTATCAAAATGCTGAACTACCTGTAGAAGAGCGTGTTACTGATCTCTTACTCCGCATGAGTCTGGAAGAAAAGGTGCGCCAAATGGATATGTATAATGGTTCAGAGCTCAAGACCAATGAGGTGCTGAACCTCGATGCAGTGACGGATCGCTTTGGAGATGGACTCGGGGTTGGTTCTATCCACGACCTGTATCCGAAGGATGCCGGGACTATCAACGACTTACAACGATATATCATAGAGCATAACCGTTGGGGAGTTCCGGCCATTATCTTCTGTGAATTTTTACATGGGTATACCGGTGAAGGAAGTACCGCATTCCCCATGAATATGGGACTTGGTGCTACCTGGGATACCGATTTAATGAAAAGAGTTGGGCAGGTAATTGGCAAAGAGGGTCGTGCGCATGGCGTGCACTTTGGCCTTGGACCTAACCTTGACCTGGGTAGAGAACCACGCTGGGGTCGAATTGCTGAGACCTTTGGAGAAGATACTCATCTGGCGGCTACACTGGGAACAGCCTTGATTCAGGGGATTCAGGGAGATGATCTGACTGCCAATACTGCCATGATTGCAGAACCTAAACATTTTGCTGTACATGGTTCTCCGGAAGCAGGAGGTAATGCGGGACCTATTCTCTACGGTGAACGTTCCGTACGTTCGGACTTCTTACCTGTATTCAGAAAAGCATTTCAAGAAGGAGGAGCCCTCGGAACCATGGCTGCCTATTCAGAGGTAGATGGTGTGCCGATGGCTTCTAATCAGCATTTGCTGACAGAGGTTTTAAGAGATGAGTGGGGATTCAAAGGCATTGTGGTTTCCGATCTTGGTGCTATCCGCTTTCTTCAAACCAGTCACCGTTCGACTGATTCACCCAGAGCTTCCATCAAAGCAGCGATAGAGGCGGGTGTAGATATGCAGTTCTATGACTTCCCTAACGAGCAATATCAGGAAACACTGATTGACCTGGTTCAAAGTGGTGAAATGGATGAGGCTTATATAGATAGAGCTGTTTCCGGGGTGTTACGCCTGAAATTTATGCTCGGGTTATTCGAAAACCCTTACACTACGCAAGCATTGATAGAACAGAACCATCACACTGCTGCTAATCAGCAGGTGGCTTTAGAAGCTGCATTGAAGTCTATGGTGCTCTTAAAGAATGAAGGAAATTTGCTGCCTTTAGATAAAAATCTAAACCAGATTGCTGTTTTAGGGCCTCTAGCCAATGAATCCGTTTTGGGAGGTTATTCCGTTCGTGGAGCCAAAGCCGTAACAGTATTAGAAGGAATTCAGCGGCATTTAGGGGCTTCGGCCAATGTGGTGTATGAGGAGGGAATTCCGCTGATTTACAAAGGTCAGACCGTACCCTCTGTCAATCTGCTCACACCAGATCAATCACAGCAAGGACTGAAGGCCACATTTTACAACAACAGAAACCTGGAAGGTGAGCCAGTGCTTACCCGAATTGATAATCAGGTAGGCTTTCAATGGGAGGCTTCACCGGGAGAGGGTGTTAATGCTGATCATTTTTCTATCCGTTGGGAAGGCTTCATTGTACCGGATATAGATTTTGAAGGATGGATTGGTGTCAGCTCTGACGATGGCGTAAGACTGGAAGTCGATGGCCAGATGGTAATTGATAACTGGCGAAAAGGGGCGACCAATATTGAAACGGCTCCTATGAGTTTTAAGGCCGGCCAGCGATATCGCATTGTATTAGATATGTGGGAAGGCGGCTATGGAGCTAAGGCTTTCCTGCTATGGAATAAGGAGAAGCCAGATTACAGCAAAGCCCTCGAACTGGCTAAAAGTTCGGATGTGGCTGTGGTCGTTTTGGGTGAATCACCTGAACTGGTTGAAGAGAACAAAGACGTTACTAGTCTGGATTTGTATGGACTGCAGGAAGACTTCTTAAACCAGGTATTGGCCACGGGTACTCCTGTTGTAGCGGTGGTGTATAATGGTCGTCCTTTGAGTATTACTGGTTTACAGCAGAAAGTGCCAGCCATCATAGATGCCTGGTTTCCGGGTGAAAAGGGTGGATTGGCTGTTGCGCAGACCTTGTTTGGTGATCACAATCCAGGTGGTAAGCTACCGGTAACCTTCCCCCGAAATATTGGACAAAGCCCCATGTATTACAGCGCTAAGCCTACAAGAAACCATCGCTATGTTGATGAAAAAATCACACCACTCTATCCCTTTGGCTATGGTCTTAGCTATACCACTTTTGAATACAGCGAGTTGAAGGTTCAAACCACTGTCAATGGTTATGCTGAAGTGAGTGTTACAGTAACCAATGCAGGTGATGTTGCCGGAGAAGAAGTTGTACAGGTCTATGTGACTGATGTCTACAGTTCTGTGACTACTCCGGTGAAGGCATTAAAGGCGTTTGAGAGAATTATGCTGGCGGCAGGAGAAAGCCGAACCCTCACTTTTAAACTTCAGCCTGAAGACCTGGCATTATGGAACAGGGAGATGAACCGGGTAGTTGAAGCTGGTCAGTTCCGTGTTCAGGTAGGCGGTAACTCGGTAGATGGTTTAAGAGCCACTTTTGAGGTGAAGGAAGAGGTGAAGTTGGGGAATTAGAAGATTCAATGGTTCCGTCATTCCCGGGCAGAAGGGAATCTGCCTGCGAGTTTCATCTTATGTCTCTTTCTGGCAGGGGCATAAAAGGGCATAAATGGCCATTGGGTAACCCAAAATGAAGTAGAATTGAAAAATTAAGAAATGAAACAATATATACTAAGTCTGATTCTGTTAAGCCTGGTCTTTAGCTGTTCTAAGAAGGCAACGCCACCTGCACCTGTTGAGCCATTACCAGCTCCTGAGCAGCTGGCCTGGCAGGAGATGGAATACTATGCCTTTGTCCATTTCAACATGAACACCTTTACAGATATGGAGTGGGGCTATGGAGATGAACCAGCCAGTAGTTTCAATCCCACCGAGCTGGATACCCGCCAGTGGGCCAGAGTGGCCAAAGAAGCAGGTATGAAGGGTATTATACTGACAGCCAAACATCATGATGGTTTCAGTCTTTGGCCAACAGCCTATTCTGAGCATTCTGTAAAGAATAGTCCATGGAAAAATGGTGAGGGTGATGTTGTGGCAGAACTGGCTGAAGCCTGTAAGGAATACGGTTTGAAAATGGGTATTTATCTATCTCCATGGGATAGAAATCATCCACAATATGGCCAGCCCGAATATGTGACCTATTACAGAAACCAGGTGAAAGAGTTACTGAGCAATTATGGAGATATCTTCGAGTTTTGGGTTGATGGAGCCAATGGTGGCGATGGTTACTATGGTGGGGCCAATGAGACCCGCAATGTTGATCGCACCACTTACTATGACTGGGATAGCACTTTCGCTTTGGTGAAATCACTTCAGCCTGGAATTATCATTTTCAGTGATGGAGGTCCGGGTACCCGTTGGGTGGGTAATGAGAACGGATTTGCCGGAGAAACCAACTGGTCGAGCTTCAGGAAAGAGCAGTTTGCTCCTGGTGTGGGGCCTTATCAGGAATCACAATATGGTCATGAAGATGGCAAATACTGGGTGCCTGCTGAGGCCGATGTTTCTATTCGTCCGGGTTGGTATTATCACGCCAAAGAAGATGATCAGGTGAAAAGCCTTAGCCATTTACTCGATATCTATTATAAGTCAGTGGGACGAAATGCTAACCTGCTGCTGAATCTTCCGGTAGATAGAAGGGGGCTTGTTCATGAAAATGATGTTGCTGCTTTGATGGAGTTGCGGAAGACCCTGGATCAAACCTTTGAAACCAACCTGGCATTGAAGGCTGAAGCTTCTGCCAGTGCAGAACGCGGGACAGGATTTCAGGCAAGTCAGATCAATGATGCCTCCAACGATACCTATTGGTCAGCACCGGATGGTGTGGTTCAGGCCAATCTTACCCTCAGCTTTGATGAACCGATTACTTTCAACAGGCTGATGCTGCAGGAGTATATTGCTTTAGGTCAGCGTGTGAAGTCATTCGAGGTATGGGTGAAGGCAGGAGAGGAGTATGTGCAGGTGGACACTCAAACTACGATAGGCTATAAAAGACTTTTAAGGCTAGATGATATCACTACCGATTGGGTGCAAATCAGGATTACCGATGCCAAGGCTGTTCCTACTATTTCTAATGTTGGGTTGTACCTGGCTGGTACGGAACCAGAAGTAAGAAGTGAGTAGTTTTGATGAATAATCATGAGGAAGGTATTTTGTTTCCCGGCTATTGTTCTAATATTAATAAATCTATCGACTTGTACTAGTCTGAGCAGAAAAATGCCGAGAGCAACACCATGCGAGATTATTGACGGACATATGGCTTCGGGGACTTTAAGCAGCTTTTTTAGAGACTATCAAATCAGAAATAATCTTTTCCCCAATAATCTTGAAGATCTAATTGATTTTGTTCGTAGCCCAGAATCTGGCTATAATGAATCTTGGGTTGAATTTTTTGAATCTTGGATTAAGGACCCATATAGCGATGAGAATTATAAGTACTTCCCAATTCGTGTGGATGGCGAAATAATCGATTATGTTCTGTATAGTGTTGGACCCAATAAAAAGGACGATAATTTAAGTGAGCTTTTGGCTTATGAAAGAGGAGAAAAGGAACACATAGTTTTTATGACTTTTATTTTGACTGCGATATCTATCCATTAAAAAGGTCGAATCGAAAAGCTGATATTTTGGTCAGAATTCCAGGAAAGACACTTAATAAATTGTTTTTTGTTGAGATAATTGATCCGTAGAAACTGCACAAAGGAATGTCCATTACCATTCAGAGCGTAGAATTAACAACTAACAAAGTCAGCCCAGATCAATTTATTGAATTGAAAACAGCTATTATTCGCGAACTTTCTAGTTTAGTAAAATCTCCATTTTCTTGGAAGAAAGGCTTCGCGGCAACAATAGATCATAATGGAATAATAAAGGCCAGCAGGTCTTCTTGGAAACTACAGACCCCTCAATTCATAGGTCATGTTAAATTATTGGACAATGGCAGGGTAGAGATTCGAGGAAAAGTATTCTTAAGCTATCTACCTATTGTGATGTTTCTGTTAGTGTCTTTTATACCCTTATGTACTTATCTCATGACTATAATTGTATTTCAGGGGACAAGAGGAACCGATCATGTAGAATATTTTTTGTTGTTATTGCTCCTAGTCGGAGTCATCAATGCAATAAGCTTTCTAAGGTTTGGCAAAGAAATAGAGAAAGTTATTATCAAGGCAGCGACTCCCTATCTTGTTTCACGTGCTTAGCTGTGAGCAAACTTCTTTTGTCATCGCAATACAATGATCATTGTTTAGATTTTTGTTGACAAACCTGCCAAGGTATAAACACCTTGGCAAACGGTTAGTGAATGTCTTTTCTATCGTCAGCTTAGAAGTAATCTTTTTACTCTATCTCGTTCAAAAGATCTTTCTTTTTACTCAAGATGGAAGAAAGACGAATCAGAATCAAACGACCTGGCGCTGTGATACCCCTTTAGGGGCCAGGGGAGAAAACTCTGTACCGTATATCTAGACAGATTGCTTCGTCATGAAACCTTGTTATCACAGGTTTCATTTCTCGCAAAGACGATGGATGCTCTTACGGCTTCATATTATTCTACCTAGAGGAATATGTCTAGGAGTACTACTATTGGTTCATGCAGAATGTGTTGTCCCTCTCCGTTGGGGAGGGATAAAAGGGTGGGGCTTTTAACCGTATGACTCGTCCTAAAATAAGTTTACAGATTTGACTTATAGTTTTCTAATGATAATACAATAATAGTTAATCCTGATATTGGTTTACAGTTGGTTTGTTATTTGGGTAATAGTTCTTCCACTTTCTTAATACTTCTATGTTCTTTGACTGGTGTATCTCTGAAGGGATCCTATTGTTAATACTCATATGAGGCCTTTCACTGTTATAAAGCCTTATGGTTTGCCTAAGTAGTTTTCTTGCTTGTTTAAGGCTGTTGACTTGGTAGTTTTCTAAGTATTCCCCTTTTATGATTCCGTTAATCCTCTCAGCTACAGCATTCTGTTTTGGGTCTCCGTTTTCTGTCATGCTGATTTTAACCTTGTGTCTTTTCAGAACCTTGACATACTCACCGCTGCAATATTGCAACCCTCTATCTGAGTGATGTATGAGGCCATTTAGAGAACCTGTTGCTTCCCGAATTGCCATCTTCAGTGCTTTGACCGATGCTGCTGCTTCCAGAGTTTTA
Source organism: Roseivirga sp. (assembly GCF_965216855.1). Lineage (NCBI taxonomy): Bacteria > Pseudomonadati > Bacteroidota > Cytophagia > Cytophagales > Roseivirgaceae > Roseivirga > Roseivirga sp. The sequence continues at coordinate 606,476 of NZ_OZ244204.1, read as the reverse complement.
TCTACCCTAAAGCCTACTATCTTATGTGAGTATGCATCGGTAATAAAACTGATATACAGATATCCTATGGAGGTTTTCCAGTAGGTGATGTCGCTTACCCAAAGTTGGTTTACCGATAATGGGGCGAACTCCTTAATCAGGTTTGGATACTTGCGAAGCCAGTGAAAAGAGTTGGTAGTACGCATTCTGTTTTTCCTTCTTCTCACCAATAGGCTATTGGCCGCTAATAGATCGAAAAGGGCATCTCTACCCATTTTAATCTGATGATCAAGCATAAATGGTTCTAGGAGTTGGTATAACTTTCTGGTTCCTATACATGGGTGCCGTTTTCGGATCTGCATTACCTGCTTGACAACAAGCTCCTGTTCAAAGGTCTTCTCTTCCCAAAACCAGTAGTGCTGATAGTATGATTGCCTGGTCACACCAAATAACAAGCATAAACGCCCCAGAGCAATGCGTTGATGCCTTTCCTTTAAGGTGGTAATTACTTGGTGCCTGACTTTTTTCTAATCGGTATTTTTAGCTCCTTTTCTGCAATGTCGATCATCAACTCATAGCCTTCGGCCTTGAGTTTGGCCATTTCTAGCTGCTTTTCAAGTTCCTTGATCTTACGCTGAAGTTCTGCTGGGTCTTTATCGTCTGTAGGTTTGTTCAATGTGCCCATAGGTTGTCCAAATGAAGGTAACAGTATTTGTTGTCTTGACACAGCATCTTCAACATAACCTAACTTTCGCATCCAGTTCAATAACTGACCGTGTTCTTCATCTTGGCCGGTGTACTTCTTCCATATCTCTGCTTTACTCAAATCTCCTGAAAGGTACTCCTTAATCATTTCCTCACGCTCTATCCATGAAATTGAGCCTCCATGCCTAATCTTGTTTTTGTCCATTTTCTCTTAATAGGTTGGTGTAAACCTATTTCAGGACAAGACAGTACAACACTACCCCTTTAGGGGCCACGGGAAAGAGCCTGCAATGTTTCTACAGAGAGATTGCTTCGTCATGAAACCTTGTTATCACAGGTTTCATTTCTCGCAAAGACGGTACCGAGGCGGTCATGCTCACCGTTTTTTGGAGTGAGTAAATAGGAATGTCCACCTCCGTCCTTCGGACACCTACGCCAGCGGAGGACATTCGTGTAAACCACGTCTGCATCGGACTTAGTTATCCCCCTTTGGAGGGGGTAGGGGGAGGACAAGACAACGCCTGATCATTAGCACCTCTTCTGTTTCACTCAAAATGGAAAGCAGGTGAATCAAAATCAATTGACTCGGGGGTGTGATATTCATTTAGAGGACAGTGAAAAGGTCAGAGATGGTTTAAATCACCTCAGCCATCTTTTCTTTGGCCTGGCTGATGTCATCTGCAATAGCATCCCATAAAGCAATGCGTACTCTCAGGGCGTCTTTGGCTATGGCAATTACCTCATTCCACTTTTGCTCATCTTCACCACAAAGCTCTGCAATCATCTTCAAAGCCAGTGGGCCATGATCGTCACCGTCCAGTTCAATGTGTCTTTTAAGATAGTAAGTCAGTTTGCTGTAAGAGGCTGACTGATCCCTCTCTTCAGCAGATTTGACAATCTCGAAAAACATATCAGGAATCAGGTCTTCTCTACCGAAGGTAAAAGCTGAGGCTATCAAATGAGGTTTGCCACTTTCAATTACATCGAAGGTAAATCTGAGGAATCGGACAACGGCATCATTCAGTTGTAGTTTGTCGTTTATTTCGGCCAGGTTATTACCTGATCTAACCAACTCAACAAATTGAGAAACCTTTAGTGTGCTGGCTTTCACCTGATCCATGGCATTGAGATACATCTCAAAATGACTCATGTATTGGCCTTCCTCATCTACATCGCTTTCTTCTTCCAGGACAATTTCATTGATGAAACGGGTAAGAGAAGGATTGTACTTCGGGGTCCACGGAATGGTGGTACACGTCAATTCAATTTGTAAAGCCTTCAAAAGAGACATAAAATCCCAAACCGCATAGACATGATGCTCCATGAAGGTTTGGATATCTTCGATGCCCGAAAGCTTTTGATATAATTCGTGATTTTTTAGTTGGTCTGTGTAAGGTTGAAGTTCTCTTTCTATCCAGTCTTTCTGCTCCATTACTTCAATATTATGGCTCCTTAACTACGGATTTAACTGCATTGTTGGATGCCTCAGATGAAAAATTCTCTGTAAAACTAGGTAAAGAAAATAAGTATTGCACCCAGCCCCGTCATGAAAAGGATGAACTTTCTGAATAACTGGTCATTAACCCTTTTCAATATTCTTATACCAACAAACAGGCCCAGAAAAATAGCAGGGATAAAGAGCAGGCTAACCTGTAGAGTGGCCCACGAAATGGTACCCCAACTAAATACGTGAAAGGGGACCTTGAACAGATTAATGATCAGGAATAACCAGGCAGTAGTGCCGATAAAAGCGTCTTTAGGTAAACGCATAGCCAGAAAGAAAATATTGGCAAAAGAACCCGCCAGATTGCCCACCATGGTAGTGAACCCGGCTGTAAGGCCCATGATACCGGCAAATGAGATGTGTTGTGGTACTTTCTTAGATTTTCGCTGATCCCACCAAAACATAACCAGCACTGAGATGAAAATGACAACAGCCATGCTTTTTCTGAAGACATATTCTGGCATGTCATCACCCACCAGCGTGCCAACAATTACCCCTGCCATCATAAAGGGCATCAGGCGGATCAGATATTTCCACTGTGCATGGCGATTGTAATAGATCACCGCGAAAATATCGCCCACAATAAGCATGGGTAATAATATACCGGTGGAGGCCTTGGCTTCAAAAACCAACACCATCAGGGCAACAATGATAATGCTGATTCCTTTAACCCCGGATTTAGAGATCCCCAGAATAAAGGCGGCCATGGCAACAATGAACAAGTCTAAGACACTAAGCGCTGAAAGCATTGGGCTAAGATAGAGTAGAAATGTTAAAATCTTTTGGTCAAATCTAATCGCTGATTGTCAGCGATTCAGCCTTGTTGGCAATAGCATTTTCTCAATGATAATAAACAGAAAACCTGATTCGAACTGGTGTGTCGCGCTTATTTTATTAGTTTCGCGCTGTTTCGAAGGCTAACTCGAGGTGTTGCCGTATCATGGCCTTGTTCTTTGTAACCTCTAGTCTTCATGTTGAATGTTAAAAGGACTTGTCTATGGCCAATAAAGATTACAAGGCGTATGCCTTGCACAGCTTTCATAAAATGCCTCAGTATAATTACCTCACTGAAGAGCAAAAACTCAATATCCGCGTAGTTGGTAGTGTACTACCCTTTAAAGTGAATAATTACGTTCTGGACGAATTGATCGACTGGAGCGATGTTGAGAATGACCCCATGTTTCAACTTACCTTCCCTCAAAAGGGAATGCTTTCTCCGGAACATTTCGAACGCCTGTTACCATTGGTAAAGAGCGGAAAGGATAAGTATGAAATGCGTGAGGTTGTGAATGACATTAGAATGGAGCTCAATCCTCACCCGGCCGGACAACAATCCAGTAATGTACCGGAAGTCAATGGAACAAAGCTGACGGGTGTTCAGCATAAGTATAATGAGACCATGCTGTTCTTTCCAAGAAAGGGACAGACCTGCCATGCCTATTGTACTTTCTGTTTTCGCTGGCCACAGTTCGTAGGAATAGATGACCTCAAGTTCGCTATGAACGAGACTAATCTGGTGGTGGAGTACATTAAGGCCAACCCGCAAATAACTGATATACTCATCACCGGAGGCGATCCGATGATTATGGCTCCGGAAGTGTTCGAAACGTATCTCGATGCTCTTTTATCTGCCGATTTACCTAACCTGAGAAATATCAGGATAGGTTCTAAGTCATTGACCTTCTGGCCTTACAAATACACCGCAGATAAGGGATGGGAGAAATTCCTGAGGTTATTCGACAGGGTAGCTAAAGCAGGTAAGCATCTGACTTTTATGGCGCATTTCAACAACCCGGTTGAGCTGTCTACTCCAACGGTAAGAAAGGCCATTCAGAATATCAGAAATACAGGAGCACAAATCCGCACCCAGGCACCGATTATGAGGTACATCAACGATGACTCTCAGCTTTGGGCCAATATGTGGAAGGAGCAGGTGAAGCTCGGCTGCATTCCTTATTACATGTTCATTGCCCGTGATACCGGAGCGCAGGACTATTTTGCAGTAGACCTTGAAAGGTGCTGGAATATCTATCGAAAGGCTTATAATCAGGTCAGCGGTATTGCCAGAACCGTGAGAGGACCCAGCATGTCAGCGGCACCGGGCAAGGTGCAGGTAGTCGGTATACAGGAAGTGTATGGTGAAAAAGTATTTGTGCTGAACTTCCTTCAGGGACGTGATCCTGATTGGGTAGGCAGACCTTTCTTTGCCAAGTATGATCCTGATGCCATCTGGCTGGATGACCTGGAGCCTGCCTTTGGTGAAGATGAGTTCTTCTTTGAAGGTGCTTCAGCAGACCTTGATATGGCTGAAAGTGAATTAGACTTCACCAGCAGTCTTAACTAATCAGTTTTTGGAGAAAGGCTTTACCGAAGTCAAGAATAGGAGTTGAGGACATAATGGAGAGCTCTTCCTGAAGAGAAGTTTCTTCATCTAAGAAGCGGAACATGATGTGTAAGCCATTTTTCTGGAAGAGCTTGCCGAAAATGTCCTCACCTGTGTATTTACCACCATTCAATACAGTGAGCAAGGTGGCATCGTATTTCCTGAATCTTGGTGACTGATAAGGTAGTTTATGATTGGGGGGCAGACCTGATTGGATATTCTCAGCCATCTTCTGCATAGCTTTCTGACTCCTGAGGAAAGAGTAACCTGTGGAGGCTTTTGCAAATCCACCCTTGATGCCAATGTTGAAAACCTTGTTACTCACTTTGGTTTTAAAAGGGAAGTCGGTCATGGGAATAATGCCGTATTCTTCTTCCTTTACCTCATAAGATTCTATTCCTAAGTGTTGAATGTAGTTGCGCAGCCTTTCTGCATAAGCTTCCTCAGTCAGCAGCTGATCATTGAATAAGGTGTACTCCACTAAAGCAGTTTGCGAGTCAAAAGGTAAGACATAGCCAAACCTGCAATCACCTTCCTGATCAATAGAGAAGTCCATATAGGTGGCTGTCTCAGAATCGAAGAGACGCTTCGGGGTATGAATGACCTGCCCGGAGAAATGCTGAAGTATGGTAGTAGACTTGCTATTCCTGAGGGCATTCAGGTCGAGGGTACTATCGAATACATAGCTTCCCTGATACTCGGTAGCGTTGGTCTTTACAATTCCATCATGACTGATGGATACAATTTCTTCTTCAACCCAGGTGACTTGCGGCAATTGAAGGGCCTGTTTCATAAACTCATAGAAATCTATGGCTCTGATCATTTTGTATTGATAGGGGGCAAGAGTGTATTGCTCTTCCCAGTCAGAAGTCTTTACGGTCGCCTTTGCCCAGGTCTTAAAGACCAGTTCTTCCAGCAGGTTCTCACCCTTTTCCCAAAAGCACCAGGTGCGGTCATTTGTGCTTTTTGAGTCCTTATCGACAATTAATACAGTTTTTTCCTTATCTTCGAATCCCGTCAGCAACCAGGCCAGAGTTAATCCAGCTGCTCCCGCTCCGGCTATGATATAATCGAACTGCTTCATTTACACTTAAACTTACAAGGAATAACTGTTATTTGAGTTAATTGATTAACAGAGATAAATAATGCGCAAGAAAGGTTGAGGGAACTGCATCTAAGTATTCGATGTATATCACTTTGACTAAAACTTTTTAAATTACCTCCCTCTGGGGAATGAATAAATGGCTAGGACAACTATCATATGCCTTTTGGCTACATGCCTGTTGAGCTCTTGTGGTATGCAAATGTTTTGCCCCGCATACCAATCTGCTATGGTCCTGGACGAAAACTATCAAAAAGACTTATACTCTCTCTTTACTGTTGTCGATGGCGATACAGTGCCTAAAAGACCGTATGGTTATAAATACCGTGCAGATGAAGGTGACAGCCTGATGGAGAAGTTCATCAGAGGAACCAAAGGAAAAGGCTTCAGAGTACAAAGAGGAAGGACTCATTCACTGGAAAAAGCTGGGTTTGTCTATGAGAACAGAGCAAAGGAAAAGCTTTGGGTGAAGTTGTTTACAGGACCTGAAAAGCCGGTACTGGAAAATCCTTATCTCTTCGACCGAATCACTAAAAGAAAACCTTTCTACAAGCTGGAGAATCAGGAAGTAGAACTTATTCATTTCAATAGTACTGAACATGACAGTATTGTGAAAAGTATAGTGAACAGGGGAGATACTTCAAGGTATGACCGACTGATGCAAAAATATTATGCAGTGCCACCTGCACTCCAGGCACAACATGCTCCTCTATTAAGGGGCGGTTTTAACACCGAGCAGGAAGAATATAACAAGCGTTACCGCGATTACTTCCTGAGACTTCCAGACCCTCCGGCACCTATCGATAGCTCAGAACTGGCTGCCATCAAACCAGATACAGTGGCCTCAGATACGACTAAAAAGAAAGGCATCTTCGGGCTATTTAAAAAGGGTGGAGATAAGGAGAAAGAAGACAAGCCTAGAAAGGAAAGGCGAAGGGATCGTAAGAATAACGAGGAAGGCATTCGGGAAGATGAAGACAATTAATGTTGCCCCTGTCCAAAGCTCTACCTAAAAACTTTTTAGAAAGCCTTTGACCTCATAGCTTAAGTTTTTCGCTTTTTCTTCTTGGCAGCCGGGAACAGAATATTATTGAGTATTAATCTGTAGCCGGGAGAATTAGGGTAAAGGTTCAGATCTGTAGGCTCTTCTCCAACTCTGTGTTGATAGTCTTCAGGGTCATGGCCGCCATAGAATGTCCAGAAACCATTGCCATACACTCCATGAATGTACTTGTCTTCATTCGCTGCCGTAGTTTCACCCATGACAACTACGTCAGGTTTGACCACCCTTTTCTTAAATGAGGTGGTTTGACCATAAAACCCTTTGATCAGGTTGGTATGGTTCTGAGTCAGCATGGTAGGTACAGGGTCCCATTTGGCAGAAAACTGAAAGAGTTTAAAATAGTCATTGCCTTCATTCAGCGATCTTTGTCTCCTTGCTTCCGTATTGTCAATGTCAGAAAACTCATATTCCATTGGGTCCATACGTACCTTAAAATCTTCGAAAGCCAGCGTTTCACTAAAGTTGAACTTGGATTGTGCTCCCGGTTCTGAAGGGTCACCATCATACATGGCCTCAATGAAGTCTACACCATTGGCGGCTAAGGCAATATCAAATGAATCTGTTGCAGAACACATAGCGAAGAGGAAACCTCCTCCGGCAACAAAGCCTTGAATCTTCTTGACGATAGCTAACTTGAGCTCTGATACTTTAGCAAAGCCATGCTTCTTGGCCGATTCCTCGTAATCTTTTTGCTGTTGTATATACCAGCTGTAATTTCTGAAAGACTGATAAAACTTACCATACTGACCGGTAAAATCTTCATGGTGAAGGTGGAGCCAGTCATAAGTGGTGAGCTCGTCATTCATCAGTTCATCATCATAAACCACATCGTAAGGAATTTCTGCATAGGTCAATGCAAGGGTCACCGCATCATCCCAGGGCATTTTACTCTTAGGGGAATAGACAGCGATTTTTGGAGCGGTTTCCAACTTCATCATGTCCATATTAGAAGAGGGAGAAGAAAGTAGTTGTTCCAGCCTTCTGGCATCTGCATCAGAGATTACCTGATAGCTTACCCCGCGGATTACCAGCTCATTTTCTATACCCGTTCTGGCAGGTAATAAAAAACTTCCTCCTTTGTAATTTAACATCCAGTCAATTGCTTCGTCTTGATTAAGAACCCAGTAAGCAATACCATAAGCTTTTAAATGGTTGGCCTGGCTTTCATCCATTGGAACCAGGATCTTGTTGGCGAGTACTGAAAATGAAAAAAGAGCGAATATTAACGTGAAAATGAATTTCTTCATAGCGAACAAGATATTAAACCGTTTAGCTGTGGAATCGTTCAATTTACGTATTAGTTGCTAAAACTTGATTAGTGGTCTATTACATTTATAACCAGGTCTGACTCTAAGCATATTATGAATTTAAAACAGAATATTTCAGAAGGAATCAACTCCATTAAGGCCAATGTGCTTCGAACGATCCTTACAGGATTGATCATTGCCATCGGTATCACCTCACTGGTTGGGATGCTTACAGCGGTAGATGGGATTAGGAGTGAAATTGATTCCAGTTTGTCTAACCTTGGTGCCAATAGCTTCGATGTGAATTCCAGATTCTCAGGAAGAAGAAACCAGAATGGTAGGAGAGAACGTTCTTACGAGCCAATTAAATACCCAGAGGCTATCAGGTTTAAGGAGATGTACGAGTTTCCTTCAACCACAACCATCTACACCAGAGCATCTGGCTCTGCCGAAATCAAGTATGATGACAAAAAGACCAACCCTAATATTTCAATCACAGGGGGTGACGAAAATTACTTCGCTATAAAAGGGGTGAATATTGAAAGTGGCAGGAACTTCTCTTCTTTGGAAATTCAGTATGGTAATTACGTCTGTATTTTGGGGACAGAAGTGGTTAAGGCCCTTTTCGAAGATAGCGAAGACCCACTCAACAAGACCGTTAAATTCTACGGTAATAATTATAGAGTTATTGGTGTACTGGAAGAAAAAGGAGGCTTTGGTGGAGATACCGAAGAGGATAGAAATATTGTAATTCCTTTGTTGAACGCTAAACGCCTTGACAGACGAGGTTCAATGAGGTTCAATATTACCACCATGATCCCGAATCCTGAAGATATCGATTATGCCATGGGTGAAGCCACTGGTTTGATGAGACAGATCAGAGGTGATGCTATTGGTGAAGAAGAGTCTTTTGAAGTGGTAAGGAGTGATTCTGTTACAGAGGCGCTGGATAACATGACTAATGGCTTGAGAATGGGTGGTTTTGGTATTGGAGCTGTTACATTGCTTGGTGCCGCTATCGGTTTGATGAACATTATGATGGTAACCGTAACAGAGCGAACCAGAGAAATAGGTATTAGAAAAGCCCTTGGTGCCACACCTAAGAAAATCCTCACACAGTTCCTGGTGGAATCTATTGTAATCTGTCAAATGGGAGGAATTGCCGGAGCCATATTAGGAATTATTGTAGGGAACATGATGGCCAAATTCCTGGGTGGAGCCTTCGTAATTCCATGGGTATGGATTACAGTAGGATTGATTATTTGCGTGGTTGTTGGAGTGATTTCGGGGTATATCCCGGCTAAAAGAGCTTCTGCCATGGATCCTATTGAATCCCTAAGATTTGAATAAGCGGTAAATACTGCCGATCAAAAAGCCACGTGTAAGCGTGGCTTTTTTTATATTGAAAAGAAAAAGCCATGAACTTCTCAGATCCAGTACACAAAAAAGTAATCGGAGTCATATTCATTGTCTTCAGTGCTTTAGGCCTGTTAATGCTATTATTTTACGACCAATTTATGGGCTTCTTCCTTGGAATGGCACAGGACGATCCGGGTTTCGATCAGGATGCGCTGTGGATATTTGACCTCATTAGCTCTTTCTTATGGGGTATCGCCATTATCTTCTTCATCCCCCGAATTATCATTGGTATCGGGCTTGTGAACCAAAGAAGCTGGGCTAACGTACCTGCCTTGGTCTATGGAGTAATCTCTCTGATTAATATACCAATAGGAACCTTACTGGGCGTATACTGTATCTTAACCTTTACTGCGAAGAGAAGGGCAGAAGAAGAATTTTAGCCTTGTGCAGGTACATAGATTACCTGCTTTGTCTCGAAGAATTCTTCATCGAAATAATTGGAAAGCGCATAAGACTTTATGCGCTTTAATTTTGACTCCTTGAGTTCTTCGGCCAGGTCACCTCCTTTAAGATAGAGGATACCGTTTTTGTGTTGGTGATTTGACTGCTTTTTGAACTTATCTTTTACCCAGGGATAAAAATTAACCAAACGGGTTACCGCACGACTTACCACAAAGTGGTATTCTCCCTTAACCTGCTCGGCACGAATATGCTCACCTTTCAGGTTTGTTAGTCCGATGGTGCTGGCCACTTCATTCACCACTTTGATTTTCTTACCGATACTATCTACCAGATGAAAATGGCTATCAGGGAAGAGAATGGCCAATGGGATCCCCGGAAAGCCACCACCAGTACCTACATCAAGCACTTCAGTCCCAGGTTTGAACGTCTGTACCTTGGCAATGCCCAGAGAGTGAATCACATGCCTTTCCATCAGGTTTTCTATATCCTTTCGGGAGACAACATTGATCTTGTCATTCCATTCGGCATAGAGATCTGGCAATTGACTGAATTGCTCTTTTTGTTTTTCGCTGAGTTCGGGAAAGTACCTGAGCAGGTTTTTCATGAAGCAAAGATAGACAGGAAGCAGTGATTATGAAGTCGGAAGCTTAAATATGCTCTTTCTTATTTTTAACCAGATCGTACATAAGTTCTCTGGCTCGGTGTAGCTGAGCTTTTACAGTACCCAAAGGTGCATCGAGCTCTTTGGCAATCTCATCATAGCTAAGTTCATCGAAGTAGCGCAGTTTTACCAGACGCTGATATTTGGCAGGAAGCTTATTCACGAACATACGAACCAGATCAATCTTCTGGGCTTTGATGGCTTCTTCCTGAGGATTCAGGTTGCGGTCTTGCACATCAATGGTAACGGCCTCACCATTATCATCTTTGAATGAAGTGTTCAGGCTCATGGTATCCAATCGCTTCTTCCTGATAAAGTCAATGGTGTTGTTGGTAGCAATTCGGAATAACCAGGTAGAGAAGGTAAAGTCCTTTTTGAATTTGTGCAGGTTCTTGAAAGCTTTGGCAAAGGCCTCAATGGTAAGGTCTTCGGCATCGTCTACATTTCTCACCATTTTGAGAATCATATGATAAACAGGCTTCTTATACCGCTTCATCAGATCGGCATATGCCTGTTCGTCTAACCCAGAGACGGCTGCATCAATTAACTTAAAATCTTCTAGTGCTTTCTTAGAGAACTGCTTTCCTACTTCCATTCAACTTGCTTCGTTGCCAATGCTTTGGTGGCTACCAAGGGATAATAAAAACAATAACAAAGATCTAAAAAAGGAAGTGCCCAAAATTCTATATCTGTGCTAAGTTTCCGACCCAATCGGTTTAAAATGAAATAAACGATTAAACTCCTTATTCCAAAAAATACCAAAACCAGTTTTAGATTTGCTCCTGAAATTAACAGGTAAATCAATAAACCCCACCCGACCACGTAAGATAACGTAAAAATTCCCAAAAGCGTTTGGTCTTTTTTTCGGTAGCGTTTTCCTACTGCCAAGTGTCTGATTTTCTGTTTGAAGTAAGATTTCAATGTTTTTTTGGCATGAGAAAGGGTATAGGAATCTGGATGTAACTGAGTAGTTATTCTACATTTGGTAGCTAGATGGGAGATCATCAGGTCATCATCTCCACCCTCCAGGTCTTTGATGCTTTCCAGATAATCCAGGTCATAGGAACTTCTACGGATGGCCATGTTCCGACCAACTCCCATGTAAGCTTTGCCTATCGATGAGAAGCCCAGGTATTGCAATGCTACCCACAGTGTTTCGAACTGAACGAAGCGATTGAGCCAACCCTTTGTCTTCAGGTAAGGAGAGTAACCCAGTACAATGTCATTATCAGATTGAAAAGGTTTGACCATATGGCTTATCCACCTGGAGGAACGAGGGAGGCAGTCTGCATCTGTCAATAAGAGGATTTCTTTTTGTGCTATGTTGATGGCCCGGTATAGTGCATGCTTTTTACCCGTCCAGCCATCGGTTAATTCTTCGATTTGGATATAGCGGATATTAGTATACTTCTTCGACCATCTTTCTAAAATGTCCTGGGAGTTGTCTTCAGACCTGTCATTAGCGATAATCACCTCAAAGTCTACATAATCCTGTTTCACCAACTTTTCAAGCAAGGTGTCCAGATGCTTTGATTCGTTTCTGGCAGCTATGATGACGGAGACTCCCGGCTGGTTGTTCTCCTTATTGCTTGTATTTCGTTGTGCCAATATCTTCCCTCCGAGAATGGAAAAGAAGCCCACCTGAATGATCAAAAGCACAAGAAAAACAATAAGAATGGGGCTCATGCCGAAAACAATAAGTGCCAAAGAAAATAGAATTAAGCAATACTGCTATTTTTGTGGCTTCAAATCAAGTAATGGATTTTAAGCTAGTCGCAGAAGATAAGGGGTCGAAGGCCAGAGCAGGGGTTGTGAGTACCGCCCACGGTGATATTCAAACACCCATTTTTATGCCGGTAGGAACGGCAGGTACGGTTAAAGCGGTTCACCAAAGAGAATTGCATGACGATGTTCAGGCTCAGATTATTCTGGGTAATACCTATCACCTGTACCTGAGACCAGGACTCGATATCATCGAAGCGGCTGGTGGATTGCACCAATTCAATGGATGGAAGAAACCCATTCTTACCGATTCAGGAGGTTATCAGGTGTATTCCCTTTCCGGTACACGCAAGATCAAGGAAGAAGGAGTAACCTTCAAATCCCATATTGATGGTTCGAAGCATATATTCACTCCGGAGAATGTGATGGACATTCAAAGAACCATAGGTGCAGATATTATCATGGCATTTGATGAGTGTACGCCTTACCCATGTGAGTACGGCTATGCCCGTGAATCTATGGAAATGACCCACCGATGGCTAAAGAGATGTTGTGACCGTTTCGATGAGACAGAAGGAAAGTATGGCTATGACCAGACATTGTTTCCCATTGTACAGGGTAGTACCTACAAGGATTTAAGAATCAAGTCTGCCGAAACTATTGCCTCTTTTGGAAGAGAAGGGAATGCCATTGGTGGACTGTCAGTGGGAGAGCCTCATGAAATGATGTATGAACAGACCGAAGTGGTCTGTGATATTCTTCCTCATGACAAACCCCGTTACCTGATGGGAGTGGGAACACCAGAAAACATTCTGGAATGCATAGCACTCGGGGTAGATATGTTCGACTGTGTGATGCCAACCAGAAATGCCAGAAATGGAATGCTCTTCACTTCAGAAGGAATCATTAACATCAGAAATGAAAAGTGGAAGGATGACTTTAGTCCAATTGACCCGAATCTGGGCGGATATGTTGATACTTTCTACACAAAAGCTTATCTAAGACACCTGGTCATCAGTAAAGAAATTCTGGCGGCACAGATTGCCTCTATTCATAACCTGAGTTTTTATTTATGGTTAGTGAAAGAAGCACGTGAACAGATACAGAAGGGCACGTTTGTTGATTGGAAGAACCAAATGGTGAAAAAAGTGACTACCCGCTTATGATGAGGATTCTCGATCGGTATATTCTCACCAAATTTCTCACTACATTCTTATTTGTGGTGGGCATTCTCGTATCAATCGTACTGATCATCACCTTCTCGGAAAGAAACGAAAGCTTCATTAAAAATGAAGTGCCCACAGGACTTATATTGGAGTACTTTCTGGCCTATGCACCCTATATCGCCAATATGATTACTCCGATTACTGTGTTCATAGCCACGGTATTCGTCACGTCTAAACTGGCCAGTCATACGGAGATTATTGCCATTTTGAGTGGAGGAGTGAGTTACCCCAGAATGCTTCGTCCTTTCTTTATTGGTTCGGTGGTGATTGCCATTGTCAGCTTTGCCTTTACCGGCTGGATTATACCGGAAGCTAATAAGTTCAGAGTCGCATTTGAGCAGAAGTTCTTCGATAATGAGTTTAATTTCTCTCAGCGAGATGTACACTTTAAAGTAAGTCCAACTACTTATGCCTATCTGGCTTCTTATGATACCCGAAGAAATATTGCCTACCGCTTCACATTAGAAGAAGTGAAAGACACAGAAGTAAAGTGGAAATTCTCCGCCAGACAGATTCAGTGGGATTCGGTTGAAACGGCATGGGTAGCTAAAAACTGGAACTACAGGGAATTTGAAGACATGAAGGAGAAATATGTCTACAGCCCGAACAGAGATACCACCATGGTACTGAATATGAGTCCAACAGACTTTGGTAATCTCAATAGTTTCGAACAGACCCTGACGCTGAATGAACTGAACGATTACATTGCCGATCTTAGAATGAAAGGGGCGGATAATGTACCCATCTATATTATTGAAAAGTACGTCAGGTTCATGTCTCCTTTTTCAGCCATTATTCTCACGTTTATCGGAGTGATTCTTTCTTCGAGAAAAACAAGGGGAGGGGTTGGCTTCCAGATTGCCCTGGGTTTCTTTATTGCCTTTATCTATATCATCCTCTTTATCGCTGCCAAGAGCAATGCCGAAACAGGTTCTACGAATCCTTTACTGGCCGTGTGGATTCCCAATATAATATTTAGTGCAATTGGTGTACTTTTGTATCGCTTCGTGCCCAAATAATGGAAACCGGTACCGTTCAAGATTATTTGAAGCTTCACTTCATCGTATTTTTGTGGGGCTTCACTGCCATACTAGGCAATGAAATCAGTATTGATTCAACAGATGTGGTGTTATACAGAACAGGCTTAGCTGCTTTGGTGCTATCCGTGGTCATGTATTTCCAGTCGAGAACTTTCAAATTTCCCCGAAAAGCCATAATTCAATTATTTTTCACCGGGTTGGTGGTGGCAGCTCACTGGGTAACCTTCTTTGAGGCTGCCCGCATTTCTACGGTATCCGTTTGCCTGGCAGGTATGGCTACAACTACTTTCTGGACAAGCCTGGTTGAGCCTTTATTTAAAAGACAGAAGATTCAGGCCTTTCAGGTGATTCTGGGCTTGGTGGTGATCTTTGGCTTGTACCTTATCTTTAAGTTTGAGTTCAATCATGCTGCGGGATTAACCGTTGCGGTTATTTCCGCCTTATTAGCAGCTGTGTTCTCTGTGCTGAACTCTCAGTTTACCCATAAATATCCTCCTTACGGCATTACCTTCTATGAAATGTTAGCAGCGGCCATTGGGCTCCTTGTTTTCATTCCATTTTACAAGACCTACGTTACCCATTCGGATAGTATCTATATGTGGCCTACATCAAGGGATTGGTTACTCTTATTGCTGCTTTCCGGTGTATGTACTGTTTTTGCTTTCTCAGCATCCGTAGAGTTGATGAAAAGGATTTCTGCTTTTGCAGTTAATCTGACCATCAACCTGGAACCTGTTTATGGAATTATTCTGGCCCTATTGATTTATGGCGAAGAAGAACAGATGAGTAACGGATTCTACTATGGCACTTTGGTGATCATCGCGGCAGTACTGTCTTACCCCATAGCTCGCAGGATTAAGAAAAGGCGTTTAGCTAGGATGGCCAATCAATCTCAATGACTATAATTACGTCCTTTTCTGGGTGAGCCGTTGATGTCTTTGAACCTGATTCTAGTCGCATCTTTGAAAACCCTGACAACAAAGTGCAGGTGTGGAGTTGTAGTGAAGCCCGTATTGCCACTGTAGCCAATGAGTTGACCGGTCTCTACCTGATCTCCTTCTTCTACCACTACGCCATTCTGCCTAAGGTGAACATAGTTGCCTATGGTACCATCCTCATGCAGGATCATGATTTTATTGGCTTGGTTGATGTATTTATCCCGATTATTGCCTCCCTCATTACTGTCCTCTTTGGTAAAGATGATCACTCCACCGCGTGCGGCATGAATAGGTGTTCCAATGGGCATCTTAAAATCAACCGCATACTTTGATGCTTCTGACCGATGAGAAAACTTGCCTTTGAAACCCTGAATGCATTCAAAAGATGAACCATTCGCAAAAGGCAATTGATATAGGAAGTTATCTGCTCTTGCATCGGGATCACCTAAATTGACAACTGCTGATACCCATGGGCTAATGTCCGTTTCCTCTGTCCAGAATCCCTGATCAAGATCGAGCATAAGAAGTGTGTCTCCTTTGCTGGGAATGAGCTTGCTTACATCCAGTTTCAGGGAGTCCAGGGACACATTGAGCATAACCGGAGCATAGGAGCTACTGATGGCATAAAGGAGGTATCTGCTGTTTTCTGTTTTTTTGTAGAAAGACACCTGGGCTAATGCGCTTAGTTGAGTAAAGAACATCAGAAGAATGATATAACCCGTTTTTGTTTTCATTACTGAAATGCTGAATAAGTTGTGTTCTCCTCCAGAAATTCAATCCGACCGGGAGCTGTTTCAAACCTGACTTGTATGGACTTCTGCGCATGGTTACCGGTTGAATAGACTACAAAATGTAAATGCGCTCCAGAGGCCCAACCAGTGGCTCCATTAAGGGCAATTACCTGTCCTTTTTCAATAGTGTCTCCTAATTCTACCAGCACACCATTCATTTGCAGGTGCACATAATCAGCCATTGTGCCGTCACTGTGTAAGATGGTTACATAGTTACCATCATTGGCACAGTTAGAAGAAGGACAACCTCTATTGGAGTCTTCCTTGATTCGAACCACAATGCCCTCACGGGCAGCAGTAATGGTATCCCCTTCAGGCATGGTAAAGTCTAATGCATTCAGACCCTGATGCGTGCTGCGACCGTTATAGCCCTGGGTGAGCCTGTAGGACTGTCCTTTTGGGAAGGGTAACTGATAAGCATATTGGTCGTCATGAACAGCAAGTGCGTTGCCCATGCTGTAGTTATAGGCGAACCGATATGACCATGATCTGTCAGACGGTTTCGGTATAGTGGCCAGCAAAGTGCCAGAGCTGTTAGGCTGAAGGACATAATAATCTTCCAACGGACTTTCCAGTTTGGTGCCCTTCAGGTCGATTTGCAGGGTAACAGAAATAGGAAAGTATTCAGAGTTGTCACCAAGTAAGCGGATAGCATTTTCATCTTCCTCAACATAAATCTTCATGTTGAAGTCTGACGTCTGGCCGAAAGCGAAATGGCCGATAAAAAGAAAAATGAGTAAACTTCGCACTAACAGAAAAGTACGAATAATTGCCTTAAAGGGCCATAGTTTGATAGAAGAACTTATCCTTCAGTGGTTTAATCACTTCCGGTTTGGTCTCAAACAGCCCGAAGATACTGGAACCTGATCCGCTCATGGCAGCATATGCTGCGCCATGTTGGTACAATTCTTCTTTTATCTCTTTGAGTAGTGGGTGTTTCTCAAAGACTGAGCTTTCAAAATCATTGATAAGTTGTTCTCTCCAGGCACCGAAGTCCTTTGAGCTCAGCAACTGTTCCAGGTCATATTCAGGAGTCTGAGGATTGACTCCGGCATAAGCTTCTTGCGTGGAAACGTGGATGCCAGGATGAATCAGTATCATATGAAGTCCTGAGAGATCGAGGTCAAATGCTTTCAAGTCAGTACCGGTGCCACTTGCCATGGCTGGAAGGTTCTGTATAAAGAAAGGGCAGTCGCTTCCTAGTTGGGCTGCATAATCTTCCAGAAAGCTATCATCTAAAAACAACTGATAATACTCGTTGAGGGCCTTCAGCATGAAGGCAGCATCAGCAGATCCACCGCCTAAACCTGCGCCAATAGGAATATTCTTGTGCAGGTGAATATTTATTTCCGGGAGATGGAAGTCCTTCTTGAGCATTTTATAAGCCCGAAGTACCAGGTTGTCTTTTCCATCTGAAGGAATAGATGAGCCTGAGCTATTGAATGTCGTTTTCTTTTTGGCTACTACAAACTCCAATGCATCCTGAAGGGGGATGGGATAGATGCAGGTATTGATAGCATGATAACCGTTGCTGAGCTTTTCAGTGATTTGCAGCCCGAGGTTGATTTTGGCGTTGGGGAAAACGAGCATGTGTATCTAAAAAAGGTGCCTTGAAATCAACGAATTGCTTTCAAGACACCTTTCAGTCTATTATTAATCTTTCTTCAAATCTTCGATCAGACGATCTGTGATCCCTGATGATGAGAAACCACCATCGTGCATCAGGTTTTGCATGGTCACCATGCGGGTGAAGTCTGAGAAGAACATGACACAGTATTTGGCACAATCCTCTGCACTGGCATTACCCAGCGGAGACATCTTATCGGCATAGTCGAAGAAAACATCAAATCCGCCAACACCTGTTCCGGCAGTAGTCATGGTTGGTGACTGAGAGATGGTGTTAACACGTACATTCTTCATTCTGCCGAATCTTTCTCCATAACTTCTGGCAATAGACTCGAGCATAGCCTTGGCCTGAGCCATATCTGAATAGTCAGGGAATGATCTCTGAGCAGCTATGTAAGACAAGCCCATAATGGAACCCCATTCGTTCATGGCGTCCAGTTTCTCGGCTGTCTGCATTACTTTATGGAATGAAATGGCAGAAACGTCAAGGGTTTTCATCAACCAGTCGTAGTTAAGGTCACCATAGTCGCGGCCTTTTCTAACGTTAGGACTCATGCCAATCGAATGTAGCACGAAATCTATTTTACCACCCAATACTTCCATCGACTTGGTGAATAGATTCTCCAGGTCTTCAATTGAGGTAGCATCAGCTGGAATGACTTCAGCATTACATTCTTCAGCCAGTTTATTGATGGTACCCATTCTTAAAGCAATAGGGGCATTGGTGAGGGTAAAAGAAGCACCTTCGGCACTTGCAACCTGAGCTACTTTCCAGGCAATGGAACGCTCATCAAGTGCACCAAAAATAATTCCTCTTTTTCCTTTCAATAGGTTATGTGACATATGCTTGTTCTTTTTTCGATTCCAAAAATAGGTATTTGGTTTGAATTTGAACCTTTAATCAGTTGGTAAAGCTGCTTAAAACTCCTGAAGGAAATAATTACCCTTCAATACCCACTGATCTGACTGTTCGGCCCCGAGTACTTCAGTGTATTCTTCATTACTTCTACCGATTGAAACCATTACTTTTTTGAATGCTTCGCCATCTTGCTGAAAGAGGTAGAAAGTGTTGTTTTCTCTGATCAGTTCCTCATTTTCAATCAGTGCCACTTCATCGCTTCCTATCACAATTCTGGCCTCGATAAAGGTGCCGATCTTCAGTTGAAGCGACTCATCTTCCAAATGACCATGTACCCTCAGTTTGTTAGAAGAGACATCAGGATTGATCAGGTAGACTTCAGCGGTATAAACCTGATCACTACCGGGGAGATTGAATTCTATTTTTTGGCCTTTTACAATTTTGCTGGCATCCTTAGCGAAAACATCGAGCTCCAGGTGCTTATGGCCTTCATTCAATAACTCTAAAAGGGGTTGATCTGAATTGATAAACTGTCCATTAGTCACCATTACCTTACTCACTTTAGCATCGAATGGAGCTTTAATGGATATTTCATTTACCGGTCCATTTTTCTCTACATAGTCAGGGCTAATACCGATGAGCTCAAGTTGAGAACTAAGTGTTTTGTAACGGACCTGGGCTTTGCTCAATGCTCTTTCAATCTCATTGATTTCCTTTTCAGAAGTAGCATTGGAAGCAATCAGGCTTTTCTTACGTTTCAGCTCTTTGGTTTGGAAATCGATCTCTATTTTCTCTTCCATGAGCTGTTGCTGAAGAACAATCAGGTTTGGGTGACTTAGTTTAGCCAGTACCTGTCCTTTTTTTACCGCCTCACCCTGAATGACATCCAGGTATACAAGATTAGCAGCAATGTAGCTATGCATTACTTTACGCTCCATAGGCGGAACATCAATAATACCTGTTGCCGTCACAGTTTCAATGAGTGGTTTCACCTGAAGGTTGCCCACCGGAATGTTTTGTGTTACCGGCTGTTCGCCAGTCGTTTCTTGAACAGATTCAGTATTCGCTGGCTGATCTGAGCAACCCAGCCAAACAAAGGCGCTTAGGGTTAGGAGTATAGAAAGTCTTTTCATGATTTAATTTTTTTCTGTTAGGAATTCGAGTTGAAGCTGTATAGCCGCTAACTCCTGATAGATTGATATTTTCTGATCGAAATAGCCGAGGTGATTATTCACCAGCTGAGACCATTCGAATGCATTGATTTCACCACTACTGAGAAGGGTTTTTAACCCCTGCCAGTTTTCATTCATTTGATCATTACCCGGGATAAAGTCCAGGGCATTTTGCAAATGAATTTTATTTTTGTTGAGCTCTCTGATTTTCTGTTCATAATCGAAAAGAAGCTGTTGTTGCTCGTTTCTACGCTTTTCTACCTCAAGACTTCGAATCTTGGCTGTTTGCTTAGGTGCACTTGAGAACAAGGGCATGCTGATACCGGCTTTAAAGCCTTGCAAACCTGTCAGGTTAACAATTCTCTGCTGAAAATAACCCACCCGGAACTCAGGAGCATACTGTGCTTTGGCTTCCTTAATTTGAAGCTCCATCCATTGCAATTCAGCCTGCTGACTTTGTGTGAAAAGTGTAGAAATGGAATCGGAAGTATGGTTCAACCAATCCGTTGAAGGGATGGCTTGTGGTACTCCGTTGATCGGTTCACCACACCATTTACTCAGTTCAGCCAGGGCACTTTCTCGTGTCATAGAGGCTTTCAACTGTTGTTTGCTCAGACTAAGTACTATGCTTTCTACACTAAACTGATCCTTAAGATTTAACTCACCTGCAGCTCTTGCCTGCTTGAGTGTATTGTTGATTTCCTGTAACTCAGGTAGCCATTCATTGATTTGCTCAAGGCTCTGTTCGGCAAAGTACCACTTAAACCACAGGCTCTTCACCTGCGAAATCATAAACTGTTCTTGAAGCAATTGTTCTGACTGAACAAAGTCAGTTCCAGCTTCAGCCGCCTTTCTGGCCGCGCTCATATGGAAAAGATTGCCTAAGCTCTGATCAAACTGCCATTGCCAGTCATTTACATCTTCATTGATTTCACCATAGGTGTAGTCGAATGAAGTGCTGCCCAGCTGGAAGGTAGCCTTTTCACGGCTCTTACTCTGTTCCAGGGCAATGGGTAGGTTTTTGAAGTTGGCATGATTGGCTTTTGCCATTTCTACAACGTCATCCATGCTGACAGCTCTTTCCTGTGCATTGAGTGAACCAAATGCCAGGAACATGATCAGTATACCGGCTGCTTTGGTCAGTGTTTTCTTATTGAACATGACATACAGGTTTGGTAAAATGAATAAGGTAAGCAGAGTAGAGGAGATCAAACCTCCAATTACTACTGTTGCTAATGGTTTTTGTACTTCAGCACCCGCTGTCACTGAGATGGCCATGGGTAAGAAGCCAAAGGCGGCCACGGCTGCCGTCATCAATACGGGTCTGAGTCGGGCTAAACTGCCTTCAATAACCACCTCATCGATGGAGTTGTGGCCTTCTTTTCTCAACTGATTGTAGTGAGAGATCAATACAATGCCGTTGAGTACAGCCACACCAAACAAGGCGATAAAACCAATACCTGCTGATATACTGAAAGGCATTCCACGAATCCATAAGGCCAGAATACCACCGATGGTTGACATGGGAACTGCGGAAAAAATAAGGGCTGCATACTTTACCGATTTGAAAGTGAAATACAGGAGTACGAAAATCATCAATAGTGCAGCCGGCACTGCAATGCTCAACCTTTTTTGAGCTGCTTCCAGGTTTTCAAACTGCCCACCATATACAACATAGTAGCCGGCAGGGAAGTCGATGTTGGCATTGATGGTTTCTTCAATTTCCGAGACCAGGCTGGCAATATCCCTGTTTCTGATGTTCACCCCAATGGTAATTCTTCGCTGAGCGTTCTCACGGGTAATTTGCATGGGGCCTTCTACAATCTTTCTGTCAGCCAGTTCATGAAGTGGGATTAACTCTCCTTCCATACTGGTTACATAGAGCTTGTTGAGATCAAGTGAACCTCGGTTAGCATCATTGTATCGCACTACCAGATCGAACTTCTTTTCATTTTCGAAAACCACACCTGCTTTCTCACCTGCAAAGGCTGTTCTCACTACCTGGTTAACTGCATCAATAGACACATTGTATTGCGCCAGCTTTTCCCTTTTAATGTCGATGACAAGCTGTGTTAAGCCTGCGGTTTGCTCTACTTTGACATCGGCAGCTCCTTCGATATTTTCCGTAAGGTCTGCCACCTCCTGAGCCAGACGAGCCAGCTCGTTCACGTCCTCACCGAAGATCTTGATGGCAATATCTGTCTTGGCACCGGTCATTAATTCATTGAATCGAAGCTGTATGGGTTGGGTGAATTCAAATGATGCACCCGGAATAGCTTCGAGCTTTTCTTTCATCATATTCACCAGTTCTTCCCGGTCTGTAGCCGTGGTCCACTCTGATTTATCTTTCAGAATGATCATGATATCCGCATCTTCAATAGCCATTGGGTCAGTTGGTACTTCGGACGTACCAATTTTGGAAACCACATGCTTCACTTCAGGGAAGTTGTGTTTCAAAATGGTCTCTGCCTGATTGGCTGTTTTGATACTTTGTTGGAGTGAACTTCCCGGAGGAATAGCCATTTGCATGGCCAGGTCACCTTCTTCCAGCGTTGGAATAAACTCTGCACCCAAAGTACTCAGTAGTACAGCACATGCCAGGAAGGCAGCTACTACAATACTCAAAAGCATCTTTGGCCATTGTAGGGCAGACCTCAGAGCAGGGCGATACTTATTCCTCATCCAGTTGACCAGTTTGTCGGAAAGCGTATTATGAGCCGATATCTTTTTCTTAAGGAAAAGACTGGTCATCATAGGTACATAAGTCAGCGAGAGTATCATGGCTCCCAGCAAGGCAAAACTTACGGTGAGTGCCATGGGCTTAAACATCTTGCCTTCCACTCCGGTGAGGGTAATCACGGGTAGAAATACGACCAGAATAATGAGCACCCCAAATGCAGCTGACTGATAGATTTTGGCAGATGACTTCTTGACAATATCATCCATTTCGAGTTGAGTAAGCTGTTTGCCTACATAACCCACATAGATTACATGCAGGGCATTCTCAACAATAATTACGGCCCCATCTACCACTATACCGAAGTCTATGGCTCCCAGAGACATCAGGTTGGCCGATACCCCAAAGAGATTCATGAGAATAAAGGCAAACAGCATAGATAGGGGAATGACTGAAGCCACAATGAGTCCCGCTCTCCAGTTGCCTAATAAGAGGAGCAGTACGAAAATAACAATCAGACCACCTTCAATGAGGTTTTTGCTCACGGTATCAATCGCGCGCCCTACCAGGTTAGATCTGTCCAGATAAGGCTCAATAGAAACACCCTCCGGCAGACTGCTTTGTATCCTTTCTATTCTTTCATGCACATTGGCAATGGCCTCTGAAGAGTTGGCGCCTTTCAGCATCAGAGCAATACCCCCAACAGCTTCACCTTTTCCGTCTTTGGTCATGGCACCATAGCGCTTCGGGCTGCCCCATTTAACCTCAGCAATGTCTCTGATGAGCACAGGATTACTACCCTGATGTTTGACAATGATGTTGTTCAGGTCATCGAGGTTGTCAATTCTTCCTTCTGAACGGATGTAATAGGCATTAGTGCTTTTCTCGATATAGCTACCACCACTGTTCTGGTTGTTCTTTTCCAATGCATCGAAAACGTCAGACAAGGTCAGATCGAAGCTCCTGAGAATCAGAGGGTCAATGGATACTTCATACTGTTTGAGGTAGCCACCGAAGCTGCTGATTTCAATAATGCCCGGAATACCGCTCATTTGCCTTTTGACGATCCAGTCCTGAATGGTTCGCAGCTCCATTGTGCTGTACTGATCTTCATATTCGGGCTCTACAGCGAGTATATACTGATAGATTTCACCAAGGCCGGTTGTGATGGGCATAAGCTCAGGGGAACCCAGGCCGGGAGGAATTTCTTCTGCTGCCAGTTTTAATTGTTCCTGAACGAATTGCCTGGCATCGAGCTGTGACATGCCATCTTCGAAAACGATGGTAACCACTGACAGTCCGTATCTGGAAATGGATCTGATTTCCGTAACCCGTGGAATATTGGCTACGCTGATTTCTATGGGGAAGGTGATCAATTGCTCAACTTCCTGGGGTGCAAGGGTAGGTGACGTGGTGACTACCTGCACCTGGTTGTTGGTGATGTCCGGTACGGCATCAATTGGCAATTGCTTTAGGGAGAAAATACCACCTACGGCAATGGCAATGACCAACAGGAATACTATAAATTTCTGTTCAACAGAAACGTGAATTATTTTTTTGAACATGGTGTGAATGGATTAAATCAATTAATCGATAAGAAATGGGGTTATAGCCCCATGGACGGAATTCTACACCAATACGGGGGACCTCGCTGCTGTTGCAAACGGAGGTATTCACTATCCTTAAGAGAGAATGTGTAAGGAGTGTTATGCTCTGGCTCTTCTTCCTGATCAGGAGTAAAGAGTAATAGGGTGGCCATGAAGGCCATGTCTGGCATAGACAGTTCCAATGGGTTTTCATTCTGGAATTTTTCCAAATGATCTTCACCTAAATCGGGATGAAAAATGAACTGTAGCCAGTTAACCAGATTGCTGTCGTTCTGTACTTCAGCAATGCTATGGTCATAGCTTTTAGAAACCTGATGATGCTGATGAGGGGTAATGCTATGAAGCATTACTATAAATGTTGCAAAAGCAATAAATATTTTCCCTGCATTACGCATGGCGTAAATATAGAAAAAGAAATAAAACGATAACGGTACTTTTGTTACGTTTTGATAATCGGCTTGAAAATGGGCTTATGCAATCATTAACGACTACCAATAAGTTCTTTAGCCGAGTCGAAGGCTGTACTGGATGGATTTTTACCACCGATCATTTCTGCAATTTCCCTCACACGATCTTCAGCACTGAGCAGTTTAATCTGGCTACTGGTAGTACTGGTGCTTTCGTCTTTAAAGACGAAGTAATGGGCTGCTCCTTTTGCTGCGATCTGGGGTAGGTGGGTGATGGTAATAACCTGGTGATTAGAAGCCATCTTCTGCATCATCTGGGCCATTTTAATGGCAATCTCACCAGAAATACCCGTATCAATTTCATCAAATACAATAGTAGGAAGTGCAGTCTTATCCGCTAAAATATACTTGATAGCAAACATGAGTCTGGAGAATTCACCTCCGGAAGCGGCTTGTTTCAGGGGACTCGGGGCTATTCCCTTGTTAGCTGAAAACAGTATGTCGATACTGTCGCAACCATTGGAGTTAAGGGCTGTTTCTGTTCTTTTTACTTCTACTGTGGCGTTCGGCATGCCCAACTCTGCCAGTAATTCACAGACCGAGCTGCTGAATTTTTTGGTGACTGAAATTCTGCTTTCACTGAGTTTAATGGCCAGATCTTTGGCTTTCTTCAAAGCTTCAGCTTCAGCCTTGGCCGCTTCTTCAATGGCCTCGTCCAGGTTACTTACCCGAAGCACCTTGCCACCCAGATCATCGTAGATCACCAGTAGCTCTTCAATAGAAGAAACCTGATGCTTTTGTTGAAGTTTGTAAATGAGGTTGAGTCTGTCCTGACATTCAATGGTTCTTTGTGGGTCTACTTCAACTTTGCCATCTTCTGTTTCCAGTTCATTCACAATGTCTTTGAGCTCTATCTGCAAACTTTCGAGTCTCTCACGAAGGTTGTCATAGTTTTTTCCATAGCTGCTGATTGAGCTCAGGATAGATTTAAGCTCCTGAATCATGGAAGAAGCATTGAATTCCGACTGGTCAGAAATCATCAGGGCTTCATTCAGCTTAGTTTTGATCTCTTCTGCATGCTCAAGGCGCGACAATTCTTCTTCCAGTTCTTCCTGCTCCCCATTTTGTAATTGAGCCTTGTCCAGTTCCTCGAAGAGAAACTGATTGTAGTCGGCTTCCTTACTGATTTGAGTGCCTTCCTCAATCAGGTCCTGGTGTATTCTTTGTTTCTCCCTAAATGCTGAATAGGCCTGCTGATAGGCTTCAAGCAATGACTTATTGCCCGCGATAATATCAAGTATCTGAAGCTGATAGATGTTGTTTCCCAGCGCAAGGGTTTCGTGCTGCGAGTGAATGTCCATTAATCTCAGGCCAATGGCCTTGAGCGCATCAAGGGTGGTAGGGGTATCATTAATGAAAGCTCGTGATTTTCCGTTGGCGCTAATCTCTCGTCTGATAATGCATTCATTTTCATAGTCCAGATCGTATGCTTCGAAAAGTGCCTTCATTTCATAGGCCTTGACATCAAAGACTCCTTCAATAATGCACTTTCTGCTTTCGTCAAAGACTACCTTGGTTTCAGCTCTTTTTCCCAACAGCAAGCCAAGTGCGCCAAGCATGATTGACTTTCCGGCACCGGTTTCTCCGGTGATAATATTCAAGGAAGAGACAGGCTTGATTCGTAGTTGTCTTATCAGGGCGTAGTTCTCTATGGAAAGATTGCTGAGCATTGAGCAAAAGTATCAATTCAGCCTGCTCAAAACAATACTAGTTCTGTACGATTTTCTGATAGCGGGCTCTGTTGGTGGGGTCGAGCTTCAAAAGCTCGTTATAGACCTCTCTTCTGAGTCTCACATCACCCTGAGAAAAGATATTGACCAACTCATCACTTTTAGCGTCAAGAAAGGAAATAATAAGGATGGAGTTAGGCAGTACGGAGTTGACTTTTTGAATCTCTTTTAGTGCATCCAGTATATTCTGACGGGCACTTTCTGGTTCTGACTGAAAAATATCTAAGCCATTGAGGTGGTAATCATAAATAGCCTGACGTACCGGTTCATATTGTCCATTGCTCATCAGGTTTTCAATAAGCCAGTAGCGGTTTCTTCTGTTTTGAAACTGACCCCAACCCACGGCACCAGAGTTTTGGGCATTGTTCACAATGTTCAAAGCTGTCTGGTAAAAGGATGTGCCACCTAATGGGCTGAAGGAGTCATAGTCAATACCCAGGGCTACATAGGCGTAAAAGGCCAGGAGGGAAGTAATATTATTGGTGAAGTTATTCTCATTGAACTGCAAGGGTTGCGATTGGGTGAACTGGAATTCCCAGTCTCTGTCGGCAAAGTTGAGAAGCAAGGTCTCATAAGTCGTACCGTAAACAGGTCGAACTACCTGAACCTGCGCATTGGCGGTAAACTGGCCAATACTGGGCTGGTCCTGAATGGTTAGCAGCAAGTTGGCTTTGATCTTTTCATTGTTCCTGAATTGATCATTGGTCCATTTGGTGTCGTTGAGAAAACGCTCGAAAGCCGTTTTCATCTCATCGAAAATAGCTCTTTCGGTAGTCTGTACTACCTGCGCATTAATATTAACAGTGAAATTAAGCTCTTGCCCTTTCAGGAGGAAAAGGTTGAAGAATAGTAAAAAGAGCGTTAGACTATATTTTTTCAAGAATGCTGTGGATGATGTCTTTAGCAACTTCTTTTTTAGACTTTAACTCAAAATGTTGAATATTATTGGCTTTGTCAATGAGTGCGATCTTGTTGGTGTCATGACCAAAGCCTGCGCCTGAATCCTGAAGCGAATTCAAAACAATGAGATCGAAATTCTTACTCTTGATTTTACCCTTGGCATTTTCTTCTTCATTGTTGGTTTCCAGGGCAAAACCAACGTTGAATTGATGGTTTGACTTCTTGGCTCCCAGGGTTTTGGCAATGTCAATGGTTTTGGCCATTTCGATCTTAAACTGATCTTCAGTTTTCTTGATCTTTTGAGTGGCTGGTGCACTTGGAGCATAATCAGCTACTGCAGCTGCGAAGATATTGATATCAGTTTGTGTGTAAACCTTTTCACAGGCTTCGAACATCTCCTTACCACTTTTCACTCTGATTAATTGAATGGAAGGGTGTTCTATGTTGAGATGAGTTGGTCCGGATACCAGTGTGACTTCAGCTCCTAAGTTGGCAGCCTCTTCTGCCAGAGCATAGCCCATTTTACCAGAGCTATAATTGCCCACAAAGCGCACAGGGTCTATCGCTTCGTAGGTCGGACCTGCGGTGATGAGTATTTTCTTACCGGCAAAGGGCTTATCCTCATTGAAGAAATCATGCAGATAATCTACCAGCTCTTCAGGTTCAGCCATTCGGCCCTGACCTATCAGTCCACTGGCAAGCTCACCATGTCTTGCTTCTATCAGTCGGTTGCCAAAACTTTCCAGTTTTTTGATATTGGCTTTCACGGCATTATGCTGATACATGTCCAGGTCCATAGCTGGTGCAAAAAAGACAGGACAACGGGCAGAGAGATAAGTAGCCAATAAGAGGTTATCACATAGTCCATTGGCCATTTTACCAATGGTGTTGGCGCTGGCCGGAGCTATGACAAAAACATCGGCCCAAAGTCCTAACTCTACATGATTATTCCATTCACCATCATTGCCTTTGGTAAAGCTGGACAGTGCCGGATTTTTGGATAGGGTTGAAAGGGTTAGGGGAGTGATGAAGTCTTTGGCTGCTTCGGTCATAATTACTTTGACTTCAGCACCTTCTTTCACCAGGAGCCTAACGAAAATAGCAGCCTTGTAGGCTGCTATGCTGCCGGATACTCCGACCAGTATCTTCTTTCCTTTCAACATGAAAGCTTATTGTTCAGCCTCAGCTGCTTCTTCTGCTTCTTTGAATCTATGGTAGATTTCACCATTTAAAAACTCTTCGATAGCCATGGCTGTAGGCTTAGGCATTCTTTCGTAGAATTTAGAAATTTCAATTTGCTCTCTGTTTTCGAAAATCTCTTCAAGATTATCTACAGTAGAAGCAAACTCAGCCAATTTACCATTTAGTTCTTCCTTCATGGTTGCTGCAATCTGCTTAGCTCTCTTTGAGATAATAGCCACTGACTGATAAATGTTGCCGGTAGGCTGAGCGATCTTGTCAGTATCTCTGGTAATAATTGATGGACTTGCTGCCATTTTAGTCTATTTTCAGTTTGTTTAATTCTTTCACTGTTTGCTGATAGTAATCTTCTGCCTTATTCATGTATTCACTGGCAGGATACTTTTCAGTAAATTCTTTATATAAATCGATAGTCTTATCGAATCGTTCCTTTTTCTTATCTGGAATACTGTTATCAGCCAGTTTGTAACTGGTTTCAACACTCAAATATAGTAACTCCTCATTGTATTTAGAGTCAGGGTAGTCGTCCTTGAAAGCTTCAAAGGTAACTAAAGCTGCTTCAAGATAAGTTTTATAAGATAAGCCGGTGGTTAATCTGTAATAAAGCTTAGCGGTTGAATAGGCTTTTGTTTCGAATCTAACCTGTAGCTCATCAATGATTTCATTGGCTCTTTGGTAGTACTGCGAGGCAGGGTAACGGTTCAGGAAGTTCTGCATGGCAATCACGGCCTGCTCAGAACTGGCCTGATCAAGATCCGGATCTGGTGAATCCAGGAACAATGAATAAGCCTCCATATACTGGGCTTCTTCCGCCATCTGACTTCTTCCAAAGGTCTGATAGAACTCCTTGAATTGATAGGCAGATAATTGGTAAAAACCCTGGTAATACTCACAATAGGCCCAGTAGTATCTGATTTTTTCAGCTTGCTCTGAACCGCGGTAGAAAGGATAAATACGCTCGAAGAGTATTTTAGCCTTTTCATATTTACCTCTCTCGTAATAGGCAATTGCACCATTATACAATTCCTCATAGTCGTTCGAGCGCTCCAGTTTACCAAGTGTGTTGCTACAGCTGGTGTACAGAGTAAGGATTGCTAAAAACAATAATAAAAGAGGGGTCTTTTTCATGAGCCTGCAAAATTACCAGTTATGGTAGACATTTCCAATTATTCAAAACTAATGAGAAGCATTTTCAAATCTGGCTATTTGTCTGAAGATTAACCTTTTTTAACCGCAAGGTCATCTGTCATACCTCAAGTGGCGGGCCACCTGTCGCAATAGAGGGCGTTGGTCGCTTCTCCATAGAAAGCCACGTAACTTACGGTCGATGGGAGCGATCTCCAATTCCGGTTTTACCTGACCATCTACCTCAGTATAGGTTCTTATTTCAGTAACTGTGCTTTGACTAAAGTATAGTGCCATATTAGAACACTTCATTTTGTTCATAGAAGAAGCTCCGGTGGCCTCTCTGATGTAGTAAATACTCTCGCCATTGCCATTAACATCTGTTTTGGAAATAAAGCCTCCATCGAAATACACCTCCATATTTCTACCCTTAACCTGATTGAAATTGTTGGAACTGTCTTGCTGAATGACAAAAGCGTCAATGGCCAGGTTCATCTTATGAATTTTGCTTTCTCTTACTTCAATATTGATAGAGTCTGCCGTCATCTGACTATTCTCTGCCCATATAACGGGGTCCCGATACATGTAAATTGTAGAGTCAGCAAAATTATAACTGACCGAATCAGCTTTACCCTGCATGTTAGACTTGAACATCTGCACATTGTGATAGGCAGTCAGGTATTTGTTTCCTTCTTCGAATTGATTGGAATAAAGAGTATCAGCGCTAATGAAGAGCGAGTCACCCTCCAGCATTTTCCGTAGGTAAGCATTTTCATATACCACTGCCTCTTTACGAAGCTTAAGGTACCTGCCCTTGTCACCATAGATAGTGAGTGAATCGGGCTTGGACGTCATTTTTATTTGCTGGCTGGCACTATAAACCTGTTTTGCGTCATCAGCCACTATGGTGTCAGCTTCTATATAGACATCTTCATTGCTGATACTGCCTTCGTAGATTTCCGCATATTGAGTTTCTCTGTTATAAATCAGGCCATTGGTTGTGTTCAGCGTGTCACCCTCCGTTGTAATGCCTTTTGTTCTTCCCTTCGTTCTGGCAAGTGAACTATTAGAATTATAAAATAGTGTATCAGTATCCATGTAGAAGTCAGGGTTTACCATTTCTACGCTATCATAAAACTCAGACTCTTTGGTATCAGTGAAATAATAACCAGACAAGGAGGTAAGTTCATTATTGGCATCTACCAGTCGGCCACCATTGAAGTAGTTGCCTACCCGAGTGTTTCTGTTATAGTCCAGATTGTCGGTATAAAGGGTCACGCTATCATCCTTCATCACCACATGGTTTCTTAGGCGTGCTATCCGTGTATTACCGTCATATTCCAGATAGTCGCTACTAATATTGACCGGGTCAACTGTGTCTATGATGCGAACATGACCAAAGGCTTGCGCGGAGTTGGTCAACTGGTTAAGGTAGGCTGAGTCACAATAGATATTTGTGTTGCCCTGTACCAGCCAAACATTGTCCTTTAGCTTCTGAACATTTTGGTTATCCCTTTTCACCAGAGATAAGGTGCCTGCTTTTTTGAGTGTCACTTTAGTCTGGCTGAATAAAGCAGTGCTCAATAGTAGAAACAATAAGAAATAAGTGATTTTCCTCATTTTCAATAGACGGCCGCAAAATTAGCGATTTGTGCTATTTTTGAGCCATGCTTGATCGCTTTTTGGAGTTTATCAAAAAACATGCCCTATTCAACGAGAAGGATAAACTGTTGTTGGCGGTAAGTGGTGGTGTGGATTCTATGGTGCTACTGCATCTTATGCAGCAGACTAACTACCCATTTGCTGTGGCACATTGCAATTTTCAATTGAGAGGTAATGAAGCAGATCAGGATGAAGCTTTAGTCAGGAATACTTGTGAAAAGCACCGGATTGAATGTTACATTAAAAGCTTTAATACCCTGGAGCATGCCAGTGAGAAAGGAATCTCTACCCAAATGGCAGCCCGAGACCTGAGGTTTGAATGGTTCCGTGCTCTTTGTCATAAAAAGGGGTATCCATATGTAGCTTTGGCTCATCATCAGGATGATTCTATAGAAACTTTCTTCATCAACCTGGCCAGAGGAACATCCTTGAGAGGGTTGAGAGGAATACAGGCGAAGAACGATAACCTTGTGAGACCTTTGCTATCCTTTTCTAAAGAAGAAATCGTGGCTTATGCCCAAAAGGAGGGGATTGACTGGAGAGAAGATGCAAGCAATCAGCAAACCTACTACAAGCGAAATCTTATCAGGCATGAGCTGGTTCCGGTACTGCAAAAGCTCAACCCTGATTTTATGCAGGTGATGGGTGAAAACCTTGAAAAACTAAATGACCGATATTCCAGAACTGAAGTTATTTATAGTCAACTCCGAGAAAAGCTGATTCAAAGAGGAAATGGAGGTTATATCATTAATAAAGAGGCCATCCGTGAGGAATGTCAATCTGCATATGATGTATATGAACTGCTCAGACCATTCCATTTCAATTATGCCACTTGTCAGCAGTTGTTTAAATCCATTGATCAGTCAGGTGCCGTCTTCAAATCAAAAGATTACAGACTGAATGTAGATAGGGAAGACTTGTTGATTAGTTCGGCAAATGATACACCCCACACTGTAGATTCCTTTCGGTTAGACGGTCAATCGGAAAGTTTTGATCTTGGTACTTCTCGCTACCTGATTCAATCTCTGCCAAAAATTGAGTGGCAGTTAGACAGAGATCCAGCCAATGCTGCTTTTGACTTTAATCGACTCCAATTCCCTTTGGAGGTCAGGCCCTGGCAGGAGGGAGACAAGATTCAGCCTATTGGTATGAAGGGAAAGAAGTTGATTAGTGATCTTTTGATTGACCTTAAAGTACCGAATTATGAAAAATCAAAGGTGATGGTTATGTGTTCGGGAAAGGAGATTATCTGGGTAATTGGCATCAGAATATCAGACTCCTTTAAGGTAACCGAAACAACTGTTAATGTTTGGCAGATAAAAAGGTCGAATCCTGACCATTAATCAAAATTATAGCTTAAACAATTGGGTCTGAATTTCATTTAGAATATTGGCGTATTAACTTTGCGCCATTGTAAAAACAAACTAGAACCCCATGAAAGTAACTGTAGTAGGTGCCGGAGCAGTAGGTGCCAGTTGTGCTGAGTATATTGCTATTAAAGACTTCGCTTCAGAAGTGGTATTGATAGACATCAAAGAAGGTTTTGCTGAAGGTAAGGCCATGGATTTGATGCAAACTGCGTCTTTGAACAGTTTCGATACAAAGATTACCGGAACCACTAACGATTACTCTAAAACGGCTAACAGTGATGTGGCTGTAATTACTTCTGGTATTCCTCGTAAGCCAGGTATGACACGTGAAGAGTTGATCAGCACCAATGCAGGTATTGTTAAGTCTGTTGCTGAAAACCTGATCAAACATTCACCTAACGTGATCATCATTGTAGTATCTAACCCAATGGATACCATGACTTATCTGACTCACAAGGCTACCGGACTACCTAAAAACAGAATTATCGGTATGGGTGGTGCTCTGGATTCAGCTCGTTTCAAGTATAGACTGGCCGAAGCTCTTGACGCTCCAATCTCTGATGTTGACGGAATGGTAATTGGTGGTCACAGCGATACAGGTATGATTCCTCTGACCAGATTGGCAACAAGGAACTCTGTTCTTGTATCTGAGTTCATCAGTAAAGAGAGAATGGAACAAGTGAAACAAGAAACTAAAGTAGGTGGTGCTACATTAACCAAATTACTGGGTACTTCAGCCTGGTATGCTCCGGGTGCAGCAGTATCAGCGATGGTTCAGGCTATTGCTTTAGATTCTAAGAAAATGTTCCCTTGCTCTTGCCTGTTAGAGGGAGAGTATGGACTGAATGATATTTGTATCGGGGTACCAGCATTGATTGGTGCTAACGGTATTGAAAGCATTGTTGAGATTGAATTGAGTGATGCTGAAAAATCTGAATTGACCAGTAGTGCAGAATCAGTTAGCAAAACTAACGGATTGCTTTAAGCATATAGATCAGAAATAATAAAGCCCCGCTCTGTTCAACCAGTGGCGGGGCTTTTTATTTAGAGAGTCAATTATTACTAGTTTTGAAATATTAGTTTTCCTGAAGGATCAAGGATTTTGAATTTCGTTTGTGAAAGAATAGAAATTTCCTCGCTGGTACCGTCTGTCTCTTTGTCGCCATCCATGAAGATTAAAACGCCTTCATCATACTCCTTGAATTTACCTTTCTTACCCTTTGATACTTTGATTTCACTCAGTAATTCACCTTTCCCATAAGCATTCAGGCCTACCTTGAATTGTACCAGGATATCACCATCCTCAGTATATTCCATAAAATCACCGAAAAGCTTATTCACCTTGTAATGTCTGACACTTTTGGTGTGTCCATCAGAGAAGAATTCTTTAGCTTCTCCATGTAATCTGCCCTCGAGAGCAGCATAAGTAAACTTGAGAATACTATTCTCATAGTAGTCAATAATCTCACCCGTTACCGGTTGGTCTTTGTGTTTGTAAATGCCATTGAAAAAGTTTACCTCTGAGATAAGTACTTTTTCTGCAGCCTTGTCTGCAGACAACATTAATAAGGTAAGGCTGAGTAGTCCGAGTTTTTTAAATACCCTTTTCATTTAATTGGTTTTGGTAGAACAATAATTACAATTGTTCAGCAAGGTGTTTTGGTTTTTGAATTCCCTGTTTCAATATGACTATTGCTGTACAGGAACAGACAGTGTGTATTCTGTGGTAATCCTTTTGGGATTGATTACGATGTAAAATTGCTATTGAATTTTTCATAATCCAAAGTTTTTAGCTCGCTCTCGAAAATTTGTTTAATAAATCGACCCTTTTTTAGTTTAAATGGTTGGAAAGTCTCCCGTACTTATCCGTAATTCAAACTCAGATTACATTGAAGGCCAAAGTATTCATAACTGTTATTCTTTTACTGCTCCTTTCAGGAGCAGCTTACTGGTACTATGTTCTAAAACGACCAAACTCCGAAATAGAACACATTCTCCCTGAAACTAGCTTATTTACTATTCATGGAGAGAATTTGAGAGAGGGTATAGAGGCTATTGAAAGCTACTCCTGGTTTACCACTGTAAAGAGTATTCCCTTCGTAGAAAATTTAACCGAATGGTCGGCCAGGGTCGATTCTCTTGAAGCTGAAGGCTCATTGCAATCCAAGGTAACAGAGCTGCCATTCTGGATTTCGTTTCATTCAACCGGTAGTGATCATATTACACCGCTATACATTATAGAGGCTAAGGGCTTTGACTGGAAGAGAGAGAACATTGTAAAAATACTACAACTCATTACGGAGGAGTCTTTTAATACCAGCCTTCAGGTGTTTAATGGGTTTGAACTCATCAATGTAAATGGTGCTAATGCCCGGTTGGTGATGATGATTCAGGGTAAATATCTGGCCATATCAGAAGAAAACCTGTTGGTAGAAGATGTGGTTAGAGCGGTTGAGAATGAAGGCAGTCGCCTGGTAGATAATAGCTATAATTCAACAGTATCTGGTGACGTGCAGTTGATCTTAAATAATAAGAGACTCGGTGAGTTGCATAATGTCTTTTTCAAAGAAGGGATAGAGGGAAGAAGCCCGGGGAAAGTATCTCTTCTCAATCTCAACTTTACTGAAGATGGTATTTTAGCCCAGGGTAATTCAACCGGAGCTTCTCAAACAACATTAGGAGAGTCAAGCCTCTTTGGGAAAAACCTGATTCCTGTTACTTCTACAAGTTTTGAATGGCAGCCGGTAGGAATTGGCCTGGAAGGTTTTGCTACTCTGTTGAAGCCAGAACTACTTTCTATTTCTCTGGATATGAATTTTGCTGAAGTCTCAGAAGTAGTTTTAATCAATACCGCAGATACTACTTATTTGAGGAGGGAGTTGAATCGTATTTCTGAATCGAAGGTAAGTGCTCAGGATTCAACAGTCTATAGTGAATCCTACCTCAATACAGATCTGGGCTACATTCAACAGAGCGATTTTGTTCAGCAACTTACATCTGATCAGGTAAACATGGCAGAGCCATATTTTGCCATATTCCAGAACACACTCATTCTTAGTGATAATCTCGATGCCTTAAAAACAGTGATGAACGAATTCGATAATGAGTCTACCTGGGGTAAGTCAGTTGAACTGAGAAGAATACTTGATGACATGGTTCAGGATACTGATCTGACTTTAGTGAAAGACTTTAATTATGGTTCGGAGGCCTTAATGGAAGAACTGAAACCCGTGTGGGTAGATTTTCTTGGTGAGAACAGTGGTCTAAAGTCACTGCTGAATAGATTATTGGTACAATTAAATTCCAGTAACAATGGCTATTTAGTCACTTCGAATCTAAGATTTAATGAAGTAAAGGCAACTGCGGTTGCTGATTCACGCCCAGACAATACGGTGCCTGCTGATCTCAAGGTAAAAGCCAATGTTTTTGCTGACACAGTGTTGCGTACCAGGCCTTTCGTGGTCAGGAATCATGTCAATTCGAATCTGGAGGTAATCTTTCAGGATGCTAACCAATCACTCTATTTGACCACAAGACAAGGAGAGATACTTTGGAAACAGCCTGTCAATGGTTCAATCATCGGGCCTATTCATCAGGTGGACTACTATAATAATAAGAAACTCCAGTACCTGTTCTTTACAGACTCTCTGGTTCACCTGATAGATAGAAATGGGGAAATGGTTGAAGGTTTTCCTAAGCCCTATTCAAGTCCTATGACGATTGATGGTTCGGCTGTAATAGACTATGACAACAGTAAACGATACCGATACCTGGCTAAAGACAGAAGAGGTAATATTACGCTCTTTGACAAAGAAGTAAATGCATTGGAAGGTTGGAACCCACTCGAACTAGGCTCAGAGTTATTGCAGACTCCTTTCCATGTAAGAGTCAGGGGACGTGATGCCTTTGTTGCTGTAGAACGTACAGGCGAGATTTCCCTATTGAATAGGAGAGGAGAATACTATAATGGTTTTCCAACCAGCTTTGATCTAAGGTATAAGGGAGATGTCTCCCTGATTAAGGGACCAAACTTTGCCGGAACCAGATTGGCAGTAATTGGTGAAGAGGGAAAACTAATGGAGGTGAACTTCGAAGGAAAAGTCATTCAGGAGAAGCAGCTCTTCCGACCAACCACCCGAAGCGAGTTTTCTTTGGTAAATGACGTATTGGAGACAGGTTACAGTATTCTGAGGAATGACCTGAACCGTATAGCCTTCTACAATATGTCAGGAGAAACGGTATTTGAGATTCCATTCGATAATTCCGGGCAATTGAATGCTGAGTTCTACAATTTCAGAAATGGTAAGGAATTATATGTAGTGAGAGATCTTGCCAGAAATCAGTTATACCTATTCAATAATAGAGGTGAGCAGATTTGTCCGGTGATACCGGCATCAGAAAGAATTGGTATTCTATACTATCAGAATTTATCAGAGTACGAAGTCTTTGTTAACTTCGCCAATCAATTGAATATCTATGCCATCGATGCGCAGTAGTTTGACCAGGCTTATCGCCATTTTTTTGTTCTTCTGCATTTCAGTCCCGCAACTGTGGTCTCAGGCTGACTCATTGCCTGACAGGTTCAGCAGCCCGTATGAAGCTGTGTATAATCACCTGAATTATTTGCAGGATGAGAACTATATTCCGGCTCAGGCTGCGAAATCTTTGTTTAGAGGGGAAAGAACTCAAAAACAACTGAATAACCTGGCAGTTGAACTGAAGCAAATACTGGATGGCTCCGGTAATTACATTCAGCTCGATGATATACCTAAGTCTGAGAATTACTATGATTCACTCACCAGGCGTAACCGCTATGTACTAACCAAAGACTTTCCAGAGATATATGTCCAGCTTTATGGAGATAAGTGGCAATTCTCGGATTACTCTGTCTCTCAGATCGACAGAATCCACAAAGATGTATTCCCTTATGGAACCGATAAGCTTTTGAATATTCTGCCTAACCTGGGCACTACCAAATACCTGGGCTTACACTTATGGCAATATCTCGGTATTCTGATACTGCTTTGCGTAGGTTTCTTAATTCACCTGGTCTTTACCGTAGTACTAAGAAAAATTCTTTTTGGCCTATTGCATAAGTATGGTAAACTGGATTTGGCCAATCAATACCTCAATCCTGTTGTAAAGCCTTTCAGTTTGATGATCATAGCGGTATTTGCGAAGATTCTGATTCCAGTATTGCAATTGCCAGCCCTGATAGCAACTACTTTGGTTCTGCTATCCAAAGCCCTGATTCCATTCTTTGCCGCCATCTTCTTCTACAAACTGGTGGATGTACTTGGCCAGTACATGCGGAAGATGGCAGACAGAACTCAGAATACGCTTGATGACCAGCTCGTGCCATTGGTCACGAAAATGCTCAAGGTTTTTGTGGTCATTATCGGAATTGTGGGTGTGCTCAATGGTTTTAACTTTGATATCTGGCCAATACTGACTGGCTTGTCTATTGGAGGTTTGGCTTTTGCGCTGGCAGCTCAGGATACACTTAAGAATTTCTTTGGGTCATTGATGATCTTCATTGACAGACCTTTCCAGATTGGAGATTGGGTGACATCAGGAGATATTGATGGTACAGTAGAGGAGGTTGGATTCCGTTCTACCCGCGTTCGAACTTTTCGCGATTCTGTGATGTATGTACCCAATAGCGTAATCTCCAACAGCATGGTAGACAACCATGGCAAGCGTCAGTATAGAAGGTTCTATACCAGGCTGGCCATTACCTATGATACACCAGCCAGACTGATAGAGGTATTTGTGAGGGGGGTTGAGGAGATTGTGAATAAACATCCCGAAACAAGAAAGGACTATTATAATATCTTTTTAAACGAATATGGAGGTAGTGCACTGGAGGTAATGCTCTATATATTCTTTAAAGTACCTGACTGGAATAATGAACTGAGATGTCGCCAGGAAATAATGCTTGAAATCAATAAGCTGGCTGAACATCTTGGAGTAAGGTTCGCGTTCCCGACTCAGACTTTGATGATTGAACAAGTTCCTGGTCAAAAAGGTCTTACTCCAGAATACAAGCAAACAAAAGAGGAAA
The DNA here is from genome assembly GCF_965216855.1 of Roseivirga sp. Classification (NCBI taxonomy): domain Bacteria; kingdom Pseudomonadati; phylum Bacteroidota; class Cytophagia; order Cytophagales; family Roseivirgaceae; genus Roseivirga; species Roseivirga sp. The sequence goes on along the minus strand of NZ_OZ244204.1, from coordinate 567,835 downwards.
TGGAAGAGGAGCTAAAGGCCTTCTTCAGTAAAAAGTAAACTTTATGAAATTCGATACTAAAGCCGTTCATGCCGGAGTTCATCCGGACCCATCTACCGGAGCCATCATGACTCCGATATTTCAAACATCGACTTACGTACAAAAATCGCCTGGTGATCATCAGGGTTTCGAGTATTCAAGAACACAGAACCCTACGAGGTTCGCTCTACAGGATAGTATTGCTGCTTTGGAGAATGCCAGCCACGGTCTTGTATTTGGTTCTGGTCTGGCAGCTATAGATGCCGTAATTAAGCTTTTAAAACCTGGTGATGAAGTGATCAGTGCCAATGACCTATACGGTGGTACTTACAGAATTTTCACCAAGGTTTTCGAAAACTTCGGTATCAAATTCCATTTTATCAATATGGAAGATGTAGCCAATATTGAGAACTACATCAATGAGAATACCAAGTTGGTTTGGCTGGAAACACCCACCAACCCCATGATGAACATTGTTGATATTAAAGGTGCATCGGCTATTGCCAAAAAGCATAACCTGATCCTTGGAGTTGACAATACCTTTGCCTCTCCGGCACTTCAAAACCCTATGGACCTGGGAGCTGATATTGTGATGCATTCGGTAACCAAGTATTTGGGAGGGCACTCAGATGTGGTAATGGGGGCATTGGTGATGAATGATGAGATACTGTATCAGAGACTAGCCTTTATTCAAAACTCATGTGGTGCCGTAGCGGGTCCTCAGGACTGCTTCCTTGTGTTAAGAGGAATCAAGACATTGCACCTGAGAATGCAAAGACATTGTGAGAATGGTGAAAAGGTTGCCAGGTATTTGGCTAGCCATCCAAAAGTGAATAAAGTCTACTGGCCTGGTTTCGATTCTCATCCTAACCATGCAATTGCCAAAGAACAGATGAAGGGTTTTGGAGGAATGATTTCTTTCACGTTCCATGAAGATGATATGAAAGAGTCGTTCAGGGTGATGGAGAACTTTAAAGTGTTTGCTCTGGCCGAATCTTTAGGTGGAGTAGAGTCAATGGCGAACCACCCGGCTACCATGACTCATGGCGCTATTCCGAGAGAAGAGAGGATGAAAGTTGGTCTTTTGGACTCGTTGATCCGACTAAGTGTAGGGATTGAAGATGCTGAGGATCTGATTGCCGATCTGGAACAGGCTATTGGCTAAAAAATCACACCAAATATTATTGCCTTTAAAGCCCCGAAAGTATCGGGGTTTTTTGTTGCGTGAATTTCAGTCCCAATTTTATACGGTTCATCCGTGATATGACCCACTTGAGAAAAATATTCTCCTTTTTTTACTGTGAGGATTAAACTTTTTCAGAACTTTGTCGTCAAATAGAGTATAGAAAAACAAATAATATTTGGTAACACTGTTTTAACAAAGCCTAAACACAAACGTAAAAATTCGAAACAACAACGGTCATGAGAAAGCAATTTACAACACAGAGAAAATGGTCAGCCGCAATGGCAATAATGCTAGGCATTATGGTAACATTTATGGCAGCAATTCAATCGTTCGGAACAACTGAACCAGAAGAATTGATAGTGTACGACATTAAAGGTTCTTTAGATAGAGCTTATGCTGAGGTAATCGAAGAAGAGTTTGACTTTGAGTTACCCGCTACTAATCTGGAAACCATTAAAATTTATGGTAATAATGACGAGTTAGTTCTTACCATCGTAAAGGAAAAAGGTGGAGTAATTGAGAATGAGAAGGCACAGAGACTGTTGAATAAAGCAGAATATCTGGCAGATTATTCAAACACCTACATCTACCGTTTGGAAGAGTAATTAGATCATTAAACAAAGAAATTAGAAGCCACCTTGTTGAAGGTGGCTTTTTTTGTGCCACTAATGTAAAATTAGCTGGCTATTTTCTTTATATGTAATCGTCTTCATAACTTTTAAACTCTCAAACTACGAGAATATCAGTATCAAACTAATAACTATGAAGACGACTAGAAACTTGAAGATCAAACTATGGGTGATGGTCTTTGCTCTGATGCTGACTTCGGTATATGATGCCGAGGCCCAGCGAAGGAACAGAGGTAGGTCATCAACGCCTGCACCAGACCCTAAGGTTGATGTGTACAAAGGAATTGAGTGGCGCTCTATTGGACCTTTTAGAGGCGGACGCTCAAGCACTGTAGCCGGTGTAGCCAATGAACCCAACGTATTCTACATGGGGTCTACCGGTGGCGGTGTTTGGAAAACAGACAACGGTGGAGAAACCTGGAAGAATGTTTCCGATGGCTACTTTGGTGGTTCTATCGGTGCTGTGGCCGTTAGTGAATCTAACCACGATGTAATCTATGTAGGGCAGGGTGAGCAAACTGTTCGTGGTAACGTATCTTCAGGCTTTGAGGGTATGTGGAAGTCTACTGACGGTGGAGAAACCTGGACCAACATTGGTCTTACAGATGCCATGCACGTGGGTAGAATCAAGATTCACCCAAATAATCCAGATATCGTTTGGGTAGCTGTTATGGGTGATTTGTTCAAATCATCTGAAACCAGAGGAATCTATAAAACAACTGATGGAGGAAAGACCTGGAAAAGAACACTATTCGCCAATGCTGATGCAGGTGCGGTAGATATCACGCTCGATCCGTCCAATCCTGACTTTATGATGGCCAGTACCTGGAGAGTCAGAAGAACTCCTTACAGCCTTACTTCAGGCGGAGAAGGTTCAGGAATCTGGAGATCTAACGATGGCGGAGAGACCTGGGAAAACATTATGAACAAAAGAGGTATGCCAAAAGGACCTTATGGTATCAGTGGTGTAGCTATTTCTCCGGTTAATCCGGATGTAATCTATGCCATCATTGAAGCTAATGAAGGTGGTGTTTATAAATCAACAGATGGTGGTGATACCTGGACTCATCCTAATGACAGCCGTTCCCTTCGTCAGAGAGCCTGGTACTACACCAGAATTTATGCAGACACTAAAGATGTTAACAAAGTATATGTAATGAACGTGGGCTTCCATGTGTCGACAGACGGTGGAAGAACCTTCAACCAAAAGAGAACACCGCATAGTGATCATCACGATTTATGGATCGCTCCGGATGATAACATGAGATTGGGTGTTTCTGATGATGGTGGTGCTCAGGTATCATATGATGGTGGTGATAACTGGTCAACCATGATGAATCAGCCAACTGCACAGTTCTATCGCGTAGTCACGGACAACGCATTCCCTTACAGAATATATGGAGCACAGCAGGATAACTCAACCGTTAGAATCAATCATAAGACCTTTGGCTTTGCTATAACAGAGAATGACTGGGAAGGTACAGCAGGAGGTGAGAGTGCTCACTTGGCACCGAAGCCAGATAATCCAGACATCGTTTATGGTGGTAGCTATGGTGGACTTCTTGTAATGGAAGATCACGATAAAGGGATCAGCAGAAACGTTAATGCATGGCCTGATAACCCAATGGGTCACGGAGCGGAAGATTATAAATACAGATTCCAATGGAACTTCCCGATCTTCTTCTCTCCACATAACCCTAACAAACTTTACACTACATCTAACCATGTGCACATGACCACCAATGGCGGTCAGTCATGGGAAATCATAAGCCCTGATTTAACCAGAGCTGAGCCGGATAAACTAGGTAAGTCTGGTGGTCCGATTACATATGATGATACTTCTGTAGAATACTATGCGACTATCTTCGCTGCTACTGAATCGCCATACGAAGAAGGTGTTATCTGGGCAGGTTCAGATGATGGTTTGATCCATGTAACAACCGATGGCGGAGACAACTGGACTAATGTGACTCCTCCGGATATGCCTAAGTATTTGATGATCAACTCAATTGATGCTGATCCTTTTGTAAAAGGTGGTGCATACATTGCCGGTACGCAATACAAATTAGGCGACTATCAGCCATACCTTTACAAGACGAAAGACTATGGTAAAACATGGACTAAGATTACTGATGGTATTCCAAACGACTACTTCACCAGAGTGGTAAGAGCCGATCCGGGAAGAGAAGGGTTACTTTATGCCGGTACTGAGAGAGGTATGTTTGTTTCATTTGACGATGGAGCCTCCTGGAAGCCTTTCCAGATGAACTTGCCAGTGGTTCCAATTACTGACCTGACCATTAAGGATAATAATCTGATTGCTGCTACTCAAGGTAGATCTTTCTGGATGATCGATGATTTGACTATTCTTCATCAGTTGTCTGATGAAATTGCTGGTAAACCAGTACACCTGTTCAAACCAATGGATGCTTACAGACTCTTAGGGTCTGGCGGAGGATTCAGACGCTTTGGTGGCGGAGGTGGTGGAAACACTAACCTGTTGTTTGGTGAAAACGCCCCTGCTGGTCCGGTAATGTACTTCAACCTGAAAGAAGCTCCAGCTGCCAATACCAAAGTAGCTATTGAAATCTACGGTTCTGATGGTGAGTTAATTAAGAGTTTCCCTCAGAGAGGCTTGAAAGCCGGGTTGAATTCATTCAACTGGGATATGAGATCTGAAGGTCCAGAAGGCTTTGATGGCCTGATCATGTGGGCTGCTTCAGTTCGTGGACCTGGTCCAATGTATCCAACAGGAGAATACACTGCCAAACTTAAAGTAGGTGACGATGTTCAGGAAACCACCTTCAATCTCATCAAAGACCCTCGTTATGGAGCATCAGATGCTGATATCAAGGCCCAGTTTGATTTCTTGAGAACTGTGACCGATAAGGTGACTGAGATGCACCGTGCCATCAAAGACATTCGTGAGGCGAGAGCCCAAATGGATGATCTGATTGGTAAAATCAAAGGTGAGGATCGCTACAAAGAAGTAGTTGAAGCAGGAAAAGAGCTGATGGCTAAAATGACTGAGGTAGAAGAGGCATTGTATCAAACCAAGAATGAGTCTGGTCAGGATCCTCTGAACTTCCCTATTCGCCTGAATAACAAACTGGCTGCCTTATTGGGTGTTGCCGGAAGCGGTGAGTGGAGACCTACTAAGCAGTCAGAAGATGTAAGAGTGGAGTTAACTCAGCAGATCGATGCTGAATTAGCCAAGCTGAGAACCATCATGAATAATGACTTGCCAGCCTTCAATAACCTGGTGAAGCAAAAATCAGTAGACTTCATTGTGATCAAAGATCGAGGTAATTAATCTGATTGATAAAATCATTAAAAAGGCTCCAATTTGGAGCCTTTTTTATTGGACATACTTCAAGTTGATGTACTCTTTCCAAAAGGAAATGTATCTTAGACTTGGATTCACACTAGACTATTGACTATGTCTTTCACCATAAAGACACGCTTCGGCTTATTAGGGCTTATTTCCTTTTTCTTCCTTTCTCTTGTTGGATGGGCTCAGGATTTAGATTCACTTCGAAATGTAACCCAGGCCGATTTTCATGATACTGTCAAGGTTAGGGCATATGTGTCTCTTGGAAGGGCCCTTGAATCGTCAGATTTCGATTCCGCGCTTTATTATTATCAACAAGGTTTAGAATTAGCCCGGTCAGGCCTTATGGATCCTTTTCCAAAGTTCGAGGGCCTGGTGCTCGAGAATATAGGCTTCGCTTATTACTATGGAATGGGAGACCGGTTGAGGCTGAGAACTTTCCTGAAAGGGGCCATGGCAACACACAAATCAGCAGGTTTGATTGAGGAACTGTCTAAAACAGAATATAACCTCGCCACATTCTATAGTAATTTCTCTATGTATGACAGTGCTGTTTACCATTATGATCAGGTAATAGCCAGAAACAAGGCTACCGGTATTATGGTCGAAATGGTTAATTGTTTGAGTTCTTCCGGCTTAAACAGTTACTATTTAAGGCACCTGGACAAAGCAGCCGAAAGTTTGGTAGAGGCCATACGCTATTCAAAGGAGAATGGTGATACAGCCAGAATCTTTGCTCCATATATGAATTATGGATTGGTGTTGAAGGAACAAGGTCAGTATGAGAGGGCCAAGGAGTACATGAAGAAGTCTCAAAGTCACCTCGAAAGGATTAATCATCAAAGGGGAATATCGCTGGCTTATACGAACATAGGCCAGATTCTAATCCTTCAGGACAGTCTGGATAAAGCATTCGACTCTTTCACCAATGCCTGGGAAATAGATAAGACACTAGGGAGAAGTGCTGTTGACTATTACAACAATATCGCATGGGTTGAAAAACAACGGGCTGATTATCGAAAAAACCATGACTACATGATGGAAGCTGTTAGGTCAATCCCGGAAGGATATGCTCCAAAATCTATCGCTGATGTCTATGGGAGCCTCGTAGAAGCTAAAATTCTTCTTGCCGACTCCGTTTATTTTGATCTTTCTAGTGAGAGAAGGACCTTGTACCAGGAAGCACTACCTTATGCTGAAAGAGGCTGGCAAATGGCAGATAGTGTTAATTCAGGCAATGTAAAACTGAAAATGGCTGAGATGTTGGCTTTGGTGAACTCAAAACTAGGCAGGTTTGAAGAAGCATTCAGATTCAGTCAAATTGCCAAAACACTTTCTGAAGAGATTAATGATCAGGCAAGAACAGATGCCATTGCCAGAATGACTACGGAATTTGAGACAGAAAGAGTTGAGGGTGAAAACGCACTACTTCAGGAAACGCAAAAGAGACAGTCTGCTCAATTGAAACAACAGCGATATCTGATGATGACCGCATTGTTGATTCTTTTATTAATAGTGGTTTTTACTGTACTCATTCAACGTAATAGGCTTAAGCTCAAGAAGGCCAATGAAGAGGTCGAAAAATCTCTAAATCAAAAAGAACTACTCTTAAAGGAGATCCACCACAGAGTGAAAAATAACCTACAGGTCATTTCCAGCCTGCTCGACCTTCAGGCCAGAGGAATAGACGATGAAAAGGCACTGGCTACTTTCATGGAAGGACAGAACAGAGTGAAAGCCATGGCCTTAATCCATCAGAAACTTTATCAAAATGAAGATTTAGCCACCATTGATTTCGCAGAGTATGCCGAACAATTGATGAACGAATTGGCTACTATTTACCCATCGGCCTCAGGAGTACGAACGCATGTGAAGGCTACAGACAAAATGAATTTTGATGTGGATACAGCCATTCCATTGGGGCTTATCTTAAATGAACTCATTTCTAATGCTTACAAGTATGCTTTTACAGACCAGGAACCGGGCGAGATCAGTGTTTCTATAGAATCACTCGGTGAGGGTAAGCATCAACTAACGGTAAGTGATACAGGGCTTGGCTTGCCGGAGGGTTTTGACTTTTCCAAAGCCAAAAGTCTTGGACTTCGCCTGGTAAGACGACTGGCTAAACAGCTTTATGGAACAGTTACATATTCTAAAGAGGCCGGAGCCAAATTTGTTATTATCTTCACAGATACGCTGGAGAGACGAACAACTTAGATGAGTAAGGTAAAAATCCTTGTGGTAGAAGATGAAATGGTAATTGCGGATAATATCTGCCTTATCCTGGAAGACCTGGGTTACGAAGTACTGGAACCTGCTATTAATTATGAGGAAGCTGTCCAAACCATTGAGTCTGATCAACCCGACATTGCCATTCTTGATATTCAGTTGGGAGGCAAAAAGGACGGAGTAGACCTGGCCTGGCAGATTAAGGAGAATTATAACATTCCATTTATTTTCCTTACCTCAAATGCCGATGCTGGTACCATTGACAGAGTTAAAAAGGTATCTCCTCCGGCATATCTTGTCAAACCTTTTAAAAAGGATGATCTGTACACATCTATCGAGTTGGCTCTGCATAATTATGCCGAGCTAAGTGGGACAAGCAAAGAAGAGGAGCTGCTGATAAGGAATGCTATTTTTGTCAAGGACAAGAACCTCTTTCATAAGATTAAACTAGATGACATTCGCTTTCTCAAAAGTGATCATGTATATGTAGAAGTGCATACAACAAATAACCACAAGCACTTAATACGTGGAAGTTTAACAGACCTTTCTGAAAGACTTCCCAAAAACTTCTATCGTACCCACCGCAGCTACACCATCAATGTTGATCATATGGATGCTGTTAATTCCGCTTATGTACTGATAGGACAGGAGCAGATACCTATAGGAAAGAACTATCGCGAAGATTTGCTAAGGCAGATAAGGATAGAATAGTCTTATACTCCTAACTGATGCATTCCGTCACGAACCAATAGTTATTTAAAAGATTGGATGGACAGGCACTAGTGTGCTTCGGTTATCAATAACGGATGGAAAAAGGAATGCGAGGACCTTGGTTATCAATCTTTCAGAACAATAAAGCTGGGGTTAAGAACAAATTTTTTAATGTCTGATGCCACGCTTCTATATTTCCAATGCTTTGTAAGAATTAGAATATTAACAATAACAGTTGATGGGCTATTGGTTGAGGTTAATGGTCCGAAAAGCCACCGTATGGGTGGCTTTTCCTTTCAATATGAATTAGGTATAAAACGATAAACTGATTAATTTCAAGAGACTTTTACCAAAGAACCGACACATGAAAAGAGTATTTTCAACCATGATAGCTGTGGTGGCACTTTGTCTGATCAGCTTTTCTGCACAAGCTCAGTCAGATGATGATGTGCAAAGAAATGATTATCTCATCATCGTTGCCAATTCAGCTGATAAAGCTGATAATGAAAAGGTACTGGCCGATATGAAGAAGCAATTTAAGGATGCCGGCTTGTATTATGATGAGTCTGAAAAGCAGTACTACGTCTACATTGAGAAGTATTACAGTAAATCAGGTGCAGATTATGCCGTTTGGTGGCATAAGAAGGAAAACAAAGACTTGCCTAAAGTTTGGGCTAAGACCGTTCCGGTTAAGGCTGAAAACTAATTTGAGGTATATACCTGTTTCGGCACCTTAGATTCAAGATGCTGAAACAGGATATTAATAGACTAAGCTTCTTTTTGCTCCTTGATGATGGCTCTGAATTCCTCATTCATCAGGCCATAGTCATAGAATGCCATACCATTGGCATTGGTCTGCCTGACTAATTCAATCGCTTCTTTTAACTCTTCATTGTTCTTGTCTGCCAGATAGAAGGCAGTGTAAAGAGGTTTGCTACCATTCAGGTCTTTAATTCCCTCTTCGGTAGCTCGTTTCATAAAGTCTATGTCCTCAGCATAAAACTTATAGTAGATCATAGGGAATACAAAGTCGAGGTTCCATTTATCCCAGTCCTGTCGAACCATCATTCTGGCCAGGGAAGGGGTGGCAAAGACAGAGGCCGAAAGCTTCTTGCCTCTTTGATGCACTCCATCAGCAATTTTATTGACGAGATTTGTGATAGAATCATACCTGAATTGCTTCCATTTTTCATCCTGGCTCGGGTCTTCTAAATCGAGTGGATCATAACCTTGTTCTGACGTGAACTTAGAGCGGCAGTCTTCACAGTAGCAGAAGTCGAACTCAGGCATTTCATGATCCTGGACCAGATCATACTTTTCCCATAGCCCACGAGGTAAGATAACATCGCAATAGCGAACATAGTCAAGTTGAACACCATCCAATCCGTCTATGTCGCAAATCTCCATCATACCATTGTAAACGAACTCCTGCACTTCAGGCTTGGTAGGGCAGAGCCATTGATAATAATCTACATAGGGCCTTACATCATAGCAGGAATTACCTTCTCTACTTACGGCATACCACTCTGGATGCTGTTGAGCAGTTTTATCTCCCGGACGGTTCATTGTCCATTGCCAGGCATGTATTTCCAGTCCATGTTTTTTAGCCGCAGGAATAGCTTTCTCCAGTACCGGTTTTCCACCGCCAACCAGAACACCAAAGAAGCCTAAAGACTTGAGTCCGGCCAATTCTTCATCCCATTGAGCCTCGGTTTTATTTCCTCCACCTGTCCAAACCCACAGCTTGAAGTCTTTCTCTTCTCCGGATTCTCCTTCACAAGATTGAAAGAATACCGGGGCACTTAAAATGGCGGCTGATCCTAGCCCAAGTTGTTTAATAAAGTCTCTTTTATTCATATTCCTTAATTGTGAGATTCATTCTCAAATTTCTTAAAGGCTTCCTTATCGGTGTTTTTTATTTCGACTATTTCAAATTTGGTAGCTTCAAGCTTATCTACATTTAAAATGGATAGATAATCTTTGATGATACGTTGGTCAATTTTAACCTTACCGCTTCCCAACCAATGCCTATCGTTTCCATCGAGTTTAACTCCTGAAACCCAATAAATTTCTTTGGTTATTAGGTCGTAGTAGTTACCATCTTGTTGGGGACTTTTTAGCTTTTTGAGAGCGAGACCGTTGAAGTAAATTGTTTTTCCAGACTTAGAATACTCGACAAATCCAATCCAAGCCATTCCTTTATGATCTTGTTTAGACTTGTGCTCGATATATAAAATTTTGTCATTAATTGCCATTACTTAAACTCTTTCCACAGTCTTCCGGTCTCATCGATATGCCATAAAATACCGGCATTGAACGGATGCTGCATAATGGCGTGATATCGATATTTATCAGCCTGTAATTCCCATACAATGGGCCGACCTACATTGAATACTTTCGAGCTGAGTAATTCATCTTTGCTGGTATTGAATTCACCCTTGTCCTTCTTATACTGTTTCTGGCTTCGATGAACGTGAGAGAGCAGTTGTCTGACCTCTTCAGAGCCGAAATCAGAAACATATTGGTCAGTTTCCCCGACAACACTGGCAGAAAACATCACCTGTCCCCAAAATTCAGGTTCATGCATGTTGATCACCCTCTGCGGTGACCAAACCCAATTGTGTTCAACAGGCCGCTTTCTGTCAGGATTAATCACTTTCTCATACTGTCCATTGACTATGCGGGTATCCCATTGTACCCTGGAGAAATTAACCCTCCATACATCTCTTGCTTTGGGTGCCTTACCTTTAAAGGCAGCCTCTTCCAGAACTGACCAGGGCATTGCCACTTCAACCGACCAGTATTTATCTTTGTCTGAAGGGTCGTTGAGACTGCCTTCAATGTGCACGGCTGATTGAAGACCGTTGATGTCCCAGTTATCAATAGCCTGTCCATTATCACGATAAGCTCTGGTTAGCATCAGGTCCCAGACAGTATTGAAGGCATTCACTTCGAACTCATAATAACTTTGAGTATCTCCATCTGGATCAATGAAGATTTCAAAGTCATTGTCATAAAAAATGACGGTATCTCTTTGTTTCAGCCTGGCCCAAATATGAGGTTCCTCCAGTTCAGCATAGAAATAGAAGTAATCTTCATCCCAAAGCATTTTTACACGGGTTTGAAGAGAGGGGGCTGGGCGTTTGTCACCTTCAATATCCACGAAGTCACTTGTCCATTGGGCATTGATCCACGAAGACTCATCTGCTTTTCCATCAATAACAATAGTCTCGGCAGGCTGCTTACATATATAAGCCCTGCTCTCTATTAAAGGATACTGAGCGTAGGCGAGTGTTGAGAGAAGGAGTATTAAGGTTGTAGTATAAAGTCTTAGCATAAAAAAATCCTCTCTTTTCAGGGAGAGGATTCAATATCATTAATTCGGCCTAATTATTAAAAAAGGTTGATGCCAAAATATGTTTTCAATACTGTAATAATGAAAATAAAGGCCAGGATAATAGGAGTCAGGTAGCTGATTGCAAAGTTCAGGTACTTCTGAACAAATGAGCCTTTATAGTTTGGAGCACCCTGAGCCAATTCCTCATCCAGATTATGTTTCTTCCAAACATGAGCCGCAAAGAAAACGATCAGGCAACCTCCCAAAGGAAGGAAGGAATCGTTGGCTACGTTAGCAACAAAGCTTAGGAAGTCAGTTGCACTTTCCGCCCCCGGATAGGTAATGAAGTTGGTGAAGAAATCGGAATAACCATTACCTAAGAGGGAAGGAATACCAATCAGGTAGATGAGTCCCGCAACGATCCAAACCGCACGTTTTCTGTTCACTTTCTTTTCGTCCACCACATAGGCTACAGGAACCTCTAAGAGAGATACGGTAGAAGTAAGCGCAGCAAAACAGAGAAGAACAAAGAATACCGTACCTGCTATAGTGCCTAGTGTACCTCCAATGGTTCCGAAAATGCTTGGTAGCGTTACGAAGATCAATGCCGGGCCATTGCCGACACCATCCATAGTGCCACCACTCATAAAGCCTATCAGTGGGAAGATCATTAAACCGGCAATTACTGCGATACCTACATCGGCAAGGGTAATCAAAGCTCCTGCAGTTACAATATTCTCTTTCTTGTCAACATAAGATCCATATGTAATGAGGGCACCCATTCCCAGTGATAGTGAGAAGAAAGCCTGTCCCAAAGCGTTGGTAATTACCTCAGCATTAATTTCAGAAAAGTCAGGAACCAGGTAGAATTTCAATCCATCCATGGCATTTGGCAGAGTCAATGAGTATACTACCAGAGCCAGAATCATGATAACCAGTGTTGGCATTAAAAACTTAGCGGCTTTTTCTATACCACCTGAAACACCTTTCGAAACCACATAGGCAGTTGTTGCCATAAAGAGTAGTCCATAAGCACCTACTTTGAAGACATCTTTCACGAATTCTCCAAAGTGATCTGCTATACCAAAGTTTCCTGAGGCCATTTCGAAGATGTATCCGAAAGCCCAACCCGCAATAACGTTATAGAAGGACAGAATAAGGAAACCACTAAAGATTCCCATTTTTCCCACGAAATTCCATTTACGGAATCCAAGTGAGTTAAAAGCTCCAACAGGGTTCTTTTCAGTTTTACGACCGATGGCGATTTCTGTAACCATCACAGGATAACACAAGATGAAACAGAAAATCAGGTACATTACCACAAAGGCAGCGCCACCTCCTTGACCTACTTCATATGGGAAACCCCAGATATTACCTAAACCAACTGCCGAACCTGCTGCGGCAGCAATAAAACCGAGTCTGCTTGAAAATCCTCCTCTAGTAGCCATGCATTAAATTTTAAAACTCGAATATATAGGATTCTCTTTGGTTATGGCGGGCATCCATATAAAAATTCGTCTTTGTCTAGTGAGAAAGAGCAAAAGCTCATTTTTGGAATGAATAGAGACGAAAAGAAAGGGCCGCAAAGCAAAATTGTTTATACTTGAAGTTGAACCAAACCTGTGGAGATGCCTTTTTTTACCAATGACGCTATCGTACTCGGCTTGTTGATTGTAGTGGTGGCCTGGGTGTTTTATACATCCAATTCACCAAAACCATTCTGGAAGAAGTTCTACACCTTTGTCCCCAGTATCTTGCTGTGCTACTTCCTGCCGGCCCTTTTAAACTGGCCACTGGGGCTCATCGATGGTGAAGAGTCAAACCTCTACTTTGTGGCATCCCGCTATTTGCTGCCGGCATCTCTGGTACTGCTTTGTCTCAGCATTGATATCAAAGGAATTCTTAACCTTGGACCAAAGGCCATCATCATGTTTTTGGCTGCTACTGTGGGGATTGTTTTAGGTGGCCCCCTGGCGATTCTGGTCATTTCCACCATCGCCCCCGGAGTTTTAGATGTGGGTAACGGTGAAGAAGTATGGAGAGGATTGTCGACAGTAGCCGGTAGTTGGATTGGTGGCGGAGCCAATCAGGCTTCTATGAAAGAAATCTTTGAAGTAAGTGATGACCTCTTTGCTACCATGATTGTGGTAGATGTCATCTGCGCGAATATCTGGACCGGATTCTTACTTTACGGTGCGAGCATCACGAAAAAGGTTGACGCCTGGCTGAAGTCCGATACCTCTGCCATCGATGAATTGAAAGACAGAGTGGAGAAGTACCAGGCCAGTATAGCCAAAATTCCTAACCTTTCAGAAACCTATATGATCCTGGCCATTGCCTTTGGAGGTACAGCACTGGCCCATTGGGGTTCGGATGTAATTGCGCCATTACTGGAAGCCAGAATGGATTGGCTGGAAAAATACTCTCTTGAATCTCTTGCTTCAGGCTTTTTCTGGATAGTGGTGATTGCCACAACCGTAGGAGTGGGCCTTTCATTCACCAAATACAGAAAGTATGAAGGAGCCGGAGCCTCTCGCCTGGGAAGTGTTTTCATCTTTATTCTGGTCGCTACCATTGGTATGCGAATGAATATCAGAGAAGTCTTCGACAACCTGGGTTTGTTTTCAATAGGGATTACCTGGATGCTTTTTCATGTCATTATCATGGTGGTGGTAGCCAAGATCATTCGGGCACCGTTCTTCTTTGTGGCAGTGGGCAGTCAGGCCAATGTGGGAGGTGCCGCATCCGCTCCGGTAGTTGCTTCCGCCTTTAGTCCGGCACTGGCCCCTGTAGGTGTGTTACTCGCTGTGTTAGGCTATGCACTGGGTACCTATGGCGCACTGATCTGCGCCCAGTTAATGTCTTATGTATCTCCTTAAAGAGCTTTTACTTATTCCTACTGTTTAACTCAGTCTGAATTTTCTTACGCAATCCACCAAAAGCAAGGAAAGGATAACCGATACCCAGAACCAGAAATATGGGAATCATCTGATAACCCTTAGGTGCATTCTGAACATAGGATACAATAGCAATAGTAATTGAGGCCAGAATGGCTGCTACATACATGGCCATTTGAATCTTCTTAAAGCGATTGAGTTTGATGTTTAACTCTTCAATGCTATACCCAGCGTATTCGTTCTGATCGTTCATGACTTGATAATCACGGTTTAACTAGAATTGTTTAATAGGTTTCGAGAATCTGGAATAACTCGTCCAGTTTAGGAGTAAGAATAATCTCAGTTCTTCTGTTCAAGGCTTTGTTCTCAGGCGTATTATTCAGCTCTATAGGAGAGAATTCTCCTCTACCTGAAGCAGTAATGGCTTCCGGATTTACTCCATTACTCACCAGAATTCTGACGATAGAAGTAGCCCGCATAACGCTTAGATCCCAGTTGTCATTCATGTACTGCGATGTTCTTGAAATAGGTACATTGTCTGTGTGGCCTTCAACCATAATATTGATTTCACTATTTCCCTTAAGGGCATTAGCAAGTTGTTTCAACGCATTGGCTCCTTGTTCGTCAACTTTGTTGCTTCCTGAACCGAACAGTAGTTTCTCGGCAAGAGAAACGTAGACCTTGCCATTCTTCACTTCAACCTTTAGCTCACCCTCGTCAAAGTTGAGCAGAGCATCAGTCACACGTCTTTTGAGTTGTTGTACGGCCTGCTCTTTATCAGCTATCAACTTTTCTAATTCAGCTACGCGGGCTTCTCGTTTAGCCAGGTCTTCAGCCAGTTCCAGGTTCTTTTTTCTTTCAATTTCCAGATCGTCCTGAATGGCCAACAGGCGCTGTTGTTGTTGAGCGAGGTCTGTACTCAGCTCATTACTATTGTTGAGTAGGTTTTTATAAAGCTGATTGACTCTCTCATATTCACCCTGAACCGTATTGAACTGCTCCTGAAGAAAATCGAGGTCTTTTTGAAGTACCTCAGACTTGCTTTTAAACTCTTCTACCTGTACTTCCAGACGGCTGATTTTCTCTTCGGCTATTTCTAGTTTTTCCTTCAATTCAGCATTCTCGGTTTCAAGATTGGTCTTTTCATTGAACAGTGCATCGAATTCCTTTTTAGCCACACAGGAGCTAAGATTGATAAGAATTAAGGTGAAAAGTAAGAGTTGAGCTTTTTGACGATTCATTGCTTTGGGTTTATTAACAAAGATGCCGAATTCATTTGACAATTGAATTGGACAGTCTTGAAATTGAAATTTGATAATTCAATATGTTATGCATGCAGAGAAAATTCAATAACTTGATCTTCAACCTATGATGAAATATTAATGAGAACTGAAGGAATGTTAAGAGATGGTGCGCTGAAAGGACAGACCATTATAGTTACAGGTGGTGGAACCGGTTTGGGCCGCTCAATGGGGAAGTATTTCCTTGAACTGGGAGCTAACCTGGTGATTACCAGTAGGAAAATGGAAGTGCTGGAAAAGAGTGCAGCCGAACTGGAAGAAGAAACCGGAGGTAAAGTACTGCCTATTGCTTGTGATGTAAGAGATTATGAGCAGGTAGAAAACGTATTGAAGGTTACAGAAGAGAAGTTCGGAACGATACATGGGCTGTTGAATAATGCAGCCGGTAATTTTGTAAGTCCTACAGAACGCCTTTCCAATCGTGCCTTCGATACCATTATAGATATAGTCCTGAAAGGGAGTACCAATTTTACTCTGGCCCTGGGTAAAAAGTGGATTGAGCAAAAACAAGCCGGAACAGTGCTCAATATTGTCACTACCTACGCCTGGACCGGCTCCGGATATGTAGTGCCATCGGCCTGCGCAAAAGCTGGTGTTCTGGCCATGACTCGTTCTTTAGCTGTTGAATGGGCCAAGTATAAAATCAGGTTGAATGCTATTGCCCCAGGGCCATTCCCAACCGAAGGTGCCTGGAGCAGACTGTTACCCGGTGACCTGGTAAAGAAATTCGATCCGGCTAAGCTCGTACCGGTAGGAAGAGTAGGAGACCATCAGGAACTGGCTAACCTGGCGGCCTATCTCATGTCAGACTATTCAGCCTATGTGAATGGCGAAGTGGTAACCATAGATGGAGGCGAATGGCTTATGGGAGCAGGCGAGTTCAGCCATCTGGAGAAAATACCTCAGGAGATGTGGGATATGCTGGAAGCTTCGAGAGGAAAAAAGCAATAAGCCCCAAACTGCTTTGGGGCTATTGGAAAGCCAAACGGAAGATTAAGAAAATCGACCTTTAGACAATAGCTGATTAAGTAATGCTTGTGATCTAAAATTAATTCTTCAATTGAGTGCCTGCTTTGTGAGAGGATTTCAGGTACTCAATACCATTATCTTAATACAGTCCTCAAAAACTTCACATAAACTTTAAATTGGCTAACTGCTGAACTAACATTGGCGTACTAGTTTTCCTAAATGATCAGGAAGCTAGTCTTTTACTGTTTCTTTCTGGAGATTTGTATCTCTTTGAATGCCCAGATAAAGAGCAATAACGTACTGATCCCCACCTCATCCAATTCGGCAAATACCCTTTCTGTTCAACTCAGGTCCTTGAACGATCTCGGTAATTTCTATGCCTCCAGCGATCCCGATTCGGCTTTTTACTATGCCAAACTGGCTATGGACCGTGCCCTGGAAAATGGTGATGAGTTAAACTATGCCATAGCCCGTAGAACCATTGGTGAAATCTTTTATCTGCAAGGCGCTTATGACAATGCCATTTCTTACCTCACCGATGCTTTAAAAATCTTCGATCAGCTGGATGAGCAAGGTGAAACAGCTCAGACCATGCTGGCCTTAGGGGCAGCCTATCAATTTCACGACTTATGGGAAAAAGCCCTGCAGGAATACCATCTGGCCAGAAACCTCTTTCAATCATTGAATGATTCCTCCGGACTGGCAGAGACCTATGGAGTAATAGGTCATTACTATGAGAAAACGGCCCATGCCGACTCAGGCTTCTATTATCAGCAAAAAGCCTTGAAAATTTATCAGCAGCTGGATGATAGCAGGGGATTGGCCATCATCTATGATAACATTGGTAGTATTCATGAAGACCTGGGCGATTTTGAAGAAGCCTATCGTTACTTTCTCCTGTCTGCCAAATACGATTCTATTTGTAATAACCTGCCTGCCCTGGTCAACACTTTGAACAACATTGGAGACACTTATAGAAAACGCGGAGTGGTAGACGAATCCGTCAGATACACCACTATGGCACTTGAACTGGCAGACTCTCTGCATTTAAATTATGAAATACTAAGTGCATACCATGATCTGGCAAAGACCTATCGGGCTCACAGTAATGCTGAATTGGCACTGACTTATTACGACAGTGCCTATGAGTTTTCTCAAAGGCTTTTCAATTCTCAGATTGCCGGACAGATTGCCAACTTTCAAACCCTATACGAAACACAGGAGAAAGAACAGGCCATCATACAACTGGAATCAGAGCAGCGGATTAGCGGCCAGACGAGAAATACTATGATTGTGGGTTCACTTGGTCTTATCTTCTTTGTCACCTTGGTGGCACTTCAGGAAAGACTTAGGCGAACCAAGGCCACTGAGGCACTAAAGGCCCAAAAGGCTTTAAGTGATGCGAAAATCAAGAATATTGAACTCGAACAGCAAGCCTTGCAGACCCAACTGGAAAATAAACGACTAAAAGAAGAGCAATTCTACCTGGAACTGGAAGCCCGCAGTCAGGACCTCACTACTAAGACACTGCACATCATTCAAAAGAACCGATTACTGAAAGACCTGCGCGAGCAGATTACTGCTCTGGAAAAAGAATCTGAAATGAAGGCAGATGTGGTGAATAAGCTATCCGTTTCTATCGATAAAGGGTTTCAGTTCGATCGGGAGTGGGAGCATTTCCAGGACAGCTTCAATCAGGTCCACGATGATTTCTCTGTGAGAATTAAAACTGACTACCCTGAGTTGACAGACTCTGAGGTCAGGCTCTGCGCATTGATCAGAATGGGTATCTCCTCCAAAGATATTTCCACTCTGTTAGGTATTACTCCTGAGAGCCTGAGAGTCTCACGTCACAGGTTGAAGAAGAAACTCGAATTACCTTCCGGCCAGAAAGTGCAGGAATACCTGATCAGCTTCTAGTCATTCGTACAAGGTAAGCTGCTCCACACGGGTAATTAATTGAGTCAAACTTTCCATTCAATGACTTAAACTGTTAACAAATGGATTTTTCTTAAATGATTGAAATAGAGTGAGTTGAAAAATGATGCTAATGCTTTGTTAACGTTTTTAGTCCTCAATTTATCACACAATTAATAGTCTGTTCATTACCTGTTCTTAGCACATTTTCATTTTTGATGCATTGAAATGTCATACAAAAAACAACTATGAAAAGACTATTACTAACCTTATTAATCAGCACGTTTTCCATTATGGCTTATGCCCAGAATGGATCATTGACCGGTCGGGTTCTCGATGAGCTGGGACTGCCTATGCCCGGTGCCAGTGTGGTGCTTCCAGAATTAGAAAAGGGTATCCCAACAGATGCCAACGGTTACTATACTATAGTAGATATTCCGGCAGGTGAGCACACCGTAACGGTTACTTTTATTGGATATAAGAAAATAGAACAAACAGTTACCATTAATTCAGGGGCTACTACTGAGCTTAACTTTAAGATGGAAGCTGGTTTTGCCGAAGGAGGTCAGGTAATTGTAATGGGTGACAGACTGAAAGGTCAGGCCAAAGCATTGAACCAACAGAGAACAAATGCCAACATCACCAATGTGGTGGCAGCAGATCAGATTGGTCGTTTCCCTGATGCCAACATTGGAGATGCACTCAAGCGTATTCCTGGTATCACCATTCAAAATGACCAGGGTGAAGCCAGAAACATTATTGTAAGAGGTCTTGCACCTCAGTTAAACTCTGTGACATTAAATGGAGAGAGAATTCCTTCAGCCGAAGGAGATAACAGAAATATCCAGCTTGACCTCATTCCTGCAGATTTGATTCAGACTATTCAGGTGAATAAAGCTGTATTGCCGGATATGGATGCCGATGCCATCGGAGGTTCTGTCAACCTGGTAACCCGTTCTGCTCCGGCCGGACGCAGGGTATCAGGTACATTGGCTTCAGGTTTTAATTTCCTATCAGAAAAGCCCATCTGGACTGGTTCTGTCATTGCTTCAGATCGTTTTGCCAATGGTAAACTGGGCGCAGTATTCTCTGCCAGCTATAATAACCATGATTTCGGGTCAGACAATGTTGAAGCCGTTTGGTTCGAAGGTGACGATGGAGAAGCCTTTATTGAAGAATTCGACATCAGAGAGTATCAGGTACAAAGAGTAAGAAGAAGCTTCAACCTGGCACTTGACTATGAGATCAATCCAAACCATAAGCTGTATTTATCAGGAGTGTATAACTGGAGAGATGACTGGGAAAACAGATTCAGAATGAGAGTTTCTCAACTCGATGATGCTTATGACGATGGTTTTGCCGTAGAGACTTCTCCCGGTTACTTTACCATCAATGGTGAAGCTCGTGTTCAGTATCAGACCAAAGGGGGGTTAGATAGTGATAGAGTGAAGGCCAGAAGACTGGAAGATCAGAGAAACCGTAACGTGACCTTGAAAGGGGAGCACCTCTTCAATACTTTGAAGCTGACATGGTCTGCTACTTATGCGAAAGCTTCGGAAGACAGACCAAACGAACGATACATCTCTTACAGATCAGGCGGACAAAGTGTTTTTGTTGACCTGAGAGACCCTGAGTTTCCTAACAGTAACCTTTTGAATCCGGCAGATAACCTGGGAATTGGATTCCATGAGATCAGCGAAAACCATGATTATACTGAAGATGAGGACTTCAATGCAAGAGTGGATTTCCAGATGCCAGCTTCCAAAAACACCATGATTAAGTTCGGTGCCAGATTGAGAAATAAGAATAAGCTAAGAAGAAACAACTTCTTCTCTTACGAGCCACTTGATGAAGATGCCTTTGGCGCAACCATAGGAGATGTTCCTAACAGCGACTACTCTAACCCGGATTATCTGGCGGGTAGTCAGTATAATGTAGGTCGATTTGTTACTCCAAACTTCCTGGGTAACCTTGACTTGAACAATACAAGCCTCTTCGATCAGTCTGATGAGTTGGGTGAATATGTGCCTAGTAATTATACAGCTACAGAGAATATCTACGCAGCTTATGCCATGGCCGACATTGAATTCAATAAGAACCTTTCCGGAATTGTAGGTTTGAGATATGAAGGTACAAGCATCGACTATTCAGGCTTTATTCTGGATGTTGATAATGACAACATTTCTGAGGCTTCAGATGATCAGAGCTATGGTAACTTTATGCCGGGTGTTCACCTGAATTATAACTTCAACGATAACTCTGTTCTTCGTTTTGCCTGGACAAATACCATTGCCAGACCAAACTACTTCGATTTGGTACCTTATGCTGAATTCAGTCCTGATGACGAGGAGTTGGTAAGAGGTAACCCTGAACTGGAGCCTACTACTTCAATGAACTTCGACCTGATGTATGAGAATTACTTCGAAAACATCGGTATCGTTTCAGGAGGTGTGTTCTACAAAGACCTCGATAAATTCATCTACGAAAGAGTCATTGAAGATTATACTGACCCTGCTTTCGGTACTAACTTAGAATATACCACATTCGAAAACGGTGGTACTGCTGAAATCTATGGTTTGGAGGTTTCATTCCAACGCCAGATCTGGAAAGGTTTAGGGCTTTATCTAAACTATACTTACACAGAGTCCAGCACTACAGGTATTCAGGGTAGAGAAGACGATGATCTTGAGTTGCCGGGAACTGCCAATAACATGTTCAATGCTTCACTTTCATACGAAACCAATAAGCTTGTATTGAGAGCATCATTGAACTATGCCAGTGACTATATCGATGAGTTGGGTGGTGATGCGTTCGAAGACAGGTTCTACGATAAGCAGACTTTCCTTGATGTAAATGGTTCTTATGCCTTTACCCCTCAGTGGAGATTCTTCTTCGAGGTCAATAACCTGACTAACCAACCTTTGAGATACTATCAAGGGGTAAGCAGCAGAACCATGCAGATGGAATATTACAATGTAAGATTCAATGCAGGTTTGAAGTTTGACTTGTTCAACAACCAGTAAGCAAGGTTTAATTTAGATAGATAAAGGTGGTCTTTCGGGGCCACCTTATGCTTTATCCATGAAGAGAATTAAGCTAATAATAATATGCTCGGCTGCTTTGGTAGCTGCCTGTGGACCGGGTGTTCCTGCGGTGAAACCGGTACTTTCAACAGAACCGGTGCAGTACGACTCTGATGATCCTGCTATATGGATTAATCAGGAAGACCCTTCCAAAAGTCTTGTCATTGGAACTGATAAGGATGAAGACGGGGCCCTGTACGTGTTTGACCTGAATGGCAGAATTTTTCCTGAGAAAGTAGTGAAAGGCCTCAAACGACCTAATAATGTAGACGTTGGTTACCATCTGGCAGTGGGTAACGATACTGTTGACTTTGCTGTGACGGGTGAGCGATTAAACTCAATGCTCAGGGTTATCTCAGTGCCTGATATGAAACCGATCGATGGTGGTGGTTTTCCTATGTTCGAGGGCGAGACTGGGCCGGAGTATCGTGACCTGATGGGGATAGCCCTTTATCAGCGACCGGTAGATGGGAAGACCTATGTGATTATGGGCAGGAAGAATGGCCCGAAGGAGGGTTATCTCTGGCAGTACTTGCTGGAGTCTGACTCGACCGGGCAACTGCAGGCAACCCTCGTCAGGAAGTTCGGTAAGTTTAGTGGCACCAAGGAGATAGAGTCCATCGCGGTAGACCACGAGTTAGGATATGTTTATTATTCCGATGAGAATATTGGTATCAGGAAGTACTATGCTGACCCGGAAAAGGGTAATGAAGAACTGGCTTTGTTCGGTATAGATGGATTTAAAGATGACCATGAGGGCATTTCTATCTACAATACCGGAAATGGGAAGGGCTTTATTCTGGTGTCAGATCAGCAGGCCAATATGTTCAGAATCTTCCCTCGCGAAGGAACTGCTACAAACCCGCATCAGCATGATTTAATCAAGGCCGTAAAGGTATCTACCAATGAAAGTGATGGTTCCGAAATTACTTCAGTAGCCTTGAATAGCACCTTTGCCAAAGGATTATTTGTAGCCATGTCGGATAATAGGACTTTTCAATATTACCGACCAGAAGATATTCTCGACTCTTTATTAGTCAAATAGGCTCGGGAGTTTTTCATTATAATTTAAAAGGTGTGGCTATTGGCCACACCTTTTTTATGGAGGCTTTTCAGCCACAGTCTGATCTAATTCCCTTATGCTCCGATAATTTGGATGATCACCGACATGGCATCCTTAAAGTTGACCATGTCTTCTGATTGATCTTCTGTATCGCTGGTATCTAAAATGACTCTCTTGATTTCTCCGTGTTGTATGAATTCCAGATAGTAACCTCCCTGATCGGCACAGTCAGGGCAACCATATACTTCTTTATCAGCCTCTTTGATAGCTGAAGGTAACAAGTCGAGTAGTTGAATGGAGTTGTTGAAATCTGTTGTGCTCAATTGGCCATCTTTGGAGAATTGATAAGTCAGGCCGGGGAATAGGCTCATGTCATCGAAGGTCAAGTCCGTTCTTGTTACCTTGTACATAGTGTTTTCACAAGGGAGACAATGACCATGAAAGGTTCCAAAAATCA
Source organism: Roseivirga sp. (assembly GCF_965216855.1). Taxonomy (NCBI): domain Bacteria; kingdom Pseudomonadati; phylum Bacteroidota; class Cytophagia; order Cytophagales; family Roseivirgaceae; genus Roseivirga; species Roseivirga sp. The sequence goes on along the minus strand of NZ_OZ244204.1, from coordinate 544,707 downwards.
GGTATTCCTCACCATTGCTTTCAGCTTGCGAACTGCCGATCTGATCTTCACAGGCGATGATAAACCCTGCTGTAACTAAGCCGAAAAATAGAACGAGCTTTCTCATGGTCTAATGTTGTCTGGTTCTTAGACACCAGAGAGAAGAATGGGGTTGTAATCGTAGTTCAATTTTATTCTTTACGAGGGAGTGGAGTCATTGTGCTTCAGTGGAATGATTAGACCAGAGGTAGATCCTCGCTCGCCTGGAATGGAAAAGCTGAGAAGAAGAGGTGTGTTGTAAGCCGGCCAGGCCTTTTGAAATGGTACATGCCCGGTTACGGTGTCTTCATTTTGACGGATTGAGCTTGTTAAACCTTTAACATAATCAATCAATCGGTGAGGACACCGATTGTGGCGAATGATGGGGTTCTGACGAGTTAGCTTTTTATGCTGAGGCGCAGCTGAAGTATCTGGCTTAACTGGCTCATTGGACTTCAGTTGGATGAGTGAATGCGGTCGGTTCCTCGCTCGCCTGGAATGGAAAAGGTGAGAAGAAGAGGTGTGTTGTAAGCCCGCCAGGCCTTTTGAAATGGTATATACCCGGTTACGGTGTCTTCATTTTGACGGATTGAGCTTGTTAAACCTTTAACATAATCGATCAATCGGTGAGGATACCGATTGTGGCGAATGATGGGGTTCTGATGGGTTAGCTTTTTATGCTGAGGCGCAGCCGAAGTATCTGCCTTAACTGGCTCATTGGATTTCAGTTGGATAGAAAGAAAGGGTGGCGATGGGTAAAAAAGAGGTTGTTTCAAAAGCCTGCCCGGCATCACCCTGAACTCGTTTCAGAATCTATTGAGACTCTGAAACGAGTTCAGAATGACGTAATCCGGCAAACTCGAGACAACCTCTTTTTATCAGCTTTTAATATGGTATCAACCCTCAGATTTAGCCATTCTCAGACGAGTATTCTCGTCCAGGTAAATTTTTCTCATACGGATGTTCTTAGGAGTGATTTCCAGGTATTCATCCTTTTGAATGTATTCCATGGCTTCTTCCAGAGAGAACCTTCTTGGAGGTGCGATTTTAGAGTTATCATCTGATCCCGCAGCTCTCATGTTCGTCAGTTTTTTACCTTTTTGAACATTCACCACGATATCATTCTCTCTGTTGTGCTCTCCGATTACCTGACCTGTGTATAGATCTTCACCCGGAGGAACAAAGAATACACCTCTGTCTTGTAGTTTATCGATAGAGTAAGCGGTTCCAGGGCCATTTTCCATGGAGATTAACGAGCCGTTGATTCTACCCTTAATCTCACCTTTGTAAGGCTGGTATTCCTTGAAGCGATGGTTCATTACAGCTTCTCCACCGGTAGCAGTCAAAACGTTATTTCTCAAGCCGATCAAACCTCTTGAAGGAATATCAAACTCAAGATGTTGCTGATCGCCTTTGGGCTCCATAATGGTTAATTCACCCTTACGTTGAGTAGCCAACTCAATTACTTTACCTGAAACTTCTTCCGGAACATCTACTACCAGGGTTTCAATCGGTTCGCATCTTTTACCGTCAATTTCTTTGAAGATTACCTGAGGCTGGCCTACCATCAACTCATAGCCTTCACGTCTCATCGTTTCGATCAATACCGACAAGTGAAGAATACCACGTCCATAAACCAGGAATTTGTCTTCTGAATCAGTAGGGTCTACTCGGAGAGCCAGGTTCTTTTCAGTCTCTTTCATTAAGCGATCTCTCAGGTGGCGTGAGGTAACAAATTTACCTTCTGAGCCGAAGCCCGGAGAGTTGTTAATTGTGAAGAGCATATTCATTGTAGGCTCATCAATTGCAATACGTGGGAGTGGAGCAGGATTTTCAAAATCAGTGAGTGTGTCACCAATTTCAAAGTCTTCCAGTCCTACAACCGCACAAAGATCACCCGCTTTTACTTCAGGAACTTTCACACGACCCAGGCCTTCAAAAACCTGAAGTTCTTTGATTCTTACCCGTTGAATAGAGCCGTCAGCTTTGGTTAAGCCCATTGACTTTCCTTCTTCCAGCTTGCCTTGGTAAACACGTCCAATCGCAATTCTACCCACATAAGAAGAGTAGTCTAGAGAAGTTACCTGGAACTGTGGTGTACCTTCAGGGCTTGGAGCCTCAGGAATAGTATCTAATATTTTGTCAAGAAGTGGAGTAATGGTGTCGGTTGGGTTTTTCCAATCATCACTCATCCATCCATTCTTGGAAGAACCATACATGGTTTCGAAGTTCAGTTGCTCCTCAGTAGCATCAAGGTTGAACATCAGGTCGAAAACCTGCTCATGTACTTCGTCAGGTCTACAGTTTTCTTTATCTACCTTGTTCACCACAACAATAGGAGTAAGGCCTAGGCCAAGAGCTTTGCTCAATACAAAGCGAGTCTGTGGCATAGGACCTTCAAAGGCATCTACCAAAAGCAGTACGCCATCAGCCATTTTCAATACACGTTCTACTTCACCACCAAAGTCTGCGTGACCAGGAGTGTCAATGATGTTGATCTTAACATCTTTGTAAGTAACAGATACGTTTTTCGAAAGGATGGTAATTCCTCTCTCGCGCTCTAAGTCGTTGTTATCCAGAATTAACTCACCAGATTCCTGGTTGTCTCTAAATAATTTAGAGGCATGAATAATTTTGTCAACCAGGGTTGTTTTACCGTGGTCTACGTGTGCGATAATGGCAATATTTCTGATGCTCTTCATACGGGCTCTTCAATTCGAGCCGCAAAGGTAGGTTTTTAATATGACTTGTGTATTACGGGTTTGAAAATAGTATGTGCAAAGGGTTGCGGGTCAGTCATTGGAGAGAGATGAAACGGTCATTTGGTCCTTTACAAGGATAAATCTCAGGATAGATACTGATTAAGAAAAGCCTATGTATAAAGGAAACAGGTGCGAGTTTGTCCTAAACTATTTTCTCACCAATCATTCCAACCAAAAAGCCAAGCGTAGCTCCCAGAGAAGTGAGGTAGTTCTTTTCCATTTTACTTTCGGGAATAATGTCCTGAATCAGTAGATAGAGGATACCTCCACTGGCAAAGGTCATCAAGTAAGCAGTAAGTACCGGGGAATTGGTCAGAAAGAAATGTCCCGAGAGTGCTCCAATAATTCCGAGAAAGCTCAGGCAGAAGAAAATCAGATGTGTTTTTTTAGTACTCAGTCCACTTTGTACCAGGTCTCTATAGGCATTGAAAGCCTCAGGCAAGTTTTGTAGTCCAATAATTACTGCTAAAAGAACGGCAGTGCCATAATCAGATGCAAAGACAGCTCCCAGAGCAATGGATTCCGGAATAAAGTCCATTAACATAGCCAGAAGTGTGGCTACCTGTCCGCCTCGCTTAGCCAGATACTCATCGAGCAACATAAATGCTACAGCACCAATGAGAAAGGAAACCACTAAAGGGAGAAGCCCTAGTTCTTCAATTCCTTTCGGTACCAGTACCAGGGCCAAAGCGGATAGGATAATACCCGCTCCAAATGACATCAGGGTATGCGTGATTTCATACTTGACCGGACTCTCAGGAATGTGATGATTAAAGTAATTGGCCAGTAAGCCTCCTATGAAAATGGTTATCCCGGCAAATCCAGCATAGAGAACAATAGAGCTAAGCATTGGCAATCCATTTTGGTGATCAGTTCCTTTAAGTTAGGATTCTTTCTCGATGCAAATAGGAAAGCCAGAAAGATTATACCTCGGTTGCAGGCACCTCATCGAGGCTGTAGTAAACTTTCAACCCCAGTTGCTTAGCAATTTCTACATCCTGATCAGCCCCTTTAGATTCTCCGGAAATTCTCAATACGGCATCACACTTTTTTAGAAGTCTATGTGCTACGGGATATTGAATCTCATGCCACACTTCATCTCCAATGTTTTTGGAGCCTGCCAGATGCATAAGAGGTAAGGCTATCCATTCGCCAATTAAAGGCACATGCCCCTTTCTAAATAGGGGGAGGGCCATTGATTCCAGGTTATCGAGGTTTTTTTGAATAAGTTCTGGGTCATCATTGGTGCCACTTCTATAGGGACCAGCAATCAGTATGAGCATATCTTTTTTCTACAAAGAAGTAAAACAGCTGCAAGAGAAAGAATAATGTACATTAAGAAAGTAACAGAGGAAACTAATCCTTTCTGGATCTGGCCGTACTCAGGAATTCTGGGGTTACCCCCAGATAAGAGGCAATGTGTTTGAGTGGAACCTGGCGGGCAATAAGCGGATACTTTTGAATGAAATTTTCATAGCGGTTGAAGGCCGGAATGGAGAGATTCTCAATCATTCTCAGTTGCTCCCGGCAATAAGCCTTTTGCATAAGGATACGGAAGAAGGTATTAAATGCAGGGACTTCCTCTAGTAAACTATTCAGATCATCAAAGGATAGTTTCAGTACTTCACATGAGGAAACTGCCTGTAAATAGACCATAGAAGGTAGTTGATTGAGATAACAGTGCATATCGGTGATCCACCAGTCACTGATGCCAAACATCACGGTCGATTCTTTGCCATGTGCATTGAGACAATAGGCTCTGAGCGTGCCAGAGTTTACAAAGTAGAGGTACTGACAAGGTTCACCTTCCCGGAGTAGATGAGTATTCTTTTTGACGGATTCTTCGCTGAGCAAACCTGTCAACAACCTTTGTTCCTCAGCATTCAGTGTTACGTGTTTTGAAATATTTGATAAGATGAGGTCGGTATTCACTGAACCAAAAGTTTGATGGGAATAAGTTAATGTGTTTTATGAAAAGGAGAGCGGTGCCGGAAGCTAATCTTTAGTCCACCTGATTTTGACTGCAGACAGAATGTCTGTTTCTACCCTTACCTCAGTTAGTACTTCAAATCCGTTTTTGACATAAAACTGAAGCGGGGAGAGGTAGGGCTCACCATTTTTCTTTAGGTCAGTATTATGGTCAGTTACCCAGGCATTTAAAACGGTGTTGATACTTTTGGCTAAATCCAGAATCTTTGAGCCGATTCCTTTTCCCTGAAGACTTGAGTCGAGGATAATTGCAAACCAACGGTCCTCCTCCCTTATAAAGTCGAAAAACCAGCCTTTTACACTTTGAGCACTATCCAACGCTAAAATGTGATGTTGGTCAGCTAGTTTTTCCAAATAAGCCTCAAACTCTGAAATATCTTTGTAGCCAATTTTGGCCGGATATTCGTTATTCCAGATTTCAAAAATCTGCAATTTTTGCTCTTTTGACAGCTGATTGGTGCGAATAAGTTTCATGGCAGATTTTCAGGATTAAACTTGTCGATTACAAATCGATTGCTCTAAAACCCTCAATGTAATCGAGGATTAGTTATCGGGAGTTAGGTTGGTGCGAATAAGTTTCATGGCAGATTTTCGGGATTAATCTTGTCGATTGCAAATCGATTGCTCTAAAACCCTCGATGCCATCGAGGATTAGTTATCGGGAGTTAGGTTGGTGCGAATAAGTTTCATGGCAGATTTTCAGGGTTAAACTTGTCGATTGCAAATCGATTTCTCTGAAATCCTCCATGTAATCGAGGATTAGTTATCAGGAGATAGGTTCTAACGTCTAACGTCTAATCTCTAACATCTAATCTCTAACATCTGAAATCTAAAGAAACTACCTTAGAATTTTCTCCATCTTCTTCCCTTTAGCCAGTTCATCCACCAGTTTATCGAGGTACCGTACCTGTTTGGTTAAAGGGGTTTGAATGTCCTGGATTTTGTATCCGCAAATGCTTCCTGTGATCAGCTCAGCATTGGGATGCAGTTTGGCTTCGGCAAAGAACTCCTGAAAAGTAGCCTTTTTGTCGATAAGGTCCTGAATGGCCTGGTCGTTGAATCCGGTTAGCCATTCAATCACTTCATGCAGTTCTTCCTGACTGCGGCCTTTCTTTTCCACTTTAGTGACATAGTGAGGATAAACCGAGGAAAAGGTCATTACAGCAATTCGCTGATCATGTTCTGGAGTGGTGCTCATAACATCAATATTTAATAGAAGAGTAAAGTTAAATTGAATCTACTCAAATCATAATCTATCATCAGTTTAGCTGATACTTGTCAATGAGGTCTTTATGTATGGCATCTGAATTCCAAATATCCAGAGTATCAGGCTAGCCTAATTATGCCCATTCATGTTTTTCTCATCATAGTAGTTTTTGAGAATCGAGTCCATTTCAGACTGGCCTGCTACGATTTCGTTGACTTTGTTCCAGGTATCACTTGTGATAAGTTCTTTTAATGGTTGATCTACTTTAGGGATTTTGTGGAATACCTTTTTGATCTTTCCATCCCATACCTTGTAGTATTTGATCAGATCGTCTGGATAAACAATCTTCCGCTTTGTGCCCTCGTCCATAGCCCGGAAAGGAAAGGGGATGTTGAGATAGCCGTAGTCGTCAGTCAGTTGCTCACCAACTTGTATGTCACGGATAGCAATTTCAAAGTCATAGGCAGTGGTCAGACAGTTGGAGTTAAAACTATGATTGACAAAACGGCCATTATCCCAACAGAGAACAAAGTTGCCCTTATTGTTTCTGAAGGTATAAGTATCGAGTATGGTCTGGTAGATGGGTTCCATCTGCTGGAATTCCAATGGACTAAACTCTCTGTCTAATTGATCTAAAGCCCAGGTAATGGTACCTGCGGGAATGAAATCTGTGGCTACTACCCCGTAGCCGATTTCTTTACTGATAAATCTCAGTTCTGTGTTGGGGTGTATCATCTTTCGCGAAATCAATTTTCCGCTCTCAGTTATCAGTATGACTGATATTCTTTTGAGTTCAATGAAAGATAGACTGAAATTAAATGTGGAGCAATAGGTGATGGTTTCTCAATTATTGAGATCGGAATTTCTTTCTGGAAAGTGGGTTTTGTGTGATCGGATTATGCTCAGGTCCCTCGTTACCTCGGGATGGAAAGAACCGCAGACATTTCTATGCTGAGGCGCAGCCGAAGTATCTACAGTTATTTGATGATGGCATTGAGGCAGGTGTGGGCGTATGACTTAAATAAGGCATTGCTTTGGGATGGAAAAGGAAAGAGGCATTCCAGGAATGACGGACTGATTCTATTCAGTTGGGTGTAGGGCGACAGGATAATATGACTTCCGATGGTCATCTATCATGAAAACCCCGGCCCTTAAGGATTTTAGGTACACATTTCTCAATTCTGGATTGGCGTGTCTGACTTTGCTTAGGTTGAGAAAAGTGTAAAATATAACCTCGTTGTTTGCCTGGTGTTAATGCTTCAAAAGCTGCTTTGAGTTTGGAATCAAGTTCCAACCGATCAATCAGTTCCTGAGGCATTGGTTCGGGGTTCTTTTTGAATTCAACCTTCAGACCGGCCTTTTCTATTTCTATGGCCTCAAAGATATAGGCCTTAATATCCTCTTCTTTTGCAGTGATTTGAGACAGATCGGTAAATTTTAGATATCTGGCGGCCTGCGAGTTTTTACCTGGCTTTACCAGCCAGTTATCGGTGTCTTTCAGTAGTGCCCCTTTGAAGAAACTAACAGAAGCGTAGTTTTTAAAAGCACTGACTATCAGTATGTTGTTGCCTTTGTAGGTGTAGCATGGAACCGACCATTTTAGTTCTTCATTCAGGCCAGTTTCCAGAACAATGCTGCGTAGCTTTTTCAACGCTGTAGTCCATGAGTGCACTTTACAATCTGGTGTGCCTCCCAAGGGACAACGTCCGCAGCCTTCTTCCAGGTAATGGTCAATCTCTACGATTCTTTTAGACATATACTTAATTACTAAAAGTGATTATGAGAACTCTAACCATGACCTATGTTTACTTTAGTGACTTTATTTTCTTTTATGGTTAGGTCAAGGTAGCCGGTATCAATTCCAAAACGGGCCATTCCAAGATTGTAGTGCATATTAAATTTGGATTTAGAATCTGGTTCACCAAGCAGGAAGATGATCTCTTTAGTCGACATTCCTACCAAATTATGTCTTTTCAATAGGTCATTTCGCATATCCCAACGAACAGACATAGTATTTTCAGATTCTACCCATTTCTTCCATTCAAGCGATTCAAAATTTCTACGATTCTTCCAATTGCTAATTTCTGGTTCAAAAGCCATCAATAATATAAAAGCAAAGTAGAGGAGGGCCGCTATTAGAAAAACTGATAATATTCTAAAAAACCATTTCAAGCTAGAGGAAGAAATTATCCATAAAAATCTAATTAATAGGATTGGCCATCACAACTTTGAATTCAGGGATGTTGAATTTCTCAGGGTCTACTTCTCCTTCCTCAAGAGCTACTACAGTAGAAATAATATGTCCTGCAAAGCTTTTCATTTCTGTTTTGAGAGGATGACATTTAATCCTTTCCGTGATATAACTGTATTGCCCATAAATATGCCCTTCGTAAGACTTAGGATCAACCTTTAGGTAGTTGCTGTTGTACCAGATTTGAGTGGTTCCGAATTTGGTCTTAACCGTCAGGCTTTTGCAGGGGATTCCCAGTATAACTTCAGTATCATTATTTTCTATAAACTCTATAAAGCTGTCTATACTTTTTCGGCTGTTAATGGTGGTGACCGTATCTGATCCTATTTGCCAGGAATAGATCAATTTGTCTTTCGGGTTGAAAACCTGGTAACCACTCTGGCCACCTGCTATTATATCAGAGGCATAGTTTTCTCCGTGATAATAATACTTCTGGACCATATAGCCGCGCTCGCCCAGTGTTTGCTTCAAGGTGGCTTGCCATAGACTGTCTGAAATCATTTGAGGGTTAGGGTTCATCATCTCTATTTTGTATTGTACCGTGCCTTGAAAATTCTGAGCATGGCTTATCGGAGGTAAGAGCAGGAGGAGGGTGAAAAAGAGTAGGTTTCTTTTCAATGTATGTTTCATGACTTTAGGTTTCATCTAAAGTAGTAAGAAAAGTATGATGTTCAATTAAAAGCCGATCAGCATACTGACAATTGTCGATTCCATTACTCCGGTAGTCTTTGACTCACTTTTCTTCAGGTTTTATGCTGGCAGGGTTCAAAGAAGGAAGCAGTACGTTTTGGATGATGGCAAAAGCCAATTTGTCACCCTGGGAATTGTAAGCCCCACCAGTGAAAACAGCTACAATATTAATTTCAGGAATTACCATGATGTACTGTCCGCCATTTCCGGTGGCTGTTTTAGAAACCAGAGCCTTTCCATCCAGATGAAAGGGTATGTTCCACCATAAATAGCCATACTCAACACCAGTAATGCTGGTGTGACTGGTTGTGGCGGCTTCAATCCATGAGGCTGATACTATTTGCCGTCCATTCCAACGGCCCTGATCCAGAATAAGCTGGCCAATTTTGGCAAGGTCTCTGGGGGTAAGATAGAGTCTTTTTCCTGATTCAATAACCTCTTTTTTACTGGTATGACCCCATTGATAATCTTTGATTCCTAGTGGTTCGAATAAAAACTCTCTGGCAAATTGGTCGATAGATAATCCTGAAGCCTGACTGATTATTTCTGCCAATATAACCACACCCATGGTGCAATAATTTGAAACAGAGCCGGGGTCATTGATTACAGGAAGATCCAGTGTGTATTGAATCCAATCCTTCTTCTTATAAATCCGATCTTCTTGCCCCTGCGAGTTTTTATCCCAGTCGTTACAGTCCCATCCGGCTGACATGGTTAATAGATGTTCGATGGTTATTTCATTTTTACGATTATCCAGGTTCTTCTCTGGATTATGGCTTTTAAGATATTTAGAGATTGGATCATTAATGTCATCGATGATTCCCTCATCAATGGCAATTCCGAGCAGAATGGAAATAATGCTTTTACTGACAGAACGAAGATCGTGTGGCTGACTTGCATTGTAGCCGTTGAAGTATTCTTCAAGAACCAATTGGTTGTTGTCGACTAATAACATACCGTGTAGCTCATGGTCTTCTTTTGTCAACTGATTGAAGAAAGCGTAAAGCCTGGTTGTATCAAATGCTGTGGATTTTAAGTTAGCCGTTTCCCAGCCATCTCCAAGTAACTGAGGCTGAGTATATCTATACTCAGTCTGAGCGGAACAAATCAGGCTGGTGAGTAGGGCAACAATAGTGAGTGTGAATATACGCTTCATGAAAAAGACGGCTTTATCTTCTTTTATGTCAAGTGAGATGACTTTTAGTCAAATTGGTCATTAAAATTACAAGGAGGAAGATTATCCCCATGGGGAAATGAAGTAAAAAGTGGCAGTCTAAGTATAAAACTCACCAATGTGCCAGAGTATGGTGCTAGGATCATGGACAAAGAACTCTCGTCCCCAGCTTTCATTTCTGATTTCCGAAATCCGTACCCCGGGATATTTCAATACCAGCTCTTTTTGAAGCAATTCCAAACGGAATTCCTCCGTATTCTCTACTTCAAGGAATAGCATGGTGTTCTCAACCCAGTCTTTCACAAAGTACTTTTGAAGGTAGAAGGCAATGTTGTCTCGAAGTTTATAGACACACATATCCGTAGAAAGCTCAACTTCCTGGAATCCAAAATCGCGATAAAAAGCCCTTGACTGCTGGTAATTCCTGGCACCAATAAAGGGGCGAATTGATTTGGTTTGTGCTTTCATAAGCTGAGTTTAAAGAAAATTGCTGAAAGCTGTTAACTCTGCAAAAATGATTTTGTCCAGCGGATTTGAATACGCATCAATGGATTGGTGACCAGAACCTCAAAAGACCGAATGGTTTCAGGAATTCAACAAAATGACCATTGGTATTCGTTTTTTTTACTAACACCTTCATAATCAATAAAAAAGGCCGTATTTCCTGTGCTTATTTTCACCAGTTTTATCGTTTGGCAGTCGACTCAAATGTTAAATTTTTCAACGGGGTGTAACGATTAAATAAGTAATCAGTATTACATCAAAACATTCTCTATATTGTTTACAAAATTGAGGATAATGAAAGGAACCCATCTCGGAGAGTTTGAAGAACTAGTACTGTTGGCAGTAGCTGCATTGGCAGAGAATGCCTATGCCGTATCTGTCAAAGAAGAAATAGAAGAGAAGGCGGAGCGCAAGGTCAATATCAGCGCGATCCATTCTTCCCTGTACAGGTTGGAAGACAAAGGGTTTCTGGAGTCAGAGGTTGGTGGAGCTACCAATAAGCGAGGGGGGAAGAGTAAACGCTTTTTCCGGGTCACCGCTTATGGTTACAAGTCTTTAAAAGAGGCTCAAAGCCTGAGACAATCATTCTGGAACATTATACCTCAACTTTCAACACAAAAATGAAACAGGTCAATCCGCCAAAGTTTGGAAGAAGGCTGCTGCATCTTCTGATTTCTGATGAGCTGTGCGATGAATTTGAAGGTGATTTGACAGAGCTCTATCAGGACAGACTTGAGAGTATGGGGAAAACACGAGCCGGGCTGCACTACTACAAAGATGTGTTGCTATCGGTTCGAAATGCAGACTTAAAACGAAAACTCAAATTTTATAACCCACTGGTCATGTACAAAAACTATCTAAAAACAGCATTTCGTAACCTGCTGAAATACAAGGGTTACTCATTTATCAACATCACCGGCCTTGCCCTGGGAATGGCAGCCTGTTTGTTGATTTTACTGTTCGTTAACAACGAATTGAACTTTGATGGCTTTCATGAGAAGAAGGCAAACATTTACCGGTTAGATGAGGTGCAGCGCTTTGGAGCCGTCTCTGAGCAGAAAGTAGCCCTGTCTATGTATCCCATGGGCCCTAATATCATGGCCGACTACCCGGAGGTGGTCAACTTCACCCGTTACTGGACGGTTGGACGTACTTTGGTTGAGTACAACAACAAACAGGTTTATATGGACAATCTGGTGAGGGTAGATACTTCTTTCCTCCAGATGTTCGACTTTAAGTTGATCGAAGGGAGCAGAGAGAATGCCTTCCAGGACAACTACGATGTATTGATCAGTGAAAGCCTGGCCAATCGCATCTTTGGTGAGGAGGACCCTATGGGACAGGTGGTGAAGACCAGTGCTGGTAATCAATTTAAGGTAACGGGTATCTTTGAAGATGTACCCGATAACTCTCACCTGCAGTTCGATGCTTTAATCAGTACCGCCCAATGGGACACTGAGGGCAGGTTGAATGCCTGGGGTTCTAATTACCTCAACACCTATTTGCAACTGACGCCCAATGCCGACCCCAAAAACCTCGATGCCAAGTTTGATGATTTTCTGGTGAAATATATGGGTGAGGAAGTACTTGAATACTATACCTTGTTCCTGCAGCCATTGACTGATGTGCACTTGGGTTCAATGGATATCACCCATGACTATAACAACTACAATAAGTTCGCCCGTAGTTCTGTGAATGTCTTCCTGATACTCGCCTTTTTCGTTCTACTGATTGCCAGTATCAACTTTATGAATTTATCGACTGCCAGAGCGGCTACCCGTTCCCGCGAGGTAGGGGTGAGAAAGTCGATCGGGGCGTTCAAAAGTCAGATCACCAATCAGTTTATGACTGAATCGATCCTGTTGACCTCATTTTCTTTACTCATTGCTATTGGACTTTGTGTATTGGCGATCAGGCCATTGAATCAGATTATTGACCGGGAACTGAGTATCATGTTCTTCTTTGAGCCAGTCAATTTGCTACTGATTTTGCTGGTGACATTGTTAATTGGTTTCTTTTCAGGTATCTATCCCGCTTTGGTCATGAGCGGCTTTAACACCGTTATGGCGCTCAAAGGGAACGTGATGAAGCGTGGTACCTCATTCTTCCGAAATGCGCTGGTAGTATTTCAGTATGCCATTGCCATTGCCATCATTATTGGTACAGTCATCGCTACGGAGCAATTGAATTATATGCAGAACCTAAGCCTGGGTTTTGATAAGGAAAATGTCTTAGCGATTGATATGTACCAGGATACCAATGCCAGGTATGAGCTTTTAAAATCCGAGATCAATAACCTGCCCAATGTGAGTGGGGTTACTGCCACTACCCAGCGTTTGGGTAATAACCTGCACCAAACTTCCATGCAATACAGGGCTGATACGGCTTTGATCAATGGTTCCAGCTCTTTTGTAGGAGTGGAGACCAACTTTATGGACTTCTATAACATGGAAATAGTTGAGGGGCGCGGACTCAGTGACCAATATGCGGCCGATGAGGATGGGATGAGCTTTGTGGTTAACGAAAGCCTGGCTAAAGAGCTTGGAGCCAGTGGTGCTGAAGTGATAGGTATGCCTTTCCATTATGGAGGGGTAGATACGCTGGGGCGCATCGTGGGTGTCGTTAAGGACTTCAACTATAACAAGCTGAGCCTTAAGGTAGAGCCTCTGTTTATGAGTCGCGAAAACTTTGGAGGAAACTGGGTAGAGATTAATGTGAAGATTAAGGGAGGAGGAGTAAGAGAAAGCCTGGAGAGTATTGAAAGGGTCTGGACTGGTCTTTTCCCTAACCGACCTTTCGAATACAAGTTCCTTGATGAGCATATCGATGAGATGTACCGTTCGGAACAACAGCTGACCAAAGTGATCAGTATCCTGTCATTGCTGGCCATCATCATTGCTTCATTGGGGTTATTCGGTTTGGCTTCTTTTACCGTGAGGCAACGACTCAAGGAAATGGGAATCAGGAAAGTGCTGGGTGCTTCCATGCAGCAGATAGTAATGATCCTCTCCAAAAGGTTCACCATTTTGGTCTCTATAGCATTTGTGATTGCCGCTCCAATTACCTGGTTCTTTATGAATGACTGGCTCAGTGGTTATGCCTTCAACATCACCATGGGTTTTGGTGTATTCCTGATCGTGGGGGTAGGTTCCTGGCTAATGGCACTTTTAACCGTGAGTTTGCAATCAATCCGTGTAGCCAAGTCGAATCCGGTAGAAACACTCAGAGTGGAATAAACTGAAACTATTGAATAGGGCTGGAGGAATGAGAGTTTTTCGATGCTCTGGCTCTATTTCTTTTAAAGCATCGAATGTTTACTAGTTTGATTGCTCTATGTACTTTGTTCAATCAGTGCTGAGGGGGTAATTCCAAAGTGTTTTTTAAATACATAAGAGAAATGAGAGAGGTTTTCAAAGCCTGTTTCCAGATAAACCTCAACTGGTTTTCGCTTCTTTTCAGTAAGGTGGTAATGGGCTAACTCCAGCCTTTTTTTGGTCAGCCATCTTTGAGGTGTCATTTTAAAGGCTTTGTGAAAATCACGCTTAAAGGTAGTCAGGCTTCTGCCGGTTAGGTAACTGAAACTTTCCAGCGGCATGTTGAACATGAAGTTTTTTTCCATGAAGTCTGACAAACTGATTTTATGTGGTTCTTCAAAGTTGCCTAATAGGTGGTCTATGTCCTTATCTATCGACCGTAAGATCGATATGGCTTCTGTGATCTTTAACTGGGCAATTTCTTCTGGAAACACTTCTTCTTCCATGTCAAAGTAAGGAACCAACGAGGCCAGGCAGCTTTTAAGTAAAGGGTGATCTTTAAAATGGACGATTCTTGGTGCGCTGACTTTAGTAGATAACACATCCAAATGACTGTAGTATTCCCTAAGCCTGTCGATTGATAGATGCATTACCACTGATTTATGTGGTAGTCCATCCTTTGGGTAGTTGATTATTGTAGCCAGTTGATTTCTCGGTATGAGAAAAATATCCCCGGCCTTAAAAGTATAACTACTGTCCGCCTGAATGATCCTGGTTTCTCCAGAGATAAACCACACAAGCATATGATGATCAAATACTACTTCCGTTTTAAACAGCTTGTCATCGAAAGAAGAGAGCTTAATATCTGAAGTGAGGTATTTTAATTGAAAATCCATATGCCTGTGTTATCTAAAGTTAGGGCTATCAATTGATTTGAAAACTGATGCCAGTAAATTCTTCGCTCAGCTTCCATAATTGACGAGAGTCTAATTCATCAAGAGAGTAAGGTTTTACACCCTTAGAATTTGGAGTGTCAGTGGCGAGTGAGGCAATGTCTGCATCTTCACAATAAACACCTCCTATATTTTCCAGAGCAGGACTGGTTGCGCACCAAACTGTTGTTGCGGCTCCTTGTGGAATGGTTTTTAAAGATGAAGCAACTTCAGGCAAAATATTTCCTTCTTCATCATAAAAACCCATTTGCTGAAATAATTCAAGGGAGGCTTCTCTGGCTAATTCAGTTCCCCCAATTGAACCCGGATGTAATGAATAGACTCTCACATTGAACGCCTTAGCCCGATTGTCTAATTCAACTGAAAACAGATTGAGTGCTGTTTTCGACTGACCATAGGCTAGTAGGGTTTCATAATCACGTTTCTCAAAGTTGGGGTCTTCAAAGTGGAAGTTCGAGAACTGATGACCTTGAGATGATACATTAACCACACGTGCACCATTAGCTGCTTTGAGCGCAGGCCATAGCCTTGCAGTCAAACGAAAGGCTGCCAGATAGTTAGTGGCTAGTTGAGATTCGATTCCCTGCTTGTTTCTCCGCAAGGGAACCCACATGATGCCGGCATTATTAATCAGTAGATGAAGTGGTCGATTGGATGCCAGAAATCTTTCGGCAAACTCATCTATTGATTGAGGGTCCATCAGGTCCATGGCTGCTAGTTCTATATTCTCTATGCCTTGGAGGTTTTTTTGAGCTTTCTCAATGTCTCTTGCGGGAATAATAACGGTTGCACCGGCTTTGGCCAGTGTTTTAGTGGTTTCTAGTCCTATACCAGTGTTACCGCCTGTTATAATCACCACCTTTTCTTTCAGGTCAATTCCTTTAATGACCTCACTAGAGGTTGATTGGCTATTGAAGCCTGAGTTGATGGGTTTCTGTAGTGCCCCTTGATAATTATGATGTCTCATTTTTATTTTTTTGTTTTTGGCAAAAGTAGATGAGGAAGGTGTGTGGTAGGTTTGTTGAAACGTCCAAATTCACTTTGTTGAAACGTCCATGTTCTTTGGGTTAAGAAGGGGGTTGAGAAAAAAATGCCTTAATTGAATTACAAAAGCACGATGTATGAAAATCAGGTTTGTCGTTTGTGTGATAGCTATAGTTATCTGGGCTTGCGATAGTACTCAGAACAACTTCGAGGTTATGGTTACTAGCTTCGATCAGACTCAATTATTAAAGGTTCAGCCTTTACCCGAGCCTCTGGCTGATACGACACCAGTGACTATAGTCATTGATTCGAAACAGACTTTTCAGGAAATGGATGGCTTTGGCTATACACTAACCGGAGGGAGTGCCATGCATTTAAGGGGCATGAGCAAAGAAGCCAGAAGAAACTTACTGGAAGACTTATTTAGTGAAGACCATGGAATTGGGGTAAGCTATATCAGGCTTAGCGTGGCGGCTTCTGATCTGGACCCTGACCCATATTCTTATGCTGAAATACCTGAGGGAGAAGTAGATTCTGAGCTGAATTCATTCAGCATAGAAAGAGATCGGGAATATCTGATTCCTGTCCTAAAAGAGATTCTGGCCATCAATCCTGATTTGCGATTAATGGCTTCTCCCTGGTCACCTCCCAGGTGGATGAAGGACAATGGCGATTCCAGAGGGGGAAGTTTACTGCCAGAGTTTTATGCTACCTATGCAGCGTATCTGGTGAAATACATAACCGCCATGAAAAGTGAAGGTATTCACATTGACGCCATGACCGTGCAGAATGAGCCATTGCATCCCGGTAACAACCCGAGTTTATTGATGCTACCGGAGCAACAGGCAGAGTTTGTGGGGCAACATCTTGGACCCGCATTTGAAGCCAATGGAATTGATGCCAAAATTATTATCTATGATCATAATGCAGATCGGCCTGATTATCCTATCACCGTATTGAATGATCCTGAAGCCAGAAAGTATATCCATGGTTCGGCCTTTCATCTATATGGAGGCGAAGTAGAGGCCATTTCTCAGGTGCATGAGGCTCACCCCGATAAGCACCTGTATTTCACTGAGCAATGGGTTGGAGCTCCCGGAAACTTCGCAGGAGACTTTAACTGGCATGTGCGTGAGCTCATTATTGGAGCCAGTCGCAATTGGTGCAAAACTGTATTAGAGTGGAACCTCTCTTCTAATCCTTCCTTAGAGCCCCATACAGATAGAGGAGGATGCGATCGCTGCCTGGGTGCTGTTACCATTGATGGGGATCAGGTGACCAGAAACCCCGCCTATTACATCATCGCACAAGCCTCTAAATATGTGAGGCCTGGTTCTGTAAGAATCTACTCCAATCTCTCTGAAGGTTTAGCAAATGTGGCCTTTAAGACACCAGAAGGAGGCGTTGTACTGATTGCTTTAAATGAAAGTGATACAGATAAGTCTCTAAAGATTGAACTAGATGGAAAGACAATAGAAACCAGTTTAACAGCTGGCTCGGTTGGTACATTCATGCTAAACTAAGTCTGATTGGTGCATGATGACCTCATGTGAAGTATAGATATTTATCTAAACTGTTTTATTGCTGTTTTTGAGGAGTGAATATTTGCCTGGTCCATTAGCAGAAAACCCCAATTAGGATTACTTTCAAAGTATAAACACACGCATATGAAACCTTCAATCAAACCTATGGTGCTGTTCTGCGCCAGTCTTTTATTGCTCAGTACGGAATGTTCTAATCAGGATGAGTCATGGTATGAATCTCGCTTTGGTTATGTCAACTTCAACCTGGGAGAATCTCCGGTAAAACCACCTCAGAGGCATGAATTATCGCTTTATGGATGTAATACAGAAGTAACCACCAGAGAGAGAGTATGGAATGGGGAAAAGAACCTGGAATGGGGAGTCGATAACCAGGTTTTTACCGATGTGCCTTATGGCTATCGAGAAGAGGAGGGCAGGCGCTACTTTGTTTCCAAGTATTATATGGCCTCGCCTCCCGTCATGGAAATGATGAATGGAGGTGAGAGCAGCAATGAGCAGGCCATTATAGGCCTGGTGATTCCAGATCGCTTTACCTTCTTCGGTGAAAAGCCGGTTCAGATTGTTAATCTCAATTATAACATCCTTCGGAAAGTCTACCTGAACTATGTAAATGTCGACTACTACTATAAGGTTGATAAAGACCAAATGTCTTGCGGAGATATGGGAGTAGATTTGATTCCTCTCAATATTCAATGCAAGGATTTTGAATGGTTGAATAAGTCGGAGACTGAACCCATTTTTGACGCACGTGGTGCTTCAGGTATCGGCAGACTGAGAAATGAAAAAGGTCAGAATCAGGTCTTTCTGCCTAGCTATCAGCCCAACGGGGAGGAATGTCTGGATTGTACCATCACCATTTTGGATGATATTCTCCTAAAGCATGAGGTTTTCTTCGTGATGGACGATGGCTATTCTAAAACCATTAGTCTGACAGACTTCTATCAGAAAAATGGCCAGAATAAGAGCATTCCCCTGGCCTGTGCTCCACGCTTTGAATTACCTGAAGGATGTAAGCCACCTAAGGATTAATTATTGGTCAGTTATAAACTGACTTCTCAGGCATCCTCGATACAATCGAGGATGAGTACGCAAGCTCAGGGTGAGGTTAATTCAATTTTTTTACCAAGCTGATGATTGATTACTTCTTCAACTCACCATCAACCAATCTCCAGATACCCAAAGGGTTTTCATCTTTAAGTGCTTCAGGCAGGGCGCTCTGGGGGAATCCCTGGTAACACACAGGTCGGGCAAAACGCTTGATGGCTGCCGTGCCTACTGAAGTGGTTTGTGGAGCCGTAGTGGCAGGGAACGGCCCGCCATGCACCATAGAGTGACATACTTCAACCCCGGTGGGGAAACTATTGAAGATAATACGTCCTACCTTTTGTTCAAGGATATCGATCAACTCGGCATACTCAGCAAGGTCTGCCTCTGTACCGAATAGGGTGGCAGTGAGGTGGCCTTCCAGATTTCGGGCAAAATTCAGAATGTCTTCTTTTCCGGATGAATTGACCAAGAGGGTAGAAGGTCCAAACACTTCATGTTGAAGACTGCTGTCTTTAATCACCTCTTCCAGACTGGTTTCGAAAATATGGCTTTGTACCTGATTGCCTTCGGCAGTGTTAGGCGAGCTGCCTATTGAGGAAACAGCTCCGTTTTCTTTCAACTGACTGACCCCATGTTCAAAGGCACTCTTGATGCCGGCCGATAGCATGGTGCCTCCTGCAGATTCCTGGTTGGCCTGGTTCAATATATTTTTAAAAGTGGTTGCTGATTCATGTTCGGGTAGTATAACCATTCCAGGATTGGTACAGAACTGTCCAACCCCCAAGGTGAATGAACCTGCCAGTCCTTTGGCTAACTCTTCAGTTTTTGCCTCAAGAGCCCCGGGCAGCATGAAAACCGGGTTAGTACTGCCCATTTCAGCATAAACAGGGATAGGCACGGCTCGTTGGTTGGCGGCATCAAAAAGTGCTTTTCCTCCCCGGTAAGATCCGGTGAAACCAATAGCTGTAATTCCGGGATGTTGTACCAGGGTCATCCCTACTTCAATTCCTGTGCCCTGAACGAGTGAGAAAATACCTTCCGGTAATCCATTCTTTTGGATGGCCTTGTTTATGGCATGGCCAACTAACTCAGAGGTTCCTGGATGTAATGGATGTCCTTTTACTACCACGGGACAACCGGCAGCCAGCGCAGAGGCTGTATCTCCTCCCGCTACTGAAAAGGCAAGGGGGAAGTTGCTGGCGCCAAACACACCTACCGGACCAAGGGCTACCTGCATTTGACGGATATCTGGCTTGGGAAGTGGTTGCCTGTCCGGAATGGCAGTGTCAATTCGGGCATCTACCCATGAGCCTTCTTTCACCACTTCAGCAAAAAGCTTCAGTTGATTCATGGTTCTGCCTCTTTCACCTTCCAGCCTTGGACGCGGTAAGGCTGTTTCAGCCATGCAGCGCTCAATGAGGGTATCTCCCAAAGCCAGAATTTCATCGGCAATATCTATGAGAAGTTGTGCCTTCCGGGCATTAGATACTTTTTTGAATAGTTGGAATGCTGCCTGAGCTTTTTCTACTGCTTCATGTACTTCGTTGCTGGTAGCTTCATGAAAGTTCACTTCCAGTTTTGATGCCTGGGCAGGATTGGCTGCCTGAAATGTTTCAGTGCCTTGAGCAGAGGTAGAAAATCCTATTAGCTGATGTCCGGTAATTTGAGTCATAGGTCAGGGTTTGAAAGCCTGAAACTACAAATTAGCCTTTCGGTCAACAAGAAGAATTATAAGAAGTCTGTTGCGTCAGTGGGCCAATCATTTTAAATTCAATTCAGGCCATAAAATTCGGGCTTCCAAAAAGTGGAGTCGTTTTTGTTCTGAACATTTCAAGAATACTAAAGTTGTTTTTTTGTCAACCACATTTTTAAACCAATGAAAAAACTATCAGTCTTTTTAATCATGTTAATGCTTAGTGCACCTGCTTTTGCGTCTACCGACCCGGGAGATAAAAAGGATAAGGAGCCGGCAAAAAATGAAGAAGTTGTTCCTTTTACTGCTGAAGAAGTCCGGGCCATTGAAGACCGTATTATGGAAATCAAGGAAATGGATCGATCTGAATTGAGCAGAGACGAGAAGAAGGAACTCAGAAAAGAGTTAAGAGAAATGAGAAGAGAAATCAGGGAGAGAGATGAACATCATCACCGTTCCGGAGGAATTTTCATTTCCACCGGAGCAATCATCGTGATTTTGCTTCTTATTATCATTCTATAGTCTAATAACAGTCACTAAAGGGGTTGGGAGCTTATCTTTTGGTAGGTGTTTCAACCCCTTTGTTATCCCACTTCACTACAAAAAACTTCAATGTAGTATCACCCGTATTAGTGAGCCCGTGCCAGTCCCAGGGCGCTGCATACATTACATCCCCGGCTTTCAAATCGGTTTCTTCCCCCTTCATACTCCAGGTGCCATTACCTTCTAAAATGTAAATGAATTCTTCCGCAGTGTGCTGATGCGGAGGATGTATCTGCTGTCCTGGTTTAATCTCCGCAACGGCTGTTAAAGTATTTTTCGTTCCGAAAGTTTCTGTGCCTTCTTCTGGTGTATAAACAATCAGTTTCCCCCAGTCTTCTGTCAGGTGTTCGGCCTCACTGCGACTTATGATCTGGCTATCTATTCCCTTGTCAAACAGAGAATGTCCTTTCCATCCTGCGAAAGCAGAGATGAGCATTAGGCTAAAAGTAAGCAGGGTAGATTTAGTATTGATGTTCATAAGCGCGTTTCAATTTCTGAATATCAATATCCGTGTGATTCTCAATTCTCACAAATAAATGAGGAGGAATTAAGTGGAGTGAAAGGCAGTTGACAGCCTACACCAATAATTTCCCATTCATTTTAAATATGTAGGGGTCGTCTAATTAAGAGGAGATTGATGTCTGATAAGGTGGTATATTAAGCCAAATCTTTAACCCAATATGAAAAGACTAATAAGCATTTGTCTGGCACTTTTTGTCAGTACGGCTGTTTTTGGACAGTCACAAATTCCTCACCCAAGAGAAACATTTGGTCATGAAGTAGGAGCCGATTACAAACTGGCAGACTATGATCAGATGCTGGAGTATTATGATAAACTGGCCGCTTCGACTGATCGCGTGAAGATGATAGAAATAGGTAAGTCCGTCATGGGTAGGCCAATCAAACTGGTTTTCATCTCCAGCGAAGAGAATATTGCTCAGCTGGAAAAGTGGAGAGAGATCAGTGAAAAGCTTTCGCGTGCCGAAATTACTATGGAGGAAGCCAGGGCCATGTCTAAAGAAGGAAAGGCCATTGTCTGGTTCGATGGTGGTATGCACGCCACGGAAAGGGCACACGCTCAAATGACTTCTGAACTCATGTGGAGGGTGGCCTCTGAAGAGTCAGAAGAAATGCAGAAAATCAGAGACAATGTCATTACCCTGGTTGTGCCTGTGATCAATCCTGATGGTCTTGATATTGTGGTTGACTGGTACCGCAAGACTTTGGGTACACCTTATGAAAGTTCAGGACCTCCCGTACTTTACCAGAAGTATGTTGGTCATGATAATAACCGTGACTGGTTTATGAACAATATGCCTGAGACCCGTGCCGTAACTACGGTACTGTACGATCAGTGGTATCCGCAAATTGTACACAACCACCACCAGACAGCTCCGCGATGGGCCATGATCTTTATTCCTCCCTTCAGAAGTCCTGTGAATCCTAAAATTCACCCCGGAGTTACGACAGGGGTTAACCTTGTAGGGACCGCCATGGCCAATAGATTCGCCATGAAGAAGATGCCGGGTGCCATTGCTACTACATCTTACAGCATGTTTTGGAATGGTGGAATGCGAACTGCACCATATTACCATAACCAGATTGGTATTTTAACAGAAACGGCTCAGCCAAGCCCAAGTCCTACAGAATATGATCCTGAGCAATTGCCTGACTTTGTGGGTGGAAAGCAGTCTAATTCAACAGAGATATTCTATCCATATCCATGGAAAGGCGGAACCCTGCACTTCAGGTCAGCCATTGACTATATGCTCGAAGCCTCTATGGCTGTACTTGACCTGGCAGCAGATAAGAAAGACGAGTTCCTCTTTAATATCTACAGCATGGGTAGAGATGCTATTGAAGATCAATCAGGTGCTTTTGCTTATGTGATCCCTAAAGATCAGTGGAATCCTAGTGAGGCCATTAACCTCACCAATATCCTCATGCAGGGCGGGGTTGAAGCCCATCAGGCAACAGCTGACTTTTCAGTGAATGGTAAGTCTTATGAGGCTGGCTCAATTATTTTCTACGGAGCACAGGCTTTCAGACCTTTCCTGGCCGATTTAATGGAAGAGCAGGTTTATCCTGATCAGTTCCGTTATCCTGGAGGTCCTCCAATGCCGCCATATGATTTGGCCGGATGGACATTGCCAATGCAAATGGGAGTTCAGGTTGACAGAGTGACTACTTCATTCAATGCCTCAGCTGAAGAAATTACTGAGAAACTTAAGCCAACTCCTGGTATGGTGAGCGGCACTGCTCGTTATGGCTATGCTTTCTCTAACCGCGACAACCTCAGTGCTAAAGCTATTAACAGATTGCAGAAGGAAGGCTATTCAGTAAGCATTCTGGGAGCCGATGAAGGCGATCTAAAAGCCGGTACAGTGGTGGTAAGGAGTAAAAGAGGTCTCGATGATGAGGTGAAAACCCTAAGCCAGGAACTTGGATTGAACTTTACCGGACTCAGATCTAAACCGACTTCTGAACTGGCTGAACTGAATCCGGTAAAGATTGGTATTTACAAATCATGGCAGGCCAATATGGATGAAGGCTGGAGCCGTTGGATGTTCGAGCAATTCGAATTTGATATCGATACCCTTCATAATGAGGAAATTCAAAGTGGTAACCTTTCACAGTACAGTGCGATCATTTTCCCTTCACAGAGCACCAGAGGTATCATGGAGGGTAATAGCGAGAGAAGAGCACCAGCAAGATTTGTAGGAGGTATTGGTGAAGAAGGAGTGAAGGCTCTGGATACTTATGCCAAGAGCGGAGGCTCAATCATCTTCTTCGATTCTTCGACCGAATTTGCCATTGAAAAATTTAACCTTCCGGTTAAAAACGTACTTTCTGGACTGAGTAGCAATGAGTTCTTTATTCCGGGTTCATTGATCAGAACCAATATTGATACATCTAATCCGCTGGCTTTTGGAATGATGCCGCAGGTGGCAGCCTCATTCGATAATAGTGGCGCTTTTGCCGTTGAAGAAGGAGCAGAAGGCATAGAGGAAATTGCCCGATATGCCGATGAAGACCTGTTAATGAGTGGATGGGCCCTGGGAGAAGAAGAACACCTGGCCGGTACATCTGCCATGTTGAATGCCGAGTACGGAGGTGGAAATCTGGTGTTGTTTGGTTTCAAACCACAGTTCAGAGGTCAACCGAGAGGTACTTATAAACTGATCTTTAATGCTATCTATCAGGGAGCAAGAAAGAATAAATTGAACAGAGGCAGATAGTTTCTAGCCTATAAAATCAAAAGCCGTGTAATGTGCCTTTGGGTTATGTTGCACGGCTTTTTTAGTACTGCTCATACCAGCCAAATTGTTTGTCGATAATAGAACTCTTATGACTGGCTATAAAATCCAGATAAGCCTTGGCGGCAGGGGAGTGCTTCTTGCTGGAGGGCCAGGTGAGCTGCCATTGCGAGGTTAAGGGAAAACCCGCAATAGGCATAATTTTCAAGTCCCCGTTTTTCAATTCATTGTTGATGCCGATCAGCGGCATAATGGAAAAGCCCAATCCGGCAATTACCGCCTGCTTTACCGCTTCATTCGAAGTGAGCTCCATCTTCTTTCTGATGACGATGTTCTTTTGTTGAAAGTATCTTTCCATGGTCTGACGGGTGCCGGAACCAGGCTCCCTGAAGATGAGGTCTACCTTTTTAAGATAACTCAGTGGTTGCCTGGCCTCCTTGAAGTTGGGATGAGAAGGGTTTCCTACCAAGAATAGCTTATTCGACATCAATTCAATAGAAGACAAAGGCATATTACCCGGTGGTACAGATACCAGTGAGAAGTCGACCAGGTTGTTTTCCAGACTTTCTACTACGGAAAACTTATTCGTTACGTCCATCTTCAACTCAACGCCTTGATGTTCCCTTAGAAAATCAGTTAGAAAGTAGGGCATAATGTACTTGCCTGTAGAGACAACAGATATGCTCAGTTTACCACTGATATGCCCTTTAAAGGACTGGATCTTCTGGTTGATCCCTTCCGCTTCATTGAGAATTCTTTCACTGGCCGAGGCAATTTCCTGCCCGAAGTCTGTGATGTATAATTTACGGCCCACCACTTCTGTCAAGGGTATTTCAAACTGGTCCTGAAGGTTTTTCAATTGTATAGAAACGGCTGGTTGGCTCAAATGAAGGGCCTCAGCTGCTTTGGTGATACTCTTTAGCTGACAGACAGTTAGAAAGACTTTCAGTTGGTGTAGAGTATAATTCATAAATTTTGTTTATGTATTTTATAATAAATATAAATGAAAATTTATTAAATCAATCGTACATCTTTGGGCTCAGGTTCACGAAAACAGTTTAGATGAGTTTAGAATTACTAATTGAAAACCTGACCAACCCCGCACTTCTCTTTTTCATTTTAGGGGTTCTTTCAGTCCAGTTTAAGAGCGATCTCGAAATCCCACCAACCTCATCCAAGTTTATCTCTCTTTACCTCTTGTTCTCCATTGGATTTAAAGGAGGACAGGAACTGGCTCATAGTGCCATTTCTATGGAGATTATTTCATCGGTGGTCTTCGCCATTTTTATGGCGGTATGCATACCCATTTATTGCTTCTTTATTCTGAAGAGAAAACTGTCTGTAGAGAACTCCGGAGCTGTAGCTGCGGCTTATGGTTCCATTAGTGCGGTAACTTTCATTACAGCCGTAGCCTTTCTGGAAATGCAGGCAATTGACTTTGGTGGCCATATGGTGGCCATTATGGCACTCATGGAAGCACCGGCCATTGTAGTGGGAGTAATTCTGGTAAGAAAATTCTCCAATGGCTCTACCAATGGCAGTTTGAAATCCATCATTGTGCATGCCTTTACCAATGGTAGTGTGCTGCTCATTTTAGGTAGTCTGGTCATTGGTTGGGTGGCCAGCGAAAAGCAGGCACAAGGTATTGAACCCTTCACTACCGACATATTTAAAGGCTTTCTGGCCATTTTCTTACTCGATATGGGAATTGCCAGTGGCAAGCGCTTAAAGTCGTTCTTCGAAAAGGGCTGGTTCACCACAGCCTTCGGTATATTGATGGCCCTGTTCAACGGTTGCCTGGTAGCTGTTTTATCTGGTCTGATAACTGCAGATACGGGTAATAGATTTATTCTCTCAGTACTAGCGGCCAGTGCCTCCTACATTGCTGTTCCGGCAGCCATGAAGATTGCTGTGCCTAAGGCCAGCCCGGGTATTTATTTACCAATGGCCCTGGCGGTTACATTCCCGGTCAACATCACCATAGGCTTACCTTTGTACTTGACCATCGTTCAGAACACTTTCTAAAAATCAAGGTTACTAAAGTCAATGAGAAAATATCAAAAGTGGTTGGTAATGCTGAGTGACACGGAAGATTACTCAGGTTTTTTGGACAACGTTTCTAAACTGGCTGATATCTTTCTACCCATTCAAATGCATGTGGTGCTTACCAATAGGAAGCCAGATTTACCCAGGCAGGTATTGAAAGATTTACCATTTCTCAGACACCCTGAATTACATGAGCAAAAGTCTCAACTGGAAGTTAGGTTAAAATCGGTTTTACACTCAGACCATTCTTATCAAGTCTCCGCTGTTGAAGAGCACTCACTCATGCAGATACTGGAGTATTGTAAGCAGGATAATACTGAGTTGATGATTCTTCAAAAAGCCTCGAGGGAAGCATTACCAATAAGAGCTCAAAAGTTGGTCAGGAAATCGCCATGCAGTGTCTTATTGCTTGAATCTAAATCACTGCAATTAAACCATATTCTGGCTCATCTTGATTTCTCCAACTACTCCGATCTGGCTATAGCTACAATTAAGGAATTGCAGGAACAAAGCCCTCTGACTAATTTCACTGTAGTTCATACTTTCAGAGATGCCTCGCGCTATATGGACAAGGTTTTTGAACGTGTCGATGAGGTCAATGAACTTTATGGTAAGAGCACATTAATTAATCAGAGATTGCAGGCTAATGCAGATTATGATTTAAATGATTACCTGGTAAAAGTAGGCCTCAAATCTGCCAGGAGCGAAGCAATGGCTTACTCTACTTTGGAGAAGCGAGCTTCAGACTTAATCAGATATGTCAATCAGGTATCTCCCGATTTGCTTATTGTTGGTTCAAAGGACAATGAGGTGTCTTCGGTAGACTTGTTGAGCTCTTTGACAGAAGGTCTCATGCAGACAAAGTTTTTCCCAACTACATTGATACAAAAGGAGAGAGGGGAAAATGAGGGTCTGTTAAAAACCCTCCTGAAGTTTTTATCTTAAGACTAGTCCATCCATTCAACGGTACCATCACTCAATTTGTAGTAGGCTGAAACGATTTCTACTCCACTGCCTTTGACAAGATCATTGAGTATTGGCTTGGAATCTTTGAGCTCTTCAGAAACAATCTGAGCATTGACTTTAATGGCATTGGTCAGTAGGTCGCCTGGCATTTTCTTGGCTACATAAACTGCTGGTTTGATTTTCTCTATAATAGATCCAATATGTCCACCCGGATCAGTATCTCCCAGGCTGGCATTAACAGCACCACAGCTTTCATGCCCCATCACTACCACGAGCTTGGAGTTCAGGTATTTCACCGCATACTCAATACTACCGATTACTTTGTCTTTCGCCACATTACCGGCTACTCTGATGACGAATAAGTCTCCTAAACCCTGGTCGAAAAGTAATTCAGGAACAACTCTGGAGTCTGCGCAGCTCAGAATGACAGCGAATGGGTGCTGAGATCCTGTGAGTTCACCACGTCTGTCAGGGTCTGTGTGAGGGTGCTTCAATTCACCTTTTACATACCTGATGTTTCCCTCTTTGAGTTGTTTTAATGCTTCTTGTGCAGTCATAAAAAAATGATTTTGATGGTTCTTAGTATATGGCTGAGACTGGCTCAGGGTTTCAATGATAAAGATATTTGTGATAACCGGAAAACTCTTTCAGAGGAATGGGCCACTGCAAGATTGACCTGTTCACCATGAGTTGGCCTGTTATTTTAGTTAAAATGACATCTTCCTTGGACCAAAGCTAAATTTGGTGTTCTAAAATCTGACTTCAGAAATCTAAAAACTATCTTTGCAGCCATGACTAAAACAGATTTCAAAAGACATACTGTTACAGCCGCTTTACCTTATGCCAATGGTCCTGTTCATATCGGTCATTTGGCAGGAGTATATGTGCCGGCTGATATTTACGTGCGTTATTTGCGTTCCAAAGGAGAAGATGTAGCCTTTATTTGTGGCTCCGATGAACACGGCATGGCCATTACCATGCGTGCCAGAAAGGAAAGAATCGACCCGCAACAAATCGTAGATAAGTATCACAACATGATCAAAGGTAGCTTCGATCAGTTGGGAATCTCTTTTGATATCTATTCCAGAACATCTAATGCAGTTCATCACGAAACCGCTCAGGAGTTTTTCAAGAAGCTTTACAATGACGGTAAGTTCGAAGAAAGAGTAAGTGAGCAGTACTTTGATGAAGAAGCCAAACAATTTCTGGCAGACCGATATATCACCGGAACCTGCCCTAAGTGTAGTCACCCTTCAGCCTATGGCGATCAGTGTGAGAATTGCGGCTCAAGTTTGAATCCTACAGATCTGATTAACCCCAAATCTACCCTGAGTGGAAATGCTCCTGTCCTGAAGGAAACCAAACATTGGTACCTGCCACTTCAGAATTATGAGAAATGGCTGACACAATGGATTGTTGAAGGTCATAAAAGTGATTGGAAGTCGAATGTCTGGGGGCAGTGTAAATCATGGATTGACGGAGGTCTTCAACCTCGGGCCATGACGCGCGACCTGGACTGGGGGATAAAGGTGCCGGTAAAAGGTGCTGAGGGCAAAGTGCTTTACGTCTGGTTCGATGCGCCAATCGGATATATTTCAGCTACTAAAGAGTGGGCCGATGAAAAGGGAACCGACTGGGCCCCTTACTGGAAAGATAAGGATACCAAGCTGGTACACTTTATCGGTAAGGATAATATCGTTTTCCACTGCATCATTTTTCCTGCCATTCTAAAGGCACATGGGGAGTATATTTTACCGGATAATGTGCCAGCCAACGAATTCCTCAATCTCGAAGGCGATAAAATCTCAACTTCAAGAAACTGGGCCGTCTGGCTGCATGAGTACCTTGAAGAATTACCGGGTAAACAGGATGTACTGCGTTATGCACTTTGTGCCAATGCCCCTGAAACAAAAGATAATGACTTTACCTGGAAGGATTTTCAGGCCAGAAACAACAGTGAACTGGTAGCCATTTTAGGTAATTTTGTCAACCGGGCTGTTGTACTGACGCATAAATACTTCGATGGCAAAGTACCTGAAAGGGGAGAACTCTTCGATATAGATTCTGAAGTACTCAATGCTTTAGGTCAGGTACCAGGAAAGGTAGGAGCCGCTATTGAAAGATACCGATTCAGAGAGGCACTGGCAGAAATGATGGACCTGGCCAGAATCGGTAATAAGTACCTGGCTGATACCGAACCCTGGAAGCTGATCAAAACAGATGAGGCCAGAGTAAAGACTATTCTGAATATCGCCCTTCAACTGGTGGCCAACTTATCGATTGTGGCAGAACCTTTTATTCCGTTCAGTACAGCAAAGCTAAGAGACTTCCTTAACCTGGGAGAATTGAACTGGTCTGATGCAGGGTCCGATGAATTGTTAAGTGCAGGAGATCAACTGGAAAAGGCACAACTGTTATTCGAGAAAATAGAAGACAGCACAATAGAAGAACAAATTCAAAAGCTGGAAAACACTAAGAAGCAAAATCAAATGGAGAACAAAGAAGTAGAAGTAGCACCGCTTAAAGACACTATAGTATTCGATGATTTCATGAAGCTGGACCTGAGAATAGGGACAATCGTGGAAGCAAAGAAAGTGGAGAAATCGAATAAGCTGCTTCAGTTTCTGGTAGATACAGGTATTGATCAAAGAACTATCCTGAGCGGTATAGCCAAGCACTATACGCCAGAAGAAATGATCGGTAAGCAAGTAACTATTGTGGCTAACCTTGCTCCAAGGCCTATGATGGGTACGGTGTCGGAAGGTATGATTCTGATGGCTGAAGATGCTGAAGGCAATCTCAGATTAATTCAACCAAACGAGAACGTTAACCCAGGTTCGACCGTTAGTTAAGGTAGGGTTGTCGTTTTTTACCATCAATCCCCACAGCGGAAACTTAGGTCGATACTGATGCGGATTGCACAATAGTCCTCCCTTAGAGGTAGTGCCTGAAAGGTGGAAGAAGATACATAGAACTAAATCTATTGGCATGAAAATCAATGCTCAACGTTTACTGGAAAACCTCGATCGCTATGCACAGATAGGGAAGATGGGAGAAACAGGCGTTGAGCGGATAGCCCTTTCCAAAGAAGACCAACAAGCCCGTGATTTACTGAAGTCTCAGATGATCGAAGCAGGACTGGATGTTCATGTCGATCGGATGGGCAATATGATTGGAATCAGAAAGGGCAAACAAGACGACAAGCCTGTCGCTTTTGGCTCTCACCTGGACACTGTTTATGCTGGAGGAAGATTTGACGGAGTCCTGGGTGTATTAGCAGGTCTGGAACTTATTCAGACCCTGAATGATAACCAGATAGAGACCGACAAGCCATTAGCCCTCATTAACTTTACTAATGAAGAAGGAGTGAGGTTTGCCCCTGATATGATGGGTAGTCATGTCTATGCCGGTATGGCTGACCTGGCAGAAATTCTCAAGTCTCCGGCCTATGATAATGCCAATGAAAGTGTCGGTAGCTGTCTTGAGGCAATTGGATATGCCGGTGAAATGGATCCCGGTGCTATTCAATTTGATGCTTATTACGAATTGCATATCGAACAGGGACCAGTGCTTGAATTAGAGCAAATAGATATTGGTGTAGTAGAACAGGTGCAGGGTATTTACTGGACACGCTACACCGTTAAGGGTGAAGCGAATCATGCCGGTACAACTCCCGTGTACTATCGCAAGGACGCTGGCTTTACAGCCGCCAAACTTCAGCAATATATCGGTGAGTATTGCAGGAAGAAAGAAGGTTCAGTCCTTACAACAATTGGCTCTATTAAATTTTCACCTGATGCCATCAATATAGTTCCGGACTCGGCCATGTTTACTTTAGATGTGCGCAGTACAAATGAGACGCTTCTGAAGAAGGCCCAGCTTGAAATAGACGAATTCATAACAGAAACGGTTGAGGGTGATGGCCTGAGCTTTGAAAGAGAAGAAATGGTTCGGTTTAGCCCGGTTCGTTTCCCTTTGGTCATGACTGATAGTGTTCAGACCGCTACCAAGTCCCTTAGACTTACCTATAAAAGAATGCCAAGTGGTGCCGGTCACGATGCACAAATGATGGCCCATCACTGCCCGTCTACCATGATCTTTATTCCCAGTGTCAGAGGAATCAGCCATAACATAGCAGAGTACTCGCATGACCGCGATGTGGAGAATGGAGCTAATGTGTTGCTCCAGGCTGTCATTGGTAGATCAGGAATCAGTTAATTGGAAATCAGAAATCAGTTAGTGGATGTATGAGATTTCTTATTACTCTTTTCTATCACTGAATATAAACCTGAGCCCTTTATAAACCCCAATCAGCGGAATGGTACGGTGACTTTCGTCTTCAAAGTATTCTATCCCGATATTAGCTTTATTGTTGGACACTGTTCTGATCAATTGAACAAGGTTCTCATGCCTTTTTTGATTTCTTTCATATCCTCTTTCTCCCTGGTTAGCCGTAGCGAGGTAGAGTGGTTTCTGCCATGAAGCAGGTTGGATGGAGTCTGCTTTTTGCTGCATGGTTTGTGGGTCCCACCAGACACTAGGATCTATGGCAATGAAACTGTCAAACAGACTTTCTTTACTCATATAGGCATTCAGCGTAAGTAAGCCTCCCAGCGAGTGCCCAATAAGCGTTCGATTCGATTCAGTTCTGTAACGATTATCTATATAAGGAATAAGCTCGGTTTCAATAAAGGCCAGAAAATTCCTTCCACCACCCATCGTGTTGGCTCTTTTTGTCTGAAGCTTGGTTACGGTAAAATCTCTTTCTCGATCAACATTTTCAATGGCTACCACAATGGCTTCCGGCATCAGGTAGTTTCGGTTAACATCGGAGCTTAACAAATGGACAGTCGATACTGTCGTTTTAAAGTGAGTATAACCATCGAGTAGAACAATAATCGGATAGCTCTTTTGAGGGCTGTCAGCATATGAGTCAGGTAGACTGATCAGACAATGACGTTCCTCATTCAGTATTGCTGATTCAATACTGAACCGACTGCCTGACAGGCTTTCATTTTCCTGACTGAAAAGACATTGCGCAAAGAGAAAGAGTATAATGCTCAATAGGAGAGAGGACTTCTTCATAGGTGGCTTACTTATTGAACTTCTCAGTTTTCTCAGTACCAATTACATCTGCATCTCTGCGGGTATGAATCCGCATATTGATTACTGTCTCGGGACTAAGGGAGTTCACTTTGTGATATAGTAGATCTACCAACTGCATAATGTCCTTGTATTCGCCTTCCAGCACAGTTTCAAAGGGTGTTACGGTGTAGTCTATACCGGAACCTTGAATCATTCTGATACACTCATCTATGATTGGAAAGCCTTCTTCTCTTGCCAGAATAGGTGCTATTTGTATGCCCAGGTTGATTTTCATAGGGTAGTTTGTTTTGAGGTGATAGGAGTTTAGTCATTGAATTCAGTCATGGTACGACTAATGCCTATGGTGCAGAAGCCGAAAATCATGTCGATAGCTTTATCCATGACAAAGGGAAGTTCATCGAACTCCTGTTTGGTGAATTTGCTTAAGACATAGTCTACCTGTCTGCCCTTTGCGAAATCATCACCAATACCGAATTTAAGTCTTGGATAGTTTTGGCCACCTGTCAGGTCTTCGATGTTCTTCAGGCCATTGTGACCCGCACTTGAGCCTTTCGCTCTCATTCTAAGCTTGCCAAATGGGATAGCGATGTCGTCAACGATGACCAGGCAGTTTTCTTTGGGAACATTCAGTTCAGTCATCCAGTGGCGCATGGCTTTACCACTCAGGTTCATGTAAGTGGTAGGCTTAATCAGGTGAATAGTTCTTCCTTTGTGCTTGATTTCTGTATGATAGGCCAGTCTTGACATTTCGAATGTGGCACCTTTCTGGTCTGCCAGTCGATCTAAGGTCAGGAAACCTATGTTGTGCCGTGTGAGCTCATATTCAGGGCCAATGTTGCCAAGTCCGATGATTAGGTATTTCATGGTTCTTCTTTCGATGTCAAAATTAGAAAACTGTACTAATTTTTACCCGAGCAGAGCTTTTAAGTTTGAAGTTTTGGCTCAGGCCTTTGGTCTGCCGTTTCTTTTCATCCCGATTGAGCGAGGGGTTTGTCTCTATTAATATATCAGACATAGGTATAACTAATCAGATCAGGCAGATACTTCGGCTACGCCTCAGCATGGAAAGATTTTGGCTTTTTAGGTTCCCTCTTTTCATCCCGAGTGGGTGAGGGGTCAGCTTCAATAAGCTTAACAGATGAAAGTAGGTTTGGTATGGATAGATGCTTCGGTAAGGCTTCAGTATAGAAAAGTTAGTGCAAACCAGAGCTTAAAACAGGAAACGGCCTGAAACAAAAAAATCCTGCCCATTACTGAGCAGGATTGTCTTTTAAAGCTTTGATCTGAATTATTCAGCAGCTGCTTCTTCGCCACCTTCTTCGCCTTCAGCTTCTGCTTCAGCAGCTTCAAGTTCTTCAGCAGTTTTACCTCTGAGTGCTCTTGGAATAGCTACGTTCACAACTGTTACGATTGGGCTTGTAAGGAATTCGAAGTTTTCAGTTGGCAATTCACCAACTTTGATGGCTTTACCGATTCTCAGGTTAGTTACATCAATTTCGATTACCTCAGGCATATCTTTTGGCAAGGCTTTCACCGCCAATCTTGGGTTCTTAACGATCAATGTACCACCGTTTTTCACACCAATAGCATTACCAGTTGCTTTTACAGGAATGTTCATTTTGATTGGTTTTCCTGTGAACAGTTGCAACAAGTCAACGTGAAGCAATGCTTCACTTACCGGATGCCATTGAGTTTCCTGAACGATAGCTCTGTACTCAGTACCCTCGATGTTCAACTTGATAAAACAAGCTTCAGGAGTGTAAAGTACCGGACGGAATTGAATAGCCGGAGCATAGAAATGCACTTGCTCATCACCACCATACAATACACCAGGAACATTACCTTCTGCTCTTAGCTTGTTAGATTCAGATTTTCCGAGATTTGCTCTTTTAAACCCTATAACCTCTACTTCTCTCATTTTATATAATTGTTAAATAAATAATTGACTAATTGAACCGTCTGTTGTGATGTTCTTAATGGCCTTAGCAAAAAGCTCAGCTACTGTCAACACACGGATTTTTGAAGATTCCTGCGCCAATGGAATAGTGTCTGCCACTACCAACTCATCAAGCACAGAGTTTTCAATATTTTCGTAAGCCTTACCTGAAAGTACAGGGTGAGTACATACGGCTCTTACCGATGCAGCACCTTCTTCCATAATAATCTTGGCTGCTTTACAAAGCGTGCCTCCTGTATCAACCAGGTCATCAACCAATACTACGTTTTTACCTTCTACATTACCGATAATTCTCATTTCGGCAACTTCATTAGGTCTTTTACGATGCTTGTCGATTACTACCATCTCAGCATTGAAGTGCTGGGCATATTCTCTGGTTCTTTTAACCCCGCCAACATCAGGAGAAGCAAATAACAGGTTGTCAAGATTAAGGCTTCGCAGGTATGGTACGAAGATGGCAGAACCATCGAGGTGATCTACAGGGATATCGAAGAATCCCTGAATCTGTCCTGCGTGTAAGTCGCAAGTCATGATACGATCTGCACCGGCTGCAGTAAGAATGTTAGCTACCAGTTTGGCACCAATAGCAATTCTTGGTTTGTCTTTTCTGTCCTGACGGGCATAGCCAAAATAGGGCATAACGGCAATCACCTTATATGCACTGGCTCTCTTGGCTGCGTCAATCATCAGGCATAGCTCCAGCAGATTCTCTGCAGGGGCCATAGTTGATTGAATCAGGAAAACATTGGCGCCACGAATGGATTCAGTGAAGTAAGGAGCCATTTCTCCGTCAGAGAATTTCTGAAGTTTGATACCGCCTAAACCCTGTCCGAAGAATTCTCCGATCTTCTTTCCAAGGTCTGCTGAACCATTTCCTGCAAAAATTTTGTGCTCTCTGTTTGTATTAGTCACTGCGCCAAATTTTGAGCTGCAAAGGTATGAATTTAATCAATAAATCGAAGCAGCTGGTTGATAATTTGTTCCTCACACTCAGCCTCTAAAGTTTTGAATGTAGCCAAAGTTACAAATGTCAAGGCTGAAAGCGGTAGCTTTGTGAGCAAACCATCGGAAATATGGAAAAATTAGAGTTGAGCAGAACTGATGAATTGGCTGTAGAAAGGACCCGTCTGGCTAATGAAAGGACATTTCTGGCCTATTTCCGTACTTTTATTGTCTTCCTCAGTTCAGGCTTTGCCATATTAAAAATCAGTGCTCTGGAAGAAATTATGACGGTGGGTTACATGCTGCTAATAGTAGCCCCGCTCATGTTCATAATCGGTCTGATTCGGTTCCTCTATGTGAGAAAGCAGATCAGAAAGCATTACTACACCAGGTCTTGATTACTCAAAGTCCCGGATAATACCCTTGGGCATAATTTCAGTATTCATAATCTCCGAGAAAGGCCTTCTGTCTTTGAACTGGCCGTGATTGTGGTAAATGCCACTCATAGATTGCAATTCTTCCATTTCTTCATTGTAGTAATCTACCGAGTCAGCAAAATTGAGTGATTTGGGATTGATACGACCGGTATTAATGGCGTTCCCCAGTCTGTTCTTACAACGGCAGGGATTAGCAGGATTGTAAACCCCACAGTTACTATCCAGAAAGTTCCTGATCTGAGACCTTGAGATTTGTAGCCTCTTGCGGAAAGTCGCGGAATTGGTAGATGTAATCTCCGCGGCTTCATCGCTTTTTATTTTAAAGATACTGCCCAGGATAAAAGCAATGCGTTGATCTCTGTTCAGGCACTGCAACATGGCCAGGGTACAACCTGATTTCATTTCCTTTTCCAATAACCCGGAGTCTGCCTGAGTCTGATCTGCTATGATACCTGTGGTTTTCAGGTCTTCTGCGAACACCTGAAAGGTTCTCAGGTTTTTTTCCAGCCGGGATTCCTTCTGATTAAGCAGATGGTTGGTGGCAATGCGATAGACCCAGGTTTCAAATTTACTTCTGTATTCAAATTTCCCCAGCTGTGTGAGTACACGGATCAGTATTTCCTGCGTGGCATCCTCAGCATCTGCTCTTTGCCAAAGAAAGCGCAGGCTTAGGTTGAATATTAATGGCTGAATGGTGTTGACTATTGATTCGAGACTTCGTTTGTCTCCTTCAAGCGCTTTTTGAATGGTTTCTGGTGTTAGCATGAGTTAAGGAAAGAGTGCCCTAAAAGCTGTCTTTTGTCCTGTATCAGGTCAGGATCATCGACAGGCCAGTAGAACACTCCATTTACCGTTTTAGGATTCCAGAATTGATTTCAATTTGACTAATTCGTCTTTCAACTGACCAATTTGGGCAGCCAGGGTGCCTTCAACTTCTTCTAATGGAACAGGAGGTGCTAACAGGACAAAAGAGTAGATGGTGTTACCATCGGGGCCTTCATTCACTCTTGAGTATGCCACCCCAACAGACTGATCAGGCATGGTCATGTACCAATCTACGGTGCCGGTTTCTTCATTCTTCCGAATTTCCAGACCTATAGGCAGCTCACCTTTTGGGGTGATCAACAGGGCGCTTTTTTCATCGGCCTGCTTAAATGCACCTGTCCATTGAGGAAGGTTTTCGGGATTGGCAATGAAGGCAAATGCTTTCTGAACAGAACTGTTGATGTTGATGCTTTGTACATCGTGATTTTTAATCGTTGTCATAGGATAATTATTTATGTTTTATCCTTTTGACCGGAGAATAATGGAGCTGTGAACTAAAAAGTGAATTTTTTTGAAATGGGTCAGTAGTAGCCGGTTAGAAGTTGCTTCACAGACATCCGATAATGAGTGATTGATCAGAGGGTGCCTAAGTTGGCATAGGTGGCCTTCTCGAAGTCGTTGACATTCATGGCAATGAATGAAACAGCAGGGAAGAGGCTTTTTAATTTCTCTACCACGCTTTTGGATAATGCTGCTTTTTGTTCCGTAGTGCGTCCTTCCATAATACTTGCAAAGACATGAATAAAGGCGGTATCCGATGAACCACCGACCATGTAGGTTTCGAATGGACGCATGCGAACTTTAATATCTCCCTCATCGAACAGGCCTGAGGCAACTGCTACATGGTGGATGTGCTGGTTAACTTCATGTTCACTGATGTTGGTTAGGATTTCTTTGGAGCAGTCTATTACAAAGTGTGGCATGGTAGAATGGGTTAAAATAAAAAACCCGGCATGAGCGGGGCTTTTGTTCATTCAATAGTTTGTTTGTCTAACTTCTTCGTCAAAGATATATCTTTATTTGTCATATAGTAGTAAGAGTAAATGGGTATCACTACCTAGGCTTTATTAGCGATTCCGAAGAATTCATGCAGTTCTTCTAAATATTTTTTTGACAGACTGTTCAATATTTTCCATCTCTCATTTCCATTGCTAGCCTCATAGAATTTATTTAGAGGTTCATATGCTAAAGTTGGAGAAGATAGTTTCTTTAAGAGAAGTGAGCCAATAATAAAATGAGTTTGAATATGAAATGGATCAGCTGAAAGTTTATAATTATTGTAGGTTATGACCTGTGAAATCGTATCTAATTCTTCATGATAAGTGTTGTTTAATATTTGATGCCAAATATCTTCAGCTTCTCTAAATTTTCCCATTCCTACAAGGATGTAGAATTTGTTGTATCTCCAAGTGCCATTGCTTTCTGATATGGGTATACACTTATTGGTAAGTTCTAGAGCCGTTTTCCAGTCTTTTTGCTCAACCTTCTCCTGAGCCATTATTAATAATTTGTCATATTCATTTGGTACTCTAGATCTGAGCTTTGATCTAAACTGAATTGCATCATTCATTCTACCAGAGTAGAAGGCACTTCTCCAGGCAAGGAAACAAGTCAAATTATTTAAGTCATTAAGTTTCTCTTTGTACTTACTTAGTTCTGAATTGTCTATAATCTTAGACTCCAACTGATCCCAGATTTTACTTGAAAGAGCACTATTACCTTCAATTATTGAAACAACACCAATGAGATAGGCCACTGCAAAAGTCATTTCTCGAGAGTTTATTTCTATTTCAGTCGAATCATCGTTGGCTCTGATTGTTCTTCGATCTTTCCAAACATCATGTAATGTGTTATTGAGTAATAGCTTGTTTTCCCGAGTAGTATCTATGTGTTGTATTAAAATTTTAATGTCCAGTAAAAAAACAGGTTCATCTCCTCTGTTTCGACTCTTTATTGTCCCAATAATCGCAATTTTGCCATTGACCTTTTGGAACATTTTATTGAAAAAGGCCTCACATTTGTGTCTAGAAACAGGGTCTTCATAGTTTGCTACGTATGAATCATATTCTGTTAATAGTCTTTTTGATAGATGTGGGTTTATCCTTAATACATGAGTTTTAGAGAGCCCGTATCCATTCTTTTGATCCCTGATATATTGTTCAAAATCAGCGATTCGATCGGATTCTTGAGAACTGTTAAAGTCAATAGCCAAAAATATAGAAGGATGATCGTTCTTAGGAGTCTTAATGAAGTTCCGATGACGATACCAAATCAAAAATACAATAATCATAGAGATGATCCATATCCCAATATGAATTGAGATTTGGTCAATGTAATCTATAAGGTATGTAGTGAGAAGGATAAAGTAACCAGCAGAAACAAAAAGGGCTACGATCCATAATGATTTGACAGAATAAAAATTGAAATCCTTATTAAGGACTGTTGCTGTAAGATTACCGCTCATTTACTTAGATGTGTGGAGTTATCTAAGATAATCAAATGTATTATCGAACACCCTCAATATGTCGATAAATAGCTATTATATGAAACGAGGGCATAAAAAAAGGGTCTTCCGAAAAAGACCCTTTTTGTTGGTCTACTAGGGCTCGAACCTAGACTCTTCTGAACCAAAATCAGACGTGTTGCCAGTTACACCATAGACCATCCTGAAATCGGAGTACAAAAGTAGCAGTTGATCTTTGATTTGAAAACGTTTTGAGAAAAATTTTCAGAAAAAATCTCAGTCTTCAACTTTCCAAAAAGCGATGCCTCCGGCCTGTTTTCCCAGATATGCGGTGTCTACCAGCTTAAGCGTTTGTAAATCAATTACATCCACCATGCCTGGGTCATCACCAATTCCTTCAACACTCACAAAGGCATATTTTGAGTCTGAAGAAATAGCTACACCGTGAGTGACTTTCTGGCTATTGTCTAAACGAGCGACCTCTTCACCAGTCTCTAAATTCCAGATGCCGGTCTTGGCAGCGGTTTTATAAGAGACTACCATGAATTTACCATCAGGAGAGAGGTCAATATTATAAGGGCCTTTATCTGTTGTGAACTTGCGGGTAGGCTTCCATGTTTTGGTATCAATTTCTAAAACCTCAGCTGCTCCATTTCCTGCTACATAGACGAGGTCTTTCGAAGGGTGAGGGCTCACCCAGGTAGGTTTGAAAGCAGAGTGCTTCATACCACCCATGTCGTGGTTCATTTTTGAATGATCCATTTGCGAGTGATCCATCGCTTCCTCTTTCTTTTCCATTCCTCCCATATCATGTCCCATTTTACTGTGGTCCATTTTTGAGTCGTCCATGCCTACCATTTTACTGGCTTCGTCCAGATCAAGAGTACGGGATACTCTCAGGTCAAGGGCATCAATTTCAAAAAGCTCACCAGACATCATGGCAACAGAATAGTGTTTCATGCCATCGGCAGAAAGTCTGCTACCATGAGGCATGGCGCCTGTAGTGATTTGATCCAGCTCAGTCATGCTTTCCACATCTACTACAGATACCGTACTGGGTACCATGTCGCCATGCAGATTGAAGTTGACGCAATAGAGTAAACCGGTAACGGGAGATATTTGCATAGAAGCAGGGAAGAGGCCGAGTTCTACGGTTCCCACCACTTCATCGGTCCCGGTTTTGAACTTGTAAAGCTTACCATAAGGATTACCATGAGCGAGACTCAGGTACCAGTATTCTCCACTTGGATCTACCGTGATACCATGTGGACCTTCAATTTCAGCAGGCCAGACACCTACGGGTATGTTCTTGACGGTCTCTGCTTTCTGGCCATCGAACTTCACGACAGACACTTCATCTTCCGACTCAGCTGTCACATAGACATAATAATTCTGTGCAGATAGTGAACCCACTGCGAATAAGCAAAGGAGTACGATTAGCTTTTTCATTTCTATCTAGGTTATCAGTGATCTGTTGACCAGTATATCAGTTGGGGCTGATTCCCTGACTGATATACTGATCACTGTTTATTTCTATTTCGACTGAATCTGAGTTTCTTTTGGCTTTTCAGGCTCTAGTTTAGCCGACCAAAGTCCACTGTTCCAGTCAGAGAAGAAAATATGTCCTTTGTAAAGTTGTGCACCCCAGGTGAATGGTGCATTGGCTGTGTAACCATTGCCGTCATTCGGGATAAACCAGGCGATTTCACGGCCTTGCTTTCTGAGGTCACCCATCAGCTCTCCGCTCAAATCGACCACTCTCACACCACCGTTATAGAAGGCTACATAGAGAATGTCATCTTCGATCCAATAGTTGTGTGAACCGGCATAAGGCACTTCAAAACGGGCGATTTCTTCAGGGTTTTCAAAGTCGGTGAAGTCTACAACATGCAGGTAACCACCGGCCATATTCACACCGCCTTTGCCGGTATTGAGACCGTAAGGGAATATTTCGTCACCCCCAATCACGTAGAACTTACCGGTTTTGCTTTTGTAAGGGAAGGCTGCATGGTTGGCACCATTTGGATATGCATAGCTGGCAAATTGTACCGGATTCTTAGGCGAACCGCCTGCAATACCATTTCCTACATCTACCAATTGCAGACCATCGGCCCAGTTAGATGAGTAGGCGATACCATCTTCTACCCAAACATCGTGGATTGAATGACCAGGAGTGTCCAATTCGAACTTAGACACGGCATAAGGTTTCTTAGGATCATCAATATTGATGATGTAGTATTTCTGGCCCCCACTTAGTGCGTAAATATGATTTTGATAGATGAAGACATTGTGTACACCACCTGTCAGGTTTTCATCGAAGGTGGAAATGATTTCCACATTGCGAGGATCTTTCACATCAATGATAACCAATCCATTTTTTCTGTTAGAAGCACCTTCACGGCTGATCACGCATAAAGTACCATCTTCTGAGATTTTCACATCGTTCACGGTTCTGGCATCTACCTGAACTGAATCGATACGCATGATATTGGCCGGATCTGTTACATCCCAGAAATAGGCTTTACCATCTGCTCCCCAGGTTCCGGTTACGGCATAATCGCGTCCGTCAACGCCTTCCCACACCCAGAAATCTGAGGTATGTTTGTCGCTAACAGAACCCTGTCCAACCATTTCTATCTTTCTGCTTACGTCTCTTGCGCTGATGCTTAGTGTCTTAGAGGCTGAAGCTACTCCTGCTGCTGCAGTGACGGTATAGGTGCCCGGCTCATCAGCAACGAAACGGCCATCCTGCTTAATAAGACCTGAAGCGCTTTGGCTTACATCGTCAGAAACACCATAGAATGAATAGGTGATAGGGGCATCGGTTACTTCATTGCCTTTGGCATCAAGGGCTTTGGCCGTGAAGTGGAATACATCACCCGTACGAGCCTGATCGCCATCAGCTGTCAGTTCAATTCTGGTAATCGGGTTTTTCACCACATTCAGGTTAATGGTATTTTCAATATCATCTGCTTTGGCAGTAATTCTTACACGCCCTTCTTTGTAAGTATTGATGACTCCGAAGTTGCTTACTTCAGCAATGTCTTTGTTACCTGTTGAGAAGCTTACCTTGACATCGTCACGGGTTAAACCAGCTTTGTCAATCACGGTATAATCAAGCGAAACGGGAGTTCCGGCATAGATTTTATTTGGGATGCCTTCGATCTTAATCTCTGCCAAGGCAGGGTAATTGACCATTACCTTAATGCTGGTGCGGTTGCCGTCAGGGTAATCTGCGACATCTCCTCCGCCAATCACGAGCACTTCGTACTCCCCGGGCTTAAAGGCCTCAATGGTCAGGGTAGAATCTACATAAACGCTTCTTCTGGCTCTTGAAAAAGCCCTTACGTTTTCGTCTGTTTTTCGGCCTCCATCACTGACATACAGGTCTAGCTTCATTTTTTGGCCGACTTCCATTGTAACCTTCTCCGGGGCTACAACTTTCTTTTGTGCGAACAGACACACGGGTGATAGCATCACCACAATAAGAGCAAGTCTGGTTATTTGTTTCATGGTTAGTACTTATGGTTTGAAGAATGGAATGTACTTATTACTGAGACCTTAAACAATAGAAGATATTTCGGTGGTCTACCAGATGGATTGGAGCTGGTAGGTTTTAGTGTCTTCGAACCATACCTCTTCATCCCTAGCAAAAATCAAGGCTTCGTTGTAAGGTGAAGCCGGGAATACCAGTTCGGTCATCACCGCAAGTCCGTCATTGATGAAAATTTCTACAGAGGCATGGTCAACAATCATTTGGACTTTCAGTTTGTCCAGTTTATCGAACCCGGAAATAGG
This sequence comes from Roseivirga sp., assembly GCF_965216855.1. Lineage (NCBI taxonomy): Bacteria > Pseudomonadati > Bacteroidota > Cytophagia > Cytophagales > Roseivirgaceae > Roseivirga > Roseivirga sp. Next base: position 502,296 of record NZ_OZ244204.1, on the reverse strand, counting down.
GCCTGTATGTAGGGCAGAGGCAAACTTTTCGCTGAAATCAGTCCTTCCGGAAGTTTGTCTGTCACTCAGCATAATTCCGTCTTTGATTACCAGGTAGTACTTTTCTCCTTCATTATTAGAAAGCTCAATACCAAACATTTTGCCTCTGGAATTGACCAGATCAAAAGTCACTTCTGTCATCATTGGACTGGAGATCTCAACCTTTCGGCCTTGTGAGTTATAGGCTGTGGTGAGGGAATGATAGACACCGGGCTTTACATCTCCGTCACCACCATCAGTACTGTCGGCTATGAGACTTTTCATTTCAAATACTGGTTTAGAAGCCAGCAGATAGGTTGCATCCTCCTTCCTTAGGTGAAGTGATCGAGGTGTAGTCATAGCACTACGCCATTGTTCGGTAGGCACTACCTGCGCATAGTCCCAATTACTCATCCATCCCATAAAGAGTCTTCTGCCATCTTCTTGAGGGATATCGGACCAGGTGACTCCGGCATAATTGTCTCTTCCATAATCGATCCACAGCGTCTTTTCCTGTTCAGTGCTGAAGGTTTTTCCATCAAAATCTCCCACAAAGTACTGCGTGGCCGAGCCGCCATTGGGTCCTCCCGGATTAATACTCACCAGCATGACCCACTTGGTTTCACCCGTTAACTCTTCTTTAAGTGGAAACAGGTCAGGACATTCCCAGACACCACCTTTGGCTCCCACATCTGCTCCGAACTCGCTTTGAAACTCCCAGTCGATCAGGTTGGGAGAGTTGTAGATTCTCACTCTGTCGGCTGCAGCGAAAATCATTACCCATTGCTGAGTGGCTTCATGCCAGCTGACTTTTGGGTCTCTGAAGTCTCTGATGCCGGGGTTGGGTACTACGGGATTACCTTCATACTTCGTCCAACTGCGACCTTTATCTAAACTGTAGGCTATACTTTGATACTGAAAAGTGTCATTACCTTCCTCGGAAGCACCATTAGGCTCGTGGTGGGTGAATATGGCTACCATAGGTGGATGCTCACCCTCCTGCAGTCCTGTTGTATTGTTCCAGTCTATCACGGCTGAACCAGAAAAGATATATCCCAGGCTATCGGGATAAAGCGCTATTGGAAGATGTTCCCAGTGAACCAGGTCTGTACTGATGGCATGTCCCCAGTGCATGGGTCCCCAGACTGTGCTGTCAGGGTAATATTGGTAGAATAGATGGTATTCACCTTCGTAATAGACCATGCCATTGGGGTCGTTCATCCAGGCTTCTTTTGGCGTAAAGTGGACCTGGGGTCTGTAGGGGTCATTGGGAAAGACGCTTCGATCGGTTTGATCTCCTCTTTTACAACCGGTGATTATGATCAGTGTAAGAAGAAGCAGAGCAGCTTTTTTCATCAGGCTTTGATTAACTCTTCTTCCAGTTCTTCCAATGACTTGCCCTTGGTTTCAGGCATAAACTTCCAAACAAAAAGGAGTTGCAAGACCATGAATGCAGCGAAGACGGCAAATACCGCTCCGGCACCGATAGAGGTAAAGAGGGCCGGAACCATGGCAGGAATAATGGCCGCCAGCCACCAGTGGACGGAAGAACCGAAGGATTGTCCTTTAGACCTCAACTGATTCGGGAATATCTCAGAAATGAATACCCAGATTACAGCACCTTGTCCGATAGCATGGGCGCCAATGAAGAGGAATAGAGCAGGGGGAACTATGTTAGACCAACTGAAGTAAAAGGCCAAAGAGGTGGTAGCAAGTGTAATAATGTATCCGAAAGAACCGATGTACATCAATCGCTTTCTTCCTACTTTATCAATGACTAATACTCCGATAATGGTGAAGATGAAATTGGCAATCCCGATACCTACTGTGCTGAGGAAAACCGCGTCTTCTCCCAGCCCAGCTTCTGAGAAGATTCTTTTGGCATAGTATAAGAGTGCATTGATACCGCTGAACTGATTGAAAAAAGCGATGGCAAAGGCCAGCATCAGTGGCTTGCTATATTTCGAAGAGAAAAGCTTTTCGGTTATCTTCTTAGTCTCCAGGCTCGAGTTCTTCACTTGACGGATATGCTCGTCAATTTCATTTTCAGGATAAATTACCTCAAACACCTTTCTGGCTGAAGCCTCATCATTTCTGTTCAGGATAAGCCAGCGGGGGCTTCTTGGTACTTTCAACACAATAAGAGTGTAGATGAAGGCAGGCAAAGCTTCGATTCCGATCATCCAACGCCAGGCATCAACCTCTATGCTGATGGCAATCAGGTAGTTGGAAACAAAGGCGATAAGGATACCGAAGACGATATTTAACTGGTATAGGGCTACTAATCTGCCTCTTTTGGCAGCGGGAGCTATTTCTGATACAAAGGTTGGAGCAGCAATGGTTGAAGCCCCAACTCCAAGTCCGCCAATGAATCTGAAAAAGGCAAAAAGCCATGGATCGCTCACCATGGCAGAACCCAGTGCAGAGATGGTATATAGAATACCGATAAGAAAGAGGGTGTTTTTGCGGCCGATTTTGTCGTTAGGAATGCCTCCCAGCATAGCGCCAATTACGGTGCCCCATAGGGCTGAACCGACAACAATCCATCCATGGAAGAGGTCATTTCTACCCATGAAGGTGTATTCAGACCAAAGTTGCTGAAGTTCTTGCTCAGCACCATTAATGACAATTGTATCGAATCCGAAGAGAAATCCGGCCAGGGCTCCGGCTACAGACCAGAATAAGACTTTGTTAGAATTCATTTAAGGTTGAAAATTGAGACATACAATATAGTGGAATTTGGTTGAGAAAAAACGGTTCCTGGCCTTGGAGTCTTCATGGTGTATGGTTCGTGCCTATGGCACTAAGGTAGGGGTTGGGAGTGTCAGGGGTACCACTAGTGCCACTTCTACCACGGATTGAAATCCGTGATGATGGATGGGTCATGCCTACGGCATTGGGGTGGCTAACCTAGATGGCTGTACTACTGAGAGGCAGTCGCGGTGAGGTGTTTTTGGTCAGGAAGGTTAGTCGTATAAATGGATACTCAAAGCCATTTACGGATAGTGCGAATTCAATGTCTTCAACGTAAAGGAAGGAACTCAGCGGTAAGAGGTTCAACAAACCAATCCTTTCAAGGTGTTGCAGTTATCTTCTCAATGCCGTAGGTATGACCCAGGATAAGCATGGGTTTTAACCCATGCGTAGGCACGAGACATCCTTCATTGAGGGTCCTGGAAAACGTACTGCTCGTCATAGTCAATACCAAACTTCTCCAGTAAATCCAGGTACTCACTTCTAAAAGTCCGTTTTTGATGATGCTTTTCCTGATTTCTGATATAGTTGTAAACTGCTTCATACTGTGACCGGGCATAAGAGAAACAACCAAAACCAGGTTGCCATTCAAAACGGTGCGGAAGAAAACCTTGCTCATTGATCCATTTCGAAGATCTGGCTTTAACACTTTTCATAACTTCTGAGACAGAAAGGTTGGGCTTCAGTCGAAAGAAGCAATGCACATGGTCTTCCACACCATTTACAATAAGCGTTTGGCAGCCTGTTTCATTAATGAGATTACCAATGACACCCATCAGTTTTTCTCTCCAGTCTTTAGCCAATAAAGCTTGCCTGTATTTGACTACAAAGACGGTTTGAATAAAGAGCTGAGAATAGGTGTTGGCCATGTGTGTGCATAAGTAACCTAATATAATCCTTTTTGAAGTACCATTAAAGGAAGCGTACGGTTAGGTATGGAAGAGGCAATATCTTGTATGTGTTTGAATCCACTTTTCTCATAGAAGGGGCGAGCAGATGGATCTGCCAATGCATGCAGAGTCCTTTGTTTTATGGGGTATCTGCCTAATACCTCTCTCATCAGGAGTCCACCATAACCCTGACCGATGTAGTCAGGATGTATCCAGAAGTGATCTATCTCATCGTAGTCGGAGTGCTGAACAACCATGGCAAAGCCAATGATTTTTCCTGCTGTACGAACGACAAAAGTGTCATGCTCCAGTATTTCCTTTTTACTAACATTTAACTCCTCATCCCATAAGTCCAGCCATTCCGTTGGGTATTTCCAGTGGGCTTTGGACTGGTGAGCAATGTCACTTAAAACAGAAGGCATCTTATCGTGATAAGATGCCTCTGTTATTTGCACTATTTGGGCGTTTATCGGCTTAATAGCTTAGTTTTTTAAGATACTTGATACTGGTTTCCAGGCTGGAAATAGAGTCTTCTGCAAAGTTGGCGTCCTGCTCAATAAAGAAGTACTGAAGACCTGCATCGTTCTTGTGACTGAACATTTGTCTCCAGTCAATAATACCATTTCCTATTTCAGTCATTGGCTGACCTTCATCCAAAGACAAATCTTTTACATGCCATAGAGGAACTCTGCGAAGGTTATCCCTGAAGAAGTTTAAAGGATTGACTTCAGCTTTTCTGGCCCAGTAAATATCCAGTTCAATTTTTACCAGGTTGCTGTCAGTTTCTTTGAGAATCACATCCATTGGAATTTGGCCATCCACTTCCTGGAATTCAAAGTCGTGATTGTGATAGGCAAACTGAATACCTGCCTTTTTGGAGGCTTCACCCATTTTGTTGAACTGCTCACAAAGCGCCTTGTACTGGTCGATAGACTGGCGTTCATTCGGCATGAGGAAAGCACAAACCAGGTACTCTGTACCTGTTTCTGCCGCCTGGTCGACTGTCATCTGCATTTTATCACCCATGTTTGGGGTCATGATATGGATACTCTTCAGGTTGATCTTTGAATCATTGACAATCTTCATGGTTTCGGCTAATGGTTTACCGAGGAACTTGCCATTGTTGAAGTCGAAGCCTTCCATGTGATCATAACCGGCTTTTTTGAGTCTTTTCAGCGTGCCGGCCATGTCTTTGTATATAAAGTCTCTTACCGTGTAGGATTGGAAACCAAATTCTTTGATTCGTTCTCTGCGAAGGCTTTCAGCCAGAGCGCCAGGTGCCAACAGAGTGGCTGAGGAGGCCAGGGCTGCTGATTGTAAAAAGTTTCTGCGTTTCATGCGTTTCTAATAGTTTGTGGAGGTAACATGAGTCATACCCGACTTGGTCCGAGCCCATGTTTGTAGGGCTTTAGTGTCCATCAGGTCGTCTTCATGCAATCATTAATCTCCTGAAACTAACAAATTTGGGGGAAGTAAGCTAAGAATTATTACTCATTGGGCGTTTTCGCCCAATGAAGCGAGTAGCTTGAGTGATCAGCGGATATGAATTACAAAAATTAGGGTTTATGTCACAGAGTGACTGGTCCTTTATCATGCACAATGCGGATTATTGGTTAGGAGTTTTAGAAATGAATAGTGCAGGTTTATCAGCTTCGTAAGTTCATCTCTTTTACCTAGAAAAGTGGAAGTTGAGGTAATTAGCTGATTATCAGTTAGCTCTGAATAGATTGAATCAAACCACTCAAGTTCCGTGATAAAGTCTGTTTTGCCTACCATTTCTTTCAGTACTTCATTCTGAGTTCTTAGCCAGTATTTTACGGAGCTGCCTTGAATGATGGATGCGTCTTTTAGTATCCTTTTTACTATACCTGGAAATAGAGGGGGTAATGTCAGTTTAAATAACTCCCTGGGAACAGGTGTGATTTGGGTGCTTATACTTGTCTTGAAGCTGGAGATATCTTCTCCATGTTTATTGCTATGACTGGCAAGGTCTGCTAGTTTTACCTCTGTATTACCAAACTTACTTTCAAATTCAAACTTGAGAACAAGGGACGAGCCATTGTCGACTGGTAGTCCAAGGGTTGAACCAAAGTCTTCGGCTATTCGAGTCCATAATTCAATGAGTTCAACCCTTGAAAGAAGCTTTTTTGACATCTCCTTACATCAACTCATACATTTCCCTAAGCTTAGGTCGGGTAATGGTATCTCTCCAGTTTTTGCCTAAAGCGTTCTCCCAGAGTGGTTCAAGGAAAAGTGCTACATCAATCATTTTTTCAAATTGTTGATCGTTCAGACCGGCACATATTCCTTTTGGAATATCAATCTCATGCTTGTCTACCATGGCTTTGAATTTCTTTACACCATCAGGGTAAAACTCTTCCAGGTGATCAAAAACGATACAGTTACCGATGCCATGCTTGGTGCCGAGTAAAAAGCTCAGGCCGTAGGAGAGGGCATGAGCCACACCAACCTGAGAATAGGCAATTGACATTCCACCGTGGAATGAAGCCATCATCAGTTTGTCATCAGAATCGTTGTCCCAGATATCCTTTTCCAGAAATACTTCTTCACAAAGCTCATTGGCTTTTTCTCCATAAGACTGGGAGAAGGTATTTAAATAGGTTCCTGTCAGGGATTCTACGCAGTGGATGTAGCAGTCCATACCGGTGTAGAAGCGCTGGTTTTTAGGCGCATCTTTTATCAATTCAGGATCGAGTATGATCTGGTCGAACGGAGTATAGTCAGAATTCATACCCAGCTTTCGCTCAGGCCCGGTAAGCACTGTGGTTCTGGAAACTTCGGCTCCTGTACCAGATAAGGTAGGGATACCAACGTGGTAGGCTCCCGGAACCTTCACAAGGTCCCAGCCCTGATAGTCGGCAGAAGAACCCGGGTTAGTCATCATCAGGGCTACTGCTTTGGCGAGGTCCAGCATGCTACCACCACCAATGCCAATAATCCCCGATACTTCTCCGAATTCAGCTTTCAATTCATTGGCAATAGCATCTACCTGCTTGGTCTTTGGCTCATCGGCTGCACTGGCAAAAATGATTTTGTCAGCACCTAATAGGGGAATACGATCTGTTAGGGCTGTTCTGTCCCTGAATATATCATCAACGATGAAGATAAATGGGAAGTCGCCTTTTCTGTGTGGTTTAATGATATCTGCGGTTTGGTCGAAACAGCCTCTGCCGTAAACGACCATTTTCACCATGGGGAAATTCTTGAATTTCATATTAGTCTTCTATAAAGGTTTTGGCATTTTCGAGATCTTCTGGTGTATCGATTTCGATACCCATGTATTCGGTTTCAACCATTTTGATCTTCTTGCCGGTTTCGAGATACCTCAGACATTCAATCTTCTCGGTATCTTCCAGTATTGTCATTGGTGTGTGGTAAAAGTCGAGCAATGCCTGCTTTCTGAAGGCATAAACACCTATATGCTCGTAGTATTTTGTATTGGCCGCCTTATTCCTTGGGTAGGGAATAGGTGACCTGGAAAAGAACAGTGCAAAGTTGTTTTGGTCTACCACCACCTTCACATAGTTAGGATCTTCTATCTGGTTGACCTTAGTGAGTACCTGCATCAGTGAAGCCAGGTCTATTTCCTTAGAATCCTCTCCTTCAAAAACCTGTAGTAGTTTCACAAGGGGCTCCTTTTTAGTGAAAGGTTCATCGCCCTGCACATTCACAATAATGTCAGCATCAAGTTGCTCGGCAGCTTCAGCGATACGGTCGCTGCCACATTCATGCTCTTTCTGGCTTTTAATAGCCTTTCCACCATTGGTAGTGATTTCCTCAAAGATGATGTCAGAGTCTGTAACCACGAATACATCATCGAAGAGACCTGTATTAACGGTCGACTCATAGGTTCTCAGTATTACTGACTTTGAACCTAGCTTGGCCATCAGTTTACCCGGAAAACGGGTAGCATCATATCTCGCAGGAATAAGCGCTACTGCCTTCATTATAGTACAGATTGAATGGTTTCAGCCATTTTAGTAGCTCTTTCCTGCGCTTGCTCCTCTGTCCAGTTAAGGTTGATCAATGAAGATATGGTTCTACCCATAATGGCATCTGATTGAGCAAACTGACCGAAGTCAGTAGAGAGTAAGGCCTCTTTAAGAGCTGGGTTCAATGGGTACAATGAAGTAGCCTTTTTCAGGTGCTCCCACTTCTTAATGTAATGCCAGTTATTATCGTACCAGTAGAAGTTTCCACCAAGACCGTTGGCCAGTAATGCTTTATGTGCCTGTCTGGTTAACTCTTCAGTCGGGAGGAAGAAAGACAAGAATGAGGCATTGTCGCCTTGTGGATCTGGTATTTTTCTAAAGCTGATACCATCGATTTTTTCCAATGCTGCCTTTATAATGGCATTATGTTTACGCTGAGTGGCAAGGATTTTATCCAGTTTTCTGATTTGTCCCAGTCCAACTGCGGCATGTAGTTCAGAGATTCTGAAGTTGTAACCCAGGAAGGGGTGGGTTTCAGCACCTCTGTCACTACCAATATGGTCGTGGCCATGATCGGTGTAATGATCGGCATGGGTGTGATATTCTTGGTTGTTTGTCATAAACACTCCACCTTCACCGCAGGTAATGGTTTTTACAAAGTCGAATGAGAAAGTACCACCGTCTCCAATGGTACCCAACATTTCTCCATTGAAAGAACCACCAATGGCCTGACAGGCATCTTCCAGTAAAAGGAGATTGTGCTTTTTACAGATGGCAACCAATTCATCGATCTGAGCCATTGACCCGCACATATGAACAGGCATTACCATTTTGGTTTTTGGAGTGATGGCTGCTTCCACTGCTTTGGGATCGAGACATAGCGTTTCATCAATGTCTACCAAAACCGGAATAGCTCCAGCGGCAATGATGGCTTCAAAGCTGGCTACAAAAGTGAAAGTAGGCATAATTACTTCGTCACCATGCCCAACGCCCATCACTGCCATGGCAGTGCTCAGGGCTGTGGTGCCACTCGAAGTCAGTTGAGCGTGCTTTACCTTAAAGGTTTCAGTAATGGCTGCTTCCAGTTCTTTCGCTTTCCAATGGCCTTGTCTCATTCCATCGAATCCGTAGCGCATCAGTATTCCTGAATTCAGTACGTCATTTACTTCTTTTCTTTCTTCGTCTCCGAAAAACTCAAATCCTGGCATGTATCAAATTTTTGTCAAAAATAGATAGAAATACTTAGCTCTCATAAGAGGAGAGTAGTGGAATTCTGAAGATGGATTTCTCTAAACTATTCCCAATACGGGAATGGTTTCCATACATGGAAGCTATTCATGGTTTTGGCATAATAGTATATGTAGTTAAATATCAAATAATCAGTGATTTAGCTGTTAAATGGTTTTGTGGCAATGCCTTTGCCATATAATGAGTGTGGTTACAAACGTAACCTTGTTGGTTAGTGAAGTTGATGGTTAATAATCTATTTGGTTGAGGTGAACCCTGGAGAATACGTCTCCGGGGTTCTTTTTTTGTATAAAAGCTTCCTCATGGTGGTTTGTCAAATTCAGGATATACTTTCAGTATGGGTATAAAAAAAGGGGCGTAAGCCCCTCTTTTCTGAAATTGATATTCTTTATAAGTCAGTTGCTATAATTCCTCTCAGGGCGATCACATTGACTCTTGGTATATCTGCACCTCTTGAAGTATTTAATGCATCAATAATAAGGTTGGCAATTATACCTGCTCCTCTTGGATTAGGATGTATACCATCAGTTGAGAACACGCCATTTGGCGCAAAGTCAGGACGTAAGTTCTGCCCATCTACTTCAATTCCCAGTACTCCGTCTGCCTGATCAGCGGCTGCTGCGGCCATAGCGGCAAGCGCTGCGTTAGCACCGCTAGTTGGATCAATCAGGAAGCTGGCTAGAGCAGGAGAAAGACCAAAAAGGTCAGCAAATGCAGGCTGTACATCTACCAGGGTAATAGAACCATTGGCTTGTGCATTAATTCCTGCTACAACGCCAGCAATAGTAGCGTTGAATGTTGCTCTGGTACCAACAACAGTCTGGACTTCTGAAGCTGAAAGAATCAGGTTATCAGCAGCAGGTACAGTTACTCCAATAATGGCTGTTGCGCTGCCGCCAACTGTTGTACCCAATGAAGTTGCTGAAACCAACGTTGGCAGGTCATCTGAGGTAGCGGGTCTTGACTGTCCGTAAGGAGCCAAAGCCTGACGCTCAGCTGGTGTAATCAAGTTCAATGCAAGCAATATATCGAATTCACCGCCTGGTCGGTCATAGTCAACCAAGGCGTCATCTTCCATCAGTATTGGGTTTGCTCCAAGGGCATATGATACTTTCCTTGCATCAGCTTCTGCTTGAGATACATTGACTAGTGGAGAGGCCTGAGACACCTGAACCAAACCATCAAGTGCCCGATTAAGACCGGCAAAACCAGCATTTAATTGGTCAACCAGTGCCTGATTATCCATTGGAATGGCATTGTAAGGCACTGCTCTGAAGTATGGCAATAATACCATTGGAGGCAATGTCAGTACCACGCCTTGAGCTCCTGATTGTACCAGAGCACCCAACGATTGTTGCAATGCATCCTGGAAATCTGGTTGGCTTGTGATCAGTGATTCATTTGCTCCACCACCAACGGCATAACCTAAGATGTCATTATTACCTAACCAATAGGTAAAGAAAGTAGGAGAGGTAGCCAGGGCATCACCAAGTACCGTGCTTGTTCCTGGAGCGGTGGCGAATCTTGCATAGTAAGTATTCGCAGCCAATCCTGGGTTCAATGCATCAGTCACTTTCATGCCAGGTACACCGAAGTTATTCAGCTCGGCTTTATTACCTGCATAAGCAGTAGGTACCTCACCCGCTGTAGGGACTGGTCTCTGCTGAGCAAGACTCAACTGAAAACGTCCCAAATCATCGGATGTACCAGGGATACCATCTGGTCCCGGACCACTATATCCATTAGCCGAGTTGATGTCTGGTTGATTGAAAGTTCCTCCACCCACACCCTGGATTGCAAACTGTGTTGCCAACAGGTTAGGGAAGGAGTTGTTCTGTCCATCTGTGTAGAGGGCATTGTCCATGAAACCCGCAGTTAAGGAGTTACCAATAGACACGTAGTTGCTAAAGTCTACTACACCGGGGTCACCGGTTTGAGCCGCTGGAAGCGGATTAGCATCCTTTTGTTCCTGGATAATTACATCTGCTTCATCACATGAATAGGTGATAACAGCCAGAGGTAATAGGGCGAATATGTATTTTTTAATGCTTTTCATTTTCATTCTCAATTAATTGAAGAATTCGTCAAAAGTGATCTGGAAGTAGTAGATGCTACCCAATGTTGGGTTACCGAATGAGGTAGTATAGCGCTCATTCAGAATGTTGCTGGCTCCAAGTTTCAAAGTAGATTTCCACTCAGGAACTTTATAAGAGACCTGAGCATCGAGTGTTCCGAATTCAGGAATCACACCAACTCCGAAAGAAGACTCCCAAAGGAATGCCTGCTGCCATCTGTAGTTCACCTGGAATCCAAGTTTCTCAGTTACTTTTCTGTTTCCAAACTTCACATTGTAACGATACTTAGGTGTGTTATAAGAAGCTCTGAAGCCTTGAGCTAACAGGTCATTTTGTGAGATCAGTTCGTTGTAGGCAACGTTACCTCCTACGAAATAACCACCATTCATTGTATAGTCAACCTGAACTGCCCATCCCTGAGATTCCACATTACCATCTGCATTGATATCGAAGCCGAATCTTTGGGTAGGAACAGTACCGTCAACAATTTGCTGACGAATAGCCGCATCGTCATTTACTTTAGCACCAGTTAATCCGTTAGGAACAGCCTGAGTAAAGTCAATCTCTGCAATGAAGTCAGAGTATCTGCTGTAGTAGTAATATGCATCAACTAATAGTCTGCCATTCATGAACAGACCTTTATAACCTACTTCGAAAGTGTTTACTTTTTCTGTCTTGAAGTCATTGGCTACTCTGTCTTCCAATTGAAGGGCAGAAGGATCATCAGTTGCTCTTGCGAGTGCAACACTTTCAGAAGTGTAAGTATTTTGTGGGTTGAAGTTATATCTGTTTACCAACAGGTCATTGCTACCAATCAATCTTCTGGTTACCACATCAAGGTCAATGAACTGATCCTGAGTGGTAGGGATTCTAAAACCTCTCTGGAATGAACCTCTGATGTTGTGGTTGTTGGCAAGAGTACCAACCGCTGAGAATCTTGGAGAGAGCTGACCTTCGAAGAATTCGTTTTTGTCATATCTCAATGAACCCTGAAGTTTCAGGTTATCATCGATAAAGCTCTTAGAGATTTGAGTATAAGCACCCCACTCGTTGTAGCTGATTTCTTCTCCACTGTTGTCGAGAGCGAAAAGGGTACCTTCTGAATTCAGACTATAACGTCTCCAGTTAGCACCAACTACTACATCGGCCCAGTCGATTCTTTCACTAAGATCCCAGCTACCTTCAGCATGCCATAAGGCCGACTTGTCGAGGAACTTGGCGCCACCTTCAGCAATTGATCTGCCTCTTAAAACCTGAGAGAGTTGCTCGAACTGAGCTGAACCTGGCTGAGGTTGAACCGCATCGGCAGCTTGTCTTGCTGCTGCATGTGATTGCTCAATTGAAGCTCCGGTAAGTCTTGCACCAACGAATGTTTCAAGGTATGGACTAAGGTATGTTGCCTGGTTAATCAATGAGGCTAGCGTGTTAGCTGCGTAGCTATCGCCTGAATTTTCTTGTGTGGTATAGGCTCTTGCGTAGAACTCAGAACCTCTCAACTCTACTTTGGCAGTGGTGATAGAGAAGTTATCCAGAACGAAGCGGTCGTTAGCAGTATACACTGTGCTACCAGCACCGTAATTCAACTGACCAAACAGTTCCAGTTTATCATTCAGTCGGTAATGAAGGGCACCACCCAGTTTGATACTTTCAGTGCTATTATCTACAAAAGAGTTTTCAGTGAATCCTGTAGCTGTAAAGAAACCGTCTTGATTATCAGGAAGAAGAGTTCTGACAGCAGGAAGGGAAGTGTTACCACCTGCAATGGCGATGTCAGCAATGGCACCCACGGTGATACCGAAGTCACCATAAACATTCACACCATCATAAAATCTGTTATTGCCTCTTTCGGTAGCTCCACGCTCAACCACTCCGGCTGTTGCCAGTCCCTGGTCGCGTGTATCGACACCAACAAAGTCGGTGGCTTTCAAATATGATCCGGTTACTTTAAAGGCCAGTTTGTTATTGAATGACTTAGCCCATCTGAAACCATAATCCTGATAGAATTCCTGATTTTCAGTGGTGTTGTATTGAACATTGTTAAGTCCTGTTTTAGCATAAACACTCAAACCCTGATAGTCGAACGGGTTTTTAGAGTTAAGGAGTAAGATACCGTTAATGGCATTAGGACCGTAAAGGGCAGAAGCTGCACCAGGAATCAATTCAGCTGACTCGAGGTCCAGGTCATTGATACCCACGATATTACCCACTGCAAAGTTCAAACCTGGTGCCTGGTTATCGATACCATCGATCAACTGTACGAAACGGGTGTTACCATTGGCTCCGAAACCACGGGCGTTAATGGATTTAAACGTTAAACTTTGAGTACTGAAGTCGATACCTTTCAGGTTTGCCAAACCTTCGTAGAATGAAGGAGATGCAGTGGCCTTGATATCAAGGATGTCCATCTTCTCGATGGAGACAGGGGAGGTGAGGATGCTTTCTTCGACTCTCGAGGCCGAAACAACCACTTCCTGACCGAATATGATTTGCTCAATCATTCTAATCTCCAGTCCTGTGACATTGCTTTCCGTAATCTCTACCTCTTGCGGGGTGTATCCCACAAAAGAAAAGATCAAAGTAAGTGGAGCAGATTGATTGACTGTTAGGTTAAAGTCGCCTTGTGCGCTACTGATGGTTCCAACAACTTTGTCTTTCACCCGGATGTTCACACCCGGTAATGTCTGACCTGTGGCATCATCTACCACTCTACCGGAAATCTTTACCTGATCTTGCGCAAGGAGTGTAATCGATTGCATCAGGAAGAGGACCGGTAACAGACCTTTAAAAATTCTCTTCAAGTTCTTCATACTAAGGTTTTTGAAACAAATAAAGTTTGGCAGACCTATGATCTAGGAATTAAATCATAGGTATCTGTCCAAAAATACAATGTTTTTGATGTTTAAAAAGCCTATGCGGTAATTTTATTCGTCATGCATAACATTGTCATGCTTGCGAAAAGTTGTGGGTACAGGCCTTTTGGGGTGATAATTATTGCTGATTCTGGCCGTTTTCTTCTTCGAGGTGCTTTACCAGTTTATCGCAAAGCCTGTTCATGGCAGAAGACATGAATTCATCACCAGTTGAGTTTAAAATACTTTGCGCCAGTCCACCTAAACAATCTACATAGAAACGCTTCATTTCGTCAACAGGCATTTCTTTGTTCCATAGGTCAATGCGCAAAGTGCTGAGTGTGTTATGATCCCATATGGCCAGGTTGAAGGCTTTGGTTTCTTCTTCACCAGGAATATCCTTGTCGGTAGCATCCCAGGTAATGGTTTCAGGGATGGAGTCTTTGTCTAGTTTTATTTTCAGTCTGATTTCCGAATCTTTCATTGTCATTTTAGTTAATCTGCATTTCGGGTATGTCACCCTCTACTATTAGTTTACCGGCTGTAGCGGCTTTAATTTCTTCTACACTTACCCCCGGTGCTCTTTCGAGCAATTTAAAACCACCTTCGGGTAAAACATCTATTACCGCCATGTCGGTTACAATTTTCTTAACACAGCGGATTCCGGTAATGGGCAAGGTACATTCCTTCAGTAGTTTTGAGTCACCGCTTCGGCTACAATGCTGCATGGCTACGATAATGTTTTCTGCTGAAGCTACCAGGTCCATGGCACCACCCATGCCTTTTACCATTTTCCCAGGGATTTTCCAGTTGGCAATATCTCCGTTTTCCGATACTTCCATGGCGCCAAGAATAGTCAGGTCTACATGTCCGCCACGAATCATAGCGAAACTTTCGGCCGAACTGAAAAGCGAAGAACCCGCCATGGTCGTTACCGTTTGCTTGCCTGCGTTGATTAAGTCAGCATCGACTTCCTCTTCTTCAGGGAAGGGACCGATACCCAAAAGACCATTTTCCGACTGTAATACCACGTTGATATGGTCTGGGATGAAGTTGGCTACCAGGGTAGGAATACCAATGCCGAGATTGATGTATGTACCGTCCTGAACTTCTTGTGCTATTCTTTTCGCTATACCTATTTTATCTAATGCCATAGTATTAATTTGAAAGTTTGAAGGTGATCAATTAGGTGATTTGAAAATGGTCATTTGCTGCTTCCGATAATTTTTGAGATAATCTTTATGATCACTTGTAAATCTTCTACCAGTTTTGGACTGGAGGGGTAGTTTGGTGCAAATTCACATATTTTTAACCAGTACATAGTTTCATCTGCTTCTTTAGCGGCTATTTTAACTTATGAACAAAGTCTCTCTTGCTTTCTGCATTCTGTGCTTCTCTGGTATTTGCTCCTATACTCGTACCAGAAGCTAAGAGTTGTTTTGCAATTACATATTTCTTTTGTGATTCCAGTAATTCAACGAATGGAATAAGATCAATTGAAAATTGAAATGTCAGTTCAACAATCAAATTTGGCTTATCATTCCTCATTGCCGAATTATCAAATTACCAAATTTTCAAATCATCAAATTACCTAATCCTCGTAGTTCTCTGTTCTATTCTTTTTTCATAATTCACTCCCTGGAAAATGCGTTGCACGAAGATGCCGGGAGTATGGATATGGTTAGGATCCAGTTCTCCTACTTCGACCAACTCTTCCACTTCGGCAATTGTGATCTTACCGGCAGTAGCCATCATCGGGTTGAAGTTTCGGGCTGTTCCTTTAAAAACCAGATTACCCGCTTTATCACCCTTCCAGGCTTTCACCAGAGCGAAATCGGCACGCAACCAGGACTCCAACAGGTGTTTCTTGCCATCGAATTCGCGCACTTCTTTGCCTTCTGCTACTTCAGTACCGTAACCGGCAGGAGTGAAGAAGGCCGGAATACCTGCTCCACCGGCACGAATTCTTTCTGCCAATGTTCCTTGTGGTATCAGGTCTACTTCCAGCTCGCCTGATAATAACTGGCGTTCAAACTCTGCATTTTCACCCACATAAGAGGAGATCATCTTTTTAACCTGACGGGTTTTCAGCATAAGTCCAATGCCGAAATCATCGACTCCGGCATTGTTGGAAATACAGGTGAGGCCCGTAACTCCCTTTTTCACCAGAGCAGCGATGGCGTTTTCAGGTATTCCGCATAAGCCGAAGCCACCCAGCATCAGGGTAGCATTATCAGGAATGTCGGCAATTGCTTCATCAGCATTGTTGACTACCTTATTGATCATAGTGGTTTGTTTATAGTTTACTTAATCGCTCCTTAACAGCCGTTTTGTCATTGGCCAGCTGCGCTTTCAACTCATCGAGCGAATTGAATTTAATTTCCTTCCGAATCAAATCTACGAATTCGATTGTGATTTCGCTTTCATAGATATCCATGTCGAAGTCGAAAATGTTTACTTCAATGGTTTTGTTTTCACCACCAATAGTCGGTCGTTGACCTATGTTGAGCATGCCATCGTACTTGTTGTACTCGTGGCAGACTCTGACAGCATAGATGCCGTCTGATGGGATCAGCTTATAGTTTTCCTTCACCGAAATATTAGCGGTAGGGAAGCCCAGGGACCTGCCAATCTTTTCGCCATGTACCACGCGGCCGGTGAGGGCGTAATTTCTTCCTAAGTAAGTATTGGCCTGATGTACATCGCCCACTTCCAGCGCTCTGCGAATCTTGGTTGAACTGATGCCAATTTCATCAATATCCTGACGAGGGATTTCTTCCACCTCATAATGGTATTTCTCTGCAAAGGCATGAAGCTCTTCCAATCCGCCACTTCGGTTTTTGCCAAAGCGATGGTCATAGCCGATAATGATTTTTTTGGTTTTGATTCGCTCGTGAAGAATGACCCTGATGTATTCTTCAGGTATCATATGGGCAAATTCTTTGGTAAAGGGCACCTTCACCAGGTGGTCTATGCCGAAGTCTTCCAGCAGGTTGGCCTTTTCCGGGAAGGTAGAAAGTAACTGAAGAGAATGATCCCAGGGTTTGAGTACCAGTCTTGGATGTGGCCAGTAGGTAATGACTACCGTTTCGCCATTGACTCTTTTAGCTTCTTCCTGTAACCTGGAAAGTATTTTCTGATGACCGATGTGCACACCATCGAAAGTGCCTGAGGTGACCACGGCATTTTGAATATCCCTGATAGCTTCTGTTCCCAGGTGAATCTTCATGAGAGCTCTTTTAAATAATTGATTAACTCTTCGAGTTGGTATGCTTGTTCAACACGGAATTCACCAATTCTGGTTCTCCTTAGGCTGCTTAAATGAGCTCCGACACCAAGGGCTTCTCCCAGGTCATGGGCCAGGCTTCTGATGTATGTTCCTTTAGAGCAAACCACTCTGAATTCAAGTATAGGCAAATCTACTTTGGTGAATTCAAATTCAGAAATAATAACACGTCTGGATTTCAACTTAACGTCTTCTCCTTTACGTGCCAGTTCATAAACGCGTTTGCCATCCACTTTAATGGCTGAATGGATAGGAGGAGTCTGGTCAATTTCTCCGACAAACTGAACTCTGGCACTCTCCAGGTCTGCTTCGGTAAGATGGTCTATGGCTACAGGCTCTGAAGGTTCACTTTCCAGATCATAAGTAGGGGTCGTCTGGCCAATGGTTATGGTGCCGGTATATTCTTTCTCTTGTCCCATGTAGGACTCAATAGACTTGGTCTTCTTTCCCGTGCAGACAATGAGGAGTCCGGTGGCCAATGGGTCTAAGGTTCCGGCATGGCCTACCTTCTTGATGCGAATATTATTTCTGACTTTTTTAACGACATCGAACGATGTCCATTCCAATGGTTTATCGATCAATATGACCTGGCCAGCCAGGAAATTGTCTTGCTTACTTAGTTCGGGATCTAAATCGAGCATTAAATCAAAGTGTAGATGATGGCAATAATACCAACAATCATGCAGTAGAAGGAGAAATATTTGAGCTGACTTTTCTTCACCAGGGCAATCATCCACTGACAGGCAAGCAGTCCGGCAATAAAGGCGGCAATGAAACCGATAATCAGCAGGCCTGTATTGGTTTGTGTACTTCCGAGGTCACCACTCAATATATCTTTGGCCATTTTACCCAGGATAAGTGGCACCACCATCAGGAAAGAGAATCGGGCAGCTTTCTGTCTGTCAACACCTAAAAGTACTGAGGTAGAAATGGTCGCGCCTGATCTAGAGATACCTGGCAGAATGGCAATGGCCTGAGCAATACCGATGATAAAGGCTTTTTGGTAAGAAACAGGGTTCAGGGTGCTTTTGGCCCGGTCAGCTAAAAACAGCAGGCCGGCTGTGACAATCAGCATACAACCTACCAGAAGAATTTGTCCGCCAAAGAACTGCTCTATCTGGTCTTCCAGTAATACGCCCACTGCGGCAGCAGGAATCATGGATAGCACAATCTTCAATGAAAACTGAAACTGTTCGTTGTTTTTGACCTGTAACAGGCCCCTGAGAATTTCGGCAATGTCTTTTCTGAAAATAACAATGGTGCTGAGTGCTGTTGCTGCATGTAGTACCACCGTCATCATCAGGCTCTCCTCCGGAAGACTGTTGTCTCCAAACATAGCCTTGGTAAGCTCTAAGTGTCCGCTGCTGCTAACGGGTAAAAATTCAGTGAGTCCCTGTACAATGCCAAGGATGAGGGCTTCGAACCAGCTCATTTATTTCGACTTTTTGAAAATAGCGAAGAACTCTAAAATGAAACCAGCCATAATGATTATGGGACCGAGGGTGAGGCCAAGGAATCCCTGGCCATGTTGCTCACCATCGAGCGACATGACAATGAATCCAAGGAGGATCAATCCCAGTCCAATGAGCATCCACTTATAGTTTTCTTTGCTGAAGGCGAAGTTGTTCTTTTTCTTTTCTGACATGCTAGTAAAGTTCGTCTAAAGACATTTTCAGATACTTGTTCATGGCTTTGACGGTGCTAAAGTAAGAGATTAATGCACCCAATAAAACCAAAATACCATAAAGGGCTAAGATGAGTTCTTCCTGCTGAAGTTCTTCTAAACCTTCAATTCTCTGATTGGCATAGAATTTTAATCCGAAGAGCAGGGCAGAAGCAATCAATCCGGCTATTGCACCATGTAAGAGCGACCTGG
This sequence comes from Roseivirga sp., assembly GCF_965216855.1. Classification (NCBI taxonomy): domain Bacteria; kingdom Pseudomonadati; phylum Bacteroidota; class Cytophagia; order Cytophagales; family Roseivirgaceae; genus Roseivirga; species Roseivirga sp. The sequence goes on along the minus strand of NZ_OZ244204.1, from coordinate 483,347 downwards.
AAAGGAAAGGTTTCTTAATGAAAGTGCTCTTGGCACCCACCAGCTGCATACTTCTGATGAGAAAACGCTGGGAAAACAGGGCCAACTTGATAGAGTTGTTGATTAACAAAGTGACAATGATCACCAGCAGCACGGCAATGCCTACCAGTATCAGACTGATTTTGGTCAGGTTGCTGTTAATGGAGTCTACCAGGTTCTTCACATAAGTGACCTCATAAACCCCGCTGATGTTCTGTATAGAGTTAGCAATGCTATCCAGCTGGCTATTCGACTGATAGCTTTCATCAATCTTAAGGGTGTAGGCATCTCTTAAAGGGTTTTCACCCAGAAATTCGGTAAAGTCTTCTCCCGTTTCTTCAATAAACTGTTTGGCTGCCTCATCTTTAGAAATGAAAGTAACAGGACTTTCACCTTCAACTTGCAGGGTGTAGGGACTGGTAGAGAGCTCACTCTGAATTCTATTGCGCTGGCTGGCAGAAAGATCTTTATCCAGATAAACCTGTAATTCTATGTTTTGCTTAATGATAGAGGTAAGGCGGTTGGCCTGAAGAATAACGGTTCCGAATAAACCAATCACAAAGAGCGCGAGAGTGGCACTGAAGATGACACTGATATAATGATATGATCCGAGTTTCTTTTTGCGCTTATGCTTTTTGATTTCTTTAGCCAAGGGTGGATGTTTTGCGATCAAAAATAGTAATTAATTCAAAAGGGTAACTGAGGGGAGTTGTTAATATTGTTTAAGTGGGTTATAGTTGATGTTTAAGACCAAAAGTTTAGATTGAGTTTGTAGTTTGAGGGCTTTTGAGATTTTGAATTAATATTATTGTTAATGGATTAGAAGAGCTATATCTATGTTCATTCTTACATAGAATTAATTATGTCCTCATTGCTTCGAAAGTTTCCTAATCCCAGCGAATCAAACTCATCTTTTTCGCCAATTCTAGAAACGCCTAGCTGTTCAAGAATTCTGTTAACAGCCGTCTTTCCCTGAGGGATTTGTTGATATGAATTATCTCTTTCAATCCAGACGATTTCAGTTTTTAAGGGGCCCATCTTCATTTTTTGATTTTCAAAGAGAATACCAGTCTGAACACCTGCACCTCCCCAATAGTCGGTTTCGATATACGCAACCCTTGAATTATGAGATTTATGCATTAACAATTCTTCCACAGAGGAACTCAAGAATTTAAATTCATCAAATGAATCTACTTTTCTGATGTTAACTAGGTCATTTATGTCATCAAAAAAATTAGTGGTCATGGGTATCAAAGAAAAACCTTGGGAAAGAGTTAACTTATTTCCATAAATCCAATCTGACTCAATACTCTCAATGATTGAATCCTCCGCTATAATAACTTCAATGAAGTGTCTCATACTTCATGTGCTAATCATTCCCATATCACAAAGGGCTAAATTTATATCTTGCTTTTACTGAACTTTCTCTGGCCTTTCACCAATAATATTTCTACAAAGTTCTATGACTATTCTCTTTTTGATTCTGTTGATTTTCGAATATATCCAAGCTCATCACTTTTCTCTAATAAATGTATAATAATAAGCAACAAGCCTCAGCTTTCGCCAAGGCTTGTCCTGTTGTAAGATGTGATATAGTTGAGTGTCGCGGTTTATTTTTTCACGTACTGCACCTGTTTGATCCTGTCACCATTCAGCATTAGACTACCATCTTTGAATATCAGGCTGTAAAAATCGACAAGCATCTTTTCACCGGATACGAGCAGGCCTTTGGTAACATAGTCTTCCCTGAATTTTACTTCGTAATTCATCCCCTCAATATGCCTGAGTATAATGCTGGTGTTGGTCTCAGCATTCAGGTATTCTCCATTGAATTGCCTGAAGTCAAACCCATCATCCAGGCTACCTGCTTTGGTTGCTGAATAGGGGTTGTGGGTAGTGTAATAAACCGTTACCTGCAGTTGACCTTTGGAATTAGTGGTAAACTCCTGTTTAAAATCCGGATCATACTTCTGGCGGAAAATATTATCTGCTTCACGCTCCAATTCAATATCGCCTCGGCCTACTCTCTTCAGAAAGACTTTGCCACCCCTCTTCTCAAAGGTAAATGCAAAATCACTCTCTGTTAAATAGGTGCCCAGGACTTCATCTTCACTCACATATGGCCCAACACTGGCTGGTTTAGTTACCAGATACTCTTCTGCCGATTTCAGATCGAAAAACACATCAGCCATTTGTCTGGTCTGACTGAAAGGAATGGCTTTGCCCGTATTGGTCATTGTAATCATGGAAGTGTTGGTCTCAGGAAACCTGATGACAGTGGCTTTCCAGGCACCGGTGGCACCTTCATGAAAATGGAATGGCATGCCCTTATACTCTCCAAATTCTAGCCCATAGCCATAATTGGTAAACTTTGAGCCTTTAATATGTTGCTGACTTTGGTCGATAATTCTTCTGCTGAAGGTTGTTTCACTCTTGCCTTGTACCAGCCTTTCCCATTGAATTTGGTCTTCAAGGGTTGAAAAGATGTTACCGTCTCCACAGGCATTCCAGATCCAGTCATAGGTGGTCCAGGTGCCGAAATTGAAGTAAGATCTGGCGATAGGCCCACGGATTTTACCGGCATTATCTACAAATGAAGTGTTAGGCATGTTCAGCTGTCTGAACATGTCATTGGTATATTCCACAAAACTTTGCTGCGATACTTGCTCAATCAGGAGTGCCAGCAATACGTAATTGGAGTTACTGTACAGGTATTTTGTGCCGGGTTCGAAATTCAGACCTGACTGCTTTACCAGTAGGTTCAGTACATCCTGATTGTCGAAAGACTTTTCCCACCAGGTACTTCCCTGTAAAGACATTAGATCATAGAAATCTCTGATGCCACTGGTGTGGTTGAGCAGATGCTGTACTGTGATTTTCGACTTCAAATCAGGGAGCAGGTTAGGGAACCACTGTCTGATATCATCTGAAAGTTTCAGGTCCTTGCTGTCTATCAGTGAGAGGACTGCCAATGCTGTGAATTGCTTACCGTTGGAAGCTATGTTGAACCTGGTAGACTCTCCGATCATTGAGCTGTCAGAAAGGTCAGCCAGGCCCGCATATTTCTTATAGATAATCTTGCCATCCTGAATAATGGCGGTGGCAATACCGGGGGCATTTTCAGGCACATCCTGGGTGGCAATTTCATCAAGACGTTGTTTTTGTTCAGGGGTTAAGCGCTGTTGAGTTTGTGCACATGACCAGGTAGAATACATCAACAGGATGCTTAGAAATAGTGTTCTCATTTTGAATTTTTTGAACAAAGGTGGCCTTCTCCAGCCCGTTCTGCGCTTTAAATCCTGATTTGACACCTATTTTCCGCTTAGTTTTTCAATGTATTCTTTGGGCGTAAGCGAAGTAGATCTTTTGAATGCTCTGTTGAAGGTAGATTTAGAATTAAAGCCACACTCCAGGGCTAAGGCAAGTAGCGTTTTGGTATGGTGCTCTCCGGCTTCAAGCTTCAGTAATAGCGCCTTGAGTCTGTAGTGATTAACAAAGTCATTGAAGTTCATGTTAAAGCCCTGATTAATGACCTGTGAGATGTTTCTGGAGTGAGTGCCTAATTGACTACTGATGTCTGATATAACCAGCTCCGGATTCTCATACATTTTTTCATTCAGCATCAGCCTTTCTATTTTTTCCTTCCAGGCATCCAGGTCTTGAATTTCACTTTTCTCTTCCGCTGACTTTTGAGTAGAAGTGGAGCTATCGGTCTCAATCGTTGGAAACTTCAGATCATCTTCCGAATCTATAGGAGAATCCCTGAACGAGGTAGCCGAAATAAGCGAGTTGGTATAACCGCTAACCGATACATAATAGAAGAGAAGCGAGAAACTTAAATAATACCAGAACTTTCTGCCGAACTCATCCCACTCGGGGTTGACTACAAAAAACACCAGGCGAATAGCAATGAGTACTAAAAAGGCGATAAGAAACCTTTTAGCCCACTTGAACATCACCTGGTCTGCAAAACTCAGAACATTGTAGGTGATAGCTTTATATCTATAGTATGTTTTCAGACTGATGGTCAGGTAATAGGTGAGGAAGCAGAGACCTGCTATCTGGTACCAGGAAGAAAAGTCTTTATCCCGGCCATCGGCATAGAAATAATATTCATTTAGAAAGACCTTATCGGTAAGGAAGATCACCAGGGAATAGATCAGGTAAGCGGCTGCCGGTATAAAATGCAAATAGTCCCATGCAGTGAACTTAAATGACCTATCGAGCAGAGTCTTAATATAGAAGTACAGGACAGGAGGTAATAACAACAGTTGCTGAAAAGGGATGTAAAAAAGGAAGTCTCTGTAGGGTTGCCCTGAATACCATCCCGCATAGCCCAACATAAAAGGAGTGATGTACAAGGCGCACAGGAAAGTGAACAAACTTAACCAGAGACTAGACTTGTTTTCTGTTTGAATGCCTTTGATCAATAGCGTGACAGAAAAGACTATTCCGTGAAAAAAGAAGATGAGTAGAATCGAACTTTTTAAGCCAAAGGAAAAAAGCATTAATCTTGTTTTGCGGTATTAGGAATTAAAAGGCATTAAAACAGGGCCTAAATCTACACTTTGGACGTCAGATTGTCTAAAAGTGGCTGTGTTTTTCCAATCACAGGTCTGGTAACTCCGGAAATGCTTGGAGGTTACAGTGAGCAGGGGTATGCAATGACCTGCTGGAAGGGGAGTAGAAAATAAAAGGCACCGAATACCATTGGTGCCCGGTGCCTAAGATGTAAGAATTCCTTAGAGTAAACTGGCAATTACCCATTTGAGGGTATCTGTGATGGCTGTAATCGATCCATCTACAATTTTACCAACCAGCTCTTTTGTTACCTGATTATCGTCATCAGAGGAGGCTACCATAAAGATGTTGTTCTTATCGTCCTTACCGAAGCCCATGCTGAATGATCCCGGATTGACCAGGTCACCAACGCTGATACTCAAACCTCCCATAGGAGCTTCTCCAATCCAGCCGATGGTCAGCAAGATGTAGTCAGGTCTTTCTATGTGAAACCATTCTGTAGTACCGGCCTGAATGTAGCCTTTCTTTGAGTTGCCCGCATCATCGGTAACAGTGAAGTAAAGGTTGACCGCCATAGTATCGCCATCATCTTTCCATTCTGCCTGAATATCAGAGGCAGCTAAAGCATAACCTACCTGATCAGGAGAAGAAATGGTGTACGGTACAGATCCGAAATCGAGACTGAAACCGTCCGGCACGTTAACGTTTTCGATTTTTGTTACTTCAACTTTCCAGTTGTTCGGGAGTGCTGTCAGGTAGACATAGTACCCAACTTTTCCAATTGCCATATGTGTGTGTTTAAATTAATAATGTGTTTTTACGGCTCTGAAGTTAGGGTAGGTATTTAGTATTCCCAAGCACAATTTGTTTTTCGTACAGGGTTTAGATATGCATATGACCTGTCGGATCCATGAGAGGTAAAAGCCAGTCGTTTGTGTATGGCGAAGAGTGATAAAGGTTATGGGCTTCCTATTCCTTTTCGAGGTAAGCAATTAAGCTCATCAAAGTTTGTTCATTGGCTGGGATAAAGTAATTCATCAATGACAGGTATTTGGATGTGTTTTTATAGCCAATCCCGTATGATTTAATTGAGGTATGTCCGTCTTCCGTCTCGTCAAAATAAATGACGTTATAAAAATCATGGGCGTCATCTTTCATAAATTCCGGGAAATTGTCGGTTATTTCTGCCTGAAGGGTTAGCAGTCTTTTCGGTACATAGTTGATGATATGGGTAACAATGGTAGTGCTGTCTCCGATTTGCCCCTCTTCATTGTAATTGGTTTTGATATAGCCACCTACTTTTAAGTCAACTTCAGCAAGAGGAACGGCCCAGTTTTCCCATCCCTTTTTTGTGGTATAGGCCTCCCAAACCAAATCAATAGGTGCTTTGACAGTCAATTCCTGAATTAAAACCAATTCGGGGGATTTTGTGGAGTCTATTTTTGATACAACTCTTTTGTCCTGTCCAAATGTGAGTGAGCTAAGCAAGATCAGATAAAGAAGGATGAATGTTTTTTTCATATCAGCTCATTTAAATATCAGGCCTTTTTGCCTCCCTGATGAGGTAGTTGATTCATTATAATTCAACTCAAATTAACAAATCTATTTTTATCTCAAGGTGACTCCGTTGACTATCAACATTCTCATCAGGATTGCAAAGCGAGTCATCGATTCTCATTTCAACTACTTTTCATCTTTTCTATGCTGGCCAGCATGCTCAGTGGCAAGGCTCTAAAGGGAAGTTATGGCTGGTTGAGGTTTGCTGAGCATGACAAGTCTATTTAAAAAACATATTAGATGAAATATTTTATTTTACATGATTAAGTAAATTAATTACAGATGGATTTATAAAAATTGTGCTTTGACCAATAACCTCCTGTATGTACTATTAGGCTATTTGGCTTGTTCAGTCTTTTCTGTGCTCTTTAATATGGGGCTTTCTACACTGAGTGAGCAGGTGCCTTTTTTGTGGCTCACGGTCCCTCCGTTGGTAATGCTGCTACTTGCCTTGCTAGTTTGTTTTGAGTTGGTCAGAGGTTTTGCCAGCGTAGTAGTACTGGCTATTGTGATACTTCAAGTCAAGAGTGAATCTTTGTTGTTGTATTTCGATGTCTGTCATGTGAATGATCAACATTCAATTTATAGCGGTCTTCTGGCATCAGTTTGCTTAGCTGTGGTTATCTTTCTCTTCGTGAGAGCAGTCCGGCATAAAACCATCCAAAAGTCAGGTATGTGGATGTCTATATTGATTGCGTTGGTTTTTGAAGTGTTTTCGAGAATCTCATTTCTGAGTATTTCCGGTTGGCTTTACTCGTTGTTTGAATTTTAAACTACCCTATGAAGGAAGGTATTAATAAAGGTAAACATGCAATGGGATATGTGTGGTCTTGACCAAATGCCAAGACCAATTGGGCAAATCAATGCGGTGATCTGAGTTCTACGCAGACATAGACGTGTGAAAATACTTTTCAAGAATGGATTCTACCAAAACAGGCACGGCATCAAATGCCTTACGTTTTGAGTTTTCATGTCGTTTGTCTTTAAATTCCTGGTATTCAATGCCTATATGGTAAAAGTCTTGCTTTGAGTTGACGCCCAGATAATGTGCGCAAGCTTTAATATGAGGCACTAAGTGACCGGAATCTTCGCGAATACCACCTTTCTCGAAACCAAATTCACCGGAGGAGGTCATCAAGACCAGCACTTTGTCTTTTAAAATGGGCTCAATCGGAAAGTCTCCACGATTTAGGTCAAAAGAAAAGGTTTTATTGATTCTGGCTAATTGGTCGAACCAGGCCTTAAGGTTCGCGGGCATACCATAATTGTACATTGGAGCACCTATGAGTATTAAATTGGCCTTTTCGATCTGAGCAATATATTCTTCAGACTTTGAAAGTGCGGTGATTTCCTGGGCCGTAAGTGTCGTTTTACTAAATGCACCGGAAATCCACTCGGGTGATACAAAGGGAGGTGCAGACTTGATTAGGTCTAATGTTTCGACTTCAACATAAGGATGACTTGCACTGATGTTTTCTATAAAAGTATTGGAGAGCATTCTGGTGAGTGACCTGTCCATACTGGCACTCGACTGAAGGTTAAGGATTCTGATTTTCATTTGTTCTACTTTTAATGAGTAGCAAATGTCAGCCTCTTACTTCGCGATAAAATTGAACTGGTTCAAGAAAGGTAATTATCGCTTTCGTGCCCTGAGTTTACTGAGCATTTCGGCAGACATTCCCAGATAAGAAGCGATCAAGTACCTTGGAAATATCTCGTAATGCTCAGGGTATGAACGGATGAAATGTTCTAAGCGTTCTTCTGCTGAAAGAGAATTACGCATGTAAACCCGGTTCATCCATGAAATCAGATGCTTTTCAGTCATTGTGCGGAAGTATTTCTCCATTTGCGGGAATTGGGAACAGACACTGTTGAAAGCTTCTCTACTTAGTGCAAGTACTTCCGTGTCTTGCTCTGCCTGAATGGTTGTATGTGCGGGCTTTTGATTTCGGAAACTGTCTAAGTCGGTTATCCACCAGTCGGTAATGGCCAATGAAAGGACTTCTTCTGATCCTGACGTGGCATTGATTTGACTCAACTTTAACGCACCGGATAAAATATAGTAATCGTAGTGGCAGACTGAACCTGAGTTAAGAACATAGTCTTTCTTTTTAAAGTTGATAGGGGTGAAGTGGCTCAGTACTTCATCAAGCTGCTGTACATCAAGTTGAATGTATTTGAGTATGTGTTGCCTTAGACTGTCCATGTTTCTGGTGCTGGGTTGATGGTACTATGAGATCAAAGTTTTCTCATCAAAGATTCTCACAGTAGTTTGATTTTTCAATTCCCTTACTTATTGGTCTGACGAAGAAAGTTATTTACAAGATTAGGGGATTTGTTCCCACCGAGAGGAATAATAAAATAGGGAATCTATTACTTATTATTTCGCTCCTTTAGGTACTTAACAAAATCCCAACCTATCATCATTCTTCTATCACTATCAGTTATTTGGGGATTCTTGCTTATGTACTCTCGGTAATAAAAACCTTCGCATTCAACAGTCATTTGGTAATACAATATTACTTTATAGAACCTACTTTTTGAGAAGAAGCCATAGTCGGGTACTTCTTCTGGTATTTTGTCTTTCAGCAATTCATAGAAAAAAATATAGTTCTTTAGGTTGAAGTCATCATCATCAAGATTTGACTCGAAAACGAATTCCTCTGTTTGTTTTATTCGATTAACTAATGTGACTGAAAATTCTTGTCCGCCTATGACATAATCTGGTCTGAAGTCGAGGGACTTACAGAATCGAAAGGAGTCTACTTCAACTGTTAGGTTGGTTGGAATATCAAAATTTAGCTTGTAATCGTTTTGTGGTGTAAGTTCTGAGATGTCAAGTTCCAAATCAGATAGGCTGAATGTCTTCTTATTCAAAATTCTCCATTCAGTTATTTTTTCAACTCTTTCTTTCTCAATTCTTACCCTGTCTTTTAATTTCTTTTTTCTTCTATTTATGTAAAAGACAGAAGCTGTAAAATCTCCATTGGATTCTTTTAAGAATTCAATTTTGTACTTGGGTCTACCTTGTTTTGTAGGTGGCTCGTCATGTTTTTGGGAAGTAAAGATTATTTTTTCAACCTCTTGCCCAAAGGAAGTGAATGTCAATATGGCCAATGCGAATAATAGGATATACTTCATTTGGTATGATCAAATTAAATGTAGTTTTGATTGTTCGGTCAGTTTAAAACAATTGTCCTGTCAGTCCTTCTTCTATTAATAAGGTATCGGTGTGATTTTTTGTCTGTTCTTTAGGAATCCTGTCACACTAATCAATTTAACAATATAGTTTGTATGAGTCATAGATATGACTCCTGAATGTTGATGTTTGAAGGTCTGCTATTCCATAACATTATTTTATAATGCGGGTACTAATGCTTTCTAATATGGTTAGAAGTACAGCCCAATTCCATTCTTTGAGGTGTACTACTCTCATAAATTTGTCAGGATTAGACTTGGAAAGAATAAGAAAATCTTCTTCTCTTCTTAATATGGATATGTCATCCAGAGCTATGCTTTTAGGTTTGTTAGGGGTTCGATATGAAACTTCAAAGGCGTTGATCTCATAGTTGCCGATTTGCAGACTTTTACCTTGTTCCCATTCGTGAAGTTGTTCTTCTATTTTATCGATGAAGTAATGTTTCCAGATAGCTCCTGTAACTTGATTGAACAAGCCGTATTTTTCATTATGCTTCTTTTGAAAATAGGATTTGATCCGAATAGTTAGCGTATTGCCATCTGAATTCCTAACCTTAATTGTATAGCCAATTCCTATTGTGAAAAGATAGAACTCAAGATATGAATGACCATATATGAGTTCTGTTGGAGATTTAATTTCCTCGGTATAAAGGGGGGTAACCCAGGTGATTTTAGTATTGTCTAGAATGAGCTCGTTGTTTTCTATTGGAATTGTTACCATGATCTAGATACTTCAAGTGCTATTTTACAATAGCTCATAACTCTACATATATTAGCCCATTTGGAACTCATCTAAATCGGGTTGCATTTTCTGTCGTATTCAGGAACTTTAAGTTCTTTTCATACATCTTCCGAATGCCTTTATTCAGGTGTTGACTCCAATTCGTAGGGTTGTCCTGATAGTTATTGAACAGGGCCATGGCATACGCTGCCACTTGTTCGGGAATATAGCCCTGGCGATTAGTCTGCCAACCCTGATGACTATGACCCTGCCATTGTTGAAAATTGAAAAGTGAGTTGGATAGAAATATGCCAAAACCCATTGCAATGCAATTTAAGTCCGTTAATTCTTCATCATTTTCATGAAGACGGCCTTCACCCAATAGAATAAGATGAGACAGTTCATGTGCCAACGTGGCAATCATGGATTGCGGATTTTTAAGTTGACTAAGTTCAAGCCCAATCTCAAATGTATTCGGCCCGCGCTCGGAATACTTACCAATGGCATTACTCGACTGGTTTCTGAAGCCTTCTTCGTTGTGAGTAGCTATAATTCCCTCGTCTTCAAATTCCATAGGAGATTCAGAGAAAAAATAGAGCTCTACGTTAGTGTTTTTAATTTCCATGTACTCCATGCACTTTTCAAGCGCATACTCGGCATCTTTTTCTAGTCCCGAGAATTCATAGTTGAAAAACTCCTTTGTGGGTTCGATAATCCTGACGTTTTTCAAATAATCTGCTCCATATTCTTCTTCGAACCAAAGAAAGGCATCTTCAACCCATTCTTTGTCTTCTGGTGTTACGGTCGGTTTTGGTTTTGCAAAGAGCATTTTTCGTTTAAAGAAATTCGAGTCCCATGTTAAATAACAATATCGTTAGCGAATAGCAGATATAGAAAATTTAATAACTCTATTCATCCAATAACTTCCAAATACATCAGGCAGTAACCCAATCAATTCACCCTCACTACCTGCTGATCAGCAATGGCATAGACGACATCGGTTTTTTTGATGCTTATTTTGGCAGTTCCGGTAAAGTGGCCAAAAGCAGGTAATAGGCCATTATTTTCTCCAAAAAAGTAACATGGTAGCCTTAACGACTGTCGGCCTTTGCCATGCATCTTGATGGCCGGATGTATATGCCCGGCCAGATTGTAGCCTTCGGTTTCTTCAGGGATATGGGTCAGGTCAAAAGGATGGAGGCTAAGCTTTTCCATTACTTCCAGGTTTGGGATTCTATAATTTCGAGCTTCCAGTACATCATGGTTGCCCAGTACCAGCTTGAATGGGAGCGGTGCCTTGCTTACCATCCAACGTCTGAAGATTTCCCAGCCCTGATTATGGTCGGAATGGAAGAGATCACCCAGAAAGATAACCTGCTCCGGTTGAAAGCGGGCAATGAGTTTGTCAAGCAGGTAGATGTCTTTGCTGTGGATCAGGTCAGATACAGGAATACCGGATTTACGGAAGTGCCCTGCCTTGCCTAAATGCAGGTCGGCCAGAATAAGATACTTTTTCTCTTCCCAGAAAATTCCTTTTTCAGGAATCAATCTTAATCTTTGTCCCAGTAATTCGTGAACGAGCATTCCAACAATTTTAAGGCTCAGGCGTTTTCAATCCAACAAGTTTCAAAAATATAAAGCATGCAAAAACTCATCGTCTTTTTCTCCTTGTTTCTCCTTTTAGGTTCTTCTGTCTTGAAAGCACAATCTGCCGATGATGTGTTGGGACTTTGGTTAACCGATGATGGTAAAGCCAAGATTGAGATCTATAAAGAAGCGGGTAAGTATAACGGCAAAATTGTCTGGCTTAAAGAACCCAATAATGACAATGGCCAGCCGAAACTAGATAAAGAAAACTCTGAAGAAGAGCTGCGTAAAAGGCCTATTGTTGGTTTGAATCTGGTAAAAGGCTTCACTTTTGACGATGGAGTTTGGGAAGATGGGGAAATTTATGATCCTGAAAATGGGAAGACTTATGCCTGCCGTATGAAGCTGAAAGGGGATAAGCTGGATGTAAGAGGCTACATTGGTATGGCCATGTTCGGTAGGACCGTGGTCTGGACTCGGGTAGAGGAGTAAAGGCTACCCTGTATACTCCTTTTTTCATGCTGAGGCGTAGCCGAAGTATCTGCCTTAGTTGTCTAATGGTACTGTCGTTGGGTAAGAGAATTGAGGCAGATCCCTCGCCCACTCGGGATAGAAAACGAGGAGGGGAGCGATGGAAGTCACAGAGAATCTCAGGCTCTATTCATCATCCTGAGAATCACAATCAGGATAAAAGCCACAAGGCCCGAAATACCCGTTAGTAAGGCAGAGATAATATAGTCCTCCTCACTCAGATCGAACCGCTCCTTATTGAACAGGTACACTACTCCAACACCAAGAAGGAATAGAAAAAGTACCAGGGCACACTGAAAGACTTTTCGGAAAGTGTTTGTCATAAGTTTGGAGTCTGCTTCACTTAGAAATCGATGACTATACCCAGAGAAGGCAATATGCTTGAGTTGTCGATATCCTCAATCTGCACCAGTTGCCTGGGGCTAATTACATTCCCCTGGTTATCGCGATTAAGACCATAATCCGGTTCATTAGGAATGTTCTGGGCAAAGGCATTCTGAATTTCAAGGAAGACATTTAATGTCCATTGGCTGAAGTTCCACTTCTTATCGATGCGAATATCTGTTTGGTTGAAAGACTGAAGTCTCACAGTACCCAGCTGGTCATAATCTCTGATAATAGCAGGGTAGTTATCCAGCGTAGCTGCTTCATCCACCGGAGCGTAAGGCGTTCTGCCCAGGTAGCGGGAGCGGGCGCTCACTTCCCAGTTATTGCCAAATTTGTAGCCACCGGTAAATGTCAGCAGGTGGTTACTGTTCCAGGCACTAGGTCGGTAAACTCCATCGAGACCAGTGAACTCACTGTTATACCAGGTGTAGGCCAGAATAGCATAGAAGTTATTAGTAAACTTCTTCTGGTAGAGAAATTCTACACCATAAGTTCTTCCTTCTCCCACACTGCTGATGGCCTCATTGCCGAGCACTGAGAAGTCTCCACCTAAGTTGGCCAACGAAACGCCTTCACTCAGTGAAACAGGGTAGTCACTATACTTTTTGTAGAAACCCTCCAGGGTAAATCTGGAAGAAGGGTTTAGCAAATATTCTAAACCCAGTACCGCATGATCACTGCGAATGTATCGGGCATTTTGATTGACAAAGCCATTGTCGAAATAACCGAGAATTGTATAAGGAGGGATTTTATAGTACCTGCCGATGCTCGCATTTAACGACCATTGCTGGTTTGCATCTAGTGCATAGCTGGCCGATATTCTGGGGCTTAGGGTACGCCAGATTTCATTTCCCGAATCGGTGAAAGAATTACCATCGAACCGAAGTCCAAAGGACAAGTCTAGTCTGTCATTTAGGGTTGTGGTGGAAGCCTGATAAGAGGCTCCATACCTGGCGAAGCTTATGCTGTTGTTGAACTGATTGGTATTGATCACGTCAATGCTGTTGTTCTCGTAACTGACGACCTGTAAGCTCAAAGTCTTGACCAAGGTCCAGTTACCTTTAAAGCGAGTCAGATTAAGCCGTAGCTTGGTTTCTGATTCCCGTGAAAGGTTTTGCAGGTACAGGCCTGTTTCATTCTCATTGTCTTCATACTTTCTGAAATCATTGTCCAGTATGTTATTGCTTAAAGCCAGTTGTAAGAAGCCCTGGCCCTCTTTTCTGCGCTGCTTCCAGCTAATACCTGCAGTGTTGGTCTGCTGCTTAATGATAGGAACCTGATCCAGGGTAGCCTGTTGCTCAGCATCATACTCCTCAGGTACATTAATGCTGAAGTCATCAATTGAACCGATACCGGTAATAGTGATTTCATTATACTCATCAATCTTGTGAGTCACCTTGTATTGATAGTCCCAATAGTCAGGAAGGAAAGGGAGGTCGATGGCTTCAAAGAGAAACTGGAGGTAAGACCTTCTCACGGAAGCAATGAATGAGGTGTTAGATGATTCCTGTTGCTTCTTAAATAGCGGACCTTCAAAAGTCAAAGCGCTTTCACTGCTGCTTAACCTGAAATTGGTCCTGAACTCCCGGGTATTTCCATTGCGCTGGTCAAACTGCAGGACACCGGAAAGGGCATTGTCGTACTGAGCGGCAAAGGCTGAAGTAGAAAGCGTCACCCCTTCAAAGAAGCTTACATTTAGCAGTCCGACAGGTCCGCCCGCACTTCCCTGAGTGGCGAAGTGGTTGATGTTAGGAATTTCAATACCATCCAGATAGTAGACATTTTCATTAGGCGCACCACCTCTGATAATGATGTCATTGCGGAAACCTCCAATAGAGCCGGAAACGCCCGGAAGTGACTGTACTACCTTGGCTATATCATTGTTTCCACCGGGGTAGGTGGCAATTTCTTCTCGCGAAAGCTTTTGAATGGATAGGGGTGTTTCTTCTATCTTCTGAAAAGGGTTGGCTACTACCACTACTTCGCCTAACTCAGAAACGGTTTCCTTCAACTCGAAATTCAGGTCGGGATTTCCCCCTGACCGGATCACCACATTGAAACGGGTCTGATTTTCATAGCCTACAAAGGAAACCTGAATGCTAAAAGTCTCGGTGGGTAAAGCCCTGAGCGTATAAAAACCTTCAGCATTGGTAATCGCTCCCGTGCCTAATTCCAATACCTGTACGGTAGCTCCGGGGATGGATTCTCCAGTCTTGGCATCCCTTACATACCCTGAAAGGGTTCCGGTATTTTGAAAGGCAAAAAGAGGGTGACCAAAGATCAGCGTAAAAATCAGGAAGTACTGCTTCATAATGTGTTATTCATGAGACAGAACCACGAAAGGGCATGAGGGTTTGAGAATTTCTGAAAAAAATGAGCTTTTTATGCTGCTGGCTATTTCAATAGCTTCTTTTCTACCACGAAAGTACCGAAAGGTAAAAGCGAGGCGATGAGTGCCAGAAAAGTGGTGCCCATGCTCCAGGTTTCCTTTCGCGCCACAAACATTACAAAGGAACAGTATAATACAAACAGTACGCCATGCGCCAGCCCCACCGGGTAGGTAGGTTCGGGAATATTGAACCAGTATTTCAGGGGCATGCAGATGCCAAGTAATAAGAGGTAGCTAATGCCTTCAGCGATGGCCAGAAATCGTAGGGTTCGTATCATGGAATGGGCTTCGTTATGAGATCGCAAATCTTCAACCTCAAACTTTAATTTCCAAGTTGAAATGTCAAAGGTGTACTTTGAGAGGTAGTTAGCAATGAGCAAATGGTGTAGAGTACATCGCATATCTTATATTGTAAATGCTAAATCTCTATACCGCTCTTAGATTTCATCTGTTTTTTTAAGCCTGAAAGTATTAGTATTGAAAACTGAAAAAACGAAAACTACCAATATGAGAAAGGTCTTATTCCTCACCGCTTTATCCATGCTCATCCTGGCTATGCCCGGGAAAGCTCAGGATAAGCTGAAAAACATGCCCGGCTATGATCAATATAGCAGGGTGGCTCCGCAAATTCGTGGTTCTGTAGAATACGGAATGATTTCCGCCAACTGGAGCGAAGATGGCGGCAGTTTCCAATATGTAAAGGATGGAAAGCTGTGGAAATACGATGTCAAAAAGAAAACTCAGGAAGATTTAGGTACTCCTCCAAGACCCGAAAGAAGACGGTTTAACCGTCCGGCCAGAGGTCGCCAGTATGCTTCAGCTGATGCGCCTAATGGTGAGTTGATGGCTTATACCAAAGATAGAAACATGTACATCAGTAATATCGATGGTAGCAATGTGCAGGCCATCACTACCGATGGTAACATGGATAACCAGATTAAGTATGGTATTGCTACCTGGGTATATGGTGAAGAGTTAGGTCAGATTACCGCTATGTGGTGGTCACCAGACAGTAAAAAGGTGGCTTTCTATCGATTCGATGAAAAGAACTCGAAGAAATACTATGTGCTCCTGGATCAGCTTCAGATGTACGATTCACTGGAAGTGATGTCTTACCCGAAAGTAGGAGAACCTAACCTGCCGGTAGACTTAATGGTTTACGATCTGGAAACCAAGAAAATGACCAAGCTGGATACCAGAGATGGTAAGCCTTTTAATGATGGTGCTTTAGGAACTTATCTATATGGTGTTGAGTGGACTCCTGATGGGTCTGAATTGCTTTATCACAGCACCAACAGAAAGCAGGATATCATGGAGCTGCGAGCTGCCAATCCGGAAACAGGGAAGAGCAGAACAGTAGTGAGAGAAGAGTGGCTGCCTAGCTTTACCAGAAACACGCCAGAAATGCACTGGTTGGCAGATGGTAAGCGTTTCATCTGGGCTTCTGAAAGAAGTGGTTTCAACAACTACTATCTATACAATGTAGACGGAACACTAGAAGCTACTATTACCAATCATCCTTTTGAGGTGGCTGGTATCCAAATGGTCGATGAGAAGAAAGGGGAGCTTTACTACATGGCCAGAAGTGGTGAAAATCACATGAAAATGCAGCTGCACAAAGTGAGATTGGATGGCTCTAAGGACACCAGAATGACTGATCCTGCTTACAATCACAGAGTAACCATCTCACCTGATGGTAAATACTTTATAGACATTGCTCAGACGCACAACATTGCACCATTTACCAATCTGGTAGACAGCAAAGGCAAAGTGTTGGCAGAGCTGGCCAAAAGTGATCTCAGCAAGTTCGAATCTCTGGGTTTGAAGAAAGTGGAGGCCTTCACCTTTACCGCAGCTGATGGTAAAACTGAACTACACGGTTTGCTTCACTTTCCGTCTAACTTCGACCCAAACAAAAAATATCCACTGATTCTGGCTAACTATGGTGGCCCTGCTACCAACGAGTTTACAGAGAACTTCACCCTTCCTAACTCATTGACTGAATATGGATTCCTGGTAGTTGATGTAGATGGCAGAAATGTAAGAGGAAGAGGAAAAAGAATGCTGGATGAAATCTACGGTAAACTGGGTCAGGTAGAAATGGATGACTTTGCCGAAGGTATTAAGTCGCTCTATGACAGACCTTATTTCGATAAGAACAGAGTAGGAGTTTATGGTACATCTTATGGTGGTACTACTTCAGCTACTTCCCTGTTGAGACATCCGGAAGTGTTCCATGCTGCAGTGGTTAACTCGGCTGTGACTGACTGGAGATACTATGACAATATCTACACTGAGCGTTATATGAACCTGTTGGAGAACAACCTGGAAGGATATGAGACTTTTAGTCTGATGAATCAGGTTGACCAACTGGAAGGTGAGTTGATGGTGTACTTCGGTACCAGCGATAACAACGTTCACCCTCAGAATTCTCTGGCATTCATTAAGGCTTTACAGGATGCCCGCAAGAGCTTTGAAGTACAGGTAGGTCCTGACAGAGGACATACGGCCATGGATACTGAGCGTATGATGGAGTTCTTTATTGAGCACCTGGTCATGAAAAACGGAATGGCGCTTGATCTGAAGCGTTAACATATTCAAATAAGAATGAGAGGCCGGTAGCTATGAGTTGCCGGCCTTTTTTTATCCCTCAAAGTCGAGTTGCATGCGCTGTATGCGTTCAGAAAGCATTTCAGTGGTGAATCGCTCCCTAAGCCGGTCAACCATAATCGGGAAACAGAAAGGTGTTGGCTGTCGCAGTTTTTTCAGTACAATTTCCTGTTGATTGATTCTCTTCAGAGATTCTGTTAGTCGTGACCTTTCAAACTGCAGGCTTAATACCTCTTCGTTAGCCTGTTTGAGCAAGAGGTTACCCGGGTCATAATCTTCAAATACTCTATAGAGCATGGTGGAGGAAGCCTGAAGGTGTTTGTAGGTCATGCCTTTTCCTGGGTAACCTTGAAAGATCAGCCCTGCAATAGTGGCAATATCCCTAAACTTGCGTTTCGCCATCTCCGTGTTGTTGATGCTGGCATTGATGTCATCCAATAGATTCTCCATGGAGAAAAGGTCCAGCTCCAGAAAGTCCTCAATTTCAATATCCATATCAGTAAGCAGTTCAAAGCCATAATCGTTAGAGGCAATGGAAAAACTTATAGGTTGACTAACGGATATTCTATAGGCCAATAAAGCCGCCAAAACTTCATGTACATATTTTCCTTCGAAAGGATAGAAGTAAATGTGTGTGCCCTCATCTGACTTGATCTGCTCTACCAGCAATTCCTTCTCCAGTGGCAAAGCGGAGAGTTTGCCCTGTTTCTTCAGAAGTGGTGCAATGGCATTCATTTCAACCCCCTCGAAGACATCGTGAGACGCATCATGGATTTTTCTGCGAAGCTGACCAGAGAGGAGTGAGGTAAAGGATGCCTTTCCGCCACCCCAGCGAGGAATAGGCCCTTTGGTTTTATTGGATTTCCTGACCTGGGCTGTCATGTCCTTAAAGCGTACCAATTCCCAGTTTCTTCCTGCAAACCAGAAAGTATCTCCTTCATTCAGTTGAGCGATAAATGATTCCTCTACCGTACCGATGAACTTACCGGAGCCATACCTCACTTTCACCACCGGATCTCCTACAATAGTACCCATGGACAGTCGATGACGCATGGCTGTTTTACGATTATTTACTTTCCAGAGTCCATCGGCCATTATTTCGACTTTGGCATATTCATCATAGGCACTCAGGGAATTGCCCCCTGTAGTGATAAACTCCAGACACCACTGCCATTCCTGATCGGTCAGCTCGGCAAAAGCATGGGTACTTTGAATATGTCCTCTTACTTCTTCAGGGTAAAGGCCAGGTCCAACGGCCAGAGTTACCAGGTACTGAACCAGTACATCGTAGCAAAGTACCAGAGGGGTCCGACTCTCAAACTGTTGATTGGCAATAGCTTCTTTCAACACAGCAGCTTCAATCAATTCCAGCGAATGAGTAGGGAGGAAGTAAATCTTACTGGTGGCTCCCGGTTGGTGTCCACTTCGTCCTGCTCTTTGGAAGAAACGGGCAACTCCTTTAGGGCCTCCCGCCTGAATGACCATGTCTACCGGGCGGAAGTCTACGCCCAGATCCAGACTGGAAGTACAAACCACGCACTTGAGTTTCCCTTTATGCAGAGCCTCTTCCACCCACTGTCTGACATTGAGATCCAAT
Organism: Roseivirga sp.; assembly: GCF_965216855.1. Classification (NCBI taxonomy): domain Bacteria; kingdom Pseudomonadati; phylum Bacteroidota; class Cytophagia; order Cytophagales; family Roseivirgaceae; genus Roseivirga; species Roseivirga sp. Next base: position 464,231 of record NZ_OZ244204.1, on the reverse strand, counting down.
GAACCATGATGCATAGCCACAAGACCCGCCAGTTCTGGAGCACGCTCCATCAGGCTTTTGTACCAGATTTCTGTTTGTGACCTTACATTGGTAAAAAGCAGGGTGGAGGTATTCTCATCCAGGATGGGTAAAATGCGTGAGAGCATATTAATACCCAGATGTCCTGTCCAGGGTAAAGTATCAACTGATTCTGGAAGTATGGTTTCAATCTCAATCTTCTTATCAATATTGGCTCTGATGATTTCGCAGTCATCATAGAGGTCTCCCAATAACACCCGGGTAGCTTCTTCCAGATTGCCGATAGTTGCCGATACCGCCCAGGTTTGTATGGGTTTGGGATTAAGGTGACGAAAATAGGCCAGAGCCAGTTCCATTTGTACGCCTCGCTTACTACCGACCAGTTCGTGCCATTCATCAACAATGACGGCCTTCAGGTTGGCAAAAGTTTTGGGAGCCTGCTTTTGTGCCAGTAGTATATGAATGCTTTCGGGAGTGGTGACCAGAGCCTGTGGCATTTGCTTCTGTTGGGCTTGCCGATCCTTTTGACTTGTATCGCCTGTACGCAACCCAATCTCCCAATCCAGGCCTATGTCCCGGCAAACTGCCTGCATAGCTGAATGAATGTCCTTGGCTAAAGCTCTTAGAGGAGTAACCCAGATCACTTGCAATCCTTTGGCCTTTTCGGGATTTTTGAGCGCCTGTAATACACAGCCCATCCAGATAGCATAAGTCTTACCACTACCTGTGGGTGCATTGAGAAGGCCACTCTTTCCATTGAGATAGGCATTCCAGCATTCTTGTTGAAACTCAAAAGCTGTCCATCCTTTGGAGTTGAACCAGTTAATGGCAGGATTAAGGTCGTGTTGTTTTTTCAAGGCATTGGACTGTCTGCCTTAAATTACTGAATGGACGTGTTTATGTTCAAGTTTCTGCTTCAAACTTTACGGAGCAGACCAGAGATATTCATTAGATGACCTGATAACTGCTAAAAAGTGGCGTTGTAGTCTATGTTCATATTTCTGGTACGAAGCTGAGTAGTTTCGTGCCCGGCTTTGAAAGGACCTCCATTGAAATAGCCAAGGTTCTTTTTTACCTCAATCAGTACGAGGTAGTTTTGGTTATTGGTATCAATCTGATAGAAACCTTTCTTATTCGGTTTAATAATGTACTTAGGCGTTACATCGTCTTTCTTAAGCTTCCGCAGGTCGTAAAAGTCTACGCCATCTCTTTGAACCTTGGCGGCTTCCAGGGCTTCCAGCTTATCGGCATCATAGAAGTAAAGCTCATTGCGTACGGTATCAGGTGCTTTGGCTGTACCCTCAGTGCTTGGCATAAAATCACCTTCAAAGAGTAATACGTGTCCGTAGTATCCATTAATGATAGTCGGCTCAGATATTCTGTTGCTGATTTTAATTTCGTAAGTGAAGTAATAATCGTCCTGAACAGGCACCTCATCTTTCTTACAACCTACTATTAAAGTGGTTAGCAATAAACCCAGTAGAATATTCTTTGCTCGCATCAACCAATATTATTTAAGGGCACGAAATAAATAAATTCTCAGTCCAATCCCGTGCTTCAATGAGTTAAAGATTCCTAAAAGCTTGAAAATTGAAAATGTATATTTCATGGATAGCTGTCTGATTAATGAAAATAAGTATTAAGTAGGTTTAAAAATTATCCATTTAAACAACCGATTGCGTTAATAGCTTTTAATTTGGATGAAAAAGTAGCCTGATCTTCCTTATTTTTATAATATGCGAATTGAAATACCCAGAGAAGTTGAAAGGTTTGGTCCCATACAAATTCACGATGTGCAGAAGGTATGGGAGTTGGATGCGGGGCTTAAGCTGAAAGAGTTGGAGCCAAAGGAAAAAGAGAGAAGGGTGATCACCCGGATATCTTACGAGTCACTTCAGGATATACAGGAGCAGATGGCGATTGTAGTTCCAATCAAGGACGAGAAGATCAAGCTGTTGGAAGGGGTACTATCTGGTATTCCCCATGAATGTCTCGTAATACTGGTTTCCAATAGCAAGCGCGAACCGGTAGACCGTTTTCAAATTGAAATGGACGCTCTCAACCACATGAGTAAGTTCATGAAGAAGGATATTTTCATTGCACATCAGAAAGATCCTCTGCTTGCGGCAGCCTGTAAAGCTTCAGGCTACGATTACATTCTCGATGAGAAAGGAGAAGTAAGAAGTGGTAAGGCTGAGGGAATGATACTCAGTACTATTCTGGCCTATCTCTGTGGTAAGAAATACATTGGCTTTATTGATTCGGATAATTACTTCCCTGGTGCTGTTTACGAATATGTGCAGGAATATAGTGCAGCACTTTACAGCGCTAAATCTGACTACTCCATGGTGCGAATTGCCTGGCACAGTAAACCCAAGATTGTAGAATCCAGCCTCTTCTTTGCGAAAAGAGGAAGAGCTTCAGAGCATACCAATAAGATATTGAATAGCCTGGTGAGTAGCTATACGGGTTATGGAACTGAAATCATTAAGACGGGAAATGCTGGAGAACATGCCATGAGCATGGACCTGGCACTGAATATTGATTATTCGTCAGGGTATTCCATTGAGCCCTACCATTATATCAATGTATTGGAGAGGTTTGGAGGAATCATTGATTCGCCTTCTGCGGATGTGATGAAACAAGGGATTCAGTTCTTCCAGATTGAAAGCCGTAATCCGCATCTGCACGAAGTCAAGGGCGATGAGCACGTGAAGTCTATGAGTCGAGAGGCTATGGAGGTTATTTACAGGTCGCCACTTTGCCCGGATCATTTAAAGGAGGAGATTTTACTGGATTTATATAACCGTGGTTTATTAAAGGATGGAGAGCAAATGCCGGAAACGGTGCGTTACTATCCCGCTTTGACCGAGGTGAACATGCTGAAGTTCAAAGAAACTTTGAAGGATGCACCTTATGCAGAATTCCTGAAAGTTGATTTGTCGAAGTATAAGTACAAGAATGGTAAAAAGAAGCTGGCACGCGATCTGACCAAAAGCAAAGATCATTTGCCTGCGGCACATGAACAATTGGAGATCAAATGAGAAGAGTTCTATTTAGCGATTTAGACGGTACATTACTGGACCTTAAGAGTTATTCATTTGCAAGAACCCTGAAGTCTGTCGGGGCGCTGAAGTCACAGGGCATTCCAATTGTTTTTTGTAGTTCTAAGTCCAGGGTAGAGCAAGAGTTTTACCGTGATTCGATGGAGGTGAAAGATCCCTTCATTGTAGAAAATGGGTCAGCCATATTTATTCCCAGAGGTTATTTCTCTCAAAAGATACCTTACAACACTTATGTAATTGATGACTATGAAGTCATTGCACTGGGAAAACCAGTTGGCTTTATCAGGGATGTAATTAGTAAAGCAAGAGAATCAATGGGGCTTTCTCTGCTTTGTTATTTTGATTTACCTGCAGAAGAAGTGTCTATGTACACTGGCCTCGATTTGCGTTCATCAAGAAGAGCCATGGAACGCGAGTTTTCCGAAACCATACTCAAGGGTAGGGTAACCGAAGGCTTTAACGACTACCTGAAGAAAAACGGACTGAGAAATATTCCAGGCAGTAAGTTTCAGACCGTAGTATCGGACAAGGCTGATAAGGGCAAAGCGGTTGATATACTTATTTCACTATATGAAAAGGAATGGGGGGGTATTATCAGCTATGGTGCCGGTGACAGCATCAATGATTTTGAAATGCTGCAGTCCGTTCATGATCCTTACCTGGTACAGAGACCTACCGGTCTATGGGCCGATCTGGAAGATGATACCATCAAGAAGGTCAATGGTATTGGCCCGAGTGGCTGGAATAAAGTAGCTCAGATTATTTTAGAAGCGCCTGCTCATGGCTGATCTTCAGGCTATTTCTCTTGAATTATTCCCAATCCAAAGAGCTATAAGAGCATAGTGAATCTTACACTTGTTTGATTAATAAATTCAATAATTAATTGTAATAAAGTAAAGTAAAATTTAGGTTTAACCCTGTAAAATCAAAACGCACTTTCTGATGCTAGCATTAACCACAACTAAACTTTTGTGTTATGCTAATTACCAGACTGAAATCAGTTTTGATTTTCGCAATTCTGGCAGCCGTTTTTTCATGTGCTGACCCGTACGAGTCTTCCGAAGTAGCTCTCCAAAATAGCAGAAGAGCTGTCCAGCCAGAAGACATTCCTCATGTAACTTCCAAACTATTCGACCGGCTTGGTCTGGCCAATGGTACCGAAAGGTTCAGTATGGCTTCAGCAACAGGAGACCCGGAATTCACCATTGATTGGGAAAAAATATTGGAAAGTATCGACTCTTCCGGTACAGCCACCTACACTTTTTACCTTCATTCCAATGCAACCAGAACAGGGGAATTCTATAACCTGGTGATGCGACTGGATTCCGAAAACAATGCTTACAAGCCATTTATTGTCAGGTACACCATGACAGACGAATTCTTGCTGCAGTATCTGGCAACAGGTTCTATGGAAGGGTTTGATGGTGAAATGAGCATTATACCAGTAAAGGGACCTGATAGTGGTACCGAGTACCAGGCCGGTTTACCCGGCCATGTCAGGTCCATCACTCCTGACAAGGACTGCCCCGAGGAGAATATAGGTTTCGATAATGGCTCCTCTGGTGGCGGTGGCGGTGGACCTTCAACGGGAGGGTCTACAGGGGGTGGAGGTAGCTGGGTTACTGTCACACGCTGTGATTATTATCTGGTCAAGAACTATTACGAAACCTATGTAGACGGAGAGTACTCCAGTACCAACTACTACTACACCATGGAGAAGGACTGCTATGAGTATTCATACCTTTCTCATACTGAAGTAGCTGGTGAAGATGATTGTGATTTAGGAGATGGTGAGATTCCGATTATTGATCCGGAAATGGCTGCAGCATTTTGGGAGGCAGGCATTTGCGAGACAGATGCTTTCAAGAAAAATGAATGTTTACAAGAGGTGTGGAATAAGTTAAAAGAAACTGATTTGGCATATAAAAATTTGACTGACTTTATTACCACTAAGCCTTTTGCTGAATTGTGTCTTGACGTTCAGGATACTATTTCTGGTACAATAAACGCGAAAACATTTCCACGCGGGACCTTGTCTGAGCCAAGCTTTACAATAGCCCTGAATAAAAATCGTCTCAATAAGTCAAAACTTGAGCTAGCCAGAACTATTCTTCATGAAACCATTCATGCAGAGCTTGGTGGTATTATAATTCAAGCTGAGCAAGTTGGTGGGTTTGAAGCTTATTTGGAAAAGAATCCAAATGAGGAAAGGTTTGCTGCATTATGGAATTATATAAATAATAATCACGATAAATTTGATAATTATTTACAACATAATTATATGATCGAGTCTTATTTGTTGTCATTGAGTGAGTCAGTACGAGAGTTGTCATCGTATCTATTGTCAGATGAATTTAAAAACCAATTCTATCAGGGCAAGAAGATTAATTATAACTCTGGTGACACCATGGAATGGGACTGGAATGAGTTTTACCTTGCTTTGGCTTATGTTGGACTTCATAAAACAGATGCTTATAAATCAATTGATGATAAAGTTAAAATGAGATATGGAGTTTATAGAAGTATATTAAAGAAATATGAAAGTGAAGACTATAAATGTAATTAGAGCTTTTTTGTTGATTTACCTATTGTTACTGGGGTTTCAATTACCTCTTTCAGGTCAACAAAAAGCAGATACTGTCATCATTCTCTTCAAAGAGAATCCGGTCAACAAAGTCATGACCCTAGAAAAGGTATATTCACAACCGGACAAACAATATCCATTGGATCAAATCAGGAAGTACATCATCAATCAGTTTTATTACTGCAAAGAATGTAAGCCGAGCATACAGCCAATGACTTTCGCCTTCCATTTCATTAATACCCCTAAAAAATTAAAGATCGAAAAGCCTTATGACGATTATTTCAAAGTATCTAAAGAAGAATTAGTCAATTACAGATTGCTGGACTCCAATTGGTTTAATCATACACCTTGGGAGGAGGTAAGAAAGCTTATATTACAGCATCGTAAGGTGCTTTACCTGATTGATGAGTCTTATCTGATCAATAATCAATTTGTTGCGATGAAAGTTGAATTTGACGACTGGACGGATACTCATTGATCCTATTTAGTGTAGAATTATGAGTAACGAAATAAAGTATTTACTTCATTCAGTTTTATAATGGACTTATTATCAAACTGTAGCCTTTCTATTAATTCGGTTATCATTGGTCTTGCACTCTATTGGATAACCAGAGAAAGGTTCTCAGCATGAACTGATTTACTAAGGTAAATCAAGTAGATTTCAGGGTATAGGTTCCCAATAAGGGTTGATAATCCTGTCAAATACTTTGCAGCATTTTCGACTACATAAACTTTGAAGAGGTTTACATAAAGGCTAAATCAAATGAAAGTTAGGGAAGAGATAAAAAGAACTATTGGTCATTACTACAATGACTCTTTAAGGCCAAATAAGCGCCTGGAAGAATCAATTATTAAGCATGTTCACCATCGATCAGAGAAGTATCAAAACTGGTTGGAATTGGTCAATGAACTCAATGTTAAGCTCCAAACCAGTGTTCAAGATATTACCAACGGACAAAGGCCATGTTTTGAAGCATCATACAAAATGAATATTTCCAGAAATAGAAACCTCTTGCCTGGCGAGTCGCAATGGGTTTTTTTGCAGAAATCTATAATAGGTGATTTTTGTTCGGTGTATGGCCTCAGTGATTTGAGCTGGACGAATAGCATAGAAATTCCTTCTCATAAGGCAATGGAGCATTTTGTTTCTTCATCAGACTATACTTCCAACCTTTATAATAGTGTTTGCGAAGCGTTTTATCAACAGTTCTCATTTAATCATTTTTTGTCCTTTTCCGACTATTCAGCTGTGATTGAAGGAAATGATGGTACTAAAAGGACTGTCTTTAACCTCTTATTTGCTGAGTTTAATTTCAACAACTATGAAATTATCGGAGATATTAAAAAGTGCTTCTGAGCATCATGCGACTCTTGGTATTTTGGGTGTTGTTGATGATTCTGCAGCTTATCCACCAAGGGGTGATCCATTCGTCTGGGATTGGATGATTCCTACCTGGCCTTTTCACGGTCAGGCTTATATAAAACTGAAAAATCTATCTGCTTGGATGAAGACTTGAAAAATAAATACAGTTTTTGTCGTGAGCAGTTTAAATCGCTTAAGACGAAATTTCTTTTAAAACTCTAATCATGGTAAAAAGTACTTTCGCAATGGTCTTGTTGACTGTTTTATCGGTTAGTACCAGCAGTCAAGCTCAAACTAAAGGGACTGATTTATACATCCTTTTTGAGCGGAATAGTAACTTTATTATGGAAGTAGGTAAGCAAAAATACTACCATCCTGAGTTACGTTTTCCAATGGACGTAGGAAGAGAATATGTGGTTCAAAAATTTATTTTCTGTTCAACCTGTACAAATAAGGGCTACGGACTGGAGGTGTTTACATTCTCTTTTGACCCACGGTTAGATAGTACCTTTGTTGATTTGACTATTCGAGATATTTATTCGAAGAATGTAGTTGATCAAAAATGGTTTAATGATTCAAATCAGGAGATAATTACTCGCAGGTTATTAGAAGCCAAAGATATTTATTTGGTGGATTTGGGGCAGAAAATCAACGGTTTATTGGTTGCGATTAAAGTTGATTTCTACGATATGACAGAGAAATAAGAAGGAATTAGTTTTCACCAAGCCCAATTCGGTATTGATTCCAATCGAAGACTCTATAGAAAGTGGATCATAGCAGGGTCAGTACATTAATACTGTTTATGAGAAGCAAACTTTGTATGTCGGGGAAGGTCGATGGGGTAGTAACAGTTGAGCAGTTTGGCAGTACTTTTCAGATGAGTGACTTTGTGGACAAGTACATTACGCATGACCGTTACGATAATATCTATGAGGTGAAAATAATCCTAAGCGATAGTAACGCAGTGGAAATCTAAAATTTGACTTGACACTTTATGATTAACCAAATGAGCCTTCCCAAAAGGAGATGAGTATATGGCTTTAACTTATGAAATACGAAAAATTAAGGTTTTTATACCCCTGGTAAGGATAATGAGTAAGTTGAAAATCCCTACTTACTACCGAGTTATGAAGGGTATCAAAAATAATTACAATCACCTGATCATGAAGAAGAGTTTATTTTTCAGTTTATGGTTGGTATTCACCTCATGCACTTCTCCTTTAGGTCAAAAGGAGATTTCGATGGAATTTACTGACCTAACCAACGAGGTTAGAAGATCGGTAAAGGTTGATTTAGACACGAATGAAATTGTTTACAAGCGAGAAATTTTGATCAAAGGGGAATTGTTGGGTTCTGTTTTACTGAATCACAATTATACATTAAGCAATAAGGTAGATACATCTTATATGTCAGACTGGTATCAAGAGGCAGATTCATTAATCATTCAGCCTATTCAGAAATCAGTCAATGGAGAACTGAAAGTGACTATCAGGTTCTTTTATCAAAAAAATGATATTCAATAATTTCCATGGAAACTATGATTGAAATAACTGTAAATCATCAGATATGACTTTCACTAATATTTATGAAGCGTTCCATCAAGGAAAGGATTTTAATCTGTTATAAAGAAGAATTAAAGTGATATCGAATGAGACAACTCAAATTACTCTTAGGTCTATCATTGGTGTTGATATTATTGAGTTTTTTCAACTTTGACGCCCGGGTCTTTAATCTTTACGACACCTACTTTGTCATTGGAGTCGCTGGAGTCTTTAAAAGTATTGGCTTTATTCTTCTGGGGGTAGCTTTATTTAAGTTGTGGCGAATCAAGTAGATATTCTATGATGGTAAAGTTACTTTTAAATAGAAAAGCGATATGGATACAGCTATTGTTCCTGAGTTTTACCACATCTCTCTCAGGTCAACAAAAAGCAGATACTGTCATCATTCTCTTCAAAGAGAATCCGGTCAACAAAGTCATGACCCTAGAAAAGGTATATTCACAACCGGACAAACAATATCCATTGGATCAAATCAGGAAGTACATCATCAATCAGTTTTATTACTGCAAAGAATGTAAGCCGAGCATACAGCCAATAACTTTCGCCTTCCATTTCATTAATACCCCTAAAAAATTAAAGATCGAAAAGCCTTATGACGATTATTTCAAAGTATCTAAAGAAGAATTAGTCAATTACAGATTGCTAGACTCCAATTGGTTTAATCATACACCTTGGGAGGAGGTAAGAAAGCTTATATTACAGCATCGTAAGGTGCTTTACCTGATTGATGAGTCTTATCTGATCAATAATCAATTTGTTGCGATGAAAGTTGAATTTGACGACTGGACGGTAAGTCATTGATCTGTTTGGGTTGCGAGGTGTTCTTTGAAATGAATGAGATAATATGTAGTCACTCAACATGGCATTAATAGCTGTAGAGAATTGGAATAAAAAAAGCCACTCCTTGCGAAGTGGCTTTCAACGTGAATAACTATCTCAAATATGTTTATTGTCCGTTCCAGTGGTCTTTCATAACCACAGCTTCTTTGGTAGCAGACTGGCCATTCATTTCTACCACTACTTTATAAGTACCAGGACCTACGCCTGTAGTGATATATTTCATTTGACCCATTCTGGCCTGAATCTGATCCTCACTCATACCGAATCTTCTGAATCTGTCGGCCATTGACTTGAGGTCTTCTTCAGAACGCTCACCCGTAATTTCCACAAATCTCCAGATATTGCTGTTCAAACCTGCCTGGGCGTCTACTTCCATCTTATAGATTTCTTTGGCGCCTCTGTAGATTTTGATATTGGCTTTCCCCGCAGACTTAGCATAGAAATGAATATGAGTACCTGGTGCTCTGCTTTCCCCATCAAAATTGGTGTAGGCAGTTACATTGCTCAGTCCGTCAGCATACTGAACAGCAGGCTGAATATCGAACAGGCTCACAGTGGCATTCATGGCTTCAGCAGTCATTCCCTGAAGAGGAGAGATGTCAGCAATGAAGATACCACGACCGTGAGTAGCCACTACCAATTCATTTTCTCTTGGGTGAATGATCATGTCGTAGGCCGGATTAGTAGGCATACCCGTCATGAACTTGGTCCAGTTTTTACCACCATCGATACTCGCGAAAGTACCGAGCTCAGTTCCTACAAATAGAAGGTTAGGGTTTTTGTGGTCTTCTCTGATTACGTTTACACCCGCAGGAGGAATGCCTGCAGCAATAGAAGTCCAGGTTTTACCCCAGTCAGTGGTTTTATAAAGGTAAGAGGTGAAGTCGTCTCTTCTCATTCCGTTGAATGCTACATAAGCAGTTCCAGGGTAGTGAGCAGAAGCTTCAACTCTGGTTACCCAGTATTTTGGATTATTAGGAATATTGGCATTCAGGTTAGTCCAGTTCTTTCCACCGTCTCTGGTCATCTGCACATTACCATCATCAGTACCTACCCAAAGTTCATTGGCATCTAATGGCGACTCGTCCATGGTAGTGATAGTTCCGTACTGTATGTTACCGGTACCATTGGCTTTCACTTCGTCATTGTTAGTCAGGTCTCCACTGATCTCTTCCCAGTTTTCACCTCTGTAAGTTGACTTCAATACTTTGTTACCTGCATGATAGATGACATTTGCATTGTGCTGAGATACCAGGATAGGCGCATTCCAGTTCCATCTCATGTTTCTGTCTCCGGTATAGCGAATACCAGCGGCTTCTCCTGTAACCAGGTCACGTCTCTGAAGTGGACCGAACTGAGACTCATTATATAGATATCTGTTGTTCGTTTTGTCGATTACGTTATACATACCGTCACCACCGCCAGTTCTTTGCCATGCTTCGAATGGAATCGGGCTGCCGTCTTTGGTTGTACTAGGTCCACGAACGGAACCATTATCCTGCAAACCACCATACACATTATATGGATAAGCCATATCTACATCTACAGCATAGAACTGAGCCAATGGAAGCTCATCAGGGTGATACCAGGTAGCACCACCATCATAAGTGATACCCATTCCATGGTCATAGCCTAATAGAAGGTGCTTAGAGTCGGCCGGATCAATCCACATAGCGTGGTTGTCACCACCAAACCTGAAAGGAGTTCCCCAGGTCTGACCACCGTTGGTAGTTTCCCAAACCTGAATACCTAATACGTAGACATGATCTTCGTCATTAGGATCTACTCTTACCTGCTGATAGTAGTAAGATGGGTATCCACCTACATCTTCACCATCAGGGCTGATTTTTCTCCAGGTTTCGCCACCATCATCAGAGCGATACATTTCAGTGCCTTTTACTGATTGCCCTCTTTTCAAAGGAATACCAATTTCAAGCATTCTTCTTCTCTCTTCGTCAGAGATGCCGTCAACGTTGACGTTTTCGATGTTGGCATATACCACATTGGCATTGCCTGGAGCAAAGGCCACTCCGATTCTTCCCAGGAATCCGCCTGGCAGGCCATTGCTCAGTTTTTTCCAGTTCTTTCCTCCGTCAGTTGATTTGTAGATTCCACTACCTTCTCCACCTTCATTGAAGGTCCATGGGGTACGGATTTTGTCATAAGCCGCTGCAATCAAAGTGTTTGGATCGTCAGGGCTCATAGCTACATCGACAACACCGATATACTTACCGTCAGCCTTTTTAACTTCCAGTACTTTAGACCAGGTTCTTCCACCATTAGTGGTTTTGTAAAGACCTCTTTCAGGGTTGTCTGAGTATAGGTGGCCCAATGCGGCTACATATACCACATTTGAATTGTTCGGATCGATAAGAATTCGACCGATATGATGAGACTCAGGAAGTCCCATGTTTTGCCAGGTTTTTCCTCCATTGGTAGATTTGTAAACACCGTCACCCCAGTAAGAACTTCTGGAGTTATTGGCTTCACCTGAACCTACCCAAACAACGCTGGTGTCTTTCTGGTCTAGTGCTACAGCTCCAATTGAAGCAACGCTTTCATTGTCGAATTGGAATTCCCACGACTGACCATTGTTTACAGATTTCAAGAGACCACCGGAAGCAGTGGCTGCATAGATTACTTTTGGCGACTTTTCCATCACCGCAAAATCTACATAGCGTCCACCTTGCCTGGTAGGGCCAATCTCTCTGAAATCAATCGATTTGACTACCTGATCAGGTATCTTTTGAGCCACAGATTCTGATAGAGCCAGCGTTGAAAGCAGGCCTACCATCATCATGGATTTGAATGTTTTCACAGTAAGATTCATCATATTTTAAGGTTAAAGCAGTTAAATTAAGGCAAAATGAGGCTAGTACAAAGGTAGGCTCAGGCTATTACATAAATGGTAATATGACGGCCATTTTCAGCCTTTAAGGGCTTTGCTCCGTTGAACTGTTAAACTCATGTCGATCAATAACTCCTGCATATGTTCAAGAGATTTGTTATTGCGCTTTTTTTGATGCTTTCCGTTCCTGTGCTGGCGCAGCAGGAAGACCTTCAAACTGTATATCAGGCTGCCATGGATGCTTATGATAAGCAGGACTATGATGCTTTTCTGGAGCAGATCAGAAAGGCCGATGAACTCAGGCCGAATCATCCCGCTATTGTGCCTAAACTGGCTGCCGCCTGGTCGTTGACGGGAAGGAAAATCAGAGCAGTGCAAACCTTGAAGCAGATGATGCTGATGGACGCTACTTTCAACTTTGTCGATAACCCTGACTTCGACAATATCAGAGATCATAAGAATTATGAGGACTTAGTGGAGATGCAGGAGGAACTGGCCAGGGTAGAAGTCCACGATGAAGTCTACCGCGTAATCAATGCGGGAATGCTTCACCCTGAAAGTTTTGTATTGATGGATAATGGAGAAATTATTCTGGGGAGTATCAGAGAGAAAAAGCTGGTAAAAGTAGATACGAATGGACTCGTGTCTGACTGGATTGAGGTGCCTTACTCGGTTTTAGGGATGAAATACGTGGAGTCTACCGGGCAGCTTTGGGTGGCCAGTGCTGCTTTTCCTGAAATGAAAGACTTCAGTCAGGAAGATCAGGGGAAGTCCATGATCATTCAGATTGATGTGGCCTCAGGCAGAATAGTTCAGGGAGTACAGTTCGATGATGGTTCAATCATAGGAGACCTGGTACTGGATAGTGAACAAAGAATCTGGCATAGCAACAGTACTAAACCCTACCTCATCAGGAATGTGACCGACACGGCTCAATACTATGGGCCCTTTTCGCGCAAGTACTTCGATTTAGATGGTACTCATTTCAACCTTCAGGGACTCACCCTCGATGACACTGAGCAGTTCCTGTATTTCTCAGACTACATTTCCGGTTTATACCGGATTAACATGAATGAAGATGATGCCGTTGAAAAGCTATTCGTGCCCGAAGATATACTGCTCAAGGGCATTGACGGCTTATACTATTATAATAATACACTCATCGCTATTCATAATGGCACCAAGCCTTATCGTGTGATGCAGTATTTCCTTAATGAAACCGGGCTTACCATAGATATGGAGCGAGTGATTAACCGGGGAGGAGAGAGCCTGGGGGAACCAACACTCGGGCAGGTGAAAGACGGTTACTTCTATTATCTGGCCAATAGTCCATGGGGAGCTTATGACGAAGACAAGAACCTTATAGCCGAAAAGGTGAGGCCCATTGAGATCAGAAGGATAAAGCTTTAAATCTCCTAAAAACACTTCTGCAAGCAACAAATTATGCGTTACTTGGTTGCTTAATCAGGTGTTGCCTAACAGAAAGCAACACAGGTCGGCATGCAGCGAATCACCAAGAAGATATATAAGGCCGCCTCGATCATTAGCCTTCTGGGCTTAATCGTTTTTATCATTGATCTGGGCTTCAATCAATCAGGTTTTTTTCAGCACATCATAGATACCTTCTTTATCTCCATCAATGTCATTGGTTTGGTAACCTTGATGCTGAGGGCCATAGAGTTCAAAAGGAAGAAGCTTTCGGTATTGATATTCAATATCCTCAGTCTGATTTATCTCTCGATTGTACTGTACTTTAATCTGACAGGCCTCACTTCTTCATCCGTCCCTGTTTTTCTACAGGGTATGAAGGCCATTGAGTTTGGCGTCATCCTCGTCTTTGTCAGAGAGGCTTCTGAATTCCGGATCAATTACAAAAGAACTTTTCTAAACCCGGCACAGCTTTTTGTGCTGAGTTTTCTGGGGATCATTCTCCTGGGGTCACTTTTGTTAATGCTTCCTCGTGCTACTTACGATGGCTTGGGTTTTGTAGATGCTCTCTTCACATCTACCAGTGCCGTATGCGTGACGGGTTTGATAGTGGTGGATACTGGTAGCTACTTTACCGAGTTTGGGCAATATGTTATTCTGCTGCTGATTCAGATTGGTGGTTTGGGTATACTGACCTTTGCCAGCTATTTCAGTTACTTCTTTAAGGGAGGGTCTACTTTTGAAAATCAACTGGCACTGAGTGATATGACCAGCTCCCGTACCCTGGGAGAGGTTTTTTCGACCATCAAATCTATTTTGCTGATTACGCTGGTGGTTGAAGGCGTTTCATCGGTTCTGGTTTATACTTCTTTAAATCCGGCTGACTTTGAATCAGTCTACGACAGAACTTTCTTCGCAGTCTTTCATGCTATATCAGCTTTCTGTAATGCAGGCTTCTCAACCTTACCGAATAGTTTGTATCAGGAAGGCTTTAGATTTAACTACCTGTTTCAGTTTATCATTATTCTGACTTTTGTTTTTGGTGGTTTGGGCTTTACCATTGTGACCAACACCCTTTCTTACTTCAAGCATCAGTTTTTGAGAATTGTCTCTTTCGGAAAGTTCAAAAGAAATTACAGGCCCTGGATTCTGAACCTGAATACCAGAGTGACATTAATTACTACCATCAGTCTCACCTTAGTCGCTTTCATATTCTTCTATATAGTAGAGTACAACAATACATTGGCTGAGCATAATGGCATTGGTAAAGTGGTTACCGCTCTTTTTGGAGCAGCTACACCACGAACAGCGGGTTTCAATAGTATCGATATGACTGCTATGAAATTTCCGACTGTGATGATCATCTTCCTGCTCATGTGGATTGGTGCATCCCCTGCTTCGACTGGTGGCGGTATTAAGACCAGTACCTTTGCCATAGCTACATTGAATATTCTGAGTCTTGCCAAGGGAAAAAGAAGAATCGAGATATTCAGAAGAGAGGTTTCCGATGTTTCAGTACGCAGGGCCTTTGCCACCATATCCCTTTCATTGATTGCTATTGGTTTTGGCATTATGCTCATTTCTATATTCGATAGTGAAAAGGACCTAATGAGTATAGCTTTTGAATGTTTTTCAGCCTACAGTACAGTGGGGCTTAGTCTGGGAATCACGGCAGATTTGAGTACACTGAGTAAATTAGTAATCATTGCCATTATGTTTGTAGGTAGAGTGGGTATGCTATCTATTGTAATTGCTCTAGTGGCCAAGTCGAAATACCAGAGTTACAGATACCCAACTGAAGAGATTACCATTAACTAGAAATTCATCTTATGAAATACATCATTTTAGGTTTAGGGAATTTTGGCGCTTCGCTTTCTGAAAAACTTACCGCTCAGGGTAATGAGGTGATTGGTATAGATAATCGGATGGAGAGGGTGGAGGCCTACAAAGAGAAGATTTCGCATACCATTTGTATGGACGCTACCGATGAGTACACGGTAACCGGACTGCCACTTAAGGATGCTGACATAGTGATTGTGGCGATTGGCGAGGATCAGGGAGCTAACGTAATGGCAACCGCCTTATTCAAGAACCTTAAGGTAAAGCGGCTTATTAGCAGGGCCATTAACCCACTGCATGAGAAAGTGCTGTTGGCCCTGGGGGTCGATGAAATAGTACATCCCGAGCAGGAAACTGCCGAGCGATGGGCTAAGAAACTCTGTATCCGAAATGTTATTGATTCATTCGAGCTGAGCGATGACTTCAGTATTGTGGAGGCCACAGTGCCGGAAGAATATGTTGGCAAAACCATTGGCGAGCTTGACCTGAGAATAGACTATAACATCCTCATCCTGACCATTATTAGTAAGGAAGAAGAAAAAAGCCTGGTGGGTAATAAGGTAGAGAAGGAGCATGTGAAGGGAGTAGTTTCTCCGAACTATAAACTAAGCAAAGGAGAGATTATGGTGCTTTTCGGAGCCAATAAAGACCTCAATACCTTCCTGAAGAAGAACGAAGAAGAATAAGTCTGAACCTGCCATGTCTAAGCCAAGGAAAGATGAAATGCTCAAGCAGCCTTTTTATAAAGGAGGGGAAACAGCGTTGAAGCAATTTCTGCAGAAGGAATTAAAATATCCGAAACAGGCACTCGAATTGAGGATTGAAGGAACAGTCAAAGCTACCTATGATGTAGACAGCCTTGGCAAGGTCAGGAATATCAAAATCATTGAGGGCCTCGGCTACGGTTGCGATGAAGAGGTGATCAGACTCATTGGTTCGTTGAAGTACGAGAAAGCCTTTAACAAGGGGAGGAGTGTAACTCTACACAGAAGCCTAAAGGTTGACTTTAAACTTCCTGAATCAAAACAATCTACTAATAGGAAGATGAATTATCATCTGATTAAAAAGAAGGAGCAAAAGGCTGAATCCAAGCCGAAACCGAATACTATTACCTATACCATCAAGTTTTAATTGACTCCGGAATAAACAATCCAGGAAAGTAGCTGTTGTACATCTAAATCAACTAGTCTGTGCAAACCGCAACCCAGTCAATCTCACAAAAACCTGCTATAGAAGAGCAAATTGTTGCTTTACTGTCGAGACAGGACAAGCAGGCCGTCAGGCTGATATTTGACTACTACGGTAGTGCCTTAATGAATATCATCAGTCGGGTTATTCAAGATAAGGCCATGGCTGAAGAAGTATTGCAGCAGGTACTGATCAAGGTTTGGCGGAATGCTGGTGCCTATAATGCCCAAAAAGCCGGACTCTATTCATGGCTGGTGGCCATCAGTAGAAATGCCGCTTTGGATAAGCGTAAGACAAGGGATTTTAAAGAAGGACAGACTGCTAAATCTGCCGTACAGATTTTTGCGCTGGACAATGAACCTAATGGCGAGAACAGCCTGGAAAAGCTAATGGCTCGTCAACTTTTGGAACAATTGCCTGATAAATACAGGCTTTTGATCAATATGTCATTTTTTGAAGGATATTCGCACCAGGAAATAGCAGATCAATTGGAAGTACCTCTGGGAACAGTGAAGACAAGAATCAGATCTGCATTGAAACATTTGAGGTCATTTGTTTAATGGACGTTAAGAAATACATAGAGTCAGGCGTACTTGAGAGTTACGTAGCTGGTGAGCTGACGGAAGAACAAATGCTTGAGGTAGAAGCTAAGGCCAGAGAATACCCGGAAATACAAAGGGAGCTGGACGAACTGCATGATGCCTTAAGAACCTATGCTCAGGCTGCAGATAAGAAACCTACAGAAGATATATTGGGTGATGCACTTTCTCAAATCGATGAAGAGGAGCAGAGGCGGTTTATTAATATGCTGGAGCAGGACGATGAAGTGCAGATCAAAAGAGTCAATGTGGTTCCTGTATGGTCCATTGCAGCTACTATACTCCTCTTGATCAGTCTGGGCTTTAACTACCTCTTCTATACACAATTCAAAAAGACCAAAGATCAATTGGTTAGTCTCAGTAGTCGGAATGTGGTATTGGCAGAAAAAGTATCTGATTCGGAACAACAGCTTCAGTATGCTGAACTAAGAGTAGCTCACTTCCTCAATGAAGACAATATCCATGTAAGAATGGATGGTCTGGATATCGCTCCCGAATCTTACGCCAACGTGTTTTGGAATAGGAAGTCGAATGCAGTCTTTATCAGTGTAGACAACCTGCCAGAGCCACCTCATGGTCATCAGTATCAACTATGGGCCATTAAAGACGGACAGGCACCTATAGATGCGGGTATCTTCGATTATAATCAGTTGGTGCAGGAGTTGAAGATAATCAGAGGCGAAGTGAAGGCTTTTGCAGTTACCCTGGAGAAAGAAGGTGGCAGTCCAATTGCCACAGTAGATAAGACCTATGTGAAGGGCTTCATTTAGTCATTTCTGACGCCTGTAACTTCTCATTTCTGTCATCAGATCAGTAGTATCTGAATTTTCATCGGTTCATCCTTTAATTTCAAAAGTACCTCTCGGTGGTATATGGATAGATTTTCAAAATTATGTTTAATTATTTTTAAAAAAGATTAAACAGGGAAATCCATTTGCTTTTCGCAGGTCGTAACTCTGGTAAATCGGAAAAACAAATATCAGAATTATGAACATTTACAAAACTATGAGATCAGCACTAGGTGCTATTTTATTAATGACTTTGACAGTTAGTCAATCTCAGGCTCAATCTAAAGATATTGTAGACCTTGCCGTAGGTAATGAAAACCTGTCTACTCTGGTAGCTGCTGTAAAAGCTGGTGGCCTGGTAGAAACTTTGAAAGGTGAAGGACCTTTTACCGTTTTCGCTCCAACTGACGAAGCCTTTGCCGCATTGCCAAAGGGTACTTTGGAGATGTTACTCAAGCCTGAAAATAAAGACAAGTTAGTAGCAGTTCTTACTTATCATGTTGTATCAGGCAAGGTGATGTCGACCGACTTATCTAATGGACAGAAAGCGAAGACAGTACAAGGAGAGAATGTATCGGTAGATATTTCTTATGGCAACGTGAAGATTAGTGGAGCTAAAGTGATAGCCGCTGATGTAAAAGCCAGCAATGGAGTGGTGCATGTGATTGACAAGGTGATACTGCCACCAAGTATGCAGTAGTTTTTGGTTATAGTTTCAGCTTAAAAGGTCATCATTCGATGACCTTTTTTCGTTTCCAGAAAGAATGGAAAACCGCTTTGAACCTATTCAAGCTTTAACTAAAATTGAACTATGAAAGTGATTGAATGTCCGAGAGATGCCATGCAGGGTTTGCATGATTTTATACCAACCGAAACCAAAGCAGCTTATATCAATCAACTTCTGAAAGTCGGTTTTGATACCCTGGATTTTGGGAGCTTCGTTTCTCCTAAAGCCATTCCACAAATGAGAGATACGGCCGAGGTTTTGAACCTGTTGGACTTAACTGAGACTGACACAAAACTACTGGCTATCATCGCTAATCTGAGAGGGGCTCAGGATGCAGTGGCCTTTGATCAAATTGATTATCTGGGCTTTCCACTTTCAATTTCAGAAACCTTTCAGCAACGCAATACAAATAAAAGCATAGGGGAGGCCATGGAGCAGCTGGCGGAGATTCAGAACCTCTGCATGTCGAAGGGGAAAACACTGGTTACCTATATATCTATGGGCTTCGGAAACCCTTATGGAGAGGTCTTCAATGAGGAGATAGTAGAAGCGTTTATTCAAAAGCTTCAGCAATTAGAAATTTCAATTATAAGTTTATCTGATACTATAGGAGTTGCTGATTCAGAGGTAATTAAGAGAGTATTTAAAAATAGCATAACCGCCTATCCAACTATAGAATTTGGCGCTCATTTCCATTCTACGCCTCAGAAAACACGCGAGAAAATTGAAGCAGCTTTAGCCGTAGGTTGTGAGAGATTCGATTCTGCCGTGAAAGGTTTCGGTGGTTGTCCCATGGCCAAGGATGACCTGACCGGGAACATCGCCACAGAGAAATTACTGACTATTCTTGAAGAGCACGGTCAGTCTCCCAACTATGACAAATCAGCTTTTGACCAAGCTATGATCCAAAGCCTGGAGGTCTTTCCTGCATGAGAAAAATGAGTAAGATTTTCGTCCTGACATTGATGCTCTTGCCGTGTATTTTCAATACTTCTTTTGCGCAGTTTAGTCTGAACAGAAGCAAGGGTGAATTGGTCTATGGTAGCCCGGAAGAAGTGGGTATAGATGGTAAAGTATTGAATCATGAGATTGCCAGAATCATGACCCAGGCAATCGACTCGATGGCCTTTCCCGGAGGTCAGATTTTGCTGGCTAAAGGCGGGGTGATTTTTTATCAGGGATCATTTGGCTTTCACACTTATGACAGCCTTAACCGGGTTGAGGACACCGACCTCTACGATCTGGCTTCTGTTACCAAAGTCACCGCCTCAACACTGGCACTGATGAAGCTGTATGAGGACGGTCTTTTCGATATCGACCAGACCTTCGGTTACTACTTCCCTAAGATTGCCAAAGGAGCAAAGAAAGATTTGACCATGCGGGAAATACTGGCACATCAGGCTGGTTTGAGGGCATGGATACCCTATTGGTCTGAATCGCAGAGAAAGAACGGTAAATGGCGTTGGAACACCGTCAAAACGGACTCATCCAAACGATATCCTGACAGGCTGGAAGGAACCAATCTCTTTTTGCATAGAAAATTCAGGGAGAGAAAGATTTATCGAATGATCAGAAAATCAAAAGTGAGTGACGACAAGAAGTATGTCTATTCCGGCTTGTTCTTTTATTTAGTGCCGGAATTGGTGGAAAGGCTTTCAGGTGAACCATTCGACCAGTATCTCAATAATCATTTCTATCAGCCTATGGGGGCCGCTACTTTGGGCTTTAAACCCACCGATGAGTTTCAGCTTAACCGGATTGTTCCTACAGAAAATGATACCTTCTTCAGACAGACACAGCTTCAGGGAGTTGTACACGATGAGGGGGCAGCCATGATGTTGGGTGTCTCTGGTAATGCAGGACTGTTCAGTAATGCGACCGATTTAGCCAAGGTATATCAGATGTTACTCAACGATGGCAAATACGGTAATAAGCAATACCTAAGGCCTAAGACTATTGAAGAGTTTACCAAAGTCCAGTTTCCTGAAAATGATAACAGGAGAGGATTAGGATTTGACAAACCACTATTGGAGTATAATGCCAGAATAAGCAGTGTAGCGAGAGGAGCTACACCAGGTAGCTTTGGACATACAGGCTATACCGGTACTTTGGTTTGGGCTGATCCTGATCAGGACTTACTGTTTGTATTTCTTTCCAATCGGGTTTACCCAACCAGAAACAATGGTAAAATTTACGATCTCAATGTCAGGCCTAATATTCATAACCTGATTTATGAGCTATTGAGGATAGGAAAGGGCACTTATTCCCTGGGTACTCACTGGTAAACGTTTTAATTCTTGAGTGTAGGACCCTTCAGTTTGAATACAGCTATACTCAGAGAGATATTTCCTTTGGACAGGTTAAGGCCATCCTCTTCGAGAAGCATAAGGTCATAACCAAAGGTGAGTCGCATGGGGTAATTGCCAATACCAAAGTATGGACTGAATGCAAGTCGCTGGTTCTTGTAATTCGTGTAGTGCTTAAACTCTCCACCGATAGTAAATCCCCAGACACCTAGCCATACTCCTGCTTTCGAGGTGTGGATGAACTGCTTTTGAGCAACTCCCAATTCCTGACTAAAGTAGAGAGTACCGCTGCCCGCATGCATGTATCTGATGTCTTTGGAGTTCCAGATTGAAATTTCTAATCCGTGATAAGCGCTGTTGCTTTCTGTAGGTGAGGGATTTCGGTGTAATCCCAATGCAATATCTAAATGCTTGAAAACACCCCAGTCACTGCGTCTGTAAGTGCTATCGGTTTGTGCTTGTAAGCTATTCAGGCCTGCGAGCAGGCATAAGATGAGGCAGATGGTTCTCATGGTTTTGAGCATACTTAAAAAACGAAAATGGACCTGGCTTAGTTTAGTCTGTATTCTTTTCCTGGTAATGGCTTAATTAAGCCTTCAAACTCCAGTTGAAGCAAGATTGAGGCCAATTGGTTCAATGAAATCTCACTTTGCCAACTTAATTCATCAATATGCATTTGCTGACCATTCTTCAGTAAAATGTCGACCACTTTCTTTTGAGGTGGGAGCAGGTGATCGTAAGAAACAGTGCTGGCCTTGGGTTTCGCCTGCTCTAAATCCCAGTTCAGTGATTCTTCCACATCTGCAAATGAGGTATAAATGGAAGCCTTCAGGTTTCTGATCAGGTTGTTACAACCCTCAGAATAGCTTTTGCCCAGCTCTCCGGGTACGGCAAACACCGGACGGTCATAGCTAAAGGCCATATTGGCTGAGATTAAGGCGCCTCCCTTGGCAGCAGCTTCCACAACGATCAAGGCGTCTGATAGGCCCGCAATGATCCTGTTACGGGCAGGAAATAACCTCGCGTCTGCCTTAGTGCCTATGGGGTACTCACTCACCAGGCCACCATGCTCCAACATCTGAGTGGCAATCGACTGATGAGCATTTGGGTAAACACTATCGAGTCCGCAGGCCAGAACGCCAATGGTAGGCAGGTTTTCTTTAATGGCCGATTGGTGGCTTTTGACATCGATACCATAAGCCAGGCCGGAGATAATTACTGGTTGAGACCTCTTGGCTTCCTGAACAATGGCCTCAGTCTGTCTCAATCCGTAATTAGTTGCTTTTCTGGTGCCCACTATCCCCAGGGTTTTCTCCGTATTCAAATCCACCTTGCCTTTGGAGTATAAGACTATGGGGGCATCCAGTATTGACTTCAATCTGGAAGGGTAGGAGTCTTCTTTGTAATAATGGGTGCATATACCATTTCTGGCTGATGCCTCTAAGATATGATCAGCCTTTGCAAGCCATTGTTGCTCTCCATTAATAAGCTCGGACAACTTTCTCCCCAGGCCCTGTACACGTGTGAGTCTGCCTTTGGTGGTTTTGAAGATTTGCTGAGGTGATTCAAAGTGATTGATTAGTTGTTTGGCCAGAACGGGACCAATACCGGGTATGAGCGAAAGCGCTACCTGATAGCGCTTATCTTCTGTCATGGGAGGTTGTTCTTCATCTCCATTAAGAACTCCCGAATACGTTTCAATGACTCTACCATATCAGCCTTATCGTCCAGGCTGTCTTTGCTTTGCTTGATGTGTTCCTGTGCACCTTGCAGGGTGTATCCCTTTTCTTTAACCAGGTGATAAACAAGCTTCAGCTTTTTGAGGTCGTCTTGCGTGTATTTACGGTTTCCCTTAGCGTTTTTTTTGGGTCGAATAAAGTCGAATTGGGTTTCCCAAAAACGGATTAAAGAGGTAGCCACACCAAGCTCTTTGGCGACTTCACCAATCGTGAAATACTTTTTGATTATAGGCTTCTCTTTGTACGGCATATCAACAAGTTACGAAATTAAGTAAAACAATTACTTGAAGTAAAGAGAAGGATTGAAATTATTGATTCGCGTAAGAACCTAGAGACTGGTTTTCTATGGTAGACAGCCTCAGTATTTCCTCATACTGTTCTGCATCCAGATCCATGTAGAAATAGTTAACAGGATTCACAGCGCGGTTATTGATATGCACTTCGTAATGCACATGTGGAGCGGTAGACTTACCGGTATTACCCACATAGCCAATGATTTGTCCCCGCTTCACCATTTGTCCACTCTTTACATTGAACTTGCTCATGTGGCCATAAACAGTTTCAAAGTTAAAGCCATGATCGATCTTGATATGCCAGCCTAAGCCGTTGTAGTCTTTTCTTGCCAATACTACTTTACCATCGGCAGTAGCGTAAATAGGAGTACCCTGTTCAGCGGAGAAATCTACACCATAGTGCATTCTTTTTACTTTCAGAATTGGATCGGTTCTTCTACCAAAACCAGAAGAGAATCTTCTCAGGTCTTCATTAGAAACAGGCTGAATAGCTGGCATGGCGCTGTAATAAGCATCTTTATTACGGGCCAGTTGCATCACCTCATCATACGACTTGGTCTGGATGTACATCTTCTTTTTCACTCTGTCCAGCTTATCTAGTGTACCCACTACCAGGTCTTTATTGGATAAATCACTTTCCAATAAGTTTCTGTATTTCAGTACCCCACCTGACCCCGCTTCACGCACTGTTTCAGGAATTGGTTCTGCTTCGAAAACGGTACGATATACCTGATCATCTTTCTCCTGCAGCACTTTTAACATATCATCCATGCCAGTGAGCTGGTCTTGCATGATGTCATAATAGAGCTTCAGTTCTTCGTTTTCTTTCTTAAGTGCTAATTCTTTGGGAGAGTCAAAGTAGTTGGAAAGCACTACAATGATGCCAATAGCCAATACCAGGGCCAATGAGAGAAAACCTAGCGCATTTATCACTACATCGCGTTTTTTGACCTTTATCCTCTCGTATTTACAGGTCTCGGTATCGTAGTAATATTTTATTTTTGACATTAAGAATCCTTTTTGAAATTCTCCTAATTTTGTGCCTTTGCACAGCTGTCAGGCTACAACAAAAGTAACAATTTTATTCTAACGCAAACCACATTTGAACAGTTCTCCTATGCAAGCCAAAGAGATAAGATCAAAGTTCATTTCATTCTTCGAGGAAAAAGGCCATAAATATGTGCCCTCAGCCCCGATGGTATTAAAAAACGATCCGACATTGATGTTTACCAATGCCGGTATGAACCAATTTAAAGATCTGTTTCTGGGCAATGCCACTGCCGATTACACCCGGGCCGTTAACAGCCAGAAATGTCTGAGAGTTTCGGGTAAACACAATGACCTGGAAGAAGTGGGTATCGATACCTACCACCACACCATGTTTGAAATGCTGGGCAACTGGTCTTTTGGAGATTACTTCAAGAAGGAGGCAATTCAATGGGCCTGGGAACTGTTAACTGAGGTTTATGGCCTTCCGAAAGACAAGCTTTATGTGACTGTATTTGAGGGCGATAAATCTGAGAACCTCGACTTCGATCAGGAAGCTTTCGACTTCTGGAAAGCTCATATCGATGAGTCCAGAATACTTAACGGTAATAAAAAGGACAATTTCTGGGAGATGGGAGATACCGGTCCTTGTGGTCCTTGTTCGGAGATACATATCGATCTGAGATCTGATGAAGAAATTGCCAAAGTGCCTGGTAAAGACCTGGTGAACAATGATCACCCTCAGGTAGTAGAAATCTGGAACCTGGTGTTTATTCAGTTCGACCGTAAGGCAGATGGCCGGTTGGAGAACCTGCCTGCAAGACATATCGACACAGGAATGGGTTTTGAGCGTTTGGCTATGGCTCTTCAGGGCAAGAAGTCCAATTACGATACCGATGTTTTCACTCCATTGATCAGTAAGATTGCCCAGGAGGCAGGAGTGACCTACGGTGAAAAAGAAGAAACAGATATTGCCATTAGGGTAATAGTAGATCATATCCGGGCCATATCTTTTGCCATAGCAGATGGTACCTTACCATCTAACAACAAGGCTGGTTATGTGATCAGAAGAATCCTGAGAAGAGCAGTGCGTTATGGCTATACCTTCCTCAGTTTCGATAGTCCTTTCCTCTTCAAGCTGGTTGATGTACTGGCTGATCAATACAAGGGCTTCTTCGATGAGCTTGACAGCCAAAGAGAGTTGATCAGCAAAGTGATCAGGGAAGAAGAAACATCCTTTTTAAGGACGTTGGACAATGGTTTGAAGCGATTAGAACAAATTAAGGAGAAGCTGTCGTCCCAAAATGAAACAATTATCGAAGGCAAAGAAGTCTTTGAATTATATGATACTTACGGCTTTCCGCTTGACCTTACGGCATTGATTGCCCGTGAAAATGGCCTGCAGATAGACGAAGCTGGTTTCCAGAAGTCAATGGCTGAACAGAAGAACCGTTCCAAGGCTGATGCAGCTTCTGAAAAGGGAGACTGGGTCGAATTGCTGCCAGATGTGAAGGTAGAGTTTCTCGGCTATGATGAAACGACTACTCAGGCACAGATTATCAAGTATCGAGAGATTAAGGAATCTAAAAGAACAGTTTACCAGATTGTACTGGACAAGACTCCTTTCTATGGGGAGAGTGGTGGTCAGGTAGGAGATACCGGAGTGCTAAAGAATGATCAGGAAACCATTAAAGTATTGGATACTCAAAAAGAGAACGATCTGATCGTTCACTTCACTGATAAATTACCGGCTAACCCCTCTGCTACCTTTACAGCAGAAATCAACGCTAAGCGCAGAGAGCTCATTAAATTCAACCACTCTGCTACACACCTTTTACATGCCGCGTTGAGAGATGTGCTGGGTAACCATGTGCAGCAGAAAGGTTCATTGGTATCAGACTCAGTACTCCGTTTCGACTTTTCTCACTTTGCCAAGGTAGAACCTGAGCAGATTGAGCAGATCGAACAAATTGTAAACTCCAGAATCAGGGAGAATATTCAACTGGATGAAAAACGTTCAGTACCTATTGATGAAGCGAAAGCATTGGGGGCTATGGCACTTTTTGGTGAGAAGTATGGCGATTTCGTTCGTGTGATTACTTTCAACCCCGAGTATTCTGTAGAGCTATGCGGGGGTACTCATGTGAGTGCTACCGGAAATATTGGTTTGTTCAAAATTGTTTCAGAAAGTGCTGTTGCAGCAGGTGTAAGACGTATTGAGGCTTATACCGGACCAAAAGCCTTTGAGTATGTACAGCATCAGGAGAAAGAGCTTAAGTCAGTTAAAGACCTGTTGAAAAACCCGAAAGACCTCACGAAAGCTATCAGTGTTTTATTGGAGGAACAGAAGAAGCTAAACAAGGAGATTGAAAGTCTGCATGCCAAGCAGTCTGGACAGGTCAAAGATGACCTGAAAGGAACAGTAAAGGCCGTAGGAGGTATCAATACACTGGTGCAGCAGGTGACTTTGCCATCGGGTGATGCGCTCAAGAAGCTGTCTTTCGAATTGAAGAACGAAGTGGAAAATCTGTTTGCTGTACTTGCAGCCGATATAGATGGCAAGCCGCAGATATCTGTTGTGATCGCTGAAGAATTGGTGAAAACCAAGGGCTTGAATGCGGGCCAGATTGTACGTGACCTCGCTAAAGCTATCAAAGGAGGAGGTGGTGGACAGCCTTTCTTTGCCACTGCAGGAGGTAAGGATATTTCCGGACTGGATCAGGTGCTTGAAGAAGCCAACAAAATAACAGCCGGTTTTGCCTGATATACTACAGCAACTTTCTGATGCAGGATACGAGGCCACTATTGGACTTGAGATTCACGTTCAACTGAATACCAGATCCAAGATATTCTCTTCTGATTCCAATGAAGAAACAGAAGAATCTAATACCCATATTTCAGTTATAAGTATCGGACATCCAGGTACTTTACCTGTTTTAAATAAAGTTGCAGTTCAAAAGGCTGTACTTATGGGTTTGGCTTGCGGATCAGACATTACCCGAAACAACTACTTCGATAGAAAAAGCTACTTCTATCCCGATTTGCCCAAGGGGTATCAGACTACTCAGGATAAAACTCCCATCTGTGTTGGCGGCAGTATTCCGTTGACTGGTGAAGGCCTCCTACAGCAAACAGTAAGTCTGCACCATATCCATTTGGAAGAAGATGCAGGTAAGTCAATCCACGATGAAGGCGATAGCACATTGATTGACCTGAACAGGGCAGGAACTCCACTGATTGAAATGGTAACCAACCCGTGCATCAAAGGACCAGATGAGGCTGCTGCCTGTCTTCAGGAGATCAGAAGAATGGTCAGGTACCTGGGAATCGGTAATGCCAATATGGAAAAGGGAGAGCTGAGATGCGATGCCAATATTTCCATCAAAAAAAAGGATTCTGAAATTCTGGGAAGCAAAGTGGAGATCAAAAACATGAACTCCTTCAATCATGTGCGGAGAGCTGCTTTCTATGAACTGGAAAGGCAATTGGCCCTAAAGCTGAATAATGAGGTCATTGAGGTGGAAACCCGAACTTATGATCCTGTTCAGGGAAAGACCTATGGCATGCGTTTCAAAGAAACCATGAATGACTATCGCTATTTTCCATGTCCTGACCTGCCGCCTTTGGCCATTGAAGAGTCGTTTATTGAAGGTTTGCAGGAGGCCTCCCGGGTACAACCAGCCACCTTCAGAAAGAAATTTGCAGAGCATTATCAGTTGTCTGACTACGACATTAATATACTCACCGAAGAAAAGGAAACCGCTCTTTATTTCGATGCGTTGTGTCAATGGGTTGAAGATAAGAAGGTAGCCGCCAACTGGATGAATGGTCCGGTGAGGGCTTTGATAAATGAAACCAATCAGACTCTTGAAGACTTGAATTTGTCTTCAGCCAGGCTGGCCGAGCTGATCCAAATGGTAGATTCGGGAAAAGTAGTCTATAAGACTGCTGTTCAGCAACTGTTACCTGAGTTACTAAAGTCTAATCAGTCAGCTACTAAATTAGCGCAGGACCTCAATATGATGGTGGAGGAGGATGCCGGAGCACTCGATGCAGTAATTCGCGAGGTATTGGTATCTTTGCCAAAGGAGGTGGAAGCCTACAGAAATGGAAAGAAAAAGCTGATGGGCTTGTTTATGGGGGAAGTGATGAAAAGAAGCCGTGGAAAGGCAAACCCCAAAGATGTCCAGACAGCATTGAATAAAGCATTAAGTAACCTATGAAGAAATATTTAGCACTTGTTCTAATTGCATTACTCTCCGCATGTGGAGGCACGAAAAACGGGATGGTGAAAATCACCGGTAAGATTGAAAATGCTGTGCCCCAGGGAGAAGTAATTCTGGAAAGATTCGAAACAGGCCAAATCAGGCCGGTTAAAACAGTTTATTCCGATCATAAAGGGAATTTTGAGATAGAAGTAGACATAAACGGTCCGGGCTTCTATCGCATTAATATTTACGGTGAGCAATTCGAAACCCTCGTTTTGGACGATGAGGACTTAACAGTCGAGGCTGAAGGTAAAGGTGGTACTGAAATATCAGTAACAGGTTCGAAGGACATGGAGAACATGAAGGAAGTTTTTGCCTACATGGACAAGTATCAGGTGAAAGTAGCCGACTTCAATCAACGATTTATACAGGCCAGAAATCAGGGGCAAACCGAGTTGGTGGAAGAATTGACCACGGAAGGGATGGCCATGGAGGAAAAGAAAATCGATGACCTGAAGAAAATGGCCATGAGTTTTGAAGGGTCTTTGGTGAGTTTGCTGATCACTGATTTCATTCCTAATAAAACAGACGAATATAAATTCCTGGACTCTCTGGCTGTAAAACTTCAGAAAGAGATACCTAACTCTGATGATGTGCAGTTCTTCGCAGGCAATGTAGAAATGTTCAAGCCAGCTGTAGCCATGGGAGATATTGCTCCGAACCTGGAATTACCAAACCCTGATGGTGAGATGGTAAGCCTGGAAGACCTGAGAGGCAAGTATGTATTGCTCGATTTCTGGGCCGGGTGGTGTCGTCCATGTCGTCAGGAAAACCCGAACGTGGTTCGTATGTACAATAAGTACAATGACGATGGGTTCGAAGTATTCAGTGTGAGCCTTGACAGAACCAAAAGTCAGTGGGTGAATGCCATTGAACAAGATGGTCTGGTATGGCCATATCATGTTTCAGACTTAAAGTACTTCCAGTCAGAAGCAGCCATTACTTACAAAGTAAATGCTATACCATTCGCTTTACTACTTGATCCGGAAGGTAGAGTTATTGGTAAAAACCTCAGAGGACGTGCACTTCAGGCCAAGCTGGAAAGCATCTTCGGAGAAAGTGAGTAACTGCTTTAGTTGAGAAAGAAGGGTTGTCTCAAAATCTGGGTTAACGTCATCCTGAACTTGTTTCAGGATCTGGTTGGATTAACCACTCAGACTCTGATGCTTCAGCACGGCATGACGAGACTAATGATTTTAAGACAACCTCTTTTTATTCGTTTCTCAATACTTCAGTCGGATTAATTCTTACCGCGTTTCTAACCTGCCAGATTACGGTAAGGCCTACAATGATCACGAAAATCATCAAGGTCCCAATAAATAACTCAGCAGAGATATTGGTACGATAAACGAAAGATGTCAGCCAGTCTTCCAGGAAGTAATAAGACAGAGGGAAAATGATGAGACTCGCCACTACCAAAACCTTCCAGATATTTTTCGTCAGCAAACCAATTAATGTGAAGAAGTTGGCACCAAGTACTTTTCTAATACCGATTTCCTTCATCTTGATTTGAATCAGGTAGGTGAGGAGTCCAATAATACCAAGACATGAAATGACCACTGCCACCCCGGTGAAAATGCCGAAAAGTTGTCCCATTTTAAGCTCGTTGGTGTAGAGTTTAGCAATGCGGTCATTCATAAATTCAGCTTCAAATGGTTGGTCAGGGAAGATCTCTTGCCATGTGGCTTCAACTTTCTGAATAGCATCCAGTGGGTCTTTACTGTTGAGTTGAATAGCCACCTTATTCACCGACCTGGCAAACCAGTCATTCTGTTCTACCTGCATATAAACCGTAGGCTTTACTTCGGCTTTTAGTGAGCCAATGGGGAAGTTTTCGACAATGCCAATCACTTTACTTGGCGCATCACCATACAGCTTATACTCCTTGTTTAGCGGATGACCTTCTTTGGTAATTTCCAGCATGGCCTCATTGAAAAGGATGTGATTGAAATCATTTCTGTCATCCTGAAAGAAGTTTTGTCCCTCGACTACTTTCAAGTCCATAATGTCCAGAAAACTCTGATCGATGATATACACATCCATCGATTCCTTGAAGTCATTGGTACCAATGCCCATACGACCATTGTCTGAAGG
Source organism: Roseivirga sp. (assembly GCF_965216855.1). Taxonomy (NCBI): domain Bacteria; kingdom Pseudomonadati; phylum Bacteroidota; class Cytophagia; order Cytophagales; family Roseivirgaceae; genus Roseivirga; species Roseivirga sp. The sequence continues at coordinate 433,695 of NZ_OZ244204.1, read as the reverse complement.
ACCGGGAACAAAGGAGGCAAAAGACAATTGGTTAATCTCTGGCAGTGACTGAAGCCTTTGCTTGATGACCGCCAGTCGGTCTCCCGGCTTTCCTTTTACAATGAGTACATTACTGATTTCTCCCAGGTTGTGACTGTCATTGATAAATCTCAATTGCTTCATAAAAGTAAGGCTGCCAATAATGAGGAAGGTGGAGATGGCAAATTGCAAAGCCATCAATCCACTTCTGACCCACCTGGTTTTATGTGTGTTCGAACTTTTTCTCTGAAGCAGCTCATTGAAACGGGCATTTGAAAATAGAAAGGCAGGATAGAGTGAAGCCAGAATAATAAGCAGCAGAAGAGAGCCAATGCCTATAACAGGTACCCAGAGCATATAAGCTGGGTTAATGGCTAATGGCAGCCCTATATAGGCTTCAATCTCCGGTAAAAGTGAGCTGACTAGCAATACACTTAGTAGAATTGAAATACTGCCGATAATACCTGATTCAATCATCAGCTGCCTGATTAATGAACTGTTTGAAGCTCCCATCATATGTTTGACACCTACTTCATGGCTTCGTTTCAAGGTTAAAGCTGTTGTGAGATTGACATAATTGGCCACGGCCAGGAGTAGTACTACTAAGCCCACTACTTTGAAGATAAGTATCGTCTGGCCATCTACTGACTGTATAAATCCACCAGACCATTCAGGATTTTCTTTGATCTCATTCAGGTCTCTAAAGAAATATTCAGGTTTGAGTACCGATTCCGATTCTGTATAGTCTTTCAACTTTTCATTGAGTTTGGCTGAAAGTGCCTGCTTATCAGCCTCAGGAGAAAGCTTAAAGAAGGCGGCATATGATACAAACATCCTCCCATTCAGATCTGCATATTGTTCATTGACAATCAGAGGCTTGACAATATTGGCCGCATAGCTACTATTAACCGGCATGTCTTCCATAATACCGGAAACCAGTACTTCGCTTTCCCTATTGTTGAAATTGATAAATAGCTTTTCACCCAAAACTTCCTTCTGGTTAGGGAAAAGCTTCTGCTTAAGAGATTCAGAGATGAATACTCCATTAGAAGGTAACAAATCGATATCTCCCTGAATAATAGGTATTTGGAAGATGCTGATAAAGTCTGGATCAGTGTTGAGCACTTTTTCCTGAAACTTCTCCTGCTTTTCAGTATTGTATACCTCTGCAGTATAATTCTGAAGACGAGACATCATCTCAATCTCCGGGAAATCCTTGGCCAGCACGGAAGGTAGTCCTGAATGAATGCCCAGTCCGGTTTTTCCATCATATACACCAATGAGCCTGACGATTTTCTCAGGTTGCTGCAGATTAGAGTCTTTCTGATACTGGTTGAAAATGAAGAGATAGATCAAAGCAAAACAGGTAAATCCCAGTGTAAGCGAGGCCATGTTTAGCGATTGGTACACTCGATATCTCTTAATGGATCGCAGACCAAATTTGAGATGATACATAAATAGATTGTTCATAGTTTTTGACTGTTGTGTGCTTCTTCTACTTCTGGGCACGAGTCTGACTAATCTCAGCACATCAGCTATAAAGTAAATTCTGGCACGGGTTTGACCATATTGTTCAGTGTTCCGCTGGAAGTCATCGAGCAAATCGCCTTCAATTTCTTCCATGGGAGTATTGTTGAACATCTTTTGCAGAAGCCTGTGGAACAGACGGGGAGGTGTAGCTTGCTTCATGAGTTCAGGGTTTTTAAGACCATTGCCGGAATATCATTCCACAGGCCATTGCGGGTTTCCTGAATCTCTTGCAAAGACTTCAGACCGTAGGAGGTGACGGAAAACAGACGCTTTCTCTTTCCACCCCGTATCTCACTGGCCTCTCCCAGCTTTGAGCTGAGCAGGGCTTTGTCTTCCATTCTGTATAAAGTGGTATGAATGGCACTTACATTAATCCGTCTGCCAGTTCTTTCTTCTACCTGCTCCTTTATGTCCAGGGCATAAGCTTCATTCTCCAATACACAAATGGTGAGAAGTACTAATTCCTCCAATTCACCAATTCCGGTTCGTTTCATATTATACAATAATGTAAATAATATATTTAAGACACAATCCTTCCTGTCAAATTCACGACATTCTTATTCATAGAGTCTTATGAGGAGAATAAAGTTTTAGCTGAAGCTCACTTTGTTTAAAATCAATCCTGAGGCAGGAGCTACCAAACTCAAATGCTCGGGAAAACCGGTCTTCAGACTGTCCTGCAGATAGCCCAGGTCGATTTCATTCCTTCCCAGTCTAAGCAACTGGCCCATCATCATACGAATTTGATTGCGCATAAAACCTTTGCCCTGGATCACGTAGGCATAGGAGGGTGAAGGGAAGAAACTTCCGGTGAGGTATTCGTTGGTTACAATTTCGGAACGATCTACAGTTCTGATGGTGATTTTCTCTTGCGAAGGTTTTTTGGTATAAGCCCTGAAGTCGTGCTCTCCTTCAAAGTATCTGGCACCTTCCTGCATCAATTCCAAATCAAGGTCTTCCTGAAAGGTGCTCATAAAAGGAGAGGAAAAGGGATTGGCCTTTTGTCCGTGGGCAAACAGATAGATATATTCCTTCTGCTTAGGAGTTTTTATAATGTTGAAATGCTTGTCTGTTTCCTCCAGCCGAAGTGCCTTAATATCGGCCGGGAGGTTTCTGTTCAGTAGGTCCAGAAAGCTGTCGAGGTCTTCTATCGGTTCTTTGAGGAATAGCTCAAAAATGGCGTGGTTGGCTGAAACCATCGTATCTGTTCTGCTGGCGCCCAGTGTTTTGAACCACTGTTGTCCCATAATGAAGGTCAGGGTACGATCGATCATATAATGCACCGTTTTTACATTGGGCTGTTTGGCCCAGCCATGAAAACGGTAGCCGAGGTATTGAATATGAACGAGATAATAGTAGTTGGCCTTCATGGATAGAAAAACAAATCCCCGAATTAACGGGGATGTTTTCATTATTTCAATTCCTTAACGCGGATATTCCGGAAGTGAACTTCATCACCGTGGTTCTGCAGACTGAATGCGCCTTCTTTATAGGCAGCATAAGTTTCAGAGTCAGCCCATTTGCCGGCAGCTTTCTTAGCCAACCAGTCAGGAGAGCCCTCTTCAAACTCCAATACTTTCATGCCATTGAACCAGTGCTCAACATGTCCGTTGTTGTAAACGATTTTCACTTTGTTCCACTCCATAAACGGATTAGGTTGTTTGGCATCAGAAGGAGCCTGCATGGCATAGTTAGAAGCTACCATTTTGTAAGGTTCTGATTCAGAACGTGAGAACTCATCGTCCAACACCTGATACTCAGGTCCGGTAACAAAGTCATAACCATACTCAGGCTTTTCAACCACATGGTAAAAAATGCCGCTGTTACCTCCTTTGGCAATACGATACTCCAATTCGAACTCGAAGTTACCGTAGTTTGAGGTGGTCATCAATGAGCCGCTTTTGAAGCCTACATTTTCTTCTCCAATGCCGTAGTTACAGGCAATAACACCGTCCTGAATTGTCCAGGCATCAGACATAGTATCGCTTCCGTAAGTTTTCCAACCATTGAAGGTTTCACCATCGAATAGGTTTACCCATTCTGAAGTTTCTTCCTTGGCTTCAGTAGTAGCGGCTTTCTTTTCACCCCCACAACTGGCCAACACCAGCGCGCTCAATAAAAAATAAATTGCTTTCAATTTCATAGTTAAAGGTTTTGGTTGAAGATAATGAATGAAGCTGTAAGTAAGAAGAAGGAAGATAAGAGTGGCGGAAAGCTTCTATCAACTCCTGGTTTCAATGGAGGTCGTCCGGCCTGTTGATGTTCTTTGGCCAGTGCTCTTCAGGATACTCAATAAAATTAGCTCCATTGTCTGCCATAACTTGGGTGAGAGATAGCTCTCGTTTATCCAAGGCCTGATGGAGCTCCGCCTTTACACTGAGTGGCCAATAGGATGGAAAGGGTTGAATTCGTCCCGCTGTCTGAAAACATGCCATTTGCTCCTGAGCCTCAGCCAGTAGTTGTTTTAGTGGTTCCAACTGCAAGTCCGGCATATCTACCGGCAGGCAGATGAGGTTAGTTTCTAGGGTATCGAGGGCTGAACAAATTCCCCCAAGCGGACCCAGATCAGGTTGAAGGTCAGTGATAGTTTGATATTGCTCTGATAAATAGGCCTGATTCTGATTAATGGACAGGTAGTATGGAATATGAAGCGCTTCCATCAAATCGACAGCATGCTGTAGCATAGTCTTATCCTTGTATAGCACCTGAGACTTGTCTTGTCCCATCCTGCTACTTCTTCCACCACAGAGAATCAGGCCGCTTAGCCTTTTCATTCGGCCTTATGAATCTTAATCCTGACCATTTTTGAGGCAGGCGTCATGCTCTTTCTGGCAAATGAGTCAATAGGAACCAAGGCATTGGCTTCCGGGAAATAGGTGGCCACGTTGCCGGGAGGGATAGGATAAGGCAGTACAATAAATCGATTGGCCTTTCTTTCCACACCGTTGAAGTGACTGCTCAGGTTGACCACATCACCTTCTTTCAGTCCATTTGCCTGTATATCTTTTTCATTCATCATGATGACTCTGCGCTCATTATAAATGCCTCTATATCGGTCATTCAGTCCGTAAATGGTAGTATTGAACTGGTCGTGACTTCTAATGGTCATCATAATGAACTCATCGCCTAATGGTTCGTGCTTAGGTAATTCTGTTACTGTGAATTCAGCTTTACCCGATGCGGTATTGAATTGTCTTTCTCTGGCACCATTAGGCAGATAGAAACCGCCAGGCTTTCGAACTCTTTCATTATAATCATCGAACCCGGGAATTACCTTTTCTATAGCTTCACGAATATTGTCATAATCAGACGCATAGCTTTCCCAATCAATACCTGATCTCTCTAATGTTGCTTTAGCCAGTTCTGCCACAATTCTTACCTCACTCAGCAGGTGTTTAGAAGGAGGATTGATCACCCCCTGAGAGCTTTGTACCACACCCATGGAGTTTTCGCAGCTTACAAACTGCTCTTTACCGTCTTGCAAGTCTTTGTCCGTTCTGCCCAGGCAAGGGAGAATGAGTGCTCTTTTGCCATGAACTACATGCGAGCGGTTCAGTTTGGTACTGACATGTACGGTTAGCTCACAGTTCTGTAGGGCCTTGGCCGTATATTCAGTGTCAGGAGTGGCGGAAAGGAAGTTGCCGCCCATGGCAAAGAAGACTTTACCCTTACCTTCGTACATCGCATTGATGGCCGGAACTACGGCCAAACCATGTTGCCTGGGAGATTGGATACCATGTACCTCATCCAGTTGATCAAGGAAGGAATCCTTTGGTGCTTCCCAGATACCCATGGTTCTGTCTCCCTGCACATTGCTATGGCCCCGAACGGGGCAGGTACCTGCACCAGGCTTCCCTATAGCTCCCTTCATCAGCAGGAGGTTGACGATTTCTTTGATATTATCGACACCATTTTCATGCTGGGTAAGCCCCATGGCCCAGCAAACGATGATCTTCTCTTTTCTGGCAATCATTTTTGCCGCAGCCCTTACATCTTTGGCTTCCAGACCACATTGCCTGAGGCAGGCCATGTAGTCAATCTGCTTAATGGCTTTGATAAACTCCTCATAGCCATTGGTGTATTGTTCAATAAAATCATAGTCAATCAGGTCGCCACCCTGTTCCATATCCATATGATGGAGTTCATACATCAAAGCCTTCAGGAAAGCCACATCGCCATTGATCTTTACCGGAAGGAAAAGGTCAGTGATTTGTATGCCATTGGTGAGCATACGTTTGGGGCTTTGCGGATCGGTATAGCGCATTAAACCAGCTTCAGGAAGCGGGTTGACCGTAATTACTTTTCCCCCGTTGACTTTACACTTTTCAATGGCTGAAAGCATTCTGGGGTGATTGGTCCCCGGATTTTGCCCCATAATGATCAGTACCTCAGCCTGATGAATATCTTGCAGTGTCACGGAGCCTTTGCCAATGCCTACCGTTTCGGAAAGGGCTACTCCGCTCGATTCGTGACACATATTGGAGCAGTCAGGTAAGTTGTTGGTGCCATAGGCCCTTACAAATAACTGATAGAGGTAGGCCGCTTCGTTAGAAGTTCTACCTGAGGTATAGAAGATAGCCTCATCCGGTGAAGGAAGGGCTTTAAGTTCTTTTCCAATCAACTGGAAGGCGTCTTTCCAACTGATGGGTTTGTAATGATTCGCACCTTCATCCAGAAACATGGGTTCAGTCAGACGACCGGTTTTTCCCATTTCAAAGTCAGATAGTTCCGAAATTTCCTGAACAGAGTACTTGGCAAAGAATTCACTGGTGAGGGCCTTTTTCTGGGCCTCTTCCGCAATGGCCTTAATACCATTTTCACAGTATTCCCCGAGGCTTGAGCGATCGTCATCCGGATCAGGCCAGGCACAACCCGGACAGTCGAATCCACCTTTCTGATTCATTTTAAGGCTGAGTTTCATAGCATCTCCAGCCTTCATGTACTTTGACATTTGCCCCATAGCGGAGGCGATGGCAGCTTTTCCTACTGAAGTATTTTTAGGTCCCTTATATTTCAGTCCGGTAAACTCCTCGGGTGGTTGTACTTTAATCTCTTTATTGGATCCGCTCATATCGGGTATATAAGTTAAATCTATCGCTTTTCAGAAAGCCTGTCAATGTAATTCCCTGATCTTCGGCCAGTTTAATGGCCAGGCTGGAAGGGGCGCCTACGCTGGCTACTACCGGAATACCAGCCATGCCTGCTTTCTGCAACAACTCAAAGCTGGCTCTTCCACTGAGCAATAGCACAAAGTTTTGGACCGGAATTTCGCCTTTACTCCAGGCTTCACCAATCAGTTTATCCATGGCATTATGCCGTCCCACATCTTCCTGATATGCATGTAACTCACCATTGGGGTGAAACAATGCAGCAGCATGAATGCCCCCTGTTTGATTGAATGTTTCCTGGTGCTTCAAAAGGGTAGAAGGAAGCTCATAGAGTACTTCTTTCTTCACCCGAAGTTCGTTGCTATCTATATCAAAAGCACTGACCGTGCTAATGGCATCGATAGATGCCTTACCACACACGCCACAGCTGGAAGTAGTATAGAAGTTTCTGTCTAGCTGTTGTTGCTGAATATTCACCGTATCGTTTACCACTACCTCGATCTGGTTTTCTTCCAGTTCATTCGCACTAATCACCTGGCTGAAGTCATCCAGAATGCCTTCTGTGAACAGGAAGCCAAGTGCCAGATAAACATCTTGACCGGGAGTCCTCATGGTAATGGAAATCTTCCTTCCGGTTATTTCACTCTCTTTTTTGAGAGTAATTTCCAAAGGAGCTTCAATGGCGACTACATCGCTTAGGCTTTCAACCCCTTGCCGGCTGACGCGCTGAATTTTGCGTTCACGAATCATGCTTGCTCGGGATTAGGGTACAGGTGATCTTCATTTTCATGTTTGCGCGGATGCAGGCACTGAAAATCTTTTTCAATGAGTAGGAGAAGACCATTTTCAAAATGATGCTCAAAGCCTACTTTGTTGTTTTCGTGCCAGCCTCTTACCTCAGTTTCCGGAATGGAAATTTTAATCCTTGATCCTGAAGTCTCTGCCGACCATTGATCAGCGGTTTGCAATACATATTCCAGTGATGCATTCAGCAGAAGACAGGAAGAGACAATAGTACCCTCCGAAGTCAATGTATCAACCTCCTCAGGGGTAAGCCTTAATCGTATGCTATTCTGATTGATTCTTAGCTTCATAAGTCAATGGTTCCTGTTAGTCAGACTGGGCCGACCAACAGGAAAATGTTTTGATGTCAATGGCCTAACGACTAGGATAAACCTGAAATTACGCCATTATCGTCAATATTCATGCCCTCAGATGCTGGTACTGCGGGTAGTCCCGGCATACGCATCATCTGACCCAGTATAGGAATGATAAACCCGGCACCGGTGGCATATTCGAATTCCCGAACGCTAATGTCAAATCCTTCAGGTCTGCCGTATTTGAATTCATTATCACTAAGTGATTTCTGCGTTTTAGCCATACAGATCGGCAGCTTGTCGAAGCCGAGCTTCTCCATGCGCATCATCTGCAGCTTAGCCTTTTTGGAGAAGTCTACCACATCGGCTCCATAGATTTCCCGGGCAATGGTTTCAATTTTCTCTCTGATGGAAGAATTCCAATCGTAAAGTGGTTTGAAGTGGTTTTGATGTGACTCAACCACACTGACCACAGCTTCCGCCAGATCAGTCATGCCATCACCACCATCGGCCCAGCCTTTGGCGACTACTGCATCTACACCATAGGCCTTACACTTTTCTTTGACCAGATTTACTTCTTCTTCAGTGTCTGAAGGGAAGGCATTAATGGCTACCACAGGAGTGATACCAAACTTCTGTATGTTTTCAATATGCTTGGAGAGGTTTGCAAAACCTTTTTCTACTCGCTCTGCCGATGCCGTATTATACTCTTCTGATTTAGCTCCTCCATGGTGTCTCAATGCCCTGATGGTTGCTACCAGAACAACTGCTTTTGGCTTCAGTCCTGAAGAAACGCATTTAATGTTCAGGAATTTTTCAGCACCAAGGTCAGCACCAAAGCCTGCCTCTGTTACTACATAGTCGGCCAGGGATAGTCCCATTTTAGTGGCAATCACTGTATTGGTTCCCTGAGCAATATTGGCGAAAGGACCACCATGAATGATAGCAGGGTTACCTTCCAGTGTTTGTACCAAGTTGGGTTTAATGGCATCTTTCAACAGAATGGCCATGGCATTTTCGGCCTTTAAGTCTTTGGCAAAAACAGGCTCTTTATCGTAAGTATAGCCAATGAAGATATTGCCTAGTCTTTTCTTCAGGTCAGAGAAGTTCTCAGCCATACAGAGAATGGCCATTACCTCTGAGGCAGGGGTAATGTTGAAGCCATCTTCCCGGGGAACACCATTGGTGGTTCCTCCCAGGCCGATAGTAATTTGACGCAGTGCCCGGTCATTCATATCCATCACCCTTTTCCATGCAATGGTTCTCGGGTCGATATTCAGATTATGGGTTCTGCTTTGGATATTGTTATCAATCAGGGCAGAAAGCAGGTTGTTCGCTTTTTCGACAGCTGCAAAGTCACCTGTAAAGTGGAGGTTGATGTCTTCCATGGGAATCACCTGAGAATATCCACCACCTGCAGCGCCTCCTTTGATTCCGAAAACCGGTCCCAATGAAGGCTCTCTCAATACAGCCGCTGTTTTCTTGCCGATTTTATTCAGTCCTTCGGTGAGACCAATAGAAGTGGTGGTTTTTCCTTCACCAGCCGGAGTAGGTGTCATGGCTGTTACCAGAATGAGATTGCTTTTTTCAATCTTATCCTGATCGATAAGTGACAGGGGAAGCTTGGCTTTGTATTTACCGTAGTGCTCTAAATCTTCTTCGTTCAGGTTGAGTTTGGCTGCGATTTGGTTGATGTGTCGTATTGTGGCAGCCTGTGCGATTTCAATGTCGCTCAGATGTTTTTTTTCCATTCCTATAGGTTATAGTTCTTTGTGTTCAGCACACAACTTATTTAAGTTTACTTGGCCTGAAAATACAAACTCCTCTTTTGTGATGTGGATTAACCAATCACTTTTTTATCTCTCCACTTACCACGCTTGAACCAGATGACAGTAAGAATACAAGGGAGTACATAGCTCACAGGAAAAGACCACCAAACCCCAAACTCCTGAAAAGTCTCCATTTCAGAGGTAATCCAGGCGAAAGGAAACTGAATCAGCCAGATACCGATAATGGTGAGAATCATTGATTCAACTGTATTTCCTGAACCACGTAAAGTACCCACCAGGGCCAATTGTGCTCCCATGAAGCCAAAGGCTAATGAGGTCACCCTCAAGAAATCTGCGCCCATTTGCACTACCTCGTCAGAAGCATCCATAAATGCTCTCACCAGAGGTTCAGCAAAGAAGAAAAAGAAGATACCGATAATGGTAAGTCCGACAAAGCCAATCCAGGCAGCATAGACAGCGCCCCGTTCCGCACGATCTACCTGCTGAGCTCCCATGTTCTGACCCACGAAAGTGGAGGAAGCATGTAAGAGGCCTAATCCAAAAATCACCACAAAACTGATGAGTCTGGCTCCCACACCATAGGCTGCCAACACATCGGTTCCGAATTTGGCCGCAATTCCTGTCATGATGGTCAACCCCAGTGCCCTTGCAGAGATTTCAACCGAGGAAGGTGTCCCTAATCGAAAGGCTTTTTTTAGCAAGGGTAGATCAAATGAGAATCCTTTTACTGATAGCTGGAAGTCGGTTTTTCCTTTAAAAAGAATGTAGAATCCAATGAAGGCTGAAAGACTGGTAGTAGCCAGGGTTGAAACAGCTGCTCCCGTTACACCATAGGCCGGAACAGGTCCCCATCCATAAATGAAGAGCGGATCGAGAATAAAGTTTAGTGCCAGGGTTGCCCCATTGATATAAAGTGGAATTCTGACTTCGCCAATACCACGCATGAGGGATTGGAACATGATGAAGCCGAAGTTGAAGACCAGCCCTACAAAGATAGTTCGCTGAAAGATGTTGGCATCCTGAAAAATGACCTGTTCTACGCCCAAAAGCCTAAGGATAGCAGGAGAGAGGCTGTAGGCCAGACTGGACAGAACAATGGACATGATGATCACCATGGTAAGGGTCTGAGTCGCCACATGGTTAATCATTTTGATATTCTTGGCCCCGGCATACTGGGCTACCAGAATGGTACCGGCAAAGGCAAAACCTGAGCTCAGTGAGATCAGTAGAAAGTTGACAGGAAAACTGACAGATACTGCAGCTACCGCATTAGAACCCAAACGACCTACCCAAAAAGCATCTACCAGCTGGTATCCTGTCTGTAGCAGGTTGGCCCCAATAATGGGAAGTGCCAGAGCTACAAGACCTTTTAGAATGGAACCGGTAGTGAGGGCAAGTCTTTTGCGCGTCATAAGCCAGCAAATTAAGGTATTAAAAACAGAATTAGTTCCTCTTTTTAGCCTTAAAGTCAGTTGGTAGTTAAACCAAGTAAGGGAGCAGCGCTGTACTTAGAAGAACTTACTTTCTACCCGGTCATAAAGTGTGTTGATTTTCTTGGGTGCCAGAATGTGAAAACCTACAAACAAACGAAAGGCAAATCCATTGATCTCTTCCTTTACAGCATTGCTCGCCTGATTCTGAAAACGCTGATGAATTTTACCTTCAACCCCTCCAAAGAAGCCGGGGGAGTTATACCCAAAGCCAAAGAGTCCGCTTACTCTGGTAATGAGTGAATTCTGATGTGATATAAAATTCTGATTATTGACAGGTGTCTTAATTCTGGAATGGGTGAGTCCGATGCCGGGAATGACTGCCAGATTAATATACCACTTCCGGTCCAGGACGAAGGTATGGTAGTATGGCATATTGAATAGCACTTCAATATTCTTCGATCTCTGACCGGTAGGTGTATTGTTTTCCACCTTATAGAAATTGTAGGAGATGCCCGGAGCCCACGAACCTGCACTTTTGGTTTGCAAGGCCATCTGTGCACTAAAGGCACTGTAGGAGAAATTACGATTCAGCTTAATGGCATGGAATCCACGAAATGATCTTATGCTGAGCTCTGGGAATTGAATGTATGGAGTTTCTCCTTTGACAAAGTCATTTAAATAGTCGCCTGAATTCTCCAGATAGAAACCTTCCGTTCGGCTGGTTCCTACATGATTGATCAGCCTGTCTGTGTTCCAGGAAAAGCCAATTCCGCTGGTGGTAGAGCTACCCTTAAGGTTCTCATCTTCATTTACGGCCAGAGAAGGGGTAAAGGAGTAGAAAACTGAGATCGCACGGTAATCTATACCTACCTTATTGATGAAACTATAGTTTGGACGTATGTCATACCTGAAATTATCACCCTTTAATTCGAAGGTTTCGAAATCAGTCTCCAGGTCGGCTGATAGATTGAAGTAGTTATTGATTTTGGTGATGTATTCCTGTTGAATCTGTTGGAGGCTGTCTTGTTGAGCGAATAAACTCTGTGAAAGACAAACACAGAGAGTCGAGGCAATAATGAGGTAGCGTCTGTTTACAGCGGGAGACAAGATTCTAATAATTGACTACTGAAATATGAGACTTTTCAGTATAAACTCTATCGTATAGAATGCTTTTTGTTACATATACTTCCAGGGAATCAAAACCTTCATCGCTTCATTGAGTACAGCTTGTATCTACTATTTCTGATGATGATTGAAAAGAAAAAAAGGCTCTTGTCTGAGAGCCTTTACCAGGATTAAATTCAGTGCTTTATGAGTGTGTTGTCACCCAATCTACGGGATCTATGGGTTGGCTTTGATTCCTTTTACCGGATGGTTTTCTGTTAGAATCTTTCAGCATGGACTTACGAACTTCTAGAAAAGTCATAAGAACCAAAGGTGCTAATAATGCCCACATTGTAATTATCAGGAAGTTCATAACTTATTGGTTTATGTGGTCTGAACAGTTTCTTTATTGCTATTATCTATAGCATGATAGTAATAAATTTTATCTATCCATACAAACGCCAACGTAAACCAAAGAACATGGTTCTGTAATTTCTTAGCATTCATGAATTGATCATTTTCTAAATCGCTAAAGTAAATTTCGATGAAGACAGTATGAGCTATGAGGCTCACAATGAGTAGTATGAGTACCAAAACCAGCAGCCAATACCTGTTAATTTCTTTGGAGTTAATAATTCTATTAACAATGGCACTACAGAGCACTCCGTAAGAAAAGAATAACAGAATGCCATTTTCATAGACAAGATTAAAGTCGAAATCCCCTTCTCTGACATACTTGGTAATGATCAGTATACCGGCAGCCTGAAATGATGCTATGATGATAATGGATATTACCCAAAGTGTCGCCTTACTGAAAGATTTAAAAAGATGATTCAAATTGGTAGTGTATGTTCTGTCGTCTAACATAAGACGGTATGCTGTTAATTAAATTTTTACAAGATAGTATAATATAATATTACTCATTTAATAAATGATTGAGGTCTGATAGATAATCTGAGTACCTGATATTGAACCTTTCTATATTTTTGGCCAATGGTCTTTAACCTCTGGTCTATATTACTCATAGCTTCAGCTTCACAATGCGTTTTTCTCATTGTCTTCTTTGCTAATCGACCTTCCAGGAATAAGCTGGCCAGCCGGTTATTGATATTGATGCTCTCAGTGCTGCTGTTTATGACTGTGAGTAATCTTTGGTATGCTTCCAAAATTTACCTCGATGTTCCCTGGTTGGCGGGTGTTGGACGGGGCTCTACTTTATTGCTCGGTCCGGCTTTCTTTCTGTACACCCTGGCTGTTGTTAAACCTGATTTCAAACTCAAGACCAAACATTTACTTCACTTGTTGGGATATGTTTTGAATTGGGGTGTACTCATTATGCAGCCTCGTCCTGCAGGACTCAGCTCGGAAATGGCTGCGGTAGAGGCCTTTCTCATGGATGGATTACCAGCCAGTCCCGTGGTATTGGGAAGATTTGCCTTTTACAGTCTCCACTTTATTACCTACCTCTATCTTTCTCATCAGGCCGTGAAGCAGCTTAAACAAAGTAATGATGCCTATACCATTGCTATGGAAACAAGGGGAAGGTGGATTACCCGATTGAACCTGATTCTGGTGGTTTTGGCTGTGGCCATTTGTACAGGGTTTATTTACGCCTCCGTTACTCAATACTATTCTTTTCAAACCAACTTCCTCTTAACCCTCATTTACTCCTTCTTCATTTATGTAATAGCCTATCAGGCTTTGTCAGACGATAAGCAAGTGCATCCCGAGTTTAAACTGAAATATCAGGGAAGTCTGGGGGATGAAAAGGAGAAGGAGAAGACCATAGTGCAATTGAAAAAGGTGCTGGAAGAAGAGAAGCTTTTCCTACGGTCAGACCTGAAACAGGCCGATGTAGCCAGTAAGCTCAACTTACCAGCTCATCAACTCACCAAGCTGCTGAACTCCGCTTTGAATCAGTCATTCTTCGATCTGATTAATGAATATCGGGTGAAGCACTTTATTAGCCTGGCACAGGATGAAAATAATAAACACCTTTCCATTTTCGGCTTGGCCCAGGAATCAGGCTTCAAAAGCAAGTCATCTTTCAATACCGCTTTCAAGAAAGTTGAAGGACAAACTCCTTCAACGTTTTTAAAGAACAGCTCAGTCAATTGATTTTCGGTGGTAGTGTTTAGTCGAAAATGAACCGCAACAGGCTATTATTTACTCAAAATGCAGCCAATGCGTACGGTTTTTTGAAAAGTCGTACCTGCTGAATTGTCTTTTCGCTAAAATCATTCTGCTCGTCCTCTAGGTTTGTCGAAACAACAATTGCGATATGCCTCATTTTTTGGAAGAGGAGAAATCCATGCTCCTCAAAACACGATGGTCAGGTCATTTCAGTCAGTTGAGAATCCAGTGTCGGGTCGATTGTATGTCGGAGATACTCGATGATTTTCTGCAGGAAATGATACACAAATTCTGGACGCTCAAAGGTCTTATTGATTTTAAAATTCTGAGCTGCAAGTCAGCCAGTGAGGTAGTACTCTTCTGGTCCTTCAAGGAAGAGAAGTATTACCAGGAAATGAAAAGCTCTCAGGTATGGACCAGTTTCCAGCATGAGCTCAGTCATTTGATTACCTCCGGTAAGGTCCAATGGACCAATATTTTGTCAAACACTTATGAAATTATAGAATAATGAACAACCTATTCAACAGCATTATCATCGCTCTACTGATTACGTCTTTAAGCAGTTGCAGAGGGCAGTCATTTACAGAAGGCACCGAAACCTGGGACGGTATTTTTGAGATGTCCAGTGTAGGAGACCAAAAGGCCAAAGCACAATTCGACTTTGAGAAAAAAACAGGACTGCTGATGTTGCCTGATCTGATTCCCATTCCACTCAACCTGACTGAAGTAGTTCAGCAAGGGGATTCCATTCGTTTTGTGATTGGCTTTCGTTCTGGCCCGGCCTACTGTTTTGCAGTAACGGCTAACGATTCTATCAAAGGTATGGTAAAGAAAGAGGGCCTGGAAGACTCACCTTTCTGGTTGGCCAGATCAAGCACAAACCCTATCAATTTCGTTGAAAAGCCAGCAGCTGATGCTCCTTATGAGATCACTACTTTCTCAGGGAATGAAAGAGAAGAAGCTGTTAAGCAAAGACTGGAGCAACTGGTTCAAAAATACGATCTGGAACCCTACGTATTCACTAAGAAGATACAAATTCAGGAAGGAGCTATTCCTCATAGTCACCCTGTACTCACTCTAGGAGTCGGAGACGACACAGAGACCAGGTTATTGGCCACATTTCTCCATGAACAAATGCACTGGTATAGCCTCACCAAAGAGAAGCAATTTATGAAGGCCGGAGAAGTAATGCTTAAGAAGTACCCCAATGTACCTGCCGACTTACCCGAAGGAGCAGGGTCTGAACAAAGCACTTTTCTCCATTTAGGTATCTGTTACTTAGAGTTTCATACCTTATCGCAGGTCATTGGAAGGGAAGCAGCTTTGGATCATATGCAGTGGATGACCACTCAATACTACCGATGGGTTTACAGAACCTTGCTGGAAGATATGGACGAATTCGAGGAGCTCTTTGAGCAGAATGATCTGCATTTTAAATAGGGATTAAAACATCCATCAAGACTGCCAGAAAATATACTCACTGTTAAGGCTGCCAGCCATTTTAAAGGTTGGCGGCTTCGAAAGCTAAGACAATATAAGATGAAAAATGCTATTCAAAACTTCCAGATTCCGGTATCAGACTTTGACAGAGCCGTCCAGTTTTACAGTCATGTAATGGGCTATGATTTACAGTGTATGGAATTTGGCGGATATAAAATCGCCAGTTTCCGCTTTGATCAGAAAGATGGTATAGGGGGCAGCCTGATTCAGGCCGAAGGGTTGGAGCCCTCAAAGCATGGTACCATGGTGTATTTACATGCTGGCGAAGACCTTAACCCCTGGCTCAATAGGATAGAGGAAGCCGGAGGGACTCTCTTTCACCATAAAACACCCTTGGGACCGGGTATGGGCTATTATGCCATATTTGATGATACAGAGGGTAATCGGGTAGGTCTGTACTCAACGCACTAGACTTGATTAGTCTCAACTAGCAACCTCAGACCCGAATGCTCGTTGAGTGAAACATTAACTATTCAACCATGCAAAGAGTCCTTGCCTTATCCGTGTTTATGCTGATCTCCGTCAGCGCTTTTTCTCAGTCTCAAGAATACCAGGAAAAGAAGGCAGAAAAACTGTCTCAGAAATCACCATTTGAGAAGATATGGGATGGAGAATTACCGGCAGAGGTAGTTTATAAAGATGAGGAGATCATCGCCTTTGTTCCCTTGCGCAGGCAGACTCCTGTTCATTTTCTAGTGGTCCCGAAAAAACGCATTGCCACCATAAATGATATGACAGAGGAAGATGCACTACTTGTAGGGAAGATGTTTCTGGTGGCTAAGAACCTGGCCAAAGAATATGGCATTGCAGAAACAGGGTACAGGCTTGCGATCAACACCAATGAAGACTCAGGACAGTCAGTTTTCCACCTGCATTTGCATCTCTTGGGAGGGGCTAAAACCGGCCCGATGGTAGATCAGAAGATTATGGAGGGGAAGAATTGATTAGTCTACAAAAGCTTCTTTTATAATCTTTTTTATTGCTTTGACTTCAGAAGGGCTTATTGAGCCGAGTTCATGGATAATTCTCTTTTTGTCGATGGTTCTGATTTGATCTATAGCCACCCAGCTTTCTTTATCGTTGAACCGAATCGATACCCGGGTGGGATATAATTTATGGGTTGATGTTAAAGGAGCAATTATCACTGTTCGGAGGTGATGATTCATTTCATCAGGAGAAATAACCAGGCAGGGTCTGGTCTTCTTAATTTCACTTCCAATGGTCGGGTCAAGATTGACGAGTACAAGGCGATACTGGTTAATGATCATTCTTCAAAGCTTTCATCCTCAAATACATCATCGATTAACAAATGATCGTCTCCTGCTTCATGCATTTGTTGGAAAGCTTGTTCCCATCCGGATCTTACTTTTTTAATGGGCCTAATGATCAGTACTTCTTCTTCCATAATCAGTTCTACTTTATCTTCAATTTGATATTTCTCCAGAAGGGTTTTTGACAACCGTAGCCCCTTAGAGTTGCCTATTTTAATTATCGGGAGTTCCATGATCGAAGATACAAAATGTAATTACAATGTGCTTACTTTTTAATCAAGTATAGAATCTTTTAAAACCCTGTTTAGAACGGCTTCTTCAGGAGTCGAGCCAATTTCAAAAGTTCTCACAAAATGTAGTTGTCCTTCAGGATTGGCCTGCTTGAACCTTCCTCTTAACTGAATTCTAACGTCCAAGTAATTCTGATTTAGATGATCAACAGAGATGAGTCTACATGGGTGTGCCTTTTTCCCTTGGAAACAAATGTAATAATTCTCTCCTACTACTAATTCTGAATATTCCGGCTTATGGTTTTTGAATTTTCGTAAATCAATTTTGACAGGTATGGTTTCAAAGTAACTTCTCATGAAAATAAGTGAATCTATAATGTTGATTCTAATTTCTTCAAATTTCCCTTTGATCCAAAAAATAAACCCTTCACCTTTGAGCCAGATGAAACAAGTAAACATTATCCAAACCATTATTACCATTGTGGTCACACCGCAATAAGGGGAGGATATTGTTCAAAATATAAACAGAGAAGCCTTCCCGAAACGGAAGGCTTTTTTTATTTCCGGCCCGTCATTCAGAGGGAAGACATTTCGATGATAATCAGAAATGTACGACCGAAGAATCCCCATCTCAGAACAACACTCATGGAGATTCTTCGCTTCTCCCGATTACTATCGGGATTCGCTCTGAATGACGTGGTAAGGGAACATTGAACTTAACATATGAAACTTAGAAATACAGTCATTACAGTAGTCATTATTACCGGCCCATCGGGGTGAGGGAGTGATTCTGTATGCACAATAGAAGGCCTTTCTCACTCCGTGGGAAGGGCCTTTTTGTTTGGGTCATCCTGAATTCATTTCAGGGTATCCAATTATGAAGACCCTGAAACATGTTCAGGGTGACGGTACTGAGATGAATGGTGCAACCCATAAATCACCTAAAGGTGACTTTACAGCATTTGTCGGATGGACTGATGAAGTTCAAAAGATGGCAGCTAAAAATTCTTTGGCCGAGACAGGTTCAAAACTATCGGTCACGAATGTGTCCCTCTGGAGGGACTACAGGGAGGGCTTACACAAAGTTCAGTGATAAGAGAGTGGAAGCCAAAACTAGCAGACTGTAAAGCCTTCCCCTGTGGGGGAAGGTTGGGATGGGGGCTTCTTTCAAGACTTAAAACTGTAATAAAAAAGAGTCAATCAATTGATTGACAGGTAGATAAATAAAAAATGAATCAAATATAAAACTGTAGTGAAAATGAATTTGGGGCTGCCATCCGCAGTTCAAACCAATAATTTCAAAATGTAGAATCATGTATTACAACGACCAAACAACGATTTTTTTAGACGGCCAATGGATGAAGGCCGCAGAGGCTAATGCCAGTTTGTATAGCCAATCCATGCATTATGGAAGCGGAGTCTTTGAAGGCATTCGCGCCTATGCAACCACTGAAGGCACCTCGGTCTTTAAGGCAGAAGCTCACTACGAGCGACTTCTGGATTCAGCTCAGAAAATGCACATGCCTTGTGACTACACCGTCAATCAATTGGTCGACTGGACATATGAGTTGCTGGAACGCAATAAGCTGCAGGATGCCTACATCCGTCCTCTATTGTATCTCGGGGAAAACATGTCACTGCAAAAGGTAAATGAAAGCCATTTGTTTATCTGTGCCTGGGAATGGGGTAGATATCTGGGAGATAATCTGTTGAACGTTATGGTGTCTTCCTATGAAAGACCTAATCCCAGAGCCGTACCGGTTTCAGCCAAGGTAACCGGGCATTACACTAATTCAATCCTGGCAACCACTGAAGCCAAAAGCAAAGGCTTTGATGAGGCATTACTACTGGATGAAAACGGAAGTGTTGCAGAGGGCAGTGGAGCCAACTTCTTCTTCGAGAAAGATGGAGAGCTTTTTACTCCGCCATTAGGCAATATTCTTCCCGGTATTACAAGGGCTACTGTTTTTGAATTGGCAGAAGAAATGGGGGTAAAGGTAAACGAAGCCTATTTCTCACCTCAAATGGTGAAGGGAGCCGATGGCGCCTTCTTCACGGGGACTGCCGCTGAAATTGCCGGAATAGAATTCCTCGATGGTAACCCTTTTCGCCTGGCATGGAAAGAGACGATTGGATATCGAATAGCACAGGCTTATCAGCAACTGGTTAGAAAAAAATCACCTAAAACATTGATAAAAGCTTAAATGGAACTCAATAAATATAGTAAACGACTTACCCAGGACCCTTCGCAGCCCGCCTCTCAGGCCATGCTCTATGGTATTGGCCTTACGGAGGAAGATATGGCGAAGGCCCAGGTAGGGATAGTCAGTACCGGATACGATGGCAATACCTGTAACATGCACCTCAATGCGTTGGCCGATCAGGTAAAGGCCAGTGTGTGGAAGGAGGATCTCGTGGGACTGATTTATCATACCATTGGTGTGAGTGATGGTATTTCCAATGGAACAGAAGGTATGCGTTACTCGCTGGTTTCCAGAGAGATTATAGCCGATTCAATAGAGGCCGTAGCAGGAGCGCATTATTATGACGCACTCATTACCGTAGTGGGTTGTGACAAAAATATGCCCGCTGCGGTAATGGCCATGGGTCGGTTAAATCGCCCAGGTATTATGCTCTATGGAGGTACTATTGCTTCGGGCTGTTTTAAGAACCAGAAACTCAATATTGTTTCCTCATTTGAAGCGCTGGGGCAGAAGTTTGCCGGAACCATTTCTGATGAAGATTATAAAGGCATCATCAAGAATTCATGCCCTGGAGCAGGAGCTTGTGGAGGTATGTATACCGCCAATACTATGTCTTCGGCCATTGAGGCCCTGGGCATGTCACTGCCCTATAGTGCATCTAACCCGGCCATTAGTGCCGATAAAACAGCGGAGTGCGCCAACATCGGAAAGGCTATTAGAAATGTACTGGAGCTCGATCTGAAGCCAAGAGACATTATGACCAAGGAGTCATTTGAAAATGCCATCCGACTGATCACCGTATTGGGAGGGTCAACCAATGCCGTCATGCATCTCATTGCTA
This sequence comes from Roseivirga sp., assembly GCF_965216855.1. Classification (NCBI taxonomy): domain Bacteria; kingdom Pseudomonadati; phylum Bacteroidota; class Cytophagia; order Cytophagales; family Roseivirgaceae; genus Roseivirga; species Roseivirga sp. The sequence continues at coordinate 413,436 of NZ_OZ244204.1, read as the reverse complement.
TTGCCAACAGTATCGATATCGATCTCACACTGAAAGACTTTCAGCGCCTGTCAGATTGCACCCCTTTCCTGGCCGATTTAAAGCCAAGTGGAAAGTACCTGATGGAAGATCTACACGAGGCAGGTGGCGTTCCGGCAGTCATGAAATGGATGTTGAGTGAAGGTATGCTGCATGGTGACTGCATGACCGTGACGGGAAAAACCATCGCAGAAAACCTCGCTGATGTGCCTGATCTGGATAACTCAAAAGGAATTCTCAAACCCAAAGATGCTCCGGTTAAGGCCACGGGTCACCTGCAAATGCTATTTGGTAATCTGGCTGAAGAAGGAGCAGTGGCTAAGATCACAGGTAAAGAAGGAGAAAGGTTCGAAGGTGAAGCTATTGTCTTCGATGATGAATTTTCAGCCATCGAAGGAATTGGTAGTGGTGCTGTGAAAGATGGTCACGTGGTGGTCATCCGCTATGAAGGTCCTAAAGGAGGACCGGGGATGCCTGAGATGCTCAAACCAACATCTGCCATTATGGGAGCAGGGTTGGGTAAAACAGTAGCCATGATCACAGACGGCCGATTCTCAGGAGGAAGCCACGGTTTTGTGGTGGGCCATGTAACCCCCGAAGCTCAGGTAGGAGGCACTTTAGCTCTGGTGGAGAATGGTGATAAGATCGTCATTGATGCCACCAGGAATGAGATCAGCCTGATGGTCTCTGCCGATGAACTGGCTACCAGAAGAAAGAACTGGACAGCACCCGAACTCAAGGTTAAAAGAGGTGCCCTTTACAAATATGCAAAAACAGTAAGCTCGGCCTCTCAGGGCTGTGTAACCGATAATTAAAAGATATGGAAGCCGTAATTACTCAATCCGTAAGTGAAAAAGTAAAAACCTCAGGAGCTGATGCCGTACTGCGATCGCTCGTGGCAGAAGGTGTCGACCTGGTCTTTGGTTACCCCGGAGGCGCAATTATGCCCGTTTATGATGCCCTCTATCATTATCAGGAAGAGATTCATCATGTATTAACCAGACATGAGCAAGGCGCTATTCATGCGGCTCAGGGTTATGCCAGAGCTACCGGAAATGTAGGGATGGTCATGGCTACTTCAGGCCCGGGTGCTACCAATCTGATCACTGGAATTGCTGATGCCATGATCGATTCAACCCCTTTGGTTTGCATTACAGGTCAGGTAGGTTCTAATCTGCTGGGTTCCGATGCTTTTCAGGAGACAGACATCATCAGTATCTCCATGCCCTGCACCAAGTGGAATTATCAGGTGACTCGTGCAGAAGATATACCAGAAGCTTTGGCTAAAGCCTTCTATATCGCTAAGAGCGGAAGGCCAGGTCCTGTTTTGATCGATATTACCAAAGATGCTCAATTCAACCAACTGGATTTCGACTATAAGAAATGTGAAGTGGTTCGCAGCTATCAGCCGGTGCCTGTGCTCCAACCTGAGTCAGTGAGTGCAGCAGCTGAGTTGATCAATCAGGCTGAAAGACCATTCGTGCTTTTTGGTCAGGGAGTGATTTTAGGGCAGGCCGAAGAAGAATTCAAGGCATTCATAGAAAAGTCGGGAATTCCGGCAGCCTGGACCTTATTGGGGCTTTCAGCACTACCAACAGATCATCCACTGAATGTGGGTATGCTGGGAATGCACGGTAACTATGGTCCCAACAAACTAACCAATGAATGTGATGTGCTGATTGCCATTGGCATGCGCTTCGATGACCGGGTAACCGGTAACCTGGCACATTATGCCAGGCAGGCTAAGGTAATCCACCTGGATATAGACCCTTCAGAAATCAATAAAAATGTGAAAGTCGATATTCCGGTGTTGGGTGACTGTAAGGAAAGCTTAAGACAACTCACTCAAGAGGTGAAGAGAAAGAGTCATTCTTCCTGGTTAGAGCGATTCAGAGCCCATGACCGGACAGAAAAGGAAGAAGTCATCAATGCTGAATTAAGCCCTCAATCAGGTCAAATGACCATGGGAGAGGTGATCAAAGAAATTAATTATCTGACCAGGGGAGAAGCCATACTGGTCACCGATGTAGGCCAGCATCAGATGGTGGCCTGTCGATATACCCAGTTCAAACAATCTAAAAGTAACATTACTTCTGGTGGATTGGGAACAATGGGCTTCTGCCTTCCGGCTGCCTTAGGAGCCAAGTTAGGTGCACCCGACAGAGAAGTGGTGGCGGTGATTGGTGATGGTGGTTTCCAGATGACGTTGCAGGAATTGGGTACCATTTTCCAGACCCAGGCGGCTGTAAAGATTGTAGTGTTGAATAACAGCTTCCTGGGCATGGTTCGACAGTGGCAACAGCTCTTCTTCGATAAGCGATATAGCTCGACAGAGCTCGTCAACCCGGATTTTGTCAAGATAGCTGATGGCTATGGTATCAAAGGCAGGTCGATTGATCAGAGGAAAGACCTGAAGTCTGCTGTAGCAGAAATGTTAAATCACAAAGGAAGCTTCCTGCTTGAAGTGCATGTGGGAAAAGAAGACAATGTATTCCCCATGGTACCTACCGGAGCTTCAGTATCAGATGTAAGACTATCATAGCATGAATAAGGATTTTACCATAACAGCCTTCACTGAAAACCATATCGGATTACTGAATCGGATTACCTCGGTTTTCACGCGCAGGCATTTGAATATAGAAAGTCTGAATGCTTCAGAATCGCAGATTCCAGGCATTCATCGCTTCACCATCGTGTTGAACACAACTGAGGAGATGGTGCAGAAGCTGGTGCTTCAGCTTGAAAAACAGGTTGAAGTCATTAAGGCGGTATATCATACAGATGAAGAGACGGTATTTCAGGAGATCACCCTTTTCAAGGTATCTGTTGAACAGGCCGCACAACACAATCTGGTAGAAAGGTTAATTCGCGACAAGAACGCCAGAATCCTTTCTGTTGAACAGGACTTCATGATCATCGAAAAAACAGGCCATAAGGCTGAGAATGATGATTTGCTGGAGTTTTTAAAACCTTATGGCCTGATCGATTACGTCAAGTCCGGAAGGGTGTCGCTGATCAAACCCAATGAAGAAATTAAAGACCTGCAGAAGATGGTGAATGAAGCCAGGCAGGACGATCATAAACAATCATTAAACTGAAAATCATTTAAATTTTAATACAATGGCATTAATCAATTTTGGAGGCGTTGAAGAAAACGTAGTCACCAGAGACGAATTCCCATTAGCAAAAGCACAGGATGTGCTCAACGGAGAAACTGTAGCCATCATTGGCTATGGAGTACAGGGACCCGGACAATCACTTAATTTAAGAGACAATGGCATCAATGTAATTGTCGGACAAAGACAACCATCAAAGTCCTGGGACAGGGCGGTAGAAGATGGTTGGGAGCCGGGTGTGAACCTGTTCTCGATTGAAGAAGCTTTGGAGAGAGGTACGATTATTTGCTACCTGTTATCTGATGCTGCACAAATTCAGTTATGGCCAACAGTTGAGAAGCACCTGACCCCAGGTAAGATGCTTTATTTCTCACATGGTTTTGGCGTAGCCTATTCAGACAAAACAGGAATTATTCCTCCAGCCGATGTAGATGTAGCGCTGGTGGCTCCTAAAGGATCAGGAACCAGCTTGAGAAGGCTTTTTGTAGAAGGCAAAGGACTGAATTCATCTTTCGCTGTTCATCAGGATGCAACAGGCAAAGCCAAAGACAGAATCATTGCGCTGGGTATTGGAGTGGGTTCAGGGTACCTGTTCGAAACTACTTTCATCAAAGAAGTGACTTCTGATTTGACAGGAGAAAGAGGAACATTGATGGGAGCGATTCAAGGTTTGTTCCAGGCTCAGTACGAAGTACTACGAGCCAATGGTCACTCACCTTCAGAAGCCTTTAACGAAACAGTAGAAGAGGCCACTCAATCACTATATCCATTGATCGCAGAAAATGGAATGGACTGGATGTATGCCAACTGTTCTACGACTGCTCAACGTGGGGCACTGGATTGGAAAGATCCTTTCTACGAAGCCACCAAACCTGTTTTTGAAAAGCTTTATGCTTCTGTAAAGGCCGGAATTGAGGCTCAGAAATCAATTGATTCTAATTCACAAGCCGATTATAGAGAGAGACTTCAGGAAGAACTCGATGAGTTGCATAACTCTGAGATGTGGCGAGCAGGTAAAGCTGTAAGAGCACTGCGCCCTGAAAATGCTCCCGCAGTAAAGAAAGAAGAACTAGTGTAGAAAATACCCCCTTATATTTCCCCTGACAGGGGGAAAGTTGCAGTGCCAGAGTAGACTTCAACGGTTCAATCTGACACCAAAAATCTCCCCCTTTAAGGGGGAGCCAGAGGGGGTTGAACCAGAGTTGAAAGATGCAAACAACTACCTTTTACATACCGCAAATAGCCGATATAGAAAAGGCAGGAGAAAGACTCAAAGGCGTCATTCAAAGGACACCCTTGAGTCCGAACCTGTCTTTTTCAGAACGCTACAGAGCCAATATCCAATTTAAGAGAGAAGACTTGCAAGTGGTAAGGTCCTACAAGATTCGTGGTGCTCATAATCGAATTAGTCAGTTAGCTGAGCATGAAGTAAGTAATGCGGTAGTTTGCGCCAGTGCGGGTAACCATGCTCAAGGGGTGGCTTATTCATGCAGAATGTTGAAAGTTAAGGCAACCATTTTCATGCCCTCACCCACGCCCAAGCAAAAGGTAGATCAGGTTAAGTTCTTTGGTAAAGAATGGGTAGAAGTAATTCTGATGGGAGATACGTTTGATGATGCCTATGAACTTGCAGTGGACTTTGCTCTCAAGAGAAAAGGCACATTTATCCATCCTTTCGATGATGAGGCTGTCATAGAGGGTCAAGGGACTGTTGGCCTGGAAATTCTCAGGGATATTCAGGAGCCCATTGATTACCTCTTCCTTCCCGTAGGAGGAGGAGGTTTGGCATCGGGCGTGTCAACCGTTTTTAAGCAATTGAGTCCAAAGACAAAGATCATCGGAGTAGAGCCTGAGGGAGCACCAGCTATGCTCAAATCTATCGAAGCTGGAGAGAACCTCGTGCTGGAACAGATAGACAAGTTTGTCGATGGCGCAGCCGTTCAGGCTGTGGGTAAGAAGACGTTGCCCATTTGTAGCCATCAGCTGGACCAGGTAATTACCGTTCCCGAGGGACTCATATGTTCTACCATGCTGGCTCTCTATAACCGTGAGGCCATTGTTGTTGAACCGGCAGGTGCCCTGAGTGTGGCTGCCCTGGAGCTGTTTCAAGATGATATTCAAGGAAAAAATGTGGTCTGTGTGCTTTCCGGGAGCAATAATGACATTTCCCGCACAGAAGAAATTCGTGAACGTGCTCTGCTTTACGAAGGTCTCAAACATTATTTCATCGTTCGCTTTCCTCAGAGAGCAGGAGCCTTAAAGGAGTTCCTGATTGAAGTCTTAGGACCTAATGACGATATCGTTCATTTTGAATACACCAAAAAAACGGCCAGGGAAAAGGGTCCGGCTTTGATAGGCATTGAGCACAGAAATCAGGAAGATTTTCAACCTTTGTTGGAAAGAATGCGAACGAGAAACTATCAGGCCGAATATCTCAACGAACAACCCAATCTTTTCGGGTTCATTCTTTAGTTTATCACCATTGGTGAAGACCTGTCTGCCGACAGGCAGGCACTAATGATGGCTTAAGGCCAGTTTTGGTGAGAGACCAAAATAATCGGCAGCTCAAATTTTAGTATCACCCTGAACTTGTTTCAGGGTCAGTTTGGAAAACATTCTGATCCCGATTGATCGGGACAGGATGACGATCCGGGAAGGCATTGCCAGGATTGTGAGTAATTTTTTTGAATTAAATAAATCAGCGGAACCATGAAGGTTTTGAAGTTTGGCGGAACATCTGTCGGAAGTGTGGAGGCAATTAAAAAGGTTGCTGAGATTCTAAAAGAGGAATCGGATAAGGATCAATTGATTGTGGTGGTATCAGCCATGAGCGGTGTTACCAATCAATTGATTACAATTTCTGAGCAAGCCTCTAAAAGAGAGGCAGACTACGAAAAAGGACTGGAGGCATTGGAGGAGAAGCATTGCCAGACATACCGTGAGTTGACCGGCCAGTCTGACTGCTTTGAAATATCTAAGTTGTTTTCCCGACTCACAGAAATCTGTCGGGGAGTGTATTTGCTGAAAGAATTGACTCCCAGAACCAGTGATTACATTCAATCATGCGGAGAACGACTATCCAGCTTTATGATCAGTGAATACCTGAAGAAAGAGGGGCTTGATGCCGCTTTATACGACAGCCGCCAATACCTGATTACCGATAAGAAATTCGGAGCAGCCAATGTACTATGGCAATCCACTAAATCTGCTTTGAATTCGCTTAAGCCGGAATTAGCAGCTATTAGCGTTTTCCCAGGCTTTATTGCTTCTACTAGTGACCATGAAACTTCTACACTCGGAAGAGGAGGATCTGATTACACAGCCGCTGTACTGGCTAATGTGCTTGGCGCCAGTGAATTGCAGATATGGACTGATGTGAATGGGCTGATGACAGCTGATCCACGCTTAGTGCCGTCAGCCCATTTACTGGAACATGTTTCTTATGAAGAGGCATTAGAGTTGTCTCATTTTGGAGCCAAGGTACTGTATCCACCGAGTATTCAGCCGGCTTTAGACGCTGAGATTCCAATCTGGGTGAAGAATACTTTTGATGCGGATGGACCTGCTACACTGGTAACCAAAGAATGGGATGATGAAAAAAAGGCTATCTGTGGGATTTCAAGTATTCAGGACATTGCGCTGGTTAACCTAACGGGAGCCAGTATGGTGGGAGTGCCCAGCTTTTCCTTCAGGTTGTTCAAAGCCCTAAGCGAAGCCGGTATCAATGTTATCATGATTACTCAGGCATCTTCCGAGCATTCCATTTGTGTGGGCATTTCAAAAGCCGATGCACAGCTGGCTGCAGAAGCTATTAATCAGGAATTTGAAGCTGAAATCTCTTTAAAGAAGATTGATGAGACAATCATAGAAGAAGATCTGAGTGTAATTGCTTTGGTAGGCTCGCACATGAAAAATCAGGTAGGAGTTTCAGGGAAAATGTTCAATACACTGGGTAGAAATGGTGTCAGTGTTAAGGCCATTGCCCAAGGCTCTTCGGAAAGGAATATTACAGCCATCATTGCCAAGGAAGATTTGAAAAAGGCCTTAAATACGCTGCATGAGAGCTTCTTCCTTTCAGAATCCAAGAAGATCAATCTGTTCATTGTCGGAGTGGGTAATGTAGGAAATGCCTTCCTTAACCAGATTCAGAAGCAGCAGGCTATGCTCATTAAAGAGTTTCGGGTAGATATTCAGGTAGTGGCAGTAGCTAATTCCAGAAAGGCCTACTTCAATGAAGAAGGTATTGACCTGGATCATTGGGAAGAAAAACTTGGTTCAGCAGAAGCCTGTGATATTTCAGGGTTTATCGATCGAATGCATACCCTGAACTTGAGGAATAGTGTATTTATTGATATCACGGCTTCTGAGGACATTGCATCGACTTATTTGTCATTATTGGAAGAAAGCGTTTCAGTCGTGACCCCTAATAAAATAGCGGCTACACGCTCTATGGATCAGTATCTCGCTTTGAAACGGGCTACCAAGAAGTACGGCAGTCAGTTCCTTTTTGAAACCAATGTGGCGGCAGGTCTTCCCGTCATTTCAACCATGAATGAGCTTTTCAAATCAGGAGACAGGATTCATGCTATTCAGGCCGTATTGAGTGGTACACTGAATTACCTTTTCAATAACTATGACGGTTCAAAACCATTCTCATCCGTAGTAAAGGATGCCAAAGCCCTGGGGTTGACCGAACCTGACCCGCGCTTAGATCTTTCCGGTGTAGATGTGATGCGTAAGCTATTGATCCTCATTCGTGAAAGCGGTAGAAAATGGGAAATGGATCAGATAGAGCAGGTTTCATTCTTACCAGAAGCCTGTGAGAAAGCCGGTAATCTGGATGAATTCTATCAGTTACTGGATGAAAATGAAGACCACTTTAAAGCCATTTATAAAGATGCTCAGTCAGAGAGTGCTCAACTTCGTGTGGTAGCCAGTTTCAAAGATGGAGTGGCTCAGGTAGGACTGGAGAAGGTCCGGAAAAGTCATCCTTTCTACTATTTAGAAGGAAAGGATAACATCGTGCTGTTTTACACTGACCGGTACACAGAGCAGCCATTGGTCGTAAAAGGTGCTGGAGCTGGTGCAGAAGTCACAGCTTCCGGTATTTTTGCAGATGTATTGCGAATTGCTAATCAGTAGGCAGGAATCAGAGTCGGAAATCAGGAGATGCTTTCGTAACTGTCATTGCGAGGAATGAAACCCGTGATAACAAGGTTTCATGACGAAGCAATCTCCTGCTAGCGCGAAGTCTGCTCTTTGCAATGACGCCTAACCCAGAAATGGAAGAATGACTAAAGACTCAATAACCATATTTGCTCCGGCCTCAGTCTCTAATGTTGGCCCGGGTTTCGATATTCTCGGCTTTGCTCTGGAAGGAATGGGTGATACCATTACCCTTAGCAGGCGAGACGGAGCGGCTTATATTATAGATCCGGTAGGAGTTGAACTTCCGGAAGACCCTGAGAAGAATGTAGCCACAGTGGCCCTGAGATCATTTTGCAATGCCGTTGGGTATGATGGCGGATTCCTGATCAGAATTGAGAAAAATTTTACACCAGGAAGCGGTTTGGGTTCTTCAGCTTCAAGCGCAGTAGGGGCTGTATTTGCGGCTAATGAGTTACTGGAAGCAGGTTATTCCAGAGAAGAGCTAATTACCTATGCGCTTGATGGTGAAATGTTGGCGTCCGGTAACCGACATGCGGATAATGTGGCTCCTTGCATGTTAGGTGGTTTTGTAGCGGTTAGAAGTTGCGATCCTTTTAAAGGGTTTCAAATAGCCTATCCAAAAGCGTTGAAGGTACTGATTATTTTTCCTGATGTACCTATTCAAACTGCAGATGCAAGAGGAATACTGCCCAGAGAGGTGAGTATGAATCAGGCCATTAAGCAGTCGGCTAATATGGCGGGTCTGATCAACGGATTGGTAACTGCTAATTACCGAATGATCCGAGAGTCATTGCATGATGAATTAGCTCAACCCTATCGAAAGAAGCTGATACCAAATTATGATGCAGTCGAGAAGCTGTGTCATCAACATGAAGCCGTGGGCTTTAATATCAGTGGCTCAGGGCCGGCAATGTTTGCTTTCTTTCAGGTTGATAATGACTTGACTGTTTTGAAAGAGGAGATTAAAGGCTTATATCAGACGAAGGGTATCGCCTGTCGTTTCCATGAGTCTGGTATCAATGGGAGAGGTGTAGAGGTTTTAAACTGAGCTGGACTGTCCATATCACGATTATTCAATTTTGAATTATGAAGTATTACTCCACCAATGGATCATCAGCTAAAACGAGTTTCAAGCAAGCGGTAATCAACAGTTTGCCAGCCGATAAAGGCCTCTACTTTCCGGAATCAATCCCTGTTTTAGATGCCAATACCCTGAGACAATTGCAGGGAGCCGGTTTGCCCGAAATAGGCTTCGAAATGATGAAGTCTTTCGTTCAACCCGACCTGAGTGAGCAGCAATTAAAGACCATTGTAGAAGAGGCTTTAAGTTTTGATATCCCCTTAGTTCAGGTAGAAGAATATATCTATAGCCTTGAACTCTTTCATGGGCCAACTTATGCCTTTAAAGATGTTGGGGCACGTTTTTTAGCCAGGTGCCTGGGAGAGTTCGCCAAAGAAGAAACCAGGGAGACTACCATTTTGGTGGCTACCTCCGGAGATACCGGTGGAGCAGTTGCCAATGGTTTTTATGGAGTGGAAGGTGTCAATGTGGTCATTTTGTATCCCTCCGGAAAAGTAAGTGACTTGCAGGAAAAACAGCTAACCACCCTGGGTGGAAACATTACTGCGCTGGAAGTTCAGGGAGATTTTGACGATTGTCAGGCCCTGGTCAAGCAGGCTTTCTTAGATGAAGAACTGAACCGCGTATTGAACCTGACTTCTGCCAATTCTATCAATATTGCCCGTTGGATGCCTCAATCAATCTATTATGCCTGGTTGTCTTTGCAATTAGATGCTCCGGAAGATGCTTTGGTGGCTGTACCATCGGGGAACTACGGTAATGTGACTGCAGGTATGTTGGCTAAGCGAATGGGATTTCCACTCGGTCAGTTTTTGCTTTGTTCCAATGCCAATGATATCGTTCCCCGATACCTCGAGAGCTGTGAATACGAAGTATTACCTACGGTAGCTACTTATGCCAATGCTATGGATGTGAGTAATCCCAGTAATTTTCCTCGTATGCTTGAGCTGTATAACCATTCATTCGATGACCTGACTCTGGATGTTTCGGGTTTTACACTTCATGATAAAGAGATTCTTCAAACCATCAGAACCTGTAAGGAACAAACGGGTTATTTGCTGGATCCGCATGGAGCCATTGGTTATGCGGGTCTGAGAGAAAAGCTTAAGATCGATCAGGCGGGTGTATTCCTGGAAACAGCCCATCCGATTAAGTTCGCTCCGGTAATGGAAGAGGCATTGGGCCAGACATTGGATTTGCCGGATTTTGCTGAGGAATTGATGAAAAAGGAGAAGACGTCAAGGCTCATGAGCAATCGCTATGAGGACTTCTCAGCTTTCCTTAGGTCTTAATCAGATTAATTTTCCTGGCATGTTCGAAAGCTTGGTGGGTGTGAGAAAACTGTAACCATTCGATATTTGAATCCTCTATTCTACTCAGCGTTACTTCGGTACTTGTCCAGTGTCGTTTCTTAACTCCACGAATATAGATCGCTCTGATGTTGCCGGGGAATTCATTTGCTATGTCCAGGTAGATGTTCGGGTCATGTTGGCCATTATCACCGAGTAGAATGAACTGTTTTTCAGGGAATAACTCAATGATACGTTTAATCTTCTCCAGTTTATGGTTATGGCTGCCATAACCTGATTTGAAGAAATCCAGGAGCCCTGTTTTCAGGTCCTTCAATTGCAATACACCTTTGGGTAATTCATTCAGCTCTATGAATTGAACTAAAAACTCGTACAAGTTCCACTCACTGCTCGAAACGTAAAAGAAGGGATAAGCACCCGTATGTAGCGCCTGGTAAAAATCGACAGCACCTTTGACAGGCTTCCTTGTTTTGGCATTTTTAGTGAGGAGTGTATATAGCTTTAGGGGTTTTTGGGTCACATGAGAAACAAGGAATGTATCATCAATATCAGAGATGTAAACAGGGCTCTGGTCATTAATAATGAGCACCTCTGACTTCAGTTCAACTTTTTCCTGACCTTCAACAACAGAGTCCATGAGTTGAATAGTTACTTCATGCCAGCCAGCATCGAGTTGATGGTTTTCAATACTGAATTCGAAGAACCCTCCTTCATTGGTTTTTACTTCATAATATTCTTCACCAATTTGAAGTTGAACACGGGCTTTTCTGACCGTTTTCACCAGAAACATTTTTATCAGGGAGATGATATTCCTCCAGGTTGATGCACGTTTCTCCGGGTTGCTTAGTGCCATTCCCTGAAAAACATGTCCTTGCAAAATCAACTGATTCATGTTTCCATAGCCCAGATAGGCCAGAATAAATGGATAGTCAACAAAGCGAAAACGGCTTTTCCACCATTTTTGAAAAGAATTACCATGAATTGGAGCTTCTTTGTAAGAAGCCCACTTCGGATGAGATGAAATCATCTAACTTAGTCAGTCAATCAATTCTAATGAGCAAGATACTATTCGTAATTAACCCCATTTCAGGTGATAAAGACAAAGAAGTCTATATAAAGCAAATCGACAAGTGGGGAGAAAGTTTAGAATTAGAGCTGGAAAAGTGGGAAACCACCGGGGAAGATGATGAACAAAAGCTACAGGATAAGATTGAAGCATATCAGCCAGAGACGGTTGTGGCGGTTGGAGGGGATGGAACTGTAATGCTTTGTGCCTCAGTATTAAAGGATACCGAAATTGTGTTAGGCTTACTACCGGCCGGCTCTGCCAATGGAATGGCAGCCGATCTGGAAATTCCTGATGACATAGAGGAAGCGCTGAACGTAATTGAGCAGGGTAAATCGATACGGGCCGATATGCTGCTTTTCAACAATCAGGATCTCGGGTTGCACATCAGTGATGTTGGCCTTAATGCCGAATTGGTCAGAGAGTTTGAGGAAGGAGAGAGAAGGGGATTTTTAGGTTATGCCAAAGGTGTCACTACTCAGCTACTCAACCTGGAAAAGTTTGAAGCGGAAATCCACCTGGATGAGAAAACTGTTACGGAATATTGTCACATGGTGGCCTTCGCCAATGCCAGGAGGTATGGCACCGGAGCTGTACTCAATACAAAGGGCCAACCAGACGATGGAGTATTCGAAGTATACATTTTGAAGGAATTAAGTATTCCGGGTTTGGCTGGTCAATTCTTCGATCATATAGATGATGCAGCTTCTTATTGTGATGTCTACCAGACAACAGAAGTAAAAGTGGAGCTTAAAGAGCCCAGAACCTTTCAGATAGATGGAGAGCTGAAGGGTGATACTACTTCAGTAGAAGTGAAAATTCTTCCAGCTTGTATTCGCTTAATAGTCAGTTGATTATTGAATTCTTCAGAAGTCGTTTTGTAGATTTACTAACAAGTAAAAAACTCAAAATGAAAACCGTAAACACCATCGCACTACTTATCCTGACTTTTAGTTTAAGTGCTCAGACTTCTGAAGATGTACTTTCTACCTGGGATAAACATGTTGAAATGAACCACCTGATACTCAACTTTCTGCCCGAATCGACCCTACTTGATATCAACGATTCAACTTCCAGAAATGTGGGAGAGCAATTCGCGCACATGCACAATGTGAGAATGATGTGGTTAGGAAAGAGCGAGTTGGCTAAAGGGATGGATCAGGAAATTGATGCTGCTGAGAGTAGGGAGAAGGCCTACTTGATTAGTCAGCTGAGAGCTTCAGATGCCTTAATCAGGAAGTCATTGGAGGAATCTCTCAAAAAGAATCAGATGGAGATTGAAATGACTCCCATCAGATTTATGGGGTATCTCATTTCGCACGAATCCCACACCAGAGGTCAGATTGTACTGGCATTAAAGAATTCGGGTCATCAACTGCCGCCTAATATTGCGTTTGGCATTTGGGGATGGTGAGAATTATGTAGCTCAGATTTTCTGCTCTCCGTGAGTTTTACTCTGATACTTTTGATTCCTGATATAAGAAGAAGAGTGTTTTTCATCGGTTCTTCACTCATTGGTTTGATCGGAATCATTTACAAGGATTGGATTTTATATTTCAATACCTGATCATCTGACGTAATCAAAACAGTGTTTTCTTCTATTGATTGAGCTATAATCAATCTATCAAAAGGATCTCTGTGAAGGAATGGCAATTGGGTCAGTCTAACGAAGTGCTCCGGTTTTATATCTAAAATGTCAAAACCTGACTTACTGATCAGATCAAAAAAGTCTACCAACTCAATTTTCAGTTTAAGCTTTTGTAAAGTGTATTTAATAGTTATTTCCCATAAGGAAGCACTGCTAACCAAACATTGATTGTCCAAAGATTCAATGGCTTGCCTTTGTTGAGGTTTTAGCGACTGATCATTTGAAAGAAACCATAGTAGAATGTGTGTGTCTAAAAGATATTTCAACTCATGTAATCTTTAAAGTCTTCCAGGGGTTCATCAAAATCGGAAGATATTTCAATCAATCCTTTTGCCAGACCAATAGGTCTCTTGTTTGGGGTTTCTGGTTTCTTTTGTGCTTTTGATGCAAGCTTTTGAAGGAAGCTTTCAAATTCCTTTTTCAGCTTTTCAGGTAAAGTAGAGTATTTGAATAGTATTTCTGATTCCTTCATACACTTGAATAACGAATACATAAGATAATCGTTTTTCCTTAATCATAGTATGGTGGTCTTGAATGAATTATTGAAATAAGCTCATTTCAAATCACTTCAATCCATCAAACTTTTCCTGGACGACTAACTTAACCGGAATACTTTTGATTTTAGATTCCAGATAGGAGAGGATATCAAGATAGAAGAAAGGTCTTCTTTCATAGATATCTTCACTCAAAGGTTGTAGCCTGTTGTATAGCTTGATGAACTCATCCCTTAGCTGATCAGGAGTGATCTTGCCTGTGATTCTCAGGAAGTTGATAATCTCTTTTTGCACTGCCTGCTGTTGGTTCATTTTACCAATAAATTGGAAGGTGGACTTAATCTGATATTCTAAATGGTAGTCCTGTCCATCTTCAAAGTGGGCAATCAGGTTGAGAATTCGTGCAAAGCAATGGATGTCTTCTCTGAGTTTCACATCCTGATAGAAGATAATCTGGTTGAGATAAAAGATGGCTTTGCGGTAGTTGCCACTTCCAAAATAGAGCGAGGCAATCTTATAATACATCATCAGTACCCTCTCCGGATCTATTTTGTACTGATACTTCTCCAGTTTCGCGGTCAACTCTGGAATGATCTCAACGCCCTCGTCAAAGCTGCCCTCCATAAAGTGCTTGTTGATTTTAGAGATGTAGAGAAATTGAAATACCAGTACCTCAGTATTTAAATTCTGAATTACTTTTTTGTCCTGGCTTAGGGCTTCAACTTCAGCCAGTACTTCACAAAACTTGGAGTAATACTGCAGCTGAAAGAGTGATCCCAGTAGATTTCGATAGCCTTTGATATAATGAACAGGCTGCTTAATGATCATTTCAGGGTTCGACTGAAACAGCTTTACCCAGGCCAGCGAATGTTTATAGACGTTAGGAAAGTTCTGAACAATCTTATTGAACCAGACATGAGCCTGGTAATAATAGAGCTGCTCATAAAAGGTGAGATTATCAAAATTCACCTTGGGTAGATGGCTCTGAAAATAGGTATTCACCTCTTCGAATTCCTGAGGATTCTTGGCATAGCCTTTTTTAAGAAACAGACTGTATAGGTTGAGGGTGAGGTTAGATAGTTGATGGCTTGATTTTATAATGTCGGTTGTGTCTAAAACCTCATTGGTGAGTATTTCAGCTCTGTTTTCTATACTTCGCGTAATGTATTGTGACTCTATTTGCTTCTCGAATTCCATCACTTCCAGTGCAATAGTGAAGTGCTTGGTATCGCGGGCCAATACCTTGGTTTTATCGAGCATTTTCAAAGCTTGCTTATAAAAGCCCTTGTTGTAGAGCACCTTGGCATGATCGAGATTCTCGCGCAATTGAATATCAATATTCTGGCTAATGTGATATTGCCTTAAACTCGATAGAATTTGTCGGTAGAGGTGTGCTTTCTGATTGGATAACTGAATTTTCTTAATGCTGGGTACCTTCTTCAGAATCTCTTTATCATCATAGTTTTTCATGCCGTCCATAGCATCGAACAGCTTGATGAATTTTACATCCTGCGTATTACCACTCCGCTTTACATAAAGCCTAAAGTGTCGCTTCTCTGTCTGAGTCAGCGATTTTATCAGGGAGAACAGCGAATCGTTCTTTGCTTTAGCCATTGTAATTCAAGCCTTAATAAGTTGTTGATTAACAGAAATATACTGTCAAATATGGCCAATTAGAAATAGTAGAACATTGTCCTTCTATTATGGTGCCGTTTGGCCTGATATCTAACTTCAATCTTAGAGAGAAAATGTGAATTGAAGCAAAGAACGGAGATCAAATAAACAATGGATCAACAAAAAATACAAATCTTCGATACCACCCTACGAGATGGCGAACAAGTTCCGGGCTGTAAACTGAATACCGAAGAAAAGGTAGAGGTAGCTAAGAGGCTCGAAGCGCTGGGAGTAGATGTTGTCGAAGCCGGTTTCCCCATTTCCAGCCCGGGTGACTTTGGATCAGTCCAGGCCATTGCAGAAGTAGTGAAGAATGCTACCGTCTGCGGGCTTAGCCGAGCGGTGGAAAAGGATATTGTCACAGCAGCAGAAGCTTTGAAGAAAGCTGCCAGACCGAGAATTCATACGGGTATCGGTACGTCCGATTCTCACGTCATTCACAAGCTAAGAACTACCAGAGAAAAGGTAGTAGAAAGGGCCATAGCGGCTGTTTCTTTGGCTAAGAAATATGTGGAAGATGTTGAGTTCTATGCAGAAGATGCAGGAAGAACAGATAATGAATTTTTGGCCTATATCTGTGAACAAGCCGTAAAGGCAGGAGCAACCGTACTGAATATTCCCGATACTACTGGTTATTGCTTACCAGAAGAATATGGTGCTAAAATCAGATTCTTAAAGGAAAATGTAAAAGGAGTAGACCGGGTAACGCTTTCTACTCATTGCCATAACGACCTCGGTATGGCAACGGCCAATTCCATTGCCGGAGTTATCAACGGAGCTACACAGATTGAATGTACCATCAATGGTATTGGTGAAAGAGCTGGAAATACTGCTTTGGAAGAAGTAGTAATGGTACTCAGACAACACCCTGACCTCAACAAATACACGGATATCAAGACCCAACAATTGAATGCATTGTCTCGCTATGTTTCTGATACGATGCGCGTACCGGTTCAGCCGAATAAGGCCATTGTTGGAGCAAATGCTTTTGCTCACTCTTCTGGTATTCACCAGGATGGAGTAATCAAAAACAGAGAAACCTATGAAATCATCAATCCGCTTGATGTTGGAGTTGATCATTCCTCAATTGTGCTGACTGCCAGAAGTGGTAGAGCAGCGCTGGCTTATCGCATGAAAAATCTGGGTTATGAGCTGACAAGGGATGAGTTGGACGTGGTGTATGCTCAGTTCCTGAAAGTAGCAGATGATAAGAAGGAAGTAGAAGACAACGATTTACACCAAATTGCAGAGTATAAACAAAAGGTAGCGGTATAATATGGCGAAAACACTGTTCGACAAGGTTTGGGATGCGCATATAGTCAAAAGCCTTGAAGGTGGCATAGATGTCTTATACATAGACAGACACTTAATACACGAAGTAACAAGTCCACAGGCATTTTCAGAATTGGAAAGTCGTGGACTTGAATTGTTCAGGAAGGATCAGATGGTGGCCACACCGGATCACAATATTCCTACCAAAGATCAACATTTACCTATTCAGGAGGCTTTATCAAAGCATCAGGTTGATACGCTCCTGGCCAACTGTGAAAAGCATAACGTAACTCTTTACGGGTTAGGTCACCCTTTTCAGGGTATTGTCCATGTGATCGGGCCGGAGCTGGGAATTACCCTGCCCGGAAGGACTATGGTTTGTGGTGATTCACATACCTCAACTCATGGTGCCTTCGGAGCCATCGCCTTTGGTATTGGTACCAGTCAGGTGGCCCAGGTGATGGCCAGTCAGTGTCTTTTGCAGACCAGACCGAAAACCATGCGGATTACCATCGATGGTGAATTGAATAAAGGTGTATATGCCAAGGATATTATCCTCTACATCATTTCAAAGCTGACTGCAGCGGGTGGAACCGGATACTTTGTTGAATATGCCGGATCGGCCATTCGTTCCCTTTCCATGGAAGCCAGAATGACTATTTGCAATATGAGCATTGAAATGGGCGCACGAGGAGGTATGATCGCTCCTGATGAGACTACTTTCGAGTATGTAGAAGGAAGAGAGTTTAGCCCAACCGGTGAAGTATGGGACAAAGCTTTGGCCTACTGGAAAACCCTTTATTCTGATGAAGGAGCCACTTTCGATCAGGAGTATAACTTCCCGGCAGAAGATATTGAGCCTATGATTACCTACGGTACAAATCCGGGAATGGGAATCAAAATTACCGCTAATATTCCTGAGAAATTATCTGAAGGTGGACAGGAAAGCTTCAGCAAATCCTTGAAATACATGGGATTTGAGGCAGGTGAGAGCTTGTTGGGAAAAGCCATCGACTATGTGTTTATAGGAAGCTGTACCAACTCGCGAATCGAAGACCTGCGCATTGTGGCAGACTATGTAAAAGGCAAGAGAAAGGCAGCTAATGTGAATGCCATGATTGTTCCAGGCTCTAAGCAGGTGGAAAAACAAGCCAAGGCTGAAGGTTTGGATAAGGTGTTGGAAGAGGCCGGGTTTGAATTGAGAGAGCCGGGTTGCAGTGCCTGTCTGGGTATGAATGAAGATAAGGTGCCAGCAGGTGCTTATTGTGTTTCTACTTCCAACAGAAATTTTGAAGGCAGGCAAGGGCCTGGTGCCAGAACCTTGCTGGCCAGCCCGCTTGTGGCAGCAGTTACAGCCATAGAAGGAAAGATTGTAGACATTAGTAAACACCTGAATTGAGATGGAAAAGTTTAATCAAGTAGTATCTACGGCAGTACCTATGCCGATTGAGGATATCGATACAGATCAAATTATACCGGCCAGATTTCTTAAGGCTACCAGTCGTGATGGTTTTGGAGACAATCTATTCAGAGACTGGAGGTATGTGCAGGGGGATGAACCTAAGGCTGACTTTGTATTGAATGATCCTACCTTTTCCGGAGAGATACTGGTAGCAGGTAGAAATTTCGGATGTGGTTCTTCTAGAGAGCACGCTGCCTGGGCACTCTATGACTATGGATTTAAGGTAGTTGTATCCAGCTTCTTTGCTGATATTTTCAAGGGAAATGCATTGAACAATGGCTTGCTACCCGTACAGGTAAGTGAATCCTTTCTTCAGGAACTGATTGCAGCGATCAAGGCAGACCCTTCAACTTCCATTACCGTCAATTTGCCTGAGCAAACCATTAGTTACAATGGTCAATCGGAAAGCTTTGAAGTGAATAGTTATAAGAAGGAATGCCTTCTCAACGGCTATGACGATATAGATTTTTTAGTAAGCATTAAAGAGGAAATTGAGGCTTACGAGGCCTCTTCTAACGTGATCTGACTATGGGAGTAAAAAAGAAGATTGGTGTATTACCAGGAGATGGCATTGGCCCGGAGGTAGTAGCTGAAGCCATCAAGGTATTGGATGCCATTGCCGAGAAGCATGGTCATACTTTCACCTATGAATATGGAGATGTAGGAGCCGTGGCTATTGACAATACTGGTGAGCCTTTGCCAGACGAGACTTTGGCTATATGTGAACAATCAGATGCTTTTCTGTTCGGAGCCATTGGACATCCTAAATATGACAATGACCCAAAAGCCAAAGTTCGTCCTGAACAGGGACTGCTAAAGCTCAGAAAAAGCCTGGGCTTATTTGCCAACATAAGGCCTGTAACAGCATATGATAGCTTGTTGCACATGTCTCCGCTTAAGACAGAAAAAGTAAAAGGTGTTGATATAGTTGTTTATCGGGAGCTGACTGGAGGTATTTATTTTGGAGAAAAAGGTAGAACAGAAGATGGAGCTTATGACCATTGTACCTACTCCAATTATGAGATTGATCGCATTGCGCATCTGGCCTTCCAGTCTGCTCAAAACCGAAGAAAGCATGTGACACTGGTCGACAAGGCGAATGTGTTGGAGACCTCCAGGCTCTGGAGGGAGCGGGTTACTGAAATGGCAAAGGAATACCCAGATGTCACACTTGACTGTATGTTTGTGGATAATGCCGCTATGCAGATGATTCAGAATCCAAAGCATTTCGATGTGATCCTTACTGAGAACATGTTTGGTGATATTATTTCGGATGAGGCCTCAGTCATCGGGGGCTCGCTCGGTTTATTGCCATCGGCTTCAGTAGGAGATAAGACCGCTATGTTCGAACCTATTCACGGTTCATATCCACAGGCAGCAGGCCAGAACATTGCCAATCCATTAGCCACCATTCTTTCTGCCGCCATGATGCTCGACCATCTTGGTTTGATCGATGAAGCCATAGAAGTACGTCAGGCAGTTAACTCATCGCTGAGACATGGTATGGTTACTTCAGATCTTGCCAAATCAGAGAGCTATGGAACAGACAGGGTAGGAGACTACATTGCCAACTGCATCTCTGATGGTGAAGACTCCTGTGCTCAAACCAATATTAAAGCGGGTATCAGTACCATTATTTAAGACTCTTCAGGCCGGAATTTCCGGCCTGATTTCTTTCCTCTTTACCCTTTTTCAACCTATCTGCTTTGACTCCTTTCTTTTAAGTAGGGATTGAAAAGCTCATTTGGTATCTTGGACTTTAGAATCAAAAACTCATGAAACTAAACCTGCTGGAAGAGTACCTTTTATTAGCCCTCGATGACGAGAAAGGGAAATTTGTGATTGATTCCACCAGACTGCATTATGGTGTGGCCGGAGCAATCCTGCTCGAGTTTGCAGTTAGGGGAAAGATCGAAATTGATGGTGAAAATGTCATATTAAAGGACAATAGTTACGAACCTGAAATAGCACTCAATAAGATCATTGACTCAATCAGAGAATTAAAGACTCCAAGTCTGAAGAAATGCATTCAGTTACTCACCAAAAAATCTGATGAGATTAAGAATGATACGCTCCAACACCTTATCAATAAAGGCATCCTGAGAAAGGAAGAGCATAAGATTCTCTGGATTATACCCACAGAGCAGTATCCAACATCCGATCTAACCCCGGAAAATAAAGTCAGAAAAAGACTAGATGACGTGATTAGTGATCACACGCCAATTGATCCACACGACCTGATGCTTCTGAGTCTGATTGATGCTACTGACCTTACCAAAGAGGCCTTCCGCGATCAGGAAGACTATAAGGCTGTTAGAAAGAAGATTAAGGAAGTAACAAAGGATATTAAGGTAAGTCAGGTCATCAATAAGAGCATCCGTGAGATTCAGGCCGCCATTATGATTGCCATTACTACCTCGATTATTGTAACCAGTGTGGCGACAAACAACTAACATTTTTTTCTTAGCTAATTGACATTTAGCGGGACTTCTTATTTTTGCAGCCAGAAACATTCTTGATATGGGAAGAGCATTTGAATATCGTAAAGCCGCTAAGATGAAGCGCTGGGACAAAATGTCCCGAATTTTTCCAAAACTTGCTAAAGCCATTACCATGGCAGCCAAGGACGGTGGCCCTGACCCCGATATGAATTCCTCTTTGCGTACCGCTATCCAAAACGCGAAAGCGCAAAACATGCCTAAAGACAATATCGATGCTGCAATCAAGAGAGCAACCAGCAAAGATGTTGAAGCCTATGTCGAGATCAACTATGAAGGAAAAGGTCCTCACGGTGTTTTAGTCTTCGTAGAATGTGCAACAGACAACCAAAACAGAACAGTTGCTAACGTAAAGTCATACTTTAATAAGGCCGGTGGAGGCTTGGTGCCTAATGGGTCTTTGGAGTTTATGTTCTCTCGTAAAGCCGTATTTGAGTTTACTCTGACTGAGGGGATGGACCTGGAAGAATTAGAGTTGGAGCTGATTGATGCCGGGCTGGAGGAATTTGATACACATACCGATGAAGAGGAAGGTGTAACAACAGTATATGCTTATGCCGACTACACTAACTTCGGTGCCTTACAAGAAGCACTTGAGGAGCAGAGCATTGAGGTAAAGAATGCCGCCTTGAAGCGATTTGCCACCACTCCGGTAGAATTCAATGATGAGCAACTTGAGGAAATTGAGAAAATGCTCGATAAGCTGGAAGAAGATGATGACGTGCAGGCTGTTTATACCAACATAGCCTGATAAAAATAAAGGGGTTGAGGAATTCAACCCCTAAAGCTTATTAACTTGACCAGATCAGGGTGCCATCCTGATCATACCATTTCTCACTTAGGTCTCCGTTAGCAGAAAACTCAAGCATGGCAAAGCCATTGGTTACCCGATTCTTCTGATCAGGGGTAGGATTCCTTAGTGGTGTATTGCAATAGAAATCGATCAATGGATTTTTCTCAAACCACGAAGCATTTCCCTGTGGTATGGCTCCATTTCCCAGACAACGCCCTTTAACACTTCGCATCTCCGGTATATCGGCATAAACGATTCCATTGTGTATATGCCCCCAGTACCAATAATCTGGGGTAATACCAGCTTCATCTAGCACCTCATTCCAAAGTGATAATACTGGTTGCTCAGCAGATATGCCTGTTTCAGGAATCGGGTTGTGATGGGTGAGAATCATAAGTTTCTTGCCTTGTAAATCAAGGCTCTTAAGATAGTTGACCTGCGTTTGTCCTAAGGCACCCTCCATAAACAGCTTAGAATCCGTGTAGTATGCCGAATCAAGGCCAACAATCAGCCAGTTTCCAAATTCTATTGAAAAGTAATTGGTTTGGTTCTGTTCGTTAAAGATCGGATCGGCCAATGCAGTAGCAATAAGTCCATTGGCTCCGTCATACATTTCATGATTGGAATTCATGGTAAAGTTAGCCAAAGGAGCCTTGTACCAACTGTTTAAAAGCCTGGTCTGCTCCTCAGATGATGTACCCGCATAATATACGTCACCCAAATGGATATTGATATCAGGGTTCATGGCCTTTATCTGATTCATGACCAACTGAGAAGGGCTGTAGGGTAGGTTGCCATCTTTGTAATTACCAGTACCCCAATCTCCAAACATCGCGACTTTCAAAGTATCCTGACCCGTAATTACTTTTCTCGCAGGATTGGTATTGAATGAGTGTCTTTTAATAATCCCCAGTTCCAGCTGATAATAGGTAAAAAGCGCAACCACCCAACCTATATCCAGTATGGCAAACTTAGCCGTGGAAATGAGTGATCCGTCACCAGATAACACTCCTGGGCCGGAAAGAATAACAATCCATTTGTCCCAATCGTCAGGGCTGATTTTGGAGGGTGGCATTTTCAACAAATCGACAAGTATCTCCTTCCAGGCAGTTGGGGCATGATTGTTCAACCAGTAGAGTATCCAACTGTACTCAATGCTCCCCGGGGCGGTTGGGGGAGACTGTTGGCTGTTCATCAAATTGATGAGCAACTGTTCTGACTGTTGAAAGTATGTCCAGATACTTTCGAACGAAACTTCTGCGGATTCGGCTGCGGCCCTGATCGACTCTAATTTAGAATCGAGAACCGCCTTTAGTTCTTGTTCTAGTTCCATGTGTGTGTTTGATTTTAGTGGAAGATTAATCTACGACTTTGATTTCAGACTGCCGAATTTTTTAAGTCAATTGATTTTAACCCGTTGAATTTCAGTTGAATATGGATGAATACAAGTCTGCCTGATTCTGTTGGTGTTCATTTTGGCATCATTTTGGAATTCCTACGTGTACAACATCAAACAACAAGGAGGTCAAAATGAAAAAAGGTTTACTCATTCTATCAGCACTAATATTTTTATCCAGTTGTGACGTCTGGGTGGTCGAAGGACCCTACGATCCACGGGATGCTTTTACCGGGAGATACAACGTAGAAGAATACAGCGAAACATACGACTTACTCACCAGGTATAATGTACGAATTGTAAAAGACGCTGACCCTTACAGCAGTATAGTTTATATCAGAAACTTTTATGCTGTAGACGTGGAGGTTTTCGGTGAGGTAATAGGTGATCGGTTAACCATACCGAGACAAATAGTTGCCGGATATGTCGTACAAGGGACAGGTCGATTGGACTATGGAGATGTAGTTCTCAGTTATTCGGTAGAAGATACTTTTGATAATAGTAGATTGGTCGACTTCTGTAACACCGTCTACTTTAGAAGATAATTGTTGTTTTGAGTTTTGATCCGGGGTCTGCCCAATATGGGCAGGCCTCTTTTTTTTAAACATATCCTGCTTAACTTGGGTTGATTTCCCGAACTTTAATCAAGATAAAACATGGCAAAAATTACTCTGGGAGGTACCGAAACTCAAACCAATGGTAGCCTTCCCGCAAAAGGAACTGCATTAAATAATTACACCTTTGTTAAAAACGATATGTCACCCGTCAATCTGAGTGATTTCAAAGGAAAGAACCTCATTCTCAATATATTCCCAAGTATAGATACTTCTGTTTGTTCAACGTCCGTCAGAAAATTCAATGAGAAAGCAGCCTCTATGGATAACACAGTCGTGATGTGTATTTCTAAAGATTTACCCTTCGCGTTGAATCGTTTTTGTGGAGCAGAAGGGATAGACAACGTAGTGGTAGCTTCTGACTTCAGAACACCACAGTTTGCTGAAGATATGGGCTTACTGATCGTTGATGGTGCATTTAACGGACTGGATTCAAGGGTGATCATTGTACTGGATGCCGATGGTAAAGTAAGCTATACAGAACAAGTGCCTGAAATTGGTCAGGAACCAGATTATGAAGCTGCTCTAGCGGCTCTTTAAGGCATAAAACAATATATCCACCGTTGAGCAAAGTGCCAGCGGTGGATTTTTTATAACTTCCTATATTCACGACCGTACATCAATCCATCAACTGGAAAAATCTATGGGACTTAAACTACGTGCGCTCTGCACACTGACTTTAATCACCTTTTCATTATCAGCCTTAGCACAGGCACCCAAAAAACCGAATGCAGCAGAATTAAAGCAGGCACTTAATAAGCTTGAAGTATTGGGTACAGTCATGTACCTGGCTGCTCATCCCGATGATGAAAACACACGTCTGATAGCTTACATGGCCAATGAGAAAAAGCTAAGAACAGCTTATCTGGCCATGACTCGTGGTGATGGTGGACAAAATCTGATAGGAAATGACATTAGAGAATACCTGGGTATTATTCGTACGCAGGAATTGTTAGCGGCTCGCAGAACAGATGGAGGAGAGCAATTCTTTACCAGAGCCAACGACTTTGGTTTTTCTAAAGATCCTGATGAAACGTTTAATATCTGGGAGAAAGACGATGTACTTGCAGATGTTATCTGGAATATCAGACGTTTTCGTCCCGATGTGATCATTACCCGTTTCGATACTGCGAGAGATAATAGTGGAAGAATGCACGGTCATCATACCGCTTCTGCTCTGTTGGCTCAGGAGGCTTTTGAAAAAGCAGCAGACCCTGGCGTTTTTCCCGAGCAGCTAAAATATTTAGATACCTGGCAGCCGAAAGGACTCTACTGGAATACCTACAACTTTGGAGGTCAGTTTACATCCAGCCATGAAAATGAAAGTGGTTACTTCGAGCTTGACCTGGGAGCTTACAATGAATTACTAGGGCTTTCCTATGATGAAATTTCGGCCTTGAGTAGAAGTAACCATAAGTCTCAGGGATTTGGAAGTACTGGTAGGAGAGGTGAATTGAAGGAATACTTGATGCATTGGAAAGGGGAACTTCCCCGTGGAGATATCTTCGCCAATATTGATCAAACCTGGTCAAGAGTAGAAGGAGGGGAAGAAATTGGACGTATGATCCAGCGCGCTAATGAAGATTTTGATATGCAAAATCCTTCGTCCATAGTTCCTCAATTAGTACAGATCAAAGGAAAGATTGATCAACTGAAAAACAGCTACTGGAAGGAACAGAAGCTCAAAGAGATTGAGGAGATTATTAAAGGAGCTATGGGGCTCTTCCTGGAAGTTCGTGCCAACGACTATTCAGCCACTCCGGGAGAAACTGTCACATTAAATATCGAGGCCATTAACCGCTCTGGTATAAATGCTGAACTCAAAAAGATTAGTTTCTCAGGTAGGTCAGAAGCCGTATCGGCCAATCAGGTGTTGGCTAATAATGATTTGGTTAATCTCAACACCCAAATCAAGATTACGGAAGAAAATAGCCAGCCATACTGGTTGAAGGACGAGGCTGCTCTGGGAATGTATACCGTTGCCGATCAGCAGCTAAGAGGCCTTCCTGAAAATCCGCCTGCCATCACAGCAACACTCGATGTTGAAATTGCGGGTGAATCCGTTCAGTTTGAAGTTCCGGTTGTGTACAAAGAAAATGACAGAGTAGACGGTGAAGTTTACAGACCTTTCGTAATTACACCTCCTGTATTTGTTTCTATGGATGCTTCGGTGATTATGTTTCCTGATCAGGAAGCCAAATCTGTTGAAGTGTTGGTGAAGTCAGGAAAAGATAATGTGAGTGGGGTAGTAAACCTTCAACTACCTGATGGTTGGAAAGCCAGTCAAAACAACCTTGCTTATCAATTGAAGAAAAAGGGTGATGAGCAACGATTTCAACTGGAGATTTTACCTCCTGGAAATGCTTCTGAAGCTTATATGACTGTTGAAGCTACCTACCAGAACAAAGTGTATGACAGGTCGCTAAGAGTCGTTGACTATGATCACATTCCTACCCAAACGACCTTCCCTAAAAGCGAGGTAAAAATTGTCAAGCTCGACCTACAGAAGAAGGGACAGTATATCGGTTACATCATGGGTTCAGGCGATGATATTCCTGCCAGCCTTGAGCAGGTAGGTTATACGGTAGATATTCTCGATCCTGAGAAAATCAATCAGGAGACACTTAATAACTATGATGCGGTAATTGTTGGTGTCAGAGCCTACAACACTATCGAGCGAATGAACTTCATTCAGCCCGAATTGATGAAGTATGTAGAAACCGGTGGAACGGTAATTACTCAGTACAATACCTCCATGCGAGATCAACCAGCTATCGGTCCTTATGAATTCAGTATTAGCCGCGATAGGGTAACAGTAGAGGAAGCCGAGGTAAGAATTCTGGCTGAAGATCACCCAATCATCAACGGACCCAATAAAATCACTGCTAAAGATTTCGAAGGATGGGTTCAGGAAAGAGGACTCTATTTCCCTAATGAATGGGATGAACACTATACTCCTATATTGTCTGCCAACGACCCCGGGGAAACCCCTAAGAATGGCGGTTTATTAGTCACTAAATTTGGCGAAGGCTATTTTGTTTACAGTGGTTATTCCTGGTTCAGGGAATTACCAGCCGGTGTACCAGGAGCCTTTAGAATTTTTACCAATATGATCTCATTAGGTCAGGACAATCCTAAGTCTGCCTCATTGAAATCAGTCGAAAACAAATAAAATGAAGGAAGAAAAGCCTGAAGAGGAAAAGGTAAGGTTTCTGTTTTTTAGAAACTGGACCGGAGTTTACGCTTTTGTCATGTTCGTTCTGGCAGTTTGTGTTGCATTGTTTTACTTCATAACCATTAGCTACTCATGACCGGTATTGACTGGATCGTACTTTTTGGTACACTCATTTTTATTGTTGCCTATGGTATTTGGAAAACAAGGGGTGAACAAACCGTAGACGGATATTTAAGAGGAGGAAATGACAGCAAATGGTGGGTCATAGGACTCTCTATCATGGCTACACAAGCCAGTGCCATCACCTTCTTATCGACACCCGGACAGGCCTACACAGATGGTATGCGTTTCGTGCAATTCTATTTTGGATTGCCAGTGGCCATGATCATCATCTCCATTTTCTTCCTGCCACTTTATTACAAAGCCAAAATCTATACGGCTTACGAATACCTCGAATCTCGCTTTGATCTTAAAACCAGGATGTTGGCTGCCTTCATCTTTCTTGTACAAAGAGGGCTTGCCGCGGGTATCACCATTTATGCTCCGTCTATTATTCTGAGTGCTTTACTCGGATGGCCACTGCAGGTAACTACTATCGTTATTGGTGTACTGGTAATCCTATATACTGTTTCCGGAGGAACCAAAGCCGTTACACAAACCCAAAAGCAGCAAATGGCTGTGATGATGGGAGGGATGATTGTGGCCGGTGTATTGGTGATTATGTCTCTACCTGATGGAGTGGGCTTTAAAGATGCCATGCACGTAGCAGGTAAAATGGGCAAACTGAATATTGTCAATTTCGAATTTGACCTCGAAGATCGATATAGTTTCTGGTCAGGAATGACAGGAGCGGTTTTCCTCTTTCTGTCATATTTTGGTACAGACCAGTCGCAGGTACAACGCTATCTCTCAGGCCGAACGCTGAAAGAAAGCCGAATGGGTTTGATGATGAACGGACTTTTGAAAGTGCCTATGCAGTTCGTTATCCTGTTCATTGGGGCAATGGTCTTTGTTTACTATCAATATAATCAGCCTCCTATCTTCTTCAATGAAAATGTACGTCAGGAAGTACTGATGAATGAAGAGTATGGCGATGATTTCAGACAAATGGAATCTGATTATCAGGGTTTGTTCGATGAGAAGCTGGAATTGGTGAAGGAGCTTAATGAGGCAGTTGATGTCAAAAATGAAATTCTGATTGAGACAACTCAGCATGAATTGAACAGAATTCAGGGAGAATCGGATGCTTTAAGAGCAGAGGCTAAGGGGCTGATAGAGCAGGCTTTACCGGAGCGAGAGTCTAACGACAAGGACTACATATTCATGAACTTCGTCATGAACACTATGCCCATGGGGGTAGTGGGGCTTTTGTTTGCAGTGATCTTCTCCGCAGCCATGTCGTCTACTTCTTCAGAACTCAATGCATTAGGTTCAACTACCACTATAGATTTTTATAAGCGAACTATCAATCAAGGAGCTGATGAAGCTACCTATTTGAGGAACTCTAAATTGTTCACATTAGCCTGGGGGGTGCTGGCGATCATATTCGCTTCTACCTTAAGCCTTTTTGATAACCTGATCCAGGCTGTTAATCTGATTGGCTCATTATTCTACCCAATTGTGCTGGGTATTTTCGTAGTAGCCTTTTTCTTCAAGTCAATTAAGAGTAATGCCGTATTTATTGCAGCGATTATTAGCCAGGCAGTAGTTATTGGGGTTCACTATTTGAACGTGAAAGAAATAGCAGGCCCATTAACCATGGGCTTCTTATGGTACAATGCCTTTGGTTGTATATTGGTGGTGCTGTTGAGTTTCCTGATCAGGATGTTTAGGAATTCATAGAGCAGATTTCTTCGCACTCCTGTAGAATTCTATGGTGTTTTCGCTGGTCAATTGGATCAAGTAGTTTTGGATTTTCAGTCAGTTGTTCACAAAGAACAATGTTATTTTCCATCAGTAATTGCTTCTCTTTTTTGGTCAGACTGAAAAGGCAGGTAATAGGATAGAGGCCGGATACTTCCACCCGTTCACGCAGACTTCCTTTTCCCGGATAGTCCCAGGCGATCAGCTTGAGTCCATAGCAGCTACCGTATTGTTCTGAGTCAGTAGTAAACCGGGTATTGATAATGATCCAGCATTCGGTGTCTTTTTCTTCACCCCTGGATCTCAGGCCATTCACTATGTCATTGTAACGTGAATGAACATAAAGCGGAACCTTGATATCTGATTTATAGC
The DNA here is from genome assembly GCF_965216855.1 of Roseivirga sp. Lineage (NCBI taxonomy): Bacteria > Pseudomonadati > Bacteroidota > Cytophagia > Cytophagales > Roseivirgaceae > Roseivirga > Roseivirga sp. The sequence continues at coordinate 384,415 of NZ_OZ244204.1, read as the reverse complement.
CTGAGTTTCCGTGGTGTTTGCATTCGCCTATGATCAGGTGGTTATTATAGTGCCCAAAAATATCGACTTCATGCGACAGACACTTTCCTTCAATATCTACGCCTACTTCAACCTGATACCCCTGATGTTCTAACAGTTTGGCAACAAACTGCTCGAAGGGATACCCCGAAGGACCCAGTTCCAAAATAGCATTTTTCAATTTGTATTTACCCGCAAGCTTTTGGGAAGAGGCCCTCAGTATACGATAGGCCTTTTTATAAATGCTTCTTGTTGAAGTAGTTCCATTCAACTCAGAGCTTATTGTATCAATAATCTGGCTGATTAAATTTTCAGATGCACCAGACTTAAAAAGCGAATCTCTCAGCTTACTTTCATCGAACTCTACAACTTCACCTGAGGCTTTTTTTACCCATTTCTCACTCATACTGGCATAAAGTACGAAATGTTGTTTAATTTAATTCTATGTATGCCATTGTCGATATTGAAACTACCGGTAGTTCTGCTGCCTATGGTAAAATCACCGAGATTGCCATACTCATTCACGATGGTAAACGGGTGGTAGATGAATACCAGACCTTGTTAAACCCTGAGGCATACATCCCTTCCAATATCACTGCCCTGACAGGAATTAGTAATGAAATGGTAGCCGATGCTCCCAAGTTCTTCGAAGTAGCTAAGGAAGTACATCAGATGCTTGAAGGGAATGTCTTTGTGGCTCATAACGTCAACTTCGACTATTCATTTATCAAGAAGGAGTTTCAGGATTTAGGCGCTCGGTTTCACTTGCCTAAACTCTGTACTGTAAGACTCTCACGCAAAGTGTTTCCCGGATTAAAGTCTTATAGCCTGGGTAGACTATGCGATCATTTCAATATTGCCAATGCCGCCCGTCACCGAGCCATGGGGGATGCCAGAGCGACAGCAGAGTTAATGGATCTGATACTGGAAAATGAGTCAGGTGAAGTAGAATTCTTCCTGAAAAAGAATAGTAAGGAAGCAGACTTACCGCCCAACCTCAACCGACAGACATTTGATGAGCTACCGGAGACCACAGGTATCTACTATTTCCACGATGAACATGGTAAGGTGCTCTATGTTGGAAAGGCCAATAATATCAAGCGCAGAGTCCGAAACCACTTTTCCAGCACAGATGTCATTTTCAAACAGCAATTAAAAGACCTGATCCATGATGTTACTTTCGAAGTCTGTGGAGATGAACTGATTGCCTTTCTCAAGGAGTCATATGAGATCAAACGTCTTTTTCCACCCTTCAATAAGGCTCAGAAGTTCCCAACTCCTAAATATGGTATTTACCATTATGTAGATGGAAGTGGTGTCAATCGGATGTCGGTGGGAAAGGTTCAGAAAGGACTTAAACCAGTTAAGGCCTTTCCTTCATTCGATAAGGCCAGGAGTTTTCTCATTCAGTTTGTTCGGGAGAATAGGCTCAACCCCGAAGACTGTGGGCTGCCTGCCAATCTGCTCAACTATCATGGATATACTTTTGATGAGTCGGGAGCCAGGGAGCTGGCAGCAAGGTTCAGTGAGGCTGTGGCCGGGCTTACTGCCGAAGGAGATTCTTTTTGTATTGTGGGGAAGGGCAGAGGAATGGAAGAGCAGTCGGTAGTACTGGTAGAACAAGGCAAGTATCTCGGCTTTGGATATGTTGAAACTTCAGAAGGATTTGACTCTATTGACCAACTTAGAAATGTAATTGACAGATATCCGGAAACACCGGATATCCAAAGTATAATACGGCAATTCAGGGAAAAAAGAAGGTTGATTAACCTCTGATCAAAATCCGGATAGGGTTAGCAATTCGTAAATTGTATATTAAGTGACAGGGACTGAAAACAGAATTGGCTCAGTCTCGTTAAGTAAGTACTCAACTAATCAACTCGCGTGAATATTAACCAATTAGTTGAACCCAAAAAGTAATAGAAATGTCAAGATCACAGGAAATAGGAGGAAAGATCCTAAGATACGCTGAAGAGAAAATTCAAAAGCGTTCAATTGAAACGACAGCCAGAATCCGCAAGTACATGAACGACCTCGGAGAGGTAAGTAAAGAGCTTATGTACAGCAGTGCGCTGAGAGCCAGTAAATCGGCTTTTTCGATGAAGAAATAAGAACCGGCAACAGCCGGTTTTTATTTGGCTACTAAATCCCAATTTGGGAACCTTCTTTTTGAAAAGCAGCCTTTTTTAATCATTTTTGGGCGAATTTACCCAATGGTAGGGTTATTGTAATCTATACTGTACAATAACTACGTATCTAGAACACTGTGACTGAAACAACAACAAGTTCCCTTTTCTTGTGTCCACTCTCTGGTAAGGCGCTTCGGCCTATTACCTCCGGTGAATTAGCTATTGTCAATCAGAAGATAGCTAATGGAGAGTTGTACTTTCATCCTGGTATTCAGGTGAACAGAGAACTGGAAGATGCCTACGTTACAGTCAATCAAACTTATTTCTACCCGGTGATTAATGACATGCTGTTGTTGAAAAAGGATACAGCAGTTGCCGCGAAAAACCGAACTAAGAATCCACTACTGAGAATTTCTGAACAGGCCATTCAATCATTCTATGAAGAATACCCGCTTTTAAGTCCTGAAAGGAAATCTACTGATGTTCATAAATCAGTTCACAGCAAGCCTCTAACAAACGATCAGCTAAAAGAGCTTAAGGGCTTGCTACCTAAGTCTGGAGATTGCTTTATGAGTGCCGTTACACATGATGTAGATGCACTACACAACCTCGTATTCAATACGAACTTCAATCATTACATCCACCTCGACTTTTCATTACAGAGACTGGAAGCTATTAAGTCAGATGTTAAGGAAGGTACGGTATTGGTGCTTTGCGAAAATTCAGATTTACCTTTTATTGAAAACTCGGTTGATGCTTTATTCTCATTCGATTACATTAATGGCTATGAGAAGGAAGGTCAGCATCAGGCTTACCAGGAGTTGAAAAGAGTATTGAAGGAAAGTGGTGGTTCTGTGGTGTTGTACGACAAAGAAAAACCGCTTCATGCACAGACTCAGTTAAAGAATGATCTTCTGTCTAAGAAGGCCATTGGGCTGTTAGCTCCCTGGAAGAAGAAAAAAGTGCCATCTATCTATTTCCATCCGGTTGTGGTCTCCGAGTCGAATGATGATAATTCTAATGAATACCTGACGAAAACATCACTTGGGAGACAATTCAGCTGATTAAGGAAACCAATCAAAACTTTTTATACGTAAGTCAGGTTAGGCAAAATAAAGACTACCATGAAAGGAAAGATAATCTTAATATCAGGTTTGGTGATCATTTTGATCACAAGCTTCTTTGCTGCCAAGAGCCATACGGTTGCTCCGCAACAAGATCAGGGTCCTGGTAAAAAGAAGAAGGAGAAGTATGAAATTCAATTGACTGAAGAGGAGTGGAAAGAAAGACTTACTCCACAACAGTATTACATTCTGAGAGAGCAGGGAACAGAAAGAAGAGGTGGTAAATACGATAAGTTCTATGAAGAAGGTACTTATTACTCAGCAGCTTCCCTGCAGCCGGTATTCTCTTCCGAGACTAAGTATAATTCATATTCAGGATGGCCCGCTTTCTGGAAACCTGTTTCAGATACTGCTATCGAGTTGAGGAAAGATACCAGTCTGGGTATGGTTCGCTGGGAGGTTGTAGATAGCAAAAGTGGTTCTCACTTAGGACACGTATTTGAAGACGGTCCTGACCCAACGGGTTTAAGATACTGTATCAATTCAGATGCACTCATCTTTGTGCCGAAAGGAGAAGAGCCTCCGAAATTCAAAAAAGACGATAACTAATTCAGTCGGAAAGATTATTTGATTAACATTGGCCTGAAACTAAATTCAGGCCTTTTTTATTTCATTATGGAAGAACCGAAACCACTTAACAGCGTAGCAGAATTTCACAAAACATTCAAACACCCCATACTTCCAAGTCCACAGATTCCATCAGCAGACCGATGCAAACTCAGAGTATCACTCATTGCTGAAGAGCTCAAAGAGCTGGAAGAAGCTATCGAAAATAAAGACCTGGTAGAGGTAGCCGATGCCCTCTGTGATATTCAGTATGTATTGAGCGGTGCTATTCTGGAGTTTGGTATGGGAGACCATTTCAAAGAGCTGTTCGATGAAGTGCAGCGTAGCAACATGAGTAAAACCTGTAAGACCCGTGAGGAGGCAGAGGCAACTCAAAAATTCTATATGGACAAAGATGGTACGGAAAGCTACATAGAGCAATCTGACGGTCATTTCCTGGTTTACAGGAAGGAAGACAACAAAACCCTGAAGTCTGTAAATTATTCACCTGCTGACCTGAAAAGTAGGTTAGCCGACTTCCTCTAAAAACCTTTGACTGATTCAGGGCGTTATTTCAGCGAACAAGAGAATAAGATTATGCAAAGCATTTATACACTTTTAATCACCGTCATATTTAATATCTCTGTCGGTTCGTGTGAAAGCCAGGGAGGAGGGACCAAGCAAGTAGATTTAGGATCAACCTTGCAGGCTGGTGAGCAGGTAGCCACATTTGCCGGAGGATGCTTCTGGTGTACAGAGGCAGTCTTTGAGAGAGTAAAAGGAGTAAGAGATGTAGTCTCTGGTTACACTGGAGGAAAGGAAGCGAATCCTACATACTATCAGGTCAGTTATGGCAGAACGCATCATGCTGAGGCAGTACAAATCTATTACGATCCTGACGTGATTAGTTATCAGGAACTGTTGAATATCTTCTTTGTAGCTCATCATCCGACCCAGGCCAATGGGCAGGGTCCTGATCTGGGTGAACAATATCGTCCGGTTATCTTTTATCACAATGAAACTCAGAAGGAAGCGGCCGAATCTACTATTCGCAGGTTAGATGCTTCAGGCAGTTTTGATAAGAAGATTGTGACTGAAGTAGAGGCTTATGATAAGTTCTGGCTGGCAGAAGACTACCATCAGAACTACTATGAACTTAACCCGGGGAACCCCTATATCATTGGTGTTGCCGTGCCCAAGGTGAAAAAGTTTAAAAAGGCTTTTCCCGACTATGTCAAAGATAAGTATGCGGTAGAGCATTAAAGTTTAGCGAGGGCAGAAAGGATTTTCTGCCCTCTGTTTTTTTCTCCCGCAGTACCCTCAGGTAATATATTCTCAATAGCAGCGCTCAATTCCCCCTTCAATTCAGGTATGTGTTTTACAATCCTGAAGGCAGTTGACATGGCAAATACCTTCACTGCCACCGGCTCTTCCTTATCTTCCAAAAAGCGAATACAGACATCGTATAATTCACCCCACAGCGATTCATCAACATCGTGGAATTGTAGTACCCTCATCACGTTTCTTCTGAGTGCTACGTGCGCTTTAGGCTTTCTTACAGCACTCACCATTTGTCCAAAATAGGGAGCAATAAGATCTTTGTTCCTCTGTCCCAGTGTACCGACTACCCAGGCTGACCGCTGAACCAGTCTTTCCTGATCACTAAAAAACTGCTCCATTAATTCCGGCATCTGCTCGGGATGCTTGAGCAGATATTCAGTCATCAGATCGCGGTTTTCCTTGCTTTGCTCTTTTAAAAGCTGTGATTTGACGTCCATTTTTTAAATTGCATATGTCACTTTTCTAAATATCGGTCAAAAACTACTTTTATGGACATTATCCTTATAATTCTTGGCTTTATCTGCATGGTCGTAGGTATCCTTGGATGCTTTTTACCCATTATTCCCGGGCCACCTATCAGCTTTGTCTCTTTACTATTACTGGAATGGACCGAAAAGTCACCATTCGACTCTGAAACACTCTGGACCTGGGGGCTGGTCACCGTAGCGGTTACTGCACTTGACTATATAGTGCCGGTTTATGGAACCAAGAAGTTTGGAGGAACCAAACGAGGGGTATGGGGAAGTACTATCGGTCTGCTTGTAGGTTTATTCTTCTTTCCTCCTTTTGGTATTATTATCGGTCCCTTCGTTGGTGCATTTCTTGGAGAAATGAGCACAGGTAAAAGTACTAACAAAGAGGCTCTGAGATCAGCATTTGGTTCTTTTGTGGGGTTTCTGGTGGGGACATTACTTAAGCTCATTGCCTCCGGTTGGATGGCTTGGCTATTTGTAGCCAACGTTTTTGGCTAGTGTTTAATCTGTAATGAGTTGTTACTACGTATGTCTGACATACTCTGGATAACAAACAATAAGTTGTTGGCAGAGTATTAAAAGCAACGATATGACTCATTTTAACTTTAAGCCAGCTATCACCATTTGTCTTTTGACACTTTTGGTAGTCTTTATTTCCTGTACCTCAGAGACGGAACCTGCTCCTGACGAGTGCTCAGGTACAATAAGCCTTCAGGCCAATGTGCTATCCAATACAAACTGCGGTCAACAAGATGGTAGTTTCGAAGTAATTGCTACGGGAGGGACAGGCGATTACTCCTTTAGCCTCAATGGTGGAGCTGCACAACCTATGGGGACCTATAACAATGTGGCTGCAGGAGCCTACAGAGTAATGGTAACCGATGAGCAGGGGTGTAGTGCCGAGCTCACTGTTAACATCAATAATGAAGATGGGGTGAATGCCAGTGTTGCCAACGTTACCAACAGTGCATGCGATGAAACCAATGGTTCAATTGCCATAGACGCCACTCAGGGAGCTACACCATATGCCTTTAAGCTAGACGATGGCCAGTTTCAGGCTTCGGGTACTTTTAACAACCTGGCTCCGGGAAACTATACCGTTACGGTAAGAGATGACAATGGCTGCGAAGTGTCCCTTCAGGCTCAGGTAAAATCTGATGTCTTGTTTTCTGAAGTGAGAACTATCATCCAAAATAATTGTGCTGTATCCGGATGCCACAATGGTTCGCAATTCCCCGACCTGAGAGTAGATGCCAATATTGCCAGTAATGCCAGCAGAATCAGAACAAGGACTTCTGCCCAAACCATGCCTCCACCGAGTAGTGGAAGAGAACTGTCTGCTGAGGAAATTGCCAATATTGCCTGCTGGGTGAACGATGGAGCTGATATTAACCGATAATGAGAAGGAAATTAGTCTTGTTAGTAGTAATGATCAGTGCTATTGCTGCCGTAGTCATTTACAGAGAGTTTTTGTCTACCGGCCCCGGCATGAAGTCACGGGAAGTGGCTCATGAATTGACCGCCACGGAGCTTTATGATGCTTTTGACATGGATGAAGCAGCGGCCGAACAAAAGTACCTGGGGCAGGTGCTCGCGATTGAAGGGAAAGTGAGCAGTATTACCAAAGATGAAAGTGGAAATTATGCCATTAGCCTGGAAACAAGTGGTTTTGGTCTTGTTAAATGCACACTGGAAAAGGGCTATGGAATTGGATCTTTAACAGAGCAGTATAGAGGTAAGCTTCGGCTGAAAGGTGAATGTCTGGGGTTCTTGCTTGACGTACAGATAGGAGAGGCGATTATTCTTCCTTAAAAAATAGACAATGAAAAGTATTCAACTTGGTTTCGTACTTCTGTTTTTAATAACACTGAATCAGACATGGGCTCAGGATCGGTTCCTGACTCGTGAAGGTTACATACGCTTTTATTCAAGTGCTCCTCTGGAAGATATTGAGGCACATAATTACAATGTACTCAGTATTGTGGATTTGAATCAGGGACAGGTTGCAGTGGATATGCTTATTAAGAACTTCCATTTTGAAAATAAGCTCATGCAGGAGCACTTTAACGAAAACTATATGGAGTCGGCTAAATACCCCAAAGCCAGTTTCAAAGGTAGTTTTGATGTGCCAGCAGCACTAAAAAACCTGGAAGATGGAGACTACAATTTACAGGTTTCAGGCGATATCACTATCCATGGGGTAACAAAGCCACTAGAAACCAATGTGACTCTTGTGGTGAAGGAGGGCAGTATCTCTACCACCTTCTCTTTTATAGTTAAAGTGAAGGATCATGAGATTAAAATACCCGGTGTTGTGGTAAAAAATATAGCCGAAGAAGTTGAAGTAACTGCCAGCTTTGAATATGAGCCATATAAACGATAAGATGAAAAAGACACTCTTTCTATTTTTTCTAATAATCAATGTTTCAGTCTATGCGCAGGATGATCTTCTGAGTATTCTGGAAGAAGAAGCTCCTGTCGATAGCAGCAATTATACATCGGCTATTTTTAAAGGTCAAAGACTGATCAACGGACATACCGTAGTAACCAGAAAGACCGGGGAACTGGAGTTCATTATCTCACATAGGTTTGGAAGAGTCAATACCGGAATCAGCGAATTCTTTGGTTTGGATGGCGCCAATGTGCGTTTCTCATTCGAATATGGACTAACGGATCGACTTACTGCCGGTGTTGGGCGAAACTCTTTTGAAAAGGTCTATGATGGCTTTTTGAAGTATGGCCTGTTACGTCAATCCACCGGTGTGCAATCTATGCCTGTTAGTCTGAGCCTTTTTAGCAGTATGGCCATTCGCACGATCGACATGGTTGATTTTCAGGTGAATGACTTTAACTCCAAAGTTTCATATACCCATCAACTGCTTATTGCCAGAAAAATCAATGAATCGGTCTCCCTTCAGCTCATGCCCAGTTATGTACATAGAAACAGGGTGTTTGACGATCAGAAGAACGATATGTTCGCTCTTGGCTTAGGTGGCCGTTTTAAAGTATCTAACAGAGTGGCTATTAATGGAGAGTATTACTACCGACTGACGGATGAAATCAGTACCCAGTATAAGGACTCAATAGGCGTTGGTGTTGAAATAGAAACCGGAGGACATGTCTTTCATCTCACTTTTACCAACTCCAGATCCATGGTAGAAAGAGGGTTTATTACCGAAACAGATGGTAACTTTTTTGATGGAGATATACATTTTGGATTCAATCTGTCGAGGGTATTCTGATCAACCATATAACATCCCTTTTTTGTTGACGCTTTCTTGAGTATACTTGAATTAAAAGTATAGCAATGAGAGTATTTTCGGTTCTTCTGTTACTAGTAATATCTGCCAGTTGCGCTTTCGCTCAGCTCGATCGAAAGGAAAAAGCCATGGTCGGCTGGATCGATGAACACAATGGAGAAGCAGTAGAGTTACTTAAGGAACTCATCAATATTAACTCCGGTACCATGAATTTTGAAGGAGTTCGTCAGGTGGCTGATGCGCTCATTCCGAAGTTTAAAGCCCTGGGTATGGAGGCTGAGTTTCTCGATGGTAGTGCGTTCAATCGTGCCGGTCATTTAGTGGCCAGGATACGGGGAGGAAAGGGACCGAATATACTCATGATTGGTCACCTGGATACAGTATTCGAGCCAGACAGTCCTTTTCAGCAATGGACTCAGGTAGATGATCAAACGATTAAAGGTCCGGGAATAGCCGATATGAAAGGGGGCGATGTAGTGATTTTACAGACCCTGTCTGCCTTGAACAATGCCGGCCTTCTGAAAGATATGAACATCTGGGTAGTGATGACCGGAGATGAAGAACTGAGTGGTCGTCCGCTGAACCTGTCTAAAGCCGAGTTGATCAAGGCTGCAGAATGGGCCGATGTTGCTTTAGGCTTCGAAAACGGAGATGGTAATTATAAAACAGCCAATGTAGCCAGAAGGAGTTCGTCTGGATGGAAACTGGAAGTTACCGGTGTTCCTTCGCATTCATCTCAAATCTTCAAACCCAATATTGGTGCAGGGGCGATTTATGAGGCCTCCAGAATTCTCTATCAATTCTACGAAGAGCTTTCAAAGGAAGAATACCTGACGTTTAACCCCGGAAACATTGTAGGAGGTACCAGCATCTCATATGACGATAAAACCAATTCCGGTACTGCCTTTGGTAAAACCAATGTAGTGGCTGAATCAGCCATTGTAAATGGAGATATTCGCTGTATCAGTGAAGAGCAATACAAGAGAGCGCAACAGGTAATGAAGCGCATTGTTTCGGAGCACCTGCCGCAAACAGAAGCGACCATCACGTTCAATGAAGGCTATCCGCCATTCGCTCCAACTGATGGTAACTATGAACTGCTAAAGCAATTCAGTCAGGTTAGCCAGGACCTGGGTTTTGGTGAAGTATCGCCTGTAAATCCTGCCGATGCCGGTGCAGCTGATATTTCCTTTGCAGCATTTGGAATTCAAATGGGACTTGACGGTCTGGGAATGGGAGGAACTCAGGGACATACTGTGAATGAAGCAGGAGACATGAGAACCTTACCCATGCAAACCAAACGAGCAGCTATTCTTATGTACAGGTTATTGAAAGGTAATTGAGTAATTCTTTCCTATATCAGGAAAAATAGAAAACCCCGGCAATTGCCGGGGTTTTACATTAAAAAATCCTCACATTTCTGATTGTTTGCCTTAATTGGATGGATACCAATTCTTCAATCTAACTTCAATGTTTGTGTTTTCATCGTTGACCAGATCCCTGAAACCTTCTACATCAGCAAGGCCTCCTGTACCTCTGTAATGGTATGGATAAACAATAGCCGGTTTGAAGTCTAATACAGCACTTGCTGCCTGATTAATGTCCATGGTGTAGGGTAAGTTCATGCAGACAAAGGCTACATCAATATTTTTTAAGTTTCTCATTTCAGGTATATCTTCAGTATCGCCAGAGAAGTAAACCCGTTTTCCACCCATGCGAAGAATATATCCGTTTCCTCGTCCTTTGGTGTGTCTTGAGGTTTCATCATCAGGCAGATTGTACATTGGAATAGCGGCTATATTGAAGCCATTGGCTCTCATGTCGCTGCCATTGGCCAGTACCTTAGCCTTGGCCTTCATTTCATCAGGTAACTGATCCATCACAGCCTGAGGTACTACCAACTGAGCCTGAGAGGTATTAATGGCATTCAAAGTATTCATGTTCAGGTGGTCGCCATGAATATCAGTAATCAGGATGTAAGTAGGAGCATCAAGGCCTTCGTACAGGTCAGCACCGCCATATGGATCTACATAGATGACCTCATCATTCCATTTCAATACAGCAGAACCATGGGTAATGGGCTGTATGGTCAAAGTACCATTGTTGGTTGAAATCTGATCGGGCGTATCTCGGGTCTGCGCCAGTAGTCCGGAGATACAGAGCAAACCCATGAGTGTAAATAGTCTTTTCATGTTTAAAGGTTTGCCTTAGAAACGTAGCTGGAGCCAGGAATGTTTATCCGTAGATTTCGTTGATCACACCAGCAAGACGAACTCCTGCCTGCAATACTCTCAGTTTGATAATATCGAAGTACTTGTAGCTGTATTCATAGCTGATGCGTCCGTTTTCAGGTACATCATACACCTGATCTCTGTAAGACATAGACTCATAGGCCCAATCCCTTACGGAGGCAGACTGCCATTCTTTCACCTGTGCTGTAGAAGGGTGATTTACCCAATCGGCAAACTCAGTGTAGCTAAACTGCTTGCCATCAATCATTCGGCTATCCCAAACACTGTGTAGGTTGGTGTTGCTGCCAAAGTATTGTACTCTTACATCATTGCCACCCCGGTCTTCACCATTGCCTACGTGCAATGGTTGATGAATATCACCAATAAGGTGAACGAGAAACTTCAGTTTGGTCGCTTCTTCTTCTGCCGACAATCCACCAGCCTTCAGTTCAGAGATAATCGTTTCTATGGCTTTTATCACATCTCCACCTTCCTGCTCAGGCGCTTCTTCATAGGTCATTCCGTCAGGAATGGTGCAATAGTGCCAGGTTTCAGCATAGTCATAGCGATCATCAGACCTTACTTCATCCATCCATGTACTTACTTCGGCTAATGTTTCGGTACCTAGAATCCTTTTCACCTGCTTCTGAGCCTTCTTAGTCAACATACCATCGGCAATATGACCAATCGTTCTATGACCAATTTGTCCCCAAAAAACACTACTTGAGGTAAGAGATACTGTCATCAGGGTAAGGAGCGAAAAGATCAGAAGTTTTCTCATGGACTTAAATTTTGCCCAAAGATAGGGATGTTATGAATTTGGTTCGATGTTTTTTGATGTAGGAAATGTGAACTCTGGTTTACCAAAATGTCAAGTCGAGTATTTAACCTCAATACCTTCGAACTTCTCAACTTCCCGGTTCAGGCACGTGAATCTCAAAAAACCTTACTATTTTCATTGGTCTTAAATCTGAAATGGAAATGAAATCAGTTTGGTTAATCCTGTTTTTTGTAGTGGCAGTTAGCGCTCAGGCCCAATATGGTGAAGGTCGCTATACTTTTGTTTTTCTCAATACCAACCCTGATCGGGCAGAATTGCCTAAAGAGCAAGTCGATAGTCTGCAGGCAGGCCATATGAACAATATTAACCGATTGGTGAAGGAAAAGAAGATGATTGCAGCAGGGCCTTTTTATACAGGAGGAGGGATTTTCCTCTTCGATACTAATCAGGAAGAGACGGAAGCAGTTCTCAATAGTGATCCTGCCATTGCTGCCGGCAGGTTTAAGTTGGAAGTATATCCATTCGATCTGATGCAGGGGAAGCTCTGCACTTTATGGCATATGGACGAGGCTGATGTAGAGATGACTACTTACTACTTTGTAAGACTGATGCCTAACAAGGATGATGAAAATATCGATGCAGTTAAGACCAATCGTTACACTGAAAATGTTCTCAAAGACCTGAAAAGAAAGTATAAGGACGAGGCGGAGCTGATCGGTGCCATTAACCTGAATACCAATGAGGGGCAATTAGTAATTTACCGATCTGATCAGGAGGGAGGAATTGAAGATTTATTCAGAGAGCATGAATTGGTGAAAAAGGGCTTAATGACTTATTATCATAAACAGATTTACTTTCCTAAAGGAGTGTTCTGCGAAAACTAGAGTTTCCCATCATAGACATGGCTCTTAATGAATGCAATGATCTGATCGCGATGTTCACTCTTATCATCGAAAGAGAGGTTATTCCAAAAATCAGCGTGAGTCATTGTATCTGAGTATACTACCTGAAAATCTTCCAGCTTTAGAGCTTCTACCTGCCTTTCAAATAGGCGGGTATAATTGCGCATGTTATTATCGCTCATAAGCAACATGGGCGTTGAGAGATTTTCTAAGTAGCTGGTAGGGGAGGCGTTCAGAAAGTCTTCTTCGGTCTGACCGAACACAGCTTTTACATGAAGTTCTCCCAGTTCGGGACTACTACTGTTGGATAATGTGTTATAATAATCGGGGATATCAAAAGTACCCGCAACAGGAATTACCCCTTTGAAAACCTGGGTAGAAACACCATGTCTGGCGAGATAGGAATCGTCCATGCAAAGCAATGCGGCCAGGTGGGCGCCTGATGAAAAGCCTCCAATGAAAATATTTTTCTTGCTGTACCCATATTCATCAGCATGATCGAGTAGCCATTTCACTGAAGCAGCCACGTCCTTAATGTGCTCAGGATGTTCAATACCTGTATTTAAAGCAGGGTTGACCCAGGTTGCCGGGCTCAAACGGTGACCGATGCTGGCCACGGCAATACCTTCTTTTGCCATTCTTCTGGCAAAATCCATTTCCCTGAATCGATCTACATAGGACCAGGCTCCACCGCCAATCCAAATGAATAGCGGGTGCTCCTGACCGGAAACAGGCATTACCAGATTGAGCTTTTGTAAAGAATCGCTCAAAACTTCCGTTTCACTGACATATCTGAGATTAAGATATTCTTTGATTTCAGAAGTATTGGATTGGGCAGTTAATGTGTTGACGGAGACGAACAGTAGAATTAAGTGAATCAGCTTCTTCATAAATAAGGTGTAAACCCGGAGTTATATACACCTTGATTTACGGGTATAGTTGAAGCCGGTTATCCAATGATTATGGCATTCTTGCCAATTACCTTTCTTTCCATCAGATCTTTTATGGCCTGAGCACCTTCTTCCAGAGTATAGGTCTTATAGATATGCTGTCTAAGCTGCCCTGATTCAATCCACTGCAGAATTTGCTGAAAGTTCTCCATACTTTCTCTCGCTTGTTTTTGAGCGAAGGTGCCCCAGAAAACACCCACAATAGAAGCTCCCTTCAACAGGGGGAGGTTCATGGGAATAGCCGATGGTGCTCCTGCAGCAAACCCTACCACCAGATAGCGTCCCTGCCAGGCTAGTGAACGAACGGCTGGCTCAGCATAACGATCACCAACGGGATCGAAGATGACATCGAAACCCTGGCCATTGGTTATGGCCTTGGCGGTTTCCTTAAGGTCTTGCTCACTGTAGTTGATGGTTTCATCAGCACCTTCATCCAAACAAACCCGTAGTTTTTCATCCGTGCTGGCTGCCGCTACCACATGAGCACCCATTAATTTTCCAATCTGAACTGCTGCCAGTCCCACGCCTCCTGAAGCTCCTAAGACAAGGAGTTTTTCACCGGCTTTTAACTGTCCACGCTGTTTCAATGCATGAAGCGCAGTGCCACAGGTGTACATGGTGGTGGCTCCTGTTACGAAATCCATTCCTTTGGGCATGGGCAGGCATTTATGACCATCGGCAGCTACATATTCAGCTAAACCTCCCCAGCCAGTCAGGGCAAAAACTGAATCACCTGCCTTGATGTGTTTTACTCCTTTACCTACTTTTTCAGCAATCCCCGATACTTCTCCGCCCGGAGCAAAAGGTAATTCCGGCTTGAATTGATATTTATTTTGAATGATGAGTGTGTCCGGAAAATTCACTCCGCAAGCCTTTACTCTGATGAGTACCTGATGGTCACTGATCTCAGGAGTGTCTAATTCTCCTATCTCCAGGTGATCGGGGCTACCAAACTCACGACAAATCAATGCCTTCATTTCGATTTGATTTTAAAAGTTACCACCACATTTTTTCTGAAGACTTCAGGTGCCACGTGATAATCTCCAAATGATCGACTGGCCTTTGCCGCACCAACCATTATTTCATCATCAAATTCGGCTTCCTCATATACAACTAAATTGTAGCCTTCCTGATAATTAATTGATGAAATCCCCTTCAGTCTGAATTGGCCGGCACGGGCAATTTGGGCCGCTTTTTCCTTGGCATCATCCAGTGCAGCTTCTATCAAGGCCAGCCTGACTTGTTCACTTTGCTTTTTGCTTAATTGAGGTGAGTTGTTCAGGTTATATGGAATATCCAGGTCGGCCAGGGCATTGATAACGGCCAAAATATGCTCTGAACGGGTAGAGGTTTTGAAGCTCAGGTTCTGACTTGCAGCATATTGAATACCATTTTCAGGGTTGAACCTGTCATTCATAGTGTTCACATTAAAACCTTCCGTTAATATACTGTCGGCTGGTAAACCAACATCTATCAGGGCCCGGGTAACCATGTTCACAATCTGGTTGAGGCTGTCCAGAGAACGCTTTTGGTTTGTGGTACTTATATTCAGGTTTAGCTTGTATTCCATGATCTCGGGGACCACTTCCATCTCTGCTTTTCCTTCAATCCTTAATGTATTCGATTCCTGTGCCAATAGGGGAAAGTTAAGGCAGCTGAGTAGTATTAAGCTGGTAATAATCTGTTTCATGTGTCAATCTTTAGGGATTATGAAGTTAAAAAGGACAAGGGGGATTCCAACCATTTTAAATGAAACGTGGTCAGAGATAACAAAGAAACAAAAATGAAGAAGCTCATATTTTTAAGCGCAGTTCTCAGTACAATTTTTTTGAGTTCTTGCGAAAACGGTAATGATGGATGTGTAGAAGTAAAGGTGATTTCCGAATTATGCGGAACAGCTGTGTTGCAGGTAGTCGGTGGCACCCTGCCTGATGGTGTGGCTAATTCATGGACTGATGCCAATGACAATACTTACCAGAATGTATTTACCACTTTTCTGGACGGTTGTGATCCTAATTATCCCCAGCAGGGAGCTACTTTTTTTGTGAAAATAGTAGATGAACAACCTACCTCTGATTGTGCGGTTTGTCTGGCTTTATTGGCAGATGCACCGGAAGAATATTTACATACAGTCATTAGCCCTGAATGTGGAGTTGATTCAGGAGACTTATAAACGACATACCCTTAATCAATTTTCCTTATAACAGGGTTGAAAGCCTTCGATGCAACGATGACTTCATCGCCAATTCGGAGGTTTTTTTGTTCTGTATCGCTGATTACCACCTTAATCAACTGATTGCCTACCAGCACTGTAGCAATGGTGATAATAGATTCGCTCTTGAGTTCCAGAATGGTGCCGGTAAACTGAAACTTTCCACTTAAGCCCTGATGTCCGAAAACATCAGCCGGTTTTCCTTCGCGCTTAATCTGCCCGTCTTCAATTTCAATAATCCGGTCTGCCAGGCGAAGTGCCTCAGACGGGTCATGGGTAACCATTACTGTGGTGAGCTCAAATTGTTCATGCACCTTTCGTAGATAGTCCTGCAGGCGTACTCTCATACCACGGTCCAGTGCCGATAAAGGCTCATCGAGCAGAAGTAGCCTTGGTTTTTGAATAAGCGTGCGAGCCAGGGCAACCCGCTGTTGTTGACCACCGGATAGGCGTGCGGGTTTCTCATGCCTCAAACCTTGTATTTCCATCATTTGAAGCAAGTCGTCAATATCGGATATAGATTGACCTTTTCTCAATGCATATTTCAGGTTACCCTCCACTGACATATTGGGGAAGAGGGCATACTGCTGAAACACAAGTCCGCAGTCACGCTGTTGGGGAGTTGTATTCAGCGACTCATCAAACCACACCTGGCCATTGAAGGCAATACGTCCGGTGTCCGGAGACATCAGCCCTGATATCATGCGTAACAGAGAGGTTTTTCCGCTGCCTGACTCACCCGAAATGACAAGAAACTCTCCGGACTTACAACTGAAGTCCAGCTTTAAGGGCAACTCTCCATTCGCTGCCTGTAGTCGTTTTTGAATCGATACTTCAAGCATGATGGTGAGGTAAGTTAAGTTTCTTGTTCAGACTATAAACTGACAAGAGGATACCAAAAGTGATGAGTAGAAGAATAAGTGCGTACTGGTGAGCGGCCGCATAATTCAAGGATTCAACCTCGTCATAAATAGCAATAGAGGCCACTTTCGTGACTCCGGGAATATTTCCCCCAATCATCAGTACCACACCAAACTCGCCCATAGTATGGGCGAAGGTCAGTACCAGAGCTGTTAATACGGATGCTTTTATGTTAGGCAAAAGTACTTGCAATAGCGTTTGAAACCGGGACTTGCCTAAAACATATGAAGATTCTTTCATATTTAAAGGGAGGTTGCTCAGGCCCGACTGAATAGGCTGTACCATAAAGGGCAGACTATAGATAACCGATCCCAGTACTAATCCCGGAAAGGTGAATATGAGCTGAAAGCCCAGGTGTTCCTGCAGCCATTGGCCAAGCGTATTATTTGGACTGAATGCCATTAACAGATAGAATCCTAAGACAGTAGGCGGAAGTACCAATGGCAGACTGATGACTGACTCAATAATCGGCTTAAGCTTAGATCGGGTAGAGGATAGCCAGCTGGCCAGAGGAACGGCTAAGACAAAGAGCAAAATAGTAGTGACCAATGCCAGTTCAAGGGACAATATGATGGGAGACCAGTTCATTCTTTGGAGAGCATCAATTCATTGGTTTTGATCAAAGCGAATACTTTTTGACCGGGTTGTAGCTCAAGTCGATCAACTGAGGCGGTTGTAATCACTGAAGTAATTTGACCCAGGTCGGTGCTGAGCACTACTCGACTTAGTAAATCACTTCGGTCAATGGTAGAAATCGTTCCATAGATTCGGTTTTGCAGACTAATAGGTAATTGCTCTTCTGTTGCAATTGAGACCTCCATCTCCTTAAATATAATATTGACTTCTTCCCCCACTTGAAGATATGCAGCCGTGTCCGGGGTGTCGATAACAATGCTTTTAAGGGACTGATTACCGGACTGCAGACTGACCAGTGACAGGCTGCCTGAGGTATGTATGTCGGTAATGTTGGCTTTTAGGGTGTTCAAATCAATCCTGAAATTCAAAGAGGTAGTCCTCCAGGTAGTCGATCTTAAATTTGCTAAGAAAATTAATGTATTCTTCGCGGAAGGTCTTTTTTCTGTCCTCTTATAGCCTCACCCCAAACCCCTCTCCTCAGGAGAGGGGCTTTAGAGACTGCCAGAGTCAAATGATTCAGCCTAGAGTAACAGCTACTAATGCTTTACTCCTTCATGGGGAGGTTTAGTGAGAGGGTTTACGTATCCGAAGCGTTCTAAAATAGCTTGCCCTTCCTCTGAGAGAACAAATTCCATGAACTTCTTAGCTTCATCTTCCATAGCCCGATCATTTCTGAGGACGACAAGGGCCTGGTGTATGGGAGCGTATAGACTATCAGCAACACTGACCCAATTACCCTTGTTGCTCATGGGAGGAGAAAGTACGACCGATTTGGCGGTAAAGCCCAACTCAGCCGCTCCAGAAATGATGAATTGATTGACCTGGGAGATGCTTTCTCCATAAACCAACTCTGATTCTTTATTAAAATCAATTTGCTGCAGCACTTCCTGTGCGGCCAGACCATAGGGAGCAGTTTTTGGATTAGCCAGAGCAATGTGTGTTACCTCATCTGAGGAGAGCTGATCTAAAGAAACCAAAAGGTTCTTCTTCATGGACCAGAGCACCAATTGCCCCTGGGCATAGATGACAGGCTCATTAATGGTATTGCCTGATGCCTGTAATGCCTCAGGGTATTTTGTGTCTGCAGAAAAGAAGAGGTCATAGGGGGCTCCTTCACGAATTTGTGCTGTAAGCTTTCCAGAGGAACCTAAAATGATTTCACAGTCAATATCGGTTTGGGCTTCATAGGCCTGCAACAATGCATCCATTGCAAACTGCATATTGGCTGCTGTAGCAATGGTAAGTTGTTTGGTAGGATTTGAACAGGAAATAATCAATGAAAAGATAAGCCATAGGTGTATTCTACTTTCTACAAATCTTCTGATAATCATTGATTTAAAATCGTTTGTTAGATATACTATTCCATTTACTTATTGAGATGATTCCAAAGAATCTCAACAACATGTAAGGCCTTTCTTCCTGTACCATCTTTGATTTGATGTCGGCAACTAGTACCTGAGGCAGCGATAATGACTTCTTCAGGTTGTTTTCTTACCGTTGGAAATAGCACAAGTTCACCGATCTGCATAGAGAGCTCATAGTGTTCCTTTTCATAACCAAATGAGCCAGCCATACCACAACAACCAGAAGCAATCATGTGTACTTCAAAGTTTTTAGGCAGGCTCAGGATTTTCTTCGTTGGTGTCATGCTGGAAAGTGACTTCTGGTGGCAATGGCCATGCACTTTAATAAGCTTCTTTTCCTCTGTAAACTGTTCAGCTTTGATACGCCCCTGATCGACTTCTCTGGCCAGAAATTCTTCAATAGTGAAAGTATGTTGAGCGAGTTGCCTGGCTTTCTGCTGAAGCTCTCCTCTGGTAAGGCTGATAAACTCATCGCGGAAGGTCAGTATGGCAGAAGGTTCTATTCCAACCAAAGGGGTTCCTTCAGAAATAAGATCAGCAAAAAGGTGAATATTGGCTTTTGCCAGTGCTTTGGCTTCATCTAATAAACCCTTAGAGAGTTGTGGCCGGCCAGAATCCGGATGGGCAATGTATTTTACTTCGTAACCTAATTGATCCAATAGCAATACTGCCTTTTTACCAATTTCAGCATCGTTATAATTGGTGAATTCATCACAATAGAAGTAAACCTGCTTTTGGTGTTTTCCTGCCTTGAATTCCTTATTGAGCCACCTGGCCAAGGGTTGTTTCGAAAGTTCCGGCATGCTGCGTTCATTGGCAAAGCCGACAACTGATTTAGCCAGATTACCGGTCAGTTTGTTGCTGAAAATCAGATCATAAGCCCAGGGTACTTTGCTGACCAGTTTCATGCTCTTTGAAAAGTTGGCAATTCTTTTTGCTCTGGTGGGTACTCCTTTCTCTTTGTAGTACTGAAACTGCCATTCTGCCTTTAGCTTCGCCATGTCTACATTAGAAGGACATTCGGAAGAACAGCCTTTGCAGCTTAGACAGAGATCCATAACCTCTTTGATTTCCTCATGAGCGAAAGGATTGGCCTGCTCAGATTGAGTAAGCATTTCTCTGAGTATGTTGGCCCTTGCCCGGGTAGTGTCTTTCTCGTTTCTGGTGGCCATGTAGCTCGGACACATGGTACCACCGCTCAGCTCTGACTTCCGACAATCTCCTGAACCGTTACACAGCTCGGCACTACGCAAAATCCCCTGATTTTCAGAGAAATCGAACATGGTTTCAAACTCCCTGGTCTGCTGGTCTTTCTCATACCGAAGCGAACTGTCCATGGGAGGGGTATCGACAATTTTACCGGGATTGAAAATATTCTCAGGGTCCCAGATTTGCTTCATTCGCTTAACAAGGGCATAGTTGTGCTCTCCAATCATTTGAGGAATGAACTCTCCTCTTAAACGGCCATCGCCATGCTCTCCGGAAAGTGATCCTTTGTACTTTTTGACCAAAGTGGCAATTTCTTCAGCAATCAGCCTGAATTGCTTTTGTCCCTCTGTAGTTTTCAGGTTGAGGATAGGGCGGAGGTGTAGTTCGCCTGAGCCCGCATGTGCATAATGAACAGAGTAAAGCCCATGCTGCTCAAGAATCTGATTGAATTCCTCGATATAAGCGGGCAGGTCATTGACATCAACAGCTGTATCCTCAATTACTGGTGCTGCCTTGGCATCTCCCGGAACGTTTGAAAGTAATCCCAGGCCTGCCTTTCTAAGGTTCCAGACTGATTTAATCTGATCTCCTTCAATTACCGGATAGGCATATCCTCTGCCAGCGCTCTTTAGTTCTGCAATCAGATTAGCTACTTTTCTATCTGCCTCGGATGGAGTATCACCGTTTAATTCCACCACCAGTATGGCCTGCGGATCACCTTCGACAAAGAATCGCAGTTCCCGATACATAGCGTTTCTCTTGGTCGCTTCGAGGATGTAATGATCCATCAGCTCACAGGCAGACGGAGCATATTGAAGTGCTATGAGATTGGCTTTAAGGCTGTCGTCAATGGTTTCAGAGTGAATGCAAACGAGTCTTTTGTTGTCTGGCGGCAGGGGAGTCAACCGGATCTTAGCTTTGGTTACCAGGCAAAGCGTTCCTTCAGAACCAGCTATCAGGCTACAGAAATTAAAAGGAGTTCCATTTTCGCTAAATGGCTGATGCCTGATCAGCATGTCCAGGGCATATCCCGTATTTCTTCTGGGGATATCAGGTTTGGGAAATTGCTCAATAATCTCTTTTTGATTGTTCGGATCATTAAGTATTTCGCGGGTTTCGAAATAAATATTGTTGTGCAGCAGCCCGGTTGTTGATAGTCCATTGCAGCGGTTGAGGAACTCTCCGGCATCCATAGGACCAAACCAGGTTTCAGATCCATCGGCCAGAATAGTTTCTACTTCGAGCAAGTGTTCTCTGGTGCTACCATATACCACAGAGTTGGAACCACATGAGTTATTACCGATCATGCCACCAATCATGGCCCTGTTAGCCGTAGAAGTTTCGGGAGCAAAGAAGTACCCATGCTGTGCGAGTTGTCTGTTCAGGTCATCGCGGACAATACCCGGTTCAACCCAGGCATAACCCTCTTCTGGATTGATTTCCAGTATCTGGTTAAAGTGTTTTGAAATGTCTACGACTATCCCCCCTCCAACTACCTGACCAGCTAGTGAGGTGCCGGCAGTTCTTGGAATTAGCGAGGTGTTATGCTCAGCAGCAAACCTGACCAGAGTAATCAGGTCTTCCTTATCTTTTGGAATAGTAACTGCCAAGGGTAATTCCCGATAGGCTGACGCATCGGTGGCATAAAGTCGTCTATGGACTTCATCTGTAAATAATTCACCCTTTAGTTGAGTGCTGAGTAGTTGCCAGTTCATCAAGAGGCAAAATAGCAGGTGTTAAATTTTAAAGGAAGGGGATGATGGGAATTATTTATTCTTAAACTCTGATCCACCCATTAAAGCCTCTGGGAGAATGTATGGGCTCCTTCCGAAACTACGTATGAGAGGATGATTAACAAAGGTGAAATAAATTGCGTTATTAGTGCAAAATCTTAAGCATGAAACTCTTCGATAAAATTAAGTGGATTCTCGGTATCCTCATCGTGTTTGTACTGATTGCAGCTACCAATCTAATTGACAGAAGTAACTTTGTTCAGGTTCGTGAAAGTGTAGAAACAATTTACCAGGACAGGCTGATCGCCAAAGACTTAATACTGGATATCTACAAAGCGGTTCAGGAAAAGGAAATCGCATTAATTACCAGTGATGCTAATTTCTTTGAGGCTCGAAACAGCATTCTTAACGAAGAGATGAAGCAATTGCTTGAGAGCTTTGAACATACCCGTCAAACCGAAAATGAACAACAGGTTTTTGGCAGGCTTAAGGAGAATTATAATGCCCTGGTTAGTAAAGAGTCTAAACTGGTTTCCAATGATTTTAGCGACTCAAGAGAATTATTGGAGTTAGTTCGAAAACTGGAAGGTGATTTATATGCTCTTTCAGATATTCAGATCAGTGAAGGCAGTAGGCTACTATCTGTTTCCAAACGGGCGACTGACTCTGTTGAGTTCTTTACCCAACTGGAGATTGGCATACTGATTTTACTGGCCATTCTTATCCAGATAATTATACTCTACCAGCCTAAGAAGGAGTAGGATATCAGTTTTAACTTCATCAAGATAAGCTGATATTTAAGACTCAGGGCATATCGGTGTTTACCCGATTGAATTTACCAAAGAGCAATACCGCAATAGCGACAACCATATACACCGCACAAACTGATAGGTAAGGACCTGCCATCTCTGTAGGCAAACCTAATTGTGTTATCAGTTTGGGAGTAATGGGTACCTGTGCATCGCTTGGCATAAAGCTGACTATAGAAAGCGAGGCGTTAGAGATGGCATGAAAACCCACGGCAAAAATCAGACTTCCACCGGATCGATTGTACAGCCAGTTGAATATGATGGTCCATGGAAAGAGAAATGCCAATACATAGATAAGCGGAGCATTGTGCATTCCCTGACCTAACCAGTAGGTAGGAAGGTGCCAGAACAAATGTACTAGTGCCAATACAATCATTGCCTTTTTAGGGCTTAAAAAACGCTGTAGCCTGGGAAGCGCAAAACCTCTCCAGCCCAGCTCTTCACCAAAACCAGCGATTAGAAAAGATGGGATGATGGCGCTGGCCCAATAAGCCGTATCTCTAAAATAGGGGTTAACAGCCCCATCATAGTAGAGTTGCCATAATGACCTGCCGGTAAAGTGTATAGAGGCCGGAAGAAGGAGCAATAATACCCACCAGTACCATTTGATTTTATATCGCTTAAAGCGTCCGAAAAGATGCTTTACACCTTTTTTTCCATAGAAATACCAGTTGAGGGTAATGGATGTCAGTGTGGGAGCCCAGACGCCCAACATAATCAAGGGCAGCAAATCAGCAGTTTGACCGATAAAGAATAATAACCAGGAGAGGGCGTAGGTGCAGATAAAGAAGGTGACGACCTGTTTGTTTGAAGATACTTTTGATTCCATGTACTTGAGTTTTTTAAGCCTGACCAATCGGTAACGCCCGTTTTTTTGACTCAAACCGATCCTGTTTTTTTTAGATGGAGTCTATGCTGGCGTACCGGATAGCATGGATCAAAAGAGCATGGAAATTTGTCTAAAAGCCATTTTATGATACTCCCAAACCGGTTATGGAGTAAATTTTAGCCGGAATGGTCTCTTTTGTATTGGGTAGGAGTAAGCCCTGTGGCTTCTTTGAAGAGAGTGTTGAATCTTCCACCAGATTTAAAACCTGATTGTTCAGCAATGGCCAGAATAGTAAAGGCATTGTTTTCCGGACGTAATAACTGCTTTTTCACGTCTTCAATTCGAAAGCCATTGACATAGTCTTTGAATGATTTCTGATGATATTCATTAACCAATTGGGAGATGGTCTTGGCAGGAATATTGAGTATAGCAGAAAGCTCTTTAACAGTAAGTTCCGGGTTTCTGAAAAGTAAATCTTCTTCCATAGATTTTTCAATTCGTTTTAGGTAATCATTGGCCTTTTCTGACGAAATGGTAGCATAGGTGTACTTCTTTCGAAAAACCTGCTGCTCCTTGTCCTGACGCATTTCTTTGATGGCGATCCACAGAATAGGAATCAGAAAGAAAAGGGTAATATTCAACTGAATGTAGGAAGGGATACCCAACTGACTGCCAAAGGCCTTTGTGAGAATATTAAGTGCGAATACCCCCATGAACGTATAAAAGACCGGTTTCAGCCAACTGAAATATGGTGGATTGTCTTCAGCGAAATTCAGAATCAAGCGGATTGATAGGATAATGTAGACGCCAATGCCCAAAAAGGCCATCACCATAACCACGCGTTCAATGACGGAATCTACGAAAAAGGGCTCCAGACATAGAACAAATAGTGCCGGCAGATAATGATAGTAGGCTTTTTCAAAGCTGAGTTGGGTGTTTCTGTGAAAACTAATGTAGAGGTATAATGATGGCCCGATCAACAGGAGAGATGCATTAGCTAAAAGCTGCATCCAATCGAATGGCAAAGCAATTCCTGACAGTATAAAGAATGTGTTGAGAAGAAAGATGGAAAAGGCAGTGAGCAAAAGGCCAATGTTGAAGGTAAGGAATCGATGGCTTTGCTTTTTGGTGAAGAAATGAAAGGCCAGAAAGAAACCTTCGAATGCTCCCAGGAGGTTGACCAGTGATAGATAGTATGGAATGCCATTGTCCATTGAAGAATTATCTCAAAAGTGGTTAAAGCTTTGATTTACTGAAAACACAAAACAAAACAAGCCCCTTTACCAATCTCACTTTCCACCCTTAAATCTCCGCCATGCAATTGCATAATCTGTTTGGAGAGGCTAAGTCCAATACCGGAACCTCTTTTCTTGGTGGAGTAGAAAGGCATAAATATTTTCTCCTTGGCTTCTTCTGTAATTCCCGGACCGTTGTCTTTTACCGAAACAGAGGTCTGTCCATCTTTGTAGTCAACCTGAATTTCTACTAAGGCATCGGGTTGATTCTCTACTGCTTCTCTGGCATTTTTGATGAGGTTGATCAATACCTGTTCAATCAATTGGTCATCAAGAGATACTACAGTTTGTTGTCTGAGTAATTTTAGTTTGAGTTGATTTCCTTCAAACTCGCTTTTCATTAGCGCCACTGATCGCTCTACAACCTGATTTACATCACGGTCCTGAAGATTAGGCTCGGGTAAATTGGTGTAGTCCCGATAGGCATTGATGAAGTTGATTAGTCCATCCGAACGCCCTGAAATGGTACGCAAGCCTTCCTCCAGGTCTTCCAGACTGTCATCTGAAATTACATTGGCATCAGGCTTTCTTTGTACATCTTCTGCAATTACTTCCTTCAGGGTAGAGGTAAGAGAGGAGATTGGGGCAATGGAGTTCATAATTTCATGGCGAAGTACCTTGGTCAGGTTTTGCCAGGCTTCCAACTCTCTTGATTGAAGTTCAGCCTTAATGTCCTGGAAAGCCAGCAGGCGGAATGATTCTGACCCCAACTTGTAGCGGGTAATGAATACGGCCAACTCTTTACCATTTTGTGTCTTATAGATAATTCTCGGAAGGCTTCCCAATTCCTTCAATATTTCCCTGATTTCCGGATAGGTTCTGTTAATGGAAATGTTCCTGTCATTGTTCAGGTTCAATAGGTTCAATGCCGAGCGGTTAATAAACTTTACCTTGTTGTCATCATCGATTGAGACAATACCGGAAGCAATGTTTTCTACCACAACCTGTAATTCCTGAAAGAACTCTTCGCGCTTCTGACGCTCCAGTAAAATGGCATCAATTACCTCTTTGAAAGCCATATTCAGCTCTTTGAATGTCTTACCCAGCTTATTGTCATGGGTGAAACTCATGTTAAAGTCATTGTATTTGATGGCATCGAAGAATCGCCTGAGTTTCTTATTGGTGCTCTCTATGTAGTTGAATAGTTCAAAGACTTCAAAGATGATCAGGAAGCCCGTCACCACAGTGGTTACATATTTTTCATCAAAGAAAACCAGGTATACGAAGGCAGAAACCGTGATAAAGAGAACGACAACGCGGAGCAGTACGAATAAGCGAAAACGATTAAAGCCCATATTTCTCTAATCTACGGTAAAGTGATGATCGCGTAAGGCCTAACTCCTGAGCAGCATGAGTGATATTACCATTGTGCTTGGCAAGCACCTTTCTGATCAGTATTCTTTCCACATCTTCCAGGTTGTACTGGTCCAGGTTGATTTCGCTCTGGTCTTTCGGTTGTTGGGAAGCGTTAAAGAAAAAGTCTTCAGGCTGAAGAATATTATCCCGACTCATGATAACCGCACGCTCCACGGCATGTTGTAGTTCCCGAACATTACCGGGCCAGTGATACTTTTCTAACCGCTTAATGGTGGCCTCAGAAAACTTATAAATGTCTTTATTGTATTTGCGCGCAAATTGCTCCAGATAGTGTTCTGCCAGGAGACGAATATCTTCATGTCTTTCCTTTAGGGAGGGAAGAGCTACTTCAATGGTATTGATTCTATAAAGCAAATCCTGCCGGAATTCACCCTTCTGTACCATTTCATAAAGAGGCATGTTAGTAGCACAAATCAGGCGGATGTCTACATCGAGTACTTTGTTGGAGCCTACGCGCGAGATTCTTTTGTTTTGCAGTGCCGTCAGTAGTTTGGCTTGAAGGGAAGGAGAAAGGTTGCCGATTTCATCCAGGAAAAGGGTTCCTCCATTGGCCACCTCGAAACGTCCGGCTCTGTCTGTCTTGGCATCGGTGAAAGCACCACGCACATGACCAAATAGCTCTGATTCGAATAAGGTTTCAGTAATTGCCCCTAGATCTACAGTAACAAAAGGCTTATCTGCTCTATTACTGTTTCTATGAATGGCCCTGGCAATCAGTTCTTTGCCGGTACCGTTTTCTCCCAGCACCAATACATTGGCATCTGTTCCTGCTACCCGGTCAATGGTATCAAAAACCTTGATCATCGCCTGTGACTGCCCAATGATATCTTTGAACTTATGATCAAGCTCCTCACGCATGAGTTCCTGCTGGTCTTTCAATAGCTGTAGTTCAGTCTTGGAAGACCTGAGTTTAATGGCTGAAAGGAGGGTGGCCAATAGCTTTTCATTTTCCCAGGGCTTCATCACAAAGTCTGTTGCGCCAGCCTTTATGGCTCTTACGGCCATATCGACTGACCCGAAAGCTGTAATCAAAACAACTACTGCCGATGGATCGATTTCAAGAATTTTGTCCAGCCAGTGAAAGCCCTCCTGACCAGAATTGACATCCTGGGTAAAGTTCATGTCCAGAAGAATAACATCATAAGAGTCATTCTTCAGCAAATCCGGGATAAGGGTAGGGTCTTTCTCCAGATCAATTTGTGCAAAGTGCCTTTTCAAAAATATTCTGGCCGCTTTGAGAAGATCCTCATTGTCGTCTATGATGAGTATTTTACCGGTTTTCATTTTGAGTGTTTTGAATTGTTAATCTGTTCCAGGGCCAGCCTGACACTATCCATTCCTCTTTTTTTGAAAAGATGGCTGCATGTGTTCGTTCAGCCTTTTGTACCAAACCAACCTTTTCTTTACAGGGACTGACCAATCATGTCTTCATTGCAAATCAATTCTACTTTCGGAATATACACAAATACTACCGTCCGTCAGCGGACGGTAAAGTTCGTGAGCGAATAGGTTAGAGCTTACTTAAATACATAAGTCGTTGATAGTCTGTATTTTGTGTTTGGTATAGTCCTTGGCAACAGGCATGACTGATTTTTAAATAACTCATGATGTACAAAAAACTATCGCTACTTATTCTATTGATTATTCCCTGTTGGTCCAAGGCTCAGAGCTTGTCCGGTTTTCAGCTCAATGCGGATGCCAGTCACCTGATTTACCTCGAAAACAATGATCACTTATTCTTAAAGTCGGTTGAAAGCAATAGCGAACCGGTTTTATTAGATAGTGGGCTTGCACAAAGTGAAAACACAATACTCAGGTCCTGGAACCGTAGTGGAGAGGTCTTTATTTATGAAAAAGGAGGGGACTTCTATTTATACTCCGTGGCATCAGGTACAACTGATCAAATTGATCTGCCTGAGAATTTTGGGCTATTCCGGTATTATAGAATTAATCAGGTCGCAGTGGCAGATGATGCTCTATATTTTTCTGCTCAAAATCGCGATACAGACAAGAACTTCAGTCTTTACCGTCTCGACCTTAAGGCCAGGGGAGCAATGAAGCTACTGGAAGTCGATGGTGATGTAGCTAATATGACTCTTTCTTCTGATGGTCAATGGCTTGCCTTTACCAGCTATCAATTCTATAATGAACAGTATCATAATCAGCTTCATTTACTGAATTTGGAAGACGATTCAGAGATGGTGTCTTCACCTACTATGGATAATACATTTTACTCTAATCTCAGTTTTTCTAATGACGGCCGAATTTCGCTCAGGAATATGGATGGCTCTGCTTACGTGGCAACTTACCATAGCGACAGTAAGGAACTAAATATTGAGGGCTTAAGCCTTCGGAACGGTTTGTATCTTCTGGGTTTTGAGGGTGATCATTACAAGGTGCTCAGTCTGGATGCTTCGGGTAAAACCTATTCCATACTGGACGAGTCTCTAAATACCCTGAGTGAGCTCAGAGGAAGTGGAAATCTTCAGCTGCTGAGCTATATCAATGGAGATTTCTTCTTTACTGAAGAAAGCGGTGTGAGCCCTAAGTCTTTGCTTAGATACAATCCGAATCAGGGAGATAAAGACCTGATAGTTTCCTTTGTGGCTGAGAATCCTCTGGCCGATAATCAATATGAAATTCTTACCTATCAGGATATGAAAGGAAAAGACCGTCAGGCCTTTTTGTATTATCCGGATGATTTTGAGGGTGGGGAATTCCCAACCATATTGATGAATTACGGTGGCTATGGCGACAGATACCCTGATATGGGGTATTTTCTGAATCAATTGGTTTTTCCGCTTTTAGAAGAAGGTTTTGGTATTATGCTGCTGAATACCAGAGGGGTGAATTCTGAAAGACTGGGTGAAGGCTATGGCGCGTATCAACTTGAAGATACAAAGGCTTTGATCGACCAGTTCGATGGTAAAATACCAGTGGATTTCAATAGACTTATACCGGTAGGACATAGTCATGGCGCCACCATGGTTTATTATTACATGACACACTCTGACCTTTTTCCGGGAGGTATTGCCATTAATGGAGCTGCCGATTGGGTTGAACAGGCTAAGTTACAACGGATGACCGGCCTGCCGGGAGAGATGGGAGGTACACCTGAGGAGAAGCCCGAGTTATATCGTTCTGCTTCTCCACTGGAGCAGATAAGTAGTGAACTCAACCCCATGCTTATATTCAGTGGTGGAAAGGATACTCAAATCCCATATGATATCAACGCTTTGCCATTTGCCAAAAAAGCGAAGAGTATGGGACTCAATCTGGACTACATTCATTTTGAACACCAGGGCCATTTGATTGATGATAAGGACAATCTTTTGAGAATGAGCAATGAGATTAGAGAGTTTCTGGCGCAATGGAAAGACTAGAACCTTTCCACGACTTTGCCGTCCGTCAGCGGACGGTAAAGTTCGTGAGCGAATACCAATTAATTTCCATTCAAGTGTAATGAATTGAAAATCAATGAAATAACTTTGGCATATTGCTTGGAAAGCCATTGATAGAAGATGTACTCAATATATCTTCTGAAATAGTAAGACTACAAACCTGTATCCATACTCAACATGTTAAAAAGCTTATTCAAAACATCATTTCGATCTCTCCTGCGAAACAGGACTCACAGCCTGATTAATATAGTAGGCCTGGCTGTGGGAGTAGCTTGTTTTATTATGCTCAGCCTCTATGTGGAGGATGAGTTCAGTTACGATG
Organism: Roseivirga sp.; assembly: GCF_965216855.1. NCBI lineage: Bacteria > Pseudomonadati > Bacteroidota > Cytophagia > Cytophagales > Roseivirgaceae > Roseivirga > Roseivirga sp. The sequence goes on along the minus strand of NZ_OZ244204.1, from coordinate 354,552 downwards.
AGTTCCATGAGGATACCGACAGAATGTATAGACTGGTAAAAAAGGATACATCTGATGGAAAAGTTGAATACAGCAAAAGCCTGGAGGGAGCCGTAGCACAGGTTTTGGTAGAAGAATTACCCGAGGTTGAAGAGGCTTTCAGAATTGGAGCTACCGGTGGTAAAGTAGTGACCTATGACAACAAGCAGTTCTTGATCCCAACGGTCTATCTGACCGACTCAAGTTTTTTCAAGCATGTTGACTTCACCATGGAGGATGGTCTGTTCTCCGAGGTAAGGCTTGGCCCTGCCGATGTAGCCATCTCAACAGATGAAGCCATAAAGCTATTCGGTACTACCGAAGGAGTAACGGGGAAGACTATAAATATTTCTGAATTCGGAGATTTTCAGGTAGCGGCTGTTTACAAACTACCTACCAATACGATTTTCAATTTTCATTACATCACAGCATTCGAAAACGTTGAGAAAGCCTATCAGAATCTTCTTCAATACTTTCCCAAGGAAGAACACAAAAGCTTCTTCCAATGGAATATGAGTGCGTTCTCTACTTATGTTATTCTTAATAGCCCGGAAGTAGATTTCAAACAGGTTGAACCCAGGATAGAAGCCGCACTGGCTGATCACTGGAGAGACCAGAAGGCCACTCTGGAACCCTTGGGAGATGTTTACTTCAGTGAGCTGGAAGCCCCTTCATTCGGAAGGTCTGGCGAAAGGCAATATGCCAACCTGTTCTTTATGATAGCAGTTATTATTCTTCTGGTGGCAGTCATTAACTACATGAACATGTCTACTGCCGGTTATACACGCAGGGCGAAGGAAGTAGGGGTAAGAAAGAGTATCGGAGGAACCAGAAACTCCATTATGACACAGTTCTTTGCTGAGTCGCTTATGGTGTCGGCCATTTCCATGATTTTGGCTATATGTCTGGTAGAATTTATGCTACCCTCCCTCAATTCATTTTTAGGTAAATCACTAGATGTTGCTTATTGGTCTACCGGAAACCTGTTGCTGTTCCTGGGTGCGTTCCTGATATTGGGGCTGTTGGCCGGAATCTACCCCGCTTTGGTTCTATCAGGCTTTAAGGCTACCGAAGTACTGAAAGGCAAGGTAACCACAGGTAAAGGAGGAATGCTTTTCCGCAAGTTCCTGGTAAGCTTTCAGTTTATTATCTGCATCGGCCTGTTGGCCGTGACCCTGGTGGTATCTACTCAATTCAACTATTTGCTGGATTATGAAAAGGGTTTTCAGTCTGACCAGCTGATTACTGTTCCATTGAAGGACGCTGATCTCAAAGCCAGCTACACCGAATTCAAGACAGAGGTAATGCGCCTGCCAGGTGTTCAATCTGTAACCGGTTCAACCCATAAGCTTACTCAGGGAATGTTCACTATCATGGCCGCTGTTGAGGGCATGGAGGAAGAGCAACCTATCGCCCTGATCAATGTGGAATCTTCGTTTGTCGAAGACCTTGGTCTGGACATCAAAGCCGGCTTAAGTTTTGGAAACAAAGACAATATATCGGGTAAACAAAGGGCATTGATCAATGAGGCTGCAGCCAGAGCATTTAACTGGAATGAACCATTAGGTAAAGGTTTGCTGGGAGGAGGTGAGAATGGTCATTCACTTCAGGTTTTAGGAGTTATTAGTGACTTCGCACTGCAAAGCCCTAAAAAAGAACTGGTACCCGCCATGTTTATTCCCTCTGAAGGAAACTTCGATTTTGCAGTGATCAGACTGAATACTGCGAATGTATCCTCTACTTTGGCAGCCATAGATACGCAGTTTCAGTCATTTTCAGATGAATACCCCTTTGAATACAGCTTTGTAGATCAGGATTTTGAAGCCGAACTGGAAAGAGAAAAGAAGCAGTCTACCATCTTCAGCTCATTCAGTTTGCTGGCTTTGTTCATTGCTGCTCTTGGACTGTTCGGTTTGTCTATATACATGGTAGAGCAGAAAGTAAAAGAAATAGGTATCAGAAAAGTACTGGGAGCTTCAATTCCGCATTTGTTATGGTTATTGAATCAATCTGTGACTCAGTTGATATTGATCTCTTCACTAATAGCCATTCCGGTATCTTACTGGTTGATGCAAGGTTGGATAGATCAGTTCCCATATCACTTCGATATGAATTTGGTGTATTTCATGATTCCATTGGCCGGAATGTTAATCGTCAGCCTGGTTACCACATCCTACCACTCTCTGAGGTCTGCCAGAGCGAATCCGGTCAAAGCACTAAGAACAGAATAAGTCAAAATCAAAAACTCAAAAGGTATTAGCCATGCTTAGAAACTACATCAACATAGCACTTCGCTCATTAAGGCGACAGAAAACGCACTCCCTGATCAATATAGCAGGACTGTCTGTGGGTATTATGGCCTGTATCATTATCATGCTTTATGTGAAGGCAGAGGCTTCTTATGAGGCATTCTATCCTGAGGCCAATCGCATTTACAGGTTAACCAGTTCCTTTACCACAAGCGGTAATACGGAGAAAATAGCTGTTACACCTGCCAGAATAAGAGCCGTTTCCCAGGCCAATTTTCCTGAGGTTGAAGAAATGACTTACATCTACGATTGGTCCGTAGGTCGCGAATTGTTGGTTGAGTATAAAGACAAGCAGTTTATAGAGACTGAAGTTTACTTTGCCGATACCAGCTATTTTAAGGTTTTTGAGCATGAGTTTATCGAGGGAAATCCATCCACCGCTCTGGATAACCCCAATGCTGTGGTGATGACTGAGCAAACAGCGTTGAAATACTTTGGTAAAAGCAACGGAATCGTTGGTACAACCCTCACCATCAACAATGATGAGTCGATGGTGACCGGTGTAATTCGCGATTTCCCCGGTAAAACCTCATTGGCATTTGACTTCATTATGTCGATGGGTACTATAGGTAATCCACCTTCTGAAAGATGGTTCCCAATGAACTTTTTCACTTATGTGAAGGTGGCCAATGAAGCGGCAGCCAATACTTACCTGAGTAAACTGAATCACCTGATTGAGGAAGAGGTAGGAGAAGAATTTAAGACACAGGGTATTGCCATGGCTTTTGAAATTCAACCTATTAAAGCCATGCACTTTGATACAACAAAAGGCAGTGATTATCCGGAGAAGATCTCAGCCAATCTGCTGTATTCACTGGTGGCCATTGCTGTATTTATTCTATTGATAGCCTGTATCAATTACATCAACCTCAGTACGGCCAAGTCTGAAAAAAGAGCCAAGGAAGTTGGAGTAAGAAAGGTCATGGGGGCTTATCGCAGCCAGCTAATCTGGCAGTTCTATGGTGAAACTTTCATGGTCACACTTCTGGCAGTAGTGCTTGGGGTAGTTATGGCCGAATTACTATTGCCCTTCTTCAATTCGATGGCCGATACCACACTCAATATTGATTTGTTAGGTGATCAGTATCTTATACCGAGCTTGCTGTCTATAGTATTTCTGGTAAGTCTCATTGCGGGAAGTTATCCTGCCAGCTTCCTCTCATCATTTCAGCCTTCTAAAGTGCTGAAAAGCTCTTTCAGTCAAAAGGGAGGAAATATGTTTCGCAGGGTACTGGTCACCATACAGTTTTGCGTATCTGTTTTCCTGATCACCGGTACGCTGGTCATCTACAATCAGCTGAAGTATGTACAGCATAAAGAGGTAGGCTATGACCAGAGTCAGCTGGTGTACCTGCCATTGTCTGATGGACCTACCCGAAGAGCTTATGAATCGATGAAGGACGGTTTTGGCAATATCACAGGGGTAGAGTCGGTAACGGCTTCCAATAATCTTATTACCAATGTAGTTTCCGGCTGGGGATCTGTGCTGGAAGGCAGACCTAAAGATGCTCAGGTGTCATTCAGAGGGATGTATGGTGATGTAGATTTTCTGGAGACCTTCGGTATGGAATTGATTGCCGGTGGATCATTTCAAAACCATTCGGATTGGGATACCACAGTTTACTATCTCATGAACAGAACCGGAGTAGAATCTTTAGACATGACTCCTGAAGAAGCAATCGGAAAGCGTTTTGGGCTGGATGAATCTATGATGGGGACTATCGTGGGGGTGGTTGAAGACTTCCACCTCACCAGCCTGCACAAAGAGATTGAACCAATGGCTGTATACACAGGTCCACAGGACTATAAGTCATTGATGTTCGTGCGTGTTAATATGAGTCGCATCGATCAGGTGAAGGCAGGTATGGAAGAGGTCTGGTCACAGTTTGTACCACAAAGACCCTTCGACTTACAGTTTGTGGATGAATCTGTAAGAGCCCTGTACGATAAAGAGCGTCAACTGGGAGAGATTATCCTGTCCTTCACCTCTCTGGCCATTGCCATAGGCTGTTTGGGACTGTTTGGATTAGCCTCTTACCTGGCGGAGAAAAGAACAAAGGAAATTGGAATCAGAAAAGTCTTGGGAGCAGATGTAAGCAAAATTGTGATGCTCTTATCTCAGGAATATCTTAAGATCATCTTAGTAGCAAATGTCATTGGGTGGCCCATAGCCTACTATTTCATGGACCAGTGGCTGGCAGCTTTTGCCTATAGAATTGATTTGAGCTGGTATTTCTTCCTGGCTTCCGGATTAACCACTTTTCTGGTCGCAATGCTTACGGTTTCTTATCAGTCTATTAGGGCAGCTGTCTCCAATCCAATAAAAGCCTTACGATACGAATAATTCAAAACACTCAGTAAAAACTAAGATCACAACAATGAATCAGGTCAAAACTTTTATCAGGTCATTCAGAAAGGATTTTCTCCTTTCCAGCATTAGCTTGTTCGGACTAACGCTGGGCATGTTCTGCTTTCTCATCACTGCCCTTTTTGTAAGAGATGAACTCACTCATGATCAATGGCATGAAAATGCAGACAATATCTATATGTCTACCATTAAAATGGAAACAGGGGGAGGAATGCGAATCAATATGTTTCCAACCTACCTCCTTACTGAGGCCATGGTTGAAAATAGCCCCTACGTGCTCGATGCCGTGAATATCAGCAATGCTACACAAGGCAACTATACCTTCGATAATCAGGAGTTTGAGACGGATGGAATTTTCTGGACCCAACAGTCTTTCTTCAATATTTTCGATTTTGGATTAGAGGTTGGTAATGAAGCTACAGCTTTAAGCGATCCTTCAGGAATAGTGATCTCCAAAGAAATAGCCGACAGGCATTGGCCAAACCAGAATGCGGTTGGACAAAGCATTCGACTCAAGACCGATGACCTTGACCAGGAGTTTCTGATTACCGGTGTATTGAAGGAGATTCCCTCTAACTCGCACATGAGGTTCGACTTTCTTCTGCCAATCAATAAGGAGGTTGAACCTTATAAAGGCTATGCAGACAACTGGAGAACAGGAGTGGGGTTGAACTATTTCCTGCTTGACCAGGGTGTAACAGTAGAGAAGCTTAAAGAAGAGGTCATCTCGGTTCTATCTACCCACAAAGAGGCTTACGGATCTGATGAAGACTTTGAAGAATTTACCAGCGGCTATGATTTTGCCAGGTTCTCTGAGATGTACATGGATGGTAATACCATGCGTAATAATGATACCAACATGTTTGGAGGCCAAAGAAAGTACATCTACATCTTCACCATTATTGGTGTTTTAATGCTTACTGTCTCCTGTTTCAACTATGTTAATCTTACCATGGCTAAATCTATTGCCCGTGTCAAGAGTATTGTGGTGAGAAAGATTATAGGAGCAGGGAGAGCAAATCTCATTCTGGAGAATATGATGGAGACACTCTTCATAGCAACCATTGCATTGATAATTGCGGTGATTGGTCTTGAAATTATGTTACCCGCTATCAATAACATGATTGGCAAAAGCCTGGAGTTCAGTCTCTTTTCCGAGCCGGATATATTGATTATTCCTGTAGGCCTGTTATTACTAGTCACATTGGTTTCAGGTATTTATCCTGCTATTACCATTTCTTCAATGCGCCTCGCTAATCTGTTGCATGGCTCCATGCCACAGAATGGCCGTAACCTTACCCGAAAGTTTCTGGTGGTCTTACAGTTTATGGTTTGTTCAGGCTTGTTATCTGCCGCATTAATCATCAGAGGTCAGGCCAATTACCTGATCAATAAGGATATGGGTTACAATACAGAGAGTATTGTCAATTTGAGTCTGACAGATATAGGACTATATGACAAGTTTCAGGAGGTAAAGACAGCACTTGAAGCTATACCCAATATCAGCGATATGGCTGGTTCCCCATTACCAAGGTTGAACTCTATATTTTTTCTGAAAGAAACAGAAGACTATCCGTCAATGACCATGTTCTATGGTTTTGCTGAAAAGGATTTCAATGACCTTTTGGAAATAGAGTTAGTGCAAGGTGAAGGTTTTGACAACCTGGATGCAGCAGAGTTGGAAAATGCAATTTTGATCAACGAGGCGGCAGCTGAAGCCCTGGGTTTTGAAGATCCTATAGGCAAGAAATTAGGTAATAACATGGTGGTTAGGGGAGTGCTGAAAGATTTCCATTATTGGTCTGCCCGTAGCAAGATTGGGCCGGCTGCCATTCAATATGGTAAGGACAACATCAGCAATATTCAGATCAGTTGTAAAGCCGGTGATCTGGAAAAGGTAAAGGCACAGATTGAAGTGGCACTTGCTCCACTGAATCCAACCGCAACGATTGAATTGACACCGCTTGAGAATTACTTCTCTGACTCATTTCAAAAGGAAGAGCGACTGGTAAGCATTTTCGATTACCTCACCGCCATTCTGGTGATTGTTTCTTTTCTGGGGCTATTCGCATTGGCCACCTTCGAGAATCAATTGAGAGAAAAGGAATTAGGGATCAGGAAAGTTCTTGGAGCAAAAGCCCTGAACCTGATCGTTATTATGAATTCCAAGTTCTTCTATCTGATCGTTATTGCACTGGTGGTTTCAGTGCCGGTTAGTTACTGGTTGATATCACAATGGCTGGCTGATTTCTCCTACAGAATAGATTCGCTTTTTCAGTTCTATGCCATTGCCATACTGATGGTAACTCTGGGGTCCATACTGTTACTCAGTGTGCAGAGTTACTGGAAAACAAAGATTAATCCGGTTGAGGTACTTAGAAACGATAATTAGAAAAGGGAACCACAAACTCAAAAGTTATGCTCAGAAACTACATTAAAATCGCTTTAAGGAATGTGGTCAAACACAAAGGCTATAGCTTTATAAATATTACCGGTTTAGCTGTAGGCATTGCCTGCTGTTTGCTCATTTTCATGTACGTAAAGGATGAAGTCACTTACGATCTTTATCACCAACATGCTGACAATACCTATCGCATAGTTTCTGAGATTGAATTTGGCGGAGAACTATCACCTATATCAGCTACAAATGCCATAGAGGCTAAGGAGTATGCGGAGAGCATTCCTGAAATAATAAACTTCGTCAGAATGGATAATGCCACCATCCTGGCCAAAAAGGATGACGATTATATCCGCCAGTTTGGAGGTGTGTATGCAGACCCTTCATTCTTTGACATATTTCAGTTTGAAGCTCTTTCAGGAGCATTAGGTAGTGCTTTGCAAGACCTCAATACCGTGGTTATTACCCGATCCAATGCCATTAAATATTTTGGCGAAGTAGATGTGGCAGGAAGAGAATTAACCCTGCAGCTGAGTGGTAAAATTGAGCAGTATATAGTCGATGCCGTTATTGAAGACCTGCCCTCTAACACCTCGCTTGATGTGCAGTTTATCTTCCCATGGGAGAAAAATGTTGCCCTTGGAGGTGTTTATAAATTCCCCTGGCAGAGCATTGGCGTTACCTCATTCGTTCAGTTGATCGATGGAACTGACCCTGAAGTAGTGAACGAGAAGATCAAGTCCTATAAAGACAATATGGACCTGAGTGATGATGAAGGAGGCGATTGGGTCAAAGGAATTGTTACCTCACTTCAGCCCCTCACAGCCATGCACCTGGCAGAAAAATTTGACTCAGGCTCTCCGGGTATCAAGGAGGCAAGCGACTCTAACTATTCTTATGTATTATCCATTATAGCAGTCATCATTCTCCTTTTGGCCTGCATCAATTTTGCCAACCTGTCTGTAGCCAGGTCGCTTCCAAGAGCTAAGGAAATAGGAGTGCGTAAAGTATTGGGAGCGAGAAAAAAACAGGTAGCCTTTCAGTTCCTGAGCGAAGCACTTTATATCTCTACCATTGCTTTTGTGGTTGGACTATTGATGGCCGAGATGCTGTTGCCTGTATTCGGAGGGTTGGTCAATAAACAATTCACTGCTAATGTATTAAGCGATCCTACCTTGATTGTTGCCTGCTTTTTGTTGGTCATGCTTACCGCATTGGTGGCCGGAGCTTATCCAAGTATGATTATTTCCCGATTTTCAGCCATTGCTAGCCTCAACGGCAGGGTCAAAATGCAAGGCAAACAATATGTTTCCAAGGCCCTGGTTCTACTACAATTCTCGTTGGCTGGTATTCTGGTCGTAGGGGTCATCACCATGAATAAACAAATCTCATATCTGGTCAACTATGACCTGGGATATGATGACAGTAATCTGGTTGTGGTTAACATCAAAGATGATGCTAACGGGCAGCTGTTAAAGAATGAACTGGCTTCTAACCCAAAGATCTCACAAATGATCATGGGCTCCGGGTATGGCAGAGGCTCAGAGGTAACCTACAACGATATCAGACTTTTTACCATTGAGACGTCTCAGGAACAGGGTTACCTCGATATGATAGATGTGGCACTGTTAGAAGGTCGTCAGTTACGGGAAAACAGAGATACTTATGCCACTAGTACCGATACCCTCAATAACATACTGGTCAATGAAGCCTTCCTGAAAAAAATAGGAGTAGAAAGAAGTGAGGCAATCAACCAAATTCTGGGTGATGGAAGAGGAAACCCGCAGTCCAGAATTGTGGGGGTAGTACAGGATTTTGTTTTTGGAAATGCCAGAAATGAAGTAACACCCCTTGCTTTTCAGGCTTCTTCGGTCATCCCGCTCCGTCAGTTGAGCATTAAGGTTCACCCGGAGTATATCACTGAAATTAAGGCTGATATAGAGGCCGCCTGGAGAAGTATAGAGCCTTATGAGCCTATACAATTAACCTTTCAGGATGAATCCAATCAATCAGCTTTTGCAGAAGAGGAGAGATGGAAAACCATTATTACCTATTCTACAGTACTTGCCATTATGATCAGTTGTCTTGGATTATTTGGACTGGCACATCAGTCAGCCTTACAAAGACAAAAAGAAATTGGGGTCAGAAAGGTATTAGGTGCTTCGGTGAAACAATTGGTGATTTTGCTCAATGCAGGCTTTTCTAAATTGGTATTGCTGTCACTCTTCGTCACTATTCCGGTTTCCTACTACCTGGCCTCTAACTGGCTGGATAATTTTTCCAACAAAATCAATCTGGGAGTTCTCGTCTTCCTGATACCTGCGGCTATCACTTTTGGAATAGCTACACTAACGATATCAATACAATCATTCAAAACAGCCAACAGTAACCCTGTTGATTCATTAAGAGACGAATAATTCAAGCATATGAAAAGGAACATTAAGACGGCTTTTCGCAAACTGATCAAGAGAAAGGAATTCACACTGATCAATATTCTGGGTTTGATGGTCGGAGTAACCACCAGCCTTTTCATTTTCCTGTGGGTAGATGATGAGTTACAGTTTGAAAGCTTCCATCAGAACAAAGAGAATATCTATGCCGTCTGGAGCCATTACCATTTCCCTAACGGTGAAATAGGCACAGGAAATGACCAGAGCGGGATTATCAAAAGTGCCTTGGAAGCGGACTATCCGGAAATAGAGAAAGTAGCCCGAATCAATTACAATCCTACTGTTCAGTTAAGTGTGGGAGAAAAGCGCTTCAAAGACAATGGTATTTATGCTGATGAGGAATTCTTTCAAATTTTCAGTTTCCCCTTCATTGATGGTCAATTGACTGATGAAACACTGGCCACCAGGAATGACGTAGTGTTGACAGAAAGTCTGGCACTCAAATTATTTGGTAGAACCAATGTAACAGGAGAGACCGTTAAGCTCGATAACAGACTGGATGGAATAGTGAGAGGGGTAGTTCAGGACCCACCTAAGAACTCCCGTTTTCAGTTTGCCTATGCCTTGTCCATGCAGTCCTGGGTAGATAGAAATTCCTGGACTATGGGATGGGGCAACGGGGCCATGGAGGTATATCTCACAGTGACTGAAAATGCCTCTATTCCGGAATTGAATAAGAAGATTGAAGACCTGAACCGAAGAAATCAGGAAGGCAATAATCGCTCACAGTTCCTCAAGCCACTCGATGAGTTATACCTATATGGCGATTATGAAAATGGACAATTGGCCGGTGGGCGTATTGAGTATGTAAGACTGTTCACAGTAGTGGCTGTCTTTATTATTTTCATTGCCTGCATCAACTTTATTAACCTTTCCATTGCAGAGTCATTCAAGCGATCTAAGGAAGTAGGAGTAAGAAAAGTGGTAGGAGCAGGTAAGCTGGCCCTGATCCGGGAGTTTCTTATTGAATCTGGTCTTATCGTAGTTTCAGCCATTACCATGGGAGTCATATTGGTTGAAATACTTATGCCTTATTTCAATAACCTGACAGGTAAGAGCATTCAACTCAACTGGTTGGAACCCCGACTCTTGATTTCCATTGTTGGCCTGGCTATCACTACCACGTTGATTGCAGGGCTTTATCCGGCCGTAGTACTATCCGGTTTTAAAACCACGCAAGCCCTGAAAGGTAAGCTGGATATGAAGGGTGCAGGCGGCATAGGGGCCATGATCAGAAAAGGCCTGGTTGTGTTTCAGTTTCTGGTAGCTGGTTTCCTCATTTTTGCAACACTCATCATCAGCCAACAAATTGACTTTATCTTCAATAATGATCGGAATGTCGATAAGGAGGGTATTATTGTTCTTCAGAACGATTATGGCCTGATTGAAAACTACGAGAACTTCAGAGCTGAATTACTCAAAGACCCGAGCATTACTGCTGTAACCAGTATAGGGCAAATGCCCATTAATATTCAGACCAATACAGGCGATCCCACCTGGGAGGGAAGAAACCCGGAAACTGATAAAACCAACTTTAAGCTATTCTTTACGGAGCAGGATTTTATTCCGGCCATGAATCTGGAAATCGTTGAAGGAAGGAATTTCTCGCGTGATCTTAAAACAGACTCCGTTTCGATCATTCTGAATGAAGCAGCGATTAAAGGCATGCACATGGAAGACCCCATAGGAAAGATTGTTAAGTTTTGGGGGTACGATGCCAGGATTATTGGTGTGGTGAAAGACTTCTACCTCAACTCAGTCTATGAAGAAATCGACCCTCTCATTATTATGAATTGGGTGGGCAATACAGAGTATGTAACAGTTAGGGCTACTCCGGGACAAGAGGCCAGGGCATTAGATGTATTGGAAGATACCTATGCTGAGTTTATGCCGGGCTATATTTTTGACTACCAATTTATGGCAGACTCTCATCAAAGCATGTACAAGAATGAGCTGCTGATCAAAGACCTGGCCAGGGTATTTGGCTTCATTGCCATTTTGATTTCCTGTCTGGGCCTATACGGAATTACTTCAATCAATGCACAGAGATCGGTTAAGGCCATTGGTGTGAGAAAGGTTTTGGGTGCTTCACTCAGGCAAATCCTGACACTGTTTACCAGGCAGTCGCTTGGCTTGCCACTTTTGGCATTGGTTCTTATGGCACCAATTGCTTACAGTCTGATGGGACAGTGGCTCGATAGCTTCACCTATAAAGTTGAACTGGATATTTGGCTACTCGGAGGAGTAATTGTAGGAGCATTATTCATTAGCTGGATTACCGTCTCCATAATAGCCTTTAGAGCAGCATCCATTAATCCCGTCAATTCATTAAGAAACGAGTAAGCATTATTTAACGAAATGAATACAGAATGATCAGGCATAACCTTAAACTGGCAATAAGAAGGCTTGTAAAGAACAGGGCTTACAGTTTTATCAATCTGTTTGGCTTATCTGTAGGTTTTGCCTCAGTTCTCATCATATTCTTATATGTAAAGAAAGAGAGGTCATTTGATCATTTTCATAGTAGGCTGGACAATATTGAGCACCTTTTACTGGTGACACAGCGTGATGGTTTTGAAGAAAAGTCTACTCGAACATCCGGACCGGTATTGGAAGAGTTTGCACCCCGATATACCGAAATAGAGAGGTTTAGCAGATATTGGCCTTCCGGCAAATTAGAGGTGTCTTCCGATTCAACTGGTTCTAAGCTTAATCTGTTACCACTGCGTCAATATAGTGTTGATCGGAATTTTCTGAAGATATTCGACTTCGAACTTAAGTATGGTCAGATTCCTGATTTTGATACGGAAGTATCAGCTCTGGTAGTTTCTGAATCTAAGGCTGAAGCACTCTTTGGAGACAGTAGGTTTGCGGTAGGAAGTTATGTTTTCGGCAAATCGAATGAGCAATACATAGTAAGAGCGGTTGTTGAAGATGTTCCTAAAAATTCGTCTTTAAGGTTTGATTGCCTTACTTCTTTGAGGGGTCAGTATCGTTGGGAAGAAGGAAAACCAAACTTTCTGCAGCTTTGGGGTAATAACAATATTCATAATGTCGTGCTCTTTCGAGACGGTGTAAGTGACGAACGTAAAGCGGAAATCGCCAGAGAGATAACGGTGGACAATGACGAACGCATTACCTATACAAGAGCACCAGAGTATTTCGAATTTCAACCATTTTCCGAAGCCCATTTCGATCTAAGTGTGTCAGATCATTTTTATGGTAAGACAGATGAATCCAATTTGAGAATATTTACAGCCATTGCATTGGTGATCTTATTTGCCTCATTGGCCAACTATTGTTCGCTGACTCTATCGCAGTCGGTTGAGCGTATTAAGGAAATTGGGGTAAAACGCACTGTTGGAGCCAGTCGGTTTAACCTAATAGTTCACTATTTCTTTGAGTCTGTATTGCTGACTTCGTTAGCCTTTATTATGGCCATCATTATGATGGAGGTATTTGTGCCTCAATTGGAATTGGTAATGAACAAAGATATTGGGGCTGGAATTGTTGACAATTTATCGGTTCTCATTGGAGGGTTTGTTGCTATTCTTCTATTGTCTTTCCTTTCTGTACTCTATCCTGCTTTAGTGGCCTCAAAGAAGCAGATTAGTGATTTTAAGTCCTTAGGCGCTTCCTCCCTTTTTGGCAGGAGTACTTTTATCTCTCTGATTAATGCCGTTCAAACCACCATCTTTATCTTTCTTTTTGCAGCTACACTGTTAGTCAATCAACAACTGGCTTTTGTTCAGAATGACAAGCTGGGTTTCAACAAGGAACAGGTGCTAATGGTCTTCACTAATACTAATGAGGCAATTTTTAAAAAGGAAGAATTAAAGGCATCCATGCTGAAAAGCCCTTTTGTTGAAAGTGCGGCTATCTCAATTTCATACCCCCTGGAAAAATCAAGGATGAGCTATGCGAGTGAAGAGCAACTTAACTTTATTGAGTATATGGCTGATGCTGCCATTGTCGATGTGTTGAAACTCGAGATTGTTGAGGGAAGAAGGCTAAGTAAAGAAGAACATCATAACCGATATGTTCTTCTTAACGAAACAGCTGTAGAGTCATTGGGACTTGAGGAGCCGATAGGCAAGGAGTTCAATGGTAGGGAGATTGTAGGAGTTATTGCAGATTTTCATGCTGAATCCAAAAAAGAAATAATCAAGCCTTTGGCCATTACCCTCTTTGAACAAGATGGTTTTGGTTGGCTTATGTTAAGGCTAAAGACCGAGCAGGTGCAGGCAGCAGTAAATGATATATCTCACAGGTATGAAACAGTAACAGGTAGTTCTCAAATTCAATATAAGTTTTTCGATGATGAATATGATAAGGTGTACAGTGCAGAAAAGGTGGTGAGATACCTCATGCAGATTTTTACAGGTATAGCCCTTTTGATTTCATTTCTGGGGATTCTGGGTTCAACCAGTTATGCCATTAAGAGAAGATTAAAGGAGATAAGCATTCGCAAGGTCTTGGGGGCTGGCATTCTTGATTTGAATGCTGTCATTAATAAGAGCAGTAGTCGTTTTTTATTATTGAGTGTCCTTTTAGGTATCCCATTATCTTATTGGTGGGTCACCCGATGGCTTGAACAATTCTCTTACAGAATTAATGTCGGAAGTGGTCCATACATCTTCGTCATTCTGATAACAGCTGCTATAATCTTACCTGTTATGTATAGCCAGGTATTCAGAGCCTATCAGTCTAAAACGGTTGATTTCTTAAAAGATGAATAAGGCATGATGAAAGCACTGAATAGGGAAGGTATTGAAACCATAAACTAACGAGATGATCAAGAATTACTTAAAGTCCGGCTTTAGAAATCTGTTCAGGCATAAAGGCTATGCTTTGATCAACATAACTGGGCTGGCCGTAGGTATTGCCAGTTGTTTGCTCATCTCCATGTATGTGAAAGATGAGTTCACTTTCGATAGCTATCACGAGAATACCGAGTCCATCTATCGACTGACAAGGATATCGATGCGTCAGGGTGAGGAGGTCATTATGCCTGGTGTTTCTTATCCGGAAGCCGAAGCCTACTTCAACGAAATTCCCGAGGTAATCAACTTTGCCAGATTGCGAAAAGATGGCGGAGTGGTACAGGTGGGGCAGGACCTTTTCGATGAAAAAGGAATTCTCTTTACTGATAAGGGACTTTATAGCATGTTTGATTTTGAGGTGCTGGATGGTGCTTTGGACAGTAAAGTCTCTGAACTTGAATCATTGATTATCACCAGAAGTACAGCCATGAAGTACTTCGGCAATACCCGGGCAGCAGGAAAAGAACTGGTCATCAAGCTGAGAGGAGAGTTTGAAAGGTATATCGTTACGGCAGTTATTGAAGATCACCCTTCCAACTCCTCCTTCAACTTTAATATGGCCATGTCATGGACCAGGCTGAAAACAGTGGTGGATGAATGGACCAGAAACTTCTGGCTCATTACACCGGTAACCGCTTATGTTATGCTGGATGATCAGGCCAGGACAGAACAGGTGGCTCAAAAGATGACGGAGGTCAGGACACGCAAGAATGCCAGTGACGATCAGATGTCAGCTGCCTTAAAGAATGAGAGCAACGGACTTATTCCATTGAAAGAGGCTCACCTTCAGTTCAAGAAAGAATCAGAAGCCAATCAGCCATACCTGCTTTCCGGAATAGCCCTTTTGATTCTTATCATTGCCAGCTTCAACTTTTCAACATTATCTATTGTCAACTCCCTCAGTAGATCTAAAGAGGTAGGAGTAAGAAAAACCATTGGAGCAAGTAGGAAAAATCTGGTGCTGCAGTTTTTAACCGAAGCCCTTTTGATTAGCATACTGTCCTTTATACTTGGAATTATTCTGGCCGAAGTGGCCCAGCCTGGATTTGAGAGTCTGGTGAAGCGACCTTTCAGTTATCATCTGCTGGGTGATCCTGCCTTGTTGATTGTTTGCTTTACCATAGTGTTGATTATCTGTCTGTTATCAGTGATATACCCATCAGTTTTCCTGTCAAGACTTAAGGTGGTCAATGTTTTTCGTGGACAGACTAAAGTGAACCAGAAGAAATGGTTAACAAGGTCTATGGTCACCTTACAGTTTTTAGCTGCCTTTGTCTTTATCACTGTGGCATTTGGTGTCAACCAGCAACATGAGCATTTGATTGATAAAGAGAAGGGGTACAACGATCGGAACCTGATTAAGCTTGAGATCCCCGGAGGTAATTCGAAACAAGTTTCACAGCAGATTAAAAACGAGTTGAACAAGAGTCCCAACATCCTTTCTGTTGGTGCCGTGGGAAGTCTTAATGAGGCCATCAGCTTGCAGGATGCCGAGGGAAATAGGGTATTTGTGGTTCAGGGAAATGCCGATTTAGGTTATTTGAGCACGATGCAGATTGAATTACTCGAGGGCTCAAATTTCACAGCCATCGATCAGGTGAGTGAAGATGCTGAATCACCCATCATCAATGTCCTTATTAATCAATCTGCAGCAAGCCTGTTGAATGAAGAAGATCCGATAGGTAAGCTAATTGACAATCAATACAGGGTGGTTGGGGTCATGAATGATTTCCAGGTGTTTTCGGCTCTGTCTAAAATGAATTCTGCTATGCTCATGGCTGATACAAGACCGGGAAGAGCCTTTCAACTCAATAACATCTATATCCGATATCAGGAGAATAAGCTTTCGGAAACACTTTCCGACCTCGAAACCGTCTGGTCTCAGGTATTACCTTTTGAGCCATTCAATTACACATTCGTAGACGAATACAATAGAAACCTCTATCAGAAAGAATCACTTTGGTCGAAGACTCTGAGCTATGCTTCCGGACTAGCCATTGTCATTTCAATTATGGGGCTGGTTGGACTGGTTGGTTTATCAGCCAGTGAGAGAAAGAAAGAAGTCTCCATCAGGAAAGTACTGGGTGCAACCGTTTCAGGCTTGCTTCTGATGCTCAACAGAGGCGTAAGTTCTATGCTCATGCTGTCGATCATTATCTCTATACCGGTAGCCTACTATGTAATTGAGCAGTTCCTGCAAGACTATAGCTACCGAATAGGAATAACGCCATGGCTGTTTGCCTGGCCTTTGGCCATTACCTTTATAGTCGCATTCCTCATTATTTCAGTAGTGACTCTGAGAACCGCTAGTACTAATCCGGTAGAATCTTTAAGAAATGAATAAATCAGTTGATAGTTGAAATTTCAGGTCAAAACTAGCAGATAGAAGATTTTACCATAGCAGACATGATTAGTAATTATTTGAAAATCATCTTCAGAAGTTTCTTAAGAAACAAGCTGTATAGCTTTACTAATTTTTTAGGGTTGGCTGTAGCAATGTTGGGGTTTATCATTGTCAGTCTTTATGTCAACTATGAACTTTCTTATGATCAGTTTCATGATGATATAGATGATATCTACATGTTACGTATGAGGTATACAGAAAGAAACAGAGATTTCTTTAATCAATTTCTGCCACCTGTTTTCGGGCAGGCAATAGAAGCACAAATACCCGGAGTTGATGCTGTTACAGTGACTGGTACAGGAGTAGGAAGCATTGATGTGTTAGATAAGGAAGGTAATTTCCTGACAGAGCCATTTTATACTTTTCAGCCTTCATTCTTCGATGTATTCACTTTCGATTCAAAGCATGGAGATGCCAGAAAGGCATTGGCCGATGCCAGGAGTATTGTAATCTCAAGAGAGTTAGCCATGAAATACTTCGGAGTAGAAAATGCTATTGGGCAAACGTTAAAACTGAAGGAGCTTGGTCAATTTAAGGTAGGTGCCGTTCTAATGGACTTTCCGAATAACTCTCAATTTCAGCCACACCTGATTCTTCCCCTGAAAGCTACCACCGATGAAGAAAGCTTGATCAACTGGAATTCCAATACAAACTTCATCTATTTGCGCCTTAATGAAGAAACGAATAAGGAAAACTTAAAGACGAATCTAATATCACTCTACTCTGACAATAATCCCAAAGGTTGGTATAGCAATGGAACAGCCGATTTATTCCCTTTCGGAGAAAGCTATTGGAACTGGAGTATGAGTGGAGCCGCATTAAATAATCGAACTCAAGGTCTCGGAGCCGACAAAAGGGTGATCGTAATTTGTTCCTCTTTGGCGATCATTCTCCTCCTCATTGCCTTAGCCAATTATGTGAATATGGCTACTTCACGGGCTATTCAGCGATCTAAAGAGGTAAGTGTACGTAAAGTAAATGGTGCAAGCCCAATGCAACTGATATTCCAGTTCCTAACCGAGTCAATTGCTTTTGCTTTTGTTAGTCTGTTAGTAGCTCTTATAGGAGTTGAACTTATATTACCTTCTGTTTCAAGGGTTATGGGAATTCAATTGGAATTAGACTTTTCTTCTTTCCATTTGCTCGGGTTATTGTTTGGTTATGCTCTGACTTGTGGTCTTGTCGCGGGAATATATCCAGCGATATTTATGTCGAGATTTCGCCCTGCCAGAGTACTAAAAAGTAAATTGGTTCAGGGAGGAAAGCGAATTTCGCTCTTTAAAATTCTCCTGGGTATACAGTTTACGCTTTCCGCACTGCTGATTACTGTAATACTTATACTCAATGCACAAGTGCGGCACTATACTACTTTCGATTTGGGCTTTGACAAAGATCAGGTGATCTCAATTAGTTTACCCGGTCCGTTACGGGGTAATGCGCACAGACTGATGAATGACTTAAGAGCTCTGCCCGGAGTTGCAGGAGTAACTTTCGGCCCGCTTCCCAGTTCAGCCGATGGCTTTAGCGATGTAGTATTTGGCGGGAAAGAGTTAAAGAGTGTTACAAGATTACAAACCGATGAAAATTTCGTGCCTGTCATGGATATTAAAATGCAAGCAGGTCGAAATTTTAACCCCAATATCTCTACTGATTTTTCAGAGAGCGTTTTAATCAATCAGAAATTGGTAGATGCCTTAGGTCTCAATGAACCTGTGAATTCCCAGATTACAATATCTGGATTTAACAAGCGGGTAATCGGGGTGGTAGATAACTTTTACTCCGATGGTTCCATGTCTAATATACGTAACCTGATCATCTGGCCCAGGAGAGATCAGGCTCACCATCTTTTGGTCAGATTGAATAATTTGGAAGCCCTTAAAAGGGTAGAAGGTGTATATCTGCGTCACGATGAGGAAGGTTTGATGAAATATACATGGCTGGATGAAGCGTATAACAAGAAGTTTCACCGTGTTAGCAGGGTAGTAAGTATTATTAATGGCTCTACATTGTTGACAGTATTTGTATCCTTGTTCGGACTACTGGCTATGTTGGCTTTCAGTATCAGTAATAGACTAAAGGAGATAGGGGTAAGAAAAGTCTTGGGTGCTAGATTTTTTCAATTACAGTGGTCGATTGCCAAGCCATTCCTTTTGGTGAACCTTATCTCGCTACTCATAGCCGTACCATTAGGTTATTACTTGGTAGGTGAAATGATAAAGAATTATCCAAATAAGATTGAGCTTGGATTGAGCTTTGGCTTCATGGCCTTCGCAGTCACTTGTATACTGAACTTTATAATAGTTGGAATAAGAGGTGTTTCAGTCTCCAATATTAACCCAATAGATATTTTAAAAGACGAATA
This sequence comes from Roseivirga sp., assembly GCF_965216855.1. Lineage (NCBI taxonomy): Bacteria > Pseudomonadati > Bacteroidota > Cytophagia > Cytophagales > Roseivirgaceae > Roseivirga > Roseivirga sp. Next base: position 335,420 of record NZ_OZ244204.1, on the reverse strand, counting down.
GTATTAACTACCGCTAAGTAGAAACCTAATCCTGTATCTAAAATCTTTTCATCATGATCAAAAACTATTTGAAAGTAGCCTTTAGAAATATCAAGAGAAACAAGCTCTATGCGACCTTGAACATTTTGGGGCTGAGTGTAGGGTTGGCATCGTTTTTTGTCATTATCCTCTTTCTGAATAATGAACTGTCTTATGACAAGTTTCATGAGAAAGCCGATCAGGTTTATCGTGTCGTGCTTACGGAGACCTACGATGGACAGTCAGAGAAAGTAGGAGGGCTAACAGCGGCCTTGGCGCCTGCCTCGGCAGAAGAGATTCCTGAGATTATGGCCTATAGCCGTATTGAAGGTTGGAATAAGAGTGTGATCATCCCTGGAAGCCAGGCTGATTCTTCTGCAGTGTTTAATAGCCTTGCCGTAGAAGATGGGTTCTTTGAATTCTTTGACCTGGAAATTTTATCCGGCAATGAAGGTCTGGCCGATCAAAACGCCATTCTGATGTCTCAGGCTGCGGCCGAACTACATTTTGGTTCCAATCAGGCAGCCATAGGGAAAACTATTAAGTATAGAGGTAATTCATTCAGAGTAACCGGAGTCTTCAAAAACTTACCTGAAACCAATTCCCTGAAGGCAGATATGATTGGTTCCTATAAAGGACTGAATTCATGGAGATCAGAAGATAGTTTTTCAAGCTGGAACAGTAGTTACTTCGACCAAACTTACTTTCTGTTAACCCCGGGCGCATTAGTTTCCGATGTGCAAGCAAAGTTGAATGAGTTATTTGAGAAGAATGCCGTAGCAGAACAAAAGGAGCTGAGTCTACAGCCTTTGACGGATGTACACTTTGCGCTGGATGTCAGCGACTCCATTAACTCACAAACCGATAGACAGTATATTCTCATATTCACAGCAGTAGCCATTTTTATTCTTTGTTGTGCACTATTCAACTATGTGAGCCTTTCACTTTCTCAATCGCTTGAGCGCCTGAAAGAAGTAGGCGTAAGGAGAGTAGTAGGAGCGGGAAAAGCTCAGTTGTTCTTTCAATTCATAGCGGAATCCATGATCTATGTGCTAATGGCCTACATCCTGGCTGTCGTATTGGTTGAGGTAACAGTGCCGCAATTAGAAATACTTCTGGACAGACAGTTGGAGGTGAACCTCACAGCTCGTCCCGATCTATTGGTATTCAGCTTACTCTTCAGCCTTTTGCTTTCAGTAATTTCCGGAGTTTATCCGGCCTGGTTAAGTAGTAAGGTCAATGCTGTGACTACTCTAAAGGGAGGAACAGGAAGGTTCAAATCACAGAAGTTTATCAACGGTATTACGGTTTTCCAGTTGATGGTTTTTATGGTGTTGGTGAGCGTAACGTTCACTGCTAACAAGCAAATGCGCTTTATGCAGAATGAGAACCTGGGCTTCGATAATGAGAATCAGGTGGTGATTCAGATGTTTTCTGAACCCGCATCCAAAAACGGAGATGTATTCAAGAATGAACTGTTCTCAAATCCCTATATCAAATCTGCATCATTTACCACCTCAGTGCCTACCAGGGTAATGGGCCTGCAGCGCTTCAATAACTACGACTTTAACTTCTTTAATTTCGATGTGGACGAAGACTACCTCAAGACATTGGACATGGACTTATTGGCAGGGCGAAGCTTTACTGCAGAGGATAAAGGCAACAAAGAGATTGTGATGATCAATGAGACAGCCGCCCAAAAAATGTTTGGAGATGAAGAGGCAGTCGGTAAAGTCATTGATACCGGAAACAGCAAGCTGAGAATTGTCGGAGTGGTGAGTGATTTCCACTTTTTGTCTAAGAAACAGCCTATCGAACCAACGCTCTTCAAGCCCCTGGAAGAGACCTTTGGGGTAATCATTGTGAAGCTTACTGGTGAAAATTTGATTGAGACGGTCGACTATATCAAATCGACTTATGCGGGGCTTACTGATGGTGAAGAGATGCGCTATTTCTTCCTACAAGATCAGATTAACTCACAGTATAAGCAGGAAAATCTGATGATTTCCATGATCAACAGCATGACCATAATTGCTGCTTTTGTGGCTTTACTGGGACTATTCGGTATGTCTGGCTATGCCGCAAAGCGCAGGCTGAAAGAAATGGGTATCAGAAAAGTTCTGGGAGCAGGTTTCATCTCTATTCAAAAGACACTGAATATCACCAACCTCTGGAAGCTCCTGTTGGCAGGCTTACTGGGTGTACCTGTTATCTATTACTGGATGGACAATTGGTTGAGTTCCTTCGCTTACAGAATAGAATTACCGCTGTTTTTAATTGGAACAGCTTTAGGTCTGGCCAGTCTTGTGGTATTATTGACAACCGCATTTCATAGCATCAGAGCCTACCTGATTAATCCGGTAGATATTCTGAAGGATGAATAAGTCCTTTGAAATTTAATCAGTAAACCGTCTTTAGAGCCTAAGAATCACTGATTTTGTGCTGAGACGGTTTGAGTTGATTTGAGTGGTCTTTGGAGTGATGCTATTTTAATTGAATTGACTTCTGTCTTACATTCATCAGGATAAATCCGAAACACATGTGCGTTACGTAGGTTATTGAAGTAACTTCAACCCGTATGTCTCTACATAACCAACAAACTGCTGTTCTTCTTTTTACCAATTCGCCTGAACTGGAAAGTAGTCGAAAGCGACTGATAAGAAATGCCACCAGAAACAAGAGTCTGGTAGCGCAGCTGTATCAAAGAAGTAGAGAAGTGATCAAGGCAACCCGCTTGCCACTGATTGAAATCAATGAAGACCGACAAAGGGGAGATACCTTTGGTGAAAGACTCCATAATGCATTTCAACAAGCCTTTTCAGAAGGGTATGAGAGAGTTATTTGTGTGGGTAATGATTGTGCCGAACTTTCGCCACGAGATCTGATCAATGCAGAGGAAGGACTTCATACCTCGGATTTGGTTATTGGTCCTGATTACCGTGGAGGCGTATTCCTACTTGGATTGAACAGGCAACTGTTTACTTCTACCAACTGGGAATCGTTAAAATGGCAATCTGCAGAGCTGATTCCTTCTATACTGAAAGAAGCAACGCAGGCCGATGTTCATTTTCTCATCCCGAAATTTGACCTTAATACTACCGAAGACCTGAGTACTCAATTGTTGTATTCAGCTGTACTGAGGACCTTAGTCAAAAATATATACAAGGAAGTTTATCATCCTTCCCGATTCATTAGTCAGCTGAAGCCACTCGCTTCACCCACCCATTTTGGACTGAGAGCACCACCCGCTCATTGAATCCCCATTCAATAGTTCAAAATCAATTTACTTAATCTCAACATTCATGAAGAAATTCTACCTATGGCTGTTTTTACAGCTCATATGTGTAGCTGCTGTTTCCCAGACTAAGATTTCAGGAAAAGTGGTGGATGCACAAAATCAACCTATGCAAAGTGTTACGGTATTGGAAAAGGGTACCAGTAACGGAGTTGCCACCTCGGCTGACGGAACTTATCAAATTACGGTGTCAGACAATGCCACACTGGTATTTACTTTTATAGGCTTTGAAGCCATGGAAGTAGATGTGGCCGGCAAATCAACCATTAACATCATACTTGAAGAAAGGACCAACCTTTTGGGAGATGTGGTGGTCACCGCTCTGGGCATCGAACGCCAGACAGAAGACCTGGGGTATAATGTGCAACGTCTGGAGCCTAAAGCACTCAATGAAGTAAAAGCGCCCAACTTTGTAGATAACCTCGCTGGAAAGTTAGCTGGTGTAACCATTAGTCAGGGAGCTACAGGAGTAGGGTCAACATCCAAAATCACTATTCGGGGTGAAGCTTCATTTACCAACAATAACCCTCTGTTCGTGGTAGACGGAACCCCCATCAACAATAACTCTGTGATCAATTTTACTAATGATGCAGCTGCAGGCTTTCAGGAAGTAGATTTTGGTAATGGTGCCATGGAGGTGAATCCGGACGATATCGCTTCTGTCTCTGTGCTGAAAGGTCCGAGTGCCGCTGCACTTTATGGGACCAGAGCATCGAATGGGGTCATTATCATCACCACAAAAAATGGCTCTGAAAAGGAAGGTATTGGCGTGAGTATCAATTCCACTACCATGATTGAGAGAGCCTTTCAGCTGCCTAAGTTTCAAAACAGATATGGTCAGGGAAACTCAGGCCAGTTTGAATATGTAGATGGACTGGGTGGTGGAACCAATGATAATATCTCTTACAGCTGGGGTCCTGAACTAGATGCCGGTTTGCTTATTCCACAATATGACAGCCCTGTAACCTTGCCGAATGGACAAGTGGTTAGAGGAGGTGATATTGCAGTGCATGGTGGACTGCCAATCACTCCGACTCCCTTTGTCTCTCATCCGGATAACCTCAAGAATTTCTATGAAACAGGAGTAACAGCGATTAATAATATTGCCATTTCTTCAGGTTTTGATCAGGGAAATCTTCGACTGTCATTTACTGATTTACAGAGCGAATCAATCATTCCTGGTGTTAATCTGGACAGAAAAACCATTTCAGCTAAACTCAACTTCCAGCCAAGCTCAAGAGTTAAGGTGAGCAGTTTTATCAGTTATGCCAATGCCGGTTCAGATAACAGGCCTGCTGGTGGATATGGCTCAGAGAACGTTAACTATGCCCTGGTCGCCTGGGGTCCGCGTTCACTCAATATTGAGAATATGCGCAATTATTGGCAGCCGGGACTCGAAAACCTTCGACACTACTCTTTCAACTATACATTCTTCGATAACCCATATTTCACCTTATTGGAGAATCGCAACTCTTTCGAGCGCGACAGAATTTTTGGTAATGTTTCAGTTCGATACATCATCAATGATTACCTCAGTGTGAATGTGCGCACAGGAATGGATTATTCCAGTGAGCAGAGGCAATTCAGAAGGGCATTTAGCTCCAATCGATTTACTAATGGGGCTTATGCCGTGCATGATGTATTCTTCAGGGAGAATAATACCGATGTGTTGGTTAATTACTCCAACACCTTTGGTCAGTTTAATCTGGATGTTTCTGCCGGAGCTAATCGAATGGATCAAAGAGCTTCAACCGAGCAAACGCAGGCACTCTCTTTGGCTCAGCCAGGTATCTTTAGGTTATCGAATGCAGCTTCACCATTAGAGATATTCGAATTCCTTTCCAGAAAAAGAATCAATAGTGTTTATGGAGTAGCCAAGTTGGGTTATCAGGATTTTCTCTATCTGGAAGTAACGGCCAGAAACGACTGGTCCAGTGCTTTGGCATCACCTACATCGAAGGAGAATGTGTCCTTTTTCTACCCCTCTGTATCAGGAGCCTACATCGCATCTAATACACTGAATTTACCCGATTATATCAACTTCCTGAAGCTGAGAGCATCCTATGCGCAGGTAGGAAACGATACTAATCCTTATCAAACTGCCGGGGTATTCAATGCGCAGACGCCTTATCAGAGTGAGCCTACTTTCAGCGAGCAATCTACCATTCCCAATGCCAACCTGTTACCGGAAAAGACGAGTTCCGTTGAGTTTGGCGCTGAAGCCAGCTTATTCAACAGAAGGGTAAATGTAGATGTCACCTACTACAATGCTTTAACAAGCAATCAGATTATATCTCTGCCGGTATCTATCACTTCAGGATATACTGAAAGGGTAGTCAATGGAGGAGAGGTCAGGTCGAAGGGATTGGAAGCTATTATTCAGGTAGAGTGGTTGCGCGATGCTGAGTTGAGTTGGTCATCGACATTCAACTTCAGCAAGAATGTAACGACAGTAGAATCTCTTCCTGATGAAGTAGACCGATTGACACTGGCTTATTCCAGAATCTATGATAATGTGAATCAGACGGTATTCTTCCAGGTAGAAGAAGGAGGTAGAATTGGTGATATGTATGGAACAGGATATCTCAGAAACGAAGAGGGTAGGTTTATTATCGGCAGCAACGGACTGTATATTCCTGATAATACACTGAAGAAGATAGGTAACTATAATCCGGACTTTATCCTTGGTTTCAGCAATGACATCAACTATAAGAACTGGAACTTCTCCTTCCTTTTTGACTGGCGTCAGGGAGGTCAGCTGGTTTCAAGAACCCTGGCTTTGGCGGCTGTCGGTGGACAGTTGGAAGAAACGGCAGATCGTCCAACCGGAGGAATTGTAGCTGATGGTGTAGTGAATACCGGTACTTCTGACAATCCTGTTTATGTTGAGAATACGCAGGCTGTTTCTGCTGAGGCCTACTATCGTAATTTCTACGACAGGAACCACGAAGAAAATAATACTTACAATGCCAGTTATCTGAAGCTTCGTCAGCTGGCCATTACCTATCGTTTTGAAGGCGCATTCTTCCAGGACGGAAGAAGCCTTGAAGTATCATTAATTGGTAGAAACCTGTTTGCCATATCCGAGATTCCACATTTCGATCCGGAACAACTGGCCGTTCAGGGCAATCAGTTTGTCAGTGGGGTAGAAGATATGTCTTATGCTACCACCAGAAGCTATGGTTTAAGAATTGGTTTCAACTTTTAATTCAGGGAAATGAAGACTTTTAAAAACTTATATATCGCTTTGATTTTCATTGGTTTAGTGGGTTGTACCGATGATTTTAGTGAGATTAATACTAACCCGAACGCACCGATTTCAGTGCAACCTTCTTTACTCTTCAGACAGGTCATCTATGATTATGGTGAGCAAATGTCTTACGAAGGTTTTGTGGCAGGTAACCTGCTGGCCCAGCACTTTACCATGGTAGATTTCAACCTTTTTGACCGACATGATTTGAGCTCTCCTCAGTTGGGTGGAAATCCATGGCCTATCATCTATCGAAATCTGAGAGATAATGAGTTGATTCTGGATTTGGCCAGTGAGAATGCTGTGTATGAAGTCTATGAAGGTCCGGCTCTTATCATGAAAGCTTACATGACTGCGGCACTGACGGATATTTATGGAGACGTTCCTTACTTCGAGGCACTGAATGGGAAAGAGGGAAACACTACACCAGCCTATGATGCTCAGCAGGATATCTATATGGATGATAATGGTATTCTGGATAACCTGAATAAAGCCATTGCAAGCATACAGGCTTATAATGGAACACAGCCTTTGGAGGGTGATATCCTTTTTCAGGGAGATTTAAATCAGTGGATGGCTTTTGCTAACTCACTACGGATTAAATACCTGATGCGTATATCCGGACAGGTAGACGTAAGTGCAGAGTTGCAAGCGATAGCCAATGCCGGTAATTATATTCAGAGCAATGCCGACAATGCAGCCTTTGACTTTACCAATTCACAACCTAATACCTTTAGGTTAGCAGTTTTACGTGCCGGTGACTTCAACCTCTTTATTGAGTCCGCCACGATGATGGAGGTAATTCAGGATTTAAACGATCCGAGAGAAGAGGTCTTTTTCAGGCCTTCCGAAGCCAATGGTACCTTTGATGGTTTGCTGAACGGACCGGATGCATCGAATACATCTATTTCAGTAGCTGATTACTCTTTGACCGGAACTATTTTCAGGGAAAACACGGGTAACCTGGATGCGAACTTTATGACGGCCTGGGAGACTTATTTCCTTTTGGCCGAAGCCGCTCAACGAGGTCTCATCACACAGGATGCCCAAAGCTATTATGAAACCGGGGTACAACTGGCTTTTGATTATTGGCAAACCGCTTTACCTTCAGATTATTTAACTACAGGTAATGCAGCCTTTGGAGCCAATAGTGCTGATCCGATTGAACAGATCATTACTCAAAAGTGGTTAGCCAATACTATCAATGGATATGAGGGGTGGATTGAGTACAGGAGAACAGGCTTCCCTGCTTTGAAAACAGTGTCTGCCAGTTTGAATAATGATTTAATCCCCATTCGCATGCCTTATCCGGCTGATGAGGCAGCCTTCAATGCTGCGAACTATGAAGCAGCTACGGTTGAGAATAACAACAGTGTGAATAGCAGAGTTTGGTGGGATAATAACTAATAGAATTACGATTTTTGATTTTCGATATATGATCTTACGAGGGGTAACAATTGAAGTAGTACTGACCATCTAATGTCTAATATCTAAAGTCTAACGACTAAAAGAATGCAAAACATAAGTCTCTGGCAATGGATCCTCGTCATCGCATCAAGTTTGGTGCTGTTGGCCATTTCTCCCATTGCCAGAAGCAGCAGTGACTTCTTTCAGGCTACACGAAGAAATAAGCAGCAGCCCGGTTTATGGTTGTTAACCAGCAGCCTCGTCATTAGCTGGATCTTCGCCAAAAGCATCACCAATGCCGCTAACCTGGGTTTGTCTTATGGTATCGTAGGGGGAGTGGCTTATGCCACTTATTATTTATCGTTTCTCTTTGCCGGTGTCATCATCTTTAAACTCAGGGTCAAAGGACGGTATGACAGTATTCACCATTTTCTGAATTCCAAGTTTGGAGGAGGGGCTGTTATTCTTTTCTCCCTGCTCATAGCATTTCGCCTTTTCAATGAAGTATGGTCGAATACTATAGTTATTGGGAGCTACTTTGGTGATGCCGGATCGCAGCCTTATTATTTGGCCATTGTGGTCTTCACCTTTCTTACTTTGCTCTATTCACTGAAGGGAGGTCTTAGTAGTTCTATGCTTACAGACGCCATTCAGATGGTACTTTTTGCCGTACTCTTGATCGTAATCCTTGGTGTGATTCTACCCGATTCTGATGGTGTATCCACTTACTTCAGTTCAGGAGAATGGAGTCTTTCGGGTGGAGTAGACCTGCTTTTGGTGGCGCTGATTCAGTCAATTAGTTATCCTTTTCATGATCCGGTAATGACCGACAGGGGTTTTATTACCAATCCACAAACTATGCGCAAAGCATTCTATTGGGCGGTGCCTATCGGTTTTGTCTGTATCGTACTGTTTAGCTTCATAGGGGTTTATGCTTCGCAGCAAGGCCTCGAAGGGCAGGCAGCAGTGGAAGTGGCTCAATCGCTTGGTATTGTCAGTATGCTGGTAATCAACCTGATTATGATTACTTCCGCATCGTCTACTTTGGACTCTGCCTTTGCTTCGTTCTCCAAGCTGATCGCCTTTGATTTGAAGATAGGAAAGGCTAGTGTGAGTTCAGGTAGATTAGTGATGATAGTGATTGCCGTTTTAGGCACCATTCCCGTTTTCTTCGATCCGGCTATTCTTTCTGCCACCACCATATCAGGAACCATGGTTATTGGCCTGGCACCTGTCTTCGTTTTCTGGCATTGGCGGATGCATCGAATGGCCTTTCTGGTTACCGTACTTACCGGAATAGGATTTGGTATCTGGTTCGCTACTGGCTATTACCCCGAGCAATGGGTGTTTTTTCAGGGTAATTATGGTGATTTATTAAGTGTGAACCTGATCGGTACTATTTGCTGTTTTCTGATCTTTATGGTCTTTAAAAGAAGAGGGGATGGATTGGCAGTCTAAGGTAAAAGATATGGGTACACTCGAAGGCCCCGTATTGGTCTTCGGGGGAGTGTATAGCAACTGGCAGGCGCTGCAGAAGCTGGCTGAATTAGCTGAGCAGCAGAATATTCCTCCTTCGAATATTATATGCACCGGGGACATGGTGGGTTACTGTGCGCAACCTATTGAAGTGCTTGATTATATCAGGGATTGGGGAATACATGTGATTCTGGGTAATGTGGAGATTCAATTGAAAGAAGGGCAGGAGGACTGTGGCTGCAATTTCGATGATGGCTCCCGATGCGACCTGTTTTCCCGGCAATGGTATCCTTATGCCCAGGCTCAGGTCAGGGCAGATCAGGTCGAATGGCTGAATCAATTACCCGAGTTTATCCGCTTTGAGTATGCAGGAAAGTCCTGTTTTGTTTTGCACGGAGGACTGGAAGACACATCAGAGTTTATCTTTGAATCAACATCCGATAACAGAAAACTAGCCATACTGGAACAGACCCGGTCTGATGTGGTTTTGGCCGGCCATTGTGGATTGCCTTTTCACAGCCTGGTAAATGACAGGTACTGGTTGAACCCCGGAGTAATTGGTATGCCTGCCAATGATGGCACCCCTCGGGTCTGGTATATGCTGCTGAACGATCAGCAAGGCTTTGGCTTTCAGCACCGATCCTTTACCTATAATCACGAATTGGCCAGTCAGTTGATGACAGGGCATCAGCTGCCTGCATCGTATGCCAAGACCCTGAGTAGCGGTATCTGGGATAATTGTGAGATTTTACCAGAGGAGGAGACTGAGAGGCAGGGGGTAAGGATTTTATTAAAAGAATAATTGGTTATTTCCACTTAGGTGGATTCTTACTGTCAAAGGGTGCTAGGAATTCGATATGCCGTCTGATCATCTTTCTAAATGAATAAATCTCACTAATAAAGGATATGAAAAATAGGACATTCAAAACAAACCATAGAATACCTCCATTAGGTTTAGGCAAAAACTGATATCCCATAAAAACAGTAAAAGCCAAGAATATGATTAACCAACCATAAGGAGATGATTTAAACTCCAATAATAGTTTTGGATTACCATCATCTTCCAGAATGGTGCCATAACAAGAGCAAGGGGCATACGTGTTTTTCCAGATCATAAATGGCCTTATGAGAAGGGTTTTAGTATCTAAATTAACCTTGCCTTCCACCCATTTAGAATAACCTGGTAAACAATTGTGCCAACAGTCTTTGAGATATCGGTTTAGTGATTCAAGAAATTCCCGATCGGATGCTTGTGATAGAGGGATGATTCGTTTGGAAAAGGTGATTCGCAATTTTGTTATGACCGTTTATCCAAGATAGTAATTGTTAATAACAGATTCTTGACTTTAGTGATATGTTGCACAATTCCGGGGATTCTTCAGTCGCCTCATCCCTGATTTCCGATTTCCGATGAACTGATTACTGGTGCAAATCTCCTAGGGATTCTTCAGTCGTGCCTCCCTCTGAATGACGCTTACCGGAGCAGTTGGGGATCGCTATTGCACCAATGACTATTAACCAATAACCAATAACCAGTTCCCCAATTCTCCGATTTCCGATCAACCAATCACTGGTGCAAATTTCCTGGGGATTCTTCGGTCGTACCTCCTTCTGAATGACGCTTACCGAGGCAGTTGTGGAGTGTTAATGCACCAATGACTATTAACCAATAACCAGTTCCCCAATTCCCTAATCCCCTGATTTCCAATTCTCCGATTTCCGATCAACCAATTACTGGTGCAAAGCTCTTGGGGATTCTTCAGTCGCTTCATCCCTGATATACATCAGGATGATTCTCCTTCTGAATGACGCTTACCGAGGCAGTTGTGGAGTGTTAATGCACCAATGACTATTAACCAATAACCAGTTTCCCAATTCCCTAATCTCCTGATTTCCTGATTCCCCGATTTCCGATCAACCAATTACTGGTGCTAAACTCTAGGAGATTCTTCGGTCGTACCTCCCTCTGAATGACGCTTATCGGAGCAGTTGTGGAGTGTTAATGCACCAATGACTATTAACCAATAACCAGTTCCCCAATTCCCTAATCTCCTGATTTCCAATTCTCCGATTTCCGATCAACCAATTACTGGTGCAACGCTCTTGGGGATTCTTCAGTCGCCTCATCCCTGATATACATCAGGATGATTCTCCTTCTGAATGACGCTTACCGGAGCAGTTGAGAATCATTAATACCTCAATGACCAATTTCCTAATTCCCCAATTCCCCAATTTCCTAATCTCCTGGTTTCCAATTCCCCGATTTCCGTTCAACTGATACACTGGTCACTACGCCTTGCGCTTCACCCCACGAATGGCAGGTTCATTCCACGGATCATCAGGCCAAACATGCTTGGGATAGCGTCTTTTCAACTCTTTTCTTACTTCGAAATAGGCATCTGACCAGAAGCTTTTCAGGTCAGAGGTAATTTGAACAGGTTTAAAACCGGGAGAGAGCAGATGCATTAAGACCCCTTGCTTTCCTCCATTAATCTTTGGTGTTTCGGCCAGACCAAATACTTCCTGAATACGTACGGCCAAGATAGGAGCCTCTGCATTATCGCGGTAGGCCAGGCGGATGTTTGAGCCACTGGGGACTTCAATTTTCTCAGGCGCCAGATCATTGAGCAGCTTCTGCTGATCATAGGTAAGACTGTGCTGGAGTATGTCCTTAAGGTTCAGTTTTTTTAGGTCTTCTGGTTTTCTGATATCATTGAGATATGGAGAAAGCCATTCGGCCGATGTTTGAAGCAGGGAGGTTGTACTCACCTCTGGCCACTGTTGATCTGGGTTCCACTTTCTAAGCGAAAGTACCCGGCTTTGCCACTGAGCAACTTCTTCATTGAAGTCCAGTAATCTTTCGCCTTCCTTCTTGATGGCCTCGATAATGGCATCCACTAAGTGAGAGGGATCAGGGTCTGGTAAAGGAGTACTTCTTAAGATGATATTGCCAATACAAAGGTTTTTGCTGGCAATGAGGCCACCATCGTCAGTGTCCCAGGTAATGACTTCCCTTTCCTTCACCAATGGAGCGAGGTCACGTGGATTGAGAGGAGAGGCCATATGAATCTTGCCCATACCATCACGGGCATCAATATGACAAACAGCCAGCCAGGGTTCTGCGGCCAGATCGTCACGATGTCCTGCCATGGCATATCGTCCGTTAGATAGTTGGAACTGCGCATTATTACCGGGACGGGCACAGGCAATGCGCTCGGGATAGGCATGTGTGAGCAGTACTCCGGTTTCGTATGGATCGACAAAGTCGTTATCCGCTTCAATCTGAAACAGCCTTCGGTACTGATCTGCTATTTTCTCGATGCGCTGAAGCTTTTTGCCGTCTCTGTTTTCCCTTCGGTGAGTTCTGAGCGCCTCAATACGCGTATTGATGTCAATGCCGGCTTCTCTGCCCAAAGGATCTCTTTCCTCCAACAGAGCGGCTATATCGCAAGCCAGAGGTAGATGGTCATGTTCTTCCGCCATGAGCAGCATATGGGCAATTCTTGGATGGCAGGGTAGTCGCAGCATCTTCTGCCCATGCGATGTGATTTTGCCATTTTCCAGTGCCTCCAATTGGTGGAGCAGATCACGGGCCTGCGCCAATGGCCCTGATGGAGGAGGAGTAAGCCATGTCATTTGTTGTGGGTCCACAATACCCCACTGAGCCATATCGAGTACCAGTGAAGCAAGGTCTGCTTCCATGATCTCAGGGACAATGTGCTCTGCCATGCGTTGGTGGGTAACCGAACTCCACATGCGATAACAGTGTCCGGCACTGAGTCGGCCGGCTCGTCCGGCACGCTGGTCAGCAGAATCCCTTGAAATCCGGACCGTTTCCAATCGGGACAATCCTGAATTTGGATCAAAACGGGAAGTGCGGCCAAAGCCACTATCCACCACTACTTTAATCCCCTCAATCGTTAAACTGGTTTCTGCAATATTGGTAGCGAGCACGATTTTACGCTTTCCGGAACGGTCGGGCATAATGGCTGCCTGTTGTTTATGAGGAGGGAGGCTGCCAAAAAGCTGGTGGATGGCCATGTTTTTACTTTGTCCTCTGAGCAGCTCAGCGGTCTTCTGAATTTCTCTTTGACCCGGAAGGAAAACCAGTACATCACCCTCATGTTGTTTTGTGGTTTTTATGATGGTTTTGGAGATCATTTCGGGAATCAGAAATTCGTCAATGTCTCCCTCATAGGTAACTTCTACCGGGTATTGTCTCCCTTCACTCACAACAGCCGGAGCTTTCAGCAGGCTTTTGAGCTGAGGCATGTTGAGTGTCGCAGACATGATCATAATCCGCAGATCAGATCTTAAGACCTGCTGCGCTTCACGACAAAGAGCAAGTGCCACATCGGCATGGATGCTACGTTCATGGAATTCATCGAAAATGACCATACCAATGCCTGATAGCTCATTATCTGACTGAATCATGCGGGTGAGGATACCTTCTGTGACTACTTCGATCTTGGTTTTTTCCGAGACCCGGTTATCAAAGCGGATGCGATAGCCAACCGTTTCCCCTACTTTTTCATCCAGGAAATAAGCCATGCGCCCCGCAATGGTACGGGCTGCGAGCCTTCTGGGCTCCAGCATAATGATCTTCTGGCCATTCAGCCAGGGCTCATCCATTAAGGTAAGGGGGAGAAGGGTACTCTTCCCGGCACCTGGAGGTGCGTTGACAATGAGCGTATTTCTTTCAGCCAGGTGCTTTCTGGTTTCGGGAACTACTTCTTTGACTGGGAGATCGATATGGTGGTATTGGAAGCTCATGGAATTAATGAGGTGCGAAGGTAAGGACTAATGTATTGCGATGTGCGATATGCGTAGTACGAAATCATTTAGAGTCCTTATTTGCCAGGAATTGGCTGTTGTCAGAGTTGAGAGTTATGACTCGGTCTGTTCGTCACGGGAAGGATAAAAAGATGGGACAGATTTTATTTGCAAATTGTAATAGGCTATTGACATAAGCTATCAATCATTCGAACATTTTAACTCTTCACTTTGTATGTTTGCACAAAGAGTAATTAAGATATGCTACTAGTACTTTCTCCTGCTAAAACCCTCGATTTTGAAACCCCTTGTGATCATGAAGCTTCTTATCCCAAATTCCAGAAGGAAGCGCTTGAACTGATTGGTGTCCTGAAAGAAAAAAGTCCTGAAGAAATTCAGGAATTGATGGATTTGAGTGAGAACCTGGCAGAGCTCAATGCCGACAGGTATAGAAAATTCGCTAAGGCCAAGAATACTAAAAGAGCCAAACAGGCGGTATATGCTTTTAAAGGCGATGTGTATGTTGGTTTGGAAGCAGAAGAGCTTTCTAATGAAGATATCCTTTATGCTCAGGATCATTTAAGGATTCTCTCGGGTCTCTATGGTTTGTTAAGGCCCTTAGACCTGATTCAACCTTACAGACTTGAAATGGGTACTCGTCTGGCATTCGATGACTACAATACACTTTATAACTACTGGGCTGATAAAATTGTCGCTCAGGTATTACGTGATTTGAAAAAGCAGGGCGATAAGGTGTTGATCAACCTGGCTTCTCAGGAATACTTTAAGGCCATTGACAGACCCAGTCTAAAAGCTAAAGTGGTCAATGTCGATTTCCACGACTTTAAGAATGGTCAGTACAAAGTGATTTCATTCTTTGCGAAAAAGGCCAGGGGCATGATGGCTCAGTACATCATTAAGAATCGAATCAATGAAGTAGAAGGCCTTAAAGGCTTTGACTATGATGGTTATTGGTTTGATGCAGATAATTCAGACGAAAATAACCTGCTCTTTAAGAGGGGATAAGTTAACCGCAAAGGACGCTAAGAGCGCAAAGTTTTGACTCCGTGCTCTTAGCGTTCTCTGCAGTATATTATTTAGTTTCCTCCAGACTTCTCTATCTCTATCGTTCTGTCCTTTCTTTCCAGAGCTTTATTGAACTTAGGGATATCCTCATTGATAATCTGATCGAACTGCTCTACAGCTGCTTTCAATCTTTCATTCAATACTTCATAAACTTCTCCCTGCTGATTGGTAGGTCTGAAGTCTATTCCGCTACCATTGATGTCACTCGCCAGGGCACTAAGTCGGCCATAGAGCTTAATTGGGTTGCGGAAGGCATCTTCACGGGCTCCTGTCAGGTGTACATCATATAGCTTGCTGGCTATGTCCTCGGCAATACCTTTCAGTCTGATCGCTTCCCTTTGTGTTCTTCGGTCGCTTTCCTCTGCTATGATTTCTTCCAGCTCTTTTCTAAGTACTTCTACAGCGTTGATATTGCTGACGGCCACGTTCATGGCATCTCTCAACTGTAAGGCAAAGTAAACCTGAGCCTCAATATCTGCCTGACTTCCTTCAGAAAGCGGATCCTTTAAAACGGTGAGGTTATTACTATGCCTTTCCAGTTCATTACCATCGGCATCTTCGATCACCAATTCTATGTTATAGTCTCCGGGAGCTACTCTTGGTCCAAACTGACCGGCCATGAGATCCAGGTCCCATTGTACCAGAGGTCTCCATCCTTCTCCATTGAGTTGGACCCATGGACGGCCCGGAGGCTGAACCCGCAATTTAGGCTGGAATACCGGCTCATATCTCAGGTCCCAAATCATTCGATTGACTCCTTTATCATTTCGGGCATTCAATGTCCTGATGAGTTCATCATTCTTGTCTTTCACCTCAATTTTGACTGAACCAGATACCTTGTTAGGTAAGAAGTAATTAATGATAGCTCCATTGGGTGGGTTTTGACCCGAGTTGAAACTCTGTCCGTCTGTTTTGATGCTTTCCCTGGAGTTGAACCTGTAGGCATCATGTAGGTTGAAGAGAGCAGTGGAGTTTTCCACTTTGTCCATATTTCTGAGTGCTTCCAGATTATCCATGATATAGTATCCACGGCCATAAGTGCCTACCACCATATCATCGAACCTTTCCTGTATCTCGATCCAGTAAACGGGGGCAGGAGGCAGGTTCAGACGAAGCCTGTCCCAGCTGTTTCCATCATCATAGCTTACATAAATACCCTTGTCAATTCCTGCGTAAAGCAAACCTTCGCGCTTAGGGTCTTCTTTAATCACATGAACAAAGCTGGATTCAGAAGAAGGAATATCATCTGAGATTTTCTTCCAGGTTTGACCGTAATCTTCGGTTTTGTAGATGTATGGGTCGAAATCACCCATTTGGTGCAGGTCTACGGAAATATAGACCGTGCCTTTCTGGTATTTAGAAATTTCAATATTGGCTACAGTTCCCCATTCAGGTAAGCCCTGGATGTTAGCTGTTACATTGGTCCAGTCCTGACCACCGTTTCTGGTTACCTGAACCTGACCATCATTAGTGCCTACCCAGATCAATCCTTCTTCCATTGGAGATTCCTCAATGGCAAAGAGGGTAGAACCATCAAAAGTCATCAGGTTATCGATGGCCACACCACCAGAGCTTTGCTGATGATCCTTCAGATTAAGCGTCAGATCGGGGCTGATGATTTGCCAGCTCTGACCACCATCATCTGACTGGTGGACATACTGGCTACCAACATAGACTCTTCCTTTTGTGTGAGGAGAGAAACTCAGAGGGAAGTTCCAGTGCCATCTGTACTTCATATCGGCAGGAGCCCAGCCATAACCGGCTTCAGGCCATACACGCACTTCTCTGGAGTGTCCTGTCCTTAAGTCATGTCTTTCCAGTCCACCATCGTAACAACCCGACCAAATGATGTTATTGTCGTTAGGGTCTGGCTGGGCAAAACCACTTTCGCAGCCGCCAACGCCTTTCCACAAACCCAGCGGAATATAACCTTGCAGTGAATTGCTTGGGCCCATATATGACCAGCCATCTTGTCGGTTGCCAAATACATTGTATGGAATCTGGTCATCAACCGCTACATGGTACATCTGCGCAATAGGAAGTACAATCCGTTGAAAAGATCTACCATGATTAAGGCTCATACTGACGCCTCCATCATGCGCAACCATCATTCTATCGGGGTTGGTAGGATCGATCCACATGTCGTGGTTATCTCCGCCACCTCTTGGTGGTCTTCTCTCACGAGTCTTGCCCCCATCGAGTGATTGTACAAAGCGTACACTCAGGGAATAGATTTCATCGGGGTTTCCTGTACCCACTGCAATTCGGGTATAATAAGGGGCACGCTCATTCCAGTCGTGATCTCTGCTTTGTAAGGTCCAGGTTTCACCCTTATCATCGCTTCTCCATAATTCAGGGCTTTCTGCCTCAAACAGGGCGTAAACTACGTTGGGATTGCTGTGAGCAATGGCTACTGCTGTCTTACCTATAGGTCTTTCTTCACCTCCCGGCAGGCCTTTGGTATGTAGTGGCTCCCAGGTGTCACCACCATCGGTGGAACGATATACCCCGCCTCCCGGGCCACCGCTGTTCAGTCCCCAGGTGTTGATGTGAATTGACCACATGCCTGCATAGAGAATATTGGGGTTTTCAGGGTCCATGGCCAGGTCAGCCGCTCCGGTGCCTTCATCCACAAATAATATCTTTTCCCATGTTTCCCCACCGTTTTTTGAGCGGTAAACACCTTTGTCTTGCTGTGGTCCATAGGTATGACCCAATGCTGCGGCATATATAATCTGATCGTTTTCTGGATGAACGATCACCCTGCCTATTCTTCCTGTCTTTTCCAGTCCTTTATGTTCCCAGGTACGTCCTGCATCGGGAGAAAAATAGATGCCATTTCCCATGGCATGGGCTGGCCTGATTACAAAGGTTTCTCCGGTACCGACCCATAACTGATTCGGATCAGCAGGGGCCAGGGCGATTGAACCAATGGATGAGATGTCCTGATCATCGAAGATCGGGCGCCAGTTAATTCCGCCATCATCTGTCTTCCAAAGACCACCTGAAGCAGCACCAATGTAGCTGATCATAGGATCACCCGGTACGCCTGCCACGGCAATAGCTCTGTTGCCTTCAGGGCCTATAAATCGAAATCGATGGTTTCCCAGCTTAGTATCCAGGTCACTCTGACCAAAGGCCAAAGTTGATATGACTGATAAGGTGAGTAGAATGAGTCGTTTGAACATAGTATAAAGGTTTGCAGGAAGTTAATAAAAAAGGAGATTAGCCTTGACTAATCTCCTTTTCATGGAATAGTTATTTGATCGCTGGTTGAACTACTTGTCTAACGAGGCGATTAATTTCTCATTCAGTCTCACATAATCAGGATTGCCTCCTTCTTCTGCCAGTTTCATAGACTCCTGAGCAGCAGACTTAGCTTCCGCTTTTTTACCTAGTTTAGCTAACAATTTGGCCTGAAGGTGTACTACCCAATATTGTTTTTGGGCAGAAGCATCAATGGCTTTGTTTACCCAGCCTAATGCCATTTCAGCATCCCTGTCAGTATCATAATAGTAAGTAGCCGCCTGGAAATAAATACCAGGGTTGGCGGGTGTATTATCAATTACCTGCTCTTTAATCTGAGCCATTACTACATCGTCAACTTTGCTTTCAATCTTGAACATGGCTTTGGTATGTTCCCATTTCATGTTCAGGTTAGCAGAATTCATGGTGAAGTCTGAAAAGCTGATAGTGAAAGTCTCGTACATGCTGCTTGGATGCTTTACAGGTACTTTGAATCTCAAAACATCATCTTTAGACTCATAGCCGATAGCTCCCCACCAGCCGAGATTTTTACTTAGGATAATGGTGGCTTCCTCTTCAGTGAACTCTGTATAAAGGGCATATTCTCCGGCAGCAACAGGATTGCCTTCGAGTAATACATCCTGGCTAAAAGAGATTTTGGTAGAGGCATTGGCTCCTGTTCTCCATACTTCGTTATAAGGGATCAATTCTCCCGCAACTTTTCTTCCCCTGGCACTTGGGCGTGAGTAGACCACTTTTACCTCTGCCATACCCACAGTTCCTTTGATTTCAAAAGTAGGACTGGCTGGAGGCATCTGAATCTGTGCATAGGCCATACTGGCACAGATCATTGCTATAAAACTAAATACAAGTTTTTTCATTGGTTTTGAATTTTGATGGGTGAAGATAAAAAAAAAGCTTCCATTCAAAGAATAGAAGCTTCTGCTTAATGTAGGTTAAAATCTTAGTTAGTAACCATCACAGGGAAGGTAACTGAGGTATTTCCCCAGGCTAACTCAATGCTCGCTTTGTTCTTGTCATTCTTGTCAAAGTCCTGCATCATAATGTAGAAGGTCTCTACTGATTTGTCAGTCTTGGAAGCTTTAGCCTTGAATCTCAAAACATCTTGAGACTCATCGTACTGGGTACCCCATACCTTAGCTTTGTTGATGATGATGGTCCACTCATTAGCACCCGGGATGGAATACATAGAGTATTCACCGGCTGATAATTTTTGTCCACCAATGGTTACGTCCTTATCAAAACTGATTTTTGTGTTGGCATTGGCTCCTGTTCTCCAAACATCTCCATTAGGAGCAAGTGTAGAAAGTGATCTGCCATCCAGACTTGGACGTGAATAGACCAAAGTCATTTGAGTATTACCAATCATTTGGGTAACTGTAACTGTTGGGCTGGCAGCCGGGCCACGTTGTGCCATCACGGCATTAACACTGAATAATAAAAGTAGAGTAGCGAATGAAATGAATGCTTTTCTCATTTTAGATCGGTTTTTTTGATTCTCCAAGTTAAACTGATTTAGTTGAATTTAGTTGCTTTGTTTTCAGGATGAAATTACCGGAAAGTTTTTATCAGCGTCAAAATGTAGTGCAGATTGCCAAAGAGCTGCTGGGTAAAACCATCCATACGATGGTCGATCACCTGCACACATCTGCCATGATCACGGAAGTGGAAGCTTACTCTGGAACCAATGACAAGGCCTGTCATGCCAATAACGGTGTCAGAACCAATAGAACTGAAGTGATGTATGCCAAAGGAGGACATGCCTATGTATATCTGTGTTACGGAATACATCACCTGTTCAATGTGGTGACCAATGTGGAAGACGTAGCCGATGCAGTACTCATTCGTGCGGTTCAACCGCTGGAAGGAGTTGACACTATGTTATCAAGAAGAAATCGGACTAAGGTTGAAAAAACGCTAAGTTCGGGTCCCGGTACGCTGTCGCAGGCATTAGGTATAAAAACCAATGTTCATTATGGAGAGTGGCTTTTAGGTAATCGGGTTTGGATAGAAGAGGGCGAGACAATTCAGGAACAAGATATGATTACATCCACCAGAATAGGGGTTGACTATGCAGAAGAAGATGCCCTGAAACCCTGGAGATTTTATATAAGAGACAGCTCATGGATCAGCAAAAAATAGATATTCTAATTTGTACCAAAGTATGGCAACCCGAACCCTGGGTTGAAGGTCTTTCTAAGTCACCATTGATTAATAAGGTGCATGTTTGGCCTACTGAAGAAGATTTGTCTTCGGTAAAAGCCTTGTTCGTCTGGAAGCCTATGGACGAAGGTGTAGTGGAAAGACTGCCAAACCTGCAATGGGTTAGTTCTCTGGGGGCCGGAGTAGATCACCTGGTCAATGACAGTCAGATACCCGAAGATATTCCCATAACGCGCATTGTTGATCCTTTCCTGACCCGAGATATGACCAACTACTGTATCATGGGAGTGATGATGTATCAGCGTAGTATGGATCAACACAAGATGAATCAGTCCAATGCACACTGGGACCGGATTGGCTATAAAAACCTTAAGGTAGGCGTGCTCGGCCTGGGTGAGTTGGGAGGACATTGTGCTGCTACACTGGCCGGCCTGGGCTTTGAGGTTTCAGGGTTCAGCCGGACTCCAAAGACCATAGAAAATGTGGACTGCTATGCTGGCGACCAGTTGGCAGAGTTTCTTTCTCCTTTAGATGTGCTGATCAACCTGTTGCCGGTAACTCCACAAACGGAAAGTATATTGGATACGAAGCTCTTTGATCAAATGAAGCGGGGCGCTTATCTGATTAATGTGGCCAGGGGAAACCATTTGGTGGAAGCAGATTTAATTGACTCGCTCGATTCAGGCCATTTAAGTGGAGCACTGCTGGATGTATTCAGAGAAGAACCCTTGCCATCAGAACATCCTTTCTGGAATCAGCCAAAAATCAAGGTTACACCTCATGTGGCCAGTGTTACTAGTCCTGATTCTGCTTTGAAACTTCTTTTGAAGAATACTGAAAAGCTGATTGAAGGCGAGGAGTTGCTGAATCTCGTTAACCGGGATGCCGGTTATTAGACTGCAATTCCATCCAGACTCAGTCCCGATTCAATACATCTAACAAACGGTTCAGTATTTTACTGGTATATTTCATTTGCAATAGTGAAAGATATCTATTTCATTTACTATTGTGAAACAAATAAAATCCAATGGGAAGAGTTCAGATAGGGGAGTTTGAAGAATTAGTGCTACTGGTTGTAGCCATTCTCAATGACAATGCCTATGGTGTAAGCGTCATGGAGGAAATTGAAAGTCAGACAGGTCGTAAGATCAATATCAGTGCAGTCCATTCTGCTCTGGACCGTTTGGACTCCAAAGGTTTTCTTAAGTCAGAAGTAGGCGGAGCTACTGCCGAAAGAGGTGGTCGAAGAAAACGCTTTTTCAAGATTACTGTAGCCGGACAGAATGCCCTGGATGCTATCCGTGAACAACGAAACAGACTTCACGATCAAATTCCAACATTAGGACTGAAGTATGTCTCCATTTGATCAGGAACCACCTAAATGGGCATTGAAGTTTCTGAAGCTCTATTGCAAACCAAGGGCTTTGGAAATCATAGAGGGAGATGCCTATGAGCTCTTCTATAAAAGAATTGAAGATGAGGGGCTGGAGCGAGCCAGGAAAAAGTTCTCCTGGGATGTGCTTCGCTTTTTCCGTCTCAGATACATCAAAGGTCTCGAAGATTTTAACTCATTAAACAACATTGCTATGTTCAAAAACTATTTCAAAATATCGGTGAGGAGTTTGCTTAAGCAGCGTTTTTACTCCTTCATTAACATTTCAGGATTGGCACTTGGTCTGGCCGCCTGTCTGTTAATTCTGCTTTATGTAAGCCATGAATTGAGCTATGACAAATACCACAAAGATGGTGACAGGGTATTCTATGTAGCCAATGGTACATCAGGAGCCTGGACACCCGCACGAATAGGAATCCAGATGAAAATCGATTTTCCTGAAGTAGAAGAAATAGCCCGCCTGCAGGGGCCTTACAGCCAAACGTTTAAGGTGAATAATCAGGTTTTTAAGGAGCCGAGAGGTTATAGTGCCGATTCTGCTTTCCACCATTTATTCACGGTAGATTTCCTTGAAGGTAATCCGGATGAAGCTTTGACTGAGCCGAATGCTATTGTGCTTACCCAAACGCTGGCCGATAAACTATTCAACTATGAGAGTGCACTGGGCAAAATCATTGAGTTGGACGGACAGGATGTTCAGGTGACGGGAGTTGTGGCAGACCCTCCAAAGAATACTCACTTCAGATTTAGCTATATCAATTCGTACCCTAAAGAGAGTTGGATAACCATAGGTAACTGGACAGGTAATAACTTCTTTACTTATGTAAAGCTGGCACCGGGAGCAACTCCGGAACAGGTACAAGCCAAGATTCCTGATTTTGTCCGGGAATACATAGGGCCTGAATTGATTAAATACTCGGGTCATGCCTCTTATGATGAATTTTTGGCAGCCGGAGGGAAGAAAACTTATTCACTTATTCCGATGCAGGAATTGCACCTGTACTATCCATGGATTGCCAAATCCAACGGTAGCATAGACAATGTCTATATTTTTTCAGCCGTGGCATTATTCATTCTCATCATTGCCTGTATCAACTTTATGAACCTGAGTACTGCCCGTTCGGCCATGAGGTCTAAAGAGGTAGGCATGAGAAAGGTGTTAGGCTCCATGCGAGGACAGTTGATCAGCCAGTTCATGGTTGAATCAATTCTGGTCTGTCTGTTAGCGGCTATTCTGGCATTGGGTATTAGTTCTTTGTCACTTCCGGGTTTCAATCAACTCTCGAACAGGGATTTTACTTATCAGGATCTTTTTGAAGCATCGACCATGATTAAGCTGTTTGTCCTGATGCTAGTGGTTGGACTGTTAGCCGGAGCTTATCCGGCCCTGGTACTTTCATCATTCAAACCGATTAAAGCATTAAAGGGTGAATCTCAAACAGGGAGCAAAGGCAATGCCGTCCTAAGAAAAGGATTGGTCGCTTTCCAGTTTGCCATATCTATCTTTCTGATTGTCAGTACCGTGGTAGTGTTCAATCAGCTGAGCTTTATCAACAAACAAAATTTAGGATTTGAGCCAGAGCAGGTGTTGGTCATCAAAAATGCCGATAGACTGGGTAATAGAAGAGAAGCATTCAAAGCAAGAATGGAGCGTATTCCTAATATAGAGTCAGTTGCTATGACCAGCACATATGCGTCAGGCGGTGTGTCAGACTGGGGCTATCAGACGCTTGAAGAAAACCCGAGAAGTTATGGCTTTCGCAATATGTTTGCCACAGCTGACTATATAGAAACGATGGGGCTGGAGTTGATTGAAGGACGCGACTTCAATGAAGAACTGGTGTCGGATACAGCCAATGTTATCATTAATGAAAAGGCTAAGAAGTGGTTGGGTTATGACGAAGTGATAGGGGCTAAACTCAGTAGAGGTGATGGTGAAAACTATACGATCATCGGTGTGGTAAAGGACTTCAACTTTACATCTCTGAAAAGAGATATCGAGCCATTTATTATCCGTATGATGGATTCAGATGGAATCATTGGAGCTTCATGGGTTGCAGGAAATTACTTCACGTTAAAAATCAATGGCAATTATCAGGAGACTGTGAGTCAGATTCAGGATGCCTGGATAGAGACTTTGGCGGATGAACCATTTGAATATGTCTTTCTCGATGAATCTTTCAATTCCTTATATGTGGAGGAACAGCGCTTTGGTAAATTGTTTACCGCTTCTTCAGGCTTAGCCATAGTCATCGCCTGTTTAGGTCTGTTTGCCCTGGCAGCCTTCACCCTGCAAAGACGTTATAAAGAAATTGCAGTACGAAAAGTACTGGGCGCTTCTGTGAAAAGCCTCACCTTGATGGTGGTAAGAAGCTTCACCTTACTGGTGCTGATTGGTGCTGTAATTGCTATACCGGTGGGTTATCTGATAATGCAGAACTGGTTATCAGACTTTGCTTATCAGATTAACCTGAACAATCCTTTGTTATGGATTCTGCCGGTACTGGGGGTAGCAGCCATTGCCTGGCTGACAGTTGGATATCAGTCAGTCAAAACTGCTACCAGTAATCCTGTCAAAGCTTTGCGGAGTGAGTAATTAATTTCCCGAAGGAGGAGTGATCATAATATGAGCTCGGTACAATCCTGGAAACATTACCCATGGGTGTCCTTTACCATTAGGACTTATAGGAAGGCCTGTTGATTCGGCAGTAGCCAGAGGAGTGTAAATTACATACCTAAAGCTTCCACCTTCCAGCTCATTGGTTTCAGGGTTGTATCGGGCATTTTCTCCATAATAGATATTGAGCGTTGAGCCATAATTAGGTTTTTGAAGAGTTCCATTCTTCATCTCATCTTCTCTCATCTGAATAACCTCGCCTCTGTTTTTACCCTGAGCCCTGAGTTCGCGACCTCTGGCCATAAATGGTTCAACATCTTTAGGGTAACACACCACTTCGAATCCGGGAGAGTTAGGGTCATCGGCTCGCACCACAAAGTTATTGGTGCCTTCTCTCAGGGTAACGAATTCACCCTTTTCATTGAAGCCATAAACATGAGCACCATCTCTTACACTGGCAGGAGCCGCCAATACTGCTGATTTAATCTGGTCTTCTTTGCTCATTTGCTGGGCAAATAGAGAGCTACTGCCAAACAAGACCATACATATTACTAGAAGATTCTTTTTCATAGGGAATTGAGTTTGATACGTGAAGTTAAGAAGTGATACTGATTCTAGCTCAAGAAGTTTAATCCTTTCTGCCCAGGAGCTTCTTTTTAGTGAAGTCGCTGAAGTCTTTGAAACCCTCCTTAGTGAAAACAGACTTGATCACTTTCCATCTGGTTAATACTTCATTACTGTCTTTTCTGGGTACATCCTGGGTTTTCAGTTCTCTGGATGCATTGGTCTCTTCCCCTTTAGGTTCATAGCCAATGATCTTATTCGACTGATTGAAGCTTTTTTTCGAACGCTCCTGATAACCCAGTTTCTCTTCAATCAGGCCCTTGTTGTTTAGAGCAATGGCATCTTCGGGATCTAGCTCAACCGCTTTTTCATAATCCTTTATGGCCTCTTCACTTTTTCCAATTCTGTCTTTAAAGAAAGCTCTTGATGACCAGCGATAGGGGTTATCAGGTTCCAGCTCCAATGCCCG
The DNA here is from genome assembly GCF_965216855.1 of Roseivirga sp. NCBI lineage: Bacteria > Pseudomonadati > Bacteroidota > Cytophagia > Cytophagales > Roseivirgaceae > Roseivirga > Roseivirga sp. The sequence continues at coordinate 309,642 of NZ_OZ244204.1, read as the reverse complement.
GTTGAATTGTAATTCGGCTTCCTGATTTTTAGCATTGAGATGAAGAGCTACAGCATAGTCACCAATAAAGGTTGCATTGGTAGGTTGTAGTAAAACGAGCTGTTGAAAATCGGCCAAAGCCTTTTCCAGTTGATGAATCTTGGAGAGCGCTCTTGCCCGGTTGTACAAGGCTGCTACATTTTTATGGTCCTGAGCCAGCGCCTGATTGAACAATTCTACTCCTTTATTGAAATCATCTGCTTTACAGGCTTCAATACCTTTCTCTACTATCGAATCTACCATTCTCCGCTTTTTTACAAATATAAACAGGCCATAAAAGTCTTGGTTCGTTTTGCCTTGAAAATAGATTCGAGGTTGTATATTTGACAACTGATCATGGCAGTAACTCCCGAGCAGATTTTACAGGATTTGAAGGCCGGAAAATACGCACCGGTTTATTTTTTACAGGGAGAAGAGCCCTATTACATCGATCAAATTACCGATTACATTGATGACAACTGTTTGAATGAAACCGAAAAGGGCTTCAATCAAACCATTATGTATGGTAAGGATGTGAATGTGGGGCAAATTGTGACAGCTGCCAGACGTTTTCCTATGATGTCTGACCGACAGGTAGTGATTGTCAAAGAAGCAAAGGATATTCAGGATTTAAATAAGGAAGAAGGGCAGTCGCTGCTGATGAACTACCTGGATAATCCTGTTCCATCGACTGTCCTGGTTTTTGCTCATAAGCACAAGAAGGTAGATGGTCGTAGACCATTGTCCAAGACCCTGGGTAAAAAGGCTATTCTATTAACCACCACCAAGCTCCGAGACTATGAGGTGCCCAAGTGGATAGAAGGTTTTGCCAAAGACAAGGGTTTTAAGATTGGCTATCAGTCGGTGCAGATGTTGGCTGAATACCTGGGTAACAATCTGGAGAGGCTCAGCAATGAGATCAATAAAATAGCCATTAACCTGAAGGAGGGGGAAGAGATTACCCCAGCGCATATCCAGAAGTATGTAGGCATCAATAAAGACTATAATGTCTTTGAGCTGCAGAATGCTATTTCGGCCGGAGATGTATTGAAAGCCAATCGCATTGTGAACTACTTTGCCGCCAATATCAGAGCCAATTCAATCATACCGATGATTGCTTTGCTCTACGGTTACTATACCAAGTTATTGTTGCTGCATAGCTCAAAGGATAAGTCAGACAGTGGTTTGGCCAGAGCTATTGGCGTGCCTCCATTCATTGTAAAGGAATACAAAATTGCAGCAGGCCGATATCCGATTGATAAAGTAATGCAGTGCATTTCATTGTTGAGAGAGGCTGACCTCAGATCGAAGGGAGTAGACTCGGGATCTATGCCAGAAGAGGAAATTTTAAGGGAATTAGTTTTCAAATTGATGCATTGAATAGTTCAATGACGAGTAACAATATTCAAACCGTAAAAGAGTTTAGGAATAAAGTGAGCAATTACAAATTGATGAGGAACCTATTAACTATTGTCACCATCAGCCTTGTTACGCTCGGGTCATTAAAAGCTCAAAGTACCTTACACCAGAATAGCGACAACAAATACTACCGATTTGGATTGGAGTTGCTTGACAAGGAAAAGTACAGTGCTGCCCGCGAGCAATTCGAAAGATACCTTCAGGTAGGTACTGATGAAATCAAAAAGGCCGATGCCGAATATTATGTTGCACTTTGCGCCCTCAACCTGAACAATGCCGATGGTCCGCAACTGATTTCTGAGTTTGTCAAGAAAAGACCCAGTCACCCCAAAGCTTCTAAGGCCTACTATAACCTTGGAATCAATGCCTTCAAATCTGCTGATTATCAAACGGCCAATAAGTACTTAAAACTGGCCAACCTAAACGCGTTAAGTGGAGAGGAGAGAGCAGAGACCTACTTCAAAATTGCCTATTCAGCCTTCAGTCTGAATAGAAAGGAAGAATCCATTGAGTACTTCGATCTGGCCAAAAGAGAATCTGGAGAGTATCAGGCAGATGCCAATTACTATTCAGGTTTCCTGGCTTATATCGACAATCAGTTCGACAAGGCCATTGTAGATTTGAGGAAGGCAGAGGAAAGTGAGAAGTATCGTTACAGAGTACCGATCATGATTACCAGCTCTTACTTCAAACAAAAGAGGTATGGAGAAGTACTGGCTTATGCAGATAAGTTCAAAGACATTGATGTGGAGCGTACCAGAATGGATTATCTCTATCAGATATATCAAATGGCAGGAGAGTCAGCTTATGCCGAAAGTCGTTACGAGGATGCCTTATCATTCTATGGTTTATATCGCCAGCTAGCCGCTCAGAGTATTACGGAACAAACACTTTATAGAATTGCCTATTCCAACTTCGCTCTCGGTAATGCGGAACCAGCTATTGAGGACTTCAAAAGAGTAGCATTGAAAGAGGATACTTTAGCTCAATATGCTTCTTACTATTTAGGGCAATTGTATGTAGAGCAAAACAACTATGTATTTGCTACTTCAGCTTTCGACAAGGCCGGGAAACTGCCATTCAATAAGGAAATTCAGGAAGAAGCTTCTTTCAATCTGGCGAAAGTAAACTTTGAGTCTAAGAAATATTCGCAGGCTATTACCGCATTGGACAGGTTCATCAGAGAATATCCAACCTCTCAATATATACCTGAAGCCAATAACCTGCTTTCAGAAGCCTTTTTGAACACCAGTGACTTCACCAGGGCTATTACATTTATTGAGAGAGTTCAAGATAAAAGCCCCAGAGTGAAGGCTGCCTATCAAAAAGTGACTTTCTACAAAGGAACAGAGTACTTCAATAGTGCCCAGTATACCAATGCAGTTCAGCTTTTCGATAAGTCTTTAACATACCGAGAAGATGGTGATCTGGAAACGGCAGCATTGTTCTGGAAAGCAGAGGCCCTGGCCACCGCCAGAAACTACACGAATGCCATAGACGCTTATCAGCAGGTATTTAGAACCAGAAACAGAGAGTCAGAATACTATTTAAAGGCTAACTATGGAATCGGATATGCTTATTACAATACCAGAGATTATCCGAATGCCAGAATCTATTTCAAACGCTATGTAGATGCACTTGAAGGTGCGCAAAATAAGCTGAACTATAATGATGCTATTCTGAGGTTGGCTGATTGTTACTATGTAGACAAGGCTTATGCTACTGCCATTTCATATTACCAAAGGGCAATAGATACCAACAACCCTAATATTGATTACGCATACTTTCAGAAAGGTGTAGTAAGAGATTTTCAGGATAAAAGCGATGAAGCGATTGAGTCACTCGATATTGTGATCACTCGGTACAACAGATCGAGGTATTATGATGATGCGATTTACAAAAAGGCACAGATTCAGCTGGAGAATAGAGACTTCAGAGCTTCTATTCAAGGTTTCTCAAGAATCATCGAAAGCCTGGAACAAAGCCCCTTTATTCCATATGCCTATGAGAGCAGAGCGCTAGCCTTTTTCAACTTGAATGAATTAGACAGGGCAGAGGAAGATTATAAAACCATTCTGGATAAATATGTGACAAGCCGGGTGGCGAATTCTGCACTGCTTGGCCTGCAGAACACACTGAAGCTAAATAACAAGGTATTGGAGTTCGATCAGTACCTGGCAAGATACAAGAGTGCAAATCCGGATAATCAGGCTTTAGAGAATATTGAGCTCGAGTCGGCTAAGAACCTTTACTTCGGTCAGGAATATGCTGCAGCAATAGGCGCCTTTGAAGATTATGAGAAGAACTATGCCAGCAGTCCTTTGAGACATCAGGCCAAGTTCTATCGGGCAGAATCTCATTACAGACTCAACAATACAGTCAAGGCTCTTGAACTATACTATGAGTTGGACAGAGAAGCTCAGGTAACGGATATTGATGTGGTATTCCAGAGAATTGGAGAGTTGCAGTTAAAAGCCGGTGATTTTGGTGAAGCAGCTAACTATTACAGTAAGCTGGAAAACATTGCCGTCTCAAAACGTCAGGAGAATGATGCCTGGACAGGACTTTTGGAAGCATATTTCAAGCTGGCTGAATATGATAAGGTGCGTGTCTACGCCAATAACATCATTACAAAAGGAAATATCAGTCAGGATCAGGTGAATAAGGCGCAGCTGTATCTGGGTAAGGCTTCATATCTACAAGGTAATTATGATGCTGCCATAGATGACTTCTTAAGTACCATCAATACGGCCAAGAACAAATACGGAGCGGAAGCTCAATTCCTGCTAGGCAAAATATTCAACCAGCAAGGGAAGTATCAGGAGTCGTTGACCACGCTATTCGAATTCAATGAGAATTTCTCAGACTACGATGAATGGTTAGGGAAGGCCTTCCTGCTCATAGCCGATAATTACATTGCTTTGGACGAATTATTCCAGGCTAAGGCAACCATCAACTCGATTATAGAATATTCAGAAATACCTGAGATTGTTAATCAGGCTAAAGAGAAACTGGCCGAAATAGAAAAAATGGAAGAAGCTTTGAGGCAACAGGAAACAAAGACTGATAGCCTGGGAACAGACAGTACCCGAGTTCAGAAAGGAGGTAACAATGAATAAGCTTGTTCAACTCCTTCTTGTAGTACTTTTCGTTTCAGGTGCTTTTCAAGTCCAGGCCCAACAAGGTCAGGGGGGACAATTGGAAGAAGCAGAAATCGTAATCCGTAAGAACAGAAGGATTACGCTGCCTCCGGCAACCAGGAATTTTGAAAAGATTCCTCAATTACCGGTGAGTGAGACCGATACCAAACAGCAATATTCTTTCAAAACTTTTCCTTATCGCTTGGGCCAACTGGAGCCTGCTTTCAGAACCGTCAATTATCAGGGTAATCAAAGACTGAATGAATTGAGTTCCAATTTCTTAAAGGTGGGATACGGAAATTACAGCACTCCTTATTTGGAAGGATATCTGGGGTCAAAACGACAGGAGTCTTATCTGTTTAACCTTTATGTGAGGCATCTTTCATCTAAGAACGGGCCTGTATTCGATGAGAATTCCGGAGAAGGAAGAACCGAAGCTGCAGTAAGTGCGAAATACTTCAGCAACATCAACAAGGTTTCCGGGTCGATGAACTATGCCAGTCAGAAAGTTCATTTTTATGGTTACAATCCCGTATTAGACCTTGAGTCTGGAGATATTGAACAACGGTTCACTCGCTTTTCTGCCAATGTGTTGATCGAGAATGCCAACAAGGAGCAGAATTTCGACTATCACTTTAAGACCGATTGGGTCTTCTTTAAAGACAACTTCAATGCCCGTGAGAACAAATTCAACTTTGATGTTGGGGGATTCTATGTCATTAATGACGACATGAGCTTTAGTGCCGACTTGCTGGCAACACTTTCTAAGCGTCAGGATACTCAGGAAGATAATAGAAGCTTCCTGAACTTCAGGCCACGACTGAAGTACCTAACCAATGGCATTACCATTAATGCAGGGTTTAACCTGGCAGGTGACAATGATTACAACAAAGGGCTTTCTATTTATCCGGTCATTGAAGCAGGATATGCAGTAAGCTCCGGTTTCCGAATCTATGCTGGTTATGAAGGCGATATTCAGTTCAATTCAGTAGAATCGACTGTTAGTGAGAATCCATTTCTGGAAGCTGACTTTGACCTGAGAAATACAGAGAAGGCCAGCGATATCTACGGAGGACTGGACTTCGAGCTATTCGAAGGCTTTACACTCAGTTCAGGTTTTAGCTATGCATCGCTTAATAATATTCAGTTCTATACCAATTCAATAGCTGATTCTACCCGCTTTGAAGTACTGTATGATGATGACAAGACCAAAAGGTTGAATGTATTTTCAGCCATTAACTTTGAGAATACGGGCAAAGTACGTAGCTCCTTAAGGTTCGATTTCTACAACTATTCATTGTCTTCGTTAGCCGAAGCCTGGCACAGGCCAGACTTCAAGGCAACATTCAATACAACAGTCTTCCCGATAGAGAAACTAACCGTGACTACAGACTTCTATTATTTGGCTGGATTAAATGCCTTGAATGGTGAAACAACGCAGGTTTTTGAGTTGGATGATATAATCGATCTGAATTTAGGTGGTAGATATGAGGTAAATGAACGAATTGGTGTATTTTTACAAGTAAACAACCTGTTCGGCAAAGAATACGAAAGGTATCTTAACTATCCATCTCGTGGTATTCAATTCTTAGGTGGATTATCTGTAACCTTCTAGTCTGACCTACGCCCATTTTAGTATAGTTTTTATTTTACTAATTTGTAATTCCATCATTCAACCGTATTTGTATGGCAGCTAAAAAGAAAAGCGATTCATCAGAAGAAAATAATAAACCCAAAAAGACTCCTGCTAAAAAAAGCAATAGGGGCAGAAAACCTGCGCCTAAGCCTAAGAAGGAAGAAAAACCTCAGGAGCCTGAAACTTCAGATGACGATTTCGGCCTCGATGATATCGAACTGGAACCAGTATCAGATACCCCTGAAGAAGAGACTTCTACTCCTGCACCCATTGTAGACCCTGTAGATAGTATTGAAGATGAGAGCCCTGAAAAGGAGCCTGAGTCTAAAGAGGAAGAAACTAAAGAAGAGGAGGAAGAAGTTACTCCATTCGTGTATACTACTGGTGAAAGTGAAGTAAAACAGGAAAGTGAAGTGGTGAAAGACAAAGAAGACAAGCCGAAAAAAGAGGAAAAGAACAATAACTCAGGAATTATCGCACTGGTAGTTATCCTGATCATCGTATTGATTGCTGCCGCTCTGTATTTCTTCGTTTTCAAGAAAGAAGAGCCTAAGCCTGAACCACCGAAAACTGAGCAAAAACAGCCTGATCCTCAGCCAGAACCAGAGCCGGAACCAGAACCCGAGCCAGAACCGGAACCTGTTGCTGAGTTGTTTACAATTTCTGCCCCTGAAGGCCGTTGGTATGTTGTGATCGGAAGCTTCTACGATGAAGATCTGGCTGAAGACAAAGCCCAAAGTATTGTAGATGGAGGCATGAGCGCTTACCTGTTAAATCCTACCGGTGATTTCAAATTCCATAGAGTAGGAATAGCACAGTCAGCAAACATGGCCGAGGCAGAGCAGAAAAGATCTGAGCTTGTAGGAACTTACGGTGAAAATATCTGGGTACTGAAATATTAAAATGGTGATATTATTGCAAGAACTAGCCACTTCCGACACTACGGCTATTGGAGGTGAGGCGGATGGAATACTTTCATTTTTTGAACTACTATCGAAAGGAGGTTTCTGGTTAATTCCGTTAGTGATTTTATGGGCTATGGCCATCTATATCTTCTTCGAAAGGCTGAGAAACCTCAACAGGGCTTCTAAAACGCCATTTGAGTTCATGGAGAAAATCAAAGACTTGGTAGTGAATGGAGATGTTAATGGAGCCAAGTTACTTTGCTCGCAGACAGATTCACCCATTGCTAAAATGATCGAAAAGGGTATCCATAGAATCGGTTCACCTTTGAAAACCATCGAAGCCTCTATTGAGAACGTGGGTAAAATTGAAGTTTATAAACTGGAAAAGAACCTTTCTTTGCTGGCTACCATATCCGGAGCTGCCCCAATGATCGGGTTCTTAGGAACGGTTTCAGGGATGATTCAGGCTTTCATAGCCATCGCGCAGGAAGAAGGCTCTGTAAGCCCTAAACTACTTTCTACTGGTATTTATGAAGCCATGGTCACTACGGCTGCAGGACTTGTGGTTGGTATTATTGCTTACCTGGGGTATAACTACCTGGTGTCCAAAGTACAGAAGGCTATCCACTACATGGAGTATACCTCAATTGACTTTATAGACCTTTTACAAGAACCACAGTAAAATGGATATTAAATCTAAACACAAGGTTGAATCATCTTTCAGCATGTCTTCTATGACAGACATTGTGTTTCTGTTGTTGATATTCTTTATGCTGACTGCTTCTTTTATTACGCCTTCCGGTTTACCCGTCAATTTGCCTACCGCTGCTTCTTCGAGTATATCGATGCAAAAAAACAGCTTAACGATTACAGCAGATTTACGTTATGTTTTGAATCAGAAGGAGGTGACTCCCGAAACACTAGAAAGCGAGCTGGCTCGTTTAACTGGTGGGCAGGAAGGAACATTAAGCCTTAATATAGATGCTTCAGTGCCTACAGGGCATACCGCACGCGTTGCAGGTATTGCGGCTAAATTGAAACAAAAAACTGTCTTGGTAACAAGACCCGAATAATGTCTGATCAAGAGAAAAAGGATAAGCGATTTAGCATAATTGTCTCGGCTATTATACATAGCGCGCTAATCGCCCTTTTCCTCATTTTGGTGGCCTGGAGAGAACCAGATCCACCACTTCCTGAATACGGTATAGAGCTGAACCTAGGCTTCCAGGATGCCGGAAGCGGAGATACTGAACGAACTGCTGAAACTCAGGTGGAAGACACAGAAGATGATACTCCGCCAGATGCTGAAACTGAAACCGAAACCGATCCGGTAGAAGAGGAGGTACAGGAAGAGGTTCAGGAAGAAGTAGTCGAGCAGCCTAAAACCGAAGTAACTCCCGTTGAAAAGGTACAGGAAGAGACTCCTCCGGTTGAAGAAACTGTAGAAGAAACCGTAACAACCGAAGAAAAGTCTGAAGTAAAAGTGGAGGAAAAGACACCTCCGGTTACTGAAACTAAAGAAGAAGTGACGCCTCCAAAAGAAGAGGTGAAGAAGGAGGAAGAAGTAAAACCGGTTGAGAAGAAACAGGAAGAGACTAAACCTGTTATCGACAACAGAGCCCTGATGGGTGGAAAAAAGACCAATACAGATAACAAAGACAATACCTCTAATAATCAAGGTACTCAAAGCGATGTGACTGGTAACCAGGGTGATCCCGATGGTAAGAAAAATACCAAAGGTACCGATCCCGGGGGCGAGGATGCAGGCGTTAGCTTAAGTTTAGAAGGATGGAAATGGCAATCGCCACCAGGTAAAAAGGATGATTCTCAAGTTGATGGTGTAATTATGTTTTCCTTTGATGTAGATGATCGAGGTAGAGTTTCCAATGTAACCAAGATTCAAGGGAGTACTATTCAGGATAATGTAATTGTTCAGTTCTACAAGAAGCAGGTTGAAGAACTGACCTTTGTTCAAAAAGATCAGTCCGTATTGCCTAAATCTAAATCTGTTGGCAGAATAACATTCGTAATCAGAACCAACTAATTACTTCTTCCTGATCTTTCCTGAACCACTGATTTGAGAGGTGACTTGAGGATTGCCGTAATAGGCTATATTACCCGACCCGGCAATATGGACATCCAGACTCTCACTTACTCTCGTTTCTATATCGCCAGAGCCATAAATGGTTAATTCAGCATGCTCTGATTGCAGGTCAGACCCGTAGAATTTACCTGAACCATTTACCTCAACTTCCAGGGTACCGGTATTGCCACAGGCATAGATGACTCCCGAACCATTGATATGGAATGACAATGCATTGGCATTTAGACAATCTTCAATTCTGATCACACCGGAGCCATTAATTCTGAATTCATTGACAGCTGATGAACTCACGTACACATCCATCACATCAATGCTTCTTAAACTCACGTTGGGTATGGTTTTGATTTTTAATTCCCCACTAATGACCTCAGCTTCAATTCTGCTATGCAGGTTTTGATTCGTTCTGATACGGACAGAAGGTTCTGAACCTTCATAAACATAAAGTCTGGCAGGTAATTGAAGGTAGAGTGAGGTGAAATCATTCACAGCGTACTCTTCCTCAACTACCGGACCTCTGCCAGAAATTACGTCCTCGTAACAGCCTGTCACACTCATTACCAGTAAGGCGAGGGCGACATAGATTTTCAATTGTTTTTTCATCTTTTGAGTTTTTGTTGTTTGTCTATTTGACGAATAAGTAGGGAAACACACGTATGACGGCAGAATTTTTTTTAAAAATATCTACAGGCTCATTTACAGCTAGTATCTTCGCCTCATGACTTATGAGGAGGCACTCGAGTTGATGTTTAAAGCTCTACCCATGTACCAAAGGGTAGGGCAGGCCGCTTTTAAAAAGGACCTTACCAATACCATAAGATTTTGCGAGGCGCTGGGGAATCCTCATCAGAAATTTAAAAGTATTCATATAGCCGGTACGAATGGTAAAGGAAGTACGTCTCACATGTTGGCTTCGGTGCTTCAGTCGGCAGGCTATAATGTGGGCCTTTATACATCTCCTCATCTTAAGTCATTTACCGAGCGAATCAGGCTCAATGGTGAAGAAGTTGAAAAGTCATTCGTTGTAGACTTCATCGAGTGCAATACGCGCTTATTAGAAGAGATTCAGCCCTCATTCTTTGAAATGACGGTGGCCATGGCCTTTGACTATTTTGCCAAAATGAAAGTCGATGTAGCTGTTATTGAGGTAGGACTTGGCGGTCGGCTGGATTCAACCAATATTATTACCCCTGAGCTTTCTGTGATTACTAATATTGGCTTCGATCATATGGATATGCTGGGAGACACACTTCCCAAGATAGCCTTTGAAAAAGCTGGTATCATCAAAGAAGGTGTTCCTGTTGTCATAACTGAGCGACATGAGGAGACTGAGGAAGTGTTCCGTTCTGTAGCAGCCGCCCGAAATTCAGATATTGTTTTTGCTGATGAAATCCATCATGATGAGGTGCCATTGTCTGATCTTCAGGGAATTTATCAGGTCAGAAACACATTGGGTGTATTGGCAGCCATTCAGGTGCTCAACCAAAAAGGATGGCAAATATCCAGTGCCAGTGTTATGGCAGGTTTTGCTCAGGTTCAGAAGAACACAGGATTGAGAGGGCGCTGGCAGCAGCTTGATGCTAACCCGCTGGTTATCTGCGATACAGGACATAACAAAGAGGCATTTCAATACATCATTGATCAGATCAAAACCTGCATTTATGATCAACTCTATATGGTTTTGGGTTTTGTGAAAGAGAAGGATCTGAATCCTATCCTGGCTATGTTACCGGAAGAGGCTCATATCGTATTTTGTGAGCCTAAAATTCCCAGAGCACTGTTGTTGGAAGAATTGAAACAGAAAACCAGCCATATGAGGCAAAAGAGGGCTTTTATCCAGGATGTGAATCAGGCCATAGCCTTTGCCCGCCAGGAGGCCAAACATGATGATATGATATATATTGGAGGTAGTACATTTGTGGTGGCTGAAATTGAAAATCTGTAATGTCTAGAACCAAGCTAAAGCGTTTTTCTGAGAACCTCGACAGGTTCAATGTACTGGAGGATAACAAGCCCATATATAAAAACCTCAAAGGGAATTGGAACAAAGACTACTTTCCAAAAAACCAATCCATAACCCTGGAATTAGCCTGCGGTAAAGCACATTATACAACCGGTCTTGCCTCGGTATTTCCGGAAAGAAATTTTGTGGGGGTAGATGTAAAAGGTGACAGACTCTGGGTAGGTAGTACGATTGCTATTGAAGAGAACCTGACCAATACTGCTTTTCTCAGAGCACAGATTGAGCACCTGGATCAATTCTTTGATGAAAATGAAGTCTCCGAGATCTGGATCACTTTTCCTGACCCAAGACCTAGGAAAAGAGATATTAAGAGAAGGCTCACATCTCCAAGGTTTATCGATTTGTACAAATCTGTTATGGAACCGGGAGGGATTGTTAATTTCAAGACAGACAATACCATGCTTTTCGAGTATACTCTGGAGGTAATCGGGGAACGTGCTGATCTGGAACTCATTGATCATACTTTTGACCTCTACAACTCAGATTTGAAATTAGAGCACCATGGTATTCAAACTGATTTTGAAAGGAAATTTCTGGAGAAAGGTGAACAGATTAAGTATTTAAAATTCAAGTTCAAATGACAAAATCAGACCTGTTTGGTAAACAAGTTCATTGGTTAACAGCTATTTACATGGTGCTGGGAGGACTGCTTTTAGTAACTACAGCTCATGGAGATATCGTTTTATGGCTTAATGACAGGCATAGTCCTTTGGGAGATTTTTTCTTTAAGTATTGGACGCACCTGGGCGATGGATTTTTACTGGGTTTAGTGGCTTTGATATTCCTGTTTATCAATTACCATAAGTTTTTCACCTTTCTCATTGCCATAGCTTTTCAGACAGTCTTTGTGCATATATTCAAGCAGTGGCTCTATGCAGGAGAGCCTCGTCCCAAGCTCTTTTTCCAGGAGCAGGGCATTGACCTGAACTTGATCGATGGTGTAGCCACAAGAAGCTATGATTCCTTTCCCTCAGGACATACGGCTTCAGCTTTTACCCTGGCCTTTTTCCTCATCCTGATCAGCAAATCATCAACGCTAAGGGTAATCATCTTTATTACAGCTGTTCTTGTAGGCATTAGTAGAATATACATACTGCAGCATTTTGCCAGGGATGTTTATGTTGGTAGCCTATTTGGAATCATCTCAGTGGTATTGGGCTACATGATTATGGCTCCCAAGAGTGAATCAGAAAAGCTTCAGAGGGGATTGATCAGGAAATAGATAAACCTGCTATTCACCCCATTGCATGATCAGAGTAGTTGGATTTTCGAACAAATCCTTGGCCTCACTGTGATAGGTAAGCCCTGGAATTGTCTCCAGGTCGTCTCGATACTCAGTTCTTGAAATGACATAACCTGAAGGTGATTTCTGCATAGCCTCCCGAACCTCTTCAAGCTGGGCATATCGTGGTATCTCTCTTTCTAAGGCAAAGACAAAAGCGGCATTCAGGCGGGAATAGGAAATGACCTTTTTCTCTTTATCTATTCCGGGAAGCAGTTTCCTTACTGGGTTCTCAGCATCAACCTGTGGGAAAATCAGGTAGAAGAAAAGGAGAATAGTAGTAATCCAGGCCGCTACATTAAGTTTAAATGTACCTGCCAGGTCTTTGCCTCTGATACCTGTGTAGAGTTGATACAAACCCGCCAGACTTAGTGGAATGAAATAATAGGCCAGGTGAGTCAGGTGATCCAGTGAAGGATCTGCCTTCAGACCAAAGTAAATACCGACAGGAAACCCGGTTAACAAGAGAGAATAGGCAATGAAGCCGAATCGGTTCCAGGAATTTTTAAGCCATAATGGATTAATCTGTGCCAGATATACCCCCAGTAAAACGGCCAGAACAGGGTAAGAAGGGACCGTGTAGTTCGGGAGTTTAGTGCTCGAAGAAGCAAAGAAGATAACTACTACTAAGGTGGCAATCAGGCAGTAAAGTAGTGGTTCAGATTTCCGGTTGTAGATGGCATGCTTGACACTTTGAAAGACAAATGGCAGAAAGGTGAGCATGCCCAGAATGAACACAAAGGCGAAAGTCACCAGAAATATGCCCTCATGCCCCTCCATGGCCTCTGAATACCTGCTGAAATTATGTTTGAAGAAAAAGTCTTCTGTCCATGCTCCCTGGGTTTGTTTATCTACCATATAATACCAGGGGAAAGCCACCATAAGAGATAGCAAAAGCCCACTTACCGGCTGCATTCGCCATATCGTTTTGAATTTAAAGTCCTTATTGAAAGCAAGAAAGAATACAGCCGTCAGGCCGGGGAGTGCCATGGCTATTGGGCCTTTCGTGAGCATTCCACAACCCACGGCAAAATAAAAGAAAAAAAGGTGCCAGCGATTCGATGTCTTGTAGGCCTCATAAAAAGAGAAGAAAGCCCAGGTCATAAAGAAGACCAGATAGGGATCTGGTACAGACATATGAAACTGCAAGTTGAAATGCAGGGAGGCTATCAATACCAGGCTGGACCAGATGGCAGCCTTAGTGTTGAAATGCTTAATCGTAAACAGGAAGGTGATGATTATGGTCAAAACACCGAACAGGGAGGAGAAGAACCTGGCTCCAAAGGCATTGACTCCAAAGAGTTGATATCCAGCCGCCATGAAGTAATAATGAAGGGGAGGCTTGTCGGTTCTGAGTTCACCATTGTAATAGGGAACAACATAATCGCCACTCTCAAACATATAGCGTGCTGCCTCAGCGTTCTTGGCTTCATCCAGGGCATAGACATCCAGTCCACCAATATTGGCGAACATAACGGCTACTGAGAGAGCGACTAAAGCACCGAATATAAGTTTGAGTTTCATGTGGGCACAAAACTAAACGAAATTGTCGAAGCCTTTAAGTTAAATTCTTAAAGTCAGCATGAATGCCTCTTATTAGGTATTTGAGACAGAACCTGTTTACTTTGCACTTCGAAAATCTGGCCTATGAAACTCTCTGTAGTTGTTTCGCTATACAACGAAGAAGACAATGTAATCCCCCTCTGTGAGAAAGAATATGCAGCACTGGAGGGAATTGACTATGAGTTAATCTTAGTAGATGATGGTTCTACTGATAACACAGTGGAAAATGTGCGCAAGGTAGCCAACGAACGAACCAAGTTGCTCATTTTCAATAAAAACCATGGACAAAGTACAGCCATGCAGGCAGGCATTGATGCTGCTGAAGGCGAATACATTGTTACCATGGATGGTGATCTTCAGAATGATCCTGCAGATATTCCAAAGATGATGGCTAAACTTGAAGAGACAGGTTTAGACGTTGTCGCAGGGGTTCGTGCCAACCGGAAGGATGGCTTTGTGCTGAGAAAATTCCCGAGTAAAATAGCCAACTGGATCATCAGGAATACAACTGACGTTCGCTTGACGGACTATGGGTGTAGCCTGAGAATATACAAAAAGGACATAGCGAAGAACCTTGGTCTCTATGGTGAATTGCACCGTTTCATTCCTGTACTGGCCAAGCTGCAGGGTGCGAAAATGACAGAGGTCGATGTGCAGCATCATGCCAGGATTCATGGGGAGTCAAAATACGGTATCAACAGAACCTTCAGGGTAATGGCCGATTTGATACTCATGATTTTCTTCCAGAAATACCTGAGAAGACCAATGCACCTCTTTGGAGGCTTGGGTATCATCACCTTCTTTATTGGTTTTGTTATCGACTTATACCTGGTGATCTACAAATTCTGGACTGGTGAAGATATATGGGGGAGACCCCTATTGCTCTTGGGGAGTATTCTTATCCTCGCAGGTATACAGTTTATTACGGTGGGTATCATTGCCGAATTGATGATGAGGACTTATTTCGAGTCTCAGAACAAAAAGGTCTATCGCTTAAAAGAAACTTTCATTGGCAAGCAAAAAGCTTAAGAGGTGGCTTAAAGTAGCTATACAGATAGTTATTGCAGCATTTGCTATTCGCTATGTGGTGCGAACTATCGATCTGGATGAGCTTAAAGTGACTTTGCTTTCAGCCAACTTTGGCTGGCTTTTTCTGGCGTTTCTCGCCTTCAATGCTTCAAAAGCACTCAGTGCCTTGAGGTTGAATTACTTCTTCAGAGCGCTGGGAATTCAATTGAAAGAGCGATTCAATCTCAAACTATACTATTTGGGCATGCTCTATAACCAGTTTCTCCCTGGAGGAATTGGTGGAGACGGCTATAAAGTTTACCTGTTGAATAAGTGGTATAAGACATCGGTGAAGTCTCTGATTAGTGCTACCCTCTTAGATCGTGTGAGTGGGGTTGTGGCCCTGGGCTTTCTAGCCTTCATCCTCGGACTGATTGGTCATGGACAAGAGGCTATTGCTCCTTTTGGCTGGTTACTCTGGGTGGGCTTAGTTGTGGCTTATCCTTCTTATTATCTTTTGGTACACCTGTTATTCAAGACCTTTAAGTCGGTTAATCATATCACTAACCTTCAGGCTTTAGGTGTTCAGTCTTTACAGGTAATCAGTGCCTTTTTAATTCTAAAATCCTTAGGTGTTGAATTGGGATATATTGATTATCTCACACTCTTTTTAGTCACCTCGGTAGCGGCAACCTTACCCGTATCTCTTCCGGGAGGAATTGGTATCAGAGAGTTGGTCATGGTCAAAGGAGCAGTGTTCCTTTTGATTGATCAGACCAGTGCTACAGCCCTGGCTACATTATTTTTCCTGATTAGTCTGGTTAGTGCTCTGGGAGGAATTGCCTATCTAAAGCTTGATAGGCCTGAGAAAGCTGACTGAAAGATTCATTTCTTTTGAAATGGAGCGAATGTCCGAATTTCTCTAATTCATATTTCTACTGATGAATAGATTAGACTTCAAGGGTAATATTTGTCATGATGTCCTCACCATGGCTGAAATAGTCCAGCGTTATGCCTTTGGTCTAGTACTTAACCACCGTAGCTTTCCCCTTGCCAATGGATGAAACGGTAATAATGAAAATCATTCCGTATTCACTTTCATCCAGTTGTTCAAAAGTAGCGGAACCAATCAGGGCATTCGCCACCATAGGGGTGGTATTCGAGTGACCAGAGATAAGAATGGTGCCTCCCTGATGCTTATCCAGCATTTCCTGTAAGAAGGTTTGACTTCTGAAGTCATAGGTTTCCACAGAAAGTCCTTTAGCCTTGGCCAATGGAGCAGCAGTAGACTGTGTTCTCTTAAATGGAGTAGAGTAAATGGCCGTGATATTTTGATCTGCCAGTACCTGGGCAAGCTTTTGTGCCCTGGCTTCTCCTTCCGTAGAGAGAGAAGGGTCTCTTGGATCATCATTACCCTTTTCAGCATGACGTACCAGAATAAAAGTGGTTAGATTGTCTTGCGCCAGGGCTGATCCTGTAGATAGCCCGATAATCATCAGAAGTACCAAAAACTTTTTCATAGCCACTAAACTATGAAAATATCAATTCAGCCTGACAAATTATTGATGAGAGGAGAGATGGAGGACAGAAATAGCAATTCAGACCATCAGGCCCATTCGTCAGCATCCAATGCTTCCAGAATATCGGCCATTTCGTCAAAGTCTTTATAGCCAGGTCTGATCTCGTCACCACCTTTAAGGGCAATACCTTTAGGTTTTACTTCTTCCAGAAGATCATCCAGACTATCAGCTTTCAGGCCAGCGCCAACCACTAGCTCACATTGAGAGGCCAATTCATTCAAGTCTTCTTTACTGGCTGATTCATCTTCTAAAAGAATATAGGCAATGGACTTGCCATGAGCATCAACAGCTGCTTTGGCATCATCAATTGATTCAGTGTAGTAGATTACGGCTTTACCGGTAGCTTTGGCAGCTTCAATGAGCTGGATATGATTCACCTGAATAGCTTGCAGGTCATATGAGGCTATTATCTCTGAAAGTTGGCCGGCAGATTCATTCGATTCTATTTCTCCTACAAACTCTACTCCGGATACCCATTCAGACAGCTCTTTGAAAGACTGTGGGTCGGTATAATTGGCGTGGTCAGGCTCGATATTAAAACCAATCTGATTCACTCCCATACCAGCACAATAGCGTGCATCACTCAGGTTATTTACTCCACTTACTTTTACAAAGGTCTTGAGGGCCATAGTTCAGAATCGTTTATGGGGGCAAAGCTAATTCTTTCCTAAAAAAATATGCACTTGAAAGCTAAGAAATGGGTCAAATGCAATAGGGTAAATGGCTCCGAGCCTGTATTTATGTGGAACTGCATAATTCCAGAGCAGCCAAACACGAAACAAAGTTTGCTAAACGTTTCAATTAGGTATTAATTCGCAATATGAAGCTCAGAACCTGGGGTCTTTTAATCATTTTGGTAGCAATTGTTCTCGCTTGTGGTGGTGGAGACGATGAGGAACCAATTCCACCTTTAGATCCTGAACTGGGTAAGTCATATTTCTTTCTGCAACAAGGCAAGTACCGAGAGTACAACGTGTATGAGATCCGTTACTATGCGGTAGATATCTCCGATACATTTACTTATCAACTGCGTGAAGAGGTCGGTGAACCTTTTAGCAGTGGTGGGCAGGTTTCACATATTATGAACCGCTATGTGAGAGATGATGATACACAGCCATGGGAGCTTGACTCAGTATGGTCAGCGCGTATTGAGGGAGATAAGGCCATTTCGGTAGAAAATAATATACCTTTTGTTAAAATGACTTTTCCTGCTGATATCAGTCGTACCTGGGATAGAAACCTGCTGAATAGCCGGGAAGCTCAGGTAACCAGCATGCTTAATTTTGATAGCAATTTCACCGTTGGTCTGAATACCTTTTTGGAAACGGCCGAGATTGAGATCAGCAATGATGAAGATGGTATTACTTTCCGGGATATCAGAAGAGAAGTCTACAGAGACAGTATTGGACTGATTTACAAGTTTTACGATCAGGTGAAGCTCTGTTCCCGTCAGGAGTGTCTCGGGCAACAAATAGTCGAATCAGGGCGTTTGTATCGCGAAGAACTCTACGCTCACGGAAAGATAGATGAAGAGGATTAGTATCTTATTGCTCCTGCTACTCAGCCTGAGTAGCTATGCGCAAGATAGATATATGGTCTTTTTCAAAGACAAGGACAACACCTCATACTCAGTTAACCAGCCCGAACAATACCTCTCTGCAAAAGCCATTGAAAGGAGAGAGCGACAGCAGATTTCCATTACTACAGCAGATTTACCAGTTAATTCCAATTACATCAATACGCTAGAGTCTTTAGGCGTTGAGACCTTCTTTACCACCAAATGGATGAATGGGGTATTAGTTCAGATGGATGAAGCGCAGGCCGCAATGGTGAGCGCATTAGACTTTGTGGCATCCACTGAATGGGTAGCTCCGGGTAATCCACTGAGATCAGTAAGGTCAGAGAAATTTGGAGTTCAGCTATCGACAGTTGATAACCAGGCTCAGGAGCAGTATGGCCATTTGGGAATTGATGTCATGCATGAGTATGGCATAGAGGGTGAGGGGATTAGTATAGCCATAATGGACGATGGTTTCCAGAATTACAGCCAGTTACCAGCTTTCGAGTCTGTGCTGGATGATAACAGGCTTCTGCTGACTTATGACTTTGTAGGCAACAGGGAAAGCGTGGAAAATGGCAATAACCATGGGACTCGTGTTTTTTCCATCTTGGGAGCTGATCAGGAGAACTATAGAGGAGCAGCACCATTGGCTGCATTCATGCTTTTTGTGACAGAAGCCAATCAGGAATACCGCATTGAGGAGTACAATTGGCTATTCGCCATAGAAATGGCTGACTCTGCAGGTGTAAACCTGGTGAATACATCACTGGGATATCGCACCGGATTCACTGATCCTTTAATGAACTACACCGATGCTCAACTCAATGGTGAAACAGCCGTCATTACCAGAGCAGCTAACATAGCGGCCTCAAAAGGTATTGTGTTGGTCAACAGTGCGGGAAATAGCGGAAGTAATGCCCTGGTCAGTGCTCCGGCAGATAGTCCTTTTGTAATCGCGGTGGGAGCAGTGAACTTTGAAGGAGAGATTGCTTCCTTCAGTAGCAGAAACAGCTCTACACCCAATCGTTTTAAGCCAGATGTAGTAGCCTTGGGAGTTGGTACTTTACTGGTCACCGCAGAAGGAACGCTGGTATCTCAAAACGGTACTTCATTTTCCAGTCCTTTGGTGGCAGGCCTTGTCGCAGGAGTGATGCAGGCTTACCCGAATAAGACAGCAGAGGAGATTACTGAAATGATACGTTTATCAGGCGATCGGGCTGGTACACCGGATAATACATTCGGATATGGAGTACCTAACTTTGAGCGGATTGTGGCCCGTGAAAGAGCAGGCATCAGTGAGAATCCGCAAGTATATAATGCCTTTCCAAATCCAACGAATGACGATATTCAATTGAATTTTGAAGAAGCCTATTTTGGAGAGAAATTGACCATCGAGGTCATTAGCAGCAAAGGGGAGTTAAAGAGTAGGGAAGAGTATGTGCCGTTTGAGGGTAAAAACCCATTAAAAATCAGCCTGGAGGAAAGTGGTCTCTATTTTCTAAGAGTAGTCACTTCTTCACATACAGCCACTAGAAAGATCATCAAATATTGATTTATATTTACACATGAACTCACCCCTCGTAGCTCCTTCTGTATTATCAGCTGACTTTGCCAACCTTCAGCGAGACATTGAAATGTTAAATGAGAGTCAGGCTGACTGGATTCATATCGATATTATGGATGGTGTATTTGTACCCAACCTGTCTTTTGGTTTGCCTGTATTGGAGGCCATTAATAAATACGCTAAGAAGCCATTGGATGTACACCTGATGATTGTACATCCTGAAAAATACCTGAAAGCATTCAGAGATGCAGGAGCAGCTAACATTACGGTGCATTATGAAGCCTGTAATCATTTGCACAGAGTATTGCAGGAGATTAAAGCATTGGATTGCAGAGCAGGCGTGGCGATCAACCCACATACCAATGTGCAATTACTGGAGGATACCATTCAGGATATAGACCTGGTTTGTATGATGAGCGTGAACCCCGGCTTTGGCGGACAAAAGTTCATCCCAAACACCTACAAGAAGGTAAGACAGTTGAAAGAGATCATTGCTGAAAATGAAGCACATACCCTCATCGAAATTGATGGCGGAGTTAATGCCCAAAATGCCCCTGAGCTGATGGATGCCGGGGCAGATGTATTGGTGGCCGGAAGCTTTGTGTTCAAATCTGTTGATCCTTTAATTACCATAGAGGAACTAAAGGCCATTGGTGACTAGCCCTTAAAGTCTGATTTACCCCCGGTTTTACTTAATAGGCGCGTTTCTTTAATCACAATATTATGGGAGAAGGCCTTACACATATCGTAAATAGTAAGTGCTGCCACTGAAGCACCGGTTAAGGCCTCCATTTCCACTCCGGTTTTGCCACTGCATCTTGCTTCACAGATAATTTCAACCAGAAGTCCATCCTTTAGATTAATATCTACACCCACTTTATTCAGGTTGAGTTGATGGCAGAGCGGAATAAGCTCAAATGTCCTTTTAGCCCCCTGAATGCCCGCAATAATAGCAGTATGGAACACAGGCCCCTTCAGGGTCCTGATTTCTCCATCATGGATATGCTCAGCCATATCATCAGGCAATTGAACATGACTTACCGCAATGGCCGTTCTTTGGGTTTCCGCTTTCTGTCCTACATCAACCATTGCAGGTTTATCCTGATCTATATGTGAAAATTCTTTGCTCATACTTCCTTTCTGTATCGAATATAAGGATAAACTTCTCCGGCCTTAAAGGTCTCCTGTTTTTCGGGAAGAATCAGGAAGCCATCGGCTAGCGTTAGGTTGGCAAAATCCCCCGAACCATTACCTCTGAAGGCGGTTGCTCTGACTTTACCATTTTCAAGATGTTCTAATTGACATTCCACAAACCAGGTAAGTTCAGGAGGGAAGCTCAAATCCTGACCCAATTCTGCATAGGAGTTGGTCGCTTCCATACCCTGAGAAAGTTGAAGCCAGTGTCTTAAATATACATTGGCACAGGCAAATGAAGAGACGGGATTACCGGGTAATGCGAACACAATATTTTGCTTGTTGCGTGTGCCAAACCAGAACGGTTTACCCGGTCTTTGTTTCACTTTATGGAAGTGTTTTTCCACACCCAATTCTTCCAACACCTCAGGTAGATAGTCAAATTTACCTCTGGAAACTCCTCCGGTAAGAATGATTAACTGATGAGTTGATAGAATAGATGTTAACTCTCTGATCATTAATTCTTTGTCATCCTTTAAGTGGAATTGGGTAGCATCCACATTCCACTCCTTTAACAGAGCCTGAACCCCATAATTGCTCGACCTTCTGATCTGATGTTCCAGAGGGCTTTCATGAATGTTGACCAGTTCATCACCTGTGGTGATGATGGCCGCTTTGGGTAGTTCCAGTACCGGAATTTCTGATTGACCAATAGAAGCGGCTACAATCAGCTCTACAGGGCTTAGACGGGTACCTTTAGCTACGACTGCTTCACCAGCCTTCTTGTCCTGACCTTTGAAGTGAATATTCTGTCGATGCCTGATGCCTTCTTCTTTAATCGTAGCGACATCATCTTCAATCTCAATATCCTCATAGCGGATAACCGTATCTAATCCGGTGGGCATAATCGCACCCGTCATGATCTGTACACACTGGCCTGGGATATCGAGATTCTTCTGAGGCATGCCGGCACCAATCACATCAGCTACCGGGAAAGATCGTTGACCCTTCTCATAATCAGCAAAGTTGATGGCTATACCGTCCATGGTTACCCGATCAAAAGGAGGGAAGTCCCTATCTGCAATAAGGTCTTGTGCCAGCACATGCCCATTCGCCTGTTCAATGGGCACGCGGGTAGTGTTGAGCGTTAATTGATGTTGAGAAATAACTTGTAAGGCTTCCTGGTAACTGATCATATTCAATTAGGTATGATGAATTGCTTGGGCTCAAAGTGTTATCCACCTATCGTAGCCATAGATTCAAAGGTATCGTTTTGTTCTTTTTGCTTCTCTGCTTCAAAGCCATTTTTAGCTCTGTTCTTAAAGAATTGCATGAATTTCTCCCGAATGGCATCGTCAGAAGCACCGGCTCTCATAAAGTCTCTGAAGCTGAAACCTCCAGCCTGATACAAGCAGGTTTTCAACTCTCCTTTTGGGGTAATGCGGATTCTGTCACAACTGCTGCAAATAGACCGGGAGTAAGCCGGGATAACTCCAAAGCTACCTTTGGCTTCCGGTAACTTATAGTTGTAGGAGGTAGAGCTTACATGATCATCCAGTCTTATGATGTCCGGATACTTGTTGGTGATGTGTTCCAGTATCTTTTGATAATTCCAGTTGATTTTCTGGTATCCTTTTGCGCCACCATTAAAGGGCATTTCTTCAATAAACCGAACATTAATGGGCTCCTTTTTGGTAAGCTCAACCATAGGCAGAATGTCATCCAGGTTGTGTTCTTCCATAATCACTGCATTGATTTTAGTCTTTATACCCGACTTGATCAATGCCTGTAGAAACTCCCAGACCTGGTCAAACTCGTCTCTTCGCGTGATTTTATGAAAGCGTTCCTTGTCCAGACTATCGAGACTCAGGTTTACCGCATGCACCCCCATGGCTTTCATGGCATCGATATGTTTGAGCGGAGCGGTACCATTGGTGGTGATACTCAGCTTTTCAATACCATCTATTTGGCTCAGTTCTGACATAAAGGGGATAAGGTCTTTCCTCACGAAAGGTTCACCACCTGTAATCCTGACCTTATCGATACCCATATCGGCCAGGATACTGACCAGCCTGATCATTTCCTCATAACTTAAAAGCTGCTTCTTGGATGACCAGGGAAGGCCTTCTTCCGGCATGCAGTAGAAGCACCGGAGGTTACAGCGTTCAGTAACTCCGAGTCTTAGATATCTTAATGGTCGGCCGTGGTTATCGAAAAGCAAATTCTTATATTGTTATTTGTGTTACAGCTTTCAAACGTCAGACATGATAGACATTGTTTCAAGGATACAGCAATTAGTTGATAAAGAAAAACCATTTGCCATGGCCAGGGTGGTCAGCACCTGGAGAAGTTCACCCAGACCGGTAGGTTCTGCCATGTTGGTGACAGATTCAGGACAAATGATCGGCTCTGTCAGTGGTGGTTGTGTAGAAAACGCTGTAGTGAAGAAGGCTCTAGAGGTTATTCAGAATGGACAGCCTGAGTTGGTGAAATTCGGTATTGCAGATGACGAGGCCTGGGAGGTGGGTTTGAGTTGTGGAGGGGCATTGTCCGTACTGATCACGCCTTTTCTTGAAGATGATGCCTGGAACAAGTACAACGAATTTTTAAAGCAGCAGCTCAACTTCTTTCTGTTGACTCCACTTTCGGGTCATGCCAATACCAATCCCATCCTGATGGATAAGATTGACGAGGAACTACCTGATAATCCAGTACTGGTTCAGAACATCCGGAATGCTTTTGCCGAAGGCCTTCCGGGAGCCGTGGTGCAATCGAGAGTAGGAGATGAATATTTCGTTCATTTCTTTCGAAAGAAGCCTTTGTTGTTGCTGATCGGTTCGGCACATATTACTTCCGAACTGCTGGTGCTTGCCCATATGTATGACTTTGAAACGGTGGTTATTGACCCCAGAGACACTTTTGCGAAGAAAACGGCCAGGAGCCAGGAACCCGGCCAGCTATTGGTGAACTGGCCGCAGGAGGTGCTCAATCAATTTCCTTTAGATAAGGATACTTATGCGGTTATCTTATCTCATGATCCGAAGATTGATGATGAGGCGCTGAAGATTCTATTGAATTCGGAGGTAAAGTATGTTGGCGCTTTGGGCAGTAAGAAGACCCATGCCAGGAGAGTAGAGCGATTGAAATCTTATGGCTTTGACGAACAGAAAATCAGTGAAATTGATGCTCCTATTGGAATCGATATTGCCTCACAAACACCGAAAGAAATTGCTTTAAGTGTAATGGGAGCTCTTATCAAGTCAAGGAACGCTTAGTCTTCATCGGCTCTAGAGGCTGAGCTGGCTTTCGATGCCTCAATCCATCCTCTTAGCCCCGAAGCTGATTCCACCAGGAGGAAGTCATTATTTCGACCCAGAACATCCAGATTTTCATTGGCTGCAATCATACCCTTGCCTGTACTTAAATCTGGCCTGAAGTAGATATGTTGTTCTTCCTGAGCAATGAGCTGCTCTAGTATACCCAACCCTGGATTAAGGTCTCTTTTTCTGATGAAACCCTTTTCACCATTCGGCAATTCCACTTTGCAATGATCGTGGGTAATGGCAATTACCCTGGCAATCTGATTCTTTTCGAGTTGAATAGTAGTCTGTCGGTCACTCAGGCTACTGAATAGGCTGGTATTGTTCTTTAACTGCATTTCCTGACCCAGCCAGTCAAATTCCGAGTCGACAGGTCTTAGTTGTCTGCCCAAAGGCTTCAGGTGATTGATGGGGTTGATGGCACCCCTGGAGTAAATACCAAAGTGCAGGTGGGGTGCTGTAGTGCGGGCATTACCCGTATTACCCACAAAACCTAAAGTATCGCCCGCCTTTACCCGATCGCCTCTCTTTACGTTCCAATCATTCAGGTGAGCGAAATAAAGGCTCTGTGATCGCCTGGAATCAGCCAGCCATACGACCTTACCACCAATTCCTCTTTCTTCGGCAGACCTGACCAGGCCATCGGTAGGGGCAATAACCGGGGTCCCGCGTTCAGCGAATATGTCAACGCCCTCGTGACTTCTTCGGCCTCCATCGCGTTCATCACCCCAGAAACTCCAGATTGACTGATGGGTAAGCCCTGCTACCGGGAATCGCAGTGAAGGCACATTCTCGAAAGTGATTTTAAACGAACCACCACGAAGCAGCTCTGATTGAACCCTTAAAACGTAATCTGCATCGCGTCTTGGTTCAAACCCAAGTGTTTGGGCCGTGCTATCTGCCGAGGCTACATGATACAGTTCGCCTTCTTCAGCACGATAGAGGTCAACAAACCGCCTGAGGGTATCGGCTTTAATCTCACTGAGAGTGATTTGTACTTTCTGTCCTCTTTTGGCTGAAAAACGATAGCCCTGAGCAAAAGCAGAAAGCTCATTGATATAAAAGGCCTCTTCATAAGGTAGTTCGATCCTCTCGGGATTATCTAATGCCTCGTTGGCAGACTGAAGCCATTCTTTGCCCAATGCAGTGCTAAGCAGGTTGGCTTGTTCCAGGGACTTTTCATAAGCCTCATGATCATTCTTCGGGTAGAAGGGTTCCGGTACTTTTTCTTCTGTGCAGGAGAGAAGTACCATCATACTGAGGGTAAGTAATTGAAGCAGATGCTTCCTATTCATAATTGACGCTGTTTGAGTGTTGACTTTTTATGATACCTAGTTTTAGGTATTTATGTTCAGTTTTGGGTCTTTAAGGAAAAATAATCCTCTAATAGTTACATTCAATCTTTTTTGTACTGAATAAAAGCTTAAATTCATTCTGGACAAGAGATACACGCACAATGACACGCTATTTCAGACAGCTTTTAACGAAACAATTCGGGGATAAATTGTAGGCAATCCTGAAGCGCCTGTGATCGGTGTTGCACTGTGTTGGCATCACTTACAGAATATTCATCATCAACTCATATCAATTATGGCAACTTACACAGAACAAGAAGACAAGCTTCACTATCAGATGGTAGATAATAATCATCCTGTGATAATCAACCTGACACCTATTCAGGGCACATTAATAACCATTAATTACGGATGGCCCACAAAGTATGTAAATCAAGATAAACGTGAAGAAGAGGTGGGTAATTATGCTGAATTGAAGGGTAATCGAATTCGCTTTACCTCAAGCTTGCAAAATCCTGATGGAAGTGATAACCAGTTTGAGATAACGATTAGTCAGCAAGGTAATAATAGCACGCAGGAGTATAAGTTTCCAGATGAGTATACCGGAACGCCAGATTATGAGGCATCATCAGACAATCAAAGCGTGATTTTCTATATTAACTTTTAATGTGATGAGGTACTTAATCAAATTTACACTCATCGTAATACTTGGGGTGTTTTGTTTAGGGCTGGTAGCTCAGGATTTAAGCCTCGATCAGTTAAAGGCCCCGGCCATGCCGGCTGCCAATATTATCACTAAGCAGATCAATGAGATATCGAGGCCAACCAGCTTTAAGGATTTACAGGCAGCATTCCTGAACAACTTCCTTGATTCCACCAACAGCTTTTCGTTACCTAACAATTTTGCCTTAGAGGCTAACCCATATTTATTGGGAAGAAGAACCAGTTTCTCTTACACTGATTATCTGGAAAATAAGTTTGGTAAGAATATCTGGGAAGAGTTTAATGTTTCATTAGCCACTACCAATAACTTTCTGCTCAACGATAGTGTGAGTACGAATGCTATAGGTCTTGGATTACGAACTACTCTTTTGAGAGGAAAGGTCAATGAGGAATTGAAATCGGCTTACAATAAGGCTTTAAAGGAAACCACCTCAAGCAATAACATAAAATCGGGAGTGGGAGCTGGAATAGATAGGTATATAAACCTTCCTGGTACGACCTATTCTGTCGGGGGACTCTACCAATGGCTTTTAGAAAACCTCCAGAACATTTCGTCTATCACTGATAACGGGTTGCAGTCTGTTGCTAGAGACTACCTGAAGGCAGTGTTTCAGAAAATACCTGCTAATACTCCATCAGATAAAGTAGAAGAGGTGTTCAATGAAATCTATGATAATGATATCGCTGATGTAAAGCTTAAAAAATTCAGAGAGCTCATAGCAAATGTTAAAACCGATCGATATGGATGGCATATTGATTTGAACTATGCGCGTGCCTTTAACTTTCCTCAGAACAACTGGGATAATGCCATCACCTCCAGATGGGGTACCTGGGTGAATGTGGCCTACAGGCCTCAAAAAAGAGATGGCAAAGTAAATCAGCAGATACCTTCCAACTTTGAGTTTATCTTCCTGGCCAGGGTGATTTCGGTGAACCAGAGCTTTATCGATGAATATCAACCCATTAGTGCCGATTTCAGAGAAGGCAATAATTATGATTTGGGCCTCAGAGCGGTGTATGATACTCAGAAGTTCTCTTTCGAACTGGAATACATTCAGCGCTGGAATCGAAAGAAAATCACGCAGGAAATCAACGGACAGGAGTTCTTCGCCTGGCAAGGGGATAACACCAACAAGTTCATTCTCAATATGAACTACAATGTGTCGAAAGACATAGTCATCTCTTACAACATTGGAAAGAACTACGATTCAGCCTTTACCAGTGCGGGAAGTCTGATCAGTGGTCTGACGATCAACTTTGGCTTTGGCGGATATAAGTTAAAAGATCTGGTTGCTGCGGCTGCCAAAGGGCAATAGGCATTGCTTTAACTTTAAAAGGGTTGTTTCAATCATTCTTGAGAGAAACAACCCTTTCATTTGAGCTTGAGTCATCAAAGCCTCGACTTCAAGTCATTCATGGTCTTGATGAAGTTAGAGCTGATCTCGTCAGTCTTCTGATGTTTGCCTTCACTGGTTATCCATTCACCCGCTACCATGGTCCCCAGAAAGTTGGACACATCGCTGGAATAGACAATTGTATTGCAGAGGTGTTGGCTGCCAGCGGTTGCGATTAGCGGGGCGTTTCCATCAGCTACTACTGCATCAAAGTACTGACCTACAGCGAAAAACTCATGGGCAGCATGGCCCATAGCTTTTCTTCCTGATTGCCAGGCCATTTTAAGTGCATTAAAACCACTATCACCTCGATTGGGCTGATAATAAGTATTCCGTTTGTGTGTGGTTAAGCGCTGCCCATAGTCAAGCAGCCTTAATTCTTCCAGTGGATTCAGACTCACATGGCTATCTGTTCCAATACTCCAGCGGCCTTTGGTATTTTGGAAATCATTGAAGCGGAATAGTCCATCGCCCAAATTACCTTCTGTCGTGGGACATAGCACAACATGAGCTCCTGATTTGGCAATTCCCTCAACTTCTGCATCGCTCAGGTGAGTAGCATGAACGAGGTGGTAGTTGTCATTGACATCAGCATGATTTAGTAACCATTCTACCGGTCTTTGACCGTGGAAGGCCAGGCAGTCATTGATTTCCTTCAGCTGTTCTGAAACATGGAAATGAAAAGGTCTGTCATTCCCGAAATCTTTACAAACCTGTACAACATCTTCCGGCTTCACTGCGCGAAGTGAATGAATGCCCTGGCCAAGCTTGGCCTTGTCATAAGCCTTTACTACTTGCCGGCTGCTCTCCAAAAGGTGGTAATAGTCTTCAATAGTAGGAGAGATAAAGCGTTTTTGTTTGTCTTCTGCCGGTTTTCCAAAGCCTCCTTGCTGATAGAACATGGGGACCAGTGTAATGTGAATCCCGGCCTGTTCTGCTGCGGCTACCAGGCGGGATCCCAGCTCAGCCAGTTGGCTGTAAGGCTGTCCGTTTTTATCATGATGTACATAGTGGAACTCAGCAACGGCAGTGTATCCATGCCTGGCCATTTCGCTGTAAAGCATAGCTGCAATGTGCTGCAACTGATCCGGGTCAATCTGCAGGGCCAAATCGTACATGGCAGATCGCCAGCTCCAGAAGTCATCAGGTACTCCGGTACCTTCGTGCAGCTCGGCCAGACCCGCCATGGCATATTGAAAGGCATGGGAATGTGCATTTTGAAATCCGGGGAGGGCGTAACCATTCACTTTTTCTGCAGTGTGATTTGCCTCGCCAATGCTGGTGATACGTCCTTCATCGTCCAGGTTGATGGTTACATCTTCCAGCCAGCCCTTTTCCGTTAACAGGCCTTTGAAATGATACGCTTTGCTCATGATAACTTGTCGATTAGGGCTTCAAACATGAGGACCAAAGTCTTGCGCATTTCATCCGCCCTGGACTGATCATACTCAGTTTCTGTATTGTCCATGTAGTTCGTCTTGGCCATTTCCAATTGCAAGGCATGAATGTTCTTTTCCGGCCGACCAAATGAGCGTGTAATATGACCTCCTTTAAAAGGATGATTGTGCTGCAGGTCTTTACCCGAACTGTTCAAAGCTTCCCAGGCCGCCTGAATGACTGTGGAGCTTGCTGATTGTTCGTCATTATCACCCAGAATCAAGTCAGGGAAAGCTTCTTGTCTGATACCGGGTACTACTTTTCTGATGGAGTGAGCATCGAATAAAAGCGCCTGGCCTAATTGTGCTCTGGTTTCTTCGAGCAATTGTCCAACCTTCTGATGATAGGGCAGGTAATAGCTTTTAAGCCTTCTGTCAATTTCTTCCTGATCTGGTGTTTCAGCCCGATACAGGTTGTCGCCATTGAAGTTGGTCGTTGGTACGAGGCCGGTGATTACCCTGCCGTCATTGTAAAGGGGAGCGCTCTGTGGATCTCTGTTCAAATCGATTACCCAACGGCTATAATTGGCTGTAATCATTTTGATGCCCAATGAGGGAGCGAAGTCATACAAACGATCAATAAACCAATCAGTATCATCCGGCCGGGCTACGTGTTCGGCTTTGAACTGATCGACTATCTCATTGGGAAAATAGGTGCCTGAATGTGGTGAGCTAATTATAATGGGGACGGCTTTTGCCCTTGGTTCAATGACCTTAAATAATTCCATAGGGTAACACTTCATTAGTGATTCAACAAAATTATAAGATCAAGGGAAGAAGCCTGTAGAGTTTCCGATTAATCTGCAGGAATGTCTTTCTGATAGATGTCTGGAGTGTACTTCTCCATATACAATTCAGGTCGGGCAGGCTTGTTGAAACCGAATTTTGCATAAAGCCAGTCAGCAGTGGATGTCAGCAGTATCCATCTTCTCAGGCCTTGTAAATAGGGGTGCTTCATGATAAAGTCCATGAGCTGAGTTGAAAGTTTCTGTCCCTGATAATCCTCAAGAATATAAACATCTCCGAGATAGGCAATAGTGCTGTAATCCGTTATAACTCTGGCAAATCCGATCTGATCTCCTTTATGGTATAAGCCCACATTGAGCGAGTGTTCAATAGAAGCTTTTACAGTTTCCAGGGGAATTCCCTTCGACCAATCGCATCGAGCAAGAAATTGATGAATAGCACGAATATCCAGCTTGTTAATATCGGTGCTAAGGAGGTACTCACCGAAAGCGTGTTCCTGAATCTCTATGGGCATCAATAAACCTTAATCGAATTTATCGTAGTCGCCATTCAGCCATCGCCAGAACCTGACAAGCGCATTGCCTGACTTAGTCCTTTGCTTTGATCCGTTTTGAGAAGGAGAGGAGTTTACCTGTTGCTCGATGAATTTCTTCTTTTTCTTCTTTTTAGGCTTTTCCTTCAATTTAGCCTTCACTTGCTCCTCGTAGTGTTTCTTCTTGAGCTCCTTGAGCTTTTCCTGCTCCTGTGCCTTTCTCTTTTTGGCCTGATATTCTGCTCTTTTGCGTTCTGCCTCAGCAGTATTACCCTTAGGTTTGCGTTGGTTCCCTCTCTTCTGGTGACGTTTTCTAACACCACGTTCATTGATGGTTTGCGTGCCTTTTGGTTCGTCTTCTGATGGAGTTTCTTTCGGTGCTTTCGGCTTAGGTTCAGGAAGGTCAATTTTCCCCAAAACCTTTAAACCTTCAAGTTCCGGCTTTTCAGCTTTGAATGATTCCAGATCAGATTTCATCTGATTAAACTCATCCTCCAGGCGAATAACTTTGGGCCTGAGAGATTCAACAAATGCGGGTTCTTCTTTCTGAGGAGTTTCAATTGCTGGTTGTTCCGTATCAGCAAGTTCTGGCTCTTCGGCTTTGACTTCTTGTGTGGTGGAAGCGGTATCCTCTACAAGTTCCTGTTCAGGTTCAGCAGGAGCAGAGGGACTAAAGTGATTGGTCAGATAATCCAACTCTTCATCCAGAATTTTCACATTGGGATGATCATTTACTTCTCTGAAATTTTCTTTGAGTACTTCAACGATTGCAGAAGAGTTTACCCCAAGTTTTCTGGATAGCTGTCCGAGTCGCATACCTGTAGATTATCAGGCGCGAATATAATTAACTGACAGTCAAATGCCAATGTAAGCTTTGATTAGAAGATGTTAAAAGAGTTTTACAGAAAGCCTTACTCTGAACTGCAATAAAAAATGGGAATCTTTATCTTTCCGGGATGAAAGTAATTCAGCAGGTCAATGACCTTTCTTCGGCCCGACATATTATACTACCATTTTATCAGAATGAGGTTGATTATCAGTTGATTAGTGAACTTACAGGAATTCAGGGACAACCTGACTTCCAGGGGAAGTTCAAACAAATCAATACCCTGCCCCATGTCCAAGGCGAGTCAATTTTATATTTGGTCGGTTTGGGGACATCTAAGGATGCCAGTCTGGCTCATGATGCCTTTCGGTGGATCAGCCATAAAAGAAACCATGCCTGGAAGGAGACTATTACGCTTTACCTTGACCACCTCAACCATCACCTCCTGTTTGAGGCTATTTATGGACTGGTCTTATCGAAGTATCAAATCGGTCAGCACAAGACGAATGGCAAGCATAACAATGACTTTCTCAACAATGAAGTGCAGTGCAAGGTGTATTCAAAGTCTTTTAATCAGGCGGTGGCCGATGAGGCACGTGCTACGGCAAAGACAGTCAATGCCATAAAGAAGCTGGTAGATACACCAAGCAATATTAAAACGCCTTCTTATCTGGCTGAATGGGCCGAAGACTCAGGTAGCAGGTTTGGTTTCAAAACAAAAATTCTCGATAAGGAAGCCCTTCAAAAGGGAGGTTTCGAAGCCTTATTGGCTGTTGGACAGGGGAGTAGATTTGAACCACGTCTGATTCAGATGGAATATAGGCCCAGTGGAACAGGGGACTATCCTCAACTGGCCCTGGTAGGCAAGGGAATTACATTCGATACCGGAGGTCTATCCATCAAACCGTCTAACAACATGCATTACATGAAATCTGACATGGGTGGTGCAGCAGCGGTGATGGGAGCTTTGGAATTGATTTCCAGACTGAATTTACCGGTTCATGTCATAGGCATTGTAGCCAGTGCAGAAAATGCAGTGGATGCCAATAGCCTGAAGCCGGGTGATGTCATTGGCTCTTACTCCGGAAAGACCATCGAGGTGATTGATACGGATGCAGAGGGTCGTTTGGTACTGGCCGATGCTATCAACTATGCTGTAAAGGAGTTTAATCCGGAAAAGGTAATTGATCTGGCTACACTTACTGGAAGCAGCGTGGCTACTTTAGGACATACAGCCGCTTCTATGTTCAGTAACCATGAAACAATGAGGTCGGAGATGTCAGCCATTGGAGACAGAATTCATGAGCGCGTATGGCCATTGCCCTTGTATGACGATTTCAAATCTGATCTGCATTCTGATATAGCGGATGTGAGTAACTATAGTGGTAAACCCATAGCCGGAGCCATAACAGCGGCCAAATTTCTGGAAGTCTTTACAGACGACCATCCGGCCTGGATGCATTTGGATATAGCCGGAACAGCCTTCAGCGACTCGGCTTATGCCAAGATGCAAAGTGCGACAGGTTATGGGGTTCGCTTATTGACTGAGTATGTGAAAACGCTTATTCAGTCATAATTAATCGACCAGCTCTGAGCGTTTGTAGTCAGTGATGTGTCTTTCTTTAACATCCTCATGAATGTCTGCAATAGTCACCATGAGTCCTGTTTCTTCTACACCACCAAAATCAGGGTTAAAGGCAGTACCGAAGGTCTTCATGCTGGAAGACAGGTTCATGTAGATATTGATCAAAGGAGGAATCCATTCCCCTCTGTCTTTCAGTAGCTTATGCAGAATCCTGAAGCCATCGCTGAAAGGAGGGTTATCCTGGAAATGCTCTTTGAAAACAGTGTCACTAAATCCGGCAAAGAGTTCCGGCTTCGGTGTGCATAAGGAATTTGTATCGGGGAAGTAGTGTGACATAAAGGCCAGCAGGATATCTCTCGCTTCAGCATTATAGGTCTTGTACATGGTTACCTTTCCGAAGAAGTATTTCATCTCAGGGTAATTGGTGATTAAGGCACCTAAACCATCCCAGATGTTAGCTAAGGCAAAGAGTCCCTTTCTGGGGTTTACTGAAGGCTGATACCCGGGTTGTACCCATGACCTGCCTAGTTCGATAGAGTAGGGAAGGTACTCCTCACACATTTTCTTTGAAAAATCGAAGTAGTGCGCGGTAGACAGATCGAATTTTCCGGTCTCCGGATCTTTGGCTCTTGGTCCTGTTATGAAACGGTAGCCCCCGATAATCTCTTTGTCTTCACGACTGTAGACAATCAGCTGTTCGTAGCACCTCTCTGTGGTGTCATACTCGTCCATGTCAATTTCATGGCCTGTACCACCACCTGCAGAGCGGAAAGAAATCTCCCTTAACCTACCGATCTCCCTCATGGTATGCGGGGAGTTATGGTGGTTTACGATATAAATCTCATTGTTGCCTTTGTGTGTGTGTTGGATGAATCTGTCTTGCGTCAGTTCATCTTCAATTAACTCACGTTCAACGGGTGGGATAATCTCTTTTTCTACTTTGCTTTGTTTCATACTGGTCGTTTAAGACTGCTTCAACTGGTAAACCTTTTCTTTCATCCATTCAGCCCATTCTTTTTCCGATCTGGTTTTATCGAATGTTTCAGGAGGTACAGGTTCTCCAATAATGATATCCATTTTAGTGTTCTTCTGTCTGAAGAGTTCATCAACCAGAAAGAACATTTCAATATTCAGTTTGATCCTCAGGGCTTTTCGAATGTTAGCTAATCGATAAAACCGGTTGGTCAATCTTCCTTCAATATACACCGGAATCACCGGCTTTTTATACTTTTTCGCTTTAGATACAAAGGTTTTGCTCCATTCCAAATCTCTGATAATGCCGTTTTGTTTTCTGCTCACCAATCCGGCTGGAAATATAAAAGTGGCCGTGTCATCTGCAAATTGATTTTCAACGGCTTTCAGAGATTCCCGGGCATTGCGGCCTACTTTATTGACGCCAACAAAGCGTGATCTCAGGTTTTCGACACTGAGCAGGAAGTCATTGACAATAAAGCGCAAATCTGGTCTGACATCATCGATAGAGGAGATAAGTGCCACAGCATCGAAGCCCCCCAGCGGATGATTGCCCACAAAGACACAACTTTCAGGAGGCCTGATAATATTCTCCTTGCCTTTGAGGTTCAGCTCAATCTCGAATTCCTCCATACAAGCTTTACAGAATTCATAAGCCGATGCCTCTTTATGCTTGATCATAAAGGCGTTGATATCTTCCTGATGTATGATTCTTTCAACGTAGCGAATGATAAAACCCGGTAGCCATTTGAGGAGGCGAGGGTTTTTAGCAGCAATCATTCTCCTTACGTCAATAAACTTATCCATGGTTGAGCTCCAGTCGAACAATCGCAAGTATAAGTCCATTTCTGCAACAATTCAAAGCATGAGCCACTGATGATTTAACATATCGCTTCAGTAAGTGGAAAAACAAATTATTTGTAAACTGCAGCATGATATCAATAAACGTAGCAGAAAAGTTCTCCATGGTGAAGGACCATTGGAAACCGAGTATCATAGGAGAGTTGAATGGACAGCTGGTTAAACTGGCCAAGTTGAAAGGCGCTTTTGTCTGGCATAGCCATGAGCATGAAGATGAGCTGTTCTATATTCATAAGGGAACCTTATATATGGAATTCAGAGACAGAACTGAGGTGGTAAAGGAAGGTGAGATAATCATTGTGCCTAAAGGGGTTGAGCACAACCCATACACTAAAGATGACGAAGAGGTATGGGTCATGCTTTTTGAACCGGCAGAGACTTTGCACACCGGAGCGGTGCAGCATGAACGGTCGCACAATAATCAACAATGGATTTAAGTATTAATAATGGCCCTCACTGAGGGCTTATCTTTTGATTAATAAGCTGTTAAGTAAAGAGGTAATATTTGATCTAGCGTAAAAATTTGTACATTCAGGTTTATGCCAACCATAAAATTCACATCTAATCTAAAGCGTTTTTATCCGAACCTGAGTCCGATAACTGCCGAGTGTAGTACGGTCAGTGAGGCAGTTGAAGTGATCAATCAGAACTATGCCGGTTTGAAAGACTACATTGTTGACGAAAATGGTGCCTTGAGAAAGCATGTGAATATTTTTATTGGTAATCAACTGGTCAAAGACAGGGAGAGGTTGCAGGATGCGTTAGCGACTGGTGATGAAGTATATGTAATGCAGGCCCTTTCCGGGGGCTAAAACATAAATTTTTCAACATGTCGTCTAAAAACTCACTGCTGGTAGGTACCCGTAAGGGACTTATCATCTACAAAAGAAATGCTTCCGGTCAATGGAAGTACGAATCCACTGAATTTAAAGGTATTCCTGTTACCATTGCTACCATTGATGAAGTAACCGGTTACTGGTGGGCCATGCTCGACCATGGTCACTGGGGTTGTAAACTTCACCGGTCAAAAGACGGTCAGACCTGGGAAGAACTGGAAGCGCCAAAATACCCTGAAGGTGAGGAAGTAAAGGAGGGTGTGCCAGCCGTCACCCGATATTTGTGGGCTTTTGCGCAGGGTGGAAAAGACAGACCCGGAACCATTTATGTAGGAACTGAGCCGGGTGGATTATTCAAAAGCACGGATAACGGAGATCATTTTGAATTGGTAAGGGGACTATGGGATCATCCCTCCAGAAAAGATCAATGGTTTGGAGGTGGCAGAGATCATCCCGGTATTCATTCCATACTGGTAGATCCTGCAGATTCAGATCATATCTATGTGGCCATCAGTTGTGCGGGAACCTTTGAAACCAAAGATGGGGGGCAAAGCTGGCATCCGATGAATAAAGGCTTAAGGGCTGACTTTCTGCCTGATCCTGAAATGGAGATAGGGCAGGACCCTCATTTAGTGGACTGGTGTGCCGGAGATACTAAAGTCATGTGGCAGCAAAACCATTGTGGAATATACAGATCAGCTGATGGTGGTGCCCAATGGACAGATATCAGTGAAAAGGATGGTCCTGCAGATTTTGGCTTTGCCATAGCGGCCAGTGAGACCGATCCCAACAAAGCCTGGGTAGTTCCCGGCATCAGTGATCAGCTCAGAGTAGCTGTTAATGGAGCCTTATGTGTATGCAGAACTGATGATGGAGGTAAAACCTGGAAAGCATTGCGTGAAGGGCTACCTCAGGAACAGGTATTCGATATAACCTATAGACATGCCCTTGATGTTTCTGGTTCTACGTTGGCCTTTGGAACGACTACGGGAAACCTGTATTTGTCGGAAAATGATGGAGACCATTGGACAGTCTTGAGTCATAATTTGCCAATGGTGCATTCCGTTTCTTTTTGTTGAACCTGTAAAAGCCAGCCTATTTTGGATTAAAGCCATATTTGGAATAAATATGGCTATTTACCGTAGGTTCCCATTTATTCCAGCTACCTTTGTAGCTCATTAAAACAATATTTTTGACAAATTTTAAATCGCTAGGACTTTCACCTCAGTTATGTGAAGTACTAGACCAATTGGGTTTTGAAACGCCAACACCCATTCAACAACAAGCAATACCCCAGTTACTTCAAAACAATCCGACAGATTTTATTGGTTTAGCGCAAACAGGAACAGGTAAGACTGCTGCCTTTGGCTTGCCATTGATCGATTTGATTGATTTGAGTAACAATCATACGCAGGCCATTATTATGGCACCAACCCGGGAATTGGGTCAACAAACTGCCAAGCAGCTTCAAAGCTTTGTAACGAATAATGCTAAGCTCAATGTAGAAGTCGTGTATGGCGGTGTTGATATTAATAGACAAATCAAAGCCCTGAAACGTCCTACTCAAATAGTAGTGGCTACTCCGGGCAGGCTTCTTGATCTGATCAAGAGGAAAGCAGTTTCTCTTCATGCCGTAGAATACGTTGTGCTCGATGAGGCTGATGAGATGCTCAATATGGGCTTTAAGGAAGATATCGATGAGATTATTTCTCATACCACAGACGATCGATCTATTTGGTTGTTCTCTGCTACTATGCCTGGTGAAATCAGGAGAATAGTAGATAAATACATGAATGAGCCCATTGAAGTGGCCGTGAATACCGAGCAGAAGAGTAATGAAGATATTGCACATCAATATGTAATTACCAAAACTGCTAATAAGCTGGCTGCTGTTAGAAGATTTCTGGACATTCAGCCTGATATGCGTGGTATCATGTTCTGCCGAACCAAAAGAGAGACTCAGCAATTTGCTGATGACTTCTCTAAAATGGGTTATGAGGTAGAAGCTTTGCATGGCGACCTTTCTCAGGGCCAGAGAGATGTTGTAATGAGACGATTCAAAGCCCGGTCAATGCAACTTCTGATTGCTACCGATGTAGCGGCCAGAGGTATTGACGTAAATGACCTGACTCACGTATTACACCATACGCTGCCCGATCAACTGGAGAGCTATACTCACCGAAGTGGAAGAACAGGTCGTGCCGGTAAGAAGGGTATTTCCCTGGCTTTTATCAATCCAAGAGAAGGGCGTAAGATTCAGGACCTGGAGAAGCGACTGAAAGTGAAGTTCGAATTGGTGGAAGTTCCGGGTAAAAAGGAACTGAAATATAGCCGAATCAACCACTGGGCCGATCTGATTATGAATACCAAGGTTGACGAAAAGGTGGAAGAAGTGATTCCTCATATTCAATCAGACCTGTTTGACCTGAGTAAAAACGACCTGATTAAAAGGTTGATATCCATGCAGTTGGATCACCTTATTGTAGACAATGGCTCTGATTTTGATGAGCCGGACGATCTTAATGAGGTTCAGGGTAGAAAAGACAAGACCGAGTCAGGACAGGCAGTAGCCGGAATGCAGAGGTTCTTTATCAACATTGGTGAAATTGATGGCGCTACAAAGGCAGACCTGATTCACTTCCTGGCAGATGTGACCAATATGGAGGGTAAAACCTTTCAACAGGTTGAACTGAAAAAGAACTGTAGCTTCTTCTATGTAGACAGCAAGAAGAGCAAGGGCATTTCAGCCAAGTTCCGTGGAATCAGTGTAAGTGGCCGTGCTGTTCGTGTAAACGAAGAGAATGACAGCGCACCTGCTCCAAAACGCAAAGGCAGAAACCGTGATTTTGGCGGAGGAGCACCTAACAGAAACAGAAGAAAAGAAAGATCGCGCTCTAAATCAGGGCGCAGAAGATCATAAAAACCGAAAACTAATATATGGGTAGAAACCAGAATTCATTTATCAAGAAACAGAAAGCAGAACAAAAGAGAAAAAAGAAGCTTGCTAAGCGTCAGAAGATGGAGGACAGAAAAACCTCCGATACCAGTGGCAAACTGGAAGATATGATGGCTTACATAGACATTGATGGTAATATCACTACAGATCCGGAAAAAGAAGCTTCCAAAGTAGAAGCCGAACTTGAAAGAAAAAAGCGAAAAAGAGAAGCATCAAAATCTAGCTCAGAACAGTCCGGAAACCATTAACCAAAAAGTCTATCTCCTTACCTAAATTTTCTAAAGAACAACATCGGGAATTCACATCGACTCTCAACCAAAGAGTCAATGATCATTTTGCGGTAAACCAACTGAGTAAGAAGGGTGGTAGTGCTATGGCTTTAAAGTCACTGGTCATGGTTAGCCTCTTCGTCATTCCATTGGTAATCATTAGTCTTGGCTTATTAAATAGCGGATGGCAGCTTTTTGTAGCATACCTCGTCTGTGGACTAGGCATGGCCGGAATTGGTATGGGAGTCATGCATGATGCTATTCATGGATCATACTCCAACAGTCCAAAACTTAACAGGTTAATGGCACAGACCATGAACCTTGTAGGGGCCAATGCATCCGTGTGGAGAGTGCAACACAATGTGCTGCACCATACCTACACCAATATTGAAGGTGCCGATGATGACTTGAATACGCCAACCTTTTTAAGGTTTACACCCGATAGGATACTGAAGAATGTGCATCGGTATCAACATTGGTATACCTGGTTTTTCTATGCTTTATCAACCATTTCATGGATTACTTCCAAGGACTTTGTAAGGTTGAAAAGATATGCCGATAAGGGATTAATCAGGAAGGGAAAAGAGTATAACCTCTTACTAACCAAGCTCATCGCCTGGAAAGCAGCCTATTATACCTATGCTCTGATTCTGCCTGTTCTGTTCTCCGGATTTGGATGGGGTATGGTACTATTGGCTTTTTTATCTATGCATGTGGTGACAGGTATCAGTATAAGTCTGGTATTTCAAACCGCTCATATTATGCCGGAAACCAATTTTCCTTCTCCTTGTCCAAAAGGAGATATGAATTGTAACTGGACAGTACATCAACTTGAAACCACCACCAACTATGCTCCGGATAGCAAACTATTCAGCTGGTTCATTGGAGGTCTGAATTATCAGGTTGAACATCATTTGTTTCCTCACATCTGTCATTTACACTATCCGCGAATTGCGAAGATTGTAAAAAGAACGACAGAAGAATTTGGATTGACTTACCATAGCATACCCACTTTTGAGGGAGCATTGAAAGAACATGCCCGAATGTTAAAAGAACTCGGGCGACAAAAGAAACTGCAGTTTGCTAACAGTGAGCTGTAATTAAGTGTTCAGCGATAAAAAGTTAACATGCTGAATATCAACTATTTTAATTTAATGTAATGAAACAAGGAAAAGTAAAATTCTTCAATTTCTCGAAAGGCTTCGGGTTTATTATTCAATCCGATACCAACGAGGACATCTTCGTTCATGAGAGTGGACTGATCGATGATATCAGAGAAAATGACGAAGTGGAATTTGAAGTAGAAAGAGGTAAAAAAGGCATGAATGCCGTTAACGTTAGGCTTGTAGGCTAATAACGATATACCTGTTAGCTAAGAGGTTGTATTGTAAGTTGAAGTAATCGCTGTTTTAAACCCGTTTAGAACAGCCTCTCACTCGAGAGCTCTGCTTAGGCAGAGGATGAAGAAGCTTGTGATGCAGCCTCTTTTTATTTGAAAATGTCCTGTTGGGTTGACATCGAACCGTTTATTGCTTAGTTTTTAATGAACACTAAAAAATGAACCAATGGGAAAAGGAGATCGAAAAACCAAAAGAGGAAAGATTGCCAAAGGGACATTTGGCAACAGCAGACCTCATAAACCAAAGTCGAAAGACCGGCCTGAGGCCACTAAGAAGGAGGCTAAACCTGCTAAGAAAAAAACGACTAAGGCAAAGGCTAAAAGTTAAATACAGGCCGGACATAAGTCCGGCTTTTTTGATGGATTCTTTCCACTTACGGAAATCCGCAAGCGCTTCTGACATATACTCCTTAGATTAAGCATTCAATTCAACCCAAAAAACTATAACGAAATGATGAAAAGACTTTTAAGTTTTGCATTGGTCGCCTCACTACTTTTTGCTTGCGGAGGCAAACAGGAGACCGCTAAAGATGTAAGTCAAATGTCGGAGGATGAATTGGTGGAATATGCCAAGGGAATCCATGAACGTGTGATCACACTCGATACACATGACGATATTAACACTTCTAACTTCACCGAAGAGACCAATTATACACAGGAACTCTCCACCCAGGTGAACCTGCCTAAGATGGAAAAGGGAGGGCTCGATGTGGCCTGGTTTGTGGTATACACCGGTCAGGGTGAACTCACCGATGAAGGTTTTGCCAATGCCTATGAGAATGCCGATGACAAATTCAAGGCAATTCACAGACTGTGCGAAGAATTGGCACCTAACGCCATTGAGTTGGCCTATACTTCAGACGATGTGCGCAGAATTGTGGCTGCAGGTAAAAAGGTAGCCATGATTGGTGTAGAGAATGCCTATCCGTTGGGAATGGAAATTGATCGGGTAAAGGAGTTTTATGACAGAGGTGCACGGTACATGTCCTTATCTCACAATGGACATAGCCAGCTGAGTGACTCTAATACCGGAGAAAGAGACTCAGTGTGGTTGCACAATGGCCTGAGTGACTTCGGGAAAGAGGTGATTGCTGAAATGAACAAATGGGGTATCATGATCGACCTTTCTCACCCGAGCAAAGAGTCGAATATGCAGGCCATGCGTTTGTCAAAAGCTCCTGTAATTGCCTCTCACTCATCGGCCAGAGCCATGAATGATGTAAGCAGAAACATGGACGATGAGCAATTGATGATGCTGAAAGAGAATGGTGGAGTGATTCAGACAGTAGCTTTCAAAAGCTATGTAGACTCTGAAAAGAACCGGGCCAATTCAACCAAGGCCAATGAAGTAATGGAGACCATTGCTGCGGAGGAAGGCTTTGAAATGCATTCCCGTGCTGAACTTAGAGAAATGTCTTCAGAAGAAAGAGAAGCTTATTATCAAAAGCTCACTGAAATCAGAGAGAAGTATGCCGACAGAATTCAGAATGAAGTGAATGCTGCAGCACCTCCGGTGGATGTGGCTGACTTTGTAGACCATATCGATTACCTCGTAAATAAAATTGGTTTGGAGCATGTCGGTATCAGCTCAGACTTTGATGGAGGTGGAGGAGTTGAAGGATGGAGCGATGCTTCAGAAACCTTCAATGTGACGCTTGAACTTGTGCGCAGAGGTTATACTGAGGAGCAAATCGGTATGATGTGGAGTGGTAACCTGCTTAGAGTGCTTGATGAGTGTCAGGAAGTCGCTAAAAAGATTCAGGCGGGGGAGATGTAAGCCTCTTTTTTAGATAATAGATGTTAGATAATAGATATCAGACATTAGACATCAGATGTCAGATATTAGATATTAGACCATCTCTGGGAAACTGGGGATGGTTTTTTCATAATTATAGCTGTGAGGCAAAAACAAAGAAGCTGTGCAATTCACTTCTTCGTCACCCTGAACTTGTTTCAGGGTCTTTGAGAAGCCAGAATTCTGAGGTCCATACAGCACAGAACTCGTCTCCTTTAGTGAATTACACAGCCTCGATTAGGCTACTTAACAGTACCTATTTCAATCTCTTTTTCAATATACCCACCGCGGGTAGAGAGTATTCTCACCTTGCCTTTGGCACCATCGATACCATTTAGCTTGATTTCAAAAGTGGCTTCTTTGGTTTCCCCTGAAAGTGTTCTGTCAAGATAGATCGTCTTATCAGTCAGGGTAGGTGTAATAATTTGCAGTTGAGCATCGTCCCCACCTTTGGTCAGGTCTCCTGCAAACTGCAGTTGTACTCTGTCTTCTCTTACAATCTTCACTAATTGGGCCTGTTTCAAAGCAGTAGGTAATTGACCGGTATTGGTAAAGCGAACCTTCACTTCATAAGTATTTCGGTTCTTCTTGTTGACATCAACACTTTGCAATTCTACCTGAGGCAATTCCATAGCCATGGCCAGATTAAATAAAGCCTGCTTCTTAGCCCAGTTCTCCAATTGCCACGGAGGTCCATTCTGGCTGAAGAATTTAGGGTGGAAACCACCGATCTCAGCTTCACCCAAAGTAGGGTGGGTAAAGGGTTCCCATTCTCTGAATCCTCTGCCTCCATTTTCTTCATCATCCCATCTGAGACCGTCATAGTCATCATAGATGCCATTTCCGTCATAGTCTTTCATCGCACCGTTGTTCCAAAGCTCATCTCCGTACCAGATTGAACCATAGTAGAAGTAACCGAAATCAGGGCCATGACCAAAGAGTGGACTTGGCTTTAAAGGATCACCTGTGCTTGGATTCACTTTATAGCGCGTAGCATAAGTTTCATAGACGTCCCCAGCCCATGGATAATTAGTAATACTTAGGCCGATACTGTCATACTTTTTGTAAAGATCAAGGTCTTCAGGATACATTCTTTCCTCACTTTTTGAGGTCGATGGAGCACGCAGGTGCATCGGTACGCGTGTATCCATTGAGTTGACTACTGAAATATTAGGATGAGTGAGTACCCACAGCACGATAGATCGGGACTCAGGCTCAGAAGTAGGATAGGCCCCGGCACCATATTGCGTATAGCCTCTGCCGGTTGCGTCTTCACCAATATCAGGTCTCCAGTTTTCAGGGTAGTTCCGGTGCAGGTCAAGGCCTCCAATGCCATCTTCATTGTATCGGCCATCGCCATCATTATCGATGCCTTCAGAATAGACAAAGTGAGTTCCGCCTTCCTGAACACGCTTCATTAATCTGCCTTTAGGATCTCTCGGATCAATGATATGTGTGCCTTCTTCTCCTTCTTTAGCTTTTACACGGAC
Source organism: Roseivirga sp. (assembly GCF_965216855.1). Lineage (NCBI taxonomy): Bacteria > Pseudomonadati > Bacteroidota > Cytophagia > Cytophagales > Roseivirgaceae > Roseivirga > Roseivirga sp. The sequence continues at coordinate 266,272 of NZ_OZ244204.1, read as the reverse complement.
CTGATACATAATACCGTCACCATCCAGGTCTTCCTCATCGTCTTCATCCAATAAGCCATCACGGTCATTGTCATGAGGTCTTACCGTACTTCTGTTTCTCTGTGCAGTATGCAGGTATAAATTACTGCCATCAGGGTTGTTTTGAGGTCTTAGGTAAATGGCTTTAGTATCGATCAAATGAGTGATGGCATCATCAGAGCCATAATTTTCCAGCAGATGCTTGGTCAGCCATAAGATAGATTCTGAGCTTGTAATTTCACCACTATGCCTTCCGCCTTCGAAATAGGCGGCTGGCTTATCTGTGTCTTTACCAGTCTTTTTATTGGTAATGGTCATTTGTAAGATAGGCCTACCTTCGAAGCTGGTGCCCACCTGATAGAGGTCTACAATATCCGGATACATTTCTGCCCAGGCTTTATACCAGTAATACATGACATCTACTGTGTGATAAGTGTCGAATGTCAGCTGTTTCATCGGTTCATACTGCACCTCCGGGTGTTGATACTGCCTGAAAAAGCTGATTCCGTGTCTTTCACCTTTCACGGTGTAATAAGTAGTGTCTTTGTCTGATTCCGGCCAGGTAACAGGATCGAGTTGTCTCACCTGAAAAGAGAGGGCCAAATGCGAAATGAAAATCAGACTGAAAATGAAAGTGAGTTTCTTCATGATTTAAAAGGTTGAAGGCTGAAGATAAGCATAAACAGCTTATCGAAATATATTGTCATTCATCGAAGGTTCGGGTCGATTCAACGAAAAGGCGTCAGACAGTAGTCAAATACTGCTTTTTTTGTGCTTTCAGAGTTCCATGAACCCAAGTGTAACAGTAAACGCCAAAGGAGAAATTCAAACCCACTCGTTTCTCTCTACCCGGTTTTTATCCTACCTCGAGGATGAGAACCCAGATCTCGTTTTAGGCTTGGTTCAGCAATTTCGGAACAAAGAATCTGACCAGCAAAAAGAGCAAATTGAAATTTTTAATTGTTCCATTAGCTATCGCATTACCCATTCCAATGATTTTTATACTATCTTTTTCGAAACTGAAGATTGCAGAATGGCAGGGGGCTACGAGGACAATGAAAAATATCGGCTGATAGTAGAGGCGGCCAATGAGGTCATCTATGAAATGAATGCCGTAGGTAACTTCACCTATGTGAATCCTAAAACCCTAGAGATTACAGGTTTTTCTGAAGAAGAGATTCTGGGAAAATCTTATCTCGACCTGATTCATGAAGATTACAAACAAGAAGCCAAGGAATTTTATCAAAGTCAGGTATTGAACCGGACAAAATCTACTTTCAAGGAATTACCTATTGTAACCAAAAACGGAGATCAGTTCTGGATTGGATTGAATGTACAGCTTCTGGAAAATGACTTTACCGTGACGGGTTTCCTGGGGGTGGGCAGAGATATTACGGAAAGCTATAATAACCGACTGGCACTCAGGCAATCTGAAGAAAAGTACCGTGGTATTATTCAGAACCTTCAATACGGTCTGATAGAAGTTGATAATGACGAAAGAATAGTCTATGCCAATGAGGCCATGACTGATATTACCGGCTATGAGCAATATGAACTTATAGGCGAAATTGCTTCGGAGTTACTTACCGATAAGGAGGCTCAGCAAATTCTTGAGAAGGAACATGTCAAGAGAAACTCCGGTCAGGCTAGTGTTTATGAGATTCCTGTCAAACATAAGGATGGTAGCTCAAAGTGGTTGATGATCAGTGGTGCTCCTATTTTCGATGTAGACGGTTCGGTTAAAGGAACAATTGGTATCCACCTGGATATCACAGAAAGAAGAGAGGCAGAGGAGGAACTGAGGAATACTCAAATCAGACTGGATAAGTATAAAAATGGACTTGAAGCACTGAATAACCTTACCGCAAATGTTGAGCTTTCAACAGAAGATCAGGTCACAGAAGGGCTTAGAGTAGCTAAGAGATACCTTGGCCTGGAATTGGGAGTGATCAGTATCATAGAAGATGATAAGTACATCGTTAAACATTTTGTATCGAGACAGAAAAATCCTGGCCTCAAAACCGGAGACCAATTCAGGTTGTGTGACACCTTCTGTGAAATTGTTTCAGAGAAGGATGACATTCTGTACATGAGAGATGTCAGTGAGTCAAAGTATAGCGATCACCCTTGCCACCATCTTTTTGGTATAGAATCTTACCTGGGTATTTCTTATCAGGTGAACGGTAAGAAGAGAGGGACAGTCAATTTTTCTTCAACTCAACCAAGAGCTGAAGACTTTGACAGTTATGATATTCAATTTATCCGCCTGTTCTCCAAATGGATTGGCTATATGATTTCCCTGTCAGAGAATATCAATAAGCAGCAGGAAGATCAGGATACCTTGGCTGAACAAAACCGAGCCTTGGAGAGAAACCAGAAATACCTCAGCGGTATCAATGACTTTGTAACGAGCCTTCTGGACGATGACTCCATCGAAGAGATATCATGGGAAATCGCTGAGAATGTGATCGATCGCTTTGGATATGAAGATTGCGTGATTTACATCCTCAATGAAGAGACTCAACAACTGGAACAAATGGCTGCCTACGGACCTAAGCAGTCTAAAGACCGAAGAGTGATGAACCCAATCACCTTGCCTTTAGGAAAGGGAATTGTGGGATCAGTTGCCTTGTCCGGTAAGCCTGAAATCGTATCAGATACCTCAAAAGATGCAAGGTACGTAGTGGATGATGCCAGGAGACTTTCAGAAATCAGTGTGCCAATCCTGGCCGATGGTGAAGTGATTGGAGTTATAGATTCTGAACATCGGTTGAAGAACTTTTTCAATGAAGAGCATTTACACACCCTTTCTACCATAGCCAACCTGGCAGGTAACCGCCTTAAAAATGCTTTGGCCAAGAGACAACAGGAAAAGGCAGAGCGAGACCTGAAAGATAGTGAGCAGAAGCTTCGAAAGATTCTGGACAACGCCATCGATGCGGTGATCACCATAGATGACACCGGTACCATTAAAGAGTGGAATATTCAGGCAGAAGTAATCTTTGGCTTTACAGGAAAAGAAGCCATTGGCAGGAAACTGACAGAAACCATCATTCCATCGAGACATCACAATGCTCATGACAGGGGAATGAAAAATTTCCTCACCACTGGTGAAGGACCGGTATTGAATCAGAAAATTGAGATTACGGCCTTAAGGAAGTCAGGAGAGGAGTTTCCTATTGAAATGGCGATTATCCCTGTTGAAAGCCAGGGTAAGCATACTTTTACAGCCTTCCTCAGCGATATTACCATGCAAAAGCAGGTCCATGACGAAATGGAAAAGGCCCTGAATAAAGAACGTGAGTTGAATGAACTGAAGTCGCGCTTTGTTTCCATGACATCTCATGAGTTCAGAACTCCGCTCACCACCATTAAGCAGAACACTGATCTGATCAGCTATCAGCTGGAAAATGATCTGCCAGATCAATTCGATAGATATAAAAAATTCTTTGGCAGAATTGAAGGTGATCTCAATCGTGTAACCTCTCTGATGAACGATATACTCATGTTGGGTAGAATTGAAGCCGGTAAAATTCAGGTGAAAAAGAAACCCATCGACTTTGTGGCCTACATCGAGAAACATATCAGGAAGTTTGAAGAAACGGATCAGCATGGTAGAAACATTAACCTGGCCGTCAGGGGGGTGCCTAACCATGTTTATATCGATGAGCCATTGATGGACCATGTCGTTTCCAACCTTATCTCCAATGCGCTCAAGTATTCGGTGGGTAAAGAATCACCCGAAGTAGATTTGTCATTCAATTCGCTGGATAAGGTTAAACTTACCGTTGTCGATCATGGTATCGGTATTCCTGCCAAGGACATGCGAAGTCTGTTTGAGTCATTCTACAGAGCTACCAATGTGAAGAACATACAAGGATCTGGTCTGGGCCTTTCTATTGTTAAAGAGTTCACAGAGATGCATGGAGGCCAGATTCATGTGGAAAGTGAAGAACAGGTGGGCTCGAAATTCATTGTCGAGTTACCATTATCCTAAGGTTTATAGCAAAAAGCTTAATTGAATTATTAAATTAGCCTAAAACCGATGGGGCAATTGAAAATTCTTATAGTTGAAGATGATCCAATGATCGCTGAAAGCGTTCAGGACATATTAGGTATTTTAAGACATGAGGTGATTGGTGTTGCGGAAGATGCTGAAAAAGCCATTGCCATTTGTAATGAGACCTTGCCGGATCTGGCATTACTCGATATTCAGATTGGTGGGGATATCGATGGGGTAGACCTGGCAGACCTGCTCAATCAGAATTTTCAGATACCGTTCATCTTTACTACAGCCTTTGCCGACAACGATACCATTTCCAGAGCCAAATCAAAGGGGCCCTATGGTTACCTGGTAAAGCCCTATGGTGTAAAAGATATCAATGCCGCTATTGAGATAGCCATGACGGCTTATGAGCGCTTTAAAGAAGCCAAGGAAAGCCAGGCCATGTCTAAAGTCATTCAGGATAGTATCTTCCTGAAGGTCGACTCCAAACTCATTAAAGTGAAAATTAACGATATCCTTTATGTCGAAGCGAAGGGTGATTATGCCTTATTCAAAACTCAGGAAAAGGGTTTTATCGTGCACACTACCATGAAAAGGGTAGAAGACCGACTAACTGACCATAACTTTGTAAAGGTGCATCGATCTTATGTCATCAACCTATCTAAAATTGTAGACATAGAAGAGTCTAACCTGTTGATTGAAAACAAAGTGATTCCAATCTCCAGGTCTAACAAAGAAGCCTTAATTAAGCGTTTGAATTTGCTGTAAAGGCATCGCTCTTTGAGCTTTGTCCCAGGTTACTTTCTGTTTTCCGCTGAAATACCTGATCCATCCCAGTACTACGCAGTAATGCATGTAGAGGAAGTAATAAGGAATATAAAGTGCTTTGATTTTGGTCTCACCATTTCTCAATACATAACCGGCTAAGGACAACAGGAGGAATATGATCTCAAGTCTTAATAATACCTCATATACCCAGTGAGCATCAGCAATAAAGAATATGCTTACAAAAACAGCTATTAAAGCCAAAGGCATTAAGGTCCACCTGAGTACGCGGTGTGAGATATACTGAAAGCTCAGTTTACCATAGCGAAAGATATTGAGCAAAGGCCAAAGCTTAATAACGGCCTGAATGCCTCCGGCTGAGATTCTGACCTTTCTCTTAGTTTCTTCTTCCATATTGGCTGAACCGGTTTCAAAGGCCAGTGCATCAGGTTCATAAGCCACACGGTAGCCCTGAGCAGAAAGCTTCATGGTCATCACAAAGTCTTCTATCAGCGTATTGGTGTCTATTGTTTCATAAAGATGTGTTCTGATGGCAAAGAACTCACCAGCTGAACCGACAAGGCTGTTCCACTCAGCGTCTTGTTTCTTTAAGTAGGATTCATATTTCCAATAAAAGCCTTCTCCCGAACTGCTGGCACCATCTTCTTCTTTGCTGAGCACCGTTTTCTCTCCAGATACAGCACCTACCAGATTGCTCTGAAAGTGTCTGACCATGTTTTTTAAGCCATCAGCATTGATCATGACATTGGCATCAGAGAATACAGTAATGGCTTCTTCTACACCCGGCATAATGCGGTTTACCGCAGCAATCTTACCAGCCCTCTCCGGTTTGAAGAGTAATTCAGCTTCCGGAAACTGATTGACAATGGAGGTGGTCTTGTCAGTTGAACCGTCTGCAACTACCTTAATGCGCAGTTTGTCTTTTGGGTAGTTGAGACTGAGGGTGTTTCTGATTTTTTCAGCAATGATGTCTTCCTCATTGTATGCTGCAATCACAAAACTAATGGCAGGTAAATCTTCTTCCCCCAGGTCTTCGACCTTTTTCCTTGTTTTAGTTTTAGCCAGAAGGGTGATGAGCATGCCATACCCTACAAAAACGTAGAAAATGATGAAAATGCTGGTCCAGTAGAAAGCTTCCATAACGCTGATTTTTAATACAATTAAGTGAGTATTGAAGAGGTCTGTCGGCCAGATTCGATAGAATGACGGTATTAGTCGATGACTGACTTAGATTGGTCGAAAACCGTATTTCTTGAAAATGAGCCCATCTTTGACTGCCTTGATAAAGGCCTTCAAATGCTTAGGTTCCTGATGAATAATGCGGGCACAAATGTTTTTAGGTATAGAAACCAGAACAAAGAAGGTGAGGAACATGAACCAGCCCCCGGCTGATTTAGTACGCATAAAATGCACTCTGTTTCTGTTCTGATAGTAGACTTTTAGCGGGCTGTTTTTACCGGTACTGATAGACTCTTTGTGCAAGACACTTACATCAGGATCAACCAAAATCCGATATCCATGCTGTCTGATGCGATACGACCATTCCAACTCTTCATAGTAAAGGAAAAATTCTTCAGGCATATAGTCTGTTGCCTTGGCCACTTCTTTTCTGATCATTACTGCCGCACCGTGAAAGTAAGGTGTATCATAGGGCTCTGTCTTTTGGATCGCCCTAAACGTTTCATTACGTCCGGTAAGGCTGTTGATTTTAGTGAACCCGGCAAACTGAATTTTCTCAGGATGATCGAAGTATCTTAAAACAGGAGAGACAGCTCCAATTTCAGGCTCGGTAAACCTGCTGACTAAAGACTCTATCAGACCGTTCTCCAGTTCTGTATCATTGTTGACCAGAAACAGATAATCGCCTTCTGCTACCATCATTCCCACGTTATTACCTCCGGCAAAGCCCAGGTTTACTTCTGAATTCAGCACACGTACTTCGGGCAGTATACTGTGATAGTAGGCTGAATCATTTTCCTTTTGCCCGTTATCAACCACAATGACTTCCAGATTCGGGTAATCTAGCTGACTGATAGATTTCAGTAATTCGCCCGTAACCAGTCGTTGCTTGTAATTGACAGTAATGATCGATACGAGAGGTTGTTTCATGACTATGCTTTAATACCGATTACCTGAATGGCATTGCCCCAGTGATTCAAATGAATCAGTCGGTCGAGCTTGATCAATAGTTTGGCAATCGGCAAGGTGATCATTTGTCCCACTATGCCGAGCTTTTTACCCAGGTAAGCCAGTTCCCATCCCAATCTGGAATACCAGCCATCAGAGTAGGTGGCAAATACCACTTTGAAACCTTCCTGTACGAAGCGCTTCTTTAAGCTGGTGAGGTCATAAACCTGTCCAATATGCTCCTCTTCCAGCCATTCGTGATGATCTTCGAACCAGTGTTCCGGTAAAATGGTCCTTTGTGTGACATAGGGCATTTTTACCATAAAGTATCCTCCCGGTTTTAATCTGTTATAGACTGCTTTAAAGGGCATATCTTCCGGGGCTATATGCTCAAATACATCAACCGAAAAGGCGAAGTCGAATTCCTTTTCTTCCAACTGCTCCGTGTGGGAACAGTGAGTATGAATATTATGGATACCACTCTTGTTAATGGCCTCATCAAGTGCCTTCATTCTTTCACGATCAATGTCCAGGCTATGGACCTCAGACTTAGGCAGCGCCTGTGCCAGACTGAAGCTGTATTCGCCATAGCCGGCACCCACGTCCAGAATTTTAGCATCCTGCTTGAGTGGAATTTCCTTCAATAGCTTTTTGAAAATCGTGAATCGGGCGTAGTTTCCAACATTGGTGTAGCCGAAAACCTTATGAAATAACTTAGCCAGGAGTGGCGCTTTTTTCATCCTTTCACTGGTGTAAACCTGAGCTGATCCAAATGTTAGTTCCATTTCTTTGCAATGTTTAGTTGGTATACATTTTTGAAAGAGGACATCACTTCCTGAACCGGATTAAAGGCCAGAGTGCGTTTGATGTTCAATTGACCGATGATGATGGTCAGGATAATACTGGTCGATGTGGCCAAAGCAGCACCATTAATTCCAAATGATGGAATCAGCATCCAGTTGAACAGCACATTAACCACCAGGCTAAAGGCTAACATATAGAAGTTCATCTTGGGCTTACCTATAGCATCCAGTGTCAGTCCGAAAACACGTCCCCAGGGTTTGAATAAGGTAGCTACACTTAGCAAGATGATAATGGTAGATGCGGCCAGGTATTCTTCCGAGCCCATCAAGTAAATTATTGTCTTGTTGAAAATGATCACTGCCATACTCATTGGTATTATGAATGCTAATAACCAAAGAATAGAGTTGCCATAAGTTTTATTCAGTTGAGTGCCCTCGTTCTGAAGATAACTGGCAGCAATTCGGGGATAAATGACTTGAGACAATGCCTGCAATGGCAACTCCGTATAATTGATGATTTTATTGGCGAAATGGAAGATGGCTACTGCGGTGGGATCCAGAAAATAACTGATCATCAGCAGGTCAACCCTTTGGAAAAGGAGAGACAGTAAGTTGGTTCCTGATGAATATTTACCAAAATGAAACAGCTCTGATAAAGTGGCCCGAGCAGGTCTCATCAGTTTGATTTGACCTTGTGTTAAGGCGTAAATAAACGATGGGACGATACTAATAAACATGAGATTGATCAACTGGTTTAATTCTGGTTGCCCAGCCCATGTGAGGAACAGGGCGAGTGCCAGCGAGAAACTAATCAGATAGAGCAGGTTGGATATGAAGTACTTTTTGAATTGACGGTTGGCCTGATAAACAGAATTCAGGTATTGAAGAGTGGCCAGTACAATCAGTACCTTATACCCCAGCAGGTATAAGCCAGATATTACAGAGCCTGAAAACTGTGCCAGTCCCATTAAGAACAGGCTTGTAGCCAATACGATGGAATAGTTGAGCAACAATGCGGTACTCCTGATTTCCGGTTGATCGGGATACCTGATGATAAGTCTTGAAAGGCCATTCTGTACAAAGCCCTGTCTGATACCGTCCAGAATGGAGACAGTTGTAATGAATATGGCCCAATGCCCAAAGACCTCCTGATCGTAGTTTCTGGCCAGATATAGGAACAGGATGAAGTTACTGAGCAGAAAGCTAATCTGACCCGCAAAAGAATACAGCGTTTGGCTTAAGTTATTGGACAGCTTCTTCATTTTTCAGGGTGTAGTAAAGTGATGTGGTTTTTTCAGCCACTTTGTGCCAGCTGTAATCCGATTTGACCCTCATCTGACCAACAATACCCATATGCCTGGCATCCTGTGTATTGTGAGTCATATAGTTCATGGCCTTGATGAATGAAGCGGGATCATCAACCGGACAGAGCATGCCGTTTTCTCCATGCGTAATAGTCTCACGAATGGAAGGCAGATCGGAAGCAATGACTGGCACTCCTTCGCTGTTGGCTTCCAGTAAAACAATGCCTTGTGTTTCATAATGGCTTGGCAATACCAGGGCGGTATAATAGGGGAGCAGGCTATGAATTTCTTCATTGCTATACTCCCCCAACAGTCTGACCTTTTTACTAAGGCCTTTTCGGTCAATTATTTGTTTGATTTTCTCTTTCTCACTGCCATCTCCAATGATATCCAGGAACACATGTTCATCAGCCAGATCCATTTGATTGACGATTTCAGTAATACCCTTAATGGGGTGCAGACGCCCTACAAACAGGAATCTGGATTGTGTACTACACTGCAGAACTCTCGGCAAATTGAGTCCTTTGACACCATTGCTGATGACACTGATGTCCTTTTTCAGTTCTCTTCTTACATACAGTTCGTCTTTCAGGGCATTGCTTACAGCTACCAGTCCTGCAGCATGTTTATACAGTCTGTCTTCTACCTTTCGGGTGAAAGTGTGGTGAAGGTTGTAGTTGAGTTGATACCACTTTTTATCCTGATTCTCAATATCAATCAGCCCATGCACCGTATTCACCAATCGGTTTCTGATCTGCGAATAGTAGCTTAACAGATAGCCGCTGCGTCCCTGACTGTGGATGATATCATATTGCTTATGGTTTTTTCTTACCCACCTGAGCACTACCCAGTTGAATGAAAGTTCTTCTGCCAAAAGGGAAACCGGTTTAAGATATCGGCCAGGGAAATAGGGAACCTGAATGACTTCAATACCCTTTTTGGTATAGCTTTTCTGTTTGGAAAAGAACGGTCCTCCATTGAGAATTGACACCTGGTGACCTAAATCATTCATGCTTCTGGCCAGCTCCCAGGTGTGGGTCTGAATTCCTCCTTTGAATTGCCAGGGTAATGTCTTGGCAATTAATAGAATGTTGAGTGATTTATTTCCCATGATGTTTTTGTCCTTTCTTTTCCTTCTTAAGCGCTTTTAATCTTTTGGCGATCGCTGTTTGCTCTTGTCTTTTAGAGAGCATTACACCATAGATCATCGCCATAATGGCAATGGGTAAAACAGCTGGCCATGGCATTCCCTGGAACATTATGCTTCGATTAATTCGTGAGTGGTATGAATAAACTCCTTCTTAGACCTGCTCATCAGGCCCAGTGATTTTACTGCTGCCCAACCAATTTGTGGAATGCTCAACACGATGGTGGCAGACTGTTTAAACAGTGATACCATAGGTAATACCAGGAGATATGAACTCATCAGAGCTACAAAGGCAATGGCTGAAAACAGCATCATCCAGTTGGCACTAAGCAGAACTCCTAGCAGCCCTATGAATAAGATGGCAAAGGGGGCTACTGCACGCGGGGGTAGCGCTAACTGCATGACTTTATGAAAAAAGTCAGCATTACCCTTTGCCAGGTGTCTCAGGCTTTCGCCAAAAGACTTTTTGAAGAAACTGTATTGTGCTTCAAGCCATCTTCCGCGTTGTTTGGTGAAAGCTTCGGTCGAGGTGACTTTCTGGTCTAATACGACCATGTCTCCACTGTAGTGAATGTATTCTTTCTGCCTGGTTAGAAGCAGTTCCATTTCCTTGTCAAAGCCGCCAATGGCTTCACATCGATTGATCGTTTCCTGAAACAAGTTGAAATCAAAGATCATGGCCGAACCTGATAGCTTGGATGAAAAGCCTAGTCGGTTAGCTCCTTTGCAGAGCATTTCGGTATTGGCAGTTTCTGAAAGACCATCCATTAAGGCGGTAGAAGTATTGCTGTTGGCTGCTTTTCTCAATCCCTGAATGGCTCTGGCTCCTGATTGGATCCATCGGTTCGCCTTAAAGAGAAAGCCTTTTTCCATTACATTGTCAGCATCGAGTACAACCACGGCATCATAACCCTGATGGTATTGGGTGATAGCACTCTGCAATGACTTTACTTTGGTACTTTTCTCAAATGCAACAGAATGTACTTTGGCACCTGTGCTGAGAATTGATTTCTTGGTTTCTTCTTTTAGCTGGTCGGCTATCACTACCACATCGAACTGTTCTCTGGGATACTCATAGCGTTGAGTCATATTTTTAGCGACAGTGGCTTTGATGATACGATCTTCTTTGTAGGCCGGTACGAGTACCAGAAAGCGGGCCAGGCCATAACTCCTGGTCTGTAGTTGTCTGCCTTTTACATGAGAAGCCACGGCCAGAACGAACTGGTATAGAGCCGACATAATCAGGTAGATCAGAACCGGAGCGATAAGTATTTCCAGGAGAGTTTTCATGAATTAATTATTTATTCAAATCTACCCTCTCATTGGATCCTTTTTAGATGATTAAGATGAATGGGAGGAATTCAACGATTAATGAATCTGGCTTGTGGTTAAGCCGATTGGCTCAACCTGGGAGAAAGACTAGAGAATGGTATTAGCTCTCAAAAGACTACATGTCGCTCCTACGGAGCTCGATAATCATAGTCAGGTTTTCGGTTACAACATAAAGCTCCCATGGAGCTCACGAGGCGTGGCAATAGTTTACTCCATAGGAGTAACATGTTTTAGCTAAATCATGCATAAAAGATTCAGAGCTCCGTAGGAGCGACATACAGCCTTATTAGTACGACTAAAATGAAAGACTACAGCAAGCCCTTCAGCTCCGAAGTGATCACCTTAGGTTGATCACAATTGACATGGATGACTAACCAGACACATAAGAGTTTATGTGAAGCCATATTTTGGTAGTCGTAGTGAGGCTTTCGGTTTAAACATAAAGCTCCGATGGAGCTGATCAGATCGGGCACTTGTTAACTCCGTAGGAGTAATATGTTTTAGCTAAATCATGCATAAAAGATTCAGAGCTCCGTAGGAGCGACATACAGCCTTATTAGTACGACTAAAATGAAAGACTACAGCAAGCCCTTCAACTCCGAAGAGATAACCTTAGGTTGATTACAATTGATATGGTTGACTAACCAGACACATAAGAGTTTATGTGAAGCCATAACGCGGTAGTTTTAGTCAGGTTTTCGGTGAGAACATAAAGCTCCGATGGAGCTGATCAGATCGGGCACTTGTTAACTCCGTAGGAGTAACATGTATTAGCTAAATCATGCATAAAAGATTCTGAGCTCCGTAGGAGCGACATACAGTCTTATTAGTACGACTAAAATGAAAGACTACAGCAAGCCCTTCAACTCCGAAGGCTTTTTGATAGATTTCAACCAGGCCTTTTGATCCCTTTCAGCAATGAGAAACATAAGAGGGATAGCCATATTCAATATGATCCCGGTGGGGAGTTGGATGAGCACCTGATTACCATAACTGGCCAGAATTGCTCCGGCTAACATGGCATAAAGGGCAGAGGCCTGAGTCCGGTTTTTCGGATCTCTCATTTTCATGATTTTATGTCCACCACTTCCCAGAATAAAGCCCAGTACCACCAGGTGAAAGGTGAGTCCAACCGGACCGGTTTCCGCCCATAGTTTAACAAACCAACTGTCTGTAGCGGTATTGGCCATGAGAGAGTCTGGATTGAAACGAGCGCCCCAGAAACCTGCAGTGCCTACTCCTCCGCCAAATGGTCTGGTCGCCAGGTATTGAGCAAAAGTCTTCTGATTGTCGAGCCGGACACTCAGCGATTTATTGTTAGGGTCCAGCGCTGTGCGCATGCGCCTCACTTGTTCCACGCCCTGAAAAAGGAAGGTGTATTTCAGAATGATAAAAACCAGAATCATTCCGCTGAATCCAGCTACCAGAATCTTGAAGTTCTTGATCAGGATAAGGTAGGCGATACCTCCGGCCAAGGGAACTGCCAGCGCACCTCTGGTTCCGGATATGGCAAAGCCCAACAGGAATATAATAGCGAAAACCAGGTATTTAAACTTCTTCCAGCCCTTTTCAGGTCCCATAAAGAGGATAGCACTCATTAAAGACATCATTGCCTGTGAAGCCCCAAAGCTTCCGGCATCAGAGTAAAATGAGAATACCCTCAGTACTCCGTGCAGAATATGCTCCTCATGGTGATTCTCGGCATACAGCCAATGATCTTCAGCGCCATCGGTTCCAAATATTTGCTGTTTGAATCCCCAGATGGTCCCGATAAGGGAGAAGTAGATCAATACATTGAAGAACTGATTCAGGTCTTTCTCTTTTCTGAAGAGTATAAAGACCAGTGGAATAGTCAGTGCCTGATAAAAGCCAATACCGCGCATGGCATAGAACCAGGCGACCAGTCCGTTACCACTTGGATTAACAATCTCCAGAACAAGGTAAAGCATCCAGAAAGTGGATAGAGCAACAATTGGGTTTTTAGCATGCTTCCAGTTCGGCTTTACGGCCTTGTTCAGCAGAATACTCAACCATGACAGTGCTAGGAGTATGTCCAGCGTAAGTCCCCAGGGACCTGGTACATAGCGAGCTATTCCTGCAGAGAAGAATGCCATTAGGATATTCCCCCAGACACCCAGTTTGGGGTTATTCCAGATGATGGAAAGTACAACAATGGCAACCGGGAGTCCAATCAAAAGAGCGCCTCCCATGATGCCCATTACTTTCATGAGCAGAAAGCTAACCACCAGAATCCCAATCATTATGATCCATCCCAATGGGGTAGATAGAATGGAGGATCCGCTCGGTTGATGCAGTAATGTTGCCTTGCTATTCATCACTACAAAGGTGAAGAATGATTGGCCACATATCTGGCTAAATCGGTGAATCGACCCTCAGCTTCGTTGATTGACAAATGTTGGGGTATAAGGGATTCTTTGATCAAAGTATCGGGTCAGATGGCTTCTGCGAACTGCCTGGCTCTGTTTTCCCATGAGTTAGCTTTGGCAAACTCAATCCGCTTCTGAGTTTTTAGTCGCGAGTTGTATCTGATGATTCTTTTGAGTGCTTTCAGAAACTCCTCCTTGTTCGAAGTAATCTCTGCTACCTGTGTGAAATCTGAAAGATCTGAAAAGTCTGTGCTGACTACCGGTTTGCCCATGGCCAGATACTCATTGATTTTGAGCGGATAAATAGCCTGGGTTAGCTCATTCTTAACAAATGGAATAAGGCCGGCTTCAAAGTTCAGGATCTTCTTAGGTAGTAGTTTTTGCTCCACCGATCCGGGAAAATAGACATTGTCTGGCAATGGAGGAATTTTGGTTTTGACCGGACCGTAAAAGAGGAAGTGATAGTCTTCCATGTTTCGGGCACAATAATCGATCAGCTCAAAATCTAACCTATCATCTATAGCTCCGATATAGCCAATAATTTTCTCCCTGGTTTTCTCTTTATGAGGAGCAAGGAAGATGTCGAGATTGACTCCATTCGGTATAAACTTTACCTCGCGGGCCAGAGGAGCTTTCTTGTTGGTGAGGGTAGTACTTGTGCAGAGCACCTGGTCTACCAAAGGCATGTATTTGGCTTCGTATTCGGCTCCATGCTTTCCAGCCCAATCGGTGGCTGCAATTTCGTCATAGCAATAGTAGACGGTCTTTTCTGGCTGGAAATTACTTCTCGTATAGTAGCCGTAAACCGGATTGAAAGCATTGATCAGGGTGTAGTTGTTAACCCCGATTTTCTTTAACTGTCGCTTAATACTTCTACCAACAATTTTACCATTCAGTGCCGAAAGCCATCCAAATAGTTTACTGCTGGATATCCAGTTGACAGGAAGGACAGGAGGGGTGGAGATTACTTCAATCTGTCCGTACTCTGTTTGTTTCAACCTGATACGCGACCTTAAACCCAATACTTCTTTTACCGGGGTGAATTTATTGGAAATCAGGTCTTTAATCGTGTAATGATAGTCGATCATTATCACTCTGTGATCTTTGCTCAGCTGTTTGAGTAACTCAATCGTGGACTTAATGTAAGGAGTGTCCCATGCCGGAAAGCTATGACAAACGATGACCTTTTTCATATGCCTGATGTTTTAAAACCCTGAGTCAATACCTGTTTCACTTTGCTACGCAGCCAGCTGCGCTTTTTAGGAATTTCTCCTACAACCTGCTCCATCACTTCAGTACTTACCGCATTAAGGAACAGCAATGGTTTTTTACCGGCTAGTTTCCTGTAAACTTTCAGGGCATGCGCATCGGCAGTGGTCCATTTACGATTGGCTCTGGCTACCAAAATGTGAATGTCTCCATTAGCTAATTCTTCTTCGGTGTAGGGGTTTTGAATGATGGAACCTAATTCCTCAAAATCAAACTCATTATTTTTACCTTCTGACAGGAAGGGGAAGTTCTTTTCCAATTCCTGCCTGATGAAGCTCTTTCCTTCACCACTGTCTGTACTGAACAGAATCACTTTTTTAGGTCTTTTCTCACCTTTGGCACTGGCTCTTAGTTCCTGTATAAATAGGTTGAGCGCTTGTCTGTTTACGGCTTCAAAATCAATCTTTCTAGCCAGTTTCTTCTTTTCTCTTGGGAGAATACCAGCCAGTTTAAGGCCTGTCTGAGCAATGGCGGTTTCCGGCTTCTTTAATGTACTATCCATCATTTCCATGGCGATAATGGCACTGGTAGGGAGAATAACTCCCACCATAAAGGCCAGAATTACCATCATCATGCGCTTGGATTTTTCAGGTTTAATGGGATAATAGGGGGCATCAATCACTTTAATGTTGGAAGACATCATCATACTGTACTTATGCAGCCTGGCCTGATTAAAGCTGTGCAGGTTTTCCAGGTATTCTCTTTCTGCCACATCAATTTCTCTCTCAAGTCTTTTGAGGGTTGAACCTAATGGAGCAAATCGATCATAGATTCTTTCATATTCCTCCTGTCTGGCTTCCATAACAGCCAGCTTGGCAGCAGACTCTTCTTTCATAATGGTGAAATTGAGCCATTGGGTGAGCAGATCTTTGGTTTCAACACCCTCAGGTGTTTGATTGACAAACATGAGCTCACTGGCAATGCCCGACATTTTCCGTTTCAGAGAATCTATTCTGGAATTGAGGTTAGACTTTTGAATGATAACTTCCGGATTAGGTACCGTATCGTTAACCAGCTCGAGTGTGGCCAACTCAGTGCTGTATTTGGAAATAATGCCTCTGTTTTCTGCCAGCTGTGATTGTAGGGTGGAAAGGATGCTCTTGTCGGATACTTCTCCTTCCAGCTTGGTTAATGCAGATTTAGCACCGGCTAATACTTTTAGCTCATCCTGATATTGCTTGTCCAGCTCTTCCTTATTTCCTGAAATGAAACGGGTCTGCTCGTAGTAGTTAATGATTTTATTGTTGACTCTGAAATTCAACAAGTCATCTTCTGCTTTTTTCAATCTTCCCGAAGATTTGTCAACTGCCGTTTCAAAGAAGTCAATAACAGAGTCGCTTTGGCCCTCTTTGATGTTCTTTTGCTTCAACATGAAGATGTCTGTGAGCAGTTCCAGTGTTTTCTGGCTCAGGTAAGGATCCAGAGAAGTGTATTGCATGCGAATCATGTCGCTGTTACCTTCCCGGCTTACAATGATGTTTTCCAGTTGCTCTATGCCGAAAAATTCATTCTTGGAGTTGGCTATAAGATAGACTTCATTGAATTGGTCTGACTCCCTCAACTGTACCAGCTTTTCATAGATGGAGATTTCTGAGTCTTCGTCTGTAATATTGATTTGAAGGTTGGCAATGGTCTTTTCAAAATCTTCCTGATTGTCTGGTAGTAGTCTGAGTGCTTTGTGTTTTTTAGCCAGTAGAAGATGAGCCATCAATTTGGCGGATAGCTCTTTATTGGTTTCATACGCACTGGCCAGATTAATCAGGTTTTCCAGTTCGTTGTTGGTTTTGGCATAATCCACTCTTCCACTGGAATTACTCTCAATGCTGTAGCCTGAAATCAGACCAGTGTTCAGCAGGGTATGGGTAGTATATTCTTTCTTGCCGTCTTTGGTGCTGTAAAAGACCAAGAAGGCGAGAAGCAATGCGGTTCCAGCAATAAAGTGAAAATAGCGAGCCAGTAGTCTTATGATTTCAACAATAGTCATGGCTTATTTCAGTATGTCTTCTCCTACAAGGTTCTTCAAAGTATTATAGGCCAGCCAGGCATCATTCTTTGCTTTTTCGAATTGCAGCTTGGCTGAATAATTAGATTCAACAGCCATTCTGTACTGCTCCACAGGCAGCTTACCCGCCTTGAAATATCCTTCTGCTACGTCCAGTGCCATGGCATTGGATTCAACCACTTCAGCCTGTATGGCTATGGAAGTGATGTAGTGTTTCAGGTCTGAATAGAGCTTGATAATTTCTTTCTTCAGTAGTTCGGCCTGTTCGTCTTTCAGGTAATCGAGACGATCTATTTCAAGCTCTTTTATTTTGATTTCGTTTCTTCTGGAACTTACCTCGGTGAAAGGGAGTCTGATATTCAATCCTACATTGTAGGTCATGTTTTGGCGGGTGAGATAGGTGAGGCTGGTGCCAGATTGATCTCCCGAAAGTTGATCATATACGATTCCGTTACCATAATTAACTCCTGCCGCCAGCGATAAATGCTGCATCCACTTCTTGCGGTTCATGGCAATCTCCTGATCAGTCTGTTGCTGACTTACATTCAATGCCTTAATAGCTGCTGATTTGTTGATGGCTACCGCGATCAGTTCTTCTACCGGTCTGAGGTTTTCTACCTTGAGTGAGGGCGCCTCAACCTGTGCTAAACTAACGTTGGCAAAGTAGGCAGCGATGAGGAGTATGTAGATGATCTTTTTCATTTTCATTGTTGGGTTTTAGCGAGCCTTCTTCCTAAAAGTGACCTGGATTTTTCCAGCAACTGGTGAAATCCGTCTTTCTTCATGAATGGCCTTTCTATGACCAGGTAGAAGACTATGCTGCTAAATAATATGATAGGAAGGGCAACAATGAGACTTATCGTTAGACCTGAGAGATATGTCGTTGAATAACCAAATTTGCCGATGAATGAATAAATCAATTCGAGCAATGGCAGGTGAGTGAGGTAGATCGTATAACACATGCCACCAATGACAGGAATCCATCTGTAGGACAACACTGCATGGATTGTGCGGCCTTTGAATGTACTGATGAAGAACATCATTAAAGCCAATGAAAAGAACAATGCTTTTTCTAAATCATCCGTCCAGGTAAACATCATAACCACAACAGAAGAGATGCCCAGCAGGTCATATTTCCAGTGTTTGGTCTTAATCCATTCTTTGCTGTTGGCATAAAGATCCGCAGCCAACAGGCCAATTAGAAAATGCTGTAGCTGTCCGAGTATCGAGGCTCGGAAAGGCTGAAACTGCCAGCCAAATACATGTTGGTAGACGATGAAAAAGAGCAGGCCAAGTGCCAGTAGCACCCTTCTCAGCAGTGTGTCCCGCTGATTGAAGTAAAGTATGGCAACAAAGGGTGCAATGAGGTAATACTGTATTTCAACCTCGAGTGACCAGGCCACAGGATTGATGATTGGGAAATCACTGTAAACCAGGTTGTGTACATAAAATATACTACTGAAATAATGTCCGGCCAGTTCGTCCAGGCCCATACCTGACTTGAACAGGAAGATGATGGCAAACAGGCTCATCCAAAATATATAGGGAGGCTCAAGGCGTTCCAGTCTTCTGGTAAAATATTTCTTATAGCTAAAACTGTATTGTTGTCTGGCAAGGGGCAAAGCCAGTACGAATCCGCTCAATGCAAAGAAGATCATCACTCCAATAGCGCCTCTGCTGATCAGGTAACTGATTTGTTCTCCGGCTGCATTCAGATTTTCTTCCCCATAGACATAGCGAAGAAACCTTTCATTGGCATGGAGCAAGACAACCGGCAGAATAGCAACAAAGCGAATACCATCGACAAAGGCCAGGTAGCTGTTACCATTTTGAGGTCTGGTGAGCTTCTTTAACAGGCGATTCATGGCTTAAACATTTTCGTGTTGCAGGGCAGCAATCGGAGTCTTGATCAGGATTTTCAGATCCATCCAAAGGCTGTAGTTCTTAGCGTACTCAATATCAAGCTTCACACGGTTCTCAGGGTCTACATTGTCCTTACCACGCTCAGTAACCTGCCATAAACCGGTTAATCCGGCTGGACCTAAAAAGCGACCCACACGGTTGTCGGTGGTGAGTTTTTCTGCTTCATAAAGGGGAAGAGGTCTGTTGCCCACTACCGACATATCGCCTTTTAAAATGTTGAATAACTGGGGTAATTCATCAATGCTGGTATTTCTAATGAACCGACCAACTCTGGTAATTCTGGGGTCATTCTTAAACTTGACAAAGGAGTTGGAGTTGTCCTGACTTTTATGGTCTTCAAACCTGTTGACGTCCGCATACTTGGTGTCTTTAATCACCATAGGCTCATCGGAGTGATAGGCAATGGTATGGCGGGTGAGCTCAAACTCCTCTAACTGCTTTTGATCTTCGGCCTGATATTGATTCAGGTGTTTCATCTGATCGACCAGTTGGTCAGCATCAGTTCGCATGGACCTGAACTTGTAGAACTTGAAGATCTTGTAGTTCTGACCTACCCGGTACGAGTAGTAGAATATGGGACCTTTGGAGTCCAGTCTAATCGCCAGGCTTACTAAAAGCAGCAGGGGACTGATCAACAGAATCAGGGTTCCGGCAAAGGCAATATCGAAGGCCCTTTTGATGAAGAATGTGGTTTGCTTGTTCACTTTGTTTCAGTTTTAATTACAGATCAAAAATAGCCTGTAGATGATCTGAGGAGCTGATTTTTAGACGACTGAACAGGAATGGGGGATCAATGAAATCGAGAGAATGTTGAATGCCTTTTGTGCACGTTGTTCATATGAACCGTGAACTATATTAGACCTGAAACACAAAAGGCACTCCTTTCGGAGTGCCCTTCACATAACAAAACCAACAATCTATTTCTTGTACAACTTACTCGTGTTTCGGTATCCCGTTTGATTCCTGTACCAGTCCATATAACTGTATCCGAAGCTTTGGGCCCACTCTTTAAATCTCAGGTGTCCCTGCCTGATATCTGACTTCTCTTTAGGATAATCGAAGCTTTCAGGGAGATGGATTGCCCAGGGTAGCGATGTTTTAGACCGGTAATAGATACCATTGGCTGGGTCAGAATCATCATCCAGACTTCCAAAGAATTCCTGGTCCACCAAATTGGTTGGGGCATAGCCGGGAAGGTGCACTTCGCGACCACGATCCTGACTTACAATAATGAACGGGTTATAAGGTGCATTGCCCAATTGCGCATAGCTTTTCGGGCTATTGAATACTGTGTTTAATGTGACTTCCGCAGGATCCATTTGAACATCGCCCTCTTGGGTATTGACAAAGCCTGAATAGTCAAAGAGGTCATGCACACTATTGGATACGATGAAGACCGCATTATCCTGACCTTGTTCCGTACCATTGCTATTGAGCTTGATGATAGGGCTGTTCACCACATGTCCTGTACTTGAGGCCACATCAGATGGAAGAAGGTTGGTAGCGAAGCCAAAACCATTTCTGAATCCTGCTCCAATGGCACGTACCTTAAACTTTGAGTCCATGGCTACCACCTGATTATCGGCATTGAGATAGTGCCTGAACTGATAGTCAACCACCAGGTCATTGAAGTCATAGTCGCCATAGTCGGGCCAGTTATCTTCGAAGGCAAAGCTTCCGAAGCTTGTAGAAGAAGGATAGTAGCTGGTGTATGCTTTTTCAGGGTCATTGGGGAATTCATCAAGAATATCGTTGATCCCATCGCCATCCGTGTCCAGCGTACCCGGCTTATCAACCGGACTTACGTTTTCGATACTAATGGCATTAACCGGGTTTGATGTCACGAACATGATGGCATCATTGAAGTCCTCATCGCAACCTCTTTCTTCTCTGTTAATATCTTCAAAACCAAGCAGGAATAACTCATTTTCTTCGTCCCACAATAGCACATTATGTTGTCTCAGACTTGGGTCACTTTCAGGGTTAAGGTTATTGTCTGCAAAAATCAGATAGTAGTAGCCTTCCGAACTGTAGGTATCCCATCCGTTGGCCAATAACACAATGCCAATTGAGGTACCAGGTTCGAACCTTCCCAGGTTTACTTTATCTCCTGATTTGAGTCCACCACCAGAACCCTGATAAGACAGGTTAGGGAAGACGATGTTGATAGTGCTGATATCATCAAGCGATTGAGGTGGAGTATCGGTTGGGTAGGTGTAATAACCGATAGCATTTTTCCAGCCAGCACCTTCATGCACGAAAGTGAGCCAGACATCGGCCAGTTCTACAATATCGAGGGTAGTCTTCTTACCTCCTGCGAGATAGGTGGGGTGGTAAGTGGGAACTGGTTGTGACTCTGGTAACGAAGCATTGATATAGGTCAGTAGTGTCGAACTGATCACATCTCTCTGCGGCTCCAGATTGGCCGGAACACCCAATGGACGGCTAAAAGCATCCATATAGTTAAAGGTTATACCATTGATATTGGTAGTCTGGTTGGCTACTGCTCCCTGGCTTGACCCATTGGATTCTCCTGCCGTGGCAGATACCAACTGCCCATCTTCGTAGTCGAAGAGAATGCTATTGTTTTGAATCGGAACTATCACCTGATTAGGAATACCGATAAAGTTGGTTTCAATCAGCACCTGCTCATAATAGGCCGGAAGATTCATTTCCTGTCGGATTTGTCCTGAGCTATTGGTGACAGCTGTAAAGAGTTTTTTGCCCGCTTCGTCATTGACTACTTCGTAAACGGAGACTTTCACTCCTTTAAACGGGGAGCCGTCATTTCCCGTGAGGCTGACATCAAGGCTAATGCCGCTGGTTGTATTAAAGTCGAAATCAGCGAATTCGCTTACAGTCTCTTCCAACTCAAATACAGGTTTTTCAATACATCCACTTAAGACAAAAAGTGAAATAGCAATTAGAGTATACTTTTTCATGATTAGTTGTTTTGGTGAAAACATGCTTTGCGGTTTTGTCGTGGCTGGTAGGCCTGTGGTTAAGCGACTCTTTTGATCATGTTTCTTTGGCTTATGCCCATAGCACTCATGACTCTCAGTTGGAGCTCAACCGGATTGAATGGTTTGCTCAGGGTATCTTTGGCGCCCAGTTTTAAAGCATCAATGCGTTGGTCACTTTTATCTTCCTCAGTGAGTAAGACGGCAGGGATGTTTAGTTCATTGGAAGTATTAACCATTTCAAGAAATCCTTTTCTCTCCGGGCTTTTGGCACTGTGGAAATTTGAGATTACTGCATTAGGCTTCCATTTTTTCTGCAAAGCCTCTATAGCCTCGGCAGGTGTTTCTACGGCAGTTACATCGAAATTCTTGCTTAAGTAGTTCACAAGGAATAATCTCATCATGTAGCTGCTCTCGACAATTAGTATTGATTCCATCTCGCTTTTTTTCTTCAAATCTGCCTGCTTTTAGGTTCATGTGGTGGCTTTTAAGATGAATGACATGGAAATGACGATAACCGGAAAAGATGAGCAGATAAAATATTAGCCGGGGGTGGGGTATCATGTGTCGGGCCGTATTCAGAGCCAAACACCAAGAAAATGAATTACATATTAAGCTTAACCCTAAGCCTTATTTTCCTGGCCGGTCCCGATTGGCATTATGATTATAAGGAATCTCAAAACATAGCATCCGAAGAACATAAGACTCTTTTGCTGGTCTTTTCCGGTTCTGACTGGTGTAAGCCTTGTATTCAACTACATCAGCAATTGTTCGAAAGTGAAGAATTCAACGCCTATGCGCGCGAGCACCTGGTATTACTCAAGGCAGACTTTCCCTATAAAAAGAAAAACAGGCTGCCTGAAGAGCAAACGGCTAAAAACGAAGCATTGGCAGAAAAGTACAATCCCAATGGCGAATTTCCATTAGCACTCTTCATCAATGAGAAAGGAGAGGTACTGGGCACTTTTGGCTTCGATAAAAGCAAGAGTCCTTCAGAATATATAGAGTCTTTCAAAAGCATAGTACCATGAAAAGGCTGTTGATTTTAATGCTGATCCTCAGTCAGTCAGGGCTTTTTGCTCAGCAACTGGAAAGGCATAATAAAGTCCTGAAGCTTATGGGGAGTCGATTTGAGA
Source organism: Roseivirga sp. (assembly GCF_965216855.1). Lineage (NCBI taxonomy): Bacteria > Pseudomonadati > Bacteroidota > Cytophagia > Cytophagales > Roseivirgaceae > Roseivirga > Roseivirga sp. Next base: position 243,072 of record NZ_OZ244204.1, on the reverse strand, counting down.
TTACGGCTATCCATGAAGATTCTCAGGTTGCATGGGATGCCATTAATGCTGGTATAGCCGAAATCCAGAGAATAGAGCGACTCATCTCTTCATGGGACCCCAATTCTCAAACCAGTGAGGTGATTCGTCAGGCCGGTATGGCTCCTGTTCAGGTAGATCAGGAGTTATTCGACCTAATCAAGAGAGCGATACAAATCTCTAAAATCACCGATGGTGCCTTTGATATCTCTTACGCTTCCATGGACCGTATCTGGAAGTTCGATGGCAGTATGAAGGAAATGCCAGATGCAGAAACAGTCGCATTGGCAGCGTCCAGAATCGACTACCACAAGATCATACTCAATGAAGCTGAGAGAACAGTTTTGCTGAAGGACAAAGGCATGAAGATTGGCTTCGGTGCCATTGGCAAGGGCTATGCGGCCCAGAAGGCCAAGGAGGTAATGAGTTCTTTGGGGATTAAAAACGGTGTGGTTAATGCATCCGGAGACTTGATTGCCTGGGGACATGATGAAAGGGGGCAGGTCTTTGAAGTGGGCATTGCCGACCCGAAGAACATCCAACAGGTCTTATCCTGGCTACAGGTAGAAAACACTTCGGTGGTAACATCGGGCGACTATGAGCGCTATGTTATGTTCGATAATAAGCGATATGCCCATATCATTGATCCCCGAACCGGCTATCCGACCACGGGTATTAAAAGCGTCACCATTATAACCGCTAACCCTGAACTGGCCGATGCCTTGTCTACCTCAGTCTTTGTGCTGGGCGTTGATCAGGGACTTGAACTGGTGAATCAACTTCCGGGAGTGGAATGCCTGATTATCACGGATCAGGATCAAATCAAAACATCTCAAAATCTAACCTTAAATAATAAGTCATGAAGAAGTTACTGCTAATCTTAGGAGTAGTTGTCGTTATCCTCGCCTCCAATGCCTGTTCCCCGGTGAAGGCATATCAGAAGGTCTATTTAAATGATGCAGAAATGGAATTATCAGCCCGAGCGCTCGATTACTTCTGTAACAACTTTCAATCGTATCGGGAAGGCGCCTCTGGTGCCAATGGTGGTAAAGTAGGGGGAGGCTGCGGTTGCAACTGATGCGTATCTTAATTTTTGCACTGCTATTAATCTCTTCCGTTGGAGTAATGGCACAAAGCCAGAGTAATCCGACCAAGAGAGATACATCGGCCTACAAAATCGCTAAGGTTCAGGAGTCCGATTTAAGCATTCTGTTCAGCTATTATGGGCAGGATGGGAATAATTCTCCGGTAACCGGTGGGATAGGAACGGAGAAACTGACAGATTATACCTCCAAGATTATTGTCAACCTGGTGCTGGATGAAAAGCAGACCGTCTCCATTGATGGAGGCTTTGACTACTATACCTCCGCTTCTACTGATAATATCGACCAATTTGTATCGTCAGCTTCCAGAAAGGATGTCAGAATACATGGGAATATCGGCTATTCCAGAAAGTCAGACAATAATCTGACCTATGGTGTTAAGGTGGGTGGTTCAGGAGAGTATGATTATGCCTCTTTACAGTTTTCCGGTTATGTATCGAAGATCTCGGCCAGTGGAAATACCAGCTATGGTTTATCCGGTCAGGCCTTTATTGACAGATGGACTTTGATTTATCCTCAGGAACTACGCAATCAGAACTGGGCCGATACGGACCAGAGGCGCTCTTATAGCCTGACAGGAAGCATTACTCAGGTGCTTAACAAGCGCATGCAAATTGGTCTTACGGCTGACTGGGTGAAACAGACTGGCCTGCTTTCTACCCCTTTTCACAGGGTATATTTTAACGATCAGAGCACGGTGAGAGTAGAAAGACTTCCAGCTGAGCGATTGAAGATACCTTTAGGGCTAAGGTTTAACTACTATGTCAATGACCTCTTGCTAATCAGGGCTTATTATCGCTATTACTGGGATAACTGGGGGATTAATGCTCATACGGCCTCCTTAGAGCTGCCAGTGAAGATTAACCGGTTCTTTTCCATTTATCCATACTACCGATACCACACCCAAACCGCGGCTGACTATTTTGCCGGATACCAGGAGCACGATACGGCTTCCGAATTTTATACCTCTGACTATGACCTGGCTCAGTTAGATAGCCACGATTATGGATTTGGGTTACGCTATTCACCAGTAGAGGGTATTCGTACAATGAAATTCTTCGGTTCATCGAGGTTGCTGACGCTGAAGGAAATCAATCTCAAGTATGGACACTATACGCGGTCCACCGGTCTGGCATCGAACATCATCAGCTTTGGAATGAATTTTACTTTTTAACCCAAATTATCATGAACAGAAAAGAGTTTTTAAAACAGTTCGGTGGTGGAGCTGTGCTGGCCTTAACCGTTGGTTGCCTGGGGGGATGTATGGGAGCCTCCGATACCAGTCCTGTGATTAGTGATCTGGATATGACGATTGACCTGACAGATTCCAATTATGCGAGTTTGCAAAACAACGGTAGCTATGTAGTGATCGATAATCAGGTAGTAGTGGCCCGAACTGCTTCGGGAGAATTAGTGGCTGCTACCAGAACCTGTTCTCATGAGCCGAGGAAACTAATCCGCTTGAGGAATGATCGCTGGTATTGCTCAGAGCATGGAGCACAGTTTACATTGAGCGGCACAGGGTTGAATAGTGAGGCCAGCAATGGTCTGCAGGTCTTTCAGACCAGCCAAAATGGTAATCAGTTAAGAATTTTCAGTTGATTTTTTGAGAGGGGGTAGGGTAATCTTTCCCCCTCAGTATTTAAGGACAAACCTCAAAACTAAGGATTCAAGAATCTGAATTTGAAACCTAATTTTTTAAAACAATGAAGAACGTAAAGAACCTATTTCTAACTCTGATGGTGGCAACGGTTACCATCTTTAGTTCATGTGACAATGAAGATGTTTCGCCTGATCTGGTTGATGAAGCCAGTGTAGCGGCCGAAGCTGCGAGCAGCATTGATACTGCCGCGTTTTCCAATTCGAATGTGAGTGCATGGACAGAAATTGAAGAGGCAGATCTGCCACAGTCTGTATTGGACTATATCGCAGATAATTATGGTGATGATGAAATTGACCATGCCTGGGTCGATGAGAATGGTGGTTATGTCGTATTGCTGGAAGGCGGAACTGCTGTGAGATTCGACAATGCAGGGGCTTTTGTGGAAGCGATTGAGAACGCCAGAAAAGGTCGTGGACACCGTCATGACGATCTGACTGAGATTGATGCTGCCGATCTTCCGGCCGCTATTACAGATTACATCGCAGAGAATTATCCTGATGAGGTAATTGATAAGGCCGGAATAGATGCAGACGGGAATTACCATGTGAAACTGGAAAACGGCCCGGTGCTGATCTTTGATGCTGATGGAAACTTTCTGGAGGAGAGAACAAGAGGAGACAGAGACGGAAGAGACCATGACAGAGACAGACGTCATGCCGATGATCGCTGGACGGCTATAGATATTGCTGATCTTCCAGCGGCTATCACAGATTACATTGCAGAAAACTATCCTGATGCTAACATATTGAAAGCCGGTACTGATGCAGATGGTCAGTATGGTGTGGTACTAGATACTAATGTGGCTTTGATCTTTGATACAGATGGTGTTTTTGTTGAAGAGAAAGCCTACCATGAGCATGATGGTGACTGTGATGAGGATGAGGATAGTGATGACGATGACGACAGTGACGGAGAAGATGGTTAGTAAAGGACTAGATGGTTGAGTTGTTTTATCCTTTAAAGTCGGACTTACGGTCCGGCTTTTTCTTTATTCTCCCTCCAGAAGTTTTCTGAATCTACGGGTATTGTAGTTAGCCATACCTGCTTTTTTCACCACCACTTTGCCATCTACTATCACCACAGTAGTGGGTACCACATTGGTTTCGTATTCCTGAGGAAGTCTGGTGGCCAATTGGTAGACAGGGAAGTCGAAGTCTTTCTTTTCTACCCAGTCGATGGCCTTTTGAAACTCCTTGTCTTCAGAGATCATCAAAAAAACCACCTGATCATTATCCTTCAGCTTATTGTAAAGCTTGTTAATACCGGGCATTTCCGCAACACAGGGAGGACACCAGGTAGCCCAGATATTCATGAAGATGGTTTTGTCTTTCAGGCTTTGAGCATCCACAATAGCTCCCGATTCATCATAAAGCTTGAAATCGAAGTTGGCGGGTATCTGAACAGATTCGTCCAGTTCTCCGGCATTCATAATACCCGTAGAGAGTACAGCCTGTTGTACCTTTCCGAAGACTTCAGCCTGAGAGCCAGTGAGATAGATAACTGCAAACAGGGCGATAATAACCGAGAGTTCAATAATGTCTCTCTTAGAAGGCTTGGAAATTTTTGGCTTTTTCATGCTTAACAGACAATATAGCCAGTAACTAAGTTCATTCAATAAATCTGAAAGGTAATTTTGGTTACATAGCCAATGGAATAACTACCTCTGACCAGGCTCTCAGCAGCCGGGCGAACAAATCGCTGACTGATTAAATAATTTAATGAACCTTCATCAAATAGAGTTGTTATGCTACTGGACATAGTGCCTAAATTAGAGCAACCAAAAAATATTTTACCCTATGAAACTTTTGAGAAACTATTCATTAATCATACTTCTAGCACTTTTTACCGCTTCATGTGGCTCATCTGACGGAGTTTATTTCGAGAACCTAACAGATGGACAGGAGGTATCTTCAACCGTGTTGGTTGAGATGGGTGTAAAAGGAATGGATGTTGAGCCCGCAGGAGAGGTGCATAAAGGAAAAGGGCATCACCATATTATTATTGATGGTGGTTTCATGAAAACCGGAGAGACTATCCCTGCCGATAAAACACATATTCACTACGGTAAAGGTCAAACAGAAGCTACTATTGAGTTAACTCCCGGTAAGCATACCCTGACCCTTCAGTTTGCCAATGGATTACACCAGTCTTATGGTGAAGCCTGGAGCAAAACCATTACTGTCAATGTAATTGACTAGAAATCAGAAAACATAAAAAGAGGCTGTTTTAAAAAGCTCCGGATTCGTCATTCTGAATTTATTTCAGAATCTCTCTGGATTAAACTAAGCAGAGACCCTGAAACGAGTTCAGGGTGACGCTGGGTTAGCTTTTTAAAACAGCCTCTTTGTTTTACTCAATATGATTAATTGCCGTCAGGCAAATCCATATCTACATTGTTGCGATAATCTCCCAACAGGTGCTCTGCAAAGAAGTACCACATCATTTGCTCGTAATAGTCTCTGAAACTTCCATAACCGTGTCTTGAACCAGGGATAGGCATATAATCGAATCGCTTACCGGCCTTCATTAGTTCGTTGGCTACTCTCAGTGAGTTACCAGGGTGCACGTTGTTATCTCTTGTTCCGTGAGTCAATAGCAGGTGACCTTTCAGGTTTTTAGCCAGATCGGGGTTAGTCTTGATTTTAGCATTCCAGGTGGTCTCTGTATACTCATTACCTTCCTCATCCTTTTTCTTCTTGTCCACTCTTTTCACACCATTGTGTGTTTCACTCCACCATTTGTTATAGATGTTGTTGTCGTGGTTACCTGCAGAAGAAGCTGCTGCATCGTAGAAGTTAGGGTAGAAAGGAGGGCTGCGGTCGACATAAATCCACCACCAGAGTGACCGAAGATTCCTACATGATCGATATCAATGAAGCTGTGTCTTTCGGCTAATTGCTCCAATGATCGCTTGTCATCAGCTAATGCGTAGTCTCTCAGGTTCTGATAACCAAATGTATGGTAATACTTATCTCTCATTGGGCTACCACCTCTGTGTCCCATAGAGACTACAATAAAGCCTAACTGAGCCAAAGCAGTGTTATATCTACCCGTAGTGGTAAAGTCGTTGACAAAAGACTCTGTCTGAGGACCCGGATACACATAAGAGATGACGGGGTATTTTCTGGTTGAATCAAAATCGAAAGGCTTATACATTACACCATAGAGGTCGGTGATGCCATCGTCTGCTTTCACCGTAAATCTCTCCGGCATTTTCCAGCCTGCCTGGTAGAGCAATGACAGATCAGCCTCTTCCAGTTTCATAATGACATTACCTTCATTGTCTTTCAAAACAGACTGAGGGACCATGTCTACTGCGGAATAATTGTCTACATAGTATTTAGCAGATTCTGACATGTTCATGAAGTGGTTAGCCGGCTCAGTACTAATGGCCTTGAAGCCACTGCCATCGAAGTTAGCCTTATACATTAAGGCATAGTAAGGGTCAATTCCTGCTTCTCTGCCTCTGGCTTCGAAATAAACCTTGCGGCCTACGGTATCAATTTGCTGAATCTGACCGGTTACAAAGTATCCGCCATTGGTGATCTTGTTTTTCAAAGCTCCTGTATTACCATCATAAAGGTATAGCTGTCCCCAACCCGTTCTTTCTGACCACCAGATCAGTTCTTCGCCTTCGTTAAGGATGGCCAGTTGCTGGTAGCTCCAGTTAAAGTATGGATGGTTAACATCCGTGAACAGGGTAGTGATCTCACCAGTAGCGGTATTCACACGGCATACATCAAGCGAGTCAGAAGTTCTGTTCATTCGGGTGAAGAACATTTTATCTGAGCTGTCACCAGCCAGGTAAGTACTAATGGTCTGATCGGTATACTTATCGATGTCGAGTACCATACGCTCACGGCTGGCTACATCGAAAATTTCCAGTTGCTCCTGAGGAACCTCTTGTTCACCAGGCATGGCATACTTATAGATTTCAATCTCAGGTCTTGGATTGGCTAGTTCATCAATGACGAAGAGTTCTCCGACTTTTCTTGAGTCTGAACGATTTACGTACATTTTGCTCTCGTCTTCGAACCATCTGGCGCGGGCTCTTTGTCTTTTGTCTTTAGCAGTATCACCCTGATCCCAGGCATAGCTAAACCATCTTTCACCATCTTCCGTCAATTGGATCTCAGTAGAGTCAGTATCATCGGCTTTCATTAAGAAGAGGTTGTGGTTCTTAGCGAAAGAAATCCAGGTAGAGTCAGGAGAGTAAGTAGCCCAGTTGTTTCTCTTGGGTGCTTTTTCAGTAGAATCACCCTTAGTGATCATTTTTGAAGTCAGGTCGAAGTGATAATCGATACTGTCGATCATGAAAGTAAGGGTTCTGTTATCATCTTCCAGTTCGAGACCTTTCAGGTCCAGATCACGATGATTCCATGGCTTTCTGGTGAGTTCGCTCAATTGTGCAGCAAAGTCCTTGCTGTCGAACATTAGGCTTTTAGACTTTCTGGCAGGATCTACGATGTAGAAATTCTTGCCATTGGTTGTGGTGTAAGTGTACCAGAATTTGTCACTGTCTTTGAACCACCTCGGGCTCACACGTGTACTTTTTAGCATCTTCTGGATGTTCGATGCCTTGAATTTTTCAGCTGCTTTGAAGTTGGCTTTGTGTTCCTGAGCAAAACTCAGGCTACCTATACAAAGCAGCAGAATCAGTAGGTAGTATTTTTTCATAGTCGCTTTGTTTGACGTTCAATAATATAGGCTTTATTGCTTTATAAAAACATCATATCATTTGAGTGGTAATTACAATTTAGAGCAATAAAAAACCCCATGTGTTAGCATGGGGTTTGTATCGTGTTTAACTAGAATCAGAACTTGATTGGCAGGGTAGCAATGGTGTTTTCCCATCCAACCATCATATCAGCTCCACCACTGGTTTCAGCAAACATAATAGAGAGTGCTTCAATCGGATTTTCAACGCTTTTGGTTTTACCTTTTGCTCTGGCTACAAAAGCATCTTCCTTGGTAGTGTAATTACCCCAGGTGTTTAGCTTGGAGCTTAGTATAAATTCCCATTCGTTTTCATTAGGAATGGCGAACAATACGTAAGTACCTGCTTTCACTTTAGCATCACCGAAAGTGACATCCTGATAGAAAGTAATCTCGGTAGCTTCATTAGCACCCATTCTCCAAACTTTACCGAAAGGAGCTGCTTCTTTACCAAGCATTTCTCTGCCTTTCAATTGAGGGCGGCTGTAGTAAACTTTAATTTTAGGCTCTTGAGCCGGAGTATTTCTTAATTCAAATAAAGGTAGGCCGCTTGGGAAATAGGCCACATCCATTGGACTGGCATCAAGGGCTGGAAAATTCTGGGCACTGACAGAAATAGAACTGATCAGGCAAACGAGTAGTATGAGTTTCTTCATTGGTTTGATTGTTTGAATGCTGGTTTAACTCTAAAAACTATTTAGAGGTTCGAATTTATTAATAGAAAAAGATGTAGGAGATGATTATGGCAGCAATGATTCCGGCAAAGTCAGCTGCAAGACCTGCTCCGGCAGCATATCGGGTGTTTTTGATCTTGACTGCCCCAAAATACACTGCCAATACATAGAATGTGGTTTCTGTTGAGCCTTGTAGCACAGATGCTACTTTGCCCGCGAATGAATCAACACCCAGTTCGGGATTAGCGAAAACATCTAACATGGCAGCTCTGGCCCCCGAACCACTTAGAGGCTTCATCCAGGCTACAGGTAAGGCATCTACAAACTCAGTATTCATGCCAAGTGCCTGGAAAACCCATCTGAATCCATCATTGATATATTCCAGGGTGCCCGAAGTTCTGAAAACTCCGATGGCCACCAAAATGGCCACCAGATAGGGGATGATCTTAATGGCTACTTTGAATCCATCCTTGCCGCCTTCTATGAGCGCATCATATACATTGACCTTATTTCTGGCGGCCATCAATATGAAGCTGATGACAATACCAAGAAGGATCATGGACGCCAGCACATTGGAGATTACAGTCACCTGTTCCTGTGGAATAGAGCTGAAGTACCAGAGAGCGGCAAGCACTACTATGGTCAATGTACCCAAATAGGACAGTACAACCCGATTGAGCAGGTTGATTTTTTGGAATAGAGACACCGTGATTAATCCCGCCAGGGTTGAGAAATAGGTCGCGAGTAAGATGGGGATAAAGATATCGGCCGGGTTGGCGGCACCATTGGCCGCTCTGTAGGCCATAATTGAAACAGGGATAAGTGTCAGCCCGCTGGTATTGAGTACCAGAAACATGATCTGTGCATTAGAGGCCTTTGATTTTTCAGGATTGAGCTCTTGTAAACCCTCCATGGTCTTAAGTCCCATCGGAGTAGCAGCATTATCCAGACCCAGAAAGTTCATTGAGAAATTCATCAGCATGGGGCCAAACACAGGATGGTTCTTCGGGACTTCGGGGAATATTCGAGTGAACAGGGGACTAATAGCTCTGGACATGATATTCACTACGCCACCTTTTTCGCCAATCTTCATAATGCCCATCCACAGGGTCAAAGCTCCGGTAAGACCTAATGAAATCTCAAAACCGGTTTTTGCCATATCGAAGGTGCTTTGGAGCATGGCAGGGAATACTTCAGTATCACCCAGAAACACAAGCTTCAGTAGTGCGACAATGAAGGCAATAACAAAGAAACCAATCCAGATATAATTAAGGGCCATAGGGCAATTAGCTAAATAAATTTAAGATATGCACAGCAGCCAGTCCGGCAGTTTCTGTTCTCAGCCGACTCTCTCCAAGACTCACCTTGACAAAACCTGCTTCCTCTGCCATTTGTAATTCGGCAGGATCAAAGTCACCTTCCGGTCCAATTAATACAACAGACTCTTGTCCCGAACTGAGGCAGTCCTTGAGTTGTCTGGGATTATCGAAATCTACATAAGCGATAAACTTTGACCGGGTTTCGCACTGTTGAAGGAAAGACTTGAGTTTGACCATTTCATCGATCTGAGGCAGCGTAGCTTTGATGGACTGCTTCATAGCACTAATGGCCTTTTTGATCAACCTGTCTATTTTTAGGACGGTTCTCTCAGAGTTCTGGCAATGCAGAAAGCTGATTCGGTCAACACCAATTTCCACAGCTTTTTCTACCAACCATTCAGTGCGGTCCAGGTTCTTGGTAGGGGCGATGGCCAGGTGTCTTAAGCCATCTCTTTTCGGTTCACTTTGCTGGTCAGTGATGCTGAACTGGCACTTTTTGAAGTTGGCTTCAGTAATCTCAGCCTTGTAAAAAGTCCCTGCTCCATCAATCAGATCGATTGTGTCTCCCTGTTGTTTGCGCAACACTTTAATAGCATGTCTCGACTCCTCAGGGTCGAGATAATTAGCTCCTTGAATAAGTTCCGGCTGATAAAATAGCTGCATAGCTTATTGCGAAAATAGAAAGAGAATTTCTCTAATCAACTATATTCGTTGCAATGACTCATCAGAAATTCTTTGATCAAAGGCGTTACAATACATTCGGTCTGCTGGCCAATCTGATATTCCTGCTGGTCTGGTACCTGGCCAATGATGGTCTGGCCTTCTGGGATGATTATTCCTATCTCAATTTCGCCAATGAGATTAATCAAGGCACTTTTCAGGTCAGCCAAAACCACTTTACGAGTCGGGTGGCCCTGCTTTATCCCGTAGCCTGGATCATTGATGTGTTGGGAATTAACGAATTCAGCATGGCTGTTTATCCGCTTATATGTGGCATTATCGTGCTCAATTTGTTGCTTTGGCTGGGACAGCTATACCATCACTGGATTGGCGTTTTGGCCGCCACATTCTTTGTTTGTGATTATCACGTCATCACCTTTATCACTCACCTGTTTCCTGAAATGCCTATGATGTTGTTCCTCTTTGGAGCATTGGTAGCCTATGATCGGGCTAACAGGAGAGAGGGAGATATTCGATTGTTAGGGCTTTTCACTGCGACCGGTATATTCCTGGCTTTCCTCACCAAGATGACGGTCATATTGGTTGGGCCATTATTTCTCTTTCTTTTCATCAATGATTTCTGGTTGAAAAAAACCAACAAGAGCTATTGGCTGATTACCGTGGTGCTACTGGTATTCTTTGTGCTGGTGAATGGCTTTTGGTATCAGGAGCTCTATGGTGATTTCTTCTATCGCTTCAGCAATATCTCTGATAACCATGAAGCATCTGTCAAGACCTTTTTCGATAAGGATGATATTACGCTGCTGAAACGGTTGACTTACCTGCCCCTTTTAGGCTTTACCCGTGGCGGCTTTTTTATCCCTTTGCTCTTTGCCTTACCTTCTCTTTTTACGCTTAGGAGTGGTGGGTGGAAACTTAATGATCCGGAAAAACTCTGGCCACTGGCCATGTTGGTAATCCTCGCTACCTGGTGGTTGATGAGTACCAACTGGAAATATTACAGTCCTATGCCGGTTGATACCAGACACATTACCTTCCTGATCCCCATTTTACTGATGGCCGGAGGTACTTACTGGACCAAGACGCCACTCCTGACTGCTGTCAGGTATTCTAAAGTCAGGTACTTATTAGCCCTGTTACTGCTCATCCCTATTTATAAGATCTGGCATGCTGGTGACCGAAACTTTGAAGAGCTTCAGTCTATTGTCAAGACAGACTTAGTCAATCAGGAGGAAGAGGTAGTCGTCTTCACCGATGGCCTTGTATCGTATGGGTACGGTTACTTCTATGGTCTGAAGCCGACTGATGACGAATACATCTGGTTTTCGGAACTTGAAGGAAGGAAGCCGGGGGCTGGTGATTACTTGCTCGTCAACCCACCTTTTCTGAATAAGCGCTACGATGACTTTAATAATCTGGAAAGGCTAAAGGAGATGGCCGGAACTGCTCAGCTCAGGCTGGTCAGAGTAGGAGGGACTCATGTGGAGCTTTACAGGTTTGAAGAGTTAACTCACTGATTCTGAAAAGAATTCAGAATAACGACTCTGTAGGACGCTGTTAGTTAAACACTCAGACAGCAGAGGAGCATTGATCAAATCGCTAAAAACAAAAAAGCCACTTTTCAGTGGCTTCTATATTTTCATTCGATAGATATTATCCGATTTTCTTGAGTTGAGACTCACCTGCTTTCATGATAGCGTAGTCTTTCCATTCCTGAAATTCTTCATCACTCAGAATTTTATCTGCTGCGCCAGCTTGTGGCGGAGTGAAAGTGAATTCAGATTCCCACCATTGTTGAGCGTACTCTCTGGCCTGATTTTTATCGATTTCGAACTGGCTGACCTGACCATCACCGACTAACCAAGGCTTTTCTTGTGAGCTGTATTTCTGGAAAATCATGGTACGCATTTTTGTACCCATCTCGTCATTTCTTTCGAAGTGCGCTTTAGAATAAGCCAGTGTTTCAGGCTCAACCATTTTATTATCCCAGAAACGTTTCGATTTGATAATTTGTGCTGAGGTAAGCAAGTAGCCTTCTCCAAATTCCAGTAGTGATCCTTCTAAATCACACGATCTGGCCGGCTTTTTCTTTTTCTTCTTACCAAAACTGAATAATCCCATTGTTGTAATATTTGAGTTTTAAAACCAATGCGCAATATGCAAAGAAAATTGCAATTGTGAATTCTAAAATAAGGTTAACGCGTGCAAACGTTTATTTAGTCGAAAGACTGTGTTAAGCGGACTTAAGTTGCTCTATAAGGTCAATATATTGCGTCATTGCTTCGTCCTTACTGAGGCCGCTTAATTTTTTCCAGGCATTGTGTTTTGCAGCTGCCTTAAAGTCGAAGCCAGAAGGTGGTTCTTCCTGATTATCTCCCTCAGTGGCTTGCTTGTAAAGGCTGTAAATTTTGAGGAGGTCTTCATTTGAAGGTCTTTCCGATAGGGAATGAGCCGATTTGACGGCATTTTCGAAAGATTCTTGTAAGCTCATCTGATATTTTAAAATTAACTTGCTGCGAAACTAAAAAACATTTTCATATTCCGGTCTGAAAATGAAAAAGGCTGTCGTTTTCATATCACTATTCACTCTCCTCTGTCCACCGCTTTGGTCGCAGGAGCAGTATGGCCGTTTCTTTCAGGCCGGCCCCATCGTGAAATTGGTGACAGCCAAGATGACCCTCGACAGCAATGAGATTGACCTTTCCGAAGGAAGCTCCGAAGTAGGCTATCAGTTTGGTGGTTTCTTCAGGGTGAATGTGGAAGGCGTTTTTGTACAATCCTCAGTTTTGATGTCGAAAGTCAAGACCGATCTGGTATTTGTGGATTACCAGGGGGTTCAGGGTTTTAACCCGAGAGCGGATTTCGAATTCAACACATTGGAACTGCCTTTGGATATTGGCTATCGGGTTGGAAACCTCAGGCTGCAGATGGGGCCTACATTCAGTTTTCTGTTGTCAGGACAGCGCTCATTTCTCAATGACGTGGAAAAGGTGTCTGATGATTATAACCGCTCCAATATGATGTGGCACTTCGGCATAGGAGGAGACTTTGACCGCTTTGTGCTGGATATCAATTATGAATTTGGTCTCAGCAAAACAGGAGAGAGCCTGAGTCAGCTACTGGGTAGAGAGTTTGTACCCAGACAACGCCAGTGGGTGATTGGATTGGGGATTAATATTCTGAATGATTATTGATGGTTTGAGGAATCAAATTTGACCACCAACTCCCTTGAACTTCTCCACGAAAGCACTTATTTTCTGGAAAACGGTTTGTTTTTTTGTTAAATATTGAGGATTGAGTGGGCTCATTTTGGGTAAAAGTGTATTGAGTTCTGTTCCGTTCTCACTTGCATATTCTCGTCTCAAAGAGGCAGAGATGTATCGTTTTGCTTCTTCAATATTTAGATTTTCCTCAGTTATTAATTCCGATGCTTCTGCTTTTTGTTTCCCTTGTGCATAATTGAAGAAGGAATCAATAATACCAGCTTTGTCTTGAATAGAATCAAGTTCTGTTTGATTAATGAAATCAACGACTAAGCTCTCTTTTGCTCTGTTTCCGATACTTGCTCGAATAACCCTGCGAATCTCTTCAACTAATGAGGCTTTGTCTTTTGTTTTTTTGTTATGCTCAAAAATCAATTCTAAGATATAATCGAGATTTATTTCTTGTGATTTTAACAGGTCTACTTCAAAGACTACATCATCCCAATCAATATTTGATTCCTCAGCTTCTTTACCACTTTTCTCCTTTCTTAACCAATCACGAATATCATTGTAAGTAGAGCGATAATCTTGAATTGTGCGCTCAGCTGGCAACTCAATTTTTTGCATGGTGGCAATATCCTCGTCTTCCAGAAAGTAAGTTTCCTTGAAGTTTTGAAGTGCTAAAGGATCGCTTAAATCAATCTCTTGGAGTGCTTTGAGGTGTGTGAATTCATCATAATTCTGGAGAATATTCTCTACTCGTAAGTATTCACCAAAGAGCTTAGAAAATTCCTTTTTGTCTTTTTCTTTAGCTATTTCATCTGGGTTAGGGAATTTTTGGTTTAATTCTCTTACTACTTCAATGTAGCCTCTTCGGGCTTCTCCAGTGACAATGTCCGTGAAACCTTCCAAGTATTCCTTATAACTTTTCTCGAGTACCACATTTTTAGTACTACTATCCCCAAACAGGGTAATAGCATCCACTGTAGGCTTTTCTAAGTCGCGAAAGGTGATAATGTTCCCAAAGGTTTTAGTAGCATCATAAATACGATTGGTACGTGAGAAAGCTTGCATTAAACCGTGGTAACGAAGGTTTTTATCAACGAACAATGTATTTAGAGTAGGGGCGTCAAAGCCTGTTAAGAACATACCGACCACAATAATTAGGTCAACCTCTTTACTTTTTACCCTCTTGGCAAGATCACGATAGTAGTTTTGAAATTCTTTGCTTTCAACTCCATAACTAGTTTTGAACATAGCGTTATAGTCGTTAATCGCTTTGGTCAAGAACTCTTTTGCACTCTGATCCATTGCTGATGGCTCAAAGGTTTCGTCCACTATCTCACCAATAGCATTTTGTTCTTCATTGGCAGCAAAGGAGAAAATGGTGGCTATATTCAAAGGCTTGTCGTTTTCCTTTTGCAGTTTGTTCAGTTCCTCATAATAGCATTTGGCGGCATCAACACTACTTACGGCAAACATGGCATTAAAACCTGTATTGATCCCTCGGGTCCTATGTGTCTTTTGTCTGAAATTCTGAAGGATGTATTGAGAAATTTCTTTGATTCGAAGAGGGTGAAGTAGAGTTTTTTTGTTTTCTGCTGCGCTTAGTTTGTTCTCATCAAGTTCTGTTTCTATACCCTTGAATTGAGGACGTACATCATTATAGTCTACCTTGAATTTGAGAACCTTTTCGTCTCTAATAGCATCAGTTATGACATAAGAGTGTAATTCACGACCGAATACGCTGGCAGTAGTTTCTGCACCTAGAGCATTTTCAGGGAATATTGGAGTTCCTGTAAAACCGAACTGATAAAACCTTTTAAACTTTTTGTTGAGGTTCTTCTGTGCCTCACCGAACTGTGAGCGATGTGCTTCATCAAAGATAAATACAACTTGCTTTTGATAGACAGGTAAATCCTCCTCACTTTTCATGAGGTTGTTCAGTTTCTGAATTGTCGTAACTATAACCTTGTTGTCATCCTTTTCAAGGTTCCTCTTTAAACCAGCGGTACTATCTGAACCGTTTACACTGTCTGGAGAGAACCGTTGGTACTCTTTCATGGTCTGAAAGTCCAAATCCTTACGGTCTACTACAAAGAAGACTTTGTCAATGAATTCAAGCTGCGTAGCGAGTCTTGCTGCTTTAAAACTGGTCAGGGTTTTGCCGGAACCCGTAGTGTGCCAAATAAATCCACCGCTTTCGGGTTTGGACCATTTTTTTGCTTCGTATGAACTCTTGACCTTCCATAATATTCGTTCTGTTGCTGCAATTTGATAAGGTCTCATAATGAGTAGCGTATCGCTCACATCAAATACCGAATAAGTTAGAAGTATATTTAACAGGGTATGTTTCTGAAAGAAAGTGGCCGTGAAATCCTTTAGATCCTTTATCAACGAATTGTCAGCTTTTGCCCAGTTCATTGTAAAGTCAAAGCTGTTTTTATCTCGTTTCACAGTGTTGGCAAAATAACGACTGTCAGTTCCGTTGGATATAACAAATAACTGCAAATACTTAAAAAGTGAATTTTCACTATTGAAGCTTTCTTTGCTGTAGCGATGCACTTGATTAAAAGCCTCACGGATGGCAACACCACGCTTTTTTAATTCTATTTGTACAAGAGGCAAACCATTAACCAAAACAGTTACATCATAGCGATTGGAATGAGTCCCTTTCTGTTCGAATTGTGAGATTACCTGAACTTTGTTTCGAATGATGCTCTTCTTATCTACCAGATAGATGTTTTGTATATGACCATCATCAAATACAAAATCGTAAATATAGTTGTCGTGTATTTTTCTTGTTTTGTCTACAATACTATCTCCAGGTTTGTCCAAATACTCCTCAACAAAACGTGCCCATTCACCATCTTTAAACTCCATGTTGTTCAGTGCCTGTAGTTGCACTCTTACATTCGCCAACATGGCATTAAGGGTATTCAGCTCTTTGGGGTTGTCGTAGCCTTGATTCACAAGGTCTTGTATAAACTCACGTTCTAGAGCTGTTTCTGTTTGGTAGATGGCAGGAGCTTCATTTACCTCTGAATACTTCGTGTATTTATCGAGTATGATAAAGTTTTTAGATTCCGCTATGGTTTTATAATGTGGCATTTTCTTCAGTTTCTGCTTCTGCAATAGTTGGCTTGAACCGGTATATTTTTATAATGATCTCTCTTACTAAGAAACCCAATACTCTTTTGTCATTTTCATCTAATATCGAAACTTCTTCCCCGTGATGTTTTGAATGACTCGACAGATTGATGATACGATTATAATAGGATTCACGAGCGTCACTTGGAAGTAAATCTTCCCACTTGTTAAAACCGAGGAAGGTAGAGGCCTTTTCGAATATATTTCGCAGAAAATTAAAATGGAATTTCTGAATTTGTCCCGAGACAATTGCTTTCTCAAGCTCGGACAAAAGGAATAAGTGATAGGAGAATGGTGAGTCTTTTGGTTGGTCAACTAGATTGAATGTACCATCAATTAATTTTTCTAAACGCCACTTCCTAGTTCTACCTACTCGATTGAATTCATTGAAGAGTACGTTATAAAATAGAGGGTTGTGTGTGGTTATAATGAACTTCAATTCCGAAGTACTGGATTTAATCAGCTTTGCAATATCAACTCCTAATTCGATTAGATGGGTGTCATCTAATGAACTCACAGGGTCATCAATGAATACGTATTGTAAATCATTAAATTGATCTGTTTCTCGGTCGGTTTCTTCTGCCTTATTCAGTTCACTTATGGTTTGATCTAATAGGCTGTAAAAGACACTCCAGATAAAGCAACTTTCTTCGCCCTTCGATATTTTGACATATTCCGAACCTGAGTCATCACCTGTTTCAAATGCGAATCGCACTTCAGAGAAGTCCTCTTTGAATTTTGGTGTCAATTTATCATTGGTGTAGCGTTGAAAATGAGTACTTATGTTTAGCTCTTGTCCTTGGTCTACCAATACCCAGTGAGTATAATTATTTGATTGGATTTTTAACCTTCTATCGGTATCATTTTCCAAATCATTGTCCCAATAGAATAAATCTTCTGTAAATGCATTGTAGTAGAGCACTTTAGGTCTTGATTCATCCTCAGAATCAGGATTCTTTGGAGCTATGAACTCTTTGAACTCACGAGACAAGCGTGTTTTTCCAGAACCATTAAAGGCATAAATAAGCTGTACTTTTTTGTCTGCATCCCTTAGCTTCTCTGCAATTTGTGTTAATGTGTGTGCCATTTTTTTAAGATTCTATCGCGTCTTCAGAAAAGGTTAACAGCTTATCCCTATAGTATTCATACTGCTTCTGTCTCAACGCTATTTCTTTTGGCAATCCTTCGTTAATGGAAGTTGTGAGAATATCGAATTTATCAAGGATGGAAACTATGCGTACCTTTTCCTGTAGTGATGGATTTGGTATTTTAATACTATTTAAATTCTTCTTATTTAGTTTTGGTTGAGCTGCCCCAGATATATAAGGAGTGAGATCAATACTGTTTAAATAGTATTCAACAAACCTTCTTTCTGCATATGTATTGAATTTCAACACATGGGCATGATTATTTACCCAACTCTTTCCACTTATACTAAATGCTATCGGAGTATTTCTGGCTACTAGATTAGCTCCATCCTCTGAGACCAATAAAAAATCACCATCAAAAATATAATCCTTCACATAATCAACAATTCCCGAAGCCCCATAATAGGGTATGTCTCCAGTCTCTCTGAAGCCACCTGTTATGGGTTTTCTTTTTGAGTCTAAATTGTCAGCTAAATTCCCCAAGGTTTCACTTTCAACAGCACCTTCATCAAACCTAAACAACTGCTCCCGATAATAGCTATACTGCTTTTTACGAGCTGTAAGCTCTGCTGTAAGCTCTGCTGTAAGCTCTGCTGTAAGCTCTGAAAATGTATCCAGAATACGAACAATTTCTTTTTGGATTTCAAGCGACTTTTTAGGATTATATGGACATGGAATGGGAATCGGAACCTTATTGAGAATTGATTGCGTCAAACTAGGTACTCCACCTGCCATATTAAGTTCTTCAAGATGTTGTGCTTGAAGGTAGTAGTATACATACTTAGGGTTCGTTATATCGGTATTTATATCTGTCCAAAATATTGTATCCACAGTCCAAAATGGGGTATCAACATAGTATAAATTACTAAGCGATCCCTTTCTTGGTATTAATACAGAAGGTTTATCGTAGACAGAAGTATCTATATATGTCATAATTCCACCAGATCCATACACAGGAATATTTCCTGTTTTAAAGCTTTTGTAGTCCTTGCCATTTCTTAAAGTCAAAACTTCCCCAAGTGCTTTCCACTCCACCATCTCACTTTCAAGCAATATTTCTAAAAAACTCATGCCTCAATCTCCTTTATGATCTCATCAATATCAGCACGTAGTTGGTCGATCTTTTCCACCGTTTTTGAAACTTCCTTATTCAATTCGACTATGTTGATCTTCTCTCGGTTGTCCTTTGCTTCCACATAGGAGCTTACTGAAAGATTGTAATCGTTTTCTGCAATCTTGGTATTGTCAATTGCGGTAGCCACATGTGCTACTTCTTCTTTGTTAGCAAACATTTCCATGACCTTTGTAATGTGCTTATCCGTCATCACATTGTTGTTGGTTACTTTCTTGAAGAAATCTTCACCACTAGCATCAATAAACTGAGTTTTGTTTTCGGTTTTATGCTTGGAAAGTACCAGAAGGTTTACCGCTATTGATGTGCCATAGAATAAGTTTGGAGCCAATGAGATGACAGACTCTACATAATTGTTATCTACTAGGTATTTTCTGATTTTCTGTTCTGCACCACCACGGTAAAAAATACCAGGGAAACAGACAATTGCAGCCCGTCCTTTACTAGATAGGTAACTTAAGGCATGTAAAACAAAAGCAAAATCAGCTTTGGATTTTGGAGCGAGTACACCAGCAGGAGCAAAACGATCATCGTTAATCATGGTAGGGTCATCATCACCTATCCATTTTACCGAGTATGGCGGGTTAGATACGATGGCATCAAACGGCTTTTCATCGCCCAAATGCGGATCTCGTAGTGTATCGCCCAATACAATATGAAACTTGTCATAATTGATGTTGTGCAAAAACATGTTCATACGAGCCAAGTTGTAGGTGGTGTGGTTTACTTCCTGTCCGAAGAAACCTTCCTCAATGATGTGTTTATCAAAGTGCTGTTTTGCCTGTAAAAGCAATGAGCCAGAGCCTGCTGCCGGATCATAAATTTTGTTGACGGTTGTCTGTCCGTGCATGGCCAACTGAGCAATGAGTTTTGAAACATGGACAGGAGTGAAGAATTCACCCCCAGATTTTCCAGCATTGGCAGCATAATTACCAATAAGGAATTCATAGGCGTCACCAAATAGTTCGATCTCGCTGTCTTCGAATTTCCCAAAATTCAATTCTTCCACCCCTTTGATCACTTTCGCTAGACGATCGTTTTTACTTTCTACAGTATTTCCAAGTCGTGAACTGGTAGTGTCAAAGTCCGCAAACAACCCTTTAATGTCTTGTTCCGATGGATATCCATTTGCGGAACTTTCAATGGAATCAAATATGGCTTTTAGGTCGGTATTGAGATTAGCATTTGAATTGGCTGTTTTGGCAATATTTACAAAAAGCTGACTTGGATAAATAAAGTAGCCTTTCGTTTTGACAGCATCCTCTTTTATTTCTTGTGTAATTATGTCGTCAGACATACTAGCATAATCAATACTTTCATCACCACCTTCAATGTAATTCGTGAAATTCTCACTAATAAAGCGGTAAAAGAGTGTTCCTAAAACGAATTGTTTGAAATCCCATCCATCTACCGATCCACGTACTTCATTAGCTATTTTCCATATTTTGGATTGTAATTCAGTTCTTTGATTTATACTTGTCATCTTGATTTATGTCATCATTCTAATTGACTGAAACTCAACGTCTCTGTCGATTATATTACTTGTAAATGGTTCAAATTGAAAAAGAACAAAGGATATTATGCTTTGTACAAACTATAAATATGACTCTTATATTTCAATAATATAAGGTTTATCATTTCCAGCCAATCAAAAAAGCCCACTGTTTCGATCGTGGGCTTTTTGAGATTCCTCCTGATAACTCGGGACTAGGGAATGATAATTCTCTTAACTATTTCTTAAACTGCCCCGAAACCACCAAATCCTTGGTACCATGCGTCCAGCTGTAGAAGCCCTCGCCAGATTTCACTCCCAGATAACCTGCAGTCACCATATTCACCAATAGCGGACATGGCGCATATTTCGGATTGCCGAAGCCTTCGTACAGTACATTCATAATAGAAAGGCATACATCCAGACCAATAAAGTCAGCGAGCTGCAATGGGCCCATAGGGTGAGCCATGCCCAGTTTCATCACGGTATCAATTTCTTCCACACCGGCTACTCCTTCGAAAAGAGAAATGATGGCCTCATTGATCATAGGCATCAGAATACGGTTAGAAATAAAGCCCGGATAGTCATTTACTTCCACAGGCACCTTGCCTAATTTTTTGGAAGCCTCCATAATGGTATGGGTCACTTCGTCAGAAGTTGCATAACCTCTGATTACCTCTACGAGCTTCATGACAGGAACCGGATTCATAAAGTGCATACCAATTACCTTGTCAGCTCTTTTAGTAACAGAACCAATTTTAGTGATCGGAATAGAAGAGGTATTGGAAGCCAGAATACATTCAGGCTTGGTATAGGCTTCCAGATCTTCGAATATTTTCAGTTTGATATCTACATTTTCTGTAGCCGCTTCCACCACCAGGTCAGCATTAGCCACACCTGTCTTGAGGTCGGTGTGTGTAGTAATATTGGATAGGGTAGCTGTTTTGGTAGCCTCATCAATTTTTTCCTTGGCCAACATTCTGTCCAGGTTCTTCTCAATAGTCTTAAGGGCTCTGTCCAGCGCATCCTGAGAGATGTCTACCAGATTAACTTTAAAACCACTTTGAGCGAATACATGAGCAATGCCATTGCCCATAGTTCCTGAACCGATTACTGAAATATTCTCCATTTTCTATCTTTTGGTTAGTTTTCGTTTGCACAAATATAATCGCATCATCTACTTTTATTGTTTTCAAAAACAGGATATTCCACCTATGCCATTATTAGAAGTTTGCGCGGGCAGTATAGAGTCTGCTTTAAATGCCCACTCAGCCAAAGCTGATCGGATTGAATTGTGTATGGAGCTTTCTGTGGGAGGTCTTACCCCCAGTAAAGGCATGATTCAGCTGGTGAAGGAAATGGTGGAGATACCGGTTTACGTACTGATCAGGCCAAGGTCGGGCGATTTCTGCTATAGCCTGCTTGAGCTGGAGCAGATGAAAGAAGATGTGTCACTCTGTGCCAAAATGGGCTGCGAAGGGGTGGTCATCGGTGCATTGACTCCGGATAGAAAGATCCATGAGCGCATGGTATACGAACTGATGCAGGAAGCAGGCTATATGGACGTGACATTCCACAGGGCTTTCGATGCCGTCCAGAATCCTTTTGAAGCCCTCGATACCCTGCGTGAACTGGGCGTGCAACGTGTGCTTACCTCCGGTGGAGCAGCTACTGCTGTGGAAGGCTATGAATTATTGGGAGAGCTTATTGAAGAGGCAGATGATGATGTCATCATTATGCCGGGTGGTGGCATTCGTTTGGCTAATATCAACCTGATGTTGAGCCTGGAAGCCAGAGAATACCATAGTGCAGCTTTGGTGGATGGAGAGAAACATTCGTCCAAACAGGAAATTGAAGCCTTGCTGAAAAAGCTGGCTTAACAGCTATCTCAATACCAAATCCATAAGAATAGGGAGGTGGTCACTGTAACCGCCAATGTACTTAGGTCCCTGATAGGTTCTGAAAGGCCTGGTAGCTCCTGTAGCACCCTCCATAATAAGAAAGGGCATATCGAATATCTGGGCAGTTTGCCTGAAAATATGGGTTGAATGAGTGGGATCCATCAGCCTGCCATTCACGATGAACTGATCTAAAACACCCCATTCATTCTCAAAGCTATGCGTCCCCGTAAGGTACCTGATCGGGTACATGAGGTTATAGAGGTCATTGGCTTGAAGTAGCTCTATATCAGTCTGTAAGTTCAGGCCTGTTGTCATGCTTTCTTCATAAGGCTCATCGTTGAAGTCTCCGGTAATGATGATGTTGGCTTTAGAATTTCTGGCCATAATTGAATCTGCTTTCAACCTCAGGAAATGCGCTGCAAACATTCGCTTAGGTTGCGTCTCAAATTCACCACCAAACTTAGAAGGCCAATGGTTAACGAAGAAATGCAGGGTATCCTGATTTGGCAGTCGACCGATCAGGTGCAGTATATCGCGACTACGGCTGGTGCTGTCACTGGGGAAACGAAGGGGATAGTAGAAGTAATCCAGTAACTCGAACTTATCCGGTCGATAAAGTGCGGCTACATCAATCCCTCTTCGGTCTGGCGATTCCTGATGGACAATCTCATATCCGATCGGTTTTAAGAGGGTGAATTGGGTGAGGGTAGTCAGTACAAAGCGGTTTTCTACTTCACATAAGCCAATGAGCTCGGGTGCTTCCCAGCCACCCATGGCCGCAATGGTCTTGGCTATGTGCTGCTGCTTCAACTCGTACCTCGCCTTAGTCCAGTGATTCTCACCTCGTGGAAGGAAAGCGTCATCCAGCGTTAAGCTATCATCAAAATAGTCGAAGAGGTTTTCGACATTGTAAAAAGCTACCCGAAACCTTTCGTTTCCTCTCATACTTTCATTGAAGTCTGTTGAGGCCAGGTAAGGCGTGTTCTGTGCCAGTAGAGCTCCCTGAATGATCAACATCAGGCCAATTGTGTATGCTATTTTGAATTGTTTGCGCAAGAATAGAAAATTAGAATGTCATTAATGGTACTTTTGTTGGCACATTGAAAATACAAATTGCTGCAATAGGAAGATATGGAAATAGGTAAAATACAGGAATTAGAAATCGCCAGATCAGTTGAATTTGGCTGTTATTTAACCGATGGGAAAGAAGAAGTGCTTATCCCGGCAAAGTACCTTCCTGAAAATTACGAGATAGGAGACAAGCTCAAAGTATTTGTCTACACAGATCATATGTCACGTCCTATTGCGGTAACCCGCTGGCCTTACGGACAGGTGGGAGATATCGTTGGGTTGAAGGTGAAGCAGGTGACTGACTTCGGAGCCTTTGTCGATAACGGATTAGAGAAAGACTTGCTCATTCCTAATAAAGAGCAGCAGGCACCGATGAGAGAAGATGGTGCCTATGCCGTAATGATTCTGCTGGATTATAAGACGAACAGGATGATTGGCTCTACTAAGATTGGCACCTTCCTGCTCGATCAGGCCGAAGACCTGGAAGAAGGACAAGAAGTTAATGTCGTCATCTGGCAGCGGACAGACCTTGGCTACAAGGTGGTGATCGATAGTCAATATGTAGGGCTGGTCTACAACAATGAAATCTTCGAAAAAATCAATCTTGGTGATAATAAGAAAGCCTACATCAAGCACATCAGAGAAGATGGTAAGATCGATGTGAGTCTTCAGAAACAAGGCTATGAAGCAGTAACCGATGCTTCAGACGATATCTATCAGGCCATAGTAGATAATGGTGGAACCCTTGACCTGGGAGATAAAAGTTCTCCCGAAGAAATTCAGGACCAGTTCGGTATTAGTAAAAAGAACTTCAAAAGGGTGCTGGGTGGATTGTACAAGGCTGGGAAGATAGAAATATTCGATTATGAGATCCGCCTGAAAACAGTGGAAGGTTAGCCTGAGGAGGAGCTAACCTTCACCTAAACTACCTATAAAACTAAAACTAACCTAAGCTAATTTATCTTACTGACGCGGCAGTGTAAACGATTGCACATGAGTCAATAAATCATTTAGCCTGATAATCTTGACTTTAAGATATGAATTATTTTGAATTAGAGAAATTATATTCTTTAAAAAAGTCAATTAGTAGAAGATGATTTCAAACGATTGTAGTTCACTAAAATATTAGTTCAAACTATCTGATATTCACCTCATTGGCTATTCCCAGTGCTGTGAAGCGTATTCTTAGCTCTCTCGGTTCGGTGTTCACCTGATTATCACATTTCTCAGATGGGTCGATGGAGTAGATGTAATAGGTTTGACTGCGTTCGTAAAGTTCTTCTCTTTCCGGTTGTCCCAGTGCTTTGATCACCGACTTTTGGTATAAGCCCAGTAACTTGGGTTTCAACTCACGCAAATCATCAACCATTTCAGGTCTGATGTTCTGACAGCCCTCAGGATCAGATTTCCATTTTTCAGCATCAAAGTCACCCAGGTCGAGTGATTTGGTACAGCTTAATAGGGTAGATGAGATTAAAAGGATAATGAAAAGTGTCTTTTTCACGCTTTCAGACTAACAGGTTTAATGATAGATTTTCTGAGTAACACTGTCCAGATCAGTGAACCAACAGCATAAACCAGAATTGCCATCAAAGGTAAGGACTGTGTTTGAAGTCCGGGGATGAAATAGAATAAACTTACAGGAGTCAGCACCAGGCGTGTGACTTCCAGTGCAAAAGCCCATTTTCTGCTTTCAAACATCGCCCCGAAACTCACTGTCGAAACAATGATGATCAGGGCAAGAACAGACTTCTGTAGCAGGTTGTTTTCAAAACTCTCCAGATTAAACAGAAAGAGAGCAGTGCCAGCTAAAAGCACAATGTATTGCACGAAAACATAAGTATTCACGGCTTTAGCCGCACTTAGGTCGAATTTCTTGTAGTTGTCTTTATCAATATCATAGGGAGCCCTGTATCCGCCCATATACTCCGGTAACCATCCCGGCTTATGAAAGACATACCGGAACTTATCACCAAGCTTTGGAATGGATTGAATGTCCTTCCACATATCGGCATAATGTGAAACATTGGCCCAGACGGGATTCCAGCTATTCAGATTTTTGGTGATGCCATAGGTAGGTCGCTCTTCCTCAGCCTTAAACGTGCCGAAGAGCCTGTCCCAGACGATAAAAGTGCCGCCATGATTCTTGTCGATATACTTCGGGTTTCGGGCGTGATGTACCCTGTGATGCGATGGCGTGTTAAAGACAGCCTCGAACCATTTGGGCAGTTTATCAATGGCCTCTGTATGAATCCAGAACTGATAAAGCAGATTGAAGCCTGAAACAGACAACAAGATCAGCGGATCAAATCCAGCTATGGCCATAGGAGAGTAGAAGATAAAAGTCCAGATAGTCTGTGTCGAGCTCTGGCGCAGTGCCACAGACAGATTATACTCCTCACTTTGGTGATGAACACTATGACCTCCCCAGAAGAGGTTCACTTCATGACTCATGCGGTGCGCCCAGTAATAAAAGAAATCGTAGGCGATAAAGGCCACAATCCAGGTAAAGGCCGAGTTCTCAATGGTGGTCAGTCTGAACTGCGAATAGAGGAAGGTGTAAAAACCAATAGTGAAAACCTTCAGAAAGGCACCGCTTACCTGTGAGGTAACTCCACAGTTGATATTAGTAATGGCATCGTTCAGTCGATAAGATTTAATCGACTGATACCGATGTGCTATCAGTTCCAGTCCTATCAGGAGAAAGTAAACCGGAATAGCAATAACAGTAGGATCCAGATTCATGGCATTAATCTTACCTTAAATTAAGAGCTTTTCTTCATTTTGGTCAAAACAAAATAAAACTCACAGTCAAATCCTTATCTTCGCGCAGAATTTGAGGAGATATGGATAAGTTCATCGGGTTTTTCAGAACAGTGAGTTATTTACTGTTTTTAGCAGCTTTATTATGGTCTTATGCCTATATGGTTGGACAGGTTACGTATCGGTTTGACACGAATGGTGACCCGGTTTATATGGTAGACAGGAATATGTATTTCTTTGGAGCCATGGGCATCTTCATCTTCGCGAATGCCGTTTGCGCTGTCTTTATTCAGACCCTGAAGAAGATCACCACCTCAGAAGATGGAGTTGGTTTGAGAAACCGATCACTGAAGCTGGACCTCATTACATGGACTAAAGGGTTCACCGGAATTCTGAATCTTTTCTTTGCGCTCATTATGTTCTTCCTGGGCTTGATGAACCTGGCAGAATCACATGAGTCACCAACCCTTGGTTTCTATGTTTATCTGGGGCCAATCCTGATTATAGCCTGGTTTTTTTACCTCGCTGTACTGTTGGGAAAAAGGCGATCCTAAATTAAGTCTCTCATTTTCAGAGGACATCAATAAGAAATGCCCGAGGCATTTTCAGACCACGTGCATTTTTAGTTTTTTAATTCTAACTTCCGACTTTGATGAGCACAAAAGAGTGCTGCGTTGACATCGAACTAAAGTTTTGAAATTCTGAATGGCAGATCAAGTAGCGAATTATACCGAAGATAGTATTCGGTCTCTCGATTGGAAAGAACACATCAGACTTCGACCCGGTATGTATATCGGAAAATTGGGTGACGGGTCGGCCCAGGATGACGGAATTTATGTATTGGTAAAGGAGATCATCGATAACTGTATCGATGAGCACATGATGGGTTTTGGTAAAACCATCGATGTGAAGGTTTCCGAGCATAAAGTTGAAGTCCGTGACTATGGTAGGGGAATACCCTTGGGGAAAGTAGTCGACTGTGTTTCTAAGATCAATACCGGTGGAAAATATGATAGTGGAGCCTTCCAGAAGTCTGTAGGACTGAATGGTGTGGGTACCAAGGCGGTGAATGCCCTGTCGACCTACTTCAAAGTACAATCCTACCGCGATGGTAAAACCAAGGTAGCTGAGTTTGAAAGAGGGGAAATCGTCAACGATGCCAAGGAAACGACCACCAGTGGCAGAAATGGTACAGCCATTGTCTTCCGTCCGGATGAAACCATCTTCAAGAACTACCACTTTATTCCCCAATACCTCGATGATCTGATCTGGAACTACTGTTTCCTCAACGCAGGTTTGACCATCAACTTCAACGGAGTCAAGTACCATTCTGAAAAAGGATTGTATGACCTCCTGTCGCGTAAGACAGATGTCGATAGCCTTCGCTATCCCATCATCCACTTAAGGGGAGAAGATATTGAAATTGCTCTGTCGCATACCAATCAGTACGGAGAAGACTATTATTCATTTGTGAACGGTCAGTACACCACTCAGGGAGGAACCCATCAGGCTGCGTTAAGAGAAGCTTTGGTGAAAACAGTCCGTGAGTTTTACAATAAGAACTTCGATGCTACGGATGTCAGAGCATCCATTGTAGGGGCTATTGCGGTCAGAGTACAGGAACCTGTGTTTGAATCACAAACCAAGACTAAGCTCGGTTCACAAAATGTGGCTCCCGATGGACCGACCATGCGGACTTTCGTCAATGACTTTGTGAAAAAAGCGCTGGATGATTTCCTGCACAGGGATGCCAAAACGGCCGAAGCACTACTGAAACGAATCCTTCAATCAGAGCGAGAACGAAAAGAAATTGCAGGAATTAAGAAGCTGGCCAATGAAAGAGCCAAGAAAGCTAACCTGCACAACAAGAAACTAAGAGACTGTCGAATCCACCTCGATGATAAGAAGGGTGATGAGGACATGAAGAATGCCACAACACTCTTCATTACAGAAGGAGACTCTGCCAGTGGATCCATCACCAAATCGAGAAATGTTCAGACTCAGGCGGTATTCAGTTTAAGAGGTAAGCCCCTCAACTGCTACGGTCAGACCAAGAAAGTGGTATATGAGAATGAGGAATTCAACCTGCTTCAGCATGCCTTGAATATTGAGGACGGACTCGAAGGGCTCAGGTATGATAAGATCGTTATTGCGACCGATGCTGATGTAGACGGTATGCACATCAGGTTATTATTACTGACCTACTTCCTCCAGTTTTTCCCTGACCTGGTCAGAAGAGGACATGTCTATATTCTGGAGACTCCATTATTCAGGGTCCGGAATAAGAAAGAGACCATCTATTGCTATAGCGATGAAGAGAGACAGGCTGCCATCAATAAGTTGGGCAATAAGCCTGAGATTACCCGATTCAAAGGGTTAGGAGAAATCTCACCTGATGAATTCAAAGGCTTTATTGGCCCCGATATGAGATTGGAGCCGATTATTTTGAAGAAAGATACCAGCATCAATGAAGTGCTGAAGTTCTACATGGGTAAGAACACTCCGGACAGACAGGAATTCATCATAGACAACCTCCGCGTAGAGAAAGATCTGGCTGAGGAAGTCATAACTGGCTAGGAGCAGAATTCTCAGTATGTGAGAATTCTCAGGATATGATTAAAGATGAATTGACATATTCGGTTATCGGTTGTGCAATGAAGATTCATAACACAATGGGTCCCGGCTTTCAGGAAGTGATATACCAAAGATGTATGGCCATTGAGCTTAGAAACGCTGGAATAGGTTTCCAGCGGGAGAAGGAGCAGGTTGTTTATTATGATGGTATAGAGGTTGGGATTAGAAGGGCTGATTTTATTATTGAAAGTAAATTGATTTTAGAGCTAAAGGCTGTGGTACAGTTAGAGGATGTTCATTTGGCTCAGGCCAAGAACTATACCGTAGCCTATGATTTTCCAAGAGGTCTGTTGATCAACTTTGGAAGTAAAAGCTTAGAGTATAAACTGATGTTTAATCCGAAGTATAATTAAGTAATTCTCTGATTCAGAGAATTCTGATACTGACATGAGCGAAGATAACTTAGACAACATCAACGAAGAAGACGGAGCAATTAAGGAGAAGATTCCTGTATCAGGAATGTATCAGAATTGGTTTCTCGATTACGCTTCATATGTAATTCTGGAGAGGGCAGTACCTGCCATAGAAGATGGTTTCAAGCCGGTGCAACGAAGAATTTTGCACTCCATGAAAGAAATGGATGATGGCCGCTTCAATAAAGTAGCCAATATCATAGGTCAGACCATGCAATATCACCCGCATGGTGATGCTTCTATTGGTGATGCTATTGTCAACCTCGGGCAAAAGGATCTGTTGATCGAAACCCAGGGGAACTGGGGCGATATCCGTACCGGAGATGGTGCCGCAGCACCGAGATACATCGAAGCCAGACTATCCAAATTTGCCCTGGAGGTGGTTTTCAACCCGCAGACCACTAACTGGCAGCTATCTTACGATGGAAGAAAGAAGGAGCCAGTTACTTTGCCGGTTAAGTTCCCTCTTTTACTCGCTCAAGGCGTGGAAGGAATTGCCGTAGGCCTCTCAACCAAAATATTGCCGCACAACTTTGTGGAGTTGATTCAGGCTTCAATCAAGATACTTCAAGGGAAGAAACCGAAAATCTATCCTGACTTCCCAACAGGAGGTATGGCCGATTTCTCAGAGTACAATGACGGTCTCAGAGGAGGAAAAGTAAAGGTCAGAGCCAAGATTGAAGAACTGGATAAGAAGACACTTATCATTAAAGATATTCCTTTTGGTACTACCACTACCGGCCTGATCGATTCCATCATTAAGGCCAATGACAAAGGAAAGATCAAGATTAAGAAGGTAGTAGATAACACGGCTGAGTTCGTAGAGATACTGGTTGAGTTGGCTCCGGGTCAGTCACCTAATATTACCATCGATGCCCTTTATGCTTTCACAGATTGTGAACTGAGCATTTCCCCCAATGCCTGTGTTATTATTGATGAAAAACCACGCTTTATCAGTGTCAATGAAATTCTGAAAATCAATACCGAGCAGACCGTTGAGTTGCTGCGTCAGGAATTGGAGATCAGAAAAGGAGAGCTGTTGGAGAAAATACTCTTCTCTTCTTTGGAGAAGATCTTCATTGAGAACAGGATTTACCGAGACATTGAAGAATGTGAAACCTGGGAATCAGTTATCGAGACCATCGATAAAGGTTTGGATCCTTTCAAAGCCGACTTCTACAGAGAGATTACCCGCGATGACATTATCCGTTTAACGGAGATTAAGATTAAGCGTATTTCTAAGTTTGACTCATTTAAGGCCGATGAGCTCATGCGTAAGCTGGAAGAAGAGCTGGCAGAGGTAGAGCATAACCTGGCCAATCTGGTTGATTTCGCTATTGCCTACTATCAGAACCTACTGGAGAAATATGGCAAAGGCAGGGAGAGAAAGACGGAGATCAAATCATTCGAAAATATTGCTGCCACGGTAGTAGCGGCTAATAATGCCAAGCTTTATGTCAACCGTGCCGAAGGCTTTATTGGTTATGGACTTAAGAAGGACGAATTCATTTGTGAATGCTCCGACATTGACGATATCATTGTTTTCAGGAGGGATGGTAAGTTCCAGGTAGTCAGAATTTCGGATAAAGTCTTTGTGGGTAAAGACATTCTGTGGGCCGGAGTCTTCAATAAGAATGACGAACGAATGGTCTACAATATGATGTACCTAGATGGTAAGAGTGGCAGAACCATGGTGAAGCGATTCCAGGTGTTGGCCATTACCAGAGATAAGGAATATGACCTGACCAAAGGGGAGAGAGGCTCTAAGGTGATTTACTTCACTGCCAATCCGAATGGAGAAGCCGAACTAGTTACTATTTACCTGACTTCCGGTGCTAAAGCCCGCATTAAAGTCTTTGACTTCAGCTTTGCTGATATTGAAATTAAAGGTAGGGGAGCCGGAGGAAACATTGTTACCAAGTATCCGGTGAGGAAAGTCCAGTTGAAAATGGAAGGTAAGTCTACCTTAGGCGGACTTGACATCTGGTACGATGATTCAGTAGGAAGACTCAACCGCGATGAAAGAGGAGATCTGCTGGGTAATTTCCAGGCCGAAGACAAGATTCTGGTTATTTACAATTCAGGGGAGTATGAATTGACCACTTTCGATCTCACTAATCGCTATGAACCAGATAAAATTCATTTGATCGAGAAGTTTGATGCAGAAAAGGCCATTGCCGCAGTTCATTATGATCCGGCATCTGGGGCACACTACATCAAGCGTTTCCAGATAGAAACCTCAACCCTCGATAAGCGCTTCTGCTTTATTAGCGAAGAAAAAGGCGCTAAGCTGTTGATGGCCACTACAGAAGATTCAGCTCAAATTGAAGTGCACTACACGGTGAAAGGGTCCAGGGAAAGGAAGACTTCTACCTATGATGTAGATATGCTGATTGATATCAAAGGCTGGAAGGCAACAGGAAACAAGCTTTCTCCGCACAGCGTGAAGAAGGTAGTGTTACTGGGCAACAAGAAGTCTAAGCCTAATGCTGAGGTCGAAGAGGAAGAAGGAAGTACTGACAGCAAAGAGGTACAAAAGGTGCATAAGCCCGAGGCTTCAGCAGAAGCGACACCACAGGTAGAAAAACAAGAAGTAACGCCTGAGGAAAAGCCTGAAGCAAAATCTGAGGCGAAGGAAGAAAAGAAGGAAGATCCAAAATCAGGCGAAGCACCTAAGAAAGACGATGATAAAAAGTCGGGAGGTAGTTATGGTGTAGGTGAAACCATCGACCTTTTTTAAATAAGTAAATTACCAGACCCTTATAGTCCTCAAAAATTATAATCATTTTTGAGGACTATAAGGGTCTCCAATATCCTGATTGTTTTAGACTTACAAGAATGTAAACCTTTAGGGTTAAGGTTGTTATATTATTGTTTGTTCATCTTATTAGGTTGTTGGAGTTTCTTCCGGCAACCTTTTTTATGCAAAGAGAATTAAAACAATACCTTATTCAGCGATTGGAAGAATATGTGACTGAGAATAAGGTGCAACTGATAGAATCCGTACTGGCAGAAAGAACCAGACATATTACAGTGGTACTGGAAGACTTCTACCATCCCCATAATGCCAGTGCTGTTATGCGAACATGTGATTGTTTTGGTATTCAGGATGTTTATGTCACACAAAACCTGCACAATTATAATGTCAATCCCAACGTAGTCAGGGGAGCCTCTAAATGGCTTGATCTCCATATGTTTGAAAGAGAGGAACATAGCACGGAGAAGTGCTTTAACCTGCTGAAATCGAAAAAATACCGCCTTATTGGTACAACCCCAGACAAAGAATCTGCATCTATAAAGACATTGGATATTACTGAACCCATTGCTTTTGTATTCGGTACGGAAAAGGATGGTATTTCAGACTATGCCAGAGAGCATGTCGATGAACTGGTACATATTCCAATGTATGGTTTTACCGAGTCTTTTAATGTGTCAGTAAGTGCAGCACTGATATTAAATGAGTTGGTAAGCCGGATTCGCGAAAGTGCTGTTAGCTGGCAGTTAAGTGAAGAAGATAAAGAAGAATTAAAGTACAAATGGTATCAGCAAATCGTAAAAAGAGCAGATTTGCACATCAAAAATTTTATTTCGGAACATTCCGAAGATAACTAACGTTTGCACAAAATTGGAATTCTGAAATGCATCACCTAAAAGGTTAAGGCGTTATAAGGTTCTACGACTAAAAACTCAAAATTGAAATCAACAACAACACTGGTAATTATCTTTTTCAACCTGCTCTGTTCTATAGGTTGGTCTCAAACTGTGCTGGAAGGAAAAGTGACTGATGCTGAGACGGGAGACCCCATTCCCTTTGCCAGCGTTTATTTTTTAGGCACCACAATAGGCGTAGCCACAGACTTCGATGGCTTCTACAAGATCGAAGGCGATGCAGAAACCGATACACTCGTGGTTTCTTATATCGGTTATGAAACCAAAAAGAAACTGTATCAGAAAGGTATAGCACAGGTCATAGACTTTCAGTTAAAACCGGAAGCGACATCACTGGGAGATTTCGTGGTGACTGCCGGTAAAGTGGAAAATCCGGCCTGGGAAATCATCAGACAGGTGATTGACAACAAAGGCAACAATGATAAGAGAAGATTGGAGGCTTATGAGTACGACAGCTACAATAAGATTGAGATAGATATAGATAATATATCTGAGAGGCTGAAGCAGAAGAAGTTCATGCAGAAGATTACTGCTGTGCTGGATTCGATCGAGATCATTGCCGGTGAAGATGGAAAGCCCATTCTGCCACTATTTATCTCTGAATCACTATCGACTTTCTATTATCGCTCAGACCCAAGATTGTCCAAAGAACATGTCCAAAGAACAAAGATTACCGGAGTGGGTATTGAAGACGGTAGCCTCATTTCACAGGTCGTGGGTTCATCCTTTCAGCAATACAATTTTTATCAGAACCGAATGAATATTGTGGAGAGAGAATTCGCTTCACCTATATCTGATGGCTGGAGGTTGCTCTATGATTATGAGCTGGAAGACTCTGTCTATTTGGGCGATGAATTCTGTTACCTGATCAATTTTAAACCAAAGAATGATCAGGAGTTGGCCTTCCTGGGGAATATGTGGATTGCTAAAGAGGGCTATGCCCTTAAACAGATCGATGCAACGGTGCAACGTACGGCCAACCTCAACTTTATTGAAAAGATTAAAATCCAGCAAGAGCTGGAAAGGGTGAATAATGAAGCATGGTTACCTGTCAAAACCAGGGTATTGGTAGATGTCGCTGAGATCACCAATAAATCAGCCGGGTTCCTCGCTAAGTTTTACACTTCCAATAAGAACCTGCAAGTTACCGAGCCAAGAGATTTAAAGTTCTTTGAAAGAGCCATTGAACTGGCAGAAGATGCCAGAATAGCCGATGAGCAGTTCTGGGAAGACAGTCGCCATGATAAGCTGACACCAACAGAAGTCAATGTGATCTCCATGATCGATACCCTCAAAAACATTCCGATTGTCAAAACCTGGACCACTTTGGCCAAGACCTTTGCCAGAGGTTATGTAGAAGTAGGACAACTGGATTTAGGGCCATGGCCATTCCTGGTGGGGAATAATGATGTTGAAGGATTCAGACTGAGAGTCGGAGGTAGAACCAATGAGAACTTCAGCAGGAAGTGGCAGTTCAATGGATATGTCGCTTATGGTTTCGATGATGAGCAGTTCAAGTACGGAGTGGGCACTAAAATGATAGCCGACCGTGACCACTGGACAGTCCTCGATGCCCAGTACAGAAAAGATGTCGATCAATACGGTATTCAACCCGATGCGCTCACAGATATTGAAAGCGGCAGTGCTTTCCTGGCATTGACACAATTGGGTAACCTGGTGCGACCCTTCCGCTATGAGGGCTACCAGTTTGGAGCATTCAGACAGTTTTCCAGAGCCTTTTCAGCCGGTATCAGATTGAAGTACACGGAATACCATCCTGAGTTTCCATTCAGATATAGAACAGAGTTAAACAGGCCTGATTCACCATTAGGCAGTGACTATGCCACATCAGAAGTCACATTAAGACTTAAATATGCCAGAGACGAGGCCTTCATTATCAATGATAACAACCGAATCAGTCTGGGTACTCTTCGTTGGCCAACCTTCCTCGTTTCTGTTACCCGTGGATTCAAAGGAGTAGCCGGTGGAGACTTTGACTATACCCGGGTGAACCTGGGCGTCTCACAACGATTGAAGCTGGGTTTCTGGGGAATTTCTACCTATCAGGTTAATGCAGGTCATACCTTCGAAGACCTGCCATACACCATGCTGAATGCACACATTGGTAATGAGCAGTTTGTTTACACCAATATTGCCTTTAACACCATGAACTTCTTTGAGTTTGTGAGCCAGTCGTATGCCTCCCTGAGGTACCAGCATCAATTCGAAGGCTTCATCCTTAACAGAGTCCCTTTAATCAGGAAGCTCAAATGGAGATTGGTAGGAACCGGTAATGTACTATTTGGAGGAGTAAGTCAGAGTACCTTGGACGTTCAGGCACTGCAGGATGAAAGCGGAAACCCGTTGCCTCAGTTTGATGTGCTGGAAAACGGCAGGCCTTTCGCTGAGGTAGGAGTAGGGGTTGAAAACATTTTCAAATTCTTCCGGGTCGACTATATCAGAAGACTTACCTATCTCGATAAGCCCGGTGTGAATAATTCCGCTATCAAATTAAGCTTTAACCTAAGTCTTTAATCAATTAATTACGGCTCCATTGAGTGCTTGCAGATTAATATTGCATATTTGCAGCCTGAATAGATTTTAAGCAAAACCGATGGTTTGTAGCATCGGAAAAAGATTAAAATGAGTAACGAAAAAATCAAAATCACCTTACCCGATGGCAGTGTAAGAGAATACCCTCAAGGGGCCTCTGCCATGGATGTAGCACTGAGTATCAGTGAAGGCCTTGCCAGAAACGTATTATCCGCTGAAGTAAACGGAGAAGTCTGGGATGCCGATAGACCCATCAACAGCGATGCAAGTCTTAAATTGCTCACCTGGAATGATGATGATGGAAAAGCCACCTTCTGGCATTCATCAGCTCACTTAATGGCTGAAGCACTTGAGTCACTTTATCCAGGAATCAAACTGGGAATCGGTCCTTCAATAGACCAGGGATACTACTATGATGTAGACTTTGGAGATCAGGAGTTCGATGCCAATCATCTGGAGGATATCGAGAAGAAGATGCTCGAACTGGCCAGAGAGAAAAACACCTACGATAGAAAGGAAGTCTCAAAAGCTGATGCCATCCAGTATTTCACTGAAAAAGGTGACGAATACAAACTGGAATTGATCGATGGACTGGAAGACGGTTCCATCACTTTCTATACCCAGGGCGGATTTACCGATCTATGCCGTGGACCACATATTCCTAATACCGGCTTCATTAAGGCAGTAAAACTGTTGAATGTGGCGGGCGCTTACTGGAGAGGTGATGAGACAAGAAAACAGCTCACCCGTATTTATGGAATTACCTTTCCTAAGCAGAAAGAGTTGACTGAGTTTCTCCATAACCTGGAAGAAGCTAAAAAGCGGGACCATAGAAAATTAGGTAAGGAACTCGAACTCTTTACTTTCTCTGAGAAAGTAGGAATGGGTCTGCCTCTGTGGTTGCCGAAGGGAACCAGATTGAGAGAGCGCCTTGAGTCTTTCATGAGAAAAGCTCAGGTAAAGGCAGGTTACGAACCTGTAGTGACTCCACATATCGGTCATAAGAACCTGTATGTGACTTCAGGTCACTATGAGAAATATGGTGAGGACTCATTTAAGCCTATCCAGACACCGAGTGAAGGAGAGGAGTTCTTGCTGAAGCCAATGAACTGTCCTCACCACTGTGAGATTTATAACTCGAAGCCGAGATCATATAAAGACCTGCCACTGAGATTGGCAGAATTTGGTACAGTGTATCGCTACGAGCAAAGTGGAGAATTACACGGACTGACTCGTGTAAGAGGCTTTACTCAGGATGATGCACATATCTTCTGTCGTCCCGATCAGGTGAAAGAAGAGTTTAAAAAGGTAATTGATCTGGTACTGTACGTATTCTCATCGCTTGGTTTTGAGGATTATGTGGCACAAATCAGCTTACGTGACCCGGAGAATAAGCAAAAGTACATTGGTGACGATGCGCTCTGGATAGAAGCTGAAAGCGCAATTCAGGAAGCTGCTGCGGAGAAAGGACTCAATACAGTGACTGAATTGGGAGAAGCAGCCTTTTATGGCCCTAAGCTGGACTTTATGGTGAAAGATGCTTTGGGTAGAAAGTGGCAACTGGGTACTATCCAGGTAGACTATACGCTTCCTGAAAGGTTTGAACTGGAATATACCGGTTCGGATAACCAGAAGCACCGACCTGTAATGATACACAGAGCCCCATTTGGTTCTTTGGAAAGATTCGTTGCGGTACTCATTGAACACTGTGCCGGAGAGTTTCCGTTGTGGTTAACTCCTGATCAGGTGGCTATTCTGCCTATTTCTGAAAAATATGCTGATTATGCTCAGGAGCTTTACTCTGTATTGGAAGAAGCTGATATCACCGGTTTTATTGATCATAGAGATGAGAAAATCGGTAGAAAGATCAGAGATGCTGAAGTGAAGAAAATACCGATTATGCTGATTGTGGGAGAAAAAGAAGCCGAACAAAGGGAGGTTTCTATCAGAAAACATGGTCAGGGAGATCAGGGAAGTATGTCAATTGACGATTTCATTGTTTATTTTAACAAAGAAAAAGCAGCCTCTCTCGGTCAATAATCTCAAAAACTGATTGAAGAGGGGTGTTGATTATTAGAAAATTATGCCGATATTTGCAGTCATTTTAACAAAACAAGGAGGTAACAATCGCTAAAATGAGAAGACGCTACCCACCAAGAGGTCGGGTAGAAGAACCATACAAGGTTAATGAAAAGATTACTGCCCGCCAGGTACGCGTGGTAGGAGAAAACGTAGAGCAAGGGGTTTTCCCCACAAGTAAGGCCCTACAAATGGCTAAGGACCAAAGTCTAGACCTTGTAGAAATTTCTCCAAAAGCGGATCCGCCTGTTTGTAAAGTTATTGATTACTCAAAGTTTAAGTACGAACAGAAGAAGAAGCAGAAGGAGATCAAAGCCAAAGCTTCGAAAACTGTAATCAAAGAAATCAGATTCGGACCTAACACGGATGATCACGATTTCGAGTTCAAGCTTAAGCATGCGGTCAACTTCCTGAAGGAAGGAGCTAAGGTTAAGGCCTATGTTCACTTTAAGGGAAGAACAATTGTGTATAAGGAGAGAGGAGAGATTCTCTTGCTCAAGTTCGCTCAGGCCCTGGAAGAATATGCCAAGGTAGAGCAACTACCAAAACTGGAAGGAAAAAGAATGTTCCTGTTTTTGGCTCCTAAAGCAGCTGGTAAGAAAAGTTAGTAAAACTAATATTTATAAAATGCCTAAAGTAAAAACTAAATCTGGAGCTAAAAAACGTTTCAAATTGACAGGAACTGGCAAAATCAAAAGAAAGCATGCTTTCAAAAGCCACATCCTGACTAAAAAAGAGACGAAGCAGAAACGTAATCTTACTCACATGGGCTTGGTTGACAAGTCTGATGAGAACAACGTTAAGCACATGCTCAACATTTAAAAAAAACCTTGAAGGTTTATGTTTAACCGGAGTTTTGGTCTTAAGTATCAGTCTTGTACTGGTCGCCAAAAATCAAAAACAACAAAAAAATGCCAAGATCAGTAAATTCAGTAGCATCTCGCGCAAGAAGAAAGAGAGTACTCAAGTTAGCCAAGGGCTATTGGGGAAGAAGAAAGAACGTATGGACTGTATCCAAGAATGCAGTTGAAAAAGGTCTCACTTACGCTTACAGAGACAGAAAAGCAAAGAAGAGAGAATTCAGAAAATTGTGGATTCAAAGAATCAATGCCGGAGCCAGAGAGCACGGTATGTCTTATTCTCAATTGATGGGTAAAATTGGTAAATCAGGTGTTGAGCTTAACAGAAAAGTGTTAGCTGACCTGGCCATGAATCACCCTGAAGCTTTCAAAGCAGTAGTAGATAAAGTGAAGTAATTCACTTCTGACAATATTAGAAGCCTCAACTTGAAAAAGTTGGGGCTTTTTTATTTCAGGTACAGTTTGGTGGAGTGCAGGAATTTAATCTTCACACTACCATCTTCATTGATCAGCAGAGCACTTTCCAGCCAACTTCTGTCACTCGGTATAACACCCTGGTTGAAATAGGTAATATGACCCGCATGCCCGGCAGATTCAAACCGAACTTCCTTAAAAGACCATTTCCTCCCTTTGGTCAGAGGCATTAATTCCAGTAGTTCATTGATCGTCCATACTTCATCATGTTCAAACATGTAAAAGTCATGGGTTAGACTCTGCTGCATGAGCAGCGTATCGGCAGAGCCTAAAGCTGTAAAGAAGTTTTCGATAGTAGAGAGGGCTTGTTCTTCAGAAATACCTTCCTTTTCTTCCAATGTTTTTGATTCACAGGAAATGAGCACCAGGAGTAAGGCGGTTAACACGACACTTTTCATAAGAGAAAAATGCATAAAAAATGTGAGTGTCCAATGAGTTGGCTGTACCTGGTTAAAATCTCATTGGATGGGACTGTTTCCATTAAATTAGAAGGATGAATATTGACTGGCATCTTATTTCAGTCTTTCTTCGAAGCGGAGTAAATTCACATTACTCACCATATTCATCTCAATCGTAAGAGTAGATTCCGCTTTCTGGTATTGACAAGAGGGTAAATCGGAGAAAATATTAATCAATGGAATATTCAGAAGTCAACAGATTATCTCGACTGACAGCAGTTTTAATTCAATTACAGACCAGGAGGATTGTCACTGCGACTGAATTATCCGAAAAATTCCAGGTGAGTAAAAGAACCATTTACCGGGATATCAAAGCACTGGAAAGTGCCGGAGTTCCCGTAGTAACCGAAGAAGGAAAGGGCTATAGGCTCATGGAGGGTTATAAGGTTCCCCCGGTCATGTTTACTGAAAAACAGGCCAATGCCCTGATATTAGCAGAGCAATTGGTCTTGAAAAATAGGGACGCCTCCTTTGTTCAGGATTATTCTGAAGCAATCGATAAGATAAAATCAATTCTCAATTACACCTTCAAGGACAAAGCCAATGTGCTTGCCGAACGAACTCAGTATAACCAGGTCAAAAATCAGGAGCGAAGCAGTAGTAATCTGTCAGATATCCAGTACGCATTGACCAATCAACTTCTTGTGAAGATTGAGTATAGGAATAAAGAAGAGAGTGAGTCGACAAGAATGATAGAGCCATTTGCACTTCTGAACTCAGATAATTGGTACCTGATTGCCTGGTGTCGTTTACGCAAAGAATTCCGGTTTTTTCGATTGGATAGAATACTTTCGATTGAACTTCAAACGGAAAACTTTGAGCCCCATCAAATGACGCTACAAGAGTATTTTGATAAATATCACTAATCCCTTTCCACCCTTGACATAGGGCTGTCACAGGTCCACTTTAGGTTTGTAACCAACTAAACTTGATAAAAGGAATGATAAACGTTACAAACTCAAATCTGAATTCAATTGAATTTCCAGAACCTACTATGATTTCCGTCAATGGCGTGGAACTGGAAGTTTTCGAAGCTGGGAAAGAAAACATCAAAGCCATTGTGCTCTGTCACGGTTTTCCAGAACATGCCTATTCCTGGCGATATCAGATTCCTGCACTCGTTGAAGCTGGCTATCACGTCATTGTTCCAAACCAAAGAGGTTATGGCAATTCGTCATGTCCCTCGGAAGTCACGGAGTACGACATAGCACACTTAACAGGTGACCTGGTGGCATTACTCGATCATTATGGATATCAAACAGCCACATTCATTGGTCATGATTGGGGTGCCAATGTAGTTTGGCATCTGGCTCTTCTACATCCAGATCGGGTGAGTAAAGTGATCAATTTAGCCTTGCCTTATCAGGAGAGGGGAGAGAGACCCTGGGTTGAGTTGATGGAAGAAGTCTTTGGAGAAGATTTCTACTTCGTTCACTTTAATAAGCAGCCAGGGGTGGCAGATGCCATACTGGAAGCCAATACTGGCCGGTTCCTTCGGAATTTGTTTCGTAAGAATGTGCCGCCTGCTCCTCCGGCACCAGGCATGATGATGATTAATTTGGCGAAAGCTCAACAAGCATTGGGTGATCCGATAGCAACTGAGGAAGAGTTGTCTGTTTTTATTTCAGCCTTTGAAGCATCCGGTTTTACAGGTAGTATTAACTGGTATAGAAACCTGGACCGTAACTGGCACCTGATGTCAGAGGTGAAACCAAAGATTATGCATCCAACGCTGATGATTTATGGAGAACGCGATATGATTCCAAAGTCTCCAACCCTAAAGGATTTTGCACCCAACTTAGAGGAGATAAGTCTGGATTGTGGTCATTGGATTCCTCAGGAAATGCCAGAAGAAACGAATCACGTTATTTTGAAATGGCTGGAAGATCAGGATGCCGAAAAGTGAAGTAGGAACTTTTAGTCCAACAAACCGGACAGACTGGAGAAATTGGTTGAAAAAGAACCACCGATCAAAACAGTCTGTTTGGCTTGTTTACTTTAAATCATCCACAAAGATTCCATCAATTACCTGGAGTGAAGCAGTTGATGAAGCGTTATGCTTCGGGTGGATAGACAGTACAAAGAAGGCTGTTGATGAAGAGAGGTATATGCAGTATTTCACTCAACGAAAGCCTAATAGTATCTGGTCACAGATCAATAAGGAGAAGGTAGCTAAGCTCATCCAAAAGAAGCTCATGACAAAAGCGGGCCTTGAGACCATAGAAATAGCTAAACGAAATGGCTCCTGGACTAAATTAGACGAAGTAGAAGCGCTGGTCATTCCCGATGATTTAAAAGAGCAGTTGAGACAATATGAGCATGCTACTCAATACTTTGAGAAGTTGAGTAAGTCCAATAAAAAGAGATTGTTATACTGGGTGTTTTCTGCTAAAAGATCTGAAACCAGACATAAGCGGATTGACGAAATTGTGCAATCAGCAAGTCAGGGGCAGATGCCACAACAATTCCGATAGACTTTACCCGCCTGAAATAAAAAAAAACCAGAAACGTAAGTTCCTGGTTTTGAGTAGCGAGGACGGGAGTTGAACCCGTGACCTCAGGGTTATGAATCCTGCGCTCTAACCAACTGAGCTACCTCGCCTGATTCAGATTTTTGTCCGGATTTTTCAACCCTCTGACCAAAATCGAGGTGCAAAGGTAATGAGCAATTCCTGATTTCTACAACCCACAGGCAAACTTTTTTTGTTTGTCCATATGGTAATTAAGTTCTATATTACTTCCATTCATTTTTTAGCCTATGGGAAAGTTAAAATTTGTCACTGAGTTTGAGGTAAATGCATCTCAAAAAATGCTCTTCCCTTACCTGAGTACGGCAAGTGGTTTGGCGCAGTGGTTTGCTGACGATGTTAATATCAACGAGGATAAGATTTACATTTTTCTTTGGGATGGAGAGGAGCACAGGGCACGAAAGGTTTCTCAAAGAACAAACCACTCAGTGAAGTTTGAATTTCTCCCCGAAACAGAAGAAGACGAAGATGATCCGAATTACATTGAGTTGAAGCTCGATGTCAATGACCTGACCCAAACAGTTTTTATTCAGATTACTGATTATTCAGATTTAGATGATGAAGAAGAACAACAAGACCTTTGGGAAAATCTGGTCCATTCGCTCAAAGAACTTATTGGAGGCTAGTTTCTATTCTATTTGTATTTACTGATCAAAGGCATGATCTTTGTTGCCCGAAAAGGGCAAATTTGAGTGCATGAAGAAGATAGATAAGCTGGTTTTCGGGTCTTTTATAGGTCCATTCTTACTAACCCTTATTGTTGTCGATTTTATCCTTCTTCTGGTTACCCTCCTGAAGTACTTCGATCAGATTATGGGAAAGGGATTAAGTGTTGGCGTATTCGCTGAACTGATCACCTATTTCTCCATTTCCAGTTCTCCCGATGCATTCCCTCTGGCTGTATTGCTTAGCTCTATCATGACCTTTGGTAATCTGGGTGAGCACTCAGAGCTTACCGCTGTGAAGAGTTCCGGTATATCACTGATCAGGGCACTCTTACCGATCTTCATCTTTGTGATGCTTTTGACAGGCTTCACTTATTACTCCAATACTGAATTAGTACCCAAGACCAACCTGAAGACTTACAGTTTACTTTGGGATATGCGTACTAAAAAGCCTGCTCTGGATATTAAAGAAGGTGTTTTCTACGATGGAATTCCCGGCTACAGTATCAAAGTGAATCAAAAGATTGGCGATGAACAGCTGAAGGATATCATTATCTATGACCATACGCAAGACAATGAGCAAGGGAACAAGCGGGTAATTCTGGCAGATTCAGGTCGTATGTATTCCTTCATGAATCAGAGATACCTGGCGCTCGAGTTATACAATGGTACCCGCTATGAAGAAAACATGAGTCAGGCCAGGGAAGAGCAGGAGTCAGGAGGAAGGTTCATCAGAGATAAGTTCTCAACAAGCATCATTCGTTTCGATCTGTCTTCTTTCGACATGGGCAATACAGATGAGAAGCTCTTTAGAAGAAGTCGTTTGGTTCAAACCAGAGAAGAGTTGAAAACAGGAATTGACTCCATGTCAAGAGATATATACTCCAGACATGAGCAGATATTTAAGCAGGTCGCCTCGAATGGTTTCCGTTTACATTTAGTGAGAGAGCTACCTGTACCGGATGAGGTACTGAAGCCTTTGGCCCACTATGACTCACTACGCATGGCCAGAAGGCAGGTCGTTGAGGATACTGTGCCCGACTCCTTGGTGAATATAGTCGGACCAGAGAGGTCTGTAGAGGTACAGGCAAAGGAGGGAGGACCGGAAAGAGTAACACAGCCGGAGCGAAATAATCTGGGGACTGAGGAGGGAACTATACAAGCCAATGTAGACGAATTAAACCCTAAGTCAGTCAATGAAAAGGCAATGGCTGATGCTGGAAAACCAAAAGAAGAAACAAAGAAGAAGACTTACACTGAGGAACAGTTAGATGCCGCTATTGAAGAGATTAATAAATATTTCTATACAAAGAATACAGCCAATGCTGACAAC
Organism: Roseivirga sp.; assembly: GCF_965216855.1. Lineage (NCBI taxonomy): Bacteria > Pseudomonadati > Bacteroidota > Cytophagia > Cytophagales > Roseivirgaceae > Roseivirga > Roseivirga sp. The sequence goes on along the minus strand of NZ_OZ244204.1, from coordinate 199,372 downwards.
CTAAAGATTGTCAGTGCCATTACTAATGCAGTTAACAATTCCAGAACCACCAGAAATATCCTGAACAGCCGACTGATTACCTATGAAAATGTAAAGCGTGACCAACGTAAGTTCATTGTGACTAAAAACCAGCAGCTGGCCCGTTCTATGGCCTGTCTGATTATGTTTTTGATTGGTGCACCTATCGGAGCGATTATTAAAAAAGGCGGACTTGGGGTGCCTGTGATTGTATCCGTGGTATTCTTCCTCATTTATTACATACTCAATACAACAGGAGATAAGTGGGGTAAAGAAGGCGTAGTAGATCCTGCAGTAGCTGTTTGGATGTCGAATGCCATACTGTTGCCTTTCGGTTTGTTCTTCCTGAGACAAGCCAGAAACGATGCCCGTTTATTCGAAGTAGATGCCTACATTATTTTCTGGGGAAAAGTAAAGGGCTTCTTTCAAAAGAAACCTCAAATAGAACAGGCATAGCTTGTTAATCATTAGTTATATCTATACCTTTGCGGCTGTTTTATTAAGAAAATTTAAATTTTAGCTAAGCATGTATTTATCAAGCGAAAAGAAACAAGAGTTGTTTGAGAATCATGGTCGGTTAAAGTCAAAAAGTGATACCGGTTCTGCCGAGTCACAAATTGCACTTTTTACCTACCGAATCAATCACTTAACAGAGCACCTGAAAACCAACAAAAAAGATCACTCTTCAAGATTGGGTCTTTTGAAGTTAGTAGGTAAAAGAAGAAGATTGCTGGATTATCTGTATAACAGAGATATCGAGAGATACAGAGCAATCATCAAAGAATTGAAACTTAGAAAATAATTTAAGGAAGAAGGGAGTTCTATTGAATTCCCTTTTTTCCTTCTATACCAATGCAGGACGTTGTATCTTCCTGCTTTCTTATTTTAAAAACTATATATGTCGAAAATTGTAACAAAGTCCATCAAAATGCCCGATGGCGCGGAAATCACGATTGAAACGGGTAAACTCGCAAAACAAGCAGACGGATCAGTAGTAGTTAGAATGGGCAACACCATGTTGCTCGCCACTGTAGTCTCTTCTACTGAGGCCAAAGAAGACGTAGACTTCTTACCACTTTCAGTAGACTACCAGGAAAAATTTGCAAGTTCAGGTAAAATACCTGGAGGATTCCTTAAAAGAGAAGGTAAACTGTCAGATCACGAAGTATTGATCAGCCGATTGGTAGACAGAGCCCTGAGACCTCTTTTCCCAGACGATTATCACGCTGACACTCAGGTGATGATCTCTATGATCTCACACGATGAGAACGTAATGCCTGATTCACTGGCCGCTTTGGCTGCCTCTTCAGCACTTGCTGTATCAGATATTCCTTTCAATGGACCTATTTCTGAAGTAAGAGTAGTGAAGCACGAAGGTGAGTTCATCGTTAACCCAAACAAAGAAACCGCTAAGACTTCTACCCTCGATATCATCGTTGCTGCCGACAAGGACAACATCATGATGGTTGAAGGTGAAATGAAAGAAGTTTCAGAAGCCGAATTGCTGGAAGCAATGAAGGTGGCGCACGATGCCATTAAAATTCAGTGTAAGGCTCAGATTGAACTGGCTGAAGAAGTTGGTTCAACAGTTAAAAGAGAATACAGCCACGAAAAGTCAGATCCGGAATTACTCGAAAAGATGGAATCTGAACTTTATCCTAAACTATATGCTGCCGTTTCTAAGCAAACAGCAGATAAGTCAGTAAGAAGTAGTGATGTCAGAACCATCAAAGAAGAATTCGTAGAATCTCTTCCGGAAGATCATGAGTATGACGGTTTCCTTTTGGGACAGTACTTCAAGAAACTGCATAAGAAAGCTGCCAGAAACTTTGTCTTAGACGAAAGAAAAAGACTTGATGGCCGTGACTTCACTGAAATCAGACAGATTACCTGTGAAGTAGATTACCTGCCATCAGCACATGGTTCAGCAGTATTTACCAGAGGAGAAACTCAATCATTGACTTCTTGTACCCTGGGTACCAAGCTCGATGAGCAAATGATTGATGGGGCTACTGAATCTGGTTACAACAAATTCATTCTACACTACAACTTCCCTGGTTTCTCAACTGGTGAAGTAAGACCAAACAGAGGTCCGGGTAGAAGAGAGGTAGGACACGGTAACTTAGCCATGAGAGCTTTGAAGCAAGTGTTGCCTTCAGAAGAAGAAAATCCTTACACCATTCGTTTGGTTTCTGATATCCTTGAGTCTAACGGTTCATCATCAATGGCTACTGTATGTGCAGGATCATTGGCATTGATGGATACGGGAGTAAACATTGCAGGTCCTGTTTCAGGAATTGCCATGGGTATGATCTCAGATGCAGAGACTGGTAAATATGCTATTCTGTCTGATATTCTGGGTGATGAAGATCACTTAGGTGATATGGACTTTAAAGTAACGGGAACTGCTAAAGGTATCACTGCCTGTCAGATGGATATCAAAGTAGACGGTCTATCTTACCAAATCCTTGAAGAAGCCCTTAATCAGGCAAAAGAAGGTAGAGAGCATATCCTGGGTGTAATGAATGAAGTCATTGCTCAACCTAGAGAAGACTATAAACCTCACGTTCCAAGAAGTGAGAAATTCAGCATTCCTAAAGACCAGATTGGTGCGGTAATCGGACCAGGTGGTAAAGTAATTCAGGAAATTCAGAAAGAAACTGGTGCAACAGTGAACATCGAAGAAGTAAATGACACTGGCGTTGTGAGTGTATTTGCTGTCGATAAAGCGGCTATGGAAGCTGCGGTTAAGCGCATCAAGGCTATCGTTGCTGTACCTGAGGTAGGTGAAGTGTATGAAGGTAAAGTGAAATCAATCATGCCATTCGGAGCTTTCATCGAGTTTATGCCAGGTAAAGACGGTTTGCTTCATATTTCTGAAATCAAATGGGAGCGTCTGGAGAAAATGGAAGGCGTACTGGAAGTAGGAGAAGAGATTACTGTTAAGTTGATCGGTATCGACAAGAAGACAGGTAAATTCAGACTTTCCAGAAAAGTGCTTTTGCCACAACCAGAAAAGAAGGCTGAACAGAATTAGTCTTAATACCGTTGTTTTAAAAGGAACTTTTCATAATTTATGAATTGTTCCAAAAAGTTTAAGAGGGAAAATCATCTATTTGAATGAGACAGCTTAAGATTAGTAAGCAGATTACTAACAGAGAGTCACAATCTCTGGATAAATATTTACAGGAAATTGGTAAGGTAGATCTACTCACTCCCGATGAAGAGGTGGATTTGGCCAAAAGAATCCGTGAAGGCGATCAGCTGGCACTGGAGAAATTGACCAAAGCCAACTTAAGATTCGTGGTTTCTGTAGCTAAGCAATACCAAAACCAGGGTCTCTCACTTGGGGATTTGATCAATGAAGGGAACTTAGGTCTGATTAAAGCCGCTCAGCGTTTCGATGAAACCAGAGGTTTTAAATTCATTTCATACGCAGTATGGTGGATCAGACAGTCTATTCTTCAGGCATTAGCCGAGCAATCAAGAATTGTTCGTCTGCCTTTGAACAGAGTAGGTTCCCTGAATAAAATTTCCAAGACCTTCTCTGAGCTTGAACAAAAATTTGAAAGAGAGCCATCTCCAGACGAACTGGCGGAAGTATTGGAAGTAACAACCAATGAGGTTGTTGACACCATGAAGATTTCCGGAAGACACGTATCAATGGATGCTCCTTTTGTTCAGGGTGAAGAGAACAGCTTGTTAGATGTGTTGGAAAATGACTCGGAAGAAAAGCCTGATACAGGTCTGATGAATGACTCTTTGAGAAGAGAAGTTCAGCGAGCACTTTCTACACTGACACAAAGAGAAGCCGATGTGATTACTCTGTACTTTGGTTTGAACGGTGAGCATTCCATGACATTGGAAGAAATAGGAGAGAAGTTCAACCTGACCAGAGAACGTGTAAGACAGATTAAGGAAAAGGCAATCAGGAGGTTAAGACATACTTCCAGAAGTAAAGCCTTAAAACCTTACCTGGGCTAATAACATTTGAGAATAATATTTTAGAAGGTGCTCGCAAGGCACCTTTTTTTGTTTCCATACTAGCGGAACAATTCTTTGGCATAAAACTGTTAATGGTTTAGTTTTGACAAAATTTGAGAAGTAGATGACGACTGAAAATGTAAAAGTACTGATTATCGGTTCCGGACCGGCAGGATACACGGCAGCTATATATGCATCGAGAGCAGGACTAAGTCCTGTATTGTATACCGGTGGTGAACCAGGTGGACAATTGACCACCACCAACGATGTTGAGAACTTCCCGGGTTATCCGGAAGGTGTTAATGGTCCGCAAATGATGGTAGACCTACAGAAGCAGGCCGAACGCTTCGGTACAGATATTCGCTACGGTGTCGTCACTAAAGTAGACTTCTCAGGTTATCCTCATAAAGCCTGGGTAGATAACAAGCATGAGATTACAGCAGGGGCTGTTATCATTTCAACAGGAGCCAGTGCCAAATACCTTGGACTGGAATCAGAAAAGACATTTGCCAATAAAGGCGTATCAGCCTGTGCCGTTTGTGATGGCTTCTTCTATAAAGGCCAGAACGTAGCTGTAGTAGGTGGTGGCGATACTGCTGCTGAGGAAGCCACTTACCTGGCTAACCTTTGCCCCAAAGTGTATCTGTTGGTGAGAAGAGACGAAATGAGAGCTTCTACCATTATGCAGGAGAGAGTTAAAAACACGCCTAACATTGAAGTGCTATGGCATACTGAAGCAGAAGAGATTCTGGGTGATGATTCTGGAGTAACAGGAGTAAGAGTGGTGAATAACCAGACCGGAGACAAGAAAGAACTTGATGTAACCGGATTCTTCGTGGCAATAGGTCACAAGCCTAATACTGATATCTTTAAAGATTACCTGGAAATGGATGAAACAGGCTACCTGATCGTTAAACCGGGCTCATCTAAGACCAATGTTGAAGGCGTATTCGCTACAGGTGATGCCGCTGACAGAGTCTATCGTCAGGCCGTTACAGCAGCCGGAACCGGTTGTATGGGTGCCCTGGACGCGGAGAGATTCCTGGCAGAAAAAGAATTCGAAATAGAATCACAAAAGGAGATGGCTTAATCTCCTTTTTTATTGAAATACCTCATGAAGCTTGATATACTTGCCCTGGCCGCACATCCCGATGATGTGGAATTATCATGTGCCGGAACCATCATTAAAGCCATCCAGTCGGGAAAAAAAGCAGGAGTGATTGATTTCACCCGTGGTGAATTAGGAACCAGAGGAACGCCTGAGCAAAGATTGGAAGAAGCCAATGACTCCGCCAGAATCATGGGGCTTTCTGCCCGCGAAAACCTGGGCTTCCGTGACGGTTTCTTTAAGAATGATGAAGAACACCAGCTGGAGGTGATCAAAATGATACGTAAGTATCAGCCGGACATTGTGTTGGCCAATGCCATTGCCGATCGGCATTCAGATCATGGCAGGGCTTCGGAACTGGCCAGAGAGGCCTGTTTCCTGTCAGGTTTAGCCATGATTAAGACTGAATTGGACGGGGTAGAGCAACAGGCCTGGAGACCAAAAACGGTTTATCACTACATTCAGAGTATTCCTCATGAGCCCGATGTTATAGTAGATGTCAGTTCTGCCTGGGAAACCAAGATTGCCTCTGTTAAGGCCTTTAAGTCCCAATTCTACGATCCCAATTCAACCGAGCCTGAAACCTATATTTCATCTCCGGAATTCTGGCAGATGATTGAATCCAGAGGTATCCATTACGGACACGAAATAGGGGTGAAATATGGAGAAGGATTTACAGTTGAAAGAACACCGGGTGTACAATCAATCTTTGATCTGGTCTAATATTAATTGATTGTTCAAAGTTCATCCTTTTAACCTCTAAATCCGCTCATCGCTTTCGCGAAGCTTCAATAGAGTAAGGAAAGGGGGACTTTAACCTTATCAAGTTCACAAGCCTCTTCACTTACCATTATAAGGTAGAGATAGAGTTTAGGTTTGAAGAATGAATCAGGGAGAAAGTCTGCTGATTGTCCATTGATCATTTGATTCTTTTTGGTACAACAGTCTGTCGTGCAATCTGCTCTGACGGCCTTGCCAAAACTCGAATGAGGTAGGTTCTATTCGATATCCACCCCAGAAATCCGGTAATGGTACTTTGCCCTCTTTGAACTTACGTTTCATTTCGGCCAACTTCATTTCAAGAACAGACCGCGACTTAATCACCTGGCTTTGCTGAGATACCCAGGCCCCCAATTGACTGCCATGAGGTCGGCTCATAAAGTAACTCAGAGACTCCTTGGTCGATACCTTGACCGCCTTACCCTGAATAGATACCTGCCGTTCCATAGGAAACCAGGGGAAGAGAATATTCACCTGATTATTGTTCGCTATTTGTTTCGCTTTGCGGCTTTCATAATTGGTATAGAAGACAATGCCTTGATCATCCAAAGCCTTCATCAGCACTGTCCGCTGAAAAGGTTGGCCGTTTTCATCCACCGTACTCAGCACCATTGCATTGGGTTCGGGTAGTTCACCTTTCTGCGCTTCCTCAAACCATTTCCTGAATTGTTCGAATGGATTGGTCAGGACGCTGTCAATGTCTAATGATGCTTTTGTGTACTCTTTTCTTAAATCCGCAATTTTATCCGCCATGGTTTACAATCTTTTTCTCCCCGCAAAATTAAGCGCTAATCTTTTTCAGTTTCGTTAGGCAAAGTAAATATGCATTTATAATTTCCATCTTCATGCAATCTATGTTCGAATACGATAAAAACATCCCCGATCCTGAGAGAGGAGACTTTCTTATTTCAGAACCATTTCTAAATGACCCCAATTTTGAGCGCACCGTTATACTGGTTTGCGAAAATTCAGAAGAGGGAACATTTGGTTTAGTCCTGAATAAAGTAAGTGATCTGACGCTCAGTGATGTTATGGATGAAGAAATCAATTTTAATGGCTATCTCAATATAGGCGGGCCGGTAGAACAAAACACTTTACATTTTGTACATAGATTGAAAGAGGAAATTCCCGGAGCCATCAGCCTGAATGATAACCTCATGTGGAGTGGAGATTTTGAGCAGATTAAGTTCTTACTCAACTCAGGCATGATCAAGGAAGATGATATTCAATTCTTTCTGGGTTATTCGGGATGGGGAGCCGGACAATTGCGGGAAGAGCTCGACAAACAATCATGGTTTGTCAGAAAGGCAGCCACTGCCAAAGAGATCTTCGATATGGAGTCAGATATACTCTGGAAGTCGATTTTGAAGCAGATGGGAGGGAAATACAAGGTATTTTCAAATTACCCTGTAGACCCGCGTTTAAATTGATTCTTTTACTAAATTTGGTTTTGTTACGGTGCGGTGTAAGCCGATAGGTCAAAAGATATGAGCGAAGAAATGAACAAGCAGCAGGAAGATCAGGAAAACGAGAAGAATCTGACTGAAGCAAACGAGGAAATTACTAATCAGGAAGAAGAGCAAAAGACTGAAGAAGGTCAGGATGCTCCAGAGCCTGCAGAATCAGAAGTAGAGACTGATACTCCCGAGACGACAGAGTCGAAAGAGGAGCCATTGGCTGAAACTACTTCGACAGAGGAAGAAAAGACTCCAGAACCTGAACCTGCCAGCGAAGAAAAGCAGGAAGAGACTTCCACAGAAAAGAAAGAGAAGACATTGGACTCTGAAGATGATCTCCATTCTGATGAAGATGATGACGAGGAAGATGATGATCATGAAGAGGAGCTGCCGGATTACTCTGAATACAGCAGAGAGCAGCTGGTAGAAGCCATTGAAGAACTGGCGCAACAAACCACCTTCAAGCGCTCTGATCGAATTCTGGCCGAAATAGTACCGCTCTTTGAAGAAATGGAGCAGGGCATCCGTGCGGAAGCCCTCCAGAAATATACTGCCGAAGGTGGCGAAGAAGATAGCTTCGAATTCAGACATGATGAGCTTTACAATCGCTTCGATGCCAGCCACAGACTCATCAGAGACCGCAAGCATAGTTTCTACAAGGAAAAAGAAGAGGTAAGAAACCGTAACCTGGAGAAGAAACAGGAACTGCTCGATCAGTTGAGAGAATTGGTAGATCGTGAAGAAGCCACCACCAGCATTAAGCCCATCAAAGATATTCAAGAAGCCTGGAAGCAGGTGGGTCCTGTGCCAGGTCAACATAATAAGACCCTGTGGGCTAACTATAATGCCCTCTTAGATCGCTTCTTTAATAACAGACACATTCTGTTCGAACTGAAAGAACTGGACAGGAAGAAGAACCTGGAAGCCAAAACAGAACTCTGTGAGAAAGCAGAAGCCCTGAATAAGCTGACCAATATCAAAGATGCAGTCATTCAGCTCAATGAGCTGCATGAAGAGTATAAGCATATCGGTCCTGTGCCTAAAGAAGTTCAGGAAGAGCTTTGGCAAAGATTTAAGGCCGCTTCCGATAACATCTACAAGAAGCGTAAGGAATACCTCGAAGACCTCAAAGGTGAACTCAAGGTAAACCTGACCAAGAAAGAAGAGCTCGTAAAAGAATTGGAGCCATTCACTTCTTTCCAGTCAGACCGCATCAACGCCTGGAATGCCAAAACCAAGGAAATCCTCGCTATACAGAAAAAGTGGGACGCTATTGGTGGTGTGCCAAGAGATAAGGCCAAAGAAGTCAACAAAGGCTTCTGGGGAAGCTTTAAGAGGTTCTTTTCTAATAAGAACGATTTCTTCAAAACCCTGGAAGGACAACGCAAAGAAAACCTAGAGAAAAAGATCAAGCTGGCAGAAGAAGCAGAAGCTTTAGCCGAAAGCCATGAGTGGGATCAGACCGCTGAAAAGCTGAAGCAGATTCAGCGCAGATGGAAAGACATTGGTCCAGTACCTGAGAAGAAGAGAAATGAAGTATACGAGCGTTTCAAAGCCGCCTGCGATACTTTCTTCAACAACAGGAGATCTCATCAGAATAAAGCCGAGGCTAAGTTTGTAGAGAATCAGAAAGCCAAAGAAGCCATTATCAATACCATTAACGATAAGGCCAAAGAAGGTAAGGGCAACGAAGACGAGTTAATGGAACTGGTAGAACAGTTCAACCAATTAGGCTTTGTTCCCAGGAATGCCATTAAGACCATAGAGTCTCAGTTCTCCAGCGCTTTGGAAGCTTATGCCTCCTCTTTAGGACTGGAAGAAAACGAAGCAGAGTCTTTGGTGATTCGTGCGGAGATGACCGGCCTTCAGACAGGTCCTGGAGGTAACAGAAGACTGCATAAGAAAGAAGGAGCCCTGAGAAGACAAATAGGGGAGTTGGAAGACAACATCGCGCTATGGAGAAATAACCTGACCTTCTTTGCCAATAGTAAGACAGCCGATAAGCTCAAAGATGAGTTCGATGAGAAGATCGATAAGGCGGTAGAAGAGGTAAAAGAACTGAAGAAGCAATTAAGGATTCTAAGAAGTCTTTGATAATCAGAAGACTAGAAATTAATTGAAAAAATCGTTTTCAAGGGGTTTGCATTTTAGAATATGCCCTCTATATTTGCACTCGCTTTGAACGAAAAGCAACAAAGAAGCCTCCTTAGCTCAGCTGGTAGAGCAACTGACTTGTAATCAGTAGGTCATTGGTTCGATCCCGATAGGAGGCTCTGAAAATCAGAGAGTTACGAAAGTAGCTCTCTTTTTTTATGTCCCAATGCCGTGTTTCTGCCGTGCTTTTTATTTTTCACATCTTCGCAGTGCCTTGATTTTTTGTGAATTTCTTTTCGTGTGAAATATGGTTTCAGATAATCTTATCTGAGCCTATATGATTCTTTTTGACCCTTGTTAGCAATGATTATCTCTTTACATACAAAATAATGCATTTTGAACTTGTTATAGTTTTGTTTAGATTCATATCATCAACCTATCCGTTACTAGGCAAATTTTTGCTCAGGTATGACAAAATAGAAAAAAGGCGACCAACGTATTGATAAAGGACTAACATCACTGTTAGTCAGATTGAATCAATGTTGACAGTGAATCTGTCGATGAGGATTCTTAATTAAATATTTGGTTATATACTTTAATCGAACCAACATCCCTTTAGTCGTTTCGACTTCATGGATAGTATTTGAATTAAGCATCGAGACATTGATTTTCAGAAAGAATCCTCATCTCGAAATTATGTTTAATGAAAATACTATGACATGACACTTAAGACCATACATATTAAAGAATACAAAAAGCCGAAGCTGTAGGTATTTATGCCCTACGGTTTAGGCTTTTTTATTTCCCATAAATGAGGAGGGAAAAGGTGCGTGTGCGCATTTGTCTCTCAAGTATTTCGGGAAGTTTTTAAACTATAACCAGAAAGGAGGTATCGATACGAGAAATGAAAAACTACATGATGAAAGAGTCAAAAAAAGACTTGTAAGTGCAAACCCACAAGTCCTTTGATAATCTCCGTAATCTTCTTGCTGTTGATTGAATGGAGTATAGTGTCAAAACGTGTCTTTGCGACAGATACATTTTGAAAACAGGCGACTAAGATACGAAATATCTCGGTCAACTGCACTATAGCTCCAATTCACGGAGATTGTCAAAGATTTTTTGGGTCTGTGTTCATACGAGCAATCGCATGAGCGCAGTTAACCCCTTCAAAATTGAAGGATGGGACTTTTTTGTCCATTGATTATTCGCTGTCAGGTATGTAAGTGACTGTTGTTTAATTAGTTAATCAAAAAATATCAACATGAATTATAAAAAAACATTAAAAGAGGTCTCTCTAAAGATGAACTCATGGATTAGGCTAATACGCCAGAAATATACCCTCATTTATGAGGAGTGTATGAGGGGTATTATTGCTTTTGTTGTGTGCATGGTTTTAGGTGTTATTATAAATACCAGAGACAATCAGACAATATTAGTCTGCTCAGATGCACTGCATTCAAACATCTCTTGTGAGGTGTCTCGTAATAACTGCAAGAAGGAAAGCATGTCACAGATATTGCCATCATCACCTCATTTGGTGAAGAGTGAGCCATGTCTCTTTATTCTGCCTTTCTTTTTCAGTTTACCAATATGTCTTACGCCATTTAATATGTGGTGTCATGTCCCTTGCTTGTTTGTCCACACTCTAAATGAAAGCCCATGAAACATCTAGAAAGTGGCCTCATAATCGTGCAAGGACATGAGTTGAAGCAAGCGATATTCGAATGCTTTCTTGAGTTTTTGAATGACTACAACGTCAAACCATTCCCTTTTTATACAAGGGATGGTCTCAAGAAGGCTATGGAGATAGGTACTACTACCTTCAATAAGTTCATTGAAGAGAATAGTATTGAAGTTTATCCCTTCTCTCGTAAGACAGTCTTTTACTGTAGAGAGTCAGTAAATGCTGCGATTCGTAAGCAAAAGCCTAATCGTTGGTAGCATTTGTCTGGGTCTGTGTTTCACAGGCTCAGATTCCCTTAAAACAATTTTATATATCCGATTGAGTCTGAGAATGTGAGTGATGCATGATTGAGGCGTATGGAATTGATGAGTGTGTAGCGGTTCGCTTGGGAACGTAATGGACGATTTATGAATGACAATGAATAAAGCATCATTGGGTTATTTGGAAATTCATTTTTCTGGTTTTCTGTCCTTGATTCGCTCTATACCGTCATTCTGGTTGTTTTATCGCTTCCTGTTTTGGAAAGCATCACGCTTTCCTAATCATATTAACTATATCTACTATTTCTTGACCTGAATTATTTTCAAGAGTGATTGTTAAGATCATATATCTATACCCACCGTTGGGATATTCCTTTTCTAGAGTATAAGGCAACAGTTGATTAAAGTGGGCATAAAAGGCTTCTATGGACTCTTTATCAGGATCAGGTTTGACCATCTTGATACCAATGCTCTCTTTTCGAATAAATAAGTCTACTTGAGTTGCGACCGATTTAGCATATAAATACCCTAAGCTTGAGCCGATTTTCACCCCTGACAATTCTGTCTTTAAAAATTGATGTAAGGTATAAAGACTTTTTACGTGGCCATCATCTTTATAACCACTAGAAGCGCTGTTCTGATGCCCTTTTTTTATGTATCTGTTTACATAATCCAAAAGAGCTTTGTAGTCTTTTTTTTCTGTATAATGTAAGGCTATATCTATTGAATGAAGATCCGAGAATTCATACAAGTTCATACTACTAACTATAAACTCTTTTTCATTGTAATAGAGTTTAGTGTGCAACCCGTCTATTTGAGAATGTGAGATATTTAAAGTTTCCAAAAAATGTTTATCGCCAGTTTTAATTTCTCGGTAATAGAATTCTACTATTACACCTCTCTCTATGGCTTTTACTAGATTGACTTTAATCTTCTTCCAGTCGGTGAGACTTATGTAAGGTGAAACTGCACAGAAGCTTGTTTCTGCTTCGGCTATTAGAGTTGAGATTTTTGCTCCAATCTCATTAGGGTTTATGATGTTCATAAGGATGACGAATTCAAAAATTCTTGTGTGGAATAGTGTGTATAGAGACAATATAGGCCCTATAAATTAGAACTGGTGAGTCCTGACCTTTGAAAAGTCAGGACTCACCAGAACTTTTGTCCACTTTTTTCACTTCTTGGAGTTTTAGGTTATCATTTGCTATAAGTTCCATTTTCTTCTTATTAGAGATAGGCGGTTTTTCATAATCGTTCGCAACGACTTTTAGTTTTGCATCTAGGGCATCTGCCCAACAATAGAGATTAAATGTAGTAGGGCTATATAAACCACATTCTCACTTGCTGACCAGTAGATCACCCACACCCGCACCCCCGCAATAAATCATAAGCCTCAATGACCTATATCATCGGGTATTGGTGAACAATTCGCCTACTTGGTTCTATAAAGTTCAGGAGATGAAGAAGTCGCTATATCTGGGACGCTTTAAGGGCATCAAGGTCTATATACACTGGAGCTTCCTGATACTTATCTTTATTATCTTATACTCCGGTATTTCATCAGGTCAGTCCTCCGAAGCCATTGTATGGCATTTGCTGTTTATACTCTCCATTTTTGCCTGTGTAATTTTTCATGAGTTTGGTCATGCACTGACAGGCAGGCACTTTGGTTACAATACCAAGGACATAACACTCTTACCAATTGGCGGACTGGCACGATTTGAAAAACTTCCTGAGAAGCCGAGGGAGGAGTTATTAGTGGCCATCGCAGGACCACTGGTTAACTTCATCATCGCTTTGATTCTATTCATGGCTATCCGGCCAACCACTCATTATATACTGGACCTGGATCTTTCAGTCATTACTCCTGAAAATTTTCTGATCATGTTGTTGATGGCCAACCTGACTCTCGGCCTTTTCAATCTGATTCCCGCTTTCCCTATGGATGGAGGTAGAATTCTTCGTGCTATCCTGGCATTGTTTCAGCCAAGGGCTAAAGCCACCAAACAAGCGGCCTTTGTTGGCCTTATTCTCGCCCTGGGCTTTATTTTTATTGGTATATTCTATAATCCTTTTCTGGTCTTTATTGGTGCTTTCGTCATTTTAGCGGCCTTCTCCGAATCAACCATGGTGGGCGATCAGGCCCTGTTATCCGGTCATCAGGTAGGCGATATCGTAATGCATCATTATGCTTCCTTACCCGAACAGATGAGTATTGGTGAGGCTTCAATGGTTATACTCGATGGTCAGGATACCAACTTTGTGGTGGAAAGCAATGGGGGAGAGATTACCGGTACGCTTAAAAGAGATCAAATCATCAAGGCCCTGTCTATGCATGAACATACAAAGCCCCTTTCAGCCATTATGGACAAGGTGGGCCTGGTGATTCATGTCGAGACGCCATTGACCGACCTTTATACCAATCAAGTGCTCAGGCAAAACATCATGGTACCGGTATCCGATGGTCAACAGGTAGTAGGGGTGATTAACCTTGAAAACATACTGGAGTTTTTGGCCATCAAGAAAGCCACTCCTTTTTGGAAACAACTCTTTGAAAAATCCGGGCCGGTAGCCTAAAGGTACTGCACGGTCAGATTGACCAAAATCATTCACTGTGTTGACCTACACTCTTTTATTCCGAATGACTGAGCCGGAACTTTGTTCTTCACTCTTAACAGGATAGTCATGGAAAGGAATGCATTAAACATAAGAAAATGGACGGCAATGGCTACACTACTGCTTATTCCCGCCCTTTTTGTTGGCTGTGTAAGCAATAAGAAGTACCTGGAACTTGAGCATCATCAGCAGGAACTCAATGATGAACTCGCTGATTGGGAGCAGAAGTATGATGAGCAGCTGTCGGACTATAATGAGCTGGAACTTAAGCTGAAGGAGACGGAGAATGAGTACGCCATTAAGGAAGTAGAGCTTGCCAGTGCACAGTTGCAAACACGTCAGGCCAAAGCCGAACTGGAGTACCTGAAAAACTCCAATACCCTTTTACTCGACCGTTTGGCAGACCTATCTGTAGTGAGTAAAGCCGGTGTTGAAAGCATTAAGAAATCTTTGGAAACCCTGGAAGAGCGGAATGAATACATCCGTCAATTAAGCTCTTCTCTAAGGCGGGCAGATTCGGTAAATCTGGTGCTGGTGATGAACCTCAAGCGTTCATTGGAAAGCTTTGACGATGATGATGTGAATATTGAAGTGAAGAAGGGTGTGGTATATGTATCATTATCTGACAGGCTACTCTTCCGTTCGGGGAGCTCAGAAGTCACCCAAAGAGCACATGAGGTACTGGGGAAAATTGCCCTGATTGTTAACGATCACAAGCAACTGGATCTACTGATCGAAGGCCATACCGACAATGTAGCTATTGGCAAGAACCTGACCGGTATTCAGGATAACTGGGATTTAAGTAGTCAAAGAGCTATTTCCATTGTGAGAATTCTACAGAATGAGTTTAAAGTAGATCCCGCAAGACTTACTGCGGCCGGAAGGTCTAAATACATACCCAAGGCCGATAATGATACGGTAGAGGGCAGGAGTCTCAATAGGAGGACAGAGATAATCATTCTTCCTAAACTGGATGAATTCTTCAAATTGCTGGAGCCTCAGATGATGGATCAGGTTGGCTTGAATCGTTGAGCAAAATCAACCAGACAGCTGACTCAGGTCATGGTAAAACCGGCCAAAGAGAAGGAACTTTTACTAGCCAAAAAGTAAAGATAAACCCATGAAACCTCAAAATATTCTTGTCCCGGTTGATTTTTCCAACTGCTCACGGCAGGCATTGCGTGTGGCGATTGAACTGGCCAAAACCTTCGACTCCGGATTGGTTATTATGAATGCCTGTGAAAACCCACAAGGCTTCGGAGATATCAGTGAAGCCACCATGGCCGAAGAGTTTGTAAAAAGCCTGGAAGCCAGATCGAGAAAGTCTTATGAGGAAATGAAGGCTTCACTTCCGCAGCTCAGTGAGGTAGAGCATGAGTTTGTGATTCAGCATGCCTTTGTCAAAGCGGCCGTACTGGAAATGCTCTTAGTCAATGAGTTCGATTTGATAGTGATTGGTACAACAGGTGCCAGTGGCCTGAAAAAGGTATTCATGGGTAGCAATGCCTACGATATCATCAAACATGCAGACATCCCTGTTTTGGCTATTCCTGAAGAGGCTCATGTGCACAAGGTGATGCACAGAATGGTATTGGCCTGTGATTATGACCGAACCTACAGTAAATCAACATTCCATATGCTCATTGAATTGGCATCCACATGGAATGCGCAAGTGCAATTACTACATGTGAGTCAATCGGCTGTGACCGAGCCCGCTAAAATGACGGAGAGTACTAAGCTCGAACATTATTTCAAAGGACTTGAGCACAGCTCTCACATGGTAGTAGATGTGAATCTCGATGAGGCTATTCAGGACTTTGTTACTGAGCACCAGGCCGATCTGCTGGCTTTGGTTTTCAAAAAGCACAGTTGGCTCGACAGGTTCTTCAGAGGAAATCTGACCAAAAGGATGGCCTTTCATTCTAAAATCCCATTACTCATACTTAAAGCCCGGAAGTCATGAAACCCAGGAAAATACTAGTACCCATAGATTTTTCAGCTTGTTCATTAAAAGCGCTCAATGAAGCCGTCAGACTCGCCAGAGCGTGGAATGCCAGACTCATTATTATGAATGCCTGCCAGAAACCGGCAGCCTATTCCGATGCCAGTGTTACTGCCTATTCCAGAGACCTGATCAGAGAGGCAGAAAGCAATGCTCAGCTGGCCTTCGACAGGATCAGTGAATCGGTGACGGACCTTAGCCATACGGATTACACCTTTGTGGTGAAACATGCCTTTCCTCAGGATGCTATAATCTCGCTGGCCATTATGGAAGAGGTTGATCTGCTGGTCATGGGAACCACCGGAGCCAGTGGATTCAAAGGAAGACTGATGGGGAGTAATACCTACAAGGTATCTAAAAATGTAGAGTGCCCCGTGCTGGCCATACCGGAAAAAGCAGAGCCGGGGAAAGGTTTTAGAGAGATTGCTTTGGCGGGGGACTATAAGGATACAGATACCAAAGAGGTCTTTAATCTGTTAACCGAGTTGGTCAAATTCGATAAGGCTGTGATTCATGTTTTGCACATTAGCGATGTTCCATCAATCAATGAGGAAGAAAGTACCGAAGCGAAGATTCTCAACCGATACTTAAAAGGGCTCAGGCACTATTTCCACTTCAGATTGGACGATGAAATCGATCAGGGGATCAATGAGTTTATTGCAGAAAAGGATATTGATTTACTCACTCTGGTGGCCAGAAAACATAAACTACTGGACAGAATCTTTAATAGCAGTGTTACGCGCAAGATGGCCTATCATGCCAGGGTTCCATTGCTCATACTACACGCTAAATAGAGCCCTATGAAACTGAAAAATATCCTTGTTCCACTGGACTTCTCCCGGTGTTCAGATAATGCCCTTTCATATGCCATTGAACTGGCACAAAAATGCAATGGCAGGCTTACCTTGTTGCATTGTTACAGCCTCCAGATGCCGGCAGCTGAGATGACCGTTGATATTCATCCGGAACTGGTTAAAGAGTATCAGCAAACTGCTGAGAGAAATTTTAGCCATTTGAAACAAACGACACCGGCTTTAGAGAAGGTGGCTTATGATGAGATCATTGAAATCAGCTTTGTCAGAGATGGTATTCTTGAAATGGCCGCCAAGACAGAGGCAGATCTTATTGTAATGGGCACCAAAGGAGCGGATAACCGGCTGGATGATTTCTTTGGCACCAATACTTATCACACCGTCAGGAAAGCGAAGGTGCCTGTATTGGCCATTCCTGAAGAAGTTCGTTTCAAACCATATAAGAAGATTCTGTTTGCTTCAGACTTTAAGCATGTGGAAGACATGAATCAGTTAGAGGTGGTCAGAATACTGGCCACCTACTATCATGCTGAAGTACAGATTCTGCACGTAGGAGAGGGCTGGGGTGAGCTCAATGAACACAAGAATAAAGAAACGGCTGCGATTGTCAGCTATTTCGGTACAATGGAGCATTCTTATCACTTTGTTGAGGAAAAAACAGAAGTAGGTCGGGCTATTGAGCGTCACCTGAAAGAACATGAGAATGAGTTGCTGGTACTCATTGCCAGAAAGCACTATTTTCCCGGATCACTTTTCAGAAAAGGGCTGACCAGGGAAATCGTTTTACACAAGGAATTACCCATTTTGGCTTTACCTGAATTGCTATGAAAATCAGTAAGATACTCGTACCGGTAGATTTTTCAACAAGCTCTGACCGGGCCATTCAGGTGGCCCTGCTCTTGGCCGGAAAATCAAATGCAGAACTCACTATACTGCACATCAATGGCCTGCCAGCTGGTGGCGATGCCATGTTTTTTGTCAATGCAGAGATGCTGGATAAGATAGAGCAGGAGGCCAGGGAAGACTTTAATGAACTGCTTGATAGAATTCCTTCCCTGAAAAAACATCCTCATGAGTTTATTCAGAAAACCGGACAACCTGTTGATCAGATCAGGGAATATATTCACTCAGCCCAACCCGATTTGGTCCTTATGGGCTCCAAAGGTAAGAGTAAGGCCTCAGGTATTCTGTTTGGTAGTGTGGCCTCCGGTTTAATTAACCATTCAGATAAGCCACTATTACTGATTCCCGAAAGTGCGGCTGCTGTTACTTTACGGCACATGCTGTTGGCTACCGACTTTGACAATGATAGTCATCTGGTATCAATAAAGTTTCTCTCAGGCCTGGCTCAGGCTTTCAATGCCAGGATAGATATTCTTCATGTGGTGAAAGATGAAGGCCCTGCCGATGTTTCCTTTAGTCCGGAAATAGTGATGAACTGGGCCGATGCTATGAAAGGAATTAAGCACGAGTACCACTTCATTAACCACGACAATGTGCAAAAAGGGATTACCCATTTTGCCTATGAAAATAAAGTAGACTTACTGGTGGTTTTAGGCAGATCCTATCCATTTGTTGAAAGGTTATTTCATCGAAGCCTTTCCAGAAAACTTATGTATCATTCTGGTTTACCACTATTAATTCTTCCATCATGACCAAGCTGAAAACCAATCCGGAGTTCTATAAGAGTCTGGCCCATCTGTTTTATGCCCTGGTCCTGGCCGACAGGCATGTGGAAATGGTAGAGAAGCTCGCTGTACATGGGCTAATCAGAAAGGAATGGTCTCAGGAGTCAGAGGGCTTAGACATTGAGGAAATCTTCTACAGTACCTTAAAGAAGCTTTTTCAGGGTACTTATGAAAAGGAAGATGCCTTCTCCGTTTTCAAGAACTTCTTTTTGAAGAACCAAAGTGGATTTTCCATGGAAGTGAAGAGACATATCATGGATTCGGCCAATAAGATTGTCAGTTCTTTTTCGGGGATCAATAAGTCTGAGAGCATTATGATCAGCCGGCTGTATTTCTTAATGAACCTGAGTGATTAGCGCAGAGAAGCATTACGAATAATGACCAACAGCCTCCAAAATTCTATCTGGTTTGGCAGATCGCATTGAAATTTTATAATAGAGAAACCAACACATAAACTATGGAAAGAGTAACAGGCATCTGGCTGGATTTCGACAAAGCCTATATCTATCATTTACAAAACGGGGAAAATGAATTCCTTAAAGTCGACTCAGGCGTTGAACATCATAACCCAAAAGGAGGGTCGGGTAACTCTGTACCCTACGGTCCGCAGGAAGCTATTTCAGAAAAGCACTACTTAGAGAGAAGGAAACACCAGACAAAAGACTATTACGCAGATATTCACACCCGCCTTGGAGATAGCAGTGAAGTAGTGATCATGGGGCCTGCTGAGGCCAAATTGGGTCTGCATAGGTACCTCGAGTCCATCAATCATGCAAAATTCAAATTGCATGCTGCGCTTACTATGGACAGTATGACAGAAAATCAGGTCAAAGCTGCAATCAGAGACTTTTACCAGAGTTCCGGAGATTAAGATATGGCAATGCTTCTTTTAGGGGCAATCTTCTTGTTAAAAGGTAATGAAATCTTGAGCAACCCATTCTCAAACTCAGATTCAATTAATTCATGGTCAGTTGAGTTATCGAGTTGAAAGCTGCGGCTTACAGAAGTGGGTATTTTAGTCAAGGCTGTGACACTGCTGGCAGGCAAAGACTTTTGAGCTGATACATTCAGCACATTGCCCTGCCGTACAACACTGATTTCTGATTTGGCAAACCCGGGCAGTGCCAGTTCCAGATCATATCCCTTCTCTGTTTGCTTGATATTGGAAGGAATATCATGGGTCATCCAGTTGCTATCAAATGCTGATCGACCGAGAAAGTGATCTCTGTCAACAAGGTGCCCATAGGTGTCTCCGATTCTATGAAACGGGCTGCACTTGATTCTTCTCCATCTTGAATTATGATCCCTTTGCATGACTTCTTTATTTAGATATTGTACTCTGTTCTAAATCTTCAATCCTTTTTTCCAGGGAATGGACATCATGAGCATTAGCCAGATGCAGGCGATCGATTACCTTATCCTGTGCCTTTCTCATCAAGGGTTTAACATCATGAACAATGGCTTCAGAACGGGATTCAAGCTCCTGAATGAAGTGCTTTCCTTTAGCACTGATTTCATTCATTTGATTGAAAAGCTCCTTGCCCTTTGTTTCAGCCTTCTCCTTAATCGCATTCATTTCATCAACAAAGTCATGCAGTATGTCCTGCACCTGAGCTTTAGTCATTTCAGTTTTTTGCGAGATTTTATCAGCCAGTTCTTCTATTCTTTCAGCCAGGTTTTCTTTGGCATGTTTAGGCTTGTCCAAAATAGACTTTAGTACTTCGGCTACTTCTTCTTTGGCCAGTTTAGTTTTCTCAGAGAACCTTTCTATGAAGGACTCAACCTCAGCAGTGGCTTTGTTCCTGGAGTTGGAGATGCGCTCTTTAAGAGAATCTACCATCTCTTTTCCTTCATCCCGGTTTACCTGATGATTAGTAACTATTTTCTCCAACCATTCTTCCGTTTTGTCTTTTGTAGCTACCATGGAGCCTAGTCCAACGTAAGCTAATTCCAGTAATAGATTTTTCATGATTTCCCGGTGTTATCTAACAAAGTTAGTCATGGTCTCACCCTTGCCCGATGATGGAGGTCAACCACTGAAATGATTCACATCATGCAGCCTTGTCAGGGAGCAGAGTAGCGTGTTCATGTGATTAACCTCATAGGGGCCGTTGATATTCGTCATTGGTTATGAGGGGTTTAAGGGGTTAATTGAGGTATAGAGCAAGCGAGATGGGACAGGCAAAAGTATCTTCTTTATATGACAAACCGGATGAGGCAGTTTCATTCCTGAATGAATTGATTGAGGATGTAGGGAAACTGGAATATCTCATTGAAAACAATAAGATAGAGTCTGACATTCAGCGGATAGGTGCGGAGCAGGAATTCTGCTTTGTTGATCAATATTACAGACCCTCTCCGGTTATAATGGATGTGCTGAATGAAGTTGATGATGCTCATTTTACAGTTGAACATGCCCGCTTCAATGGAGAAATCAATCTCGATCCTTATGAACTGAAAGCCGGTTGCTTCAAGGCATTTGAGCGGGAACTTAAGCACCGCACCACTACTTTGAGAAAGGCAGCTGCTCTAAGCGACTCAGACATTATTCTGACCGGCATACTGCCAACAATAGGCCGCAACGATTTAAAGGACAACAACCTGACCCCCAAGGAAAGGTTTATGGCCCTTTCGAGCCTGAGGAATATCATAAGAGGAGAGCCCTACGAGTTTAGAATTGAAGGAGTCGATCAATTCATAGACCGGTACAATACCTCCATGTTTGAAGCCTGCAATACCAGTTTTCAGGTTCACCTGCAGTTGAGTGCAGAAGAGATAGTAGATGCTTATAACTGGTCACAGGCCATTGCCGGGCCTGTTCTTTCGTGTTGTACCAATTCACCTATTCTGTTTGGTAAGAGGCTGTGGAGAGAGACGCGTATTGCACTTTTTCAGCAGTCTGTAGATACCCGTAGCAGCTATAATACTTTTACTGAAAGAATTCCAAGGGTGAGCTTTGGAACGCGGTGGATCGAAGACTCAATTGCTGAGGTTTTCAAAGAAGACATTGTCAGACATGCCGTGCTTCTGGGAGGACTTCCGGCCACAGGCACGGAAGAGTTGCCCGATGCACCCAAACTTAGAGCCCTTTCAATTCATAATGGTACGATCTACCGATGGAATCGTCCCTGCTATGGACTGACCCATGGCAAGCCTCATTTACGCATTGAATGCCGATATCTTCCTGCGGGTCCTACCATGGTAGATGAAGTGGCCAATAGCGTTTTCTGGGTGGGGCTGATGAAGGGGCTTCCTGAAAAATATAAGGACATATCATCCAAAATGGATTTTGACGATGCCAGGTCCAACTTTATCAAGGCAGCACGCATGGGGCTTGGTGCCCAGTTCAAGTGGATGAACGGCCAAAGAATTCCATCCAAACAGCTGATACTGAATGAGCTCTTGCCCATTGCCAGGGAAGGGCTGGATAAAGCAAAAATACCCGGAAAGGAGTATGAGCCTTATCTCGACATAATTCAGAAAAGGGTAGAGTCTGAAAGAACCGGGTCTCAATGGTTGAGAGATGCCTTTTCCACTTTTAAGAAGGATAGCACCACCCAGGATGCTTTGCTGCAATCAACAGCCGGGTTGATTCGCTGGGAGAAACAGAATATACCCGTGCATCTATGGGATAAGGCAGCAGGCTGCGAAGTAACCGACCCTGAAATAAGATATCATTGGGTAGACCAGATTATGTCGGAAGATCTGGTGATTGCCCATTTAAATGATCCCGTCAATTTTCTTTCCAGCATCATGGACTGGAAGGGTATTCACCACATACTGGTAGTGGATGGCAAAGGGCGGCTAATTGGCCTTATTTCCAAAGGCCTGATCGATTCGCTTCCCCGGGAGCAACAAGCGAATCAGTTATTGGCGAAAGACATTATGGTCAAAGAGCCAGTTTATGTAACCACTGAAACTGAAATCGGAGAGGCCAGGCATCTCATGACTGAAAGGAATATCGGAAGCCTTCCCGTTGTCGATGGAGAAAAGATAGTGGGCATTATCACCAAGAGTGATATGAATAGATTAACAGTTGACCTTAAATAGAAGATCATGAGTTTGACTATGCTAAAAGAAAAGGAAACTGATTTCGATCAGCTACTGGAAAATAGGGTTCTGGGTGAGTATTCCACGGGAAAGCCCGGACCAACTTTGATTTGCTTCTGCAGCATTCATGGAAATGAACCCTCAGGAATGCTGGCTTTCAGGAATGTGCTGGGCATCTTAAGGAAAGAGAAGATAGCCATCAAGGGCAGAGTGGTAGGCTTAGCAGGCAATATGGCTGCTCTGAGAAAGCATCAGCGCTTTATTGATGTAGATATGAACCGTATCTGGAGTTCTGACCGAATGAAGGATATTCAAAATGGAACAGCAGAAGTAGTGACCTCCGAAGATCAGGAGCAAATGGAGCTGCTGACTGAATTGAAAAGTATTGTAAAGCAGGCAACCGGTGAGCTTTTCTTTATCGATTTGCACACCACCTCGTCTGAAAGTCAACCCTATATTTCAATCAATGATACGCTGAGAAACAGGAGAGTGGCTTTGAAGTATCCGTTGCCCATTGTACTGGGACTGGAAGAGTATCTGGAAGGAACCATTTTAAGCTACATCAATGAGCTGGGTCATATCGCCCTGGGATTTGAGGCAGGACAGCACGATGCCCCGGCTTCAGTGACCAACCATGAGGCCATTATCTGGCTAAGTCTTCTCAATAGCGGCTGCCTGAACTTTAATGCTTCAAAAGAACTGATTGAGCGCAAATACGGGGTGCTTTCCAAAACCATAATAGATGGTAAGAAAGTCTTTGAACTGCGCCACAGGCATTGGGTAGAGCCTGAAGATAAGTTTAAGATGGAACCCGGCTATGTCAATTTTCAACCCATTGACAAGAACGAATTGCTGGCCATTGATAAAGGTGGTCAGATCAGGTCAGGAGAAAAGGGGAGAATATTTATGCCGCTTTATCAGTCTCAGGGTAATGATGGATTCTTTATCGTCAGGGCGGTCAAATGGTTCTGGCTTAAAGTGTCTGCCATGCTCAGGATTACCAGGTTTCACCGACTGTTGCATCTATTGCCCGGAGTAGGCAAGTATAACCGAATGAATCATAGCCTGATTGTTAATACCAAATGGGCCCGGTGGTATGTAATTGACTTCTTTCACCTGATGGGATTCCGAAGAAAGCAGGTAATGGGTAAGCGCATTGTTTTCATTAAGAGAGCGTATGATGTGAGAAAGCCTCAGAACCATCTCTCTTTACCAGACTGATTGGGTGAATGACCCGAAGTGATAAAGCATGAAATTCAAATTGAATATTTAAAGAAAGAGAGATGAGAAAGACAGAACATGGCCAGATGCATCAAGATCATGTCTTATGTAGCTCTGATATTGAAATGTGGCATCAGGATGTCAGCATTTGGAAACAGGAACTGGAAGCTTTGAAAAATGCCATGGTGGCAATTGAGCTGTCCATTGAGAATCATGAGCAGTCTATTGAGGCACACTCATTAACCATTGCTGAGCATAAGAGGGTATTGTTAAAGCATGATCTTGATCTGGCATTAATCAAGCCGGGAAGTGAGACAGATATTGAACTTGCCGAAGTTCATGAAGAGGAAATGAAAAAGCATCACGTTCAAAGAGACGCTCATGAGCGTTTAAAAAGGTATCACCATCAGACCATGGTGCTCGTCAGGAGCCTGAAGAAGGCACTGGAAAATTCATTTTAACTTTATACCTGACCACCAATTGATTAAATGCCTATGGAAGAGCGTGAGAAAATCATAAACCGGATCAATGAACTGGTTTTGGATATTGAAACCAATTACCCTGAATTATACCCATTTCTGGATGAGAACCCTTTAACCCTTGCCTATAAAAAGGATGAGGAGATGACTGTGGAGGTGTTAAGGTCCTACCTGGAAACTACAGAACAATGGCTAAAGAGGTACAAGGACAGTCACCAAAGCGAATAGCCTAATAGCAGAGATGTGGTGTTAAGTCTCCGGGTTCATCCGACCATCTGACATTTCAATAATTCTATCCGTTTTTCTGGCAAAGTCCATGTCATGCGTCACCACCAGTAGCGACATGTGCCTTTCAACACTCAGGTTTTTCAATATATCGAATACATTCTCTGAGTTTTTGCTATCCAGGTTGCCGGTAGGTTCATCACCCATAATAATGGTAGGCTCATTAATTAGGGCCCTGGCTATGGCCGTTCTCTGTTTTTCTCCGCCTGAAATACGATTGGCCAGTTTATGCGCCAAATGCCCGATGCCCAATAACTCCAGCTTGTTCATCGCATCTTCTTTGATCTGATGTAGTGATTTTCTCGCCAGTTTTTTGGCCGGAAGCATCACGTTTTCCAGTACTGTGAATTCCGGAAGCAGGTAGTGAAACTGAAAAACGAAACCAATATGCTCATTTCGAATGGCGGAAAGCTCTTTGTTAGACTTTCCCGAAATGAGGTCTCCGTCTAAGATCAGTTCTCCCTCATAGTTGGTATCCATGGTCGACAGCACATAGAGGAGGGTAGACTTGCCACAGCCCGATTTGCCAATAATGGAAACGAACTCACCTTTTTCAATGCCAAAGCTAATGTCTTTGAGGACATGAAAACGGACGGGATCAGTGAAATACTTGTTGATGTTCCTGGCTTCCAGTATGTAGTTAGGTTGATGATTCATTGTCCTCTGATTATGTCGACAGGATCAATTTTCTGCGCCTTAGAGGCTGGTAAATACCCGGCAAAGAAGGTAGACACCAGGGCAAACACAATGCCTATGATATAGAACAAAGGGTCGTTATTGACCGGGAATGTCTTTATGGTGGGTAGCGCTTCCGTTTCGAAGGGAATATGCGAAATTCCAACGGAGAGAAAATGACCAATTAAAAGACCAAGCCCACCACCAATACAGCCAATTAACAGGGCCTGGCTGATAAAGATTAACTTTACATCAGACCCTGAAAAGCCGGTCGCCTTAAGAATGGCAATGTCATTCATCTTCTCATAAATCATCATGTTCAGGATATTGTAAATACCGAAGCCCGCTACAATCAGCAGGGTAATACTTACGGCATAAGTGATGAGGTTTCTGATTTGCGTTCCGGTTTCAAACTGTGCATTGGCGGTTTTGATATCTACAGCCGCCAGGTCAAACTGTCTGCTGATTTGACCGGCCATGACACCCGCTTTTTCCATATCGTAAAGCTTTACATTGATGTCCGATATATAATTCTTCCCTTCACCAAGAATGCGTTGTGCTGTATTCAGATTCACATAGCTTTGAATATTATCTATCTCAGCCAGTCCGCTTTGATAGAGCCCTACAATTTTAAGGGGGAATAGCTCACCCTTGATTGAGGTCAGCTGAACCCTGTCTCCAACTTTAAGGGATAGCTTTTGGGCCACTCCGGCTCCGATAATAATTCCGTTCTGATTAGTGGCCAATGCCTCTGGTTCCCCTTCAACGATATAATCATCGAGATTAAAGAGTCTCACTTCTTCCATTACATCAACCCCATTCAGCATACCATTGAGTTGAATAGATCCTGCCAGATAGAATACCTGCGCCTGTACTTGTGGAATAGCTCCCAGTACTTCGTCATCAGCCTGAAGATGGTTGATCAGTGCCAGTGCATTATGAATCCTTACCTGACTTTGTTTGGGTTTAATGGAGTGAATCAGATTGAAACCATTGGCAAACTGATCGGCCATATCAACTGGTTGCGTCTCACTGGGCTCTATCTCATTGTAAATGTGTATGTGAGGAGTACGATCCAGAATCAAACCATCCAGCAGACCATTCAGGCCAGTCATAAAGCTGGAAAGGGTGATGAAAGTACCAATGCCGAAGGTAACCCCAAGGGCAGCTACTGACGACTGCTTGATACGGGAAAGCAGGTGTGTCTTCGATATACCTAATATCACTCTCCAGTTCATTGTTTCGGTAGATAGAGGTAAGTAGTTGTATCTATTCCACTGAGGATTTCTACATTTTCCAGATCCATAAGCCCTGTCCTGACTTTCATGAAGCCATTTTCTGTTCTTACCTGTCCATCGCTGCTGAGATAATCTCTGGGAATAACAAGGGCCTGTAACTTGCTGCTGATTACGATATTGGCTTCTCCGGAAAGTCCTGAAAAAAGCCTCTCAGGGGAAGGTGAGAAAATGGCCTCGACCTGAAAAGTCTGTGTAGCCTGATTCTTTTGCGGGTAAATCTTGCTCACCCTGGCCTGAAAGGTCTGAGAGGGGTAGGCGTCTAGTGCTACAATCACAAGCTGCTCTAAATCGACTTTGGCAATATCCACCTCATCTACGGACAGCTGGATTACAAATTCATTGGACTTTCCAATCATAGCCAGCGGTTCCTGAGAGTTGATGATCTCTCCGGGTTCTTTCAACAGGGAATAGACCTTACCATCGATGAGACTTTCAATCAGGTGTTCCTCATTGGTGTTCAGGGCTGCCTGGTAGTTATTTTTGGCTACGCGCAGTTGTGTTTCTAAATCCTCAATGGTACGCTTGTATCGGTTTTGCAGTATAGCCAGATTGGATCGAGAGGTTTTGAAAGCCAACTCCTTTGCCTCATAAGTATTCCGGGTACCTATATTCTGAGACCACAGATTTTTTTGTTTAATAAAGTTGATGGAATCATTTTCCAGTTTTAGAGAAGCAATCTCAATTTCATCTTTCAGCTCATTCAAAACATTGGAGCCTCCTTCATAGGATTCCTGCGCCATTTTCAGTTGGAGTCTTGCATTTTCCAGATTGAGTTCAGGGTTTGAGTTGAGAATTTTGAGCAGTACATCACCCTTTTTTACGGAATCTCCCTCTTCTACAAAAACCTGATCTACAATTCCGCTAACCGCTGAATGGACCTTATATGCTGATTCAGGCTCTATGATCACCGAAGCATATACCGATTCGGTAATTGTCATGACTTTAGGCTTAATGGGCACTTCATCAGAAGAGCAGGCAGACAGTGCTAACAGAAAAGGAGCCAGGAGATAGTAAGGCTTTGTCGACAGAAGTCTTTTCAGGTGCATCGAAAAAATAGCAGAGTACCACATACTTTTTTCTTTAGAGTCTGAAGTACGTGAAAAAAGTTCACCTTTAGCCGCTTGGAAATCATGTAGAAAGATGACTCATGTCATATTGAACTGCCGCTTCCATAAGTTCAAACAGGCTAAAGAAGATGTATTTGAATCATTGGTTAATTGTCTGATTAGTAATAAGGTATACCAGAGTTGCCTGGTGTAAAAAATTGACCAACTCCCCGTGTGCATTTATATGAGAGCCGCACAGGAAGTTGGTCAGTCAAGCTTTAATGATCAGGTTTTAACCTACCTTAATTTCCTTTTTAGCCATATCTTTTTTGGCTTCTTCTTTTTTAGGCAGTGTCAATACGAGAACACCATTTTCATACTTCGCTGCAATATTTTCCTGATTGACAGATTCAGGAAGCATGAAGGACCGCGAAAAAGAACTGTAGTTGAATTCCTTGCGGGTATAACCTTCTCCCTTGTCTTCCGATTCCTGTTCTTTCTCTGAGCTAATGCATAAAGCACCATGTTCAATATTGATCTGGAAATCTTCTTTGCTCATTCCCGGAACGGCAAGGTCAATGATGTATTCATTTTCATTTTCCTTCACATTGGCAGCAGGCACTTTGTTCATCCATCCATTTCCGGGTCTTGGAAAGTCCATGTTAAAGAAGTTGTCATCATCCATCAACCAGGGGATTTCTGGAAATAACCTCGAGCTTTTTACTAACTGTGTCATGATATCACCTCCTAAGTTTATTTGTACTGATTTTCATATAAAGTTCTACAATGAACCAAAGGAGTGAAATGACGAGGGTCAAAGGCCCTGATGATTTTGATCAATCGTCTGTCGCCCATTGCTTTACCGAATCTGTAGGCCGCCAGGCGCCACTCCATGATGGCCATCAGACTAAACAATGACCAGCGTCATTTGAATTGGGCTTAAGCCTTTGTTCATTTGATAAATTAATTGGGGTTGGGGGCTTAACATGCCCTGACTCTGGTTTACCGATGACTGAGAGTGTTGATATATGGAAGCTTGCAGCCGGCTTAGGACTTTTTCTATTCGGGATGTCCCAATTGGAAACAGGTGTCAAGGAACTGGCAGGCCGCGGCTTTAAAATTTTCATCAAAAAGCATACAAAGAATAAGCTCAAAGCCATTTTCGGGGGTACCGTAATTACGGCCATTCTGCAGAGCAGCTCAGTTGTTTCATTGATGCTGTTGGCATTTGTTGGGGCAGGGGTGATTAGAATGAAGAGCGCCCTGGGAGTCATTATCGGCTCTAACCTTGGAACTACGTTTACCGGCTGGCTGGTAACTACCCTCGGCTTTAAAATGGACATACAGAACTTTGTTATGCCCTTTATAGCCATAGGGGCAGTCTTAACGGTTCTGTTTCCCAAGAAGAAAACCATCTTTAATTCAGGTCTCTTGGTGCTCGGTATGGCCTTCCTTTTTCTGGGGCTCGATTTAATGAAGGAGAGTGTACTGGAATTGGCAGAAAGCTTTGATGTCAGCCGGTTTACCGATTACCCGCCAGTTGTTTTCCTTTTAGTGGGCTTTGTGTTCACTGCTATCATCCAGTCCAGCTCCGCTTCTATGGTAATTACGCTAAGTGCCCTGCATGCCGGCATCATCGGCTTTGACTCGGGTGTAGCCATGGTTATCGGTTCAGATCTCGGCACTACTATAACCGTTTTACTGGGAAGCATTGCCGGAACCGCAGCTAAAAAGCGGGTGGCCATGGGGCACTTCCTCTTTAACCTGGTGACCGACATTATTGCCTTTGCCTTTATGAAGTGGTTCATACTTCTGGTGACGGATGTTTTTGGAGTAAATGACCCATTGTTTGGGCTGGTAATACTACATAGCTCTTTCAATATCCTGGGTATTCTGATCTTCCTTCCGTTCATCGATAATTTTGCAGGCTTCCTGGAGAAACGGTTTAAACGGGAAGATGATATGGCGAGTAAGTTCATCCATCAGACCACCGTTGAATTACCGGAAGCTGCTCTGGAATCCCTGAAGAAGGAGGTGAATCACCTCATTGTACTGGTAGTGGGGCTCTACAGGTCTATGTTAATCTCAGGCAATAATCATGACCAGCCTTTAAGTGCAGTGGCGCTTAGGAGAAAGTCGGTATTACCATTTAAGGATCAGTATAACCGAATCAAACGCCTGCAAGGGGAAATGGTGAATTTCTATAGTGATCTGCAAAAGCAGGAGCTTTCAGAGCAAGAGTCCTCATTACTGAGCCTGTTGATGTCTGCTACAGGTAATTGTCTCTTTGCAGCGAAGGGAATCAAGGATATTGAGTCAGACATGGATACTTTCAGGAGATCGAGTCGCTCTGCTATGAATATGCTGTACAACCACCTCTCATCGTCAGGAAAGACCATGGTAGACCGGTTCGATGAGTTATTAAAGTCGGGGCATGAGCATACCTACTTTGAAGAATTAGGAGATCAGCTGATTTTGATTCAAAGAAACTATAATGCCCTTTTGTCTATGGTCTATGACAGGTCTAACCGCAAGCATTTGGAGGAAGTAGATATTGCCACAGCCCTGAATGTGAACAGAGAGTTGTATGCCTCCAACAAAGCCATCATTATGGCCTTAAAAGATTACCTGCTTAATCGGGAACAAGCCATTGAGTTTGAGAGCCTTCCGGCCTACAGGTAATACAATCCACACGGATAACCCGGTTTTGGCTATTAGTTCATGAGTTGATATAAGTCAACTTACGTATTGATTGTAGTCATCGGAAGCCGCCCGGGGCAGGGCTAAATTTGTTTTAACAATTCGAAAACAAAACCCATAGTAAGATGAAAAAGCTAGTACTGTTACTCGTTACTTTAGCCCTGATTACCGGCTGTTCAGATAAACTGTATGTTTCATCAGATTATGACAAAGGGTCTGATTTTTCGAAATATAAAACCTACAGCTGGGCCGATGATATGGAAAAGCCAGGCAATCAGGCACCCATGTTCGACAATGAACTTAACCGTAAGAGAGTTAAGGAAGCCATAGAAGCAGAGTTGAGGCTTAAAGGATTCACAGCTACTCAAACCAACCCGGACTTGATGGTCGACTTTCACATCAGTATCAATGAATCCATGGAGTATTATGTCCATGACTACTATCCGCCACGGTACAGTTACTGGAGCCGGGGCGACTTAAGAACCTACACCGTACAGAAAGGTGCCCTGATTATCCACTTTGTAGACAGTGATACCCAGCAATTGGTTTGGCAGGGTGTTGGAAGTAAGCATTTACCTCAGACCGTTACTGACGATGCAGAACGAATGATCAATGAGGCGGTTAAGGCCATTTTAGCGAATTATCCACCCAGCACCTCCAGGTAACCATGGAAACCCAACAACAGCAGATCAGGGAAGACTGTTATGGAATTCCCTGCTCCGGTCAGAACAAGCTGCTGACCAAACGCTTTGGTAAGCTGTATCGCGAAGGGCAAAAGATGAAGTATGCCTACATACTGCTCAATGGGGCAGTTACTTTGATCGGAAGAAACGATGAGGGGAAAAGAGTAGTGCTTCACGAAGCCAAAGCCGGAGAGATATTGGGAGTTCAGGCCTTGCAGAATGAGGGTAGGTCTACCCACTCGGCTTTTATCAGAAAATCATCAAGGTTTATGGCAATTCAACTTACAGGTTTGGCCACTCAAATGGAGAATATTCCCGGTTTCCGTAATGCCTTAACCAATCAATTAATTAATCATATCGATGTCTTAGAGAATCTTATCAGCTGTTCGTAGCTAATTTTCTGTAGTTGCCTCATTTCTAATAATTTGGCAGGGCTTTTTTCTGCTTAGTGGTACGAAATTGCTAAATTCACTACACTTTTTAATCTCGCTAAGGTGCAGCAATTTTTAGAAGAGGGCTATTTATTCGATATCATCTATCGGAATTCTGTAGAAGGTATTTTGGTAACAGATGCCAAAGGAACCATTGTACATTGTAACCCCAGCTGCGAACAAATCTTTGGCTATTTAAAGGATGAAATTGTTGGACAATCGGTAGAGATACTAATTCCGGAAGATCAGAGGGAGAAACACCTGGCGCACAGGTCTGCCTACATCAGTAATCCGCAATCCAGACAAATGGGCCTGAATCTTGAACTAATGGGGCTGACTAAGAAGGGTGGGCTGGTGCCTTTGGAAATAAGCCTGAGTCATGCAGATTCCAGGAAAGGCCTGATTATCATCTGCTTTATCATTGACGTTTCCAAAAGGAGAGCACTTCAGAGTGAGCTCGAAAAGGAGAAGGCCATGATCAGGCAATATATGAATGTGACTACCTCTTTATTTCTGGTCATTAACAGGGAAGAGAAAATTGTACTCGCCAATAATGCGTTGGGAGACTTACTCGGTCTTAGCGTTCAGGAATTAAAGGGGCGCAACTGGTTCGATGAATTTCTGCCTAAGGCTGAGAAAGAAAACATGAGGCAAATGTTCAAAGATCTCTTCGAAAAAGGTGTTCTGGTATCCGATACCTTTGAAAATGAGATCGTTTGCCACAATGGTCGGAAATGCCTGATAGAGTGGCATAATACACTTTTGAAGAATGATGCCGGACAGTATGAAGCTACATTAAGCAGCGGAATTGATATAACAGAACGAAGAGCACTGGAAAAGGCAAGAACTGAGGCACTTCTCTTAGGGCAGGAAAACGAAAGGCAGAGAATAGCGCGAGAACTTCATGATGGTTTGGGACAGTCAATATCGGCCATCAACCTAAATCTCAATGCCTTTGAACCGGAGCTTCAGAAGTTCAATAATAAGGTACAGAGTATTTACTCCAACCTTAAAAACAACCTTAACGAAACCATGGAAGAGATCAGGACGATCTCCCATAACCTGACCCCCAGAATACTGGAAGACTTTGGCTTAGGGAAAGCCCTGGAAAACATCATTGAGTCTTTAGGTCAACCCGATGGTGTAATATTCAATCTGAGCTTACATGGTAATTTGGTTAATTTGGATAAAGGGTTTGCTCTGGCTGTTTACAGGATTGTTCAGGAGTTGGTCAACAACGCACTCAAACATGCCGATCCGACTGAAATAAACATCCATGTAGTCAGGTCAAAGGAAGAGTTAAACCTTTTAGTTGAAGACAATGGCAAAGGCTTTTTGCATTCTCAGCAATCGATGGGGCTTGGTCTCAGTAATGTAAAGTCAAGGGTAGACATACTCAAAGGTACTTTACACATAGATTCGAATGATAAAAGTGGAACCAGCGTATCAATATGCATACCACTATGAAAAAGCACCGAATACTCTTAGTAGACGATCATGCCTTAGTTCGAGAAGGTATTAAGAACTCTCTGGATACCCAGCAGCATATGGAAGTGGTAGGAGAGGCCAGAGATGGAAATGAAGCACTCCAAAGATTGGCTCAGGAAGAGGTAGATGTGGTGGTAATGGATGTAAGTATGCCATTAATGGGAGGTGCTGAAACCACTAAAAGAATAATTGAGAAGTACCCCCAGGTTAACGTACTTGTGCTCAGTATGTACAATGAGGAAGCCAGAATCAGGGAAATGTTAAATGCCGGTGCTCTAGGTTATATTCTAAAAAGTACTTCCATGCAGGAGCTGGTAGAAGCCATTGAGCTCGTCTCTAAGGGAGAGTCGTATTTTACCCAGGAAGTCTCGGCCAAGATTATGAATCAGCTCATAAAAGGTAGGAGCGATGGGCAGGCCACAGCCATGAGCAAACTTACTACCCGCGAAGTAGAAATTCTTAAGCTTATCTCCGAAGAATTTACTAATCATGAAATAGCAGATAAACTGTTTATCAGTCCAAGAACAGTAGATACTCACAGAAGAAATCTCATTCAGAAGCTTCAGGCAAAAAACACAGCCGGGCTGGTTCGCTTTGCTATTAAAAACAAGATTGCAGAGGTCTGATTCTCAGCCTTAAACTAATGGTTTTGAGTATGCTTTCTAAGTATTTTTCTTAGTTGGAAAATACGCCTTTAACGTCTGTTTTGGTGTTGATATGTGCGCTAACTTGTAGTAAACAAAACACCTGAAGCCATGAACACGCTGCGAACAAACCCGGGCCGGACAGAGATCGATACCGAGACCTATCCTTCCTTTTTAAAGCTGTCACCTGCCGATACTGTATCGGAGGAATTCGATGAAGACTTCTATGTAAAGGGGCAGACTGTTTTTTCAGAAGGTAATACGCCTCATGGCTTGTACTTTGTGAAATCTGGTCGCGTCAAAGTTTTCCGTTTTGGTGGAGATGGAAAGGAGCAGATACTTACCATTGCGAGTGGCGGAAAATTTCTTGGCTATAAAGATTTACTGGCAAAACGCAGGTATTCTACAAGTGCCATGGCTTTGGAAGATAGTGTCTTACTCTTCATTCCAAAGCAGGATTTCTTCAGGATTTTCAATTCCAGTGAGGGTTCAGGTTTTTTTATCAACCTGCTGTGTAAAGACCTGGTAGAGGCAGAAAGAAAGATGGTTTCACTGGCCTATACGCCTGTGAGAGGGCGTCTGGCCGAAGGCTTATTAGAGCTCAAGGAAGCTTATCAGGACCATGAGCATAAAATAGAATTGAGCAGAGAAGACCTGGCCAACTTCATTGGTACAGCCAAAGAAACAGTGATAAGGCTGTTGTCAGAATTTAAGTCTGAACACCTGATTAATATTCAGGGTAAATACATAGAGGTCATTAATCCTGGCGGATTAGACCGGCTGAATAACCTTTATAATTAGAAATCATGTTGGGCTCACTAAACGAGCTGCAGATGGATTTACTCCTGCGGTCTCAATTAATCGGAAGATTAGGCTGTAGTAATGAGGGAACAACCTATGTAGTTCCTGTTTCCTATGTTTATGACGGACAATATATCTATGGCTATACACTGGAAGGCAAAAAGATGAGTATACTGAAGACTAATCCCTCCGTCTGCTTTCAGGTAGACAGTATAGCTGATTTGGCCAATTGGCAATCGGTGATCGTACAAGGCCATTTTGAAGAACTTAAAGGTCAGGATAAAGAAGAAGCACTTCAGCTGCTTGCCAATAGATTTATGCCACTTAAGACCGGACAGAGCAATTTGCCAAAGTACGGAATGGATAAGATTCACTCCAGGGTGAAGACCAATACCCACTTCATAACCTACAGAATTGCTGTTAAGGAAAAGTCCGGTCGGTTTGAGAAAGAAGAATAGGCCCGGGTGAGTCAAAAGTCATTGAGAGCAATGACAAAGGTCATCGGCAGGGAGCCAGATCAATAGTACCTTTAGTGTATCAGGTAAGAGATAAAGGGCTAGGGTCTGAAGGAGGAAAGTTGGAAATTTAGATTGTATAGTGATCTATTGGGAAAACAGACCTTCGCCAGAATCAGAGTCAGGGAGGCCACTCTTGATGAGTAGTCACCAGGCGAAGCCGTAATAACTGTAGCTTGAGGCTCTTTGACTCCACGGAGTTGAAAAGTTCATGGGTGTATTCCTCAGCAGAGGTAGCACCCATTATTGTTTAATACCAGTAGTATGTGATATTCTGTTTATTGGAATCCTTATGAGTTCAATAAGGCATTCGTTTTTTGTGTGTTGGTTAACACTGGGTTTCCTGAGGAGACTCCGAAAGGGCAATCAGAAATGGTTGCCTCTTTCATTGGTTCAAACCAGAACTATTATGCACATTTCATTACAGTGCAGTACGCAAAAGCCTCACGTTTCTTTTATTTTAGATTGACTAATAGTGAACCAACTACATTTAAAACTATTCAACTATGATTTTTAAAAAGGTATTGAAAACACCAGCGGTGCTTACGGCAGTTATGCTGTTGTTCGTGGCAAATATTCAGCTAAGTGCTCAGAATAAATCAGGAGGACTGGCCCTCTACACCATTCGTGAGGCCATGAATGAGAATCCTAAGGAAACACTTCAAAAGGTAGCTGAGGCAGGTTATGCCTACGTTGAAGATGCCGGCTACAGAGATGGTAAATTCTATGGCATGGAGCCAGCAGAATTCAAAGCATACCTGAACAGTCTCGGCTTAAAACCTATGAGTACTCACCAAAGAGCTTCGTCATTGGAAGATGCCGAAAAGGCCATTGCCGATGTAAAGGCAGCAGGATTTCAATATTATGTGGTTCCGTCTCCGCCATGGGGCTTCTTTGAAAGGAACAGAGAGACAGGGACCACTAAATTAGGAGGGAAGCAGAAGGAGTTTGTTGAATTTCTAAATGCCTTAGGTAAAAAGTGCAAGGAAGCAGGCCTGAAGCTACTGTATCATAATCATGACTTTGAATATAAACCGAGTGAGGAAGGAGTGGTGCTCATAGATTACCTCCTTGAAAATACGGATCCTGAATACGTCAACTTTCAGATGGACCTTTACTGGGTAACCAGGGCAAAGGCCAATCCACTGGAATACTTTCAAAAATATCCGGGACGCTTTAAAGCCTGGCATGTAAAGGATATGGACAGCGAGGAACGTTTTGCTCCCGTAGGACAGGGAACCATAGATTTCGCAAGTATCCTCAAGCAGCAAAAGAAATCAGGTATGGAGCATTATTTTGTGGAACAAGACAGAACCTTTGACGACCTGCAACCTTTAGAGGCCATTAAGATCAGTAAGGAAGGTCTAAAGAAGTATGGGTTTAAAGAATAGAGTAGGGAAACTCATTTAATATGCAGGGCGTTCATTGGTTTGAAATTCTTAATTTTAACAGAAGATGATTACGAAAGAACGCTCTGTTTCTGCTTACAATAATGAGCTCAGGTTGAAAGGCTTTAATGTGTTTCAGATTGAAGCTGATGACACCTCTGTCAAAACCTACAGTAGAAAGGACTTCTATAAGATCTGCCTGACCAGTGGCAGGAGCATGATTCATTATGCCGATCGCAGTTATGAGCATGAGGGAACAGTTTTGTTCTTCGGTAATCCGCATATCCCTTATTCCTGGGAGACCATCTCCACATCCTATACAGGGTATACCGTTCTGTTTTCTGAAGAGTTTCTAAAACTGTCTGACCGTTCTGACCTTCTTCAGCAGCTTCCCTTTTTTAAGATTGGAGGTACGCCCATCCTGGATATCAATGAAGAGCAAAGACAGTCGCTTAACCAGTTGTTTATTAAAATGATTGAAGAGCAACAGTCTGATTATCAGATGAAGGATGAAGTGATTCGCAACTATATCCATCTGATTCTTCATGAGGCCATGAAGCTGCAACCATCAGTAAGTATGGATAACAAGAAGAATGCTGCCTCAAGGTTGACTTCGGTTTTCCTGGAGTTGCTTGAGCGTCAGTTTCCTATTGAATCGGCCGAAAAACCATTAAGCATGACTTCTGCTCAGGATTATGCCAATGGCTTAGCAGTTCATGTCAACTACCTGAACCGGGCGGTGAAAGAAGTCACAGGCAGATCAACCACATCTCATATTACGGAGCGGATTCTGAATGAAGCCAAAGCATTGCTTCAACACACTGATTGGAATATTAGTGAAATAGCCTTTGCCCTTGGTTTTGACTATCCTTCTTACTTCAATAACTTCTTTAAAAAACAAACAGGGATGACTCCCAAAGCGCTTCGGACCGTAGAGGTTTGAAATTTATAATTACTGGTTTGATTATCATTAACCCTTGAGCCTTAGGAGTATTTACCTTTGTTTAAGTATTAAACAAAAACAGTCGGGTATGAGCTACAACAGGCATGAGATATTCCAGCGGCTTTTAAAAGGAGAGTCCATTCCAATGGCTGATCCTGATTATTCGGAAATCAGAAAGGTGGTTGAAAGAACCCGTAAGATTAACCAGAAGCTGAACCAGGCAGAAGACCCAGAGGCTATCCGGATGATTCTGGAAGAGCTGATTGCCGGAGAGGTTGATGAGTCCACCACATTATTCACTCCTTTTCACACCAATATTGGTATCAATATTTCACTGGGGAAAAGAGTGTTTATTAATCATGCCTGTAGTTTTCTGGATTTGGGAGGTATTACCATTGAAGATGATGTCATGGTTGGTCCAAGGGTCAATATCAGCTCTGAGAATCACCCGGTCGATATCCCAACAAGAAAGACAATGGTTCCGGGTCAGGTGATCATTAAAAGGAACGCTTGGATAGGCGCTGGAGCTACTATTTTACCCGGAGTTACCGTAGGGGAGAACTCAGTTGTGGCTGCCGGAGCAGTAGTCAACAAAGACGTTCCGGACAACACAGTAGTGGGAGGTGTTCCGGCCAGGATTTTAAAAGAACTAAAACCATAGACTTATGAAAATGAGATATATCAAAATATTAATCGCATTGTTGAGTATTGGGCTGTTCTCCTGTGCTTCACAGGAGGGAGAAAAGGAATCAACAGGTTCGGCTACAGAAGAGATTGACTTTATTTTTCCAAAAGGTCGTCAAGGTTCTTCTGAAACATTTACCGGTACTGCATTCAATTATCCTTTGGTCATGGATACAGCACTCACCACAATGGTGGGTAATGTTTATTTCGAGCCGGGCGCCAGGAGTAACTGGCATTCTCATCCTGCAGGGCAGATTCTCATCATTACCGATGGTGAGGGATTTCATCAGATAGAAGGGGAGCCTAAGCAATTGCTTAAAAAAGGAGATGTGGCTGTTTGCCCTCCGAATAAAAAGCACTGGCATGGTGCCAGCCCTGATACCGGGATGCAACAGATTTACATGCTTCCCAATACAGAAAAGGGCATTGTTACCTGGATGGAAGCGGTAACTGATGCTCAGTACAACTAGTTTTAGCCAATCTGCTAAGACACGTAATTGATAACAATTAAAATTAGAATA
This sequence comes from Roseivirga sp., assembly GCF_965216855.1. Classification (NCBI taxonomy): domain Bacteria; kingdom Pseudomonadati; phylum Bacteroidota; class Cytophagia; order Cytophagales; family Roseivirgaceae; genus Roseivirga; species Roseivirga sp. Next base: position 161,014 of record NZ_OZ244204.1, on the reverse strand, counting down.
ATGATTTTACAGGAAAAGTATGTCCTTTCGAATGGGGTAGAAATCCCCAAATTAGGACTTGGAACATGGTTTATTAGTGATGATACTGTGGCTGATGTAGTAAAAGAAGCTGTCAAAATTGGCTATCGACATATTGATACAGCTCAGGCTTATCAGAATGAAAGAGGTGTTGGAGAAGGTGTTAGAAATGCTGCCGTAAGCAGAGAAGAACTCTTTGTAACTACCAAGCTGGCGGCAGAGATCAAGACTTATGAAGAAGCCGTGAAATCCATTGATGAATCGCTTGAAAGAATGGGGCTGGACTATCTTGATCTTATGATCATTCACAGTCCCAAGCCATGGCAGGAATATCAGGCAGAAGACCGTTATTTCGAAGGAAATAAGGCCGCCTGGAAAGCTCTGGAGGAAGCTTATCAGGCAGGAAAACTCAAGGCCATTGGTGTCTCCAATTTCGAAAAAGAAGACCTGGAGAACATTATGGAGTCATGTACGGAGCCCCCTATGGTTAATCAGGTGTTGGCACATATCAGCAATACACCAACTGATCTCATTGAATTTTGCGAGCAGCATCAGATTCTCGTAGAGGCCTATTCTCCCATAGGTCATGGAGAACTAATGAAAGACAAAGCGGTGCAGGATATAGCAGCGAAGTACAGTGTTTCAGTTCCTCAATTAGGTATTCGTTATGACATACAACTGGGCTTGTTGCCTTTACCGAAAACAGCCAATCCAGACCATATGAAAACCAATGCTGCACTCGATTTTGAGATCTCTGATGAAGATATGAATACGCTCAAATCGATGGATAGAATTGATTATGGTGAGGCCAGTATGTTTCCGGTCTTTGCTGGTTAAAAAGGATTAAATTGATAACTCACAACTACCTTCTTACATAGCAGGAGGTAGTTGTGTTTAAACTAAGTCACTATGAAAATTATTAAAAACGGGATGATCCCATCAATGGAAGGGCCTGGAGATTGGTTCACCGGTGCAGTACGGATTGATCCATTATTTCAAAAACAGGAAAGTACCGTAGCGGCAGGAGCTCTGGTTACTTTTGAACCTGGAGCCAGAACGGCCTGGCATACACACCCCGCAGGTCAAACACTGATTGTTCAGTCAGGGCTGGGGTGGGTGCAGCGAGAAGGTGGACCCATCGAAGAAATTCGGCCGGGTGATGTAGTATGGTTTGAACCCAATGAAAAGCACTGGCATGGAGCTTCAGCTAACAAGGCTATGAGTCATATTGCGATACAGGAAGAGGTAGATGGAGAAGTCGTTACCTGGATGGAAAAAGTAAGTGATCAACAGTATTCAAAAGATTAATATGCCACATTTCGAAATAAAGTTACTGGAAGGAAAAACGGAAGGGCAGAAGCAAAAGCTGGCCGAAGAGGTAATCAAAGCCGCGCAAAGTGTCATTGGTTTTGGAGATGAATCCTATTCCGTTGCCATTAAGGATTATTCATTGCAACAATGGAAAGAAGATATTTACCCTAAGCATATTCAGGCTGAAGAAGAGAGACTCTATAAGAAGCCCGGATATACCATGTAAGGCTTAGACAGAACTAATTTTGTAAATAAGAATGAGGAAGAAGGCAACAGGCCAATTCTTCCTTCATTCTATTCGCAACTGTGTTATCCCAGGTTGGAAATAACCTCTTCATATTTCTTTTCTACAGCTGCCCAGTCTAACACTGACCAGAAAGCATTCAGGTAATCTGCTCTTTTGTTCTGGTATTTAAGGTAGTAGGCATGTTCCCAGACATCTACACCCAGAATCGGATAGCCCTGATTAGTAAGGTTTGTATCCATTAGTGGATTGTCTTGATTAGCCGTTGAAGCCACACCAATGGTACCATTATATTTCACAAACAACCAGGCCCAACCTGAACCGAATTGTGTCATTCCCGCCTGATTGAACTGCTCTTTAAACTGTTCCAGACCACCGAAAACCTTAACAATCTCCTCGGCCAGTTTGCCGGTAGGGGCCGTCTTGGGTGAGGCAGATAGAATTTCCCAAAACAGAGAGTGATTGTAATGGCCACCACCATTGTTTCTGATGGCAGGACTGTATTGGCTGATATGACGTAGGATATTTTCTAAACTTTCATTTTCAGCATCAGTACCTTCAATAGCTTTATTCAGGTTGTTGACATAAGCCTGATGATGGCGCTGATGGTGAATGGTCATTGTTTCAGAATCGAAATGAGGTTCCAATGCATCTACAGCATATGGAAGTTCAGGTAATGAATAGCTCATGATTTTATGTTTTAAGTTTTTAATCGGTGTTGCAAATCTATGCAGCACACTTAATAAAACAACTCAATACTTGTTTAAATAGTTCTACGGTTTTTCAATGCATTATTGATACAGTCTATATGAACAGTATAGGTTTCGATTTATTCCTTTTATGGTTAGATTTGTGGTCTAATAAAACAATGGTTCAATTGGAAAATAAGCCTACTGCTGATCGCATATTGATGCTCCTCAAGATGAGAGGTGACATGACAAGTGCCATGCTTGCTCAGGAGTTGAGTATAACCAAGGAAGGAGCCAGACAACAATTACTAAAGCTTGAGTCCAGCGGTCTGATCAAGGGTACTTCCAAAAGTGAGGGGGTAGGAAGACCGGTTGTCTACTATGCTTTGAGTGATAAGGGCCTGAGTAGATTTCCGGATACCCATGCCCAAATAACAGTAGAATTACTCCGATCTGTGAAAAGTCTATTGGGAGAGAATGCCCTGAACCTTCTGATTAGTGATAGAGAAAAGCAGACTTTCGAGCGATATGATCATGAACTGAAGGGAGAGAGGTCTATCGAAGGCCGATTGAATAAACTTTCAGAGTTACGTTCTCAGGAAGGTTATATGGCTGAATGGAAAAAGGAAAATGATGAATATTTGCTCATCGAAAACCATTGCCCTATCTGTGCAGCGGCCACTGAATGCCAGGGGTTTTGTAAGGCAGAGTTAAAGAATTTTCAGGACCTGATGGGAAGCAACTATCAGGTAGAGCGTATAAAGCACATCATTTCTGATGGTCAACGCTGCGTTTATAGCATAAGAGCAAAAGACAAACCTTCCAGCGACTAAACCCTCATTAATTTCCCAATCAGTATTGATAATAACAGTGCTCTAAGACTGTCCATTTATTTTAGTATCGTAAAGAGCTCTGTTCGTCAGACCTCATTAATAATTGACCTATGAAAAAGAATTTAACCCAGCTCTCCAGCCGGTTGACAATGGCCTTGATGCTGTTCACCTCAGTCAGTATTTCGAAAGCCGAATCACTGAAGCCGCAAGCAGAGCGCTTTAAAGTTACACTTGCCGATATTGAAAACGGTTCATTTACAGTAAACCCACCCATACCGGCTGATGGTATGGTAGAAGCAGGTACTGAGATTACCGTTACAGCAAAGCCCGATTCAGGGTATAGCCTTGATGTGATCTATTACACCGTAAAAGGTGGAATGTGGGGTACTACGAGTTATGAGTTCTTCGATAAAACAAGTAAGATAACAGTTGAAAAGGACATGACCCTGGGAGCTACTTTTATTCCATCCTCACTCATCAATAATCTTGAAATTAAAAGAGATATAGTATTTGCCAAACCAGGTGTAAAGACCTTAAAGTATGATGTTTACTCTCCAAAGGGCGCCAAAAATTTGCCCATCATTGTCATTATCCATGGGGGAGGTTGGTCATCGAACAACGAAGATATTATGAGAGGCCTGGCCTGGGAACTGACTAAGGACAATCAATATGTGGTGGCAAGTGTGGACTATCGCTGGATCAATAAGGGAGATGGTGATGCACAACCGAATTATATGCATCAACTTCTGGAAGACGTTTTCGGAGCTATTGCCCATATACAGGAACATGCAGCAGCCTATGGAGGAGACCCCAATAGAATGGCTGTCACCGGAGATAGTGCCGGTGGTCATCTGTCAGCAGCTGCGGCAGTCTTTGCACCTCAGATTGGAAGTGGCGGTTACGGAAAAAGTGGCAACTATGAGTTTATGCCTACTTATTTACCTCGGGGTAAATCGGCAGATCAGGTGCAGGTACAGATTACCAATGCCATCAAAGCGGCTGCCCCAAGTTATGGGGTGTTTGATGTTAACCCACTGAATCAATTCATTGAGCAGACTGAAGTAGCATATCGAGATGGGCTGTCACCGATTAAAGCAGTACCAGCCGCAAGCCAAAGAGAAGTGCCACATTTTCTGGTGCGGGGAACGGAAGACGGGCTGATACCTCATACTGCTGTTCAGGCTTATACGGATAAGTTGAAAGGGGCAGGACAAAGAGCCGAGTACCTTCAGGTGGAAGGAGCAGGGCATGCCTTTTTCGACTGGAAGCCCGATGCCAGAACCAGAGCAACGTTTGCAAAATATGGTGTGCCTTATGCGGCTAAAATGAAGGAGTTCTTCGATAGCGTATTTTACTAAAATAGCCGCCTGACGAGCATTACTGCCTAAAGACTATTTGACAGCGTTTTTGGAAATATAGTTAAGGTTTAAGGGGATGGTATTTAAAGTTGCTAAACTTTACCTTGCCATCTCCTAACGCTGTCAGGCCAATTCTTAAGCTCATAAATCCGCTGAGTATATTGTGATGGTAGCCTGAAGATTCAAATGAGTTTTCGATCTTGATCCAATCGGTTCCATCAGTGCTATAATACATATCTACTGTATTGAACTCATTCTTTAGACGAAGGAAGACATGTCGGTCAATCACCTGTTCTTCAGTAACAAATTGCCATCCACGGAGGTTGGCCAGTACATTGGCCTGATCAGCTAATATGCCTGAAAAGGCGTTATTGTTATAGAAAAGAAGCAATCCGCCTGTGGCATTGCCCTGAATTTCCAATTCAACTTCTACAGTATAGTCATGATCAGAGGGGACATAAAGCATAGGGGAGGAACCTGCCACCGAAGTACCTTTGCCTTTGATTAGAATTCCTTGAGTCTCCAACTCAACCCTGTTTTGATCATAGCCTTCAAAGAATTTCCATTGAGGGTTCAGTTGACCCTCTTCAAATGGATCAGTAAAACTACTATTCGTGTGCTGTTGCCTATCATCTGGTAAGCGAATGGGTTGAGTAATATCCACTCCCTCAGGTATTCGATACCAATCATCTTCGGTCCATTCAATGGGTACCATCATGGTTTGCCTGCCCATGTTATAATGGTCCTTTTCATAGCCGTGAAAAATCATCCACCAATTGCCCTCAGCATCATCCAGTACTGTTCCGTGTCCTACAGACCACCAGGTTTCCTCACTGCTTTCAGTTCTTAGAATCGGATTGTTGGGAGCATTTTCCCAAGGTCCCAGAGGCGATTTAGATCGTGCTGAGATCACCATGTGTCCTGTAGCCGGACCGGCAGTTCCACCCTCGGCAACAGTCAGGTAATAGTATTCCCCCCTTTTAAACAGCTTAGGGCCCTCCATGCAAAAGCACTCAATGGACCATTCTCTTGGAATAGGCCAACCGTCATAGACATGCTGAACATCACCAGTGATGGAAAGCCCGTCTTTTGAAAGCGGTACGTAGCTTCCACTACTGAAATAGAGGTAGCGGTTACCTTCCGAGTCTGCTACATGGCCTGGGTCAATCATGGTCACATCCAGTTGAATCGGATCACTCCAGGGACCATCAATGGCATCGGCCCAGATGACATAGTTGGTATTGCTGGCCGGGAAGTAGATGTAATACCTGTCCTCATACTTCACCAGTTCCGGGGCCCATACCGATCCGACATATTTTGTCAGTGCATTGGTAACGGGTGTCCAGTTCAGCAGATCTTTCGAATGCCAGATAAGCAATCCTGGATAGTATTCGAATGAAGAATGAACGATATAATAATCATCCCCATCCCTCAGAACACTGGGGTCAGGGTAGTCTCCGGGGAATATGGGGTTTTGAAATGTTGATACCTGAGTGGTCTCTTCTTTCTGAGGAGTACAGGCCGCCAGGGCCATCATAAGGACCAAGGCACCCATTGACACCCATTCTTTTCTTGCGCGCAGAATCATGTAGGAATTTAAGAAATATAATTGCCCTTAGGACCTTATATTCAAAATAGACTACACGGTGAGTGCTTTTGCTCTGAACCTGCTATAGTAGGCATAAGCGAGGCCACTCAGTAACCAGGCCGGCAGAGTGAGGAAAGAAAGGAATACTCCCATCTGTACCGAGATGATATAGAAGAGGAGGACACTTCCGATCCAGGCAACTAGCACGGTTCCATTAAATTGCTTTCCGCTTATTTCGGCATGCATCGATTTGAAACTCCATTTATCGGCCAGGAAGTAGTCAAAAACGATAATGGCACCCATAGGGGCAAGGATGAAGCCATAAACCGCAACAAAGTCCAATAGCTTCATGGCGAAGGCAGGAAACAGTCCGGCAATGGTAGCCAAACTACCTGCGATAATTGTTACCCAGAAGGTAGAGGCTTTTGGCAGGATAGCCTGAAAGGCCAGACCTGCTCTGTAGATGGTTGGGTTGGCCGTTGTCCATCCCGCAATGATAACGGCAATAATTCCGAAGATACCGATGGCATTATAAGCCAGAGGTCCCGGAGCCACAGAAGGAGCCTGTCCGTTAGCCAACATGGCCTGAGCTTCAGGTGCTCTTAAATAAACAGCATAGAGGAGAGCGGCAGCAATCCAGGCCATAAAATGGCCTACATACATACCGGCAGCCGTGGTCCAGCCTGCTTTGGCGCTTTTCGCATAGCGGAATACAGAAAGATCTGACATACCTATATGCATAGCTCCATTACAGAACCATGACCAAATGGCTACATGCCAGAAAGTGTATTTTATTTGCCCCGGAAATGGTTCTGAACCTTCTCCCCAGATGGCCCAGAATTCAGACAGTGAATTCACTTCTAATTGGCCCAGTGCTACTATACCACAGAGCAGAAAGGCCAGTACGATGAAGGGTGACAATATATTGGCCACCTTGGCCACAGTGGCATAACCTCTGGCAGCTACGATTGAGATAATTGCTCCAACTGCCAGTACAATAACTACCCAGGTAACCCCATTAGGCATGGTATCAGTCAGTTTGGGCATAGGCATATCGAAGGGGATACCTACTGCGGTGGCTGACACTGTAACCATGGCTCCCGCCAGAAAACAGAAAAGTATACCATTAGCCAGGTTATAGAATATAACCAGCTTCTTACCGCAGATTTTCTCTAACTGATAATAGAGTGTCAATCTTCTGTCGACCGCAATTCTGGCAGTCAGGTATCTCCAGGTGAGTACAGCCAGAAAATTACCAACCAACAAACCAACAATCAGGTCGAAAGCACTAACGCCAGCCGTAAGGAATAATGGCCCGATTACGAATTCTGTCCCTGCTGCATGCTCACCGGCATACATACCTAAAAAGCTCTTCCAGCCTTTCCAGGCTCGTTGGGGGACAGGTTCTCTTTCGAATTCTTCGTTAGTCTGAGGTTTGGTTGATTCGGTCATAGTTTAAGGTTTGAACAGGTGATTGGGAAGGTCTAAAGTAGACTCACAGCAGACCTGCTGCATCACCTGTAGTAGTTGTTTTTTAAGTATTCCAATGGTATGTCGGCCACCTTTTTTACCAAGTGCGCCAACGCCATACATAAATGATCTGCCCAGGAAAGTGAAGTGTGCTCCTGAGGCCAGGGTATTGGCAATGTCAGGACCCGTGCGAATGCCGCTGTCCATCATTACAGTAGTCTGGTCACCATATTTGGCAACAATGCGTTTGAGTGGATTAATGGTAGATTCTCCCATATCCAGCTGACGACCGCCATGATTGGAAACGATGATGCCATCGAGTCCAAAATCAATAGACTTTTGTGCGTCCTCTTCTGTAGCCACTCCCTTGATCACTAATTTGCCTTTCCATCGGTCTCTAAGCGCTTTCACACGGTCTTCATTGAGTTTTCCGTTGAAGGTTTTATTCATGAACAGTCCCAGGTGTTTCAAGCTCATTCCTTTAGGAATGTAGGGCCTCAGTGTTTCAAAATGAGGCTGACCATGCATGAGGGTAGATAAGGCCCAGTTAGGTCTGCTGGCAATTTGCAGCATATTGCGCATGGTCATTCTTGGCGGTATGGCCAGGCCATTTCTGATTTCTTTGGATCGGTAACCAAATGAAGGAACATCGGCCAGGATGACCAATACTTCAATGCCGGCAGCTGCTGCCCGGTTCAGGATATCATCGCGCAAAGTATCTTCAACCGGATGGTAAAGCTGAAACCAGGCGTTCCCTTCTGTAATCTCAGCCACCTTTTCTATGCTGGCTGTTCCAACCGTACTTAGCGTAAAGGGAATATTTTCTTCAAATGCGGCCTTAGCCAGTATCTCGGTAGCTCCGGGCCAGATAAGTCCCTGCAAGCCAATAGGTGAGATGCCAAAAGGTGCAGAATACTTTTTACCAAATAGCTCGGTTTCGAGACTGATGTTCTCATATTCCCTGAGATAGTAGGGTTGGAGTTGGATGTCTCTTATTTCTTTGGTATTCCTGTGCAGGTTTACTTCGGCATTACACCCACCATCGAGATAGTCGAATGCAAAACCGGGGATTCTCCTTTTGGCTCTTTCGCGCAGGTAGGGGATGTCTGGAAATCGGGAGTCTATGTAGTCACTCATGATATTAAGGTCAACTGGGTTTTCTGCTTCTTCCAATTTTCAACCTGATCTTTAGTAGCAATAGCCAAGGCTGCTCCTAAGGCTGAACCAACTGGAAATTGAGCAGGTATAAACTCTAATTTAGGTAATCCTTCCTGCAAGAGATTGATAAATATTTCATTGTCCACAAAGCCACCGTCTATGAAGACTGTTTTGATATTGCTGTTCCCGATAGCCCTTTTTAGAGAGCTTACCTGAAGCATGCAGAGTTCAATCATTAATTGATGATAGGCGGCCTTAAACGAGCCGAGGGTTTCCCAGGAAACTTCTGCTTCACCGCCCCCGAGGGAGAAAGTGAAGTGCTTTTTAAAGTTCTCTCTCAGTTCTTTGGCCAGTGCCGCATCATAGCCGATGTGTTTGTACTCGTCTTTCTTTCTACCAAAATTGGCTGTTAACATGTGTACCTGCGAAGCATGTTCATTACCCAGGAAGAGCCTTGAAGCCTTAACCTTTTTTCCTGCCGTACTCATGAACATCAGGCAGTCATTTTCCAGGTCATCTGAACTCAGAGCATGTTCTTCGAATGGATTGAGAGATATATTCCATGTTCCGGTAGACAGCAGTGCAAAAGGTTCGTCATTCAAATACAGATAGGGTAGCAAGGCAGCGGAACTATCATGAATTCCGGTTCCTACTTTAATCTCTTTACCAAATAATTGAACAGTGTTATTTTCTGTATTATCAGTTACCGGAGCCAGTTTTTCCGTCAAGTGTTCGCTGTTTACCCAGCTATGGTAGTCTTGTTTATTAAAGTCCCAAAGCATGGTGTGACAACCGATACTGGTATAGTCACTCACTGCTCTTTGACTAAATAAATAGCTTAAGTACTGCGGGAAGTGAAGAGACAAATGAATATTACTGAACCTGTGCGGCTGAAAGTTCTTCAGCCAGAAAAGCTGCAAGCCTGAGTTGAGCATTCCTAAATAGGGAGAGGCGGTTTCCTGAGAGAGTTTTTCAGTACTCCCAAATTTTTCTGTCAGTAGTTTTTCACTCTCAGTCGAAAAAGGCTTCAGGTAGTTGTAAAGTGGTAGAATGGCTTTTCCGCTTTTATCTATATGTACCAGACTGGCACCATAGGCGGAGAAGTTAATGGCTCTAATAACATAGGCATCTGACCCAATAAGCTTTTCCGCGGTACTATAAATCCATTTGGAAATAGCCTGTATGTCGTCACATGGGTCGCCCTCTTCATCAATGGTTTCATCAATGACTTTAGACTCTTCATGGATCACATGGAAGTTGCCGTCAAAGACCAGACACTTCTTATTAGTCTTTCCAATATCGTAGATCAGAATTGCCTCTCTACTCATTGTTTAAAGACCGCTTGCTACAACATTTTTACCTCTCTCAGCAATAAGCTGTTCTCTCACCGATTGATCTCTGTAGAAACCTAAGGGATTGAGCGCGCCACCATGCTGCTTTCTTACCTCAGCCAATAATGGCCGCATGTCAGTCCTGTAGGCATCCTGAATAATCTCCTGAGCTCTGGAAACATCATTGGCAGACTGAGCTTCATTCAATGCCTCTCTGTCTACAATCAGCGCCTGAGCATAAGCCAGCCTGATGGCTTCCAACGATTGCATCAGATCTACCAAAGGATCTTTCAGGTTGTGACTGGCATCGATCATCCATTCAATAGGAGGGTTGCCTGCCGTATTCTGATTCATTCCATCAATAATCTCATTGCAAATGAGAAAAAGCTGGAATGGTTTGATACTGCCACAGGTCAGGTCATCGTCTCCATATTTGCTGTCATTGAAATGGAATCCACCCAATCTACCACGCATAATCAGTGTAGAAACTATCTGCTCAATGTTGGTATTGGGCAGGTGATGCCCAAGGTCTACCAGTGTATAGGCCTGCTTTCCACAACTTTCAGCCAGCATAAGGGAAGTACCCCAATCCTGTATAACCGTGGAATAGAAGTGAGGCTCATATGGTTTATACTCGATGAGCATTTTCCAGTCTGTTGGTAAACCTTCGTAGATTTTATGTAATGAGTCTTCCGTATTTCTAAAGGCTCTTCTGAAATTATTTTGTCCCGGATAAGATGAACCATCGGCTAACCATACGGTAATGGATTTACTCCCGAGCATTTCACCATACTTGATTACTTCGAGATTGTGCTCTACCGCCAGATTTCTCGACATGGAATCGTTAGCACTCAGGGAGCCAAACTTATAGGTATAAGGTTGACCGGGCTGATCCTGAAAGGTATTCGAGTTGACTGCTTCAAAGCGGATACCGAGTTCTTCGGCCTGCTTTTTTCTGGCAGATGCATCTTCGGGAATATCCCAGGGAATATGGAGGGAAACACTTGAGGTAGCCTGCGTGATTTTATGCAGGAGCCCCACATCTTCCAGCTTGGCTTCTAAAGTTCCGGGTTCTCCTCCAACGGGAAACCTGCCAAAACGGGTACCTCCGGAACCGAGTGCCCAACTGGGGATGGCTACCTGTAATTCATGCAGTCGGTTGATGGTTTCATTGACATCAATTCCTCTTTTCTCCAGCGTTTCAGCCAAAAAGCCGAGCATTCTTGAGTGCTCAGCCTGGCCACGTTGGTTATATTCTCTTATTTGATCATTGTTTATTCTCATAGAGGATGTTTTAGCGGGTGAAGGCATCAGGAATACCACCATCTACATTCAAAATATTACCGGTGCTTCTTTGCAAAATTGCTGTGAAAGCAAAAACAGCATTGGCAATATCTTCAGGCTTGATTATTTCATGCATCAGGTTGCGCTGTGCATAGAATTCAGGCAGGTCTTTAACGCTAATGCCATAAGCCTTGGCACGACCTTCAGCCCATTCACCTTCCCAGATTTTACTACCGACAATAACACCATCCGGGTTAACCGTATTCACTCTGATTTTCTCAGGGCCCAATTCAGCAGCAAGCAAGCGAGCCATGTGTTGCTGGGCTGCTTTAGCAGTTCCATAACCCACGTTGTTTTTACCTGCCACCAGGCCGTTTTTACTGGCTATACTGATTAGGTCACCACCCAGTCCCTGACTTCTCATCACAGAAACTGCTGATTTGGACAACATAAACTGACCTTTCACCAACACATCCTGAAGAATATTCCAGTCTTTCAGGCTGGTTTCTCCCAAAGGTTTAGAGATGGCCAGTCCGGCTGAGTGTACCATAATATCAATACCTCCGAAGGCCAAAGCAGCTTTCTTAAAGGCATTTTCCACAGAAGCTTCATCCGTAACGTTGCAGACGACATAGACGGCAGCATCTTTCTTGAATGATTCCTGAGCCTCTTTCAGCCTTTCTTCGTGAATGTCAGTCAACACTACCACAGCACCTTCTGCTACCAGTTTTTCGGCTATGGCTTTACCAATACCACCACCGGCTCCGGTTACCAGTGCAATCTTTCTGGAAAGAGGTTTTTCAGGTGGCATTCTCTTGAGTTTATCTTCTTCCAGCAACCAGTATTCAATATCGAATGCTTCCTGCCGCGGAAGTGCCGTGTAAGAAGAAATAGCTTCTGCACCACGCATTACATTAATGGCGTTCGTATAGAATTCTGAAGCTACCCTGGCTGTTTGTTTGTCTTTGGCAAAAGCAAACATACCGATACCGGGATACAGAATAATGACCGGATTAGGGTCACGCATGGCCGGGCTATTCGGGTGTTTGCAGTTTTCATAATACTCCTTGTACTCTTTTCTATATTTCTCAAATGCCGGGGTCAGTTTGCTGATAATGGCTTTGGCATCATCTAAATCTTCGTCCGGACTAATTTCAAGCACCAAAGGCTGAATTTTGGTCCTGAGGAAGTGGTCAGGGCAGGAGGTACCCAAAGGAGCCAGTCGATCGATATCATGGCTATTGACAAACTGCAGCACACGTTCATCGTCAGAGAAATGTGCCACCATTGGCTTTTCACTTGAGCACAGGCCTCTGAGAATAGGAGCAATTTTAGCGGCCTGATCTAAACGGCTGGCAGCTTCAACCGTTTCTACTCTGGCGCCACCGAAAACCGGTCTTTCTTTTCCTTCTCTTTCGGCAATATATTTCGAAGCATCTTCGATCACTTCCAGACTATTGATGTAGCACTCGTAGGAGGTGTCTCCCCAGGTGAACAGACCATGTCCGCCCAATACAATACCGCGGATACCCGGATTATCGTTCAGGCATTTCTCCAATTGCAGTGCAAGGTCAAATCCGGGTCTTTGCCATGGTACCCAGCCCATTGAATCACCCCAGATCTCTTTGGTAATGGCCTGACTGTCTTTAGCTGCTGCCACAGCGATAAGTGCATCAGGGTGCAGGTGATCTATATGCTTGAATGGAAGAAGGCCATGTAAAGGTGTGTCTATTGAAGGAGCTTTACTATCCAGGTCATGAAGACAATGATAATAAAGAGGTACGATTTCATCTTCGAACTCAATACCCCGGTAAACATTCTTTAGGTTATGAATTTTGTCTACATAAAGCCCGGCAATTCCTTTTCTGGTCAGTGTTCCAATATCGCCTCCAGATCCTTTCACCCATAATACTTCCTTCTCTTCTCCGGTGAGTGGATCTTTTTCGAAGGTTTTGCATGAAGTGTTGCCTCCACCATAGTTGGTGAGTCTCAGGTCAGCTCCCAGGATATTTGACCTGTAGAGAAACAACGAAACTTCATCATCAGCGATTTTTTCTACCTCATCTTCATTCCATAGGTAGCTTACGTGATCGAATTTTGTTTGAGAAACTAGCATTTGATGAGAAATATTTAGTTTTGGAAAGGATTGCAACGTCTACTCCGTCTGAGATAGAAGTTATAACCCTTTAACTTAAAATGATTGCATGAAAACCCACTCGCCTTGAACGGTCAATGAATCTTCTTGGCGTAAGTTTAACGGTGATTGCTTGATCAACCGTTATGAACCGTCCTGAATGCAATCAAAGATTAGATATTAAGTTAACCCTATTGGATTTAAAACATGAACTCATCATCAGTATTTCAATACATTCTTTTAGACGACCACTCAGCCACACCTAAATATCAGCAATTAGCTAACTCTATTATTGATGCTGTGAGCCATGGCAATATTCTTAAAGATCAGATTTTACCATCTCTGAATGAACTTAGCTTTGAGCTGGAAATTTCTAGAGATACAGCAGCCAGAGGTTACAATTACCTGAAAGAAATTGGTGTATTAGGCTCAGTGCCGGGTAAAGGATACTTTATTAAGAGCACCGACATCAGTCAGCCACTGAAGGTTTTTTTACTTTTCAATAAGCTCAGTACACACAAGAAGATTATCTATGATGCCATTGTAAGCTCATTGAATCACAGAGCGGCCATTGAGCTTTATATCTATGACAATGACTTTTCATTTTTCAAAAAGCTATTGAACAGTAAAAAAGAGGGTTACTCTCATTATGTTATCATCCCACATTTTCTGGAAGGAGGGGAGAATGCGCACGAAGTGATCAATACTATTGATAAGGACAAACTCATTTTGCTGGACAAATTACCAACCCAGGTGACGGGAGAGTTTGGAGCGGTTTATGAGAATTTTGAAAAAGACATTTATGATGCTTTGGTTGAAGCACTGCCCAGGTTGTCTAATTACCAAACCATCAAGATTATCTTCCCGAGCTACTCCTATTATCCAAAGGAAATCCTCAGCGGTATTTCCAACTTCTGCGATACTTATGCTTTTCAATCGAAGATAGTAGACGATGTGGCCAAGGAAACCATTAATGCCGGTGATGTCTTTATTAACCTGATGGAAGATGATCTGGTAACTCTGGTAGAGAAAGTACTGCATACCGATCTGGTAGTGGGGAAAGACGTGGGTATTATCTCATATAATGAAACGCCTCTGAAGAAAATCATACTCGATGGTATTACTACAGTTTCTACCGACTTTAAAACCATGGGGGAGAAAACAGCTGAGGTAATTCTAAGTGGAAACAAGGAACACCTTGAGGTACCTTTTCATCTTACATTAAGGCCCTCGCTTTAAAACAACCAGATCAGTACAGTAAATGTCGGCTGGTCTTGACAGCAGCGGATGTTCCAGAGCGGGAACGTCTCATAAGCCAACATCAGGCGGTTCAATCGTTAGCATGAAACAGCTCTTTTTACCTGCTAAATTCAGCTTTTTTATGGATTTGGATGAACGGGTATGATGGCATATTAAATTTTAGTTTCAGTATCTGAGGCCATAGAAATAACCTGTAAAACGCTGTATGAGCTTCTCATTAGCAGGTCAGTACAGTTCGTTATGGGTCAATACAGACCATGATAGTTAACTAAGCAAACGTTTGCAGTTTGCGTCAGACACTTAAGTCAAAGTTCACTAAACAAATTATCTGTATGGCTAGAATTTTTACAAAGAGATGCCGGAAACTATTCCTCACGGCATTTTTGCTGACATTGTTTTCGCTAGTGACATACGCTCAAACAATTACTGTTTCAGGCAAAGTTACTGACGAAGATGGCCTGGGTATACCAGGCACCAATGTTTCCATTAAAGGGACCACCAATGGGGTGATTACTGAAGCTGATGGAAGCTATTCTATTAATGTCGACCCCAGTGCAACCTTACAATTCTCATTTGTAGGGTTTATTTCACAGGAAGTTCCCGTGAATAACAGGAGGACGATTAACGTTACATTGATTCTGGATACCCAAACCCTTGAAGAAGTTGTGGTGATGGGCTATGGTACTCAATTCGAAAAGCAAGTAACTGGTGCTGTGCAACAACTCGATGCACAAGAATTGGGAGATTTACCTGTTCCGCAGCTGACCCAAAAATTACAGGGAAGATTAGCTGGTGTTCAGATCAACCAACAAACCGGTCAACCAGGACAGGGAATGAATGTAAGAATCAGAGGTTCTGTTTCAATTCTTGCCGGTAGTGATCCGCTCTACGTAGTAGATGGATTCCCGATTACCGGTGATATCAACACCCTCAACCCTGATGAAATTGAAAGTATTTCTATCCTGAAAGATGCAGCTTCTACTGCACTTTATGGTTCAAGAGCTGCCAATGGTGTAGTATTGATTACTACCAAGAAAGGCCGTGCCGGAACCACTCAGGTTAATTTCAGCGCCTATACAGGTGTTCAGAAGGTTCCGGAGAGAGGAAGACCTGACATGATGAATGGACAGGAATTCGCGCAGTTCAAGAAAGAGTCATTAGAGGCCCTGGGACAGGTTGTTCCTGATGTATTCCAGAACCCTGCTCAATATGGCGAGGGTTATGACTGGTACGATGGTATGCTAAGAGATGCGGCTATCAGTAATGTCAGTGTTAGTCTTAATACTGGTGGGGAAAGATCAAGAACAGCTGCAGTATTGGGTTACTTCAATCAGGATGGTGTAATCAACAACTCCAACTTCGAAAGGTTCTCATTGAGAATTAATACCGACTTCAATGTTTTTGAAAACCTGAAAGCAGGCTTCAATGTAGCGCCTACCAGGTCTATCAACAACACGGCAAGTTCAGATGGTGCCTTCTACGCTACCAACGTAAGTCCAACAACACCGGGAGGTTTGCTGTTTAACTCACTGCTTACCTGGCCGATTTTTCCTTATCAAAATGAAGATGGTTCATTACCACTAACCGCCTGGATTCCGGGAATCAGTGCATTCCCAACACCAAACTGGTACAGAGCCAATGAGGAAATCACCAATGAGACTGTTTCGAACAGAATTCTGGCCAATACCTATCTTGAATACGAGCCAATTACCAACCTGAAAATCAAGACCACTTTCAATGCTGATCTGGGTACTTCAGAATTGTTCAACTTCAAGCCAAGTACGGCTTCTACCACCTTTGCTTCTTTACCACCGGCAGCTGCTACTTCTTTCAGAAGAAACAGTAGCTACGAGTCATGGTTGAACGAAAACACGGTGACCTATAATAAGACAGTAGGAGACCATTCATTCGATGTTTTGGGTGGATTCACCGTTCAGAAATTCCGTAGTGAGAACTCGCAAATCAGATTGACAGACTTCCCTGATGACAGAATCAGAACGATACAGGGAGCCATTAATATTGATCAAACTCAGACATTCTCTAATGTGCAGGAGTGGTCACTATTATCTTTCCTGGCCAGAATTAACTATAGCTATAAAGATAAATACCTTTTAAGCCTGGCCATCAGAAGAGATGGTTCATCAAGATTTGGAGCTGATAACAGATGGGGTAACTTCCCTTCAGTGTCTGTCGGCTGGATCGTTTCTGATGAGGACTTTATGCTGGATGTTACTCCGGTTTCATTCCTGAAAGTAAGAGCAAGTTATGGTGTAGTGGGTAACAATAATATTGGTAACTACACTCAATATGCTACAGTAAGCACTACTGAAAATACTGTCTTTGGTGATGTCATTGTTCCTGGTTCTTCAGTTCAGGCTTTAGCGAATAGCCAACTGGGGTGGGAGACTACACATCAGGTAGACTTTGGTATTGACCTGGGGTTGTTTGACGATAGAATCAACATCGGATATGACTTCTATCAGAAGAATACTACCAACCTGCTTTATAATGTCGAAGTACCACAAGAGTCAGGTTTCAGCAACTTCAATGGTAACATTGGTGAGTTGAAATTCTGGGGACACGAGGTGACCATTTCATCTCAGAACTTCAGAGGTGATTTAAACTGGAAAACAGACTTCAACATCGCCTTCAACAGAAATGAAGTGGTTGAATTGGCTGATGGTGTTGATAGAATCTTCGGTGGTTTTGGTGCTTTTGATACCAAGACAGCTGTGGGCAGACCAATTGGTCAGTTCTGGGGCTTGATTCACGAAGGTGTATATGTAGACCAGGCTGATTTCGACAGTTCTCCTAAGGCAACTGCTTCAGAAGTAGGTACCATTAAGTTCAGAGATGTAAACGGTGATGGTGTAATTACCTATGGCGGTGACAATGATGACCGTACCGAAATCGGTAATCCCTTCCCTGACTTTATCTTCGGTATCACCAATACCTTCTCTTATAAAAACTTCGATTTGACCATTGTGGCTTCCGGTTCAGTAGGAAACGATATTCTTGTGATGACTGAGCAGGGTACAACTAACCTCGATGGTGTATTCAATGTGCTTAAAGGAGTTCAGGATCGTTGGAGATCACCTCAGGATCCGGGAAGCGGAAAGTATGGTAAGACCACTTCAGGAACTTTCATGGAAAGAGACTGGCTCAGTACCAGATTTGTGAGTGATGGAAGTCACTTTACCATCAAGAACATTACGTTGGGTTACAATGTCCCTGTGAATAACATGGCTATCAGATCTCTCAGAGTGTATGGTAGCATTCAGCAGGCTTTGGTGATTACCAAATACAGAGGTTCAAACCCTGAGGTGAGTTCATCAACTACCGGTGCTGCACCAACAGCATTGAGCTTAGGCTTCGACTGGGGTACTTACCCTGTACCAAGAACCTTCACTTTTGGTGTAAATGTCGGTCTATAAATCACTTAGGGACTTAATGAAAATGAAATCAAAAATGAAAAAGAGAAACATAATTCTGGGATTGATCTTCCTGACTTTTATAGGATGTGATACTGAGGAGTTCCTGACACTTCCCCCTGAAACCGATCTCGTTTCTGAGACAGCCTTTGTTACCGAAGCAGACTTTACTGCTGCAGTCAATGGTACATATGCTCCATTGAATGGTTTGTATGACAATGCGTTTTTCATGGGTGAAATGCACTCAGACAATGCATACTACATTCATAATCCAAACTACAGAGCAGATATTGATCAGGAGCAAATAGCCAACTTCATCTACGATGCTAACAGTGGTATTGCTACTGGAAAGTACACTACCAATTATCAGATCATTTCCCGTGCTAATCAGGTATTGGCCAGAATCGATGATGCTGATTTAGATAATGATGTGAAAGACAACCTGAAAGGCCAGGCGCTTTTCCTGAGAGCTCTTTCTTACTTCGAGTTGGTACAATTCTATGGTGAAGTGCCACTACATGTAGATCCGGTGACGACACTCGAAGGTGTGGCTTTGCCACTCTCCAGTGTGAATGAGGTTTTTGCATTAATCATCAGTGATGCCAGCACAGCTGCTTCTTTGCTACCCAATAAGTCGAACCAGGAAGCTGGTAGAGCTACTTCAGGTTCAGCCAATGCGCTTTTGGGGAATGCCTATTTGGTGATGGATCAATATGCCTTAGCTGAAACTGCCCTAAGAGCAGTAGTGAATTCCGGAGAATATCAACTGTTGGCTAATTATGCCGATGTTTTCGAACCTGCCAATAAGAACAGTGCTGAGTCAGTGTTTGAGGTGCAATACAAGGAAGGAACCGAAGGTTATGCCAGTGGTTTCATGTATTCTTTCGTGCCTGAACCAATCAGCGCACCCGAGTTTACTGCATTGATGGCTGCTTATGGTGTTACTCCGGGAAACGTACAGGCTCAGACTCAAACAGGATTTAATACACCAACTCCAGACCTGATCAATTCATATGAGGCTGGTGATGACAGATTCGATGCTACCATCGGTTATGCCGTGGCAAATGGAGTGAATCGTCCTTTCGTTAGAAAGTACCTTCACCAACATGCTACTGCACCAAGAACCAATGACAACTGGCCGGTATTCCGTTACTCAGATGTACTGCTGATGCTGGCTGAGGCACTGGAAATGCAGGGTAAATCGAACGATGCACTGCCATTTATCAATCAGGTAAGAAACAGAGCCGGACTTGGCGATATCGTATCTACTGCTAACCTTATGGATGTTATCCTGCAGGAGAGACGAGTTGAGCTCGCTTTTGAAAATAAAAGATGGTTAGATCTGGTAAGAACTGACCGTGCTGTGGCTGTGATTACAGCATATGGACAGGATGTGAAGAATAATCCACAAGATTATTACTATCCACCCAACATTGGACCTGTACCGGCAGCATTTACAGATATCCGGACTACGTTCCCGCTTCCGGCTAGTGAAGCGCAGCTGAGTCCGCATTTCTAATAGTAGGTAATTTCTGTAAGATCAAAGGGCTGCCTGTATAGGCAGCCTTTTGCGCTAAACTATCCACAATGAACCTAAAATTATTTTTAACTTATATCTCATGAATAAAACGCTAACTAAACTGATGGTTTTGGTCATGCTCTGTGCCACCTGGCCCATTCATGGCCAACAAGTCAGAGAAGAACTATTGCAAAACCCATGGAGTGCCAGATGGATTACCGGACCGGGACAAAACCTGAGTCCTTTCAGGATTGCTTCCGACAAGACATTGAAAGAATATGGAGTTTTCAAATTCAGAAAGACTTTTAATCTGAACAGTAAGCCCGGGAAATTCGTGGTGCATGTTTCAGGTGATAACCGTTACAAACTCTATGTTAATGGTACACAGGTAGTACATGGGCCTGCCAGAGGTGATCTCTATTTTTGGAATTTTGAAACAGTAGACCTGGCACCATATCTTAAAGCAGGATCGAATGTGGTTTCGGCTGTCGTTTGGAATGATGGCGAGTTTAAACCTGAAGCACAGATTACTTACCTCACGGCATTCATCTTACAAGGAGATACCGAGCGTGAAGAAATATTGAATACCAATGATAGCTGGATCACCATTAAGGATGAAAGCTATCAACCCAGAGCAGTTAGCGTACCCGGATACTATGTTGCCGGACCAGGTGAATTTGTCGACATGAACAAACATGTGGAAAACTGGACCGCTGCCTCAATTGATGAAACGGGATGGACAAAAGCCAGAACATTAGGAGCTGGTACTACTAAAGAAGCTGCCAGAAACGGAAGAGGATGGATGCTCGTACCTTCACCTATTCCACACATGGAAATGAAAGTTGAAAGACTTCAGTCGACCAGAAGGGCAGAAGGCGTTCAGGTGCCTTCAGGTTTCCCGGCTCAGAAAACCAGCTTTACTATTCCAGCTAATACTGAGGCGACTATTCTACTCGATCAGGGACATTTAACCAATGCTTACCCGACCATTGACTTTGGCGGAGGTAAAAATGCTGCCATTAAAATGGCCTATGCTGAAGGACTATACCTGGTAGACAGTGAAACAGGCAGAGCTTCACGAGAAAAAGGAAATAGGAATGAAGTAGATGGCAAAGTATTCATCGGTAAAGCAGATAGCATTATATCTAATGGCAAGGCTTCACAGAGTTATACACCCAACTGGTACAGAACTTACAGGTACTTACAGCTCTCGGTTAAAACAGGAGCAGAGCCCCTGACGATCAATGATCTATATGGAACTTTCACGGGTTATCCCTTGCAAAAGACTTCTAATCTGGTGGTCGATAATGACGATATGCATACCATTGTAGACATAGGTTGGAGAACAGCGAGACTTTGTGCTCATGAGACTTATATGGACTGTCCTTATTATGAGCAGTTGCAGTATATCGGAGATGCCCGAATTCAGGCCATGGTCACTATGTACAATACCAAAGACCATCGCCTGGTAAGACAGGCACTGGACCTGATGGATCACTCAAGAATTCCTGAAGGCATCACCTTGAGCCGTTATCCAACCGATTTAGATCAGCAGATCACTACTTTCTCCTTGTGGTGGGTCGCTATGGTTTATGATTACTATATGTATGATAATGACCATGAATCCATAGAAAGACTATTGCCGGGCACGAGACAGGTGATGTCGTTCTATGAGAGATATCAGCAGGAGGATGGTTCAATTAAGAACCTGCCTTATTGGTTGTTTACCGACTGGAACAGAACTGAAGGTTGGGATTTCGGTCAGGCACCAATTGGTGAAAATGGAGAGTCTTCTGTACTGGACATGCAACTGATTTACGTATTAAGGCTGGCAGCCGAAGTAGAAAAGGGTATGGGTATTAATGAGTTGGGTGAAGATTATCTGGAAAGAGCCAGACAACTGGAAGCCACAGTAAAAAGAAAGTACTGGGATGATGCAAAGGGACTCTTTGCCGATACTGAAAAGCATGATCTTTTCTCTCAACATGCTAATTCACTGGCCATTTTGAGTGGAGTAGTAAAAGGTGATCAGGCTAAAAAAGTAGCGACCAATATGCTGGCCGATAAGTCTATCGCTCCGGCCACAATCTATTTCAAGTACTATCTGCACCAGGCACTGACAGAAGCAGGTATGGGTGATGATTACCTGAACTGGCTGGATATCTGGAAAGAAAACATCAACATGGGTCTGACTACCTGGGCTGAAACTTCGGAAGTGAGCAGCTCCAGGTCGGATAGCCATGCCTGGGGTTCAAGTCCTAATATTGAATTCTACAGAATTATTCTGGGAATTGATACAGACGCACCGGGTTTTGCCAAAGTGAAGATAGAGCCTCATTTAGGCGATCTTAAGAATATTTCAGGCACTATGCCACATCCAATGGGAGACATTTCAGTGTCTTATGAGATGAAAAACAATAAGCTCTCCGCTAAAATAAGTCTGCCGTCAGGTGTTGATGGTAGTTTTGTATGGAAGGGTAAAACACACACACTTAAATCGGGTGAAAATTCCTTCAATTTCTAGTAATAAAGAAGCCGTCAGCATTTGCTGACGGCTTTTTCAATCACTATAAGAACCCAAATTGCTAAAGGTGAGCTTATAATCTTCCTGTGGCTCTCCACATGCTTAATTCTTCTGAATACCTGTTATTAATTACTTCACAGTGCTCATCAATTTTCATAGTTGGTCGTTCATTGAGATTAAATGCCGGCCAGTCAGGAACATCTTTAGCGGCAGGCTTACCTGTTCTGGCAAACGTTGCCCAGAGTTCAGCCATTTTTCTTGATGCTTCAAATCTTTCTGGCCTGCTACCACCGAATCCCATTCTTGCTTGTTCACCTGGTTTTGGAGGAACCTCATTGTTGAACTTAAAGCTGATGTCCATGGCATGAGGGGTTCCCATTTCGTAATTAGTTCCGGGGATTTTCATGTCTGACTTATAAGCGAAGTTGTAGAGGTAAACAGGAGCACCATTTTCAACAGCTTTTTTCTCGGCAATTTCAATAGAGCCCAGGCCCATCATAACAATGGAGTTCACTGCTACATAGATATCAGGAGCAGTAGCCTCAGGTCTTGCTTTTCTGTAAGTGTCGATAATCGTTTGGGTGTCTGTACCAAACTGAGGCTCCAGCCTCGCATGCAAACTATCAAAACCCATACTGAAGGGCTCTGTTTCACGTCTTTCCCAGGCAAAGAAGGTGTATTCATCTTCGTTCCAACCTACCATTAATGGTTTGTTTTTGGAGATAGTTGGTGCTGTCGGATCAAAAGGATGTTTCGGCAGCACCAATCCATCTACCACAGGTCCGAAACCACCGGCTCGTGGTTCGGTTATTCTCCCAGCGCGTTTCTCTAAAAAGGGAGGTACAAAAGGTAATTTAGATTGAATGGCATGGAGCTCCATAGCAGGAACATCAAGCAATCTTCTCCAATTATCCTTCGGTATATTCAATTCTTTTAAGACCATCTCGGTGGTGGCAGCAGCCATTTCCAGAGAACTCATTCTAACTCCCGGGCCACTTTCAATAGAGGCTTTATTGAAGTAAGGAGATGCCTCAGGCATAGCATAGAGACAAGAAGTTTTGGCGCCACCTCCTGACTCTCCGAAAATCATGACATTGTCAGGGTCTCCGCCAAACTCAGCGATATTTTCCTTTACCCACTTTAATCCGGCTGTAATATCGAGCATGCCCATATTGCCCGATTCTGCATAGTCTTCGCCCGCAATGGCTCCGAGATACATAAAGCCCAGTAAGCCTAATCGGTGGTTGGTTTCTACCACGACCACATCGAAATTTCTGGCCAGGTTACTGCCATCCTGACCGCGAGATGCACCAGAACCAATCACAAAACCACCTCCGTGGCTGTAGAACATTACAGGCCTCTTCTTATGGTCATTGGCAGGAGTCCATACATTCAGAAACAGACAGTCTTCTGCCGGAGCAGGTTCACCTCTTCTGGGCGGTTGAATGGAGGGTGGTCCAAAATCAAGTGCATCTTTTACACCCGTCCAGGCTTGTAGAGGAGCGGGTCTTCTAAACCTCCGGTCTCCAGAGACTTTGCCTGCGTAGGGGATACCTTTAAACAAATTGACCCCCTCAATTCTGGCACCTTTAACCTTACCATAGACAGTTTGAGCCTCGACAAATTCTGCAGAGCTCCAAAAGTTAGTGATAGAGCTCAAGGGTAAACTAAGCGCCCCTGAGGCAAGAGCCATTTGATATAAAAATTCTCTTCTATTAGGATTCATGATGTACTAAAAATGGTCAACCCAACTCAATTAAGGCATTTCAATAAGCTTAACAGTGATGAGCTTTACTGAAGCAGATTTGACTTAGTTGATGTAGATGATATTGTTCGATAATTCAAACTCATAGGTACCGGAAGAAAGCTCAAACTGAGCCACCTGAACATTGTTTCGGGTGGTTTTACCCACATAGGTTACACCTTCTGAATTACCAAAGTCATTCACATTGTCATTTACAGGCAAGTACAGGGTGGCGCTTGTATTGGCCGGAACCGTAGTACGGTAGAAGCTGATATCTCCCTGGTTGTTTTGTGCCCAGGCACTTTTCACTACGCCATAATTTGACTCATAGCTTCCTTCCAGCGAAGTGAATTTACCTCCCGCCTGTGGTTGAAGTACAAAGTGTTTGTAGCCGGCTTTTCCATGAGCATGATCGCTGGTGATGCCTAATTGATATTCATACATCCATTGGCCAACTGCGCCCAGGGCAAAGTGATTGAATGAATTCATGAAGTTCTGATTGTTTTCCTCGAAAGCAGCTTCATAACCATTCCAGCGCTCCCATATCGAAGTGGCTCCCATGGTGACCGGATATAACCAGGAAGTATAATCCGTACTTGAAAAGAGTTGATAGGCATCTTCTACATTACCGGCTCTGCTGAGTGCAGGCAATATATTGGGAGTACCTGAAAATCCTGTGGTAATGGTGTAAGGCAAAAAGTCTTCAGGGTTGGCCGGACTTCCTCCAAAACTAAAACCGGTAGGGGCAGGGTATTCTACTCTGCTGCCATCGGCATAGGTGTTACTGGTGGAAGGATTAGCGGTCAGTTCAACCAGGTAGGCTTCAGCCTTTACTTTGTTCTCATCACTGAAGGTGTTGAAGTTCAATGGAGTAGCATAGGAAGTTTGTGAGTGGATGATGGTGCCATCGGCATCTCTTGTTCTTCCTGATTCAGGATCTACATAAACTGCATTCCATTCAGCTTTGGCTTTCGCGTGTCTGTTTTTGAGGGTAGTGGCATAATCATCCCTTCCAATAGCTTCTGCCATAATAGCTGTTACCTCCATCATATGGATATAGATGGCATTGTTCGCCAGTTGAGAAGGCGTATGGCTATCCATGGCCAGCCAGTCGGCCAGGCCTGTAGTTTTGGAAGACAGATAGGTATATTCATCACTGAAGTTGTAGTGATCCATACCATTCAGCCATGCCATCATGGTTTCAATGTTTTCCTCGATTATTTGAGTATCACCATACTGATTGTAAAGCTGCCAAGGCACCTGACACACAGCCGCAGCCCAGGTAGTACCATCTGCAAATTGGGTTTCATCAGACATATTGAAAGTTGGAACGGTACTGCCAATACCTCCGGCCACATCGGTTTCACTACCAACTCCCTGGTCATCTCTCAGGGCTACCATCCATTGTCGGAAGAAGTTTCTTACGTCTGAATTATAGGTAGCGGTTCGTGTATAGGCCTGAGCATCACCTGTCCAGCCCATTCGCTCATTTCTTTGCGGACAATCCGTTGGGATGGTAAAGAAGTTACCCAACTGGCTTCGCTGGATGTTCTTGAATAATTGATTGACCAATTCCCCTGTTGTGCCATCTGATGTAGTAGCATAGTAAGTGCCTGATTGGAGCTGATCAGAGGAAAGTACCAGGCCCTTAACATTCTCCAGGGGTAAACTTCCCTGATGACCAGGAATGGTGATTTCAATGAACTGATAGCCTCTGAAAGTAGTGGTGGGTTGAATGACCACTTCTTCACTATTCTTCGCGGTGTAGAAATCTGTAGCCAAGGCTGCTCTGTAATTACCGGTGAGGATTCTGCCTGCAATTCCCAGTCCTTCATCGTTATAACCATATAGATCGATGTACTCCTGTTCGTCACCTTCCAGACCAGGGTAGAGCTGTTCACCGTAACGGATAATCACCTCATCGCCTTCATTGAGCCAACCTTCAGGAATGGTAATGGATGGTACGCCAACCATATTAACCCCCATATCATAGGTGAAGGTGCTTTCGTCCTCACTGTGTACTTCCATCACTTGCTGAGAAATAAGTGTCTCTGCCAGTCTAACGGGTTGATCGTAGCGTGCCATGATGCCAAAATCAATCCATTCACGCGGTTCCACAATACTCGCGGTTGACCAATTACTGTCATCATAAGCTGCTGTAGTCCAGCCCATAGAATTGCCATTAACAGAGATTAGGGCTTCTTTTTGCGCATTATATCGCTCTCCCTGAAAGAAGCTTCCGTATTCGATCGGACCATTTTTAAAGACTTTCCAGCCATCAGGGTCAGTGACGATTACTTCATGGGTTCCGTCTTCATAATCGATTACCAATTTGGCCAGTAAGGCTTCAGTATCTCCAAAGAAGTTCAGGTTGGCAGGGGTGAAGGTCATGTAACCAGTATACCATCCAGGGTTGAGTATAGCCCCGATAGCATTGTCTCCGGTTTGGAGCATATCCGTTACATCATAGGCCAGGTAGCCCAAAGTTTCTCTAAACTGCGTGTCACCCGGGCCGAACCAGTCTTCACCTACTTTGGCTCCATTGATAAAGACTTCATTAGAGCCCATAGAGGTAGTATACAATTTAGCCTTTTGAATGGGCCTGGAAGCGGTGAATTCTTTTCTCAACATGGTTAATCCGCCATGGCTTGGGTCGGCATAGACTACAGAAAGCTCGTCAGATTTATTGCTGACGGTAATTGTATTGCCATTGACAGATACCCCTTCTAACTGATTGAAAATGGAGTATCCATTTCCGGTATGGGCATCGAAAGCCGTATTGTGGTTCGGGTTACTTCGTCCTTTGTGCTCAATTTCATAATTGCTGAATATAACCGTACTGCCCGGCTGACTGCCGAAACCTACAGAGTTCAGATTAGGGTAGGAGCTGTAATTGTTGCCGCCACCGTCAGGGTTAATGGTATGAAATGCCAATCGGTCACGATACTCACCCTCTGAACCTGTGAAAAAACCAGATCCACCTCTTCCGGTAGAAGCGGCTACCGTTCTGAGTGTTTGCCCGTCAATTGTAAACATGATGTTGCTGGCTTCTACATAAATCCCCAGTTGATGAACTTGATTTTTGTTGGCTGAAGTAATCAGTTGGTTGATATTGGTCTCAGGGAAGTCCTTGGAAGAGATTACCTTAATGGGTTGTTTAGCCTGGTCATCTTCCATATAACCAACTCTGTAGATATTGAGGCTGGCGCCTTCTCTTGTTCCAACGCCTGAAATATCCAGTTCAACTCTGACGTAGTTTTCGCCAGAAGCATTGACGTTATTAAAAAAGCTATTATTCAACCTGAAGTCATTGGCTCCAAAGACGAGGGAAGCAGTGTGACCTTCAACAATCTGTAAATCGGTTTTGATCTCAAAAACGATAGCTGAAGCCGCATCCAGTATCAGGTCATTTGATCCGATAAACTGAGCACCGTCCCATGCCTCGAGATCGGGGTTCATCAGCCCTGTTTCAAAATAAGACTCCTCTGTGTATTTCTTGTCATTGGCATCCCACACAGTCAACTGCCAGGTATAGGCAGACTCAGGTTCAAGAGCTTGCCCGTCATATACAATTCCCTGGGAAAGACCACTGTTCACCTTGTCTGAATCCCAGACCAGGCTATTGTCTGCAACATTCCTGACGATTATCTGATAAGCATTCTGTTTTTGTCCTTTGAGATCGGAGTCCATTTGCCAACCAAACAACGGGTGTTGGTCTTCTATGCCCAGAGGTTCTACCGTGTACTGCACTCTCAGATGAGATATTTCTGTCGAAGAACTGGAGCAGGAAGTAATGACAATAGCCACCAGGAAAGCGATTAGAAGGGTCTTTAAGGTTGAAGTATTCATGATGGGTGAGTTCTGATAAACTTCAAAACAGCGAAATTCTATGAATTAACTGTTCTGAACTTTACTGATAATCAACTATTTCAGAGAGGTTAGAAGACGATGTTGGTGTTGTTTTCCCAGGCTGTTACCCGGTCAGTTTATCCCTTTGTGAAATGCCTGTCTTCTTTTTGCTGCATGGGAGAAAATTAATGCGTAAGTTGAATTCGGTTGAAAGCTTACTTTTTCAATTATTTTTCAAATCGATCAACCTTTTATTATGAAACGCACTGGTTTAATCACCACCCTTTTGTTGGTCCTGATGCTGCAGGCCAACGCCCAGCTACAAAATACCGGTATTCTCAATGAGCCTCCTGATATCAGTGAGGATTATATGGATATGAGAAATACCTTCTTTCTGGCTGAGAATCTGACTTCTTTCGATCCGTCAACTGGACAAGGTACTATTCGCTTTATGCGTCATAACCTGGCCACTGCTCAGGCTTTCGACAATATGTTAATGCGTCTGAATCCGGCTCCGGCCAATGAATTCCCCGGTACCGAGTATGCTGCCTCTCCGGAGCATCCTTTTACCATTCAGTTTATCTCCGATCGGACTATTCGGATTAAGATCACTTCAGGGCCACAATTCAATAACAACGAGCCTTCTCTGATGCTGGTGGATGGTTCAGCACCTAATCACCCTGAACTATGGCATTACAATAAGACGGAAGAAGGACATGAATATGTGAGCCGTCATGGTCGCGTAGTGATCACAGAAGCTCCCTGGCATGTCTACATCTATGATGAGTATGGTAAACTGTTGACCCAGACGATTCATAAGTCGGATGTGAGCAACACTTTCACCCCCGTGACTCCATTCTCCTATATCCGTAGAGCTTCTGATTATTCAAGAAGTATGAATGCGGTAATGGGACTGTCGCCCGGAGAAAAGATATTCGGAATGGGAGAGTCTTTCCAGTCATTCAATAAGAGAGGAGAGAAGGTCGTGCTGTGGACGGATGATGCGAATGGTGTTCAAAATGAGACCATGTATAAGCCTATACCTTTCTATATGAGTAGCAGAGGCTATGGAGTGTTTATGCACCATAGCAGTCCTATTACAGTTGATTTTGGCAAATACTACGCTGAGGCCAACAGTATGATGATTGGTGACGATGAACTGGACCTTTTCGTCTTTCTGGGTGAGCCTAAAGATATACTGGATGAATATACCGACCTGACCGGAAAGGCTCCCATGCCACCGCTTTGGTCATTTGGTTTTTGGATGAGCAGGATTACTTACTTCTCAGAGAAGGATGGGATGGAAGTGGCGGCTAAACTGCGCGAGCATCAGATTCCTTCAGATGTGATTCATTTCGATACGGGATGGTTCGGTGTAGACTGGAGAAATGACTACACTTTCCCCAAAGATCGCTTCCCCGATCCAGCCAGAATGTTGCAGGAATTCAAGGACAAGGGCTTCGAAATCAGTCTGTGGCAATTGCCTTATTTCACTCCTGAGAACGTCTTGTTCGATGAATTAGTAGAGAAAGACTTGGTGGTGCGCGATGCTAAAGGCAACATCCCTTATGAGGATGCCGTGCTGGATTTCACCAATCCTGCTACCATAGACTGGTATCAGAATAAGATCAAAGGACTGCTCGATCTGGGGGTTGCTGTCATCAAAGTAGATTTTGGAGAAGCAGCTCCTGCCAATGGTATTTACCACAACGGAAGAACTGGCTTCTATGAGCACAATATCTATCCGCTGAGGTATAATAAGGCCGTTGCCGAAATCACTAAGGAAATTAATGGAGATGCCTTTATCTGGGCCAGAAGCGCCTGGGCAGGCAGTCAGCGTTACCCTGTACATTGGGGTGGTGATGCTGCGACTTCTAACTCGGCTATGGCCGCTACTTTGCGCGGTGGTTTGTCTTTCGGCTTATCCGGCTTTTCTTTCTGGTCGCATGATATTGGTGGCTTTGTAACTGCTGCTCCTGAGAACCTCTACAGTCGATGGACGCCTTTTGGTATGCTGTCTTCTCATGTCAGAAGTCATGGTAATCCGCCAACGGAACCCTGGGAGTACAGTGAGGAGTTCATGGATGGTTTCAGGCTGGCAGATAACATGCGTTATGAACTCATGCCTTATATCTATGCTCAATCGAAGCATGCCAGTGAAAATGGATTACCTATGGTTAGGGCACTGTTTGTAGAGTATCCTCAGGACCCGGGATCGTGGCTGATTGATGATCAATACCTTTTTGGTTCTGATATTTTGGTAGCACCATTGTTCGAAGATGTTACTTCAAGAGATGTTTATCTTCCTCCGGGTGAATGGATTGATTATCAGACAGGTAAACACTATGAAGGAGGCTGGTACAAAATAGAGGCGGGAGAAATTCCGATGATCGTACTGGTGAAGAGTGGAACGGTAATTCCTCATATCAAACTGGCTCAGTCCACTAAAAATATGGACTGGTCAAGCCTGGAGTTAAAGGTGTTTGGTAATACAGATGATACCCCTTCGGGATTGGTTTATCTTCCGGGCAAGGACAAGGTAGCCCAGGTTTCATTGAGAAAGTCTGGTTCGAGATACCTGGTGGTAAATGATCCTTACAGAGAGGAAGTAAAATGGAAAGTGACCGTTGTCAAATGATTCGCCATTCTGTTTAACTTGGGGCTTACTCAACTATGCGTCAACTTTTACAACTCAACTCTACTGATAACTGCCTTGTCGCGTTGACAGACCTGGAGCCGGGGGTTTACCCATACGGTGAAGGTCTTCAATTGAAAGTGAAGGAATCCATTCCTGCTAAACACCGAATAGCACTGGTCGATTTACCAGCCGGTAGTACACTGACTCATTATGGTGTAAGTGTGGGTAGAACCACCCGTATGGTGGCTCAAGGCACACGCTTAAGTACTGAAAATCTGGTACATCAAGCCGATCCTTCTGAAATCAGAGAGGTAAATTATCAATGGAAACTCCCCGATATATCCAGGTTCGAAGGAAAGACCTTTATGGGTTATCATAGGGCTGATGGAAAAGTCGGGACAGCCAATTACTGGCTATTCGTACCCCTGGTCTTTTGTGAAAACAGAAACCTCCGGGTGATAGAAGATACCCTGAATACTACGCTCGGTTATCAAAAGGAAAACAACTATGTCAGCTATACCCGGTCATTGCTGGGTGAGGAATTCACGGAAAGGAAGATTGAAACCAAAAGAGTTTTTGAGAATGTAGATGGTATCCGTTTTCTCTACCATGATGGTGGTTGTGGCGGTACGAGACAGGATTCTGAGACTTTATTGAGGTTGCTGGCGGGTTATGTGCATCACCCCAACGTGGCAGGTGCTACGGTTTTGAGTTTAGGCTGCCAGCATGCCCAAATCCACTGGTTTAAGGAGATACAGGGAGAACTCTATCCCAATTCAGACAAACCTGTTATCTACCTTGAGCAACAGCAGATCAAGTCAGAGGAAATGCTGATTAAAACCGCTATTGCTCAGACCATAGAGCAATTAAAACAGGCTAATCAGATCAAACGAACTCCGGCACCATTGAGCAAGCTGGTCATTGGTCTGGAATGTGGCGGCTCCGATGGCTTCTCCGGGCTATCGGCTAATCCGGCTGTAGGCCATGCTTCGGATTTGATTTCGGCCCTGGGAGGCTCCAGTATATTATCGGAATTCCCCGAATTGAATGGCGTAGAGCAAAACCTGATAGATCGGTGTAAGACCAGGCCTTTGGCGGAGAAGTTTATGACTCTTCAGGAGGCCTATTCTAAAAAGGCTGTTGCGGCCGGCTCCGGTTTCGATATGAATCCATCTCCCGGGAATATCAGGGATGGACTAATCACAGATGCTATTAAATCCGCAGGAGCAGCCAAAAAGGGTGGTTATGCCCCGGTCACCGATGTACTTGACTATACTGAGCCCGTTGTTCAACCCGGTTTAAACCTATTATGTACTCCCGGCAATGATGTGGAATCTACTACAGGCATGGCAGGTAGTGGAGCCAATATCATTCTCTTTACCACTGGATTGGGTACACCAACGGGTAATCCCGTTACTCCCGTGATCAAGATCGCTACAAATTCGAAACTGGCAGAGGCTATGCCTGATATCATTGATGTAAATGCCGGTGCGATTATTTCAGGTGAGAAGACTATAGAGCAATTGGGAGAAGAAATACTGGAAGAGATCATTGCAGTAGCCAGTGGAAAAGCCACTAAAGCCATGCAACTCGATCAGAACGATTTTATACTTTGGAAAAGGGGAGTTTCGCTTTAGGAGGGATTTAATGAAAGCATCGCTTCCTATTGCAGAACAAGAGCTGAACTCGTCATTCCCGCGCAGCCGGGAATAACAAGTTGGACAAAGAGAAATAAATTGAATAATGAAAACTTTTGAATCAAACCTAAACGACTCTTTTGGACGATTCGCATACCTCTGTCACCCTTTAGGGCTGGGGTTAGTTCGCACTAAAGTTCAGAGAACTTGATTTTAAAGCTTTTCATCATAAACGGACATCATGAAACAAGCATTTGATTTAACAGGAAAGACGGCAGTAGTAACCGGGGGTGGAAGTGGTATAGGAAAGGCCATTTCCAAAGTATTGGCTAGGCATGGAGCTATTGTCAATATACTGGACCTGAATGATGCCACGGGACTGGAAACGGTAGATGAAGTGGCTGAGGAAGGAGGTAAGGCAGAATTTATTCCTTGTAATGTAGCCAGTGCCGAATCGGTAAAGAAAGCTTTTGAGCAGGTTGGTCCCCAACTCGATATCCTCATTAACAATGCCGGAATTGCTCATGTAGGTAACCTGGAAGGCACTTCTGAAGAAGACCTCGATAAGATATATGAAGTGAATGTAAAAGGCGTCTATCTCTGTCTCAGGGAAGGGATTCCTTTAATGAAGGAGAAAGGTGGCTCAATTATCAATGTGGCCTCTATTGCCTCTGTGGTGGGAATAGCAGACCGCTTTGCTTATAGCATGAGCAAAGGAGCCGTGTACACCATGACACTTTCTGTAGCCAAAGATTACCTGCCTTATAATATCCGATGTAACTGCGTGGCCCCGGCTCGCATTCACACGCCTTTTGTCGATGGATTTATTGCCAAAAACTATCCGGGCAAAGAAGATGAAATGTTCGACAAGCTCTCCAAAACTCAACCCATCGGAAGAATGGGTAAGCCTGTAGAAGTAGCCAATCAGGTGCTCTATCTGGTTTCTGATGAGGCCTCTTTTATTACCGGTTCCTGCTATCCTATCGATGGGGGATATATTACACTAAACAGCTAATACAACCAATTCGATGAAACTATTCAGATACAAGAAGCAAGGACAAGTTAAAACAGGAGTAAGTCTTAATGGAGAGCATTACGATGTTAGTGATCATATCAATGAATATGATCGCGATTTCTTTGATGAGGGAGGAATAGCTAAACTGCAAGCCGTTGTAGCCAAAGGAGAACTTCAAAAGATTTCCGGAGACATTGCGTTTGATGCGCCTATATATCGTCCTGAAAAGATCATTTGCATTGGCCTCAACTATAGAAAACATGCTGAGGAAAGTGGTATGGAACCACCTAAGGAACCTGTGGTCTTCTTTAAAGCTCCAAGTAGTTTGACGGGTCCATTCGACCAAATCATTATCCCTAAAGACAGCCAAAAGACTGATTGGGAAGTAGAACTGGCAGTGATCGTTGGTAAGAAAGCCAGCTACGTCAGCGAAGCCGATGCGATGGATTATGTGGCAGGATATGCTCTACACAATGATGTCAGTGAACGCGAATTCCAACTGGAAAGAGGTGGGCAATGGGTGAAGGGTAAGAGCTGTGACAGCTTTGCGCCATTAGGGCCTTACATTGTCACTCAAGACGAAATACCCGATCCGCATAATCTCAACCTATGGCTCAAAGTAAACGGAGTGACCATGCAGAACGGCAATACCTCTGATTTCATTTTCAACATCCCTCAGGTCATTAGCTATCTGTCCAGATTTATGAGTCTCATGCCGGGAGATATTATTTCCACAGGAACTCCTGAAGGTGTAGGTCTTGGAATGAAACCTCCTGTCTATTTGAAACCGGGAGATGTAGTTGAATTAGGTATTGATGGATTGGGTCAGGCTAAACAAAAGGTAGTAGCTCATTCATGAGGATTGACTCACATCAGCACTTCTGGCAATACGATATCAACAGACATAGTTGGATCAATGATGATATGTCTGTTATTCGGAAAGACTTCCTTCCACAAGATCTTGACCCCATACTGAAGGACCATGGAATTGATGCTTGTGTAGCGGTTCAGGCTGATCAGACCGATGAGGAGAGTCACTTTCTTTTGGGGTTGGCTGAAGAAAATCCCTTTGTCAAAGGGGTAGTGGGTTGGACGGATTTGAAGTCTTCTGAACTTGACCAAACACTGGAGATGTATCAACAGAACGGTTTACTGAAAGGCTTTCGTCATATCCTACAGGGAGAACCGGAGGGTTTTATGCTGGATGCCGCGTTTGTCAAAGGTGTATCACGACTGAAAGACTTTGGTTTTAGCTACGACATTCTGGTTTACAGCAGACAATTACCGGAAGTGGTAGAGTTGTTGAAGCAACTCCCGGAAATGCCATTGGTGATAGATCATTTTGCCAAGCCGGACATAAAAGCCGGAGAGTTCGATGTCTGGTTTAAGCACATGCAGACACTTTCGGGCTACGACCATCTGCATATTAAGCTTTCCGGTTTGGTAACAGAAGCTGACTGGAAAAGCTGGCACATGACCGATTTTGAGCCATACATCGAAAGCATATTAGCGCTTTTCGGTCCTGAAAGAATCCTTTTTGGCTCTGACTGGCCGGTTTGCCTGGTAGCCGCTTCCTATGAGCAGGTTTTAGAAATAGTAAATCAGTATATTGAAAAGTTAAGCATGGAGGAGCAGAAGGCTATTATGGGGCTGAATGCTCAGCATTTTTACAAGCTTTAATCTGAATAAATGGACTTAGGTATCAAGGATAAAGTATTCATAGTCACGGGCGGTGGAAAGGGTATAGGAGCAGCTATTACAAGCCAGCTGGCAGAAGAGGGAGCTATTCCGGTGATATTCGATAGAGATGAAGAAGCAGCCACTCAACTGCAGGCTCAGTTAGGGCCCGAACATGTCTATTTTCAGCAAGTTGACCTATGTGATACTGATGCTTGTCAAGAAGCGGTATCGACTACCATTGACTTATTAGGAAGAATTGACGGGCTTGTCAACAATGCCGGAGTAAACGATGGGGTGGGATTGGAATTTGGCAGCCCGCAACAATTCAGAGCTTCACTGGAAAAGAACCTGCATCATTTTTATGATATGGCACACTATTGCCTGCCGCACTTGAAAGATACTCAGGGTAACATTCTAAATATCGGCTCCAAGACGGCTGAGACAGGGCAGGGCAATACCTCAGGTTATGCAGCGGCTAAGGGAGCGATTATGGCTCTCACCAGAGAGTGGGCTGTGGAATTGCTTCCCCATGAAATCAGGGTAAATACCATCATTCCGGCCGAAGTAATGACCCCTTTATACAGACAATGGCTTGACACTTTTGATGATCCAAAAGAGAAAGAAAAGTCCATTACGGAAAGGATTCCTCTGGGTAAGAGAATGACTACCGCTGAAGAAATTGCCAGTACGGCCGTGTTCTTATTATCCGCTAGGGCAGGACATATCACGGGCCAGCATATTCATGTGGATGGAGGCTATACTCATTTAGACCGACTTATTTAACATCACCTATGACTGAAACTTCAACTAAAGCCAGACTGGTAGACAGGAAAATCCTCCTTCCTTTTATTTTGATCACCTCTCTTTTCGCCCTATGGGGTTTTGCCAATGCTGTGACTGATCCCATGGTGCAAGCCTTTAAAAAAGTACTGGAACTTACTAATTCTCAGGCGGCATGGGTACAAATGGCTTTTTACGGAGGCTATTTTTGTATGGCTTTGCCTGCCGCACTTTTTGTAAGAAAATACTCGTACAAAGTTGGTGTACTCATCGGTCTGGCCTTGTATGCATTGGGCGCTCTGTTGTTTTATCCGGCAGCTATTACCGAACAATTCTGGTTCTTTTGCCTGGGACTCTATGTACTCACCTTTGGTCTGGCCTTTCTGGAGACAACCGCCAATCCCTATATTTTGGCGATGGGGTCAAGAGAGACTGCGACACGCAGACTCAATCTGGCACAAGCCTTTAATCCTGTCGGATTACTACTGGGGCTTCTGGTAGCACAGCAGTTTGTGCTTAAGAAATTACAGTCAGATGATATCACTGATTTCTCCACGCTGGACCTGGCCAAAAAGACATTGATCCGCACTTCAGACCTGATGGTGATCAGAGATCCTTATGTAGTGCTGGGCCTGGTGCTTATCGGTATCTTTATTCTGATTGCTGTTAATAAGATGCCTCAGGCTAAGGGTGACGGACAAATTCCTAACCTGAAAGATACATTCAACTCGCTTTTCAGGAATAGGAAATATATGCTGGGTGTATTGGCTCAGGTATTTAATGTAGGTGCCCAGATCATGTGCTGGACTTACATCTATCAATATGCTGAAGCCATTGGTATCGCCAGCGCTGATGCTGCTAATTATCAGTTTGGAGCTTTTATCTGCTTTCTGGTGGGGCGTGCTATTGGTACTTATTTGCTCAGGACCATTAAGGCAGCTCCTCTGCTCACCTATTTCTCCATCATGGCCGTGATATTGACTCTGGGTACCATTTACCTGCCAGGTGAATATGGCTTATATGCACTGGTTGGCATCACCTTGGGTATGTCTATTATGTTTCCCACCATCTACGGCATCTCGCTGGATGGTCTGGACGAAGAAGAGTCAAAGATTGGAGCGGCAGGACTGGTGATGGCCATTGTTGGAGGAGCTTTAATGCCCAAATGGCAGGGGATGATCATTGATATTGGAGGGAGTGGAGTAAATGACACGACCATTGCGGGTGTGGCTGAGGTTAATTTTTCCTTTATTCTCCCGCTGATTTGCTTTGTCTATATCGCCTGGTTTGGGCGTAGAGTTGGTAGATTGGGGAATTAGGGAATTAGGGAAATAGGGAATTAGTTAATTGGTGACTGGGAATAGTGAATCAGAAATCGGAAAACAGTGGATCAGTATATCAGTGATCAGGGAATTAGTTAATTGGGAATCAGAAAACGGAAAACGGAAAGCAGATTTCTGTAGTTAAATCTTAATTCAAAACTCAACTATCAAAAATTGAAAAGGTATTGTTTAACACTCGATCTCAAAAACGATCCTCAACTGATTGAGGAGTACAAGGAGCATCACCGTGATGTTTGGCCTGAGGTGATACAGAGCATCAAGGCTTCCGGTATCCAGAGTATGGAAATCTACCACATAGAAACACGTCTCTTTATGATCATTGAAGCCTCCGATGACTTTAGTTTTGAAATAAAAGCCCAAATGGATGCATCCAACGACAAAGTCCAGGAGTGGGAAACTTTAATGGATACTTATCAGCAAAGACTTCCTTTCGCCAAAGCAGGAGAGAAGTGGGTGTTGATGGAGAGGGTGTTTGAGGTGTGAGTATAAAGCTTTCAAAAAGAAAAACCCCAGTTTGTATTGGCCTAAAGCGTTAGTCTTCTTCTGTTTCATGAAAGTCCGAGAATCTGACCTCTTCATCATATTCTAAACTGGGATACTTACTATCATATCTATCATGTAGAACTATATGGAGTCTTTTGAATAAAATGCCAAGAATCTCCCTTTCATTTTCAATATCATATGACATGCTAACAATATGCTCCTTCTCTTCAGAACTCCTTTCTTTATCAACGCAAATTAAGGAGACGTAAAAGTTTGTTGTTCCATACACGGACAAACCTACTATCGTAAACCTATCTTCATTTAAGTTAAAATACTTTCCAATACTTCTTAAATCATCTCCATTTGAGGGACCACCAAGGAAATCAGAAATGTCTGCCGCTACTGTTCCTTTAAAGTCGTTATACTGCACACTTGCTTTCATTTTGTATTAAGTCATTTGTCAGGTCCAATAGTTAGGAATTTAGTAGAATAATTGCAAGGGTTACCGTCATTCAGAAGGAGAATCATCCTGATGCATATCAGGGATGAGGCGACTGAAGAATCTCAAACTATGTGCAAGTAGCCCTGGGGATTCTTCGGTCGAACACTTTCGATTAATATCGAAATGTTCTCCCTCTGAATGAGGGGTATTTCCTACCTCTCCACCACATAACTCAACTCAATCACTCCGGAAGCAAATTGCTGGGTAGAAGTGAGCTTAAGATTAGATTGGTTCATGGTATCAGTGAATAAGCGAACTCCCTTTCCAAGAATAATGGGGTTTACGAACAGCCAGTAGCCGTCAATCAGGTTGTGCTGCATTAGTGTATGTGTGGCTGTAGGACTACCAAAGACCAGAATCTCTTCTCCGCTTCCTTGCCTGATCTTATTGATGCTGTCCACCAGGTTATCGCTGATAAGGGTAGTGTCTGGACGGTGGTTATCAGGAGTCAGAGTTTGCGATAAAACTACCTTGCGTACTTTCTTATACCAGGCAGCATGTTCAATATCATGTTTGGAGGCATTGGGCTGATCTGCCGCGGTAGGCCAGTAACTTTCCATCATCTGATAGGTGACTCGTCCATACAAAGCTGTATCGCTGTTGCTAATTCTCTTTCCCACATGATCAAATAGTTCCTGATCAACTTTAGCCCAACTTAGTTCTCCATTGGGGCCTGATACATAGCCGTCAAGGGATACATGCATAAATGAAATAATCTTTCTCATACGTTTAGTCGTTTTACAAATTCTGAAAGTCTCTCAATGTTTTGTATCAGGCCAACATCGGCCTTAAAGGCCCTGATTGTTTCTTCCATGGTAGGAGCCGAGTCAAAAATATTGGTCCAGGTTACTTTGGTATGTTCCCCTTCTTGAAATAGCTCTACTACTATGTTAAATTTTGGGTGCTCTTTGTGCTCCATGACGAGCTTTTGGAGAGGCTTCACTTCCTGGTAATGATAGAAGTTAATAAAGTCAGTTCCATCAGGTGCATGCATGGTGAAATCGAAGATGCCGCCTTCCCTGACATCCATGGTTCTGATGGTATTTGTAAAGCCTTCGGGTCCCCACCAAACACTGATATACTCAGGGGTGGTTAATACTTTCCAGACGAGTTCGATCGGAGCTTCGAAAGTTCTGGTAATGGTCATCGATCTGCTGCTAATATCTTCCACTTTATTTCTTTTTTAATTCATTCAATAGGTTGTCCATTCTGTCTAGTCGATTATTCCAGAGCTTTCTGAAAGGTTCAATCCAGTCTGCAACATCAGTCAATCTGTCGACTTCTAACTGACAATACCGTTCACGACCTTCCTGCTCAATACTGATGACCCCACATTCCTTCAGGAATTTAACATGAAGAGATACCGCCTGTCTTGTCATGTCAAACTGTTCGGCCAGGGTATTCACTCTCTTTCTTTCCTGAGTGAGTGACATTAAGATTT
This sequence comes from Roseivirga sp., assembly GCF_965216855.1. Classification (NCBI taxonomy): domain Bacteria; kingdom Pseudomonadati; phylum Bacteroidota; class Cytophagia; order Cytophagales; family Roseivirgaceae; genus Roseivirga; species Roseivirga sp. The sequence goes on along the minus strand of NZ_OZ244204.1, from coordinate 121,750 downwards.
GCCGTCTGGTAGGATCGGCTATGGCTTGAAAAATATCTCTTCTCATGGTCAATGGTTTATAATGCGCAAGTTATTGCTTGCTCTATTATTACGCAAGTAATTCCTTGCATAATAAATTTAGTGTCTATGAAAATCCAACCATTTGTGTACTGACACCTGATAGTAACAGACCTCAGTTTTGACCGGCTTTATGCTATGGCGGTGATTCTTTACAGATAAACGCCCCTTATCATTGCTTCAAAATTTATTAGTTATAACTTTGTATAACATACATTCTTATAACAAATGAAAAATAAAGGGCTCGGAGAATTCGAAGAGTTGGTATTACTGGCAGTCTGCATTCTGAAAGGAGAGGCATACGGTATCAATGTTAAAAAGGAAGTGGAGAAACATTCCGGGCGCACAGTGTTGCTGGGGGCTGTCCATATTACCTTGTACAGATTACAGGATAAAGGCTTGTTAAAGTCGGAAATGGGCGGTAACAGTGATAAAAGGGGAGACAGGCGCAAGCGACTGTTTGAGATTACCAGCCTGGGTATGCAACAGCTGGAATCGGCACAGGAGGTGCGTCAGAAAATGTGGTCACTCATTCCTCAACTTAATTCCGGTCATTAATGCCTGTGCCACATCCACCAAAATTAGCCAACTGGCTACTTTCAAGGCTGGTTGGCCCTGAATATCACGAAGAATTTTTTGGGGATCTACAGGAAGTCTATGAAGAGCGCCTGGCCCATGGATCAATATTCCGGGCCAAAAGCATGTATTGGGTCGATGCATTGCACCTGCTCTTCGGTTTCACCTCATTCAAACTTTTCAAAACTCAAAATCACAACATCATCATGTTCAAATCCATGTTCATTATTGCCTGGCGCAATGCCATCAGACATAAGCAGTTCACATTTCTCAATGTTTTAGGACTCACAATAGGTATTAGCATTTCGCTGACTATCGGGCTTTATACTTACTATGAACAGAATTTCGATCAGTTCCTAAGTCAGAAGGACCAGGTCTATCGGGTCAATCAACCTAATATCTGGGGTGATTGGACCGAAATGACCTCTGCCACAGGGCCCAATGTGGCAGTGGCTCTGCGTGAGGAAATGCCGGAATTCAAAGAAGTAACCCGTCTTTTGAATCAGGGCGCTCAGTTTACCCGCTATCAGGATGAAGATGGTCGCATGCTCTCCTTTAAGGAGGACAAACTTTTTTGGGCAGAAGAAAATTTCTTCAGGGTGTTTCCCTATGAGATGCTGGCCGGAAACCCAAAGACAGCCCTGGATGCCCCAATGACCATCGTTTTGACGGAAAGTGCAGCTAGGAGATATTTTGGTATAACCCAGGTTTTGGGTCGAACACTAGAGATGCGTGAATGGGATGGAACTTGGAAAAGCTACATGGTGTCGGGAGTTTTAAAGGACGTACCGGCCCAAAGTCACTTACAATTTGATATGCTTATTTCCTTAAGCAGTGCCAGGGAACAAATGGAAAGAGATGGGTGGAAATGGATATGGACTGCCTTTGCTACTTATGTATTGGTAGATGAAGGAGCCGACATAGTAGGTATCAATGATAAACTACAGGCAATTCCACCTAAGTATGCGCCACCTACTACAGAAAGAATCTTTAATCAGAGCTTTGAAGAATTCACTGCCGGTAACCCCTGGAAGCTGGATTTGCAGGCATTACCAGATATCTACCTCGCTAATGAGCCTGGCTATAATTCATTTGGTCCGGTTGGTAATGCTCAATTTGTTCAGATTTTCATGGTTATAGGTTTTGTGGTGCTGCTGTTGTCCTGCATCAATTTTATGAACCTATCAACAGCTCGCTCTTCTGGTAGGGCGAAGGAAGTAGGGGTGAGAAAAGTGTTGGGTTCTCAGCGAAATACACTGATCAACCAGTTTGTATTTGAATCAGTGTTATTCGTTGCCATCAGTACCATTTTGGCCTTATTCCTTGTCAATGCCTCTCTTGGATGGTTCAATAGTCTGGCCCAGAGAGAACTGGTGCTTTTGCCTCTTTTAGCTGAGCCAAAGGTTTGGTTAGTTTTGATATCATTCATTTTTACTCTAGGTCTGTTATCCGGCAGTTATCCGGCATTTTACTTATCGTCTTTTAAACCAATTGAGGTCATCAGGGGAAAATTTACCAGAGGCGAGAAAGGGAGCCTGCTCAGGAATGGCTTAGTTGTCTTTCAATTTTCCATATCGGTTTGCCTTATTATTTGTTCGCTTTTTGTTCAGAAGCAATTGAAGTATAGTTCTAATATAGATTTGGGTTTATCTGAAGAGAATGTACTTCAAATTCATAATATTGAACAGTATGGCTTCCAGACCAATGTGATCAAATCGAAATTGGAGGGCATTGCAGCTGTTTCTGCCGTTGGTAAATCATTCGGAGTTCCTCCGAATGTGATGTCGGGAGATCGCTACCGCTCTACCGGGCCTCAGGCTGAGGTGTTCCAACTTAATAACTTGCGGATAGATGAAGACTATTTGAATGTACTGGACATTGAATTCCTTGCAGGGCGCAATTTCGATAGGGAACATCCGACCGACCAATACGCTGTTATCCTAAACGAAGCTGCGGCTCAGCTTTTAGGTTGGACAAACGAAGAGGCAGTAGGTCAGTCTGTGGCTGTAGCCTCCGGCAATGAAGATGAATTTGAAGTGATTGGGGTAACCAGCAACTTTAACTTTCACAGTACAAGACAAGATATTGGCCCATTGATTCTTATTAATGATCAGAACGATAATGTTTGGGACTATGGAGCAGGCTTATCTTTCTATTCCCTGAAACTGAACCCACAATCAGTACAATCTTCGGCTGACCTGAAAAGGGTATTGGATGAGGCAGAAGAGGTACTAAAGGACATAGATGCGTCCATACCTTTCGAATATAGTTTTATGGATCAGTCCTTTGAAAATGCATTCCGCAAAGAAGAGAGAATGGGAAAAGTGCTGAATTTCTTCACCTTAATGGCCATGATCATCGCCTGTCTCGGTTTGTTTGGTCTTGCAGCATATTCTGCTGAGCAACGCACCAAAGAACTTAGTATCAGAAAGGTGCTTGGAGCGAAAACAGCTCAACTTACCTGTCTTTTTAGTACTCGCTTTGTGAAATTGGTGGGATTATCAATTCTCATTTCTACTCCTTTAGCTTATTGGCTCGTAAGCCTTTGGCTGGAAGGGTTCGCCTATCGTACCCCAATACAGTTAGGTGTGTTTGTATTGGCCTCAGGTCTCAGCTTACTGGTGGCAATACTTACAACGGGATATCAATCGCTTTATGTCGCCAGTCGCAACCCTGTTGATATGCTGAAAGGGGAATAGGGCTCACTTTATACGAAGTGAGAATTACCTTTATTAACATCTATACTGATATGACAGAGGAATCCCAAACTTAGTACAATACTCAAGGGGATTACCTGCCTTTGTTCGCAGATAGGTTCGATATGTTACACTGTGTTCCGAATGACCATTGGGGGTAGATTCTTCGCTCCACTGCGTTTCGCTCTGAATGACGCTTACCGAAAAGGTTTCACTTTCACGAGTAGACGGGTTCGTCACAAATATGAGTGAAGAAGGTGTGGTGTATAAACCATTTCGTTTCCTTAAATTCATCCCTCAACCCTAATCTACCAACCGAATGAAGAAGCCTGCTTATCTGCTGCTTTACTTACTTCTGTTCACTGTGCTCTTTTCCTGTCAGCCTAAACAGCAGGCACAAGAAATTACGGAACCAACCGATCCCATGGAATGGTGGAGAGATGCGCGATTTGGTATGTTTATCCACTGGGGATTATATGCTATTCCGGCAGGTGAGTGGAAGGGAACAACCAACCATGCAGAGTGGATCAGAACTACGGCTCAGATCCCATTAGAAGAATATGATCAGTTTCTGGATGAATTCAACCCGGTGCAGTTCGATGCAGAGGCCTGGGTGAAGATGGCCAAACAGGCCGGCATGAAGTACATTGTCATTACCAGTAAACACCATGATGGCTTTGGCCTGTTTGATTCGGAGACCTCTGATTTTGACGTGATGTCAACTCCTTTTAAGCGTGATATTCTGAAAGAATTGGCTGAAGCCTGTCAGAAAGAAGGGATTAAGCTTTGCTTTTACCACTCCATTATGGACTGGCATCATCCCGATTATCTGCCTCGCAGAGGCTGGGAGAAAGACAGAACTACTGAGGGAGCAGAATTCCCCCGCTATATCGACTACATGAAGAGTCAGTTAAAAGAACTGCTAACCAATTATGGTGAGATTGGTGTACTCTGGTTCGATGGCGAATGGGAAGATACCTGGACTCATGAGGAAGGGGTAGAACTCTATAATTATGTCCGTAGCCTTCAACCTAATATCATTATCAACAATCGTGTCGATAAGGGACGCCAGGGCATGGCCGGATTGACAGCGGAAGGAGATTATGTGGGTGATTTTGGTACCCCAGAGCAGGAAATTCCAGCTACAGGTTTACCGGGAGTTGATTGGGAAAGTTGTATGACCATGAATGACCATTGGGGATACAACCAGCATGATGATCATTGGAAATCTTCCGAAACGCTGATACAGAACCTCGTTGACATCGCTTCCAAGGGAGGTAATTTTCTCTTGAATATAGGTCCGAAGGCGGATGGCACTTTCCCACAGGAAAGTATTGAGCGTCTGGCTACTATTGGCCATTGGATGGATACTTATAGTGAATCTATTTATGAGACTGAAGCCAGCCCAATTAGTGAGGTGGCATGGGGGAGGTTAACCCAGAAGAAGACTGAGGCTGGCACCAGAATCTATCTACATGTCTTCAATTGGCCTGAAGACGGACGCATCGAGCTGAATGGTTTGAAAGGAAAACTATCCGGTTCAGGTTGGGTAGCAGAGAAGTCTGAACCAATCGCCATTGAGCAGGAGGGAGAAAATTTCATTCTAACTTTACCTGAAATAGAGGCCAATGCTTATAATGAGGTAATTTGGCTGGACCTTAAAGACTAAAGTATTCTATGAAAATAGCAGCCGTATTGGTAGCCGCAGGAACATCGTCCAGAATGGGAGGGCAGAATAAAATGCTACTTCCATGGGCAGAATCTACTGTAGTGTCTGGTAGTCTCAATGAACTGGCAAATTCCAATGTGTCGGAGATAGTAGTAGTGACTGGTAGAGATGCTCAAAAGATAGAAGCGGAAATCAACCGGCAGCAATTAACTCGCACCCGAACCATATACAACCCAGACTTCGGGAAAGGACTAACAACTTCAATTCAAACCGGAATTGGCGCCATTAAGCAAGCAGATGCAGTGATGGTCTGCATGGCCGATATGCCTTTATTGCAAGCGCAAGATTATCAATGGCTCATAGATCAATTCTCAATTCAGGAGAAGAGCATTCAAGTGCCATACTTTGGTCAGCAAAGGGCCAATCCTGTCATATTTGGCCAAAGACATTTTCAGGAAATTTTGAACCACCAGTCTATGAATGGCTGTTCTGGTGTAGTTCAACAAAATCCCGATCTTGTGGTCAGGGTGCAGGTGCAAACCAATCGATTCATTCAGGATATTGACAGCCCTGAAGATTACCAAAAGCTCAAAGATGCATTTAAGTAAAGACGATTTACTGAGATATAACCGACAGATCATTATTCCTGAATTTGGTCAGTCAGGTCAGGAAAAACTGCTGGAGAGTTCGGTGCTGGTGATTGGTGCCGGTGGACTGGGAGCTCCCATTTTGCAGTACCTGACTGCAGCAGGGGTTGGTAAAATTGGGATCATAGACTTCGATGAAGTGAGCCTCTCCAATCTGCAAAGGCAGGTGCTTTTCAATACGCAGGAGCTGGGAAAGTCCAAGGCTGAGACAGCCGAAAAGAAACTCAGTCAACTGAATCCAACTGTTCAATTTAAAGTCTATAAAGAGTCGGTTAACTCTCTGAATGCTAAAGAAATATTAAAGGATTATGATCTGGTAGTTGATGGCTCGGACAACCTGCCAACACGCTATCTGGTAAATGATGCCTGCTACCTATTGGGTAAACCTCTCATCTATGGTGCGATCTTTCGTTTTGAGGGTCAGGTGTCGGTGTTCAATGCCCTTAAGGCTGACGGTTCCAGAGGACCGAACTATCGCGACCTGTTTCCCACACCACCGCCTCCTGAAATGGTACCGAGTTGTAGTGAAGGTGGGGTGTTAGGCGTTTTACCCGGAATTATTGGCTCCATGATGGCCAATGAAGCCATTAAGGTTCTTTGTCATATGGGAACCAGTCTAAGTGGAAAACTATTTGTATTCGATGCATTGGACTTTAGTACCCATCAACTCAATGTACAGGCCAACTCAGAGAACCCGCTAAGTGGAGAAAACCCAGGGATTACCGATTTAATCGATTATGAAGCATTTTGTATGGGGGAAGTCAAAGAGCAGTCTATCCGTGAAATAACTGTTCAGGAACTAAAGGAGAGAATGGAAAATGGACCTGTGGAATTGATTGATGTAAGAGAAGATTACGAATACCAAATCGCTAATTTGGGAGGTAAATTAATACCGCTGAACAAAGTGTTGAATCAGATGGATGAAATTCCCCGTGACAGAGAGGTAGTAGTGATGTGTAAGATGGGAGGAAGGAGTACAAAAGCCATTGAATTACTACAACAGGAGGGGTTTGACCAACTTATCAACCTGAAAGGTGGTATCAATGCCTGGCAAAAAGAAATTGATCCACAAATGACCGCCTATTAGGCTTGATTGATCAATTTGAAGGAAAGTATTAGATGAAAGTAAATATTACAGCATTCGGCATAGCGAAGGATATTATTGGTAGCAAACAGGTGGCCCTGGATGTTGAGGGTGTGCAATTGACACATGTACGTGAAGCATTGACACAACAGTTTCCGGATTTCGGCAAGCTGGCCTCATTGAAGTTTGCAGTCAATATGGACTATGTGGAAGATACATATCAACTGAAGGAAAACGATGAGGTGGTTTTAATACCACCTGTAAGTGGCGGATAATGGATAAAATCTATATCACAGAAAACCGATTAAACACTCAGGCCTGTATAGATCAGGTGGCCGATGATGGGTGTGGCGGCCTGGTGGTTTTCGTTGGCAATGTGCGTAACAAGACTAAAGATAAGTCGGTACAATACCTTGATTTCGAGTCGTATATACCGATGGCCTTAAAGGAAATGGAGAAGATTGCTACAGTCGCAATCGAGCGATGGAATCTTCACGATATGGCTATCCACCATCGCATTGGTCGCGTTCCAATAGGTGAAGAAGCTGTAGTGATAGCCTGTTCTTCAGTACATCGTAAAGAATCTTTTGAAGCCTGTCAGTATGCCATCGACACGTTGAAGGAAACAGTGCCGATCTGGAAAAAGGAAGTATTTGAAGATGGGGAAGTATGGGTATCAGCTCATCCGTAAATCGTTTATTGCATGGACATTTCACAGATCAAATCACAATTCCCCATTTTTCGTCAGCCAACGCCTAAGGGGAATGATTTTGTGTATTTAGACAATGCGGCTACTTCCCAAAAGCCTCAGTGTGTGATCGATGCTATTACGAGATATTACAGTGAGGAATACAGCACGGTAGGCAGAGGGGCATACTGGCCGGCAAGCATTAACACTGCCCGGGTAAACGAAGTCAGGTCTAAAGTCAAAACGTTTCTCAATGCCGCTTCAGAAAGAGAAATCGTGTTTACCTCGGGAACAACCGATGGCATCAATAAGGTTGCGCGTAATTTCCTGGCCCCGAGACTAACAGCCGGTGATCATATCATCATTTCGGAAGCAGAGCATCACGCTAACCTTATTCCCTGGCAACAGCTATGCCTCGAAAAAGGAGCAGAACTAAAGGTAATTCCTGTTTTGGAGTCCGGTGTGCTCGATGAGAGCTGGTTGGCAAGTCATTTAAATGATAAAGTGAAATTACTGGCCGTTTCTGCCTGTTCCAATGTGCTTGGTATTAAAAACGACTTAAACAGTATGATCTCTTTAGCTCACGAAAAAGGGATTCCTGTGCTGGTTGATGCAGCACAGACACTGTGTCATGATCGGGTAGATGTCATGTCGCTTAATTGTGACTTTTTGCTCTTTTCTGCACATAAGATGTTTGGCCCGACCGGGGTGGGTGTGCTTTATGGTAAAGCGCAATGTCTGGAACAGATGAAACCATTCAATTATGGAGGTGGAATAGTCAAAGAAGTGACTATGCAAGGGAGTAGCTTTCAAGACTTACCTGCCAAACATGAAGCGGGAACGGCCAACATTTCTGGCATTTTGGGTATGGGAGCTGCACTGGACTTCATTCTTTCACTGGACGAGAAGGAAACAGCAGCACACCTTAGTGACCTGACCTCATATGCTCTGGACCGATTGGAGAGCATTGAAGGCTTAAAAATTATGGGAGGGAAGGACCACAAAGCACCCCTAATCTCTTTTACGCTGGATGGAATACATCCGCATGATATCAGTACTTTTCTTAGTGAAGAAGGTATTTGTGTCAGAGCGGGACATCATTGTGCGCAACCATTGATGCACAGATTCCAGATTCCGGCCAGTATCAGGGCTTCTTTTGCAGTATACAATGACCGTAAGGATATTGACCGTCTATATGAAGCATTGTTGAAAACTCAATCATTCTTTCTATGACAGAGCGAATTCAGTCCCTTTATAAAACCCATATTCTGGAACTGGCGAAAAAGGCTGATCAACCTTCGAAACCAGAGAAATATACTCATGAGTTGCAGGCTTATAATCCACTTTGCGGAGACAAATTCGTCCTCTATCTCAACATAGTAGGAGATTCAATACAGGACATTGGTTTCGAAGGCTACGGCTGCGCTATCTCAAAAGCCTCTACCGTACTACTGACAAAAGTATTGAGGGGGAAGGCCATCTCTCAAGTGGAAAATCTAATCAAGCTCTTTATGGAATTGACAGATGAAAGGAGCGCGAAATCTCCGGAGGAATTATTCTCGGAAGATGAGTTCCTGGCATTTGCTGCGGCAAGGGATTTTCCCGAAAGAAGAAACTGTGCTACATTAGCCTGGACAGAGTTAAAAGATCAATTAGACGAACTGGCTTAGTCTTTTAAGGGAATTACGCTTTGCTTCACATGCTTTTCGAACAGCATGTGCATAATACCATCTTTCAAACCGACATCAGGGACCTGTATTCTTTGAATATTAGCCGATTGCATGGCGTGTAAATAGATATCTGAAGCAGGAAGAATAACATCAGCCCGGTCCGGGTTAAGGTGCAGTTTGAATATCCGTTCCTCCAGTGTATGGTTAGACAGGTGCTCCTGAACTTCCAAAATGGATTCGATCCTCAGAATCCTAAGCTTGGATTTGGTGCCTGAAAGTTCATATATCTTGCTAATATTTCCGCCAGTACCAACGGCCGTAATGCTGCCCCTATGGCCTGAAATCTGTGTGTTGATCCATTGACTCATGCGCTTCTTGACGCTCTTGGGAGAGTCGTTTTCCATGGTCCGCACTGATCCAATCTTGAATGACTCAGATTTCATCTTTTGTCCATTCTTAATCACATTCAGCTCAGTACTACCACCACCCACATCAATATGTAGAAAGGTGCCTTTGCCCAGCCTCTCCATCACCACGCGGTTAATAAGCTCAGCCTCTCTATCTCCGCTGATGATGTTAATCTTCAAACCCATTAGTTCCTTTACCTGCTGCACTATTTCACGGCCATTCTGCGCTTCTCTCATGGCAGAAGTGGCACAGGCATAGTATTCATCCACTTCATATAGGTCAATAAGGATTTTAAAGGCCTGCATCAGGCGAATGAATTTATCTTCCTGCTTTTTGCCAATCTTCTTCAGTTTGAAAACATCCTGACCAAGGCGTAGGGGAAACCTCACGTACTCTAACCGCTTGAAGTAGTGCTGACCTTCATAGGTCATGACGTGGGTCACCTGAAAGCGAATGGCATTAGATCCAATATCAATGGCGGCTAGTTTCATAGAAGCAAGTTACGAGGTATTCAGTTTATGTCAGTCTCATTAGGTTCATTAATAACTGTTCTTTTTGCCATTAACAAATTCATAACTCATGTACTATTGTAAATGCAACAATGTTTCATTTAATTTATAACATGCGCATACATCCCTTTCTCATTTTTCTCACTGCCTGGTTGTTGGTTGGCTGTATTAATAATCCACCTGATTTCCCAGAAGAAGACATATTGGGGTATAAACCGGTTTATTCCACCGACAATAACAATGAAGTAGAACTCCAGACTTCCAGAACGATTGACAATCCAGGGCAGATGTATGTCAAGGGAGAGTTGCTACTGATTAATGAAATAGGTGAGGGCCTTCATATCATTGATAATGCAGACCCGGCCAATCCGATTAATCGAGGGTTCCTCAAAGTAAGAGGATCCGAGAATATGGCTTTGAAGGATGGTATTTTATATATCAATCAGTTTAACTCACTGCTGGTGATAGATGTAAATGATATCCAGAACTACCAGGTTTTAGCGAATCATGAATCCGTACTCGATGCGAGTCCCTATGAGCTCCCTGTACCACCGGTTAATGGTTACTACTTTGAGTGTGTAGACCCTGAGAAAGGAGAAGTAATTGGATGGCAGTTAACCACTATAAATAGTCCACAATGCTACAGATAAGACATTATTTAATCTTCGCACTAGTGGTAGCCCTAGTAGCTTGTGAGGCTGACAGCAACGATTTTACACCTGATTTGGGAGGCACAGGTACAGCAGGCTCCTTAGCCAGATTTACCATTGTGAATAATAATCTATTGGTATTGGAGTCTCAGAAGATTCTTCAATATGAAATAGTGGCTTCGGGAGACCTGAGCTTCGTTCGCGAACTTAATTTCTTTGCGAGTAACCTGGAGACCATCTTCCCTTACGGTGATTATGTTCTGGTAGGCAGTAGTGACCAGGTTTATTTTCTCAATTTCGATGCTCAGAATAACCTTAATTTGCTTTCGAGTTACGAGCATATTACGGCTTGTGATCCTGTAGTAGCTGCCAATGGGGTGGCCTTTTCAACACTCAGGTCAAGTAATTGTCGATTCAACAGTAATGAAGTCCTTGAAGCCATCGACATTTCTAATATTGAGTCGCCACAATTAATCAAGAGCTATCCTTCAGAAGCACCATATGGTCTGGCGGTGAACGAAAATAATCTTTTTGTCTGTGAAAGAGGTGGTGTGGCCATGTATGACGTATCAAATCCTGAAAATATTCTACTTAAAGGTTATAAAGCCTTCCAAAATGAACTTCCTCTTGATGTGATCCATACGAGCGGTTACCTGATAATAAGGACCGATAAGCATATCTACAATATGAGCTACACTTCGTCAGGCGTATTGGAAATCTTAGCCCAAATTGACTAATGAGGAAATTCTACCTATTGCTTTGTTGCTTTAGCGTGTTCCAATGGGGTACAGCTCAGTATTATGAGCAGGAGGGGAAAGACAGTCTCTCCGCTATAATTCCGAAGCTGAGTATCAAATACTTTCCTTCACAACTTTTGGGTCATTTTCAGTCACACATGGTCGGTGCAGAAGTCAGGTTGAAAAGTCACATAAGCCTCGAAGCCCGGTATGGACAAATTCTGGATAGTGAGGTCTATACTTATGATGAGACCTATTTTGCCAATAAATCTGGATTTAAGTCTTCTCTTCTTGTCAAGTTTTACCTGGATGGGTTGGAAGATGGAGGAGTCATTCCATCGATACTTAATTACAGCTATTCAGACCGGAATCTAAAGCCATACTTTGGCATTGAGTTGTTCTATAACCAAATTGATTTTGAGCGTACCCGTACCTTCGAGTTAAGTTGCGGAGATGACTGTTCCTATTTCAAACAGGCCACCTATGGGATAGGTCAAAAGCGATGGGGTGGAAGAATACAGATCGGTTTCTTAAGTCCAATTGCGGGACCGCTTTTTCTGGACTGCTCTGCCGCTTTAGGTTATATGCTTTTTAAGACCGATCCAGATAGCAGAAAGCCAATGAACTACGAATTTCAATATGGGTATCTTCTGGATGCTGAGAGTGATTCCAGACTGGTTCCGGCTGTTGACCTCAACATCAAACTGGTCTTCAATATCCTCAGGTAAATCAATATTATGTTGATTTCTTATGTGACTACATAAAGTTTCATTTACTTTGTGATGCTTATCAAGAAAGACGGAGGGACTAGGCCCGTAGATGTCTTAGCAACCTGGGTAATACCTGGTGCTAATTCCTAGCCTCGAGGCATCGGGGAAAAGATGAGAGTGATCCTTCCAATTTCTCGGTAAGCCTAAAATTCAGCAAATGGCTTACAAAATCGAGGAGATACTCAAACAAAGAATATTGGTTTTAGATGGTGCAATGGGTACCATGATTCAACGGCATACGCTGTCTGAAGAAGATTTCAGAGGAGAGCAGTTTAAGGATCACCCCTCGCCATTGAAAGGCAATAATGATTTACTTTCCATTACACGTCCAGATATCATCAAAGATATTCACAGGCAATACTTTGAAGCAGGTGCAGACATTGTAGAAACCAACACATTTAGTGGTACTACAATCGCTCAGGCTGACTATCATATGGAAGAGGCTGTTTATGACATCAACTTTCAGTCTGCGAAAATAGCTAGAGAGGTAGCTGATGAATTCACAGCCAATGAACCGGATAAACCCAGGTTTGTGGCAGGCTCAATGGGGCCAACTAACCGACTGGCTTCCATGTCTCCCGATGTGAATGATCCAGGCTATCGCAATATCGATTTCGATCAATTGAAAGAAGCATTCAAGAAACAAGCTAAAGGTCTATTAGATGGCGGTGTCGACCTTTTTCTGGTTGAAACCATTACTGATACACTCAATGCCAAAGCAGCATTGTTCGCTATAGAGGAGTTGTTAGATGAGGAAAAGAAAAGGGTTCCTATTATGGTCTCTGGAACTATCACAGATGCCAGCGGAAGAACTCTGTCAGGACAAACAACTGAAGCGTTTCTGATTTCCATTTCTCATATTCCGATTCTTTCCATCGGCCTGAACTGTGCTTTGGGAGCGGCTCAACTACGTCCTTATCTGGAAACGCTTTCCACTAAGGCCCCCTTCCATACAAGTGCTCACCCGAATGCGGGACTTCCCAATGAATTTGGTCAATATGATCAGAGTCCGGAAGAAATGGCGGTTCAGATTCGTGATTTTCTTCAGGAAGGTTTTCTAAATATAGTTGGCGGTTGTTGTGGTACGACTCCAGAGCATATCCGGCTTATCGCACAGGAAGCGGCAAAAGTGACACCAAGGTCGGTTATCGGTCAACAGTCAATAGTCGATAGTCAAAAGTAATTAAGCATATGGCCTTTAAATTTGAAGATTTACGAGTTTGGCAAAAAGCGCTTGACTTAACTGAAGAAGTCCATAGACTAACACTGTCCTTTCCAAAGAATGAGATGTTTGTTCTAACAAGTCAAATAAAAAGAGCCGCTGACTCAGTGGCACTCAATATTGCCGAGGGTAGTACCGGTCAATCTGATAAGGAGTTTGCCCGTTTTCTTGGGATAGCACTCCGGTCAGGAATAGAAGTAGTTTCTTGCCTTTATATAGGTCGCAGAAGAGAATTAATAGGAGAGGAGCAGTTTGAAAAGCTTTATAACCATTTGACAGAAATTACAAAAATGATTCAAACACTAAGAAATTCACTCAAGTAAGACAATGGACCATAGACAATCTACTGTTAACCAGAATAATAGAGTTACCCTAAGATTATCAGGCCTGGAGCCTTTGATTGTTACCCCTGAGAGCAACTTTGTCAATGTGGGTGAACGTACTAATGTGACTGGTTCGAAGCGCTTTGCAAGACTTATCAAAGAAGAAAAGTATGACGAAGCACTGGAAGTCGCTCGCGATCAGGTGGAAGGAGGAGCACAAATCCTAGATGTCAATATGGATGAAGGAATGCTCGATGGTAAAGAGGCCATGGTCAAATTCCTTAATCTGATTGCTGCTGAACCCGATATAGCCAGAATTCCAATAATGATTGATTCTTCCAAATGGGAAATCATTGAAGCTGGACTGAAATGTATTCAGGGTAAGGGTGTTGTGAACTCTATTTCACTGAAGGAAGGGGAAGAGGTATTTAAAGAGCATGCCACAAAAGTAAAGAGATATGGTGCGGCTGTAATTGTAATGGCCTTTGACGAGAAAGGACAGGCTGACACTTACGAAAGAAGAATAGAGATCTGCAAGAGGTCATATGATATTCTGGTTAATGAAGTAGGCTTCAACAAACATGATATCATTTTCGATCCGAATATATTTCCTGTAGCCACGGGGATTGAGGAGCATAATAACAATGCCGTAGATTTCTTCAGAGCCACCAGGTGGATTAGAGAAAACCTGCCCGGTGCTCATGTGAGTGGTGGTGTAAGTAATGTATCATTCTCATTTAGAGGTAATAATCCGGTTAGAGAAGCCATGCACTCGGCTTTTCTCTACCATGCCATTAAAGAAGGTATGGATATGGGTATCGTTAATCCCACTATGCTCGAGGTATACGATGACATTCCGAAAGACCTGCTGGAAAGAGTAGAGGACGTTTTACTGAATAGAAGAGAAGATGCTACTGAACGATTACTCGACTTTGCTGAAACGGTAAAGGGACAGGGTAAAGTTCAGGTTAAAGACAATGCCTGGAGAAATGATACAGTTGAGAAAAGACTGGAGCATGCACTGGTAAAAGGAATAGTAGAATTCATTGATGAAGATACCGAAGAAGCCAGGCGAAAATACCCAAAACCATTGCATGTCATTGAAGGTCCATTGATGGATGGAATGAATGTGGTGGGAGATTTATTTGGGTCTGGAAAGATGTTTCTGCCTCAGGTGGTAAAGAGTGCCAGGGTAATGAAGAAGGCTGTAGCCTATTTGTTGCCGTATCTGGAGGCTGAGAAGAGAGCAAACCGACAGCTATCTGCTGAATCCAGCCCCATCCCGTCCTTCCCCAAGGGGGAAGGTGATACACCTTCCTTCCAAACAGCCGATCCGGAGAGTTACGAAAAATTAAAGGAGTTTGCCCAGGAATTGCGCAAGAATGAAACGGAGGCGGAGAGGATACTTTGGGCCAATATCAGGGATGGCCAATTGGATGGATTTAAATTCAGAAGACAACATATTATCGGTAAATACATTGCAGATTTTGTTTGTCTCAAATTGAAATTGATCATTGAAATTGATGGTTCAATTCATCAATTACCAGAGGTAAAGGATAACGATCAGTTCAGAACAGAGTGGCTGGAATCTCAGGGGTTCAAAGTAATTCGGTTAACTAACCGCGAGGTCATTTCGCAATTAGAACGAACAAAACTGATGATCACCAATAAGTTATGGCAAATCGTTGAAGAAACATCTCCCACTTTGGGGGAGACCGAGAGGGGGCAAGATGGTGCGCCAAAGATTCTTCTGGCAACAGTCAAAGGAGATGTTCATGACATCGGTAAGAATATTGTCGGTGTTGTACTGGCATGCAATAACTTCGATATAGTTGATTTGGGTGTTATGGTTCCGGCCGAGAAGATTCTGGATGCCGCCATAGAACACAAAGTAGATTGTATTGGTCTCAGCGGCCTTATTACGCCATCGCTCGATGAAATGGTGCATGTGGCTAAAGAGATGGAGCGTAGAGGCATGCAGATTCCACTGATGATTGGAGGGGCTACAACCAGCCGTATTCATACTGCTGTGAAAATCGATCCGGTCTATTCAGGTTCCGTGGTCCATGTGCTGGACGCCTCAAAATCAGTTCCTGTGGCAGGTGAACTCATCAGCAAAGAGACCTACAAAAATATTTATTCAAGGGTAAAGGATGAATATGCTCAGTTGAGAGAAGGTCATGCTAACCGCAAGCAGGTCAAGCACTACATTTCATTGCAGGAAGCACGATCCAACAAAGTAAACATTGACTGGTCAACCAAGCAGTTCATTAAACCTGAAAAACTCGGCAATCAGGTATTCAATGATTATTCTATTGAAGAAATCAGTCAATACATCGACTGGACACCATTCTTTAGTACCTGGATGCTTAAAGGCAAATTCCCACGAATTCTGGAAGATGAGGTAATCGGAACAGAAGCACAAAAGCTTTATCACGATGCACAGGAAATGATCAGGCTTGTGATCGAAAAGAATCTCTTATATGCCAAGGCGGTTGTTGGTCTATATCCAGCCAATGCTATCGGAGATGATATTGAGGTTTATACCGATGATTCGAGAGATGAAGTGCTGAAGACCTTCCACATGCTTCGTCAACAGGGGAAAAAGGGATCAGGTATACCCAATATTTCACTGGCTGATTTTGTAGCACCCAAAGGTGAAGGTAACGACTATATAGGAGGCTTTGCAGTCACTGCCGGTATTGGTATTGAACCTCTGCTGGAACAATATGCCAAAGATCATGACGATTATAATTCCATCATGATCAAAGCAGTAGCAGACCGTATGGCAGAGGCCTTTGCTGAACTCATGCATGAAAAAGTAAGAAAAGAGCTGTGGGCCTATGCCGCTACTGAATCCCTGGATAATGATGCTTTGATTAAGGAAAAATATCAGGGAATTCGCCCGGCTCCTGGCTATCCGGCCTGCCCTGAACATACCGAAAAGGGAATCCTTTTCGAGTTGCTGGAAGTAGAGCAAAATACCGGGATTAGTCTGACAGAATCATACGCTATGTATCCTGCTGCGTCCGTTTCAGGCTTCTACTTTATGCATGAAGAAGCCAAATATTTTGGGCTGGGTAAGATTGAAAAGGATCAGGTTGAAGATTACGCAAGCCGTAAGGGATGGACAGTTGAGCAAGCTGAAAAATGGCTGGCTCCTAGCTTAAGCTATGATGTTTAGAAGTCGGGATGTGTTGAAGTTAAAAGTGCCTGAGATACTGAAATGACAATGCTTTAAGAATCAATGAATAACACGCACTGATTAAATATTTAAGAAAGAATGACAAACAAGGTTGAGATCAGGGATTGTTAGATAGAACATCAACACATCCAAACATAACAACCTCGAAACGCGATAAAATGAAAGTCACCGAACATATAAGAAACGCAAAAGGTAAGACGCTCTTTAGCTTTGAAATTCTTCCACCTGTAAAGGGAGAAAGTGTACAAAACATCTTCGATGCGATTGATCCCCTCATGGAATTCAATCCACCTTTTATAGATGTCACCTACCATAGGGAAGAATACATGTACAAGAAGCGTGAGAATGGCCTTCTGGAGCGCGTAACTACCCGAAAGAGACCAGGTACGGTTGGGATTTGTGCAGCCATTATGAACAAATACCATGTGGATGCCGTGCCTCATATTATTTGTGGCGGCTTCAATAAGGAAGAAACAGAAAATGCCTTAATAGACCTCGACTTCTTAGGGGTTGACAATGTTTTAGTGCTTAGAGGTGATGCTATTAAGTCGGAGGGAAGGTTTATCCCGGACCCTGAAGGTCATTCTTATGCCAGTGAATTGTTACACCAGGTATTGGAGCTCAATCAGGGTAAATACATGCATGAAGAAGTGACCCGAAACCCAACTAATTTCTGTATTGGGGTGGCTGGTTATCCAGAGAAGCATTTCGAGGCACCCAGTTTGAGAACCGACATGAAGTATCTTAAACAAAAGATCGAGATGGGAGCGGAGTACATCGTAACCCAAATGTTCTTCGACAATAAGAAATACTTTGAGTTTGTTGACAAGTGTCGCGCCAATGGTATTGAAGTTCCTATCATTCCAGGCTTAAAGCCAATCACTACGCTTAACCATATGAGTATTCTGCCCAGTGTCTTCCATGTGGATTTACCTGATGATTTAGTCGATGAACTGGATAAATGTCACGACAATGCAGCAGTAAGAGAAGTGGGAATTGAATGGGCTATTCAGCAATCAAAAGAATTGATGGAAGCTGGTGTTCCCGTACTGCATTACTACACCATGAGCAAGAGCCAGGTGGTGAGAAGAATTGCTGAGGGGTTGTTTTAAGTTTTCAGCCCCATCTCCTGTCTTCCCCCGAGGGGGAAGATGGTACCGAGTGCAACTATGAGCATTGTGGTTTAACTCCCGCAGAATGTGCTGTCCCTCTCCAATGGGGAGGGATCTGCTGTGTCTTGACTTTCGCTAGATCTTTCGTTTCACTCAAGATGAAAAGGAGGGAGCTCAGAGAAAAGATAAGGCCCCAACTGATGGTTGACTACAACCCAACATTTCAATAAGGGGATTATTGTTTAAAACCCGTAACGCTCATTTAGGACAGGCAAGATGACTTTATTCCTTTATCCTTTCAATCGCAATCATTAGATCCTGTTCTTGGCCCAGCTTGTATTTCTTTGATACTTCGATGGCCAGTTCATAGGTGGAGATAGCTTTCTCCATTTGACTGGTCTGCTCGTATATCCTGGCCAAATAAGTTAATAGGCCAATATATTTAGGATATCCGGCAATGGCTGTTTTGAGTATGGTGATAGCGCCTGATGAATTTCCGGCATCTAATTGTTGAGCCACCAGGTTGATATAATCACCCGCTGGCCTTCTGGTTTGTGGACCATACTTTTGGGTCAGTTGGTTTTCACTTTTTAGGAAAAGAGAGTCCTGGTAGTTGTTGGTGAGGGTATCACTGATTCGTAAGTCAGCAAAGATAAACTTCAACCCATAGTAGTTTAATAATAGCCTGGAAGCCATATGGTCTTCATCTCCAACCTCTTCATGAAACCACCTGAAGTGCTCCGGCTGACTTTCTTCAATTACATCCACAAATCGTTTCAACTCCTGACGCATTCCCCAACCATCGTTGCCTCCAATACCGAAGTAAACGGTCTTTTCCAGAGCGGCATGGGAAGTAAAAAACTCCTTGGCCTTTTGGGTCATTTTTTCATTATTCCACCAGAGGGCAGGAGCTTCAATGATGAGTGCATCAAATATTTCCGGACTATCCATCAATGCAAAAACACTGAATAGGCCTCCAAAGGAGTGGCCTTCAAGAATCCTATAGGGATGTGTCCTGTAATTAGTTTCTACAAAGGGGATCAGCTCTTCTTTCATGAATTGAAGGAATGAAGGAGCCCCACCACTTTGAGGTATGCCTGCATTGCCGGCACCTCCATACATATTTTCTCCGGCTCTGGAAGGAGTCAGGTCTCTTGATCTATCCAGACTCTCGATCCCCACAATGATTAATGGTGGAATAAGGCCCGATTCGGTAAGTAACTCGACTGTTCCTATGGTATGCTTAATGTTCTGTAAACCATCAAGTACATAAAAAACAGGATAACCCGCCTGACTTTCTTCATAACCATTGGGGAGTGATATGATGACGGGTCGGTCTTCCTGGAGTATTTCAGACTTCACAATTCGCTGAGTACCCAAACCAATGAGCCTCTGATCATTGGTTAGCTCAATTCTATCTGCTAATTGAGCATGTACAAGATTTTTAATAATGAATAGGGATAGAAGTATAAGTGCCTTTCTCATTTGCCAGCCGTTTTGATGTATCTGTTTTGAACGTACAAAACAGTAACACAAAAATGATCAGGCCAGCCTTTGAATGCTTGACACTTCAGGCCAATACTTTAACATTTGGTGCCTTCTTCTAGGCGATTTCTATTGACTTAATATACATGTAAATAGCTAATGCTAAAACTGAAGGTAAAATTGACAGGAAGACTTTGAATGTTAGTCGCAAGTCTGGTTTACTGGCATTCGCTTTTCCTGAAATCACGTATAGAAGTAGCGCGAGAGTGACCAAAATCAACATCGGGATGAAGACTGCTGTCTCTAGGTTGACAACTGACATGATCAATATAATTAAAGGCCAAGGGGTTACAATTAATGTAAATATCCTAAGTAGCCTTAGTCCGACATTTGGGAAAAAGAAATGAAGCCAACTTAGGATGATAAAGATTGTTAGCCCACCATAGATGCAGCAATAAATCAACCAGTCAAGGTATCTATGAGTATACATTGGCCCTAATGGTATTGCCATTCCTAAAAAACCTATAATTAGAGATATAATGTAGATTAATAGGTGTCTCTTCATTATCTAAATTAAGGTTAGTAGATCATAACCTGAAACAAGCTCAAGGTGACAGATAGAAACTTTCATACACTGGAATATAGAACTTGACTTAAGGTTTCCTCTTTTTGAGAAATAGAACTACATCAAAGCATTTCAATACTTCTTCATACTCTCTGTATTCAACTGGTTGTTGTAAAACTTCCAATTGGTTTCAAAGTTCTTGCTCAGCTTTTGATCGGTAAGAATTGCGCGTACCATTTCAACGGGCATGGCATTTTCTTTCATTACGGCATCATGGAAGTCTTTCAGGCTCATCTTTCCACCATCTACCAATTCTCTTTTAAGTGCATAGAACTGCTGGCCTCCAACCATATAGGCAATCTGATAAAGCGGACCATAACCACCTGTGAATGATCTTCTTACTTCACCTTCTGCATTGGCTCTTTCATGTCCGACTCGTTCTACCAGATAGTCTATACATTCCTGAGGGGTCCAGTTACCGAGATGGTAGTTAAGGGAGAAGATGATTCTGGCACACCTGTGCATTCGCCAGAACAGCATACCAATTCTGTCCTCTGGTGAACGAGGAAAATCCATATCCCAGAGCAAGAGCTCCCAGTATAGCGCCCAGCCCTCAGTCCAGAAAGGAGTACCGAAGAATCGATAGTCTTTGTAACGGTTGTTCATAAACCTTTGTAAATGATGTCCGGCAATCAGTTCATGATGTACAGTGGATCTTGAGAAATGTGGGTTATTACCGCGCATACTCATCATCTTATCATCATGTTCCATCTCATCAGTCGGGTAGGAGATTTGCAACACTTCGCCACCCAGGAAGAACGGGCTAATCAATTGTCTTTCCGGTGGAATCATGGTCATTCTCCAGGTTTCTTCAGCAATCGGAGGAATAGAAATCAGATCATTGTCTTTCAAAAAGGCCACTGATTGATCGTAAAGCTCCAACATGGCCTCAGGCTGTTGACCAGCAGGCACAAAAGACATTTTTACTTTTTCCTGTGCGGCTCTCCAGTCATCACCAAAGCCCATTTCCCTGGAAGCCTTCAATAATTCTTCATCACACCAGGCAAATTCCTTCATGGCCATGTCTACCAATTCTTCCGGAGTGTAAGGAATCATCTCATTCTTCAGTTGTCTGATGAGTTCAACACGTCCAATAGGATTACCAATAATGCCGCTGCCATCATCGGCAGGCTGTGTCTTAGGGTCTACTTTCGACTGAATCAGTTTTCCATAATCGTTTAGTTCTTTCGTCAGCTTTTCATAAGGCTTAGTGATCCACCAACCAAACTCTGGATCATAACCATTATAGAATTCATAGACACTTCTAAGTGCCTGTACATGACCTCTCATTACTCCTGAAGCTCTATCTGTTAAATGCTTAGGGAATACGGTTTGGCCTTTTTTAAGTCGTTCTGAAGTAATTTGAAGCTGCTCTGTTATCTCATTCAGTTGAGCAGCAATATCTTCAGAGTCCAGGTGCTTTCCTCGTCTTCTCAGCTTTTCAATTTCGTAGATGGGTTCAGCGAAAGATACCCACTGACTCATGGCATTGTATTCCTGCTCTTCCTGATTCAGCTGATAGAGATTGTCATCAATGTATTGTTTGATCAGCAGGTAGTCTACCTGGCCATTTTGTGAAAGGCGATTGAAGTTATTCTGCTCCAATTTCTTCATATAGTCATTGAAGAATTCCTGAAAACGGGCTCTTCTTTCCGGAGAGTTCCTGATGGCATAAAAGCGTGCTAAACTGCCATAGTCAGCTCTTAATTGAGTAGCAAGGTTATAAAGTTCACTGACCTGCTCGGCAGGAGCAGTGTTTTGTCGAGCGCTGGCCAGGTTAAGGTTTAGTCCTAAAAGGAAGGTGACTATTAGGATTCTGGAGTAATACTTCATGTCTGACTGAATTAAGGTTGATTGATGGTAAACTACCGGAAAGCCGTCAATAGATGCAATGATTATTTGAAGTGTGGTTATAAATGAATAAGAATGACAGGCTCAATTTGATGGGTTATTTTTCAAGTTCATGATTATGCTCAAGACCATTATATATTACCTGATCAATTACTTCCAAAAACCCATGATCTCGCATTTCCTCCGTGAACTAAAACGATTTCATATGGTTATTTGATTGTAATCAACGATTAACTAAGACTAATATGAAAACAATCGAAAAATCACTTTTAGGTGTTCTTTCTCTGCTCATGGTAGCCTGTGGGAGCGCTGAAAAGTCCAATACAGAAAATACACAGGAGCCTCAGGAGCCTAAGGTCAGTGGAGTAGAAGTAACCTACAATACAGACGCCACTGAAATGAAAGGCTACATAGCCTATGATGAGAATATGGAAGGGAAGCGTCCCGGTATTCTGGTTGTGCACGAATGGTGGGGGCATAATGATTATGTGCGTGAAAGAGCCGATATGCTGGCTCAGCAAGGTTATGTGGCGATAGCTGTAGACATGTATGGCGAAGGAAAACAAGCCGGTCACCCTGATGATGCAGGTAAGTTTGCCGGAGAAGTCTTTGCTAACCTAGACGAGGCTAAAGCCCGTTTCGATGCTGCGTTGGAAACCTTGAAGAATGATCCGCATGTAGATGCCAGTCAAATTGCTGCGATAGGCTACTGCTTTGGTGGATCTGTAGTACTGAGCATGGCTGATGCTGGTTATGACCTTGATGCAGTGGCCGCCTTCCATGCCGGTCTTGACTTGCCAATTCCTCCTTCAAAAGATATTAAAGCCAAAATACTGGTAGCCAATGGAGCTGATGATCCATTTGTACCTGCGGCTTCAGTTGCTTCCTACAGAGCAGCAATGGATTCAGTGGGTGCTGACTATAAGTATGTGGCTTATGATGGTGCTGTGCATGCCTATACCAGCCAACAGGCTGATGCATTGGGAGAGGAATTCAACCTTCCTTTGGCTTATAATGCCGATGCTGATAAAGCCAGCTGGAATGAGCTGATGATGCTTTTACAGGAAATATTCAATAAATAGAGGCTAAGGGTTAACTGATATTGGGGTAACGTCACCCTGAATTTATTTCAGGATCTCCATGCTGACTGATGCTGGCTATGAACTCTGAAACAAGCTTGCCTTTTGGTAAAGACATTTTCTGAATGACAAGACCACTTGCTTTATCAGTTAGCCCTTTCTCTTATTCTGCCCTAAGTACTTCCGCAGGGTTCTCTCCTGATCGTTTGAGTACTTCAAATGAAATGAGGAATAGGGGAATAAGTAGCGATAGAGCAACCGCTACTGGTAATATATACCAACTGCTTGCACCGCTAATTCTGTAGGCATAGTCATTTAGCCAGCTATTGCTTAGCCAAACCCCAAGAGGAAGAGCAATCAGATTGGCTATGAGAATAATGGTCAGGAACCCTCGGGTCAATATCCAATTGAGGTTTAGTATTTCAGCTCCTAGTACTTTTCTCACTGCAATTTCCCTGCGTTTACGGCTGATACTAAAGCTGGTCAAGGCGACAAGTCCAACAAGAGAGAGGACAGAGGCGATAAGGCTCGACCAGCTCACCAGCTTGGTATTTCTTTTTTCATTGCTGTATAATTGTTCAAGACTGTCATCCAGAAAGAAGTAAGACATGCTATAACTGGGGTCAACTTCCACCAGAATATCCTCTAAACTGTTTAGTGCCTGGCTCATTTGGCTGCCATTGGCTCTTACAGCCAACTGCATGCGGTAGGGGTGATCTAATGAAATCATTAATGGCTGAATCTTATACTTAAGAGACTGATAGTGATAGTCCTTCATCACGCCAATGATGGGTCCCTTACGATTACCCACCACCATTTGCGCATTGATTGGGTTTCCACCTTCTGAGAAGAGTTGCTTTACGGCAGCCTCGTTAATCATGAAGGCATTTTCATCCGTTTTGAGTGAAGGGTCAAAGTCACGACCCATGACCAATGGGATTTCAAAAGTCTCTGCGAAACCTTTAATCGTTCTGATTTCAGCGATACCCATGGCAGAGTTAGGATCATGCCCCTCTAAATAGGCCACCTGACCACTGGTGCCACTTCCAGGAACCGCCTGTGTGATGGCAAATTGCTCTATTTCTGGCAGTTGTTCCAGGCGAGATTGAATGACATCAATGTTTTCTTTGAGCATTTCATTCATATTATCAACCACTACTACATGTTCCTGATTGAAGCCCGGATTAGAGCTGATCATGTAATTCATCTGGAGCTTGAAAAAGCCGAGATTAATAAGCAATACAATCGCGATGACAAACTGAAGACCCACCATGATTTGCGTGGTCATATTCTTACCCTTTACATGGATAGCCTGACCTTTGAGTATTTTATTGGGATTGAATGATGAGACTAAAAGCGCTGGATAAATACCGGCCAGTAAGCCGAGCACAATAGCCGCAGCGATCAGGATTCCGGCAAAATAGAACAAGTTTAAGCTGCTTAAAGAGGCTTCAATTGATAAGGCTCTGCCGACAGGATCAATTAACAGGCTTACCATCAACAGGGATACCACCAGAGACAACAGACTCAGCAAAACGGATTCGATCAGGTATTGTTTCATCAGGCTTTGGCGATAAGCACCCAAGACTTTTCTGATTCCAATTTCCTTAATGCGCTTCTCAAAGCTGACTGTAGAAAGATTGATGAAGTTGAAAATAGCAATGAGCAGAATCAACACATCAATCACAGCCAGAATACGGATTGTCTCAATATTACCTCTTTCAGGGGAAGTACTGATGTCGGAAGAGTAGAGGTGAATGTCGCTCAGCGGCTGAACAGTATTGTGTACATCTGAAACAAAGCTGGCGAAGCGCTTAGCCATGGCCTCGTCATAAATTTGCTCGACTTGTTCTGTGACAGCTGAGGCATCTGCACCCTTCTCATATAAGAGATAAGTCCAGAATTCCAGTCCGCTTTCATTGGCCAATAAATCCCAGTCTGGCTCCATTTGGCCAGAGAGAAGTATATCGAATTGCAGATGGGATGTTTTTGGGACATCAATAACTGCCAGCAATGGATAAGTCTTTCCGTCTATTACCAATTCCTTCATATCTGAAGGCACCTGACCAAACAAAGAGACAGCCAGTTCTTTGCTCATCACCAGTCCACCCGCATTAAACGACTCCTGGCTGACCGGTCCTGTGAGCGACTGATAGCTGAAAAGGTCGAAGAAGCTATCATCTGTATACAGCAATGTATTACTGAGATAGCTGTTATCGTTCCAAATAATGTCCTTTTGTCCGCCCCGAAGAATGCGAACGGCATTCGCAATTCCTGGAACCTGACTAGACAGGGAAGGAGCAAGGTTACCGAAGGAGATGGCCGTTTTTGCGACATATCCATCGTTCGTGGTATAGCCTGAAACTACCCGGTAGATGTTGTCTTTTTTGGTGTGAAACTGATCGTATCTCAGTTCATGATTGATGAACACGAGCAGAAGAATGGAGATAGCTATTCCCGTAGATAGACCGAGAATATTGATAGCCGAAAAATAAGGTTGCCTTTTTAGAGACCTCCAGGCTGAAATAATAAAGTTTCTGAACATGACAGTTTGAGTTTGATTGACCTAAAGACTCACAAAATCGTCAATCGTAACTTAAACCAACATGATTTTTATCATGTCACTGTTGCTAAAATGAAACAGATCAATGAGTTGCATATAGCTTTTAAGCTAAACAGCCTCCTTAAGCCATTGCTTTTAATGCATTGACAAACTTGTCCAGTTCTTCAGTGGTGGTGTAGACATTTGGTGTGATTCTACATCCATGTACTCCGGCACCGTCAATGGCCACTGTCCAGATATTGTGTTCATCCAGAAGCTCCTTAGACATATCTCTGGGCTTCATGTTCTTAATACCTACATTGGCAATAGCACAGGAGCGGTCACTGTCAGTTGGTGTATTGATGACAATATTATCGATTCCCCGAACCTTATCTACCCAATAGTTCTGTAGGTAGCGCAAACGGGCCTCTTTGCGCTGAATGCCGATCATCTGATGATATTCTATAGCGTCCATAATGGTGAGATCAGTAGCTACCGGGTGCGTTCCCGTATGATTTAATCTTTTGATAGCACCGGGGTCTGTTTTTCCTTCAGCCATCAGTGGCCAGATCTGATCAATCTTATCCTTCTTGACATAAAGAAAACCTGCTCCCAGCGGTACACTAAGCCATTTGTGCAAACTGGTACCATAATAATCACAATCCAGCTCTTTCATATTGAAATCAATATGAGCGAAGGCATGAGCACCATCTACCATGACTTCAACGCCCAGACTATGCGCCATGTCGCAGATCTTTCTGATGGGCAGCACATGACCGGTAATATTGATCATATGACAAACCATTAGGAGTCTGGTTTTTGGCGTAATGGCTTTTCGGTAGGCTTCTACAATCACCTCATCCCTGGACGGGTCCATAGGCACATCAATGGCCTTGAGCACAATGCCTTGCCTGTCCTTCACCTGCTTGAACATATTCAGCATGGCACCATAGTCCTGGTTAGACATAACCGCTTCATCACCACGTTTCCAAGGATAACCCTGAATGACAGTATCTAGTGATTCTGTGGTATTACGGGTGATGATGAGTTCATTACTATTACAATGGGCGAGGTTAGCCAGGGCAGCAGCCGAATTGGCCTTATTGTCCCACTGCACAGTTCTCATATAATAAGAAGCCTGATAATTGACATCTCGGATTCTTTGCAGGTACCTTTCCAGTGTGGGTTGTGGTAGCATACAATAGTAGCCATTCTCCAGATTGACATACTCCGGCTTGAGGAGATAGTCCTTTCTGATTTTAGCCCAGAAATCTTCATTCTGAGCAAACTCCAATGGACTTTGCCAGCTGTAGTGATCAGATAGTTTCTGTATTTCCTTGAAGAATGGTGTGGAAGCCAATGAGACACCCATCAGGTTCTTGAGAAAGGTTCTTTTGTCCATGAGTTCTGATTAGAGCCAGAAGATAGGCCTAATCAGTTTTGATGACAAACTTTTTTTCACGAACCGACTATCGAACTTCGGCAGAATACCTTGACTTCCTGTTGGTTATGTTAACCAAACTTGACCTGATAGTCTTCTATACTTTTGCGAATAATGGCTTTGGCAGTGGCTGCATTCTGAAAATCTTCCACTTCAACAGTCTTATTCTCAAGCTTTTTATAGTCCTCAAAGAAGTTGCGCAGTTCTTTGATAAAGTGAGCTGGAAGTTCTGAGATGTCATCGAAGTGTTTCACTGACATATCGTTGTTGGCAACAGCGATAATTTTATCATCCATTTCACCACCATCCAACATGCGCATTACGCCAATCACTTTGGCTTCCACCAGGCACATAGGCACAATGGATATCTGAGAAAGAACCAGAATATCCAATGGGTCATGATCATCACAATAGGTCTGGGGAATGAAGCCGTAATTGTGCGGATAATACATGCTGGAGTAAATTACACGATCCATTTTGAGCAAACCCGTCTCTTTATCCAGCTCGTACTTAGCCCTTGTGTTCTGAGGGATTTCGATGATGCCGTTTACTACTTCAGGAGCGTTTTCTCCAACAGATACTTTATGCCAGGGGTTATTCTTATCTATCATTCTTAAACCTTTCCGCAAAGGTAAGTAATGCCTCAAACTTAGGCAGGTTGAATCGGCAACCTTTATCAGAAATTTCAGGGGTTAGAGATATTAATGGTAACTGTCTAGATCTATCAATTGGCGGGAGTGACCCTCATAGAGAGATCGATTAATAAACGACAATCCACCCTCTACACCCCCGCCAGCGGGGGATAGCCAAATCCGATACAGTATGAGTTTGAATATTGCCTCAATACAACATACATGAGTTCATCAGTAGGTGACTATACCGGTAAGTAATGGTGGTGAACAAAGCGATTCCAACCTTTCTTGGTTTTGGATTCAACTATCCAGTGAAAGCCTTCCTTTTCGTCAGGCCAATAGACCTGTCTGGCATATCCGGCTGGCATTTGTGCCTCAAAGCAGATGGCTTCCGGGTGGATGTCATCGGCAGTCGCTAAAAAACCGTGAGCCTGTTTACCATCTGATTGAAACGACCAAAAGTTGACCTCCTTCTGCCCATTTACTCCGAAAAGAGTCAGGTCTTCATAATCCAGATTGGCAGCAGTCCAATGCGCTTTTAACTCAATGTATTTACCTTGCAAGCTGTGAGAAAATGTTCTTGTGCATTGCAGGTTAGGCCTTTCTTTCGAATCTTCCCTGGCAATCCAGCTACCAATAAGTGGTGCAAACATACCCAACTTTCCTCTTCCTTTTTTCCAGTTCATAGTCATAGATTAAATCAGCTCAAAGTAGGAGAGATGTCGATAAAACACGCTCATACTTTCGGGTGAAGTTTCATATCTCAAAGAGATGTTCTCCTTCAGGAACCAGTCGAAACCACATCAGCCTTGTTGTCCCTAGTTGTAGGGTGGAGAAATAGATATGAGTGTCTGTTCCTGATATCTGATTTCAGACTTAAACCAACTTAGTTCTTTTTCAAACTAAAGATATCGGTTCTTCTGTCCTTGAGGTTTTTGACACTACCCACATTGTGAAGTTCTGTGAGCAGATCAAGGTCTACATCAGCTATAACGATCATCTCTGTATTTGGAGTGGCTTCTGCCTTTATACCGTTAGTCGGGAACTGGAAGTCGCAAGGTGTAAATACCATGGACTGAGCGTATTGAATATCCATGTTATGGACATTAGGTAAGTTGCCCACACTGCCGGCTATGGCTACATAACACTCATTTTCTATCGCTCTGGCCTGTGCACAATGTCTCACACGGGAATAGCCGTTTTGAGTATCTGTCAGGAATGGCACAAAGAGTATATCCATACCTTCATCGGCCAGCAGGCGTGGTAGTTCCGGAAACTCAACATCGTAGCAAATGAGGATACCAATCTTACCACAGTCAGTATCGAAGGTCTGAAGCTTAGTTCCACCATTCATGGCCCAGACCTTCTTCTCATCAGGTGTGGCATGTAGCTTCTCATAGCGATCGATTTTACCGTCTCGCTTACAGAGGTAGCCAACATTGTAAAGCTTGTCATCAACTACCTCAGGCATACTTCCCGCAATGATATTGATGTTATAGGCTACAGCCAGGTGTGAGAATTCCTCTACAATATCAGGGGTGAACTCTGCCAGTTTTCTAATCGCTTCGGGCTCACTGAGGTGGTTGAATTCAGCCATTAATGGCGCATTGAAGAATTCAGGAAAGAGAGCAAAGTCGCTTTTGTATCCACTTAATGCATCAATGAAGTATTCCGCATTGAGCAACAACTCCTGTAGTCCGTTATAGGAACGCATTTGCCACTGTACAATACCGAGTCGAACAACGGTCTTGGTGATGGCCGCACTTTTTGATGGTGCCTCGTAGTAGATATTATCCCATCGCAAAAGCACCGCAAACTCATTACTGGCTGCATCGCCTTCGAGGTAACCCTTTAGAATAGAGACCGGATGAAAGTCATTGGATATCTGGAAGTTCAATACAGGGTCGTGTACCTCTTTCAGGCGCACTTTCTCTATGTATTCCTTAGGACTGAATTGATCGGCATATTTATAGTAGTTCGGTATTCTGCCACCAAAAACGATTCCCTTCAGGTTAAGTCGCTCACACAGATCCTTTCTATAATCATACATTCTGCGACCAATACGCATGCCTCTGAACTCTTCCTTAATAAAGACTTCGATTCCGTAGAGCAGGTCGCCACTGGAGCTATGTGTATTGAAAGTATAGTTGCCGGTTATTTGTCTGAAAGTATGTTGCTCTTTAAAGCCACGAGACTTCACCATAATGGAGAGGGCACAGCCGGCTATCTCTCCATTCACCTTAACAACGATTTGTCCTTCAGGGAATTTATTAAGCAATGATTGAATATGATGTTCACGCCAGTAAGCATCGGGCATACTGGAATAGGCGCTGATCATGGCCTCTTTGAGTTCCTGGTAGTCTTCTATCTTAAGAAAGGAGAGCTCAATGTTCTGAAATGTCTTATCCATAAATTAGTTGGAGTAATTCCGCATCTATATTAACAAGAAGTCAGCCCAAGGTTCCTGAATTAGCTAAATCTTTTTTTATCACTAAATGAAGATGGTCGAAAAGAAAGTTTCATTATTTTGAGGTAATTAATCTGACATGAAAAAACTACTAATCATTCCATTCCTCATTTTTATGGGGTACAACGCTCAGGCGCAATATGATACCGAAATCGACCTGGGCTTACGAGCTAAATACTCAATTGTACGATTCTCTGAAATCAGCAAAAGCGAAGTTGAAGCGCAGGGGGGTACTTTTGAATCTCACGGAATCTCTTTTGGAGGCTTCCTGCAGCTCAGAGTAAATCACTTCTATTTTCAACCAGAACTTATTTATAACCGCGTTTCTACCAAGTTGGGTAATCAACTTGGTGGTGGACAATACAACTATGGTGAATATGACTTTGTCTTTCACTCTGTTGAGTTACCATTGCTCCTTGGTTATAGAATGAAAATAGGAGATAACTCAGCACTTCGGTTGGGTGGTGGCCCCATGTTGTCATACCTGATGAAGGTGAATGGCGAATTGTACCTGGAGCCTGGCCCTGAAATCAGACAAATTCCGCAAGATGAAATCGATGCTTTCAATGACCTCACGTTAGGAGCAAGAGTTGGTGTTGGTTTTGATGTGGGGCCTTTCTTGTTTGATGTTATGTATGAAAGAGCATTCAGCAAGGTAGGTGAGGAGATTGCCAGAATTACGCCAGTGGTGGCTGGTGAGGAGAAGAGTTTCCTGATTGCTGTAGGATATAAGTTGAAGCGTACTAAGAGGTAGGGGGTGAGTCCTTTTGACTGAGCTTGTATTCTCCAGTTTTGGATGAAGAGGATATGGTATTCTGATCCGAGATTCTGAAACAAGTTCAGAATGACGGTGACGTAGATTTTGATCTGAGATTCTGAAACGAGTTCAGAATGACGATGATGTAGATTCTGATCCGAGATTCTGAAATAAATTCAGAATGACGGTGAGTCGCTCAAAGGTTATGAATAGAAGGAATAAAAAAGCCCATTCTGATTATAGAACGGGCTTTTCTTTTGATGTTATCTTGAATTATCTGGAAGACATATCCACATAAGATCTAAGGTTTGAACCAGTATAGATCTGTCTTGGTCTTCCGATAGGTTCTTTGTTCTCTCTCATTTCTTTCCACTGAGCAATCCAACCAGGTAGACGTCCCATGGCGAACATTACGGTAAACATATCGGTAGGAATACCTAATGCTCTGTAAATGATACCTGAGTAGAAGTCTACGTTAGGGTATAGCTTTCTTTCTACGAAGTAAGAATCGTTCAATGCTTCTTCTTCCAGACCTTTGGCAATATCCAATACAGGGTCTTTCACACCCAGCTTAGCCAATACATCATCGGCAGCCTTCTTAATGATTCTGGCTCTTGGATCGAAGTTCTTGTAAACTCTGTGTCCGAAGCCCATCAGTCTGAATGGATCGTTTTTGTCTTTCGCTTTAGCCATCCACTTCTTAGTGTCACCACCATCTTTTCTGATGTTCTCCAGCATTTCAATTACCGCCTGGTTAGCACCACCGTGAAGAGGTCCCCAAAGGGCATTGATACCTGCTGAGATAGAAGCGTACATGCTGGCGTGAGATGAGCCTACTACTCTTACAGTAGAGGTAGAGCAGTTTTGCTCATGATCAGCATGAAGGATTAACAGTTTATCTAAAGCATCGGCTACCACCGGATCTACTTCATACTCTTCAGCAGGAGTAGCGAACATCATTTTCAGGAAGTTCGAAGTGTAGTTCAGGTTATTATCCGGATAGTTCACCGGATGACCGATCTGATTCTTATATGACCAGGCCGCGAAGGTTGGCATTTTAGCAATGAGTCTGATGATACTAAGATCTACCTCAGAAGCTGCTCTGTTAGGATCGAGAGAAGCAGGGTAGAACGCAGTTTGAGCACATACCAATGAAGATAGAACACCCATTGGGTGCGCTGTAGAAGGGAAGCCTTCCAAAATCTTCTTCACATCTTCGTGTACAAGTGTGTGGTTTGTGATATCTGAAACGAAAGTATCGTAGGTAGCTTTATCTGGCAACTCACCGTAAATCAG
This sequence comes from Roseivirga sp., assembly GCF_965216855.1. NCBI lineage: Bacteria > Pseudomonadati > Bacteroidota > Cytophagia > Cytophagales > Roseivirgaceae > Roseivirga > Roseivirga sp. The sequence goes on along the minus strand of NZ_OZ244204.1, from coordinate 89,552 downwards.
CAAGTAGGCTACTTCCAGGAAGTTCGACTTTTCTGCAAGGTCTTCAATTGAATATCCTCTGTATCTGAGGATTCCTTTTTCTCCATCCAGAAAAGTAATGGCACTTTTAGTTGATCCGGTGTTTTTGAAACCAGGGTCAATGGTAATAATTCCACTCGATCCTCTTAAAGAAGAGATATCAATGGCCTGTTCATTTTCTGTTCCTTCAATTACCGGAAGCTCGTAGCTCTTTCCGTCAACTTTGATTTCTGCTGTATTCGACATCGTTACGATTTGTATTAACTTTTTAGTTCAGGGCTCTTTTGCGTGAGCGAATTTACTCTAATAAACAATGAAAAAAAATTCTTGTTCTCCGATGGGCAGATATTTTAATTATTGCCTAAAATTAACGGCAAACCGCCATCTCCCTGACCAATTACGACAACTTTTGAGTTGGGTGATTCTGCTAATTTTAAAGTCGCTTCAATACCTCTCATTTTCAATAAGTTCGGTGTCAAACTGCTGTTTACAATTTTGTTGGCCTGCGCTTCACCTTCAGCAGCAATTCGCTTTCTCTCGGCTTCACTCTTTTCTTTATCTAACCGGTACTGGTAGGCTAAAGCTTCCTGTTCCTGCTGTAGTTTGTTCTCAATAGCCTGCTTGATTTTCTCCGGAAGGATGATACTACGGATCAATAGGGCAGTCATTTCTACATTGTTGGTTTCATTACCCAACACCGTGGCAGTTTCAGTTCTAATAGCTGTTTCTACTTCGGCTCTCTTGGTAGAGAAGATCTCTTCAGCGGTAAAGCGTCCCATCACCTGACGTACGGTTGATCTCACTTCCGGTACCACAAGGGTGTTGATATAACCTAATCTGAATCTTTCGTAGATAAAGCCAATTCGGTCGAATTTAGGGTAAAACCTCACTGAAACATCTACCTGAATGCTCAATCCGTTTTTGTCGAGCACATCCATGGTTTCTTCGGCTTTGCTTTCAGCCACATCGAAAGTGATGAGGTCGTTCCAGGGCGCTTTGATGTGAAAGCCTGGTTGAATGACATTTTCTTTATCCAGTCCTCCTGAGAACTTCTTAAAGAGTACGGCTCTCTCATTGGCCTGAACGGTGTAGAAAATACTTGATGATAGTCCGATCACCACGATAAGGGCAATCGCTGATATCACGATAATGGGCAATAGTCTTCTGTTATCCATATTGAATAAAGTTTATTTCGATGAAATGTATATCTGTCGGACTTACTTTGTGTTATCCGATCTTCTGTAAATTCTTCTCTATTTCTTCCAGAATAGTATAGGCCACTTTTAAGGCTTCATAACCATCTTCTATAGTAACAATGGGTTGTTCATCGTTTTTGATGGCCTGGTGAAAGGTGAATAGTTCTTCTCTTATGGCGTTGCTTGGATGTACTTTCGGATTCTCGAAGATGATTTCCTTCTTGCCTTTGCCTTCTCCAAGGTCCAGCACCATAGAAAATGGCCCTTCGTCTCCTTTGGCGTCCTGCATTCTGACAATCTCAGATTTCTTCTCCAGGAAGTCTACCGCCACATAGGCATCTCTTTGGAAGAAGCGTGACTTACGCATGTTTTTCACCGCAATTCTACTGGTGGTCAGGTTGGCGACACATCCGTTGGCAAACTCAAGCCTGGCATTGGCTATGTCCGGGGTGTCGGCTACTACATTCACACCACTGGCCGATACCTTTTCCACTTTCGATCCAACTGCTTTAAGGATAACATCTATGTCGTGGATCATTAAATCGAGTACCACAGGTACATCTAATCCACGGGGGTTAAACTGAGCCAGCCTGTGAGTCTCAATAAACATAGGCTGCTTCAGGTAAGGCTGAGCAGCGACAAAGGCTGGATTGAATCGTTCTACATGACCGACCTGGATTTTGAGTCCTTTTTCCTTTGAAAGACTGATCAGTGACTCGGCTTCTGCGAGGGTGTTAGTAACCGGCTTTTCGATAAATACATGCTTCCCTGCATTGAGGGCCTTCTGAGCACATTCAAAATGGGAGAGGGTTGGGGTAACAATGTCTACAATATCGACTGCTTCAATCAGCGAGTCTATGGTGTCGAAGCTATCTATGCCATGCTCTTCGGCTACTGCTTTGGCATTTTCAGGTTGGGCATCATAGAAACCTACCAACTGGTAGTCAGCGATGTCTTTGATACATTTGATGTGAATTTTGCCGAGGTGACCGGCTCCAAGGACCCCAATTTTGAGCATAGATCGGTGTTTTTAACTGGAGCCAAAGGTACTGTCTAAAGTTTGAACTTCAAGGATTAATTCAGTTCAATGTCCTTTGATGAGGCTTGAGTATTTCAAGTTCTAAGTTCCCAGTCTGACAACCCGAAACTTAGAACTTAATACCTAACCGGATTTTTACTTCTCCGGTCCGGTCATATCATTAATCAGCACAGGCTTGCCAAAGCCTAATTGATTCATTCGATTCAATTGAGTTTTGGCATCGCCAACCACCAACCAGATCATTTTATTTTCATCCAGATATTGTTTAGATAACTCGCGGATTTTCTCCACGGTCATGCCGCGAACAATAGCCTCTCTGTCTTTAACATAGTTGTAAGGCAATCCATATTCACTAATATTTTCCAACATATTCAGCTTGGCACCTGCTGTTTCAAAAGCACGGGCATTACTCTTAATGAGAAAGCCTTTGGTGGTTTCCAGGTCTTTCTCGGTAAAGCCCGGACCATAGTTGTCCAGTATTTCCTTCACCAATTGCGTTGATTCCAGGGTCACATTGGTTCTTACACCGCTGGATATAGTGAATCGTCCATCGTAAGAGTTACCGGAGAATCCGGACCTGATGCCATAGGTATATCCCTTTCCTTCTCTAAGCTCTTGTGTCAGTTGCGAAGCAAAACCACCACCACCAAGAATGTAGTTCATCACCGTAGCAGGGTAGAAGTCCTTGTCCGTAGCTGGCATAGCTGGATAGCCAATGTTTAATACGGATTGCTTGGCGCCCGGAACATCATAGAAGTAAACCTGAGACTTTTCCGGAGCCGCAGGTTGTTTCAGGTCAGGCAACTGTACGGGCTTAGACTCCCATTCTGTATTTAAGGAAGCCAGTGATTTAACCAGATCATTCTGAGAGATATCACCAACCACATGCAAACGGGCTACTGAAGGTGATATGTTAGCTTCATAATAAGCTTTCAGGTCATCAATGGTTAAGTTAGAAACCGTTTCAATCGTTCCTAAAGGGTTTTGAGCCCTGATATCATCCTTGCCATAAATAAGAATGTTGTAAGCATTACCGGCAATCGCATTCGGATTGGCTTCCTGCTGTCTGATTTGACTGATGGTACCTTGCTTTTCCAATTCAAACTCATCAGCATCCCATCTTGGTTCAAGCAGTATTTCCTCCATCAAGGCTAGTGTCTCGTCATAGTTTTTGGCGAGGGTGTTGGCTGAAATCCTGACGCTTTCTTTACCGGCAAAAACATTGATGCGGGCGCCTAACTGATCGATCGCTTCCTCCAGTTCCTCTGGTGTTTTATTGGCAGTTCCTTTGGTCATCAGTGAGGCCATTAAATTGGCGACACCGAGCTTGTTCATGTCTTCCAAAAGCTGGCCGCCATCAATGACCAGATTGATCTGAACCAATGGAACCTCATCGTTTTCAATTCCATAGATTTTCAAACCATTAGCTAATGAAGCTTCATAAACCTCTGGAATCTGAATCTCAGGCGCATCGCCATAAGGTGGCTCAACCGTTCTGTCGAAGCTAGAAGGGGTTCTGTCATATTCAGCCTGAATAGATGCATCGAAAGTCTCTTCAGCACCTTGGACAATAGCTTCTTCTACTACCTCTGCCTTTTCTGAATTGGCGAGAGCCAGCTCCAGTTGACCTCTTGGTACAAAGCTGGTAGCGATATAGTTCTTGCCTTTAATATACTTTTGATAAACACGCATGACATCGTCTGAAGTCACAGCGAGAATGCTCTCGATATCTTTCTTGATAAAGCCAGGGTCATCAGCAAAGATGTTGTATTGTGCTAACTGGAAGCCTTTGCCCAATACACTTGAAAGGCCATTGTAGAAACCGGTTTCCTGTCCTGCTTTGATACGGTCCAGGTCCTTTTCAGAGATTCCTTCCTGCTCAAATTTGCTGAAAGCCTCATTGATGGCCATTGCTACATCATCCAAATCCTTATCGGCATAGGCTCTGACAGCAAGCTGATATTGTCCTGCCAGCTCAGAGGAGCCATTGTACATTCTCACATTAGAAGTGAGCTTTTTATCTTCCACCAATACCTGGTTGAAAGGGGCTTTCTTACCTGAAGAGAGGTACTGAGCTAGCACATCCAGAGCATAGCTGTCAGGGTGATATTGCTCAACAGTTGGCCATACATAGGTGAGTTCCGGTAAACGAGCGAAGTTATCCTCATGATAAAGCTTAATGGTCTCATCGACTTTACCCGGTCTTGGGGTCATGGCTGCTACTTCTTCACCTCGTGGAATTTCATCGAAGTATTTCTTTACCCAGGCCTTGGCCTGTTCCACATCAAAGTCGCCAGAAACCACAAGGGTCACATTGTTCGGCACATACCATCTTCTGAAGAACTCCTTAACATCGGCCAGGGTGGCTGCCTGAAGATCGTCCAACGAACCAATGACCTGCCAGTTATACGGATGGTCTGATGGATATAGATGCTTATCTATAACATAGCTGGTGTGGCCATAGGGTCTGTTATCATAACTCTGGCGTTTTTCATTCTTGACCACCTGCTTTTCCTTAGCCAATACAGGCTCGGTCACTGTATTGATAAACCAGCCCAGTTTATCTGCTTCAGCCCAAAGCATTTTCTCCAGGGCATCATTAGGAACTGTCTGGAAGTAATTGGTACGGTCTCTTGAAGTAGAGCCATTGGCACCTGAGCCACCCACACGGGCACTCAGTTTATCCAAACCACCTTTTCCAAGGTTTTCAGATTCAAGAAAGAGCAGGTGCTCAAACAGGTGAGCGAAGCCGGTTCTGCCTTCCTTCTCACGAGCAGAGCCCACATGAGCTGTTAAGGCCACTGCCACCACAGGGTCTGAGCGGTCTACATGAAAAACTACATCCAGACCATTGTCTAGTTCGAATTTCTCATAGTCTACATTGAAATCGGCTTTAGGTTCTTCTTGTGGAGCCTGACAGGCAGCCACAAGTACCAATGCGCCAAAAAGTGCTGATTTGAATTTCATAGGAGTTATAATTGATGGTTCTAAATAGCCATTTTAGGCAGATATATCAAGGAGAATTACCTGACCGAGAAGAATTGGCAAGTGAAGTACAGACCTATTTAGGGACAAGACATGTTTTCATGATGAAGGGTGAGAAGACTTCAACCATTTCAATCAATCGGTGAGACACCGATTGTGGCAGCTGCTGAAGAATTCGTAAGTGAAGCGCAGGCCTAGTTTCAGGACAAGGCATGTTTTCATGATGAAGAGTGAGAAGACTTCAACTATTTCAATCAATCGGTGAGACACCGATTGTGGCAGTTGTTGAAGAATCAGTAAGTGAAGCGCAGGCCTAGTTTCAGGATAAGATAAGGAATGTCCGCCCCTTGCACCCCTGCCAGCGGGAGATAGCTAAGTCCGATATGATATTAGCCTAAATCAGTTTTAGGTGAGTTCGGTTTTCAACGCTGGCACCTACTATTCCGCTTATCTGAAGGAGATGAAGAATTGGCCTGGAACTTCTGACCTTAAGCCTTTTGGCGATTTCAATTTGATAATTAAACTCTATACCTGAACTTGCCGTGAGAAATCTAGAAATGAAGTATTACATCATTGCAGGAGAGGCTTCAGGCGATATGCATGCAGCCAATATGATGAAGGAGCTGAAGAAGCTCGACACTGAAGCGTATTTCAGGGTTTGGGGTGGAGACAGGATGTCTGAGCAGGCTCAGGAACTGGCTAAGCACATCAAGGAGACTTCATTTATGGGGATTTTTAAGGTGCTTTGGAACCTCAAGACCATCAAGAGAAATTTCCGGTTTTGTGAGACCGATATAGAGCAATTCAAGCCTGATGTGCTGATACTGATTGATAATTCCGGTTTCAACTTGCGAATTGCCCGCTATGTCAAAGAACAGGGACTCAATATTAAAGTCTTCTATTATATACTTCCACAGGCCTGGGCATGGAAGCGAAAGCGGGTTCATACCATTCACGGCTGGACTGATCGTATCTTTTCCATTCTGCCATTTGAACCTGATTTCTACAAGTCTTATGGATATGACATAGACTTTGTCGGTCACCCGATTCTTGATGCTCTGGAACAGAAGAAACAGGCTTTATTAAGTAAGGAAGAGTTCAGAGAGCGGTTCGGACTATCTGATCAACCCTTAATCGCTCTTTTACCGGGAAGCCGGAGGCAGGAGATTATCGGTAAACTTCCCAGAATGCTGAAGGTGATCTCGCATTTCCCTGACTTTCAATTTGTCATTGCGGGATCAGAGACCATAGATCTGGAGCTATACGAAAAATATACCCACGGCAAGGTGAAGATCCTTTTTGGTTCAACTTATGACATTCTCAATAATGCCTCCGCGGCCTTGGTTACATCGGGCACCGCTACCTTAGAAACAGCCCTATTTAAGGTACCACAGGTAGTTTGTTATAAACCGGGTTGGCTGACTTTCCATTTGCTCAAACGTATTGTCAGCATTAAATACATTGCACTGGTGAATATCATTCTGGATAAAATGGCCGTGCAGGAATTGATTGAAAGTGAACTGAATGAAAAGCGTATGGTCAGGGAATTGATGCTTATCCTCAATGGAGAGCAAAGAAATCAGATTCTTAATGATTATGAGGTGCTAAGAAAGAAACTGGGGGGTACAGGAGCATCAAAAAGAGTAGCTGAATTAATGCATGAAGAATTGACAAAAGGCGATTAACTTAGCTTAAGAACCAAAACCGAAAAATCAAGGTTTCTCCCTCATGAACCAGCCAGACTTAATCAACAAAATCTTATCCTTCCCCATCTTTCAGGAAATCCCTTTGGAACAAATCGAGTGGATCGTTGAAAGGGGAGAATTCATCGTCTTTAAATCCGGGGAGCAGATTTTTAAACGAGGTGATAGTATCGATCGGCTGATGGTGATGATCGATGGACTGGTATCTCTCAAAATTCAGCAAGGCGGTCAATATAAGGAGCTGGCACAGATTAAGACAGGGGAGATTTCAGGCGCTTTGCCTTACAGCCGAGCACAGTCTGCCACAGGAAATGCCTTTGCCGTTTCAGAGAGCAGTGTCTTTACACTGCATAAAGATCACTTCAAGGATCTGATCTGCGAGTGTCACGAACTGACGGCTTTGTTGGTTCATTTAATGACTGACCGTGTTAGAGATTTTAGCCGTTTTCAGCACCAGAATGAAAAGCTAATGGCACTGGGTAAGCTATCTGCCGGACTGGCACATGAGCTAAATAATCCAGCTGCAGCTATTGTGAGAAGTGCCGAGTCACTGCAAAAGCATTTGGGAACAGTTCCTGATAAACTGAAACGGGTAATTTCCATCAATATTGATGATGATCAGATTGATTATGTCAATCAACTGGTCTTTGGTAAACTGCACAACGGCATTATCAAAACACAGTCAATGCTGGCCAGAGCTGAACGGGAAGATGAGTTAACGGATTGGCTGGAAGATAATGGCTATGGCGACTGTTACATGCTGGCCGAAACACTGGCCGATTATCAGTTTGAAGCATCAGATCTGGATGGACTTAAAGAAACCATGGGTGATAAGGAGTTTCCTTCTGTCTTGGAATGGGTAGATAATGTGCTGACCACGGAGAAAATGGTAGGAGAAATCAAGGACGCTTCTAATCGAATTTCAACCCTGGTGAATAGTGTTAAGAATTATTCTCATATGGACAGAGCGGGAGACTATGAGCCTACAGATATCCATGAGGGTCTGAGAGTTACGCTGTCCATACTGAATCATAAGGTGAAGAAAAATCAGGTAAAGGTAGAAGAGCAATGGGCTGCTAATTTACCTAAGATTGAGGCCAGTCCGGGTGTATTGAATCAGGTGTGGACCAATATCATCGATAATGCCCTGGATGCTATGGAAGACAAGGGAGGAACACTGACCATCAAGACGGCCCTGGTCGGGGAGCAGGTGAGTGTTGCTATTACCGATTCCGGAAAGGGTATTCCTCAGGAAATTCAGGATCGGATTTTTGAACCATTCTTCACCACCAAAGACATAGGAAAAGGAACCGGGTTAGGATTGGAAACCGTGCAACGCATCATAGAAGATCACAAGGGTCTGATGAGCCTGGAATCTGAGCCTGGTAAAACCACTTTTGAATTTAGACTACCCATTAACCATCAATAACTCAAATGTCGAAACAACCAATCATTTTTCTTATTGACGATGATGAGCAGGTACTAGCTGCCATCAGGCGGGATATTAGAAAGCAATACCGAGCGAATTACAGGATACTGAGCACTTCTTCAGCCAGGGAAGCCTTAGGTGGTCTAAAGGAATTGAAGCAGGCAGGTGAAGACGTAGCATTATTCCTGTCAGATCAGCGAATGCCTGAAATGACGGGGGTAGAATTCCTGGAGCAAGCTCGAAAGCTTTATCCAACAGCCAGAAGGGTTTTACTGACGGCTTATTCAGATATAGAGGCTGCTATTAAGGCCATTAATGATGTACAGCTGGATTATTACCTCAACAAGCCCTGGGACCCGCCAGAAGAAAAGCTTTATCCAACCCTGAATGATTTATTGGACGAGTGGCAGGTCAGCCACATACCGACATTCAAAGGGATTCGGGTGATTGGTTATCAGTATTCACCTAAGTCGCATGCCGTGAAGGATTTCCTGTCCGGCAACCTGATTCCATATCAGTGGATGGATATTCTCAGTGAGCCTGAGGCTAAAGAATTATTGCAACTGACCAATCTCAGCGATCAGCATTTACCGGCTGTGTTCTTCGAAGATGGTTCGCATTTGCCCAATCCTTCTTCCGTAGAGCTGGGCGAGAAGATAGGCCTTAGCTCAAAAGCCGCTGAGAAGATGTATGATGTAGCTATTATCGGAGCAGGTCCTGCGGGTATGGCTGCTGCGGTTTATGGTGGTTCAGAAGGTCTTAAAACCTTATTGATTGAAAAACATGCCCCGGGTGGGCAGGCCGGTACCAGTTCCAGAATTGAAAACTATCTGGGCTTTCCCAAGGGGCTGTCCGGTGCGGAGTTGACGCAAAGGGCCATTACCCAGGCCAGACGATTTGGTATTGAATTCCTTTCTCCCCAAAGCGTAGTGGGCGTTGAAACGCAGGATAACTACAAGAAGATTGTGCTGGAGAATGGAGAGCAGATTCACACCAAAGCGGTGATCATTACTACCGGGGTACAGTACCGAAAGTTAGACGCAACGGGAATAGACAACTATACAGGAGCGGGTATTTACTATGGCGCTGCTACTACGGAAGCACATGCCTGCAGAGACAAAGATGTTTACATTGTAGGTGGTGGAAACTCTGCCGGACAGGCGGCCATGTACCTGAGCAACTTTGCTAAAAACGTCTATATCGTTATCCGTAAGCCTGATCTGTCGAGCAGTATGAGTCAATACCTTATCGATCAGATTGACGGTACTGCCAATATCAGCCTTGTACCAAGGTCAGTTATTGAATCGGCTCATGGCGATACGCATTTGGAGTGTGTTACCCTAAAGAATCTGGATTCTGAGACTTCTGAGAAAAAGCCTGCTGGCGCGCTATTAATCTTTATTGGAGCGAGACCATATACCAGTTGGACAGGGGAGAGCATACTGAAGAATGAAAGAGGCTTTATTTTGACAGGACGCGATGCTCATAAGGATGAGGACTTCAGGAAAATCTGGAAAAAGCAACGAGAACCATTTCTTTTGGAAACCAGCACTCCCGGAATCTTTGCGGCAGGTGATGTTAGGGCAGGAGCCATGAACCGAGTGGCCTCAGCGGTAGGAGAAGGCGCCATGGCCATTAAGTTCGTGCATGAGTATTTGGGGGAGGTGTAAGGCTTTTAATCTTTGTCAGATTATTTCAATCCTCTTTAATAGTTGGATCAAACACCATATTCTGATAGTAGAATTTCCTGTATTTTTCAGAGCTATCCTTCTTGAGTAAATGGCCTATTTGATAATAGAAAAGTTCATTCGGTAGATTGGACCTGTCGATCGGAATAATGCCTAAAGAAGGGTTTAGTGTGCTGAAGGTTTGGTCTTCTATCATTAAGGTCAATTCAGATATTGAGTCGAGTTTAATAACAGGTTGGTAGATAAATAGCAATGTATCCGCATTCAACTCGACAATTCTCTGGCTAAATGCATCTTTACTGTCATCATAATAAATGATGAACCGATCTGATTCTGAGCTTTCTCTGGACATATCCTTTTGATCAAAAAGCTCACCCTTAGATGCTTCAAGAGCCAGCCTTCTGAACCGATTAACCCAATATTCTCTGTTGTCTCGGATTGATATATTCCTGGCAATTCTTTCTGCCAGATTTAGAAATTTTGAACGGTCTTCCAGACCCTCTATATCTATTTTCAGAGAACCAATTGTATTGTCTTTAAGGTAATAGTTGTGAAGCGTAGTAAGAGTATCCTCTTCATTAGTTTCGAGGTAATAGAGTCGATCGAGATCTAATGAGTCATAAACAACACCCTTTAGCAAATTCCTATCGGATAAAAAGATCTTCAGGTTTGCATCAAGGTCACTTTTTGATGAAGCAACATACTCATATATATAGAATTCAATATTTAATCCATAAGCAAAATTAGCACTACCGAAAACTGCTGTGTTATTCGAAGAGCTATGCACATAGGCTTTTAGAAGATTGTCATTTCTGATATGTGTAGTGAAGCCTGTAGTGGGTTCCATCAAATAAGAAGAATCCATCAGATAATTTGAGAGAGACGAATCCAGAGTATATTCCCAGTTTTTTTGAATAAAGTATTCTGAGCCATGATCAGTTTCGGTATCATATTGACCCTGAAGATTTCTAAGGTCAACCCTGTGTTTAAGTAGCTGTTGATTAGCAGCGTAAAAGTCGTCTCCGATGGAATCCAGTTTCTCATTCAATCGCTCCGCGACCAGATGCGTAATATTAAAGTGATATTGTTCATGTCGAAGAGAATAGTCTTCATAGCGCATGTTCTTTTTACGCCAGGACTTCATATTATCTTGATAGGCATATGCCCTGTAGACTTTTTGTTCTTCATCATACTCCAAATCAATATTGCTTGATATGACAGCCGCCCAATTGGAATATGGAATAGGTATCCCCTGAAAATCCTGCCAATCCAGTGTTTTCCATTTTGCCAAAGTGGGCTTTCTATAGAATCCATTTTCCATCAGAATTATCAAAACAATTCCAATCAGAGAAATCGAGATCAAGAGGAGTTTAAGTCTGCGCATTCCAGGTAAATTCCTTTTTGAACATCTTTAAAAATGCTTCAATCACCAATTCAAAAACTAGACTTATGAAGGCCATAGCCAATATAACTCCTATTAGGTCCGTAATGCTTACAACAAGTTCGGAAGAGGAGTTATAGAATAGGGCAAAAGTGATTAGTTTAAATATCCCATAAAGCATAAAGAATGCGGTGTCATTAATGGCTCTGATGAAAAACCTAGCCGTTTTTTTAAATTCTGAGGCCCAGAAGACATTATTGAGGAGAAGTAACAATACAATTAGAAATGGCATGACGTAGAAACGTTCAATGATTGGATCGTCTTCTCCGCTATAATATTCAAACACCAGCATAACCATGGCATAGAACAGGCTCAGAGAAAGTTGGCCGATAAAAGTTGACCAGCTATACTCTTTGAAATAAAGTTTTAAGTACTCACTTGGAGGGGGCTTTCTTTTCCGTTTTTTAGCAGGAAGTTCAAAAACTTCTTTAGCAATAACAATGTTGTTTTCTGCCCTTTCATCTAATACCTGTTGGGCAGTTTCTACTGCCAGTTTTTGATATCCCTCTGGGTGATCAACAATTTCCTGTAGTTGCTCATTGGTCTTCAGATTAAATCGTGTGTAAAAAGTGTTATTCATTGAATAGCCTGAAACCTCTAAAAACTTTCCTAAATAAACTCATAATTTCGAATTTAGGAATTACAACATCTGCCTTAATCTCCAAATTTCAAACCCAAAACCATCAAAATCACTCCACCCATAATCCGCGGGGTTAGGTGATAAGTGGGCTTTACTCCAAACGCTTCTTAATATCCATTCTCTGGTGCAGGATTCTGACGATTTCAACAGTTCCATTTTCACCTTGTCTATAACATATCAGATGTGATTTTATCTTGGTTACACGATAGCCTTTTCTCACTTGGTCAACAGACTTTCCCGACATAAAATGGTCAGCAATGAATTCAATCTAGTCAATAATGAGTCTGTAATATCTGTCGGCCTGTTCTTTAGACCATTTGTGAAAAGTGTATGTCCAAATGTCATTTAAGTCATTAACCGCCTGTCTACTTATAAGATATTGGGTCTTACTCATAGGTGTTTGCGATGTAGATCAGCCAATTGTTTTTTGGGATCAAAATCTTTCGCAAAGCCACTTTTTTCGCCTATTTCTAAGGCTTTAATTAGCTCACGTTCCTTTTTTTCTTCGCGTTCTAATAATCGCAAAGCAGAACGAATTACTTCACTAGCCGAGCTATATCTTCCAGACTTCACTTCTTCATTGATGAAGTCTTCAAAGTAATCACCTAGAGATACAGATGTGTTTTTAGCCATTTGGGAATTTTTAACAGATAAATGTACCAAGATTTGGTAATCCGGCCAAATGACGCGAACTCGAGAAAACAGAATATCAACAGGACTAAGATGAGTATCTAGTACTCTGGCTCAGGTATTGATTTGAACTCCAAACCATTAAAACAATACCCCCAATAATCAGTGGAATATTTAAGGTCTGACCCATATTGAGGGCAAATGCCACCTGATTCTTTTTAAGGAGCTCAATCAGAAATCGTTGGGCAAAGATGGGTACCATTCCCAGTCCAAAGATAAATCCGGTGTTATGCTCAAACTTGTGGGACTTCCAGGGGATCCTGATAGACATCATTTTGATCTTCGTTACCCTTGAAGTAAACCCTACAGAGACTTTTTATAATACCTCTGTGGTCATTTATGATCTCAAGAAATTAATGCTTCTCTGGCTTCATTGGGTTTAAGCTCTAACTGATTAGTTGTCAAAAAACAGAAATGGTCACAGCATCCGGCTATTTATTTCAGAAAATTGAATAGAACATTCATTATACCCATATCTCTCTATGATTCAGTTTCTTCTCACAAAATAACCTAACGAAAGTTTATCGGTTATCGGCTTATTGTATAAATTCAAAACACACAATTAAACAATAAACATATGCCACAAGAAAATCCATCTAATCAAAACGATGCAGCAGCAGTTATTAAAGAAGGCGAAGCGGCCTGCACTGCACTCGCCAGAAGTATTGCAGAACAGAATCATGTTTTGCTGACATTCTGCAATCAGCTGATCGACAATACACTGGAAGCTATGGCCAAACTGAGCAGTATTGATATGAATATTGCTAAAGAGGGTGCTTCAAAGCGCTTTAAGGAGGCTGTTAAATCGGCAGCGGCTCCGCAGATAGCCAAGGCCAAGGGAGATCAGCAGGCAGCACCTGACAAGAGTGCTTCTCCTACCCAGGAGAAAGCTAAAAGTGCAGCTGGTCCATTAAGCAGTCTTGAGCCTAATATTTCCACTACATACCAAATGTGTACTGGCCAGGTCATGGAAAATGCTGTTCATGCTCAGCAACAATTGTTTGTCATCGCTCAGGCTACTACCACACAAACCATTGAAAATATCCTCAGCATGACTCCGGCAGTATTAGCCATGTCTGTGAAGGAAATTTTAGACGACAATAAGAAATCAAAACCTTAGTATTCGTCCCTTATATTCCCTGGTTAGCGAAGGTTTCTTGCTGATTAAGAGGAGATAGGCGGTTATGAGTCCCACTATGGAAAATGCAAGGTCATAGGGGTCGTAGATATTGTTACCACCCAGATAGTGAAGTTCCATTTCCTGGGTGGTTACATATATAGCAGCCAATAGGGTAGCTGCTACATAACTCTGATGGTCTTTCAACTTGTACTGGTCACTGAAATGCCGTTTGCTAAGCCTCATGAGGATCATGGTCAATACAAATACACCCACTATTGCCTCACAAAAGTTAGGGTAGGAGAGCACGAAGATTTTGAGGAACTCCGGGAAGTTATGCTGCAGAATATAAGGCCGCAGTAAGGATTTAATCAGCACAAAACTGATCAACACGCCCCAATAGATGATATTAATATCTCTGCGTTGAAACATAACACTACAAAAGAATTAAATCTGATCAATTCTTTAGTGAGTGAATGATAGAAGGATGTTTCTGTTGATCAGAGGATCACGATTATTCAGCTCTTAAACTTTGGACCGGATTCTGTCTTGCGGCTTTTATGGTTTGAATGCCTACGGTAATCCAGGCCAAAAGCAAAGCTGACATGGCAGCCAAAGCGAATATCCACCAACTCAGGTCGATGGTATAAGCGAAGTTTTGGAGCCAGTGATACGCTGCGTAATAACCAATAGGAACAGAGACCAGAATGGCGATGGTAACCGTCTTAGTAAAAGTACCAGTGAGATGTCTGAAGATGAGAATCTCGCTGGCTCCAAGTATTTTCCGTATTCCTATTTCTTTCGCCTTTCTTTCAGCAGTAAAGGCTGCCAGACCAAAAAGTCCAAGGCATGAAACAATGATGGCAATTCCTGCCATATAATTTGAAAGGTCTGCCACTTTGCTTTCAGCATCATACAGGGCAGTGTAATCATCGGAAAGCAAACTGGCATTGAAAATCTGACCAGGGTACATTTCTTCAAAGACCTTTTCAATTTGATCAATAGTTTCAGGTTCTGAGCCTGGTTTGAGCTTGACAAAGTACTGCTTGCCCGTTTTCCTGAACTGTAGAATGAGGGGTTCCACCTTGTTATGAATTGAGCCATATTGAAAGTTTTTAACGACTCCAATTACCTCCATGGTCAGGTCCTCACTCCAGTCAATTTTAGTCCCGATTGGGTTTTCAAGCCCCATATAGGCCACTGCTTCCTCATTCAATATGATGCTTCCTATCCCGTCATTGAATTCTCTGGAAAATGATCTGCCTTCAAGTATTTCCAAACCAAGGGTTTCAATGAAGTTATAGCCAACTTTGGGTGAATCGAATAAATGATTGTCATCGTCTTTGGTGCCTTCAATCCATGAAAAGCCACTATTGTTGTCATCAGCAGAAAGAAAATCTCCAGCCATATTAGCGGTACTCAATACCCCAGGAATCTTCATTAACTCATTGAAGAAGGGTTGTGGATCTTTATTTTCTGAGCCGGCTTCACGGAAAGTGATAATGGCCTCACGGTCATAGCCTAACTCCCTGTGTTGGGTTAAGTCGATTTGCTCGTTGATTACTATCACGCCTATTATGAAAATGACTGACAGGCTGAATTGAACTACAACCAGGCCTTTCCTGATCCACTCTTCTCCTCTGATATTTGAGACTTTTCCTTTGAGTACGGCTACAGGTTTGAATCTTGAGAGGTAGAATGCAGGATAGCTTCCTGCAATAAAGCCTGTCAGAACAACCATCACAAAGGCTGGTAATAGATATTCCTGCAGGCGAAGCTGCAGAACCTTTCCGGAAATGGCGTTAAAATGGGGCAGAACAATGGCAGCCAATCCAAGAGCTACCACTAAAGAAAAAACGGATAAAAGAATTGACTCGCTGAGGAATTGGAAAATCAAAGCTGACCTGCGAACTCCAATGGCCTTTTTCACACCCACTTCCTTTATTTTCTTTGAAGCCTGAGCGGTTGAAAGGTTCATGAAATTGATGCAGGCTATTGTCAGAATAATGACGGCAATCAATGTGAACAGGCGTACGTTTTCAATTCTTCCTCCTGTCTGGATGCCGCCTTCATATTTTCCGTACAAGTAGTTTTTTGAGTATTGCTGAACAAATAGTTGAAATCGATCGCTATCGGTGTTGATGGTCAGGTAATCGGCTATTTTAGCATTGAAAGCGTCAATGTCTGTTCCTTTTCTCAGCACCACATAAGTCTGGGCATAGCCTCCGTTCCAATGATCAGCCCATTGATCAGTATCAATCAGGTTTTGATAATTAAGAACGATATTGAATTTCTTAGATGCGTTTTGGGGTGGTGCTTTGAAGATACCGGAAACAATAAATTCTTGATTGAAAAGGCGATTTTCCCAATGGACGGTTTTCCCCATAGCATTTTCAATACTTCCGAAGATACTTTCGGCAAACATGTCAGATATAACAACCGACCCCTTGTCTTTAATTACCTCACCGGGACTACCAATGAGCATGTCATAGGTCATTACCTCAAAGAAGTTTGGGCTGGCAAAAAGCCCATTGGCTTCGAAATGACTTTCATCAAAAGAAAGGATTCCTCGTGGCCTGAAGAAGCCATTTCCAACACGCACTGACTCTTCTACTTCCGGAAAATCTTCAAGAAGTGCCTGCGCAAGCCGACCGGAAGTATAATCCCAGGTACGAATGTCATCATTGATGGAGAAATTGGCCATAACCCAATAAAGCTGGTCGTCCTTTTGATGAAATTTATCTACCGATCTTTCATCCTGGACCCAAAGGAAGATGAGAAGTGCTGAGGCCAGGCCGGTAGACAGTCCAAGCAGGTTTATCAGGAAAGTACTCTTGTAGCGATTAAAGCCCCTAAGGGAGATTAATAAGTTGTGTTTGAACATACCGAAAGGATTGAGTTTTTGACTTCCAGAAGGCTTTCTGAGTAGGGCAGGCCTTATCAGCTTGAATACTTCTTTATTGTAAAGTCTTCGGGATTTGGATTTGGAATATTTGGAAAGAAATTCCTGATATACCTCCTGAAGATCGCCTTCAATTTCCTCTACATACTGACCTCTGAGGAAATACTTAAGCAACCTTGTTGACCATTTGGGTGGATCTATATGTGTATTGGAATCGCTCATCAGGCTATGGCTGCCCAGAGTCGGGCACGAACCTCTTTAATTTCTTCCAATACTTTTAAGGCCAAAGGAGTAGCTGTGTAAATACGCTTTCTTTTTCCGCCTCTTACAGCAGTCGCTTCTCCGAATTCAGAATTAAGAAAGCCTTTTTCTTCCATACGCTTAAGAGCAGATTGAACAGATCCTACGCTGAGTGTTTCTGCCAGCCGTTCTTCCAGTTCTCGTTTAATTTCTACTCCATAGGCCTCATCCCTGAGTACTATCACAGTGAGTAGAACGAGCTCTTCGAATTCACCTAATTTGGTTTTCTTCATGATGATTAAATTCGTAATTGCAGTAAATATAGAAATATATTATTCGTAATTGCAGTTTTAATCAAATTAATGCATCAGGAAGATAGGTTAGGGTAGAAGCGCGGAGATTCCATGAAACAGTACCAGAAACGTAGGACTCTTTGAATCTAATCTGTTAAATTCATTCCACTATGAAAAACAAACCAAGTGATGGTGTAGTCACTTTTGCAATTCAGGTTTCCGGAAAGGAAATTCCAGCCACTATGTCTGTATCAGCCATTGATCTTCACTTTAATGTCTCTGGTATCGCACAGTCGAGAATCGTGATTCTTACAGACTTCGTTGATGGTGAATTAGACAAGTCTATTTACACCACATGGCCATTGGGGGTATCTGTAAATATTAAAGTTGGCTATGATAGCCTAAACACTCTATTGTTTTCTGGAAAAGTAGAGCGCATAAATCTTGATATCCAGCAGGGCTTAGGCCCCCTTTTTGAAATAATTTGTGTGAATTATGATGAGGAAATCGTTAAGTCAAATCAGGTCACAGAATTTACCTATGGTGAAGATATTCTGGCCTTGAG
The DNA here is from genome assembly GCF_965216855.1 of Roseivirga sp. Classification (NCBI taxonomy): domain Bacteria; kingdom Pseudomonadati; phylum Bacteroidota; class Cytophagia; order Cytophagales; family Roseivirgaceae; genus Roseivirga; species Roseivirga sp. The sequence goes on along the minus strand of NZ_OZ244204.1, from coordinate 71,606 downwards.
ATTGTCTGAAGAGGAAGAGGGGCAATCCGGCTTAATACAGACCACTGGTGATGCTTCTTTACTGCCAGGTGGAAAAGTACAAATAAAAGGTCTGGGAGGGCCATTCTCTGGCAGGTTTGAGATTGAAACAGTTAATCATAACCTTAAAGAAGGTAACTGGATTACAGAATTGGATCTCAGTAAGTCTCAATAAACAGAAGCTATTTCTTCTTTCGTTTTCTTGGTGGCTCTGCCTCGGCTTCCTTCATCAGCTTTCTCCAGTCTTTGGAGTCGTCTTCAGATAGCTGTTTCACCATTTGATAGTCAGATCGGCTTAACTCCACCCGCTCAATCGGTTCGGTCAGGTTTTGTTCAATGAGGTTAAGCATCTCTTTTTCTTCAGAGCTACAGAAGGAGACGGCCTGACCTTTTTGCGCACCCCTTCCCGTTCTACCCACTCGGTGCACATATTGTTCAGCACTATCAGGGAGGTCATAGTTGATTACCTGATCTACATTAGGAATATCAATACCCCGGGCACTGATGTCTGTAGCGATAAGTACTTTGAGTTTTCCACTCCGGAAGCGATTCATTACCGCCTCACGTTGTTTTTGCTCTACATCGCTGTGAATGGTATCGGTTTCTAATTCCACACGCTCCATGGCCTTTTTCACTCGTTCAGCACGCACTTTGGTTCGTACAAAGACCAGCATCTTCATATCGGGATTGTTCTGAATAAGGTTTTCCAGAAAGAAGCGCTTATCATCCATTTCGACAAATGCCACCGCATGGGCTATGTTTTTGGCCACAGGATTCTTGGGTGAAATCTGAATTCTGATGGCATTGCTCACCAGCGAATAGGCAAGCTTCTTAATTTCATCGTTAATAGTAGCTGAAAAGAAAAGGGTCTGCCTTCTTTTCGGAATATGGCGCATCAGGTCACGAATATCTTTGATGAAACCCAAGCCCAGCATGTGGTCAGCTTCATCGAGGATCAGAATCTCCAGCCTGGAGAGGTTCAGATGTCCCTGGCTAACCAGGTCGAACATACGACCAGGAGTAGCTACCAGAATATCAACTCCGGTTTCCAGCTTCTTAATCTGCGGATCCTGGGCCAGGCCTCCATGAATGGCAAATATATTCAGGCCACTACCACGGCTTAGCTCCTGAAAGCTTTGTTTTACCTGCTGGGCTAATTCATGAGTGGGTACCATAACGAGGCATCTCACACCCTGGTGACCGATTTTACCTTGCCTTGCCAGGAGTCTCTCAATGGTGGGAATGGCGAAGGCAGCCGTCTTGCCGGTACCAGTCTGTGCAATGGCCAGTACATCTTCTTGTTTAAGAATAGCCGGAATGGCCTTGTACTGAATATCTGTTGGCTTTTTATAACCCAACTGTTGAATATTGCCCTTAATAATATCGCTAATGGAGTAGTCGCTGAACTTCATGTGCTGCAAAGATACCTTTTACCTATTCAATATTTATTAGTTTTGAAGCATATGCACGACAAAGGGCTAAGTAAAGTGTTGATGACCATAGTTTTCCTTGGCCTGGCTTTTGGAAAACAACTCCATGCCCAATATCTGGAAGTGGATACTACCCGCTACATGGAATGGAGCGACCAGCTATACCTCAGCTGGAAAGACTATGGCTTCAGACCCTATAAAAAGCAGCAAGACCTTGGCATGGCCCTCACTTCAGTATTCCATTCCGTGAGAGGAGGGATCATTGAAGGTGAACCACGTTTTGAGGTGAAGGTGCTGTTTGTGAAGGAAGACTCCTGGACAAGCGATTCCACCAGCATTACACTACTAGCCCATGAAAAACTACACTTCGATATAGCAGAGCTATATGGTCGAAAGATCAGGAAACAGATTGACGATTTGTTCAAAGCGGGGGAGCGCGACTTGAAAGTTTACAATAAATATGTAAAACAGCTGCTGGGCGATTTCAAACGATTTTCCCAGAATTATGATCGACAAACACGTCATGGAAGAGATTTCGATCAACAAAAACTATGGTTTGACAAGGTGTATTCCGAATTAGACCGATTGAAAGTTTATTATAAATAAATAATCATATGAATATATGTTGTTTATTTCATGTATAATAAGCCTTTATTTCTTCATCCTCATTTCGGTTTGAAAAGTATTTAATTTATTTTAATCCTTTGAAATCTGTTGAAGGGAGACAAACTAGTGGAAAAGGAATACACCAATGGAGAAATTACAGTACTGTGGAAACCGGAGCAATGCATCCATTCCGGTATCTGTCTAAGAGGTTTACCAAAAGTTTTCAACCTAAAACAAAGGCCATGGGTTAACATGGAGGCTGCAGATTCAGAGGCCATTGTTAATCTGGTCAGAGAGTGTCCATCTAAGGCATTATCAATTAAAGGAGTCAAATTTAAGGAGAAGTCGAATAGCGAGGTGGAAGTGACTCTGATTCCCGGTGGTCCATTGATAGTCAAAGGAGGTGCAACCGTTTTCGATAAAAAAACGAAAGAAGTTTTCGAAGAAACTGTTTCTTTTTGTCGATGTAAGCGGTCAGCCAAATATCCTTACTGCGATGGCACACACGCTCAACCCAAAGAAAACTAGACTATGGCAATTACTATAAAAGACATTGCAAATGCATTGAACATTTCGCCCTCAACGGTATCGAGGGCGCTGAATGATCATCCTAATATCAGCGAAGACACTAAGAAACTGGTATCTGAAAAGGCCAAAGAAATGAAGTATCAGACCAACTTCATTGCGGCCGGACTCAGAACTAAGCGTTCTAACTCTATCGGCATCCTGGTGCCGCATATCACCAGTAATTTCTTTGCCTCTGCAATCGATGGAATTCAGAAAGTGGTGAGTGACAATGGTTACTATACCATTATCTGTCAGTCGAATGAGAATTATCACGATGAGCTGGACCAGATCAAATCCCTGCTTTCCTGTAAAGTGGAAGGCGTTATTCTTTCCATTTCCAGCGAAACCAAGCAATTCGATCACTTAGAGACACTGGAAGCTTATGATGTACCTTTCGTACTCTTCGATAGAATTGCCGAAGGCTTTGAAACTCCTACGGTTGAGGCCAATGACTTTACAGGAGGCTTTCAGGCGGTTGAGCACCTTATTAAGAGAGGCAGAAAGAAGATTGCTCACCTGGGAGGCCCTGGCCTGTTAGGTATTAGCAAGAGCCGGTATGAGGGCTATCTTGAGGCTTTAAGAACCTATGACTACGAGATTAATGAAGACTTTGTCGTATTCACCAATCCGGATGAGAAACACGATGCCATCATTGAGAAGATGTTTGAGAACCCTAAGAACAGACCAGATGCCTTGTTCACTTTCAGTGATGAGCTGGCAGTAGAGGCTATCCTCAAGCTGAAGAAAATGGGGCTGACTGTTCCGCGTGATGTGTCGGTTGTAGGTTTTGGTAATAGCAATCTTTGTGAGATTGTTGAACCCAACCTGACCAGCGTTACTCATGAACCTATTAAGATGGGAGAGGCTGCTGCTGAATTATTGTTCAAGGTTATTCAGAAAAGACATATCCCACAGCATCAGCTACACATGAAGTTCGATTCAAGGGTAGTCATCAGAGATTCATCGAGATAAGGAGTATCAGAACCTCAGTATAAAATCACTGAGGTTATCTTTTCTTTCCAGACCCAGCTTTTTACGAACTCGATATCGGCCAATTTCTACGCCTCTTACTGAGATGTTTAGCAGATTGGCCATTTCCTTTGTGTTCAGGTTCATTCGAAGATAAGCACTGAATTTTAGCTCTTGCGGGGTAAGATCAGGATAGGCTTTCTTGAGCCTTGTAATGAACTGACCATGTACCTGATCGAAATGCTCTTCGAACTGTTGCCATTCTTCAGATGCCGATAGATCGCGATCAATGGATTTTACAATCCGCTGGAGCTTTTGTTTAGCTCCCTTTTCCTGATCATCGTCCGATAGTGATTTCAGCGTGTTCTTGATCTGGTTCAGTAGCTGGTTCTTCTGAATGAGGTTCATGGCCGAAGAGGTGAGGGCCTGGTTCTTCAGTTTCAACTCAGTTTGCAGCTTGTCATTTTTCAGCTGAACAATCTCTGCCTCACTCTTCTCAGAAACAGTTCTGATTTCTTCTTCCTTCTGGTTGATAAGTTTGTTTTTGGAGTCTTCCAGCTCCGCTTTTTCCTGCTTGTGTCTGTAATCAAGGGTTTTGAAACCCATGAACAGCAACGATAATATACCAAGGGTATAGAAGGCATAGGCAGCTCTGGTACGATAGATAGGAGGCTTCACCTCAAACTCAAAACTAATAGGGGCTGACTCCTGACCATAGACGTTTCTGGCTTTCACTTCAAACTTATATTCACCTTCATACAAATTGGTAAAGGTCTGTTTGGCATCATTTGTCCATTGAGACCATTCTTCTCCAAAGTTCAGCAACCTGTAAGCATACTCTACCTGATTTTCTGAAGCAAAGTGAGTGGCAGCATATTCAAAGGTGATGTTATTGAACCTGAATGGGAGATTCACACCATTCTGAAGCAGATCACCAAAACCGGCATAGAGCAATGAGTCTTTCTTATTGTTTAATTGAATTTCTTTGAACTGAATGGTAAAAGATTCATTCAGGGGCAGATCAAGGGCTGGGCTGTAATGAATAAAACCTTCCCTTGCACCAATTAAGACATGTTCTGCATTCAGTACCTGAATATTGCCAAGATCATCATTCCATAGGTTGAGGATGGTATTGAAGGTATTGGTCTGATTCTCGTAACCAGTACCTGATTCAGGCATAAGCTTGCCTATCGCATCACTGGCTATATAATAGATGTTGCCTAATTCATCATTGTCCAGGTCAACCAGGGCCACTTCTTCACCCATGGCTGTATTCAGTGTTGAAGCTCTTTCAAAGTGATCAGTAGCCTGTTTGTACTCATAGACTCCTGTCTCTGACCCGAAGATCAGTTGATTACCTATATCGAAAACATTGATGAGAATATCGGTAGGGAAGCCCTTGTTGCTGTTGTAGAGTTCCGTAGTTTCTACGCTGGAATACTCTTCATTAAAAGTCAGCTTAAAGGCACCCTTATAGCCCTGAGTTACCCATAAATGGTTGCCTTCAAAATGCATTACCCTCGAAGATTCATCGAAGCCGCGGATGGGGGAGACGGTCCAGCGGTTACCGCTTTGGGTTAGCTTCCTCAGGCCCAGGTAGGTGCCAATCAAATACTCATTGGGCCGATTTGGAATGGACCGGAATAGCCATGCGCCTTTTTCATCATTCAATAACTCTGCTCTGCCATTGCGGATAAGCATTGGACCATTATGATGACCTACCAATAAGTTTCCATCAAGCTCCTGTATGGAGTAAACCTGTCCTTCACTGCCTGGAATCAATTCTGACTGTCCATTCTGAAGGAGATAAAGGCCATTGTTCGTACCTAAATAAATACCTTCATCTCTGCTTAAGGCCGCATAACCGGCTCCGTTAATCCCGAGTCGATAATCGATAATAGAGAAAGGGGAGGTGACCGCAATTCTGGAGATGCCGTTGTTCATGGAGAGCCACAGATTGCCCTGACTATCCTCAAACATAGAATTGACGGTGTTATCGATAAGGCCTCTGAGTTTATTCAGGTTTGACTTCATGTTACCGTCTTTGTCAATAATCATCAAACCATTGTTTTGTGTGCCGATAGCAATATCTCCGTTCTTCAAACGCAGCATGGCATTCACAATGAGCGACTTATAAGGTAATTCTGCCTGAGTCTTAAATGATGATAACTGGCCGTTACTGTAGGTGAACAGACCCTCGTTAAAACAGGAGATCAACAGGCTGTTCTTGTCCAGGGGTATAATACCCGAGATTCTCTTGTCAGCGAAGAACTCTCCGTTGGGGATTAATTCAAACTCATTATCTCTGAGAATCGTTAGCCCTTTTTCCCAGACCTGTACATAAAGCTCTCTTTGGTTTAGAAAGGTGATTTCCAGATTGGCATTCGGATCAGACGTTTCAATCTTGCCGGCTGAATACTTGAATATGTAGTCGAAACCACAGAAGTAAATGGATTCATCAACCGTATAGATTTTCCAGATTTCATCGAAATCCCTGTATTGAGAGGGCAGAGAGTCTGCCAGGGAAATAAACTGCAATTGTCCTAAGTCATTAGGCTCGTAATACCCAAAGTTCTTCTGGTACCCGGCATAAATCCTTTCGTCCATTGCCATAACTGCTCTCAGCTTGGTACCATCCGCAGTATTCACCAGACTCCAGTTCTGTCCATCGAAAATTAGCAGCCCGAAATTATTGGCGATAAACATGCGACCCTGATCGTCCTGTGAGATGTCCCAGTTTTGAATACCAGCAGAGTAATCATCCGATCCATAGTTATAGATAAAGGGTAAGCCGCGTTGGCCTTGAAGGTCAGAGCTTGCCAATATTAATACCAGTATGGAGAGTAATAAACTGCGCATGCCAATCATAAACTGATGTAATCAATAAATTAAACTGATGATAAGTTTGAAATTCAATAATAGCTATATCTATCTAATAAACAGCTATTTCTGATGGATTGATGAATTTTTGATGTAGTAAATTTCGGGTAACTGATGAGTTATTGACGTGGCGTTATTTTAGGACGGTTGTCAATCATCCTTCACCTTGGGATCAAAACAAAACGCTATGAAAAACAAATTTATCTTCGGCTTATTGCTGATCCCCGCGCTACTCTTTGTAGCATGTGACAATGACTCAGATGACGAAACTCCTGTTGAAGAGCCAGATCCTATTGTTGGTACCTGGAAGCTTCAACCTGTGGCCGGTGCCCTGGCTGTTGGCCCTTCTGCCGGTAGTGCAGACTGGTGGTTTAACACCGCTGATGATGTAAACACACGTGCCTGTTTATTCGATGACACTTACACCTTTAATGAAGATGGAACTTTCGAAATAGCTATGGGTGCACAAACCTGGTTAGAAACCTGGCAAGGTGTTAACGAAGAAGGTTGTGGTTCTCCTGTCGCTCCTCATGCCGGTGGTTCTTTCACGTATGCATTTGATGAAACTGCCGGAACATTGACTTTAACTGGTAATGGTGCTCATGTAGGTCTTGCTAAGGTGAACAATCAAGGTGAGTTGCCAAACGTAGAGGTACCTTCAGCTATTACTTACTCAGTAGCAGAATTCACTGGTGAAGGAACAAGCAGAAAAATGAAATTAATTGTTGAGGCAGGTTCCGGAGTATTCTGGACATTCCTGTTGGAAATTCAATAAGACTCACTCAGGCAAGCTGCTCTTAACAGACGGCTTGCCTATTTAAACCGAACACAAATGAGAAAGCTCACCAAAGCCTTAATATTGATCATTGCAGCGTCTGTGTTTGCCTGCGGTGGTGGAGAAGATGAAACACCTGAAGAAGTAAGTATTATTCCTTCAGAAGGCCCCGATTCGCCTTTAAGCTATACTAATATGAGTTTGGTCTGGCAAGATGAATTCGATGGTACTACACTTAATTCTTCGAACTGGTCTTATGAAATAGGAACGGGAAACAACGGTTGGGGTAATAATGAGCTTCAATACTACACAGAAAACAATACCAGTATTGTTGAAGGGAACCTTGTCATTACCGCCAAGAGAGAGACATTGAATGGAAGAAGCTATACCTCTTCCAGAATCATCACCCAGAACAAGTTCGACTTTCAATACGGTCGCGTAGATATCCGTGCTTCTTTGCCGGAAGGTCAGGGCATGTGGCCCGCACTTTGGATGCTGGGATCCAACTTTAATACCGTAGGCTGGCCAGCTTGCGGAGAAATAGACATTATGGAGATGGTAGGAGGGAACGGTCGTGAAAACACTGTTCTTGGTACAGTGCACTGGTCAGATAATGGACAGCACGCTGAATTCGGTGGTTCAAGAACCTTGCCTTTCGGATCATTCCATGACACTTATCACGTCTTCTCAATCATCTGGGATGAATCAAGCATTAAATGGTATGTCGATAATCAGCAATATCATGTAATCGATACCACTCCGGCTGAATTAGACGAATTCAGAAACAACTTTTTCTTTATCATGAACCTGGCGGTTGGAGGAAACTTACCGGGCAATCCGGATAATACCACCACTTTCCCACAGCATTTCATCGTGGACTATATCAGGGTTTTTCAGTTCGACTAACTCTGTCTTAAACCAACCAGCCTGCCATGAAAAAACAATCAAGATATACCACTCAGGTAGCCGCAATTGTGGCCCTGGGTGGCTTACTCATGGGCTTCGATGCCTCCGTAATCAGCGGTGTAAACAAGTTCGTTCAGCTTGATTTTCAGCTGACAGATCTCGAACTGGGCTTCTCTGTAAGTTCATTGACAATAGTAGCCGCATTGGCTATGATGGTATCAGGACCACTTAGCGACCGCTATGGCAGAAGAGTATTGCTTAAATACTGTGCTGTTATTTTCACCATATCTGCTGTGGGCAGTGCTTTGGCTCCGAACTTCACCCTATTTCTGATCTTTAGAATGTTGGGAGGAATAGGTGTTGGCGCTTCTCTGATTCTGGCACCTATGTATATTGCTGAGGTAGCCCCACCTGAATCACGCGGTAAGCTGGTATCCTTCAATCAGCTTAATATTGTGGTCGGTATTTCACTGGCCTTTTTTAGTAATTACTTGATCCTCTCTTTTTCAGATTCTGATGCTGCCTGGGTAAGCCAATTAGGCTTAGCTGAACACAACTGGCGTTGGATGCTGGGAGTGGAAGCCTTACCTGCTGTCCTTTATTTCTTCGGATTGTATGCTGTTCCCAGAAGCCCGAGATGGCTCATAATGAAACAGCGCGAGGAAGAAGCCAGAGCGGTTATGCTCAAATTTACCAGCGCAGAACGCACAGAAACTGATATCAAATCGATTAAAGAAGCGCTGAAGTCTGATACCAGGAAGAAGAGAACGCCTATCAAAGAACTATTCAAACCGGCCTTCAAACTGGTGCTGACCATCGGAATTGTCATTGGAGTTCTGCAACAGATTACCGGTATCAACTCCGTATTCTTCTATGCTCCAATGATATTCGAACAGTCTGGCATTGGTACAGATGCATCGTTTATACAGGCTATTCTGGTGGGACTGACCAACCTGGTCTTTACCATTCTGGCCATGGCTCTTATTGACCGATTAGGCAGAAAACCATTACTCATGATTGGTGTGGCAGGCATCGCTATCTTTATGTTCGTGCTGGCCTATGGCTTCAACTCTGCTAATTACAGCCTCTCGAAAGACAAGATTGAGGTGCTTTCAGATGACATAAATAAAGAGGCGCTGTATCTTTTAGATGGACAATCTTTTGCCAATGATGTGATCTATAAAGAAGCTTTAAGAAAACAATTGGGTGATCAGGCGGCTAAAGCTTATGAGTCAGAACTCATTACTGCAGCCATTGATATGAACCCTACATTGATTCTAATCGGAATCATTGGCTTTGTGGCTTCCTTTGCCATATCACTAGGTCCTGTTATGTGGGTGCTCTTCTCAGAACTATTTCCGTTGAAGATCCGTGGACTGGCTATATCAGCCGTAGGCTTTTTGAATTCTGCAGTCAGTGCATTGGTTCAGTTCCTCTTTCCATGGGAACTCAGTACTATAGGTAGTGCACCTACTTTCCTGATCTACGGTATTCTGGCCGCAGTAGGCCTCATTTATATCTTCATTAAATTGCCTGAAACAAAAGGCAGAAGTCTCGAAGAACTGGAATCCATTCTAATCAAAAACTGATGAAAAACTATATCTCCCTTTTGCTTGCTCTGTTCTTGTTTTCAGCTTGTCAGTCAGAAAAGCTGACAGAAGCTGACTATACCATAGAATTAGAAGACCTGGCTTATGATGTGGCTTCCTGGTCTAAATCATCAGATATACTAAGTCTGAACCAAAATGAGGCGGAACTAACCTTTAAGCTTGACGTCATAAAAGCAGGACGTTATGAGGTTCGGGTTATGGCATCGGGAGAAGGCACCATCTGGCTGGAAGACTACCACAACAATGAAGATGGCAGGACCTATAATATTACGGGTAATATGAACTTCAACAGCCAGCAGATTGAAGAGAAAACGATAGACGGTAGCCCTTTAAATGCCGGAAATCATGATTTTAAATTACATGCTCAAGGTAAAGGGCTGAAGATTGACAAGGTTCTGTTGACGAAGATGGTCGATCACCAGATTACTCCAGTCAGCATGGAACAATCGACCGAAGGAGAAAGCTGGCAAATAGTATGGTCCGATGAATTTGAGGGTGAAGGTTTACCGGATAGCCTGAAATGGACTTATGATATCGGTAACTGGGGATGGGGTAATAATGAACCTCAGTACTATACCAAAGCCCGTTTAGAAAATGCCAGGGTTGAAAATGGTAACCTGATCATTGAAGCTCATAAAAATGACATGAATCAGGCCTGGACCTCAGCCAGGTTGACCACCAGAGGTAAAATCAGCTTCCTTTATGGTAAGATTGAATTCAGAGCCAAAGTACCGGCTACTAATGGCACATGGGCTGCCGGTTGGCTATTGGGTGATGATTACAGAGACGAATTGTCATGGCCCTATTGTGGCGAGGTAGATATATTAGAGTGCGTGGGTAACGAAATTGATGATGAATCTGGGAACGGTATTAACCATGCCTCATGTCACACCAGAAGATACTATTTCAAAGAAGGTACTCAGATTACAGCTACCACCGAAGTTGAGGATATGGCTAATACCTATCATACCTATGCAGTTGAATGGTCACCTGAGGGTATTTTAGGTTATGTTGATGGAGAGCACTATTTCACCTATGATAAAACGGGGGATCGACTAGAGTGGCCTTTCAACGAGCCTCAAAACATTATCCTTAACCTGGCTATGGGGGGCGGAATGGGAGGAGCCATTGATCTTCAGGCCGAGAGTGCTCAGTTCGTAATTGATTACGTTCGCGTTTACGGTAAAATGTAATGGGTCAATTCTCAGAACATGTACAAGCCTTATTGGCTCAACTGAGTGTTGAAGAAAAGGCCGGACAACTCAATTTTCTGGTAGGAGACCTCTTTATGACCGGACCTACCATGAAGACAACTGCCTCTGATAAGTTCGATGAGCAAATCAGGTCAGGGGAAATTACCGGACTCTTTAATATTTATGGTACTGACTATATCCACCGGCTGCAAAAGATTGCAGTGGAAGAGTCAAAATGGGGCATTCCATTATTGATTGGTGCTGATGTTATTCATGGTCTTAAAACGATTTTTCCTATCCCTTTGGGCGAATCCGCTTCCTGGAATCTTGAACTCATAGAGCAAACAGCCAGAGCCGCAGCTGATGAGTCTACTGCTGTAGGCATCAATTTCAATTTCGCCCCCATGTGCGACATCGGCTTGGATGCCCGCTGGGGAAGAGTGGCTGAAGGAGGTGGCGAAGATCCTTACTTATCCGGTTTAATTGCTGCAGCCAGAGTGAGGGGATTTCAGGGCAAAGACCTGAAGGCACCTGATACACTGGCCGCCTGCGTCAAGCATTTAGCGGCCTATGGCGCTGCAGAAGCAGGTCGCGACTATAATACAGTCGATATGTCCGAGTACAGACTCAGACAGACCTATTTACCTGCTTATAAAAAAGCCCTGGAAGCTGGTGCCGCCACTGTCATGTCATCTTTTAATGATCTGAATGGTGTTCCCTGTACCGCCAATGATTATCTCCTCAGGCAAATACTCAGAGAGGAATGGGGCTTCGATGGACTGGTGGTATCAGACTGGGCTTCAATTGCTGAGACGACTGCACATGGCACCTCTGCTGACTTAAAAGATGCTGCGCTACAGTGTCTGCAAGCCGGCACCGACCTCGACATGATGTCAGAGGCTTACCTCCAACATGTTCCACAATTAGTCGCTAATGGCCAGTTAGCCATGTCAACTTTAGATCAGGCTGTTGGGCAGGTATTGAGCCTCAAAGAGAAACTGGGACTCTTTGAAGACCCTTACCGCTATGGTAATCTGGAAAGAGAGCAGGTGTCTCTCAAATCGGATCAACACCTTCAACTGGCTAGACAAATGGCTGAAGAGTCCATCGTATTGCTCAAGAATAAGGGGGATTTGCTTCCACTGGAACCTAAACAGCATCTGCTGACCTTAATTGGGCCTCTCGCTGATAACAAAGCTGATATGAATGGCACCTGGTCATTCTTTGCTGAACCAGATGATCCCGTTTCCTTTTATGAAGGCATCAAGGCTGTTCAGCCTGTTCAACTGGCTTTAGGTTGTGAACTTTATCAGTCAACAGAGCAACACTTCTCAGAAGCCATTGAAAAGGCTTCTGCTGCAGATGTGATTATTCTGGCACTGGGAGAATCAGCTGTTATGAATGGTGAAGCTGCCAGTCGATCTGATATTGGATTGCCAGAGAATCAGTTGGACTTAGTGAAGGCGCTGAAAAAACTGGATAAACCGATGATTGCAGTAGTTTCTTGTGGCAGACCATTGGTATTATCAGCATTAGAACCTTTAGTCGATGCCATTCTGGTTACCTGGTCGTTGGGAACTGAAGCAGGGCACGCATTGGCTAATATACTATTCGGCAGGTCAGAACCTCTAGGAAAGCTACCGATGACTTTCCCAAGGGCAGTAGGACAAGTACCTATTCATTATCAAGTGAAGAGTACCGGAAGACCTTATCTGGGTGACTACTCCGAGCCCAGGTCGGAAAGGATTTATCAGTCCAAATACAGAGATGTAGAGAATATACCGCTTTACCCATTTGGCTATGGGCTTACTTACACTCATTTCAACCTGAGCGAAATCAGAATCAGTCAAAGTGAAATGTATTTAAATGACACAATCACTTTGGAATGTCTCATTACTAATACCGGAAAAAGAAAGGGAACTGAGGTGGTGCAATTGTACATTCGAGATCTGGTAGCCAGTATAACACGGCCTTTGAAGGAGCTGAAATCCTTTCAAAGAGTTACACTGCAAGCCGGTGAAAGCAAGACCATAAGCTTCAGAATTGAGCCTGATATGCTGGCTTTCTACAGAAAAGATATGACCTTTGGACCTGAATCCGGCCAATTTACTGCGTACCTTGGTTTTGATTCTGAAAGTCTGAAGTCAGTCAATTTTACCCTGTTAGATGAAGAATAAATATATCATACCTGTCTCTTTTCTATGCGCATTTCTGACCATTCTCAGCTGTGAGCCCGAACGCGAACTGGTTTGGCAGGATGAGTTTGATGGTAGAGAGTTAGACACCACCAAATGGACCGCTTATGTGGGTAACGGGTGTCCTGAATTATGTGGCTTTGGCAATCACGAGGCCCAGTATTACACAGACCGTCCTGAAAACATCAACCTGGCTCACGGCATACTAACCATAACAGCTCTGGCCGATTCGTTCAAAACCAATGCCTATACATCAGCCAAGCTGGTTACCCGGAATAAGGGAGACTGGAAATATGGAAGGGTAGAAGTGAAAGCCCGAATTCCTGAAGGCAGAGGGAACTGGCCGGCTATCTGGATGCTTTCTACTGAAAACACCTATGGTGGATGGCCACGTAGCGGAGAGATCGATATTATGGAGCATGTAGGCTACGATCAGGGGAATATGCACGGTACAGTGCATACTCAATCGTTTAACCATAGAATTGGTACTCAAAAAGGAGATTCAGTTCAGATCGAAGATATCTCTCAGAAGTTCCATGTATATGCCATTGAGTGGGATGAAAATAAGATTGACTTCTACATGGATGATCAGTTGTACAACACCTTCGAAAACACAGGCCAGGGACCTGATGACTGGCCGTTTGATCAGCCATTCTATCTCATCCTCAATTTGGCCGTAGGTGGCGACTGGGGTGGCAAAATGGGCATTGCAAACGATGTCTTTCCAAACCGTTTTGAAATTGATTATGTTCGGGTCTACCAATAGCAGATTATTGGACTTTTGTTCTCTTAGCATCTGCTATTTTGGGTATATTCAACGATCGTTTAGCACTGACACTGCATTAGATCAATAACAGCATTGATGCCATGAGCAAGCACTATAAAGTGGCCGTGATTGGCCCTATACCAAGAGATCACATTACAACACACAGAGGTGAAGTCATCGAGAAATATGGCTGCATCACCCATCCAACCATTGGCCTTGCCCAGCTGATTGAAGGGCTTGGTACGGTTTATCCCATTTCTCACATCCGCAAACAAGATATGCCTGCCGTTAAGGAAATCTTTGCGCCCTACGCGGCCATCGATATGTCGGGTGTTTCGGATGAAGCAGACAGTGGAGATGTAATCAAACTTAAATTCATCGACCAGAACTTCAGGGAAGAAAAGCAGACTGCCTTTATGAATCCCATCATGCCCGTAGATATGGCACCATTTCTGGATTGTGATGCATTTGTATTTGTTCCCATTACAGATCATGAAATCGCCCTGGATACTGTAAAGTACCTGAAAGAGCATAGCAAGGGAGTAATCATCTTCGATGGACATGGACCTACGCATACCATGACCATTAGCGGAGACAGACATAAGAAATTCTGGGTTGAGCGCGATATGTGGTTACCCTATATTGATGTCCTGAAAATGAACCTGGAAGAGTCATGGTGTACCTGGTACAAGCATGAGTACAGAGAAGATGAATTGACTGACCTTTTAGATGATATCGGGCAGGATCACCTCAGACCTATGGCCGATTATATCCTGGACCGCGGACCGAGAGCATTGATCATTACAACCGATGCCACAGGCTGCAAAGTCTTCACCAAGGAAAATGGACAGCTAAAAGAAGAGTTCGTCAAGAGCATCTTTATGGAAAATGTAGTCGATACTACAGGCTGCGGTGATTCATTTGCCGGAGGACTGGCTTATGGTTTAATGGATGGTGCTGATCATTATGTTCGCGCATCTATGTACGCCAATGCACTCGGAGCCCAACGCACACAAGGCACTACTTTTGAAGTTTTCAAGCCTCTCTCTGATACTGAAGAAATGATGAGAGCCAATTACCCTGATTTTAAATGACATTACCAAAGGCCTGTATTTTTGATTTAGACGGTGTGATTGTCGACACCGTACCTGCCCATTTTGTAGCTTGGAAGGCTATGGCAGATGAACTGAACATACCATTTACTGAAATAGATAATGAACAACTGAAAGGGGTTAGCCGAACAGAATCTATGAGACGTATTCTGGAGATGGGAGGCATGACCAAATCAGCCAGTGAGATTGAAGAACTAACGACCCGCAAGAATCATATCTACGTTGACATCATTTCTAAAATGACACCCAATGATATTCTACCCGGAGTGGTGGAGTTCCTCGATTTATTGAAAGACAACGACATTGCCATTGCTCTGGGGTCTTCCAGTAAGAATGCACCTGTCATTTTAAAGGCGGTTGGTCTGAGTGACAGATTTGAAGTAGCGGTAGATGGTAACCATATCAGTCACTCCAAACCACACCCTGAAGTCTTTCTCTTAGGAGCCGATCAGTTAGGTTTATCACCAGCAGACTGTGTAGTATTTGAAGACGCCATATCTGGTGTTCAGGCAGCCAAAAGAGGCAACTTCAAGTGTATTGGAGTGGGAGAGTCCGATATACTGCACGAGGCAGACCTCGTAATACCCGACATGAAAGCAATTGACCTTAGCATATTTAACCAATTATAATCAACCTCATGAAGAACTATATCAAACACGATCCCTGGTCGATAATTGAAGAAGGATTTGAACCGGAATACAATAAGATTTCTGAAAGTATATTCAGCATAGGTAACGGAATGTTTGGCCAACGAGCCAATTTCGAAGAGCAATACTCTGGCGATAGCCTGGCTGGTAACTATGTAGCAGGAGTTTACTATCCTGATAAAACCCGTGTAGGTTGGTGGAAAAACGGTTACCCGGAATACTTTGCTAAGGTTCTGAATGCTTCCAACTGGATCGGTATCAATATCAGCTTTGATGGTGAAGCACTGGATCTGGCCCAATGTCAGGTCGAAGATTTCAGGAGAGAGCTCAACATGAAAGAAGGCTGGCTGAAAAGATCATTTAAAGCCACATTGCCTTCAGGCAAACAGGTAGAGGTGACATCAACCAGAATCTGTAGTATGGCCAGAACCAAAGTAGGCGCATTGTCCTATACCGTGACACCACTCAATTTCTCAGGAGGGGCTCAGTTGGTACCTTATGTGGATTTTGACGTAATGAACGCTGATTCCAACTATGATGAGAAGTTCTGGAATGAGCAGGGTAAGAAAGCCACTGACGGATTTAGCTATGTATTGGCCAGCACCAAGAAAACAGATTTCTGGGTGGCCACCGGTATGCAGTTTAAGTTCAGTGGTGCCTGGGAAAATCAAGCCACAGCTACTGCAGAAAAAGATAAGTACGTTGAAGTTCAGGTGACCGGTCAGGTAAAAGAAGGGGAGTCCTTTACCATTGAGAAGTTCGCTTCCAATATCTCTTCTATGTACTTCGCCAAAGATCAGTTGGTAGCAGAATGTCAGAAAGAGGTAGAAGCCGCTGCTTCTGCCGGATTTGACACCTTGCTTCAGGAACATATTGAAGCCTGGGCTTCCAAATGGGAGAAGAGTGATATCATCATCGAGGGAGATGTTTCTTCCCAACAAGGTATTCGCTTCAACATCTTCCAGCTGAATCAGACCTACACTGGTGAGGATGAGCGACTCAATATTGGACCTAAAGGCTTTACCGGTGAGAAATATGGTGGAAGTACCTATTGGGATACTGAAGCATACTGCCTGGCATTTTATCTGGCAACCAGCGATCAGGAAGTAGCCAGAAACCTGGTACTATATCGATACAAACACCTTCAGAAAGCTATTGAAAATGCACAAAAGCTAGGATTTACTGATGGTGCAGCGCTGTATCCAATGGTTACCATGAACGGTGAGGAATGTCATAATGAGTGGGAGATCACCTTTGAGGAAATCCACAGAAATGGCGCTATCGCTTATGCCATTTATGATTACATCAACTATCATGGTGATGAAGACTATCTCATCGACTATGGTCTGGAAGTGCTCATCGCTATTTCAAGATTCTGGGCACAAAGAGTGCATTGGTCTAAAAACAAAGGCCAGTATGTAATGCACGGAGTGACTGGTCCTAATGAGTATGAGAATAACGTCAACAATAACTGGTATACCTCTAAAATGGCCCTTTGGACATTGGGTTATACCATAGAGGGACTGCAAAAACATAAAGGCTCAGAAAAACTAACTAAACTGCTTAACCAGCTGAACTTTAAGGAAAGCGAAGTTGAGAAGTGGCAGCATATCGTTGACAATATGTATTTGGGCTATGATGAAAAACGAGGTGTTTTCCTTCAACAGGATGGTTTCCTCGATAAGGAACTAATGCCGGTTGGAGATATCCCTAAAGGTCAGAGACCCATTAACCAGAACTGGTCATGGGACAGAATTCTAAGATCTTGCTTTATCAAACAAGCCGATACATTGCAAGGTATTTACCTCTTCGAAGATGAGTTCGATTTGGAAACCATAGAGCGTAACTTCGACTTCTATGAGCCAATGACAGTGCATGAATCATCGCTGTCGCCATGCGTACATGCTATTCTGGCTTCTAAACTGGGACGGAAGGAAAAGGCTTATGAGATGTACCTCAGAACTGCCAGACTCGACCTGGACGATTATAACAACGATACAGAAGATGGTTGTCACACCACATCCATGGCCGGAACCTGGATGGCATTTGCCAAGGGTTTTGCTGGAATGAGGGTGAGAAACGGGGAACTGTATTTTAGCCCATACCTTCCTGATCACTGGGATGGTTACTCTTTCAAAATCAAGTTCAGGGAAAGAAACCTCACCATTAAAGCCAGTAAGGGACATGTGACCATTCACAATGAATCTGCTGATGGCTTAACCATTTACCTGTTTGATAAGGCCTATGAATTAACAGGGAACGGTCAGGTAGATGCGTCCATGAGTTAAGAAACGATCTATTCTTAGGAGGCTATTTTCAAATCATTCTAAAGCGTCAGACTGAAGCTATTCAGTTTCAATAATGAGCAAGGGCGTATGAAATGTTAGGAGATAGCCTTTTCTTTTTCTATTCCTGTTCCTGTTGGATGAAACAGGCACATGTCTATTCGATGTCTATTCAGTAGGACACTTATCAGAGCCAATCATTACGAGTATTTTTATAAGTTTGACCATGCGTTTTAAAGCCTTATTGGTAATACTGGTCTGCTTGTTTAGTCTTCACTTATCGGCTCAGGATAAGGACACGGCAAAACAACGTCCAAGCCATATAGACGAAGAAACATGGGAACGCATTCAAGAAAACCGGTCTGAAACACCTGAAGAAGAGGAGAGACGTTTTCTCACTAACCGCATTATGATGCGCGATGTTGGTATCACCCTGCTCGCCACCATTGGTATTGTAGTTTTCATTGCTATCAACACTAAGAATTCCCGGCAGCGCAATAGCAAGAAACTGCGCATGTACAGGATGCGTAGCACTCAGGCAGAGATGCGCAGTATTGAGTTGAAAAATGAGCTAATCAGGTCAGAACTTAGTTCCAAGGAAAAGCGGATGAATGAGTTACTGGAGGTGATCCGACAGAAAAACCAAAAGCTGGAAGAGCTTAACTCCAAATTAACGGATAAGGAAAAAATGGAAAAGGCCGATGTACTGAGTTCTGTCAGTGAGGCCTTTAACTCCGAGGTAGAGTGGGAAAATTTCCGAACCAGTTTCGAACAAATCCATAGTGGGTTCTTCGATAAAATCCTTTCTATTCACCCGGCACTTACCGCTTACGAGCTTCGACTATGTGCTTTATTGCGACTTAACCTGAGCTCTAAAGAGATTGGCAGTATCCTGAATATTTCAGCCAGTAGTGTCAATACGGGGCGGTATCGCATGCGCAAGAAGATGAACCTCACCGAGACTGATGATCTTGTCCGTTATCTGATGACAGTGTAAGTATCTCTTCCGGAACCCTCATTCCGAGAAATAAAACCTGTGATAACAAGGTTTTATGACGAAGCAATCTGTTCTGCATAAGAAATTCCCCTGGCCTCTAAAGGGGTAGTACAGTATCAGATCCGTTGACTCATCTGGTTTTCTATCTTGAGTAAAACGAAGGAGTTACCCAAGACCGCCCCTATAACGCGTCATTCCCGCGCAGCCTACCTTGATTGGCAGATAAAGCGGGAATCCCTAACGTCTCTTAATCTCCAACCACAAAGAGTATTGTCTAAAGACGTGCTGAACCCTTAATAATCCGTAACCAGACTGATCTTTGCCTTAAATGACGGTACACATGGCTGCCCCGGTACTGTCATTGCGAGAAATAAAACCTGTGATAACAAGGTTTTATGACGAAGCAATCTCTCAAGAAAGACGATGCAGGTTTTCTACCCTTGGCCCTAAAGGGGTAGTACTGTATCAGATCCGTTGACTCATCTGGTTTTCTATCTTGAGTAAAACGAAGAATCTGCCGAAGCCAAAGTATGGTAGATCCCTCCTTTCGGTCGGGATGGAAAAGTAGGGTGAATTTTGAGTTTCAAGTAACTAGCCCTATCGATTGAAGAGAGGAAGTAGTCCGTTTCTATGTCATTCAGAGCGAAACGCAGTGGAGCGAAGAATCTCATCTTACTAAAGACAGTCCCTTTTTCATCTTGAGTGTAGCGAAAGATCTGCCGAAGCCTGAAGTAACTCCATCCTTTAAAGAGCAGTACAATTTCATATCCATTGACGTATCTGATTTTCCACCTTGTATGAAGCGAAAGCCAATTTCTTCCACCTGTCTATTCTGTGTCTATCGACTAAATTTCTAGTTTCAGGCTGTTTTGGCGTGATTTGAACAAAAAAGAACAGATGAGAACATTAACGATTTTTATGGCGCTGGCGGTTCTTTCTATACAAGGTCAGGCTCAGCAGAATTTTAAAACCCTCGATTCAGCTTTAAGCATAATCGCAAAAGAGGAGATGTTTCATGGCCAGGTACTCATTGCCGAAAACGGAGAAATCAGGTTTCTGAAATCTTATGGTGAAACACAGCAAGGTCAAGCCTACATGAACACAACTCCCATAGATATTCAGTCGGTTGCTAAGGGCATTACCGCACTCAGTATTTTGCAGCTTTATGAGCAGGGAAAACTCAACCTCAATGATCCATTGGCAAAATACTTTCCTTCACTTAGTTTTTACCGTGGTGTACAATTGAAGCATATTCTGAACCACACCAGTGGTTTGCCACGGTTTTTTGAAGTAGTCTTCGCCAACTGGCCACACGATCAGTTCCTGAGTACTAAAGAAATGGTAGAACTGGTAGCCAGACTAAAACCTGGTGCCCAATCAAAACCAGGAGAGTTTGAAGCCTACAATCAAACTGCCTATATGTTATTGGCTGATATTGTAGAGCAGGTAACTGATATGTCTTTCACTGATTATGTAAGGCAGCAAATACTGGAACCAGCCGATATGACAGAAACCTATTTCAATGTAGAACAGTCAGACTACAAAACTAAGCTGGGTGAAGCAAACATTGATAATCTCTTCGCCCTGATGGTAGGCGATGGGGGTATGAAATCAACCGCTGAAGACCTCTATAGATTGGATAGGGCCATAGCGGAAGGCACTATCATTACACCCATAGTGATGAATCAGGCTTACAGACCCATGACACTCGGTAATGGAGAAGAAGGTCGATATGGCTATGGGGGTAGCCTGGTTGAAAAGAAAATGGGGCAGCGACAGTTCCAACACATTGGTCAGGGAGTTTCATCCAATGCAGTTGTAACCCGATATATTGATGAAGGAAATCTTCTGGTTGTATTGCATGATCAAAGTGTTCAATATGCCCTTCCCGTATATCAGGCTATCCAAAACATATGGAAAGGTAAACCCTTTGAAATGCCTGAAAAGCGAGTGGTTCATCAATTGACTGAAGAACAAATTGCCAAATACGTTGGAGACTATGGTGATAATGGTTTCATGCACCTGACCACTGAAGGTGGCAAACTATACATTCAACCTGACGGCAATCCAAGCAGAGTAGAAATCATTCCTTCCTCTGATACGACATTCTATTTTGAAGATCAGGATATGAACTGGGAGATTTATCTGGACGATCAAGGAAATGTGATCGGTTTTGGACCTATGGGTCAGAAAGACTTTATGATGAAACGGTGGAAAAAGTAGTCTGCCGAGCGTTTGAGAAATGGCTTCATTCTGGTACAGTGAAGTCATTTTTTATTTTCCGCTTATCATAGAATCATCCAATTCAATCAAGTAGACTACTCATTATGTTCACTAATCAGTAACTTACTGATTAAGAATGATTAGATCATACACAATGAAACGCGTAACACTTCTTCTGGCTCTGACCCTGGTATTCTCCGGATGTAAGGATGACGATGCCCCCTTAACCATTAATTCACAAGGTACTGTTAAACTCGAAAATCTGGATGGATTGGCCAGCGAAGGCTGGGGAGTAGGAGCACTGGTAGTCAGTAATGATGGTACCACTATTTACTATGCCATGGTCAACTATCAGACCGATGAATACAGCATCAGAAAGATTGACGAAGACAGCAACGTTACTACCATCCTGCATGGTGATGGGCAGATAGATGCTCTTGACATTTCCAATGATGATTCAAGAATTCTCTACAGCATCAGTAATGCTGAAACAGGGACTGTCATCTCTAAAATGTACGAGTATCCATTCCAGACACAGATCAATGCACTGCTTTTGACAGTGCAGGGTGACGGCTATTTCTGGGACCTGCAGTACCTGCCTGATGGTAATATTGTTTACACTCAGGGGAATGGTATCGTTGAAGTGTCGCTCAGACGTATGGAGCGGGAGAATAGACAAGTGACGGTATTGATGGATAAAGAGTTGAATCCACTTTTAAGAGATGTAGATGAGGTAAACAACAGGCTACTCGTTGAAGGCTGGACCAGCTCCAGAATCATGACCCTGGACTTTGATGGAGGCAACCTGATAGACTATGGATCTCAAACGCGGTACATAAGACCGCTAGGTTTTTCACCTGATGGGTCAAAAATACTGGCTTCTGAAGTAGTATCGCCCAATGATGCCAACCTCGCTCATTATGCAGCCGTGAGCTATGATGTGAATACCGGAGAAAAGACATTACTCACAGAATCGATGGATAACAACCTTCCTCTGGCCTTTGGCGAAAACGATCAGTCCCTGATTCTCGATGTAGATACGGGCAACGGGGAGCCGGGAGAGCTGTTCTTTTATGATGTAGCTACCCAGGTTTACACACCTATCACCACTAATGATATGTTCGAGCGCTTTCATGGCTTTTATGGAAACTCCTATGACAGGGTAATCTTCTCAGCCAGAAATACTACCGAGAATGCCCTGTTCATTCATAATAAGTAAAAGCAAGTTCTACGCATCAACCGGGTATAAAAAGGCCTAGATTCAGGTATGAGAAAAGTAATCTTCCTCTTCATCGCTTCGGTATCTGGCCTTGGGCTAATGGCCCAGATCAGTTCCACTTCGCAATTGCTGGATGCCATGCAGGTGAAGCACCGCAATCATTGGTTTAAGACTTTTACTTTCGAGCAGGAAACCATCAGATACAGTGGTGGCGCTGCCCGCGATACGTCCATCTGGAATGAGGCTATATTGTATCCTGACCGTTTCAGAATCGATTATGGTGAACCCGGCCGGTTCGTCATATTCAGAAATGACTCTGCCTATCGCTTTAGTCAGTCGGCATTTCAAAGTAAGCGACTGGAACCACAGGAGTTTCTGCTTTTTAAAGGAGGCATGTACTTTATGCCTGCCTATGAAGTATCAGGTAAGCTCAAAAACTATGGATACGACACTTCTCTGTTTCGTGAAGATCGCTTCAATGGCCAACGAGTCTATGTAGTTGGAGCCAAAGAAGGAGATCTCAAGGCCAAGCAATTCTGGGTCAATGCCGATCATTTTTATATTGTGAGAAGAATCAGTGCCCTAAGTGATGGCAGAGTACTGGACGTGCAGTATTCAGATCACAAGAAATTCGAAGGGGGATGGGTAGAGCAGAAGGTGATTTTCTACTTACAGGAGCAATTGATTCAAATTGAAAAATACCTCAACATTGAGGTAGGACAGGCACTGAGTGAGCAGATATTTGAGCCGGAAAACCCTAAGATGAACTGGTGGAAATAGGGTAGCCTGAAAGAGAAGTTTCGAAAAACTCTTTTTTTACTTTACAGCTGTTAAGATAATTCGCATCTTCGCACACAAATCACTAGACTATGTTTATTCTTGTTGTATTCGCCTTGTTTATCGCTGCAATTGCTGCTCCATTTGTATTGCCTAACACCAAAGTAAGCAAGCACAAAAAAGACTGGGAAGTATAAACTAATAGCGACTGATTCGCTGACTCCTTCCAATTATCCAATACAGTATTGATCCCAGTACCGGTAAGAGAATAACTACCAGTACCCAGATAATTTTATTCTGCTGAGGATCGAATTCATTTCTGAGTATGTCTACCAATGCGCCAATTACTATGAGCACCGGAATAGCATAAAAGACCAGAAGGATAAAAAACATCATAATGAGTTTTGTGGGTTTAGATTAGCAATGAAGATAATCACCTGCATGAAAATAAGCTAAAAGCCAGACCTTAATCTTTGAGACCTGGCTTTTTTAATACTTAGCCGGCTAGTCGCTGCTTTCTTCCCCAAATCAGATACATCAATATTCCGATGACAGGCAAAGAGAGCACAACAATCACCCAAATCAGCTTGAGTACATTGTCTTCAAAACGGCTTTGGATAATATTGAGCAAAACCATGGCCGGTAAAAGAATAAGCACAGCCAAAACAAATAGCAATGCATAGAAATAGGGATCTGTGGTAACACTGGACATACGATAAAATTAAGTGGTTAATGATTCGTATTATGCTAGCCCACAAGACCGTGGAACACGATCTTCAAAATACTTGAAGGCCTAAGATAGAGAAAAATACTTATCGTTCCAGCTGACTTCGTCCCATCAATTTCACCATCATATCAGCATCAGGTATCTGCGATAGAATGACCCTCGCCAATACGATCAACGGAACAGAAAGCAGCATACCTGCCACACCCCAGATATAGCCCCAGATAACCAGGCCAAGGATAACGGTTACCGTATTCAAAGCTACTGAAGAGCCCATTACCATTGGTTCAATGACATTACCCCAGATGAACTGAGTGGCAACCAGTAAGATAATGAAAAAGGTATAGGTACCACTGGAATCAATCTGCACCAGTCCCAATAAAATAGGGGGAATAGTCGCGGCAATCGATCCGACTGTAGGAATAAAGTTCAATAAGAAAGCCAGGAAGCCCCAGAAGAGAGAGAAGTCTAATCCAAAGGCATAGCTGATAATACCAAAGCAAAACCCGGTACAAAAGCTGGTAAAGAACTTCACCTTCATATAACTCACAATGGAGTTCTTGACTTCAACAAACGACCTCACCAAACGCTCTTTTCCCTCCGGATCATCACCCTCCAGGTAAGCAATGTATTTTTCATAGCGAACAATACTACCCAGAACTGCCACCAGATAAATAGCGCTGAGAATAAAGTTGAAGGTAAAGGCTCCCACAGAACTGGCCACGACTCCTGAAGTGTTCAGCAGAAACTCGGTTGAAATGATATTATTGAGCGTGTCAATAATCCCCTCAGTTTGCACACTGCCCACACCGGGAATAAAAGACAAGCCTTCTAATATCTCCTGAAACTTGTCATCTATCTGGGTGAGGAGCTTATCCTTTTGTTCTACAATCTGTAAACCCGTGTCATAAACAATCAGTCCAATAAGGAAAAGAAAGCCCAGAGTCAGAATAGTAATGAGCGAAATGCTAACTGTGTAAGGCCATTTCTTCTTATCGAGATAACTGATAATAGGAGAGACCAGGATACCAATAAAAAGAGCAAAGGCCAAAGGGATCAGTAGTGACGAAAGGGTCTTGATAATCATGATGCCTAAAATGGCTGCAAAAATCAGCAGCACATTCTTGACCACTCGCAGATCAGCGTTAAAAGTACTATTCATTCAATGGTAAAATTTGCGTAGATGGGCTTAAATTAAAGAAAATATTTCGCGCCAGCATTTATGCTAAAAAATTAAGTGGGAAAGGACTTTAATATTTAGTTTTGTACCTTGATCACAAACGGAGATGCTTTTGGAATTTGAACAACCCATAGTGGAACTTGAAGGAAAGCTGGCCGAGATGAAGCAATTGGCCGAGAGTAGCAGAGTAGATGTTACTGAAGATGTAAAGTCTTTGGAAAAGAAGATTCAGAAGCTTAAAGAAGAGACCTATAAAAACCTGACCAGGTGGCAGCGCGTTCAGTTGAGCCGCCATCCGGATCGTCCATATACATTAGACTATTTCTATAATATCACTGATGACTTTGTAGAGATTCATGGCGACAGAACCGTGAAGGATGACAAAGCCATGGTAGGTGGTTTTGGTACCATTGGTGGACAGACCGTTATGCTGGTAGGTCAGCAGAAAGGGAGAAATACCAAGCAGCGCCAGATGCGCAACTTCGGTATGGCTAACCCTGAAGGTTATAGAAAAGCCCTCAGGCTCTTCAAAATGGCTGAGAAATTCAATAAACCCATTGTCACCCTCATCGACACTCCTGGTGCTTATCCGGGTTTTGAGGCTGAGGAAAGAGGACAGGGGGAAGCCATTGCCAGAAACATTAAAGAGATGTTTATGTTGAAGGTGCCTGTTATCTGTATCATCATTGGTGAAGGTGCTTCCGGTGGAGCTCTGGGCATTGCCATTGGCGATAAGGTACTGATGCTGGAAAACACCTGGTATTCGGTGATCTCACCTGAATCATGCTCATCCATTCTCTGGAGAAGCTGGGATTATAAGGAACAGGCTGCAGAAGCTTTGAAGCTAACCGCTACTGATATGCAGAGCTTTGGTTTGATCGATGGAATTATCGAAGAGCCGCTGGGTGGTGCACACAGAAATCCGGAATGGATGTTCGATACCCTGAAGAATCGCATCCTGAAAGAGCTTGGGCCATTGATGAAAATGAGCGCTGAAGAGCGAATCAATACCCGTATTGACAAGTTCTCCGAAATGGGAGAAGTAGTAGAGTAAGCAGGCTCCTTCATATCACCTGTATTTGAAACTCAGGTTTTAACCGCAAGAGTACGCTAAGTTTAGTTTGGAGTTCACAAGAGACTTCAGACCTTTTTAATACTTGGCGTTCTCTGCGTTCTTAGCGGTAACTATTATCCCCGAAGCTACCTTTTTTATTTGCTTCAGTTTCTCGAACTTAGGCTTCACGAAATTCTCCATGGCGAAATCGAAAGCAAGCCGGAATTATAAGCCTTACTTCATTGACCTGATTGTGGTCATAGCCGGTATTACCATTGCCTTTATGCTGGATAATCTCTCGCAGAACAAGCAGGAGAAAAGGCAGGAACAACTCTATCTTCAGGCGCTGAAAGAAGACCTCGTCAGTGATCAGACCTCACTGCAAACCCTGATGGACTCATCTCAGGTCTTGGCCAAAAATGTGGGAGAGGCCTTCCAGTTGATGTATAGTCAACAACCTGTAGAGAAGTTTGAGAGCCGGCATGTGATCAGCACCTATATGGCCCCTTATTTCTCAGGCAACAATGGCACCTACAATGCGCTGATCAATTCAGGCGACATGAACATCATTTCTTCCTTTGAACTCAAAACAGCACTGGCTAATCACTATAATGTTTCCTATGCTGAGATCAGGAATAAAGACAGCTTTATCAGAAACCTGGTAGACCAACATTTGTATCCCTATATGCTCAAAAACATCACCTTTAATGGGAGAACAAGCATACAGAGCTACCAACCTTTGCTGACCAATGAGGCTATTAACATGATGGGGAGTTATCTCAATTTTATGAACCTGCGTAATGAAGGCTATGGACAGTTAAAGCAAAAGTGCGACTCACTTATACAACTAATTGATAATCAGTTAAAATGAAATTACACATCATAGATACCGGGCGTTTTAAATTAGATGGTGGAGCCATGTTTGGGGTAGTACCTAAAAGTCTGTGGACCCGTACCAATCCGGCCGATGAAAACAACCTTTGTACCTGGGCCATG
Organism: Roseivirga sp.; assembly: GCF_965216855.1. Taxonomy (NCBI): domain Bacteria; kingdom Pseudomonadati; phylum Bacteroidota; class Cytophagia; order Cytophagales; family Roseivirgaceae; genus Roseivirga; species Roseivirga sp. The sequence continues at coordinate 44,477 of NZ_OZ244204.1, read as the reverse complement.
CGATGTCTTCTGATTGAAGATGGAGATCAGCTGATCCTAATCGACAATGGTATCGGTAATAAACAGGACGCTAAATTCTTCAGTCATTACTATCTGCATGGTGACGGCTCATTAGATGGCTCACTGGAGAAAGCTGGCTTCCACAGAAATGACATCACCGATATGTTCCTCACTCACCTGCATTTCGATCACTGTGGTGGTGGAGTTGATTATATAGGCGATGATCCTAACAAACTGGAGCTTCATTTTCCCAATGCTAAATACTGGTCTAACCAGGAGCACTGGAAATGGGCTACACAACCCAATGCCAGAGAAAAAGCTTCCTTCCTGAAAGAGAACATCCTGCCCATGCAGGAAAGCGGTAACCTGCACTTTATGCCGGCCAATGGTAAATCACCCTTCAACCAGTTCGATGTCTTTTTGGCCGATGGTCATACCGACAAGCAGATGATTCCTAAAATCAAGTATAAGGACCATACCATTGCCTTTATGGCCGATTTACTACCATCAGTAGGACATATTCCACTACCTTATGTCATGGGTTACGATACACGACCCTTGTTGACCTTGAAAGAGAAAGAGGAGTTCTTAAATGAAGCCGCAGACAATGAATATGTGCTCTTTTTAGAACATGACCCGGTCAACGAGTGTTGTACAGTGAAGCACACCGAAAAAGGAGTGAGGCTGGACAAAACATTTCCTTTGAAAGAAATTCTCTAAGACATGAAAGTAGGATTGGCATTATCGGGAGGTGGAGCAAGAGGTTTTGCTCACCTGGGCGTTTTAAAGGCGCTGGAAGAAGCCGGAATCAAAGTAGATATGCTCAGTGGCGCCAGTGCCGGATCGGTAGCTGCCGCTTTCTATGCTTACGGCTATGGTCCCGAAGAAACCCTTAAGATTTTCGAGAATACCAATATCCTCAAACTCGTTTGGCCCGCCTTCAGTGTTACCGGACTCCTGAATATTCAGAAGACAGAATCCGTTTACAAGAGGTATCTGGAAGAAGACAGCTTCGAGAATAGTGAAATACCACTTTATATTGCTGCTACCAACCTCAATGAGGGAAAGGCTGAGCTGTTCAACTCAGGCTCACTCAGACAGGCCATTATGGCTTCCTGCTGTATTCCTTTCATTTTCGATCCGGTGAAGATTGGCAATGATCACTATGTCGATGGAGGCATACTCAATAATATGCCTACCGAAATACTTAAAGAGAAGGGGTGTGACTTCATTATTGGGGTGAATGTAGCACCGGTGATCAAAGAGCCAACCCTTTCCGGCCCCAAGCGAATGATTGAACGAGTGACAGTGCTGGCGCTTAGTGCCAATGTGCTGGCCAGTAGCAAACTGTGTGATGTCTATATCAAGCCTGCAGAGCTCAGAAGCTTCGGCACTTTCGACTTTAAAAAATCCAGAGAGCTATTTACCATCGGCTATGATTACACAAAAGATATGCTGGAAACAATGGATAACGATAAGCTCAAATCCTTAATCAATCAGCCCAAAAGCGCCTGATCCTGATTTTTTAACTCAAGCTTAACATACTTTTGTCGCTTTGGCGTAACCTTTGCTCAAGGCATACGCTAAAAAAGTTTTCCCTTCCTGTACGTGTAATACACTTTTGAATCGTCATAAGGGCAAAGGATTAAAAATCAAAAACTCAATCAAAAACAACAATGCGCAAATTAACGCTTATGACCTGGGTGCTATGCATGGTCAGCATAGTACAGGCCCAGGAGAAATTCACATTGAACGGTTATATCAGAGATGCATCCAATGGTGAGGAACTCATTGGGGTAACTGTTTTCGTAGAAGAGACCAAAACCGGAGTTATTTCCAACCCATATGGTTTCTATTCCATCACTTTACCACAAGGCACTTACCATATCAGGTACAGCTTTATTGGTATGGAAAATCAGGTAAAAGAGATTGTACTGGACAAAGACATCTCCATGAATATCGATCTGAACCTGCAAGCCACGGAACTGACTGAAGTTGTGGTAACCGGGGAAAGAGAAGATGAGCAGGTAGTTAACATTCAGATGAGCAAGAATGAAATAGATATGGCTCAGGTGAAGAAGCTGCCGGCTCTGTTTGGTGAACCGGACATCATTAAAACAATCCAGATGCTTCCGGGCGTAATCTCGGCAGGAGAGGGAACCTCCAGTTTCTTCGTACGTGGTGGAAGTGCCGACCAGAACCTGATTCTGATCGATGAGGCTCCGGTATATGACCCTTCCCACTTATTCGGGCTGTTTTCCGTATTCAACGCGGATGTTATTAAGGATTCTGAGCTTTATAAAGGTGGAATTCCTTCCAGATTCGGTGGACGTTTATCATCCATTCTCGAAGTAAGAACCAAAGACGGTAATAACAAGGAATTTGGAGGTGAAGCTGGTATTGGCTTACTGGCCAGTAGCCTGATGCTGGAAGGCCCGATTAAGAAGGAGGAAAGCTCCTTTATCGTTTCGGCCAGAAGATCGTATGTAGATTTATTTCTAAAGGCAGCAGATCAGGATAACCTGGTGTACTTCTATGATGTGAACGCCAAGGTGAACTGGAGAGCCAATAACAAGAACCGCTTCTTTGTGGCCTTATACGCAGGTAGAGACGACTTTAGCTTTGGCGATGACTTCGGCTTCGACTGGGGAAACAAAACGGGTACATTCCGTTGGAATCACCTGTTCAACGACAAACTGTTTTCCAATACTTCACTGATTGCGAGTCGATTCGACTATGGCCTGGCTTCAACCAGTGAAAGCGATGGCTTTGAATGGGATTCATTCATTACCGAGTACAGTTTCAAGCAAGACCTGAACTACTTTTTCAACCCGAAATTGAGCCTTGACTTTGGCTATCACTTAACCTACCGGCAGTTTAGCCCGGGGATTATTAATCCTGATGAAGGTTCTATTTTCAAGCGTACCGAATTGCAGGAGGAGTTTGCTCTCGATCACGCTTTCTATGCCGGTTTTGAGCAGCAGATCACAGACAGGCTCAGCGTACAGTATGGCGCCAGACTATCCATCTTCCAGAATATCGGAGAGCAGATGGTCTATGAGTATCAGGACATCTCGAATAATGTAGAACCCATTAGAGTAGATTCTACCTATTATGACAGCTTCGAAAACATTAAGACTTATGTGAACCTGGAGCCAAGGTTTGCTGCCCGCTACATCCTGAATGAAAGCAGCAGTATTAAGGCCAGCTACAACCGCATGGTGCAGAATACGCACCTCATTAGTAGTGGAACCGTTCCATTACCATTCAATACCTGGGCACCGAGTTCGGTGTATCTGCAGCCTCAGTTAGCAGATCAGTTTGCCGTGGGCTACTTCAAGAACCTGGAGAACAACAAGTATGAGCTTTCAGTGGAAGCTTATTACAAAGACATGCAGAATGTCACCGACTTTGCTGACAATGCCAGAATCTTCTTTAATAAGGATCTGGCTACTGAATTCCGTCAGGGTAGCTCCGAGGCTTATGGACTGGAATTTATGGCTCAGAAGAAGAAAGGTGCCCTGACAGGCTTTGTTTCCTATACCTGGTCTAAGGTGACCAGACTGGTGCCCGAAGTGAATCAGGGCCGTGAATTCTTTGCCAATTACGACCGTAGAAACAGCCTGAACGTAGTGGCCACTTATGAGTACAATGACAAATGGACTTTCGGTGGAAACTTTACTTATGGTACCGGCCGACCAATTACCTTACCTGCCGGTTCCTACGAATTTGGCGATGGCTACATCCCGGATATCATCACCGAAAGAAACGGCTACAGACTGGACGACTTTCACAGACTGGACCTGAGTGCCACCCTGACGCCAAGGAAAAATACAGGCAAGAAGTACCAGACATCATGGACTTTCGCCCTGTACAATGCCTACAGCCGTAAGAATCCATTCTCAGTGTACACCAGAGTTCAAATGGATGATGATGACAACATCATTGGCGATGGTACACAAAAAGAGGCCAGATTGATTTACCTGTTCCCGATACTTCCTTCAGTAACCTACAATATCACCTTCTAATCATGAAAAACATTAAAACATATATACTCGCTTTAGGTCTTTTGCTGACCATTATGGGCTGCGAAGAAACCATTACCATAGATAGTCCGGAGACCGAGAACAAAGTAGTCATCGAGGGATTGGTGACGAATGTACAGGGGCAGAGCTATGTGAAAGTATCCAGAAACAGGAGCTTTTATGATGAAGGCTCCACAGACAGAATTACCAATGCTCAGGTAGCTATTACGACATCAGGAGGGGAGCAGGTCGTTTTGGTACATAACCCATCGGGAGAGGCTGAGAGCGAAGGTTTCTATTATCCAAATGCCAACTTTGCCGGTGCCATTGGTAGTACCTATACCCTCAATGTAGAAGTAGATGGAACCACTTACTCAGCTACTGATGAATTGTTACCTGTGACTCAAATTGACTCACTTACGGTTAAGGTGGACCCTGATGAGTTTGAAGATCCCGAAGAACCGGGAAGATTCCTGGCTGTCTTCTTCTTTGCCAAGGAACCTCAGGACAGAGAGGATTATTACCTCTTTAAGTTTTACCGAAATGATGAGTTGGTACTGGACTGGCCAACAGATATTTACGTTTTCGATGATGAAACACTGGGAGAATCCATTGACGATATTGAAATCGCAGGTTATTACCAGGAAGGCGAACGTGCCAAGGTGGAAATGTACAGCCTGAGCCGGGAAGGGTTTATCTTCTATTCGGACCTGAATAACCTCATCAATAATGACGGAGGCATGTTTAGCCCACCACCAGCCAATCCCAGAAACAACCTCAGCAATGGTGCCTTAGGTTTCTTTCAGGCCAGTGCGGTAGCCTCCCTGGAGATTACGGTGACACCACCGGATGAGGAGTAGACCATATCAGAAATATTGAATTGACTTAAATGCCCGCCAAAAGGTGGGCGTTTTTGTTTTTATCAATTCTTATTTCTACATCTACAAAACAGATTTAGAATTGTATTCTGGAATAATTTATATTTGAAATAACATAATTAAAATTATAATAAACGCCTATGCCAGAATCGATCCTTCAAAGCTACCTGACCTTTCAACACATTAAGGTCACTGATGAATCAAGTATTGACAACCTGAAAAAGGCAGTAACCGATATTAAAAAGCTGCTTATAAAAAAGAAGCCAAAAGTCATAACCTACACACTCGTGGCACTTGACCCTAAGATCAAAGACACTGATCCGGTAGTTCAGGAAGTTGAAGACATCATCATCAAGAAATGGTCTACCTTCAAAAACAATGTGACAGCCACCAAGGACAAATCGACCACTTATGTCAGAGCAGTCATTCTTGAATCATTAAGCCAATTGGCAAAAAGTGATGTAGCTTTTGCCGCTATGGTTTGGCACACGGCTCGCGATGTGGTTCAATACTATCATTTGGATGCAGAGAAGAACGCTATAGACAAGCTTTTACAAAATGTAGCTGACAGTACTGAAGTAGAAGGCCAAGCTATTTGGGGAATAGGTAAGAAAATTCAAGCAAGTCAATTCAAAGGAGACGAGGTTACTATTAACACTCCAAAGGCAGCTCAAATTGATGAAGGAACTCTTAAACAACACTTGTTAGAAGCTGCACAGCATAGTGGATGGAAAAGCTACTCTGAAAACACTGGAAATAATCCGCACCCGCCTAATAATCAGTACTGGGCGGGTTACTTTGCAAATAATTTTGCAAAAGGACTTTCTGATGAGATCAACTCTGCTTTATTCCAACAAAGCAAATCCTTATCTGCAATTTCTGATTCAGTAAAGAAGAGTCTGGATAGTTACTTTGCTGAACTTCAACCGTTTTTCGAAGAAATAAACAGCTCTTTTGTCAGCAGCATCACTGCCAACAACAAACGCAGTGAACTGATTTGGTGGAAGCAAGCCCTTTATTCTCCCAGGCTCAATGCTTCCTATCGCGGCTTAAGTCCGTTGGATACCGCCATTACGACAGCTTTTGACTTAGCCGATCAGGTTGGCCCCATCTGTCCCATAAGTGTTGACTACTTGCTTCGAGAAACGCTGAAAGATCTGCAAGGCGAAGAAGCAGATAAAAAGAAGTCACTGGGCGACTGGCTTGGTGAGATTTCCAACGCGACCGTTGATTCAAAATCAACTTTGGCTGAACATGCCGTAGAAAACGATGAGCGCAAAACGCTTTTAGTAGGACTGGCAAATGCAGTATCAAAAGGTTCCGAACACTTTTTTGATGAAACAGGGATCGACAGTAAGGACGAAGTTTCTTTATCGGACCTGGCTCTCTGGTTAATTCACGGATTGCAAGCAAATGCCTTAGCAACAGCTAAATAAGAAGAAAGATGGCCAGACGTCAATGTAGTAAGGAGGACTGTCATGCCCCTCAGGATTTTTGTCAGGAATTAGGATCGCCAGAGTATCCAAAGTGCAAACATTTTATAGCAAACGCTCATAAAGAAGAAGCCAAGGTAACTTCCAAGAAGAATAAAACAATAAGCACCATTCCCTGGAGTGGTGATTTTTTGCAGCAAGATGAGATTGACCTGCTGGCGCATAGAGGCACACCAAAGATCATTGGCCTGATAGGTTCTTCGGGAGCAGGTAAAACAACTTACCTCGCCATGCTCTACACCTTACTGTTCAATGGTAAACTAATTGAGGGCTGGGATTTTGCCGGTAGCTATACACTGAGCGGTTGGGAATTACAGGCCAAAACATTACACATAAAGGAAAATGGAAAGGTGCGCTATCCTGATGCTACGCCTTCCGACAAAGATTTTCAAAGCCTCTATCATCTTGCTCTACGCAATGAAAACCACTTACACGATGTTCTCTTTGCAGATTCTTCCGGTGAGGTTTTTTCTAAATGGGCAGACAATGTTGACGATCCTTCGGCAGAAAATGCGGGATGGATCTATGAAAAATCTCATGGCTTTTTGTTTTTCATCGACTGCCAGGCCATCATAGATCAACGTGGAAGGGCAAAGCTGGAAATTGTTCAACTGGCTGAACAGGTCAAAAAAGGGTTGAATAAACGTCCAATCGTGTTGTTATGGTCTAAGGCTGATTTGGCAGACAGCATGAGAAGTAACATCGTGGAATCGATAGAAACGAGTCTCAAAACATTGTTTCCAGATGCCATTTCGCTTCAAATCAGCAACTACTCAAAATCAGACTCAGATGAGCTGTGCCATGTCAATAACCTAAAAGGCACCGAGTCTTTGTTGAATCAAATGGATAATCCGCAACCATTGACAGTCGCGCCAATGCAACCGGAGTCAAGTGACTTTTTCTTTAAATACAGAGGTAGCTATGGAAGCAAATAACGAACTACTCATCATCGGCCCTCCAAAATCGGGTAAGACCACCTTTTTGGCACAACTTTATGGCCGGCTCTTAACAAGAGAGGGGAAGTTGAAACTGGCTGAAGTTCCCGGAAATATTGAAGGGATCAAGAATGCCTACAAGCGTCTGGCAGAAGGAAAAGAGACAGAAGCTACTGCCTCTACGGAGAATCTGGAAGTGTCCTTTTCTGTTGTAGAAGGCGAGAAGGAATTTGTACTGAATTGCAAAGACTATGGTGGAGAGCAGGTGCGCGACCTTGTCAAGCTGCTGGAATATGACAAAACTTGGATCAAGCGGTCAAAAGAAAATGATCGATGGATACTCTTTATCAGACCAGCAGAAATAGAGAGCCGTTATGACCTGAGCATGAAAGGCTTTGCTGAGGTAGAGAAAAAGAAAGAAGCTCAACCCACAAGCGGTTCATCAGAACAATCCCAATTCATAGAGTTAATTCAAGTTTTGCTTCATGCCAGAGGCACCGGAATGAAAGAGCCGATCAGCAACCCTTGTTTGCTCATAGCGCTCACATGCTGGGATGAACTAAATACTACCGACACTCCCGAGCAGGTATTGCAAAACAAACTACCGTTGTTTTATCAATTTATTCGGTCAAATTGGAAAGAAGGAAAATTCAAAGTCACCGGGGTTTCTGCACAAGAATTCCCCTTGGATAGCCAGGAAAATCAAGACAAATACCTGGATGAATTACCTGAAAGCTTTGGTTATCTCGTCACGGATGGCAATCCTGAAGAAAGAGACTTGACCCGCTTGATCCATGAGGTTTTGAATTTATGATGATCATAGAGCAAGCGATATACGGGGAAAAGCAAGGCGTTACCTCCGGCCATGATCTCTTAGCAGCTTCAGAAGAAAAGAATGAGCTGTTCGAACGGGTTAGCGGATATACCGACCTTGCTGATCGGCCGGAGGGAGGCGTACTACAAGCACCCGTTGTGCGTGGTTTTTTTGTACAAGATCATTTCCTGCTGATCAAGACCTTTCCCGATAGCCAAACATTGCGTTCAGGAAGAGTATTTGCCCACGCCCTTTTTATCAAAAAAGAAGACTTACCAAAGGTCAAGGACATTACTGATCTCTTTAAGTTCCATTTAACCGCCATCGACAAAGAAGCGGCCATGGCTTCTATAGAATATACTCCTATTGATATTAAAGCCCCTTCATCTTTACTCGCCCCACAAGAAATGGCCGCAGTCAATGCACTGCTTGCGGACGAAAGGGTAGTCTGGCTTTCAGAAGAGGGTTATTGGGAATGGCTAAATCGTATCTGGCCGAGAATTCCCTTCGAGACCAAAATGAAGCTTCGTATTGGAGCCGCATTTAATCCGCAGCGACTGAATGCCGAAATGGTCAACATCGTTTTTGTACCTGGCGATTCGAAGTCACTTTGGGCAAGGCATTTCATTGAAGTGATCGATTCCACCGCGGTCGATTCATCCCCATCGCCTTTAGCCTATTGGCTCGTTGGCAACAAAACTCAGGCATCCGAATTTCAACAATTAATAGACGACTTCAGCCCAAAGGTCAATTCCCTGTCTGTACTCAAAAGACTGCAGGATTACGGTAAGGTGTACAATACCTTGGATCAGGCACCTAAACCAGGTCCAATGCTAGCCTTTGCTAACTTCATTTCTCAGGTCAGCCCCAACAGCAATTCTGGCATGAAGGGAAAAGAAAAGTTGTTTTTGGCCATTCTGGATGCAACTACTCAGGCAACTGTGCAACAGATTACAGCTCTTATCTACCAGACTTGGAAAGGCTTTCCTAATGCCATTCCAAGGATCTCAAACGTTCTGAACGATTGGCTGACAAGGAACCTCCTAAGCAAAGGACACGCAAAAGAGTCAGGCAGTATATTGATAAAAGCCCTGCAATCCGATCAACCCAATTGGTGGAAAGAAACCGTATTCGGCTTTATCAAAGAACGGTTAGCACATCAGAAACCCGGGGATGCTAATACCATTTGGATCTGGATGATCGATCAGCCGGAACTAATCTCAAAACACGGTTTGTGGTTGCCTGATACTGCTGAAAATGATCTGGTGAAAGCTTTACCAAAGCTTGAAAAGTCAGTAGCAGAGCTCGTACTAAAGATGGCAATTGAGAGAAAATGGCTATTACTCCATGCAAAAACTGTTACCCATGTTTACAGTCCCGTCCAATCCATTGAATCACAACTGGCTATAGATATAGACAATGATCATCTTTCGGGCTTAAAAACTCTTTCAGAGGCCATTAAGGACAGCCAGTTTGTAGAGATTGCATCTGGAAAAGATGAAACGCGACTGCATCAAATAGCCGGGGAAATGATCGCCAATAATGCCCAGTTGCTTAAACATGTTGACATCACGAAACCTGGAGGACAAATTTGCTGGGAGCTATCCGTTAAACAAGGTGGTAAGCTTTGGGCAGGAGTGAAGGCACCTGAAGAATTGCTTTTCAAGGTCATGGATCATCTGCTAACTGGCAAAGACTTTAAAGAAAGTCTGCTTGTCTCCATAAGCAATAGTGAAATCAATGATCTCACGCGTTATTCGAAGAGAAGTCAAATTTGGGAAGTTCTTCCTAAAAATGTCAAACCCAACTTTCTCTCAAGCACTTCAAAGTCAGTGCTTACTATGTATTTACTCGGGTCAATTCCAGTAAAAGAAATTGAAAAACCGATTTCTGACACTATCATTTCAGACTCTTTTCAAACTCAGTTCTTACATGAAAAGAAGGCGGACATTGAAAGTGTCCTTAAGCTCTGCGAAGGCTTCTCAGGACTGAAAGACGAATTTTTGAGTGGTTATATCCATTACTTCGGCTCAACCATATCGGAGTCGCAAGCATTTAGGCTCGGTACAATTGTTAAGCAAAGAGGACATAGAAAAACTGCTCGGTGTATTTATGATAAGTCAAAATACAACCATTCTTTCACCGCTGCTTATCAGGCCTGCAGCAACTTGGTTGAACTAAGCCTCTTTGAAAGGTTATTCAGTACAACATCAAATTTTCAGAAACACACAACTTCAGCAGCAATGCAGATCAAAAAAAGCAATGAATCATCCAGCCCGATTGTGGTAATACTGACCGCAATAAAAGAGGAATATCAAGCCGTGAGAGAGCATTTGACAAAAATCGTTGATGCTGATATGGATTCCACCACTTATGAAGGAGGAGTGTTCGAATATCAGGGAAAGACCATTGCTAATGTTATCATCCGTGAGTGCGGGGCGAGAAATACCACAGCATCCCAAGAAGCGGAAAGAGCCATTAAGAACTTTAATCCCGATCTAATTCTATTTGTTGGAATTGCCGGTTCTAGGAAGCCTAATGATTTTAGAATAGGCGATGTTATTTTCCCGGATAAAGTGTATTACTACGAAGGTGGAAAGGCATCAGAAAAGTCTTTTAAGGCAAGACCTGATGCAGTTTCACCATCGTTTGATCTTATTGAAAAGGCCAAGAAGGAGAGAAACAAAGATGATTGGAATAGTCTGATCAAAGGAGAGTATGACAGCACACCCAACGCTGACATAGGCATAATAGCATCAGGAGAGCAGTTGATCGATCATTACGATTCCGAAGTGGGGAAAATAATAACAGACCATTACAACGACTCTTCAGTCGTGGAAATGGAAGGTTACGGCTTTCTCAAAGCAGTACAAAGGCAAGGAAAGGGCGCTCAAAATACTTTATATGGCATTGTCCGGGGCATTTCAGACATTTTAGAACGTGAAGAACTAGATCAAACTCATTTGGCAGGAGATAGAAGGCCGGAAAATGCAAAGCAATTTGCTTCAGATTCGGCCGCAGCTTTCGCTTTTTGGCTTATACTAAAGGCTCTCTAAAAAGATGTACAGAAATATCAACATGGGATTTCACGCCACAACCACCAAATAGTAGTTCTTCTTACCCTTTTGCACCAGAAAGTATTTATTCTGAAGCAGGCTAAACTCAGGCTTAGCATTCATATCCTCAATCTTGTTCTTATTGATGGATACACCACCGCCTTGCAGCATTCTGCGGGCTTCGCCTTTGGAGGCAAAGATCTGGTCCTTAGTCACAGTGCTGAGCAGGTCGATATAGTTTTCAGTAGCGTCTATTTCAGCCTTGGCTACTTCTACCTGAGGAACACCTTCAAATACGGATAGGAGGGTGCTCTCATTCAAAGAAGCCAGGTCTTCGGTAGTAGATTTACCAAAGAGGATATTAGAGGCTTTAATGGCCGTTTGCAGGTCTTCTTCAGAGTGAACTCTGCGGGTGACATCTTCTGCCAAAGCCTTTTGTAATGTTCTCAGGTGAGGTGCTTCAGCATGTTCTTTTTCCAGGGCTTCGATTGTTTCTTTAGGAAGCAGGGTAAAGACCTTGATAAAGTTACTGGCATCTTCGTCAGAAGTATTCAGCCAGTACTGGTAGAATTTGTATGGAGAAGTCCTTTCAGCATCGAGCCAGACGTTACCCCCTTCAGATTTACCGAATTTGGTGCCATCAGCTTTCTTCACCAGGGGAGCCGTCATGGCAAAAGCCTCACCCTGTGCTTTTCTTCTGATCAGTTCAGTACCGGTAACAATATTTCCCCATTGGTCAGAACCACCCATTTGCAGCTTACAGCCCATGTTTTCATAGAGGTGGAAGAAGTCATAGCCCTGTACCAGCTGGTAAGTGAATTCGGTAAATGACATACCACCTTCCAGCCTGTTCTTCACTGAGTCTTTGGACATCATGTAGTTCACGGTAATGTGTTTGCCTACATCGCGGATAAACTCGAGGAAGCCAATGTCTTTGAACCAGTCGTAATTATTGACAATCTCTGCTGAGTTCTCACCACAATCGAAGTCGAGGAACTTCTGCAACTGCTTCTTTTGCGATTCGAGGTTATGGTTAAGGGCTTCAATATCGAGCAGAGGCCTTTCGGCAGATTTACCCGATGGATCGCCCACCAAACCTGTTGCACCTCCCACAAGGGCTAATGGCTTATGACCGGCTCGTTGCAGGTGCACCAGCAGCATAACAGGCACGAGGTTACCAATATGAAGAGAGTCAGCCGTAGGATCGAAACCAACATAACCGGTGGTCATTTCCTTAGTCAGTTGCTCATCCGTACCAGGCATTATGTCGTGGATCAAACCTCTCCACTGTAGCTCTTCAATCAGTGTATTACTCATGGTATATCAATTTCGGAGGGCAAATATAGAAGATGGAGTGGGAGAGTGAAAGGAAAAAGTCAGTGATTGAGTATGAGGGTTGCCCCTTCGCGTTCTCTGCGACCTCTGCGGTTAAAGTTCACCGCTAAAAGCACACCCTCACTCCCTAAAGGGAAGCTACGGAAGCATAAAACCATTACCCTTAATCCCTGAAGGTAAATTACAGCGTCTAAGACGAATAACTATTAACTGATAACCCTCACTCCCTAAAAGGCTTAATCTTTGCGTTCTCTGCGACCTCTGCGGTTAGAGTTCACCGCCAAGAGTGCACCCTCAATCCCTAAAGGGAAGCTACGGAAGCATAAAACCATTACCCTTAATCCCTAAAGGGAAACTACAGCGTCTAAGACGAATAACTATTAACTGATAACCCTCATTCCCTAAAAGGCTTAGTCTTTGCGTTCTCTGCGACCTCTGCGGTTAGAGTTCACCGCTAGGAGTGCACCCTTAATCCCTAAAGGGAAACTGCCGCAGTTCAAACCTATTAACTATTAACCAATAACTAATTAACTAATAACCAAGGAGGCTACCAGGCCACAGTACCATAGTTGTCTTTCTGATCGTCTCCGGACCGGTCTCTGTTCTGATTGATCTTCACATCTCTCGATGATCGGGAAGGGGAGCTGGTGTTCAGTTCAGGAATCTCCACCGCTTCACCCACGGTGACTTTACCATTCAGCTCAGCTCCATTATCAACAGAAATCTTCTTGGCGAAAATCTTACCGAATATTCTGGCCCGCCCCGCAATGTGCAGGTGACCATTAGACAGTACATCACCATTCACATATCCTTCAATGGTTATATCGGCACCACTTAAGTTGCCGCCAATTTCGCCATGTGCTCCGATGATGATTTTTTCACCGGAGATCAGGTCCCCGGTTACAAAACCATCTACCCGAATGCTCTGCTCAGATCTCATATTCCCTGAGATCACAGAACCCTGACGGATTTGCGTGATATAGGTTGAAGGGTTATTGACTGTTTCTGTTTTTTTACTCATTAATATTCAGCGGGAATTGAAGATTCGCTTACTGTATTGTTTTCATCGTAAATGGATACGATGGTTGTTGCATTTCCGATATCAAGACCTACGGCATTGCCTTTCATACCGCCATTCAACTGGGCTGAGTTGATGCAGTAACCACGGCTGGCCAGTGACTGAGGCTCCTGTGCTACTTCCAGTTCCAGCACATCCTGGAATTCTTCCTTGAAGCAATCTACCAGCTGGTTATACAATGCGCCACCCCCGGCCAGGAACATTCTGTGCGACATAGTGAAGTCATTGTCATTGAAAGCCTTTCTCATAGCCGGAGAAACAACATCTTCGTAATACTGACGAATTACTTTGTCTCTCATCGACTTAATGTCAATTCTCTTTCTGTTCAGGAAAATCACACCTTTCTGGAAAGCCACATCAATCTGGTGTTCGGTCTTCAGTTCCAGGTAATAAGTTTTAGCCAGTTCTTTTTCAAGCAGGTTCACTGCGTAACGCAGGCCGTAAGTAGAGAGTGATGTTCTTTGTACAATACCACCTTCAGTACTCAAAAGTCCTTCCAGTGTACCATAACCCAGTGACATCACGAAGAAGTTGCCATCCACCTTTTGCATGCCTTTTCTCAAAGCAATAGCACAGCCGATGACTTCGGGAATTACCTGTACACCATCAATTTCAACCTGAACATTTTTTCTGCTACCACCACCATAAGTCGCTGCTTCATAATCAATGATATGATTGGCATTGATCTGACCGGTTGCCTGCTCTTTGTACAATTGAAAAGTGGAGAAAGGGAAGCCGGTAGTCACTGTCAACGGATTACCCAGCTTCTGATTAGCGAGTAATAATCCGGATTTAAGCAACAGGCTGTAATCTAATTCATCCGGGGCACTGTTGATATTTCTGTGCGGAGAAACGCCTTCAGTCAATGCCAGGTTACCGATCACATACCCCTCGTTCTCATGGTATATTTTCAAACCGTTGATCAGGTCTGGTGATACATTTCTAAGATCTGTGTTGTTTCCTTCTATAACACTGGGAAAAGTGTACGTTTTGAACATAGCTCTACTTATTGATGTGGTTTGGTCTTTTCAATTTGAATGAATAGCAATAATACGATTAAATCGTGTTTTGAACTTGCTATCCTTTAAAAATCAGCCTGAATTTGTGAAATACTTTTGATACTAAAAAGTGAATTGATGCTAGTTGTTAATGACTAATGCCAGCTTATCATTTTCCTGGCTAACGGCCATTCTGGTAATTCCTTTGGCACCTACAGCCCCTAAATCTTCAATTTCCTGCCACTCAGAATGGTGTTTAGGATTGAAAGCCAATAGTTTAGAACCCACGCTGGTAATGTAAGTACCTTCTCCGGTAATGGTCCAGTCAGAAGCACCTTCGGGCTTTTCAACCACTTTTGTGAACTCCTTAGTGGTTTTGTTCAGGGTGTAGATAAACCAACTGCCATTATCTTCTCTTCTTTCAAAGGTAAAATCTTTAGTACCGGGAATGGTACGAATGGTTCTGCCGATGTTGCTGGTGATAATATCGTCATCCACTTCCTCCATATTGGCCAACACCATGGTAACCGGTTCACCTAAAACAAACATAAGCACATCTTTCTCATTGATGGCGAAATAGCCTACCGGCTGAATCTTGTCGAATATCAGCTGAGGAGCTCCTTTACCATCCATGTGGTACATCCAAAGCCTCTGACTGTTGTCTGCCTCAACCCGCACCACGGCAAAGGAATTAAACCCGGGAATAGGAGTGGGCGAGTATTCACTGTCTCTCGACCCGGTGAGGTTTTTCACCTTGTCTTCATAGAGATCATAGATCATAATATCAGTCTGTCCGCTTTCCTGAGAAGAAGTATAAAGAATGTAATCGTTGTTGAAGAATGAGGGCTGGTTGTCGTAACCTGCTCGGTCTGTAATATTCCTTCCTTTGGAAAGAGTGACTTTACCTTTCTTTTCTTTTAGTTCATACACATGGATATCTGTACTGGGAGGGGCCGTTTGAGCCAGCAGGCTTCCGGTGAGTGATGAAATAAAAAGTAAGCTGAATAGCTTTTTCATATGTTGTTAGTTAAGCAGTTATTCGGGAAAATAGTGATTTCTACACGCAATTGAAATTGATCAATTTTGAAACTTTGCTGAAGACTCCGTGTTTCTGAAGAGTGAGCACCTACCATAATATATCTCCAGAGCAACTGAATCACTTCAGAAACCAAACCGATCCGCTGGCTGATGAGGTAATAGAGACCTATTTTCCGCAAGACAAAGCATTGCTTCATCAGCACCTGGAAACGCTCACTTCTAATAGCAGTCAGCTTACTGATGAGGCCAAGGCATCATTAAACATGCTCTATCAGGATATTCAAACCAAAGCTGACCTCATTCCTTCCAAAGATTTAGAGTTGGGTCAGAGGTTTTTCGACCAACATGCCTCAGACATTATGTTGCTGTTGGGACTGCTCTCACTACCATATTGCTATGCGGCTGCCAAAGGTGCCGAAGTGCTGGTCCGGTCTAAAAGAATACTGGAAGAACCGGAGAGGCGATTGTTGGAAACGGCAGAGTTTGTCTTTGATATGATGAACACTCAGGCCTTTGAAGCCAAAGGGAAAGCCTTGCCTTCAGTGCTAAAGGTAAGGTTGATGCATGCTGCAGCCCGATGGTATGCTAAGAAAGGAGGGTGGGACACAGCTGTATTAGGTGAACCCGTGAATCAGGAAGATATGGCCGGTACCAACCTGGCCTTTTCGCTCATTGTAGTCAGAGGCCTAAAGAAGTTAGGCAAGTCGGTTAGTAATCAGCAGGCTATGACCTATATCCGCTACTGGAACCACATAGGAGCCTTGCTGGGTGTTGATGAAAGACTTTTGCCAGATACCAATAAGTCGGCCTATATATTAGAGCGGAATATCAGGGAAAGACACTTTCAGTCTTCTGAGGCAGGGAAGAAGCTGACCAAATCATTGCTGAGCTACTTTGAGAAAGCCACTATTGATTCACCTATTAAAGGACAAAGCACCTCATTTGTTGCCTTTCTGCTGGGAGAGCAAGTTTCAGGATTATTGGGAATTGAGAACACCCGTTTCGATGCAGCCATTTTTCAGCCTTATAAATACTTCTATAAAATTCAGAATGTGCTCACATTGAGAAGTGACTCTTATAGTAAGGCCCTTATTCAATACAAAGTGGCCCGATCTGCCATACAGTAGATCATTTGTATTTATCGTTCAAACCAATGCCCGCTTTAATCATTGGGATAATCTTCTCCAGACGGTTCTGTTTGGTTTCTTCACGTTTGGCCGTTTCAATGTGCTCTGCAAAGTCACGCTGCCTGGTCAGGTTGAGCGCATCGAAGGCTGACTTTAAATCTGAATCTGCCCGAAAGGCTTCCCGTAATGCAGAAGGAATGACCAAAGGTTTACCGGTCTTGGCTTTAATTTCTTTACCCGCTTTCTGTAAGGCGATCGCTTCTTCGAGATAAGTGTGGATCAGCTCTTCATTGGCTTTGATTTCATCCATACTGCCAAAGCGCCATTGTCTCATGGCCTGAGTTTTACCTTCCTGAGCATTCATCAATAAACCTGCCTTGTCCTGAAGTAAAGCTCCCTGAAAGAACCACAAGCCGACATAGCCTTTGAAAGCCCCCAGACCGATCAGGTTTTTACCTGCGGAGGTATAAACAGGAAAGCCCCATTTAACGGTCTCCTTAAAGTCATGGCTGCCTGCTAAATTTCTTAGGTAGACTAATTCGTTTCGCCACTGTTCCTGCTTCTCCAAGTACTGATCGACTGTTTTGCTCATGGGTGAAGTATTAGATTTGGAGGTTCTAAATTGAATAAATAGGTCCAGAGAAGCAATAGGAGGGCCTTTTTATCTGTGTTGAAATAATTACTAAAATATGTAGTTTCAATAGCTAATTATTTTAGTATATTTGAATCATGCTAATCGACAGACCTCCAAAGTTATTCCAATCGAAAGAGCTGAATGAGTACCTCATCATTGCTCTTCCATACGCTGAGATCAATGAAGAGATCAAGGCATTTAAGAAAGAGTTCTTTCAGAAGTATGGTCCCTATGCGGGTCAGAACTCCTGTGGACATATTCCCATGATGTCATTCTTTCAGACGGATGACAGGGAGCAGAAGGTGATTCACTGTGTAGAGCAGGTATTGGCTTCAGTAAAGTCTTTTGAAGTCTTTCTGAGTGGTTTTGAGTTTGACTCTTTACAAAGAGCAGTCTATATAGACATACTGAATAAGGAGTCCTTATGTGATGTCTACCACCAGCTGAGACTCAGCCTGTTCAGAGAGTTGGTATCGCTGGCATTTCTGAATAAGACCTTCAGACCTATGATGAAGATTGGACATCAACTGACGCCTTTACAGTTCCTCAATGCGGTGGGAGATAATAAGGCCAGGGCTTACACTAATAATTTTAGACTGAGCAGACTACATATACTCAAGAGAAAGGCTCCTTATACCAGTTGGGAGCAATTGACTGCCATTCCTTTTGCCAGATCAGAAAATGAGCTGATGGGCATGTATTAAGATATGACGGTGTCGATGGTGTTTAGGTGAATAAGTTAGGCACAGACGGTGCTACATCGACAACCGGTTCCGGAATCCTCGGATGGCCAAAACACACACAAACAATTAACAAACAGTAGAACTATGAAATCAAAAGTTAATCTGAAAGTCCTGGAGCAAAGCCTGAAACTGGCTTCCAAAGCTGCTGATCTGGAAAGACAGTATCAGGATTCTGATCTTTCTCAGCTGTTGCATGAGGTTAACCTGATGGCTTTAGGCATACCACGTATCGTTTCCGGTACTGAAACTGCAATGGCAGAGAAAGGTGTAGATCCATTAATGGCCGTGATAGAAGAAATCAGGCTGAAGATTGCCTCCGTTTCAGAAAGATCAGAAGCCATCTTTGAATTTGCCCGACTGCTCGATCTGGAAAGTGAACTGGTGAGGCAATACCAGGGTGCGCAGAAAGATATCAATCGTCCGGTGAAGGCAAGTCGCCTTAGCCTGAAAGACAGGAGTAGGGTAGTTAAGCCCCTGCAGGTGAGGACAGGTTTTCAGACCAGCCTCTTTTAAGCTCCGGACGTTTATTGATTCTCTGGCAGAAAATCTATTTTTGGGTACATGTTCAATCCCGAAGAAATAGCATCAAGAGATTTCAGCACAGAGCTTAGCTTCCAGACTTCCCGAAGTTCAGGTCCGGGTGGACAGAATGTCAACAAACTGGAAACGAGGGTTACACTGCGATTCAATGTTTCGGCTTCAGAATTACTTTCCGAAGAAGAGAAAGCCCGTCTTCTCGATAAATGGTCCAACAAACTCACCAATGAAGGTGAAATCCTCATCAGTGCCGAGCAACACCGAAGCCAGCTTAAGAACAAGGAGCTGACCATTAAACTATTCAGGGATGAATTGATCAAGGCCTTCACCCAACCCAAACCACGTAAGAAATCTAAGCCGTCCAAGGCTGCCATTAAAAAGAGACTGGACAGTAAGAAGAAACTCTCTGAGAAGAAGTCTATGCGTAAGCCCCCGAAATACTAATCTTCCAGTAGATTCACTGTTCTCACTGCACTGAGGTTTTGACTTAATGCTATCCAATTTTCCGCCAGGTTATCAGAAAGATAGAGATTACCATTATTCGTCCCGAAAGCCATTACATTCCCTCGCTTGTCGAAGGCAGAACGCAGCACCAGATCGAAGGAAATATCCTTAGGTAAACCATTGGACCTGGAATACCATGACTGACCACCATTGGTAGTCTGATATACTTCCAGCTTGTTGTGATGGGGATAACGCAAATCATCGGACTGAGCGGGAATCACCCAGGCCGTATCAATATCAGTCTCGTCTATCACCAGATCGAAGCCATAGAAAGCAATCTGATCAGGGTCAGATACATCCTGCCAATGCGCTCCGCCATCTACCGAACGATAGATACCACAGTGATTCTGCTGCCAAAGCACATTTGAATTCAAGGGGTGACGAATAATGGAGTGGGGGTCATGTCCAACCTCTGTCTCAGAATTGGGTAGAAAGAAGGCCTTTAGTCCCTGATTGGCCGGGGCCCAATTCTCTCCCGCATCCATCGACCGGAAAACTCCCGCACAGCTTATACCGACCATCAGTTCATGCTCGTCCTCAGGATTGAAGACCACGCTATGCAGGAATGGGCTATTACTGCCCTTGCCACCACCTTGCCAGGCCGATCGGCTTGGGTGTTTAGACAGGCCTTCCATCTCCTCAAAACCGCCTTCACGTCTTACAAACAGGGCCGCGGGTTCTGTGCCGACAAAGAGGCTGTCTTGAAATGAAGCAATTGTCCAGATAGACTTCAGGCTGTAAGGGCTTTCTTTTCCAAACCTGGGCACCTCAATTTCCTCAAAGTTTTCGCCCTGATTTGGGCTACAATAGAGCTTAGGTCCCCAGTGTTTATGGTTGATGGCCACCCACCAGTTGCCTGAACTGTCCTGATGAAAAGCACCTATCGGCATTCCGATAAATACCACATCCTTTAATGCCCAGCCTTCATGACCTTTGGTGTAGATCAGTAATCCTTTATCTGTGCCTGCTATTAATTTCATATAGATAATTCGCTACATCAGAACGAAAACCTCACGCTGATGTTCGGTGTAAATTCCAGGAAGTATTTCCTTCTTTCAATGATTGAGATTTCACCCTCCCGGTTAAAGTCTACCAGATAGCCAATATTATAGATATTTCTTCGGTTGAACAGGTTAATAAAGCTCAATCCCACTTCTCCACGCCAGTTTCTGGCTGTAAACCTGTGCCAGATAGAAGCGTCTACCCGATGATAGCTATCAAGCCGGAGGCCATTGGGCCTGCTGAATCTCAGCTGAAAATCATCTTCATCTATATCATCGTCATCATCATCTGGAGGTGGGGGCGGATTGTTTCGTCTGTCTAGTCTCACATTGTTAATGCTGGTGTAAGGAACACCTGTTTTGAAGGTATAGCCCAATGAAAACTCCCAATTGCCCTTTGTGTAGCTGGTAGAAAGATTCAGCTGATTTCTGATGTTGAGACTGGAAGCAAAGCTCTGCAGGAACAAGTCGGGGAAATGAACCTTCGAATCCTGAAAATTATAGCTAAACCAGGTTTTGAAGTATTTCCAGCGCTTACGCAGTGTAAGATCAAAACCGATGATTCTTTCTGACCCCTGATTAAACCCATCTTCATTGGTAAAACCGAAACCCAGATTTCTGGCCAATAATCCATCGATATCCTTGTGATAGAGATCGATATCCAGCAGCCATTGAGGAGAGTTATAAATCAGCCCAACACTCGCCTGCCTGTTCACGACTAAAGGCACCAGCTCCTCATTATCCGCCAACAGCCAGTGCTGTTCTACTGCATTAGAAATGGTGAACTGTGTTTCTTTAATAGTGCTGAGATACTGGTGATAAATGCCATAGGTTGACTTAAAGAGCAGGTCTTTACTCAGGCTGTAGTTGGCTTTTAACTGTGGACTGAAGACTGTTTTCTCTAATGATTCAATATGAGTGAGTCTTCCACTGAGTACCAACTCCAGGTTAGAAGTCGCCTGAATATTCAGATCGGAATAGTAGGCATGAATGTTTGCTTTGGTGTCGATCAGTTCCGCCACATCAACCTCCAAAAAGTTCTCCGTATTGATCAGGTTATCGATATCAAAATGATTGAATTGATAACCGAGAATCAGTTTATGCCCTCCCTTGAGTACCCGTGTATGCGCTATTCGGCCTTCCAGGTTTCTAATGCCATTGCTGCGGCTTTGCACATCGTCATCAGAGTCAATGTCCGGGTTCCTGATATTGGCGTAGGTATAGGCCATATCGTAGCTGGAAAAGGCAATACTGGCGGTCAGTGACTGCTGATCATTCAGGCGATAGGCCCAGGAAGCATCAGCGCCATAACTATCAATTTCATGTTCCTGCTCAATATTTTGTCGGTCTTCGGGATCATCTTCATCATATTCAAAATGGCTTTTAGCCTGGATAAAACTGAGCTTGACAGAAGACCTGTCTGAAGGCTCATAGTTCCATTGCATATTGATATCTGAGAAGTTCAGGTTATTGGTGTATTCACTTTCATAGATCAGTCCCTGGCGGTCTCTGATTTCACGGCTGAATAGCTTCTTACCATAAGAATTGAACGTCCAGGTAGGAATGGCATCATTATAAGATCTTCTGGCAGCCACCATAATGGAGCCTTTATTTCCCAGAAAAGGTGCCTTCACGAATCCATCGGCATGTGTCATATTGAGGCTGGCCTCTGCTCTGAAAGACCTGTCTACCTGGTTTCTGGACTCAAGCCTGATTAAACCGGCAGAAGCGCCACCATACTTCACGGGAATGTAGTTTTTGTAAACATCGAGCGTACCAATGGAAGAGGGGATGAAGCTGGAAATATTTCCAAAATAGTGAGCGGTATGATAGATGGGTACATTGTTCCAGTACAGCAGCGTATTATCGCGTGAACTACCCCTCACATTAATACCTGAGGCTGATTCGTCATTGGAATTTACACCTGATATGATCTGCGCAGAGAGCAATACATCCCGCTCAGACATTCCGGGTAATATCTCCATTTCCTGAGGAAGGATCTTAAAGCTGTTGGCTTTTGGGTCTGAGGCGATCCCTGGATTGAGGTATTCCTTCACCTCATAATCATTCAAATCCAGAGGCTCCGGCTTCAGGTCAATGACCAGACTGGACTGCTCTGATAAAGAATCCAGGTCAATCTGGAAGGTCTCAAAGCCCAGATAGATGATTTCCAGAACGGCTGACTTAGGCTCCGACAACACTATATTGGCTTCTCCGGCCTCATTCGTCACTATTCCCAGCTTAGTGCCTTGCTGACGAATGGTAGCGAATGGGAGGGTGGTTTGAGTTTCTACATCCTGTACTTTTAACCTGATGTATTTAGATGAGGCCTTTTTGATGACATAGAAACGATCATCTACCTTCTGAAATTCGAGGGTAGTGGCCTGAAGAATGGTCCTGAGTACCTGATTCAGGTCAGCACGCTTATCATAAGCCGGAGTTTTGACACCCCGAATCTCATCGGGATTATAGGAGAACTTCACAGCATATTCTTTCTCCAATAATGACAGGGCTGATTTGAGTGTGTTAGGGGAGTTGTTGACCGCCAGAATTTCCTGAGCCTGCAGGGAATGGGTAATCAGGCTAATGACAAGAAGAAGTCTAATTCCCGGCCACACCCTTAATGACAAGCTTTTTGCTGGCTGAATCGTAATCGTATTCAATAGCATGTGTCGACAAAACAATCTGGATGGCCACCTCAACATTATCTCCCGGGTAAGAACCTGTAAAACGCTCTGAAGTTAAGGATATGTCAGATTCTATGCTTATTCCAAAGGAATTTCTTAACGATTCAAGTGCATCGGCCAGAGCGACATCTTCCAGTTCAACAATATTATCGGTTAACCATAGCGGTTTTTCACCCACGTCATTGACACTTTCATTCACCAACCGGCCTTTCTCGATACGGATAGCATCGCCTTTTCTTAATGTCTTATCTACCTCATTTTCAATCACATTGACCACACCAGTATAAACCTGTACATCAAGTCTTTCACCACGCTGTCTCACATTGAAACTGGTACCTTTGACAATTACTTCACCTTCATCGGTATTCACCTGAAAATTCACTCCCTTGGTCACTTCAAAAAAGGCTTCTCCTGTCAGGGCTAGCTCTCTGTTCTCAGCGTAAGAGTCAGGTTTATACTTCAGTACAGAGTTGACATTCAGGGTAACTACTGACCGATCGGGTAGGGTAATGACCTGTGTTTCACCAAAACCTGTTGCATAAACCTCCCAGTTGGGTCTGGTGAGGAAGTAGACAAATGAGACCCCGATAATTAGGACCGCTGCCACGGCCATGCGCCAGATTGGGCTGATACTACGTACTTTGGTTGCCGTTTTTTCTTGCTCAATGCTCGCTTTGAGCCTGGTTAATTCCGCTTCCACATCATAGGCGGGCATAGCGACCTTATCTACCGACTGGAGAATCTCCTTTAAATCCCTGGCTTCAGCACTGGACTCAAAAGCTTCCTTCTCTTCGGGACTAATCTCTCCGCTCAGCCATCTGGCCAAAAAGTCTTCGCTATTTTCTGAATTGGAACTCATCGAGCAATATATCTACACTTACATCCGTTTGTTTTTGATTCACCCTACCGGGTACTCTAAATATTTTCATTGACTGACGCCCTCATCTTTAATAAAGCCTTGTGCATCCGTTTTTCCACAGCCTTCACACTGACCTCTAAAACCTGCGCTATTTCATTGTAGGTCATTTTTTCAATCCTGTTCATCAGGAACACCTCACGCTGACCGTCAGGCAAAGCTTCAATCGCGTTCTGTACCTTTCTGTCGAATTCGTTGAACTCCATTTGGAATTCTGGAGTCTCCTGATGGCTGGACTTATGAATGAATTGGATATGCTTTTCTTTGGTTTTGTCCCTGTCGATGCTTTTCAGCATCTGGTTTTGAGCCACCTTAAAAACATAGGCTTTAGCCATATCGGGCAGTACCTTAGCGCAGTTCTTCCATAGGGTAAGAAAAGCCTCCTGAACCATATCATTAGACCTTTCAATATCTCTGTAACGGGCATAAAGAAAATTCCGAAGCAATGGTGCAATGCTCCGGAACAGTGAATTATATACAATTTCGTTGCAGCTATCTTTTGCCTCCGAAATATCCAAACTACGTTCTATTTGAGGTTAATGATCGTGGTGGTTCTGGCAGGAACAGTGAAGTCTTTAGTGACATTGTAATTCTTACCAGTCATCACATCCATACCAAAGGTATAACCTCTGAGCATTTCAATGTGCTTTTGTCTGGAAATTGTTACTTCAGTATTATTCATATTCATGATGACCATTACTTTTTCCCTGGCAGTGTACCTGAAGTAGACATAGACATTATTGTCGGGCAGGAAGTGCAGCAGCTTGCCGTGTTTTACGGCATCGCTGGTTTTTCTCCAGTTGGTGAGTTTGGTCACGTATTCATGCATGGAATTTTCTTCAGTGGTTCTGCCTTCTTTGGTAAAGACCGAACGGCTATCGCCAGGCCAGCCACCGGGCATTTCAGCTCTTTTGGCTCCATCGCCCCAGTTACCCGGACCGGCTTTAAAGGCCAGCTCTGTACCATAATAGACCTGTGGAATACCTCTGGTAGTTAATAGAAAAGCATAGGCCATTTTGAGGTTCTCCGGTTTCTCACCCAATGTGCTGTAGATTCGGCTGATATCATGATTATCGAGGAAGATCACATTTTTCATCGGGTCAGAGTAGAGCCTGTCCTGAGAAAGGGCATAGTAAATTTTCATGAGGCCGCTTTCCCATCCAAAATCCTGATTAAAGGCATCTCTAACAGCAAAGTGAATCTGGAAATCTGTGACCGATGGAAGATGAGACTCATAACCATCATTTTCACCCGGCTTGTCCTTTTGCCAGTAAGACTCATGGGCAACGGTCTCTACCCATGATTCACCCACAATATTGAAAGTAGGATAGGCTTGCATGACTTCCTTGGCCCAGCGTGCCATATAGTCCTGATAAGGGTAGAGGTAAGTGTCCATTCTAATACCATCAATTCCGGTATACTCTATCCACCACAAAGTATTTTGAATCAGGTAATCAGCCAATTGTGGATTTCTTTGGTCCAGGTCGGGCATTTCATTCACAAACCAACCTTTCACCAGCTTATCCTTATCATGTTTGGAGGCGTAAGGATCTGAGGCCACTGTACCACGATAAGACGTATTTCCATACACCGACTGGTCATGCACCCAGTTTTTAAAGGGAAGGTCTTTCATCCACCAATGCTGATCGCCAATATGGTTATGGATCATGTCCATAATCACCTTCAGTCCTTTATCATGACTGGCTTTAACGAAAGCCACAAATTCATCATTTGAACCAAAGCGCCTGTCGACTTTATACATATCTGTGGCGGCATAACCGTGATAACCTTTGTATTCTGGCGTCTGGTCATTTTCAAAAACAGGAGTGAGCCATACGGCCGTCATACCGAGGTTTTTGATGTAGTCCAGATGATCCTGAACACCTTTGATATCGCCACCATGTCTGCCACTGGGGTCATCTCTTCGGGCCGGTTCCAGCATGCCTTCAACAGTATCATTATTAGGATTACCATTGGCAAACCTGTCGGGCATTAACAGATAGATCACATCTTCACTGCTAAAGCCCTGTTGACGGTTGGCTTCTTTCACTCTGCTTTTCAGCTCATAGGAAAAATTTCTTACCTGATCACCCCTTGTTAGTGTCACTTCGAAGTTACCAGGCAACACATCAGGACTGATTTCCAGGTTAAGAAACTTGTAGTTAGGAGAGTCTCCTGACACCTGATTCACCACAGTAATACCGGCATGCTGCACATTGGCCTGAAAGCTTCCAATGCCTTCGCCATAAATCATTAACTGAAGTTTTTCGGTAGGCATTTTGGCGAACCAGAAAGGGGGTTCAACCTTGAGCTTACTTTGTTGCGCCTGAATGGCCATGCTTAAAAACAAACCGATAAGAACGAATAGGTAATTGGGCTTTCTCATGAGATTCAATTGTGATGTGTAAACTACGCAAATATTGAGATTTGAGAAAGGCAGGAAGGCCTCAGAAGCCCTAAGAGACTATTCAAACGTTTGCGATCAGCCAATGAGGTAATCTATAGCCTTGTCGACTACCGAGGCCGCTACCCAGGTAAGAAATGGAATGATGAGATAGAAGACGAAGCGGGAGGCCGTTGGAATGTTAATGGGTATCTCGAAAGTGGTTTGAATCATCTTCTTATAACTGATCAGATCCACCACATTGATGTTATCCGTATTCTTTCCGATTCTCGAGCTTTTCAAGGCTTCACGATCACCTTCAATGGCCATGTCTACTAATCGGATTTCTTCTTCTTTAGCTTGAACTACCCGTTTCCTCACACCTTTCAGTGGCGTGATGATCATCCATAGTATGGATGGGATCAATACTATGATAGCCGGGTTGGTCAGGTCAGAGATATCGACACCTTCAATGAATAGGAGGGAATAGGTGCCTATAAAGGCCAGTACACTCACAATACCGGAACTGGTCAGTGGCATCAGTTTGTCCATATTCAGCAGGTCAATATCTACCTTGCGCGACAGCTCATTCAGTCGGGTCATGTTCTTAATGGCGGTACTGGCTACCTGCCAGATCAGCCACCAGAGCAGAGCAATCTGTAATCCTCTGTAAAAGATAAAGATGGGAAACTGAATATCTTCAGTAAGCAAAACCCTGAATACAGCGAAATAGGCATGGGTAAGTCCTATACCTAAAGATAGTACTGTCTCATAAGGAGACATACCTCTTTGGAGGAAGTAGCGCTCAAACTCACCTTTTTCACTATCAGAAAGGGTGGTTTGTCCCCATAGTTTATGAAAGCCTTTGTCATGGCTGGACTGAATGATTCTGGTAATGAATACCAGATAGCCTACTGTCAAAGTGAAGTAGGAGGTGAGTGTGGAATTATGCCATGAAAAGGGGATGTCTTCAATCAGAAAGATGACTGACTGAATAGCAAAGACAACCGCAGAAGCCAGTATACCTGCCAGCAACGGATGAATTCGACCTCCGGTTAGCCGAAGTAAAAAAGGGTCTTTGAGTTTGGACACTTCCGAAGATAGAGAATGCCCTCAATTGTTCAAACGTATTCAGCGATAGTTGACCTGATCACTCGTCAGAGAATGTTCTTCTGATGGTATCCAGATCAATCTCAATGATGTAATGATTGTAGGTAGGAATGAATCCTCGGCCCTGATTTCTGTTGCTGGTAAATACCAGTGAGCGCCTGTCCAGAGAGATATAAGGACTGAATTCCTCAGCAGGGGTATTGATCCCCTCACAAAGTGCTACGGCATTGGTCCATTCGCCATCTTCGTTAAAAGCGATATACAAATCGCTGTTTCCCTGAGAGTCATTTCGATCTACCGAAGAGAAAACAATGAACTTCTCATCAGCATCTATATAAAAATCACCTTCCAGATAACGGGAGTTAATCTGATTGGGTAATGGCACCGCTTTATTCTTGCCTTTCTCAAGCACAAAGATATCGTAGCCATTGCCATTGTTCAGGGCATTGAAATAGAGGTTACCATTATTGGCTAAACTGGGAGAGCCCACATTGCCTTTCTGCCCATAAATTGACTTGATCGGCTGAGGTTGTGTCCACTCACCATCAATATTTTTCGATTCACAGATGTGATATTGCTCACTCGGCTTACCATTCATACCAATATTAGCCTGCATGAGCATATAGTCACCATCCATATTCATCCAGGGGTCGGAATAATTGAACTGATCATCAAAAGGAAAAAGCTCTCCTTCAAGGAATTGTTCATTGACGTAGGGGTAGTAAATTATTCTGGATTTGCCATCTACCAGAATGGTAAAAATTCCGATGCTTAATTTTCTATTGAAGTAATTATTCCACTGCGGCAGATCATTGGATATAGTTCCTGGATGCAATACTCTGGGTTGTGCTTCTGAATTATCTTCCAGACCAGGTGCCTGTGCCAGACTTACTGAAAAAGTAATAACTAATAGTGTTAGGGAGAATAGGTATTTCATTAAAGAACTATGATCTTAATTTGCATGCTAGTTAACGCTCAATTCTCTGAAGGGAACGCATAAATGTTATGAGCGTCAGATAAGCTATTTAAACAGTCACAAAGGTATGTGAAAAAGGGCTCTCAGGAGTATAATGAGGGCACAAACGTTTGTTAAAGTGCTTACATAATTTCTGGTAAAGAGACGAATTTTATACTTACCTTATATTCGTTTCACCACAGGTTGTAATTTAGGCAATCAAACGGACTAACTATGAAAAGACTAATCCTACTATTTCTCTTGATTCTCTCCATTCAATTTGGCTTTGCCCAAAACGAATATGGCCAGATTCTCTCTATGAAGGAACGTGCCGCTACCATCAACCGACTGCTTGAAGATAAGGTGAAGAACTACCTCCCGGAAATCATGAGAAGAGAAGGTGTGGACATGTGGTTGGTCATTTCGAGAGAGTATAATGAAGACCCGGTAATCAAGACTCTTTTACCGGCAGAATGGCTGGCGGCCAGAAGACGAACCATACTGGTATTCTTCGATCCGGGAGAAGGAAAGGAACTGGAAACCCTGGCCGTCTCGCGATACGATGTTGGTTCCGTATTTAAAAGTGCCTGGAATAAAGAGCTTCAACCCGATCAATGGGCCAGGTTAGCCGAAATCATTAAGGAAAGAGATCCGAAGAAAATAGGAGTGAATAAGTCGGCCTATTTTGGTTTAGCTGACGGCATTGTTTCTACTGACTATGAGGAACTTAAGAATGCGATAGGTAACACTTATGCCAACAGAATTACCTCTGCCGAAAAGGTGGCTATCGGTTGGCTGGAAACCAGAACCGCTGCTGAAATGGCCATTTACCCTCATATTGTCAAAATCTCCCATGAGATTATCAAAGAAGCCTTTTCATCGAAAGTAATAACTCCCGGAGTTACCACCACAGAAGATGTGGTTTGGTGGATGCGGGAAAAGGTGCGTGAACTGAAACTGCAAACCTGGTTTCACCCAACCATCGACATTCAAAGAGCCGATCCGGAAAGATTCGATCATTTACGAACCTTCTCCAAACGTCCGGAACCGGGTGTAATCATGCCGGGTGACCTGCTGCACTGTGACTTTGGTATTACTTATCTCAGACTGAATACCGATCAACAGCAACATGCTTATGTACTTCGACCGGGAGAGACTGACATTCCTGCTTATCTAAAAGAAGCTTTTGATAATGGAAACCGACTTCAGGATATTTTTACAGGCAACTTCAAAGAAGGCAGAACAGGTAATGAAGTATTGAAAATGAGTAGGGAACAAGCCATTGCCGAAGGGATTAAGCCTTCCATTTATACGCATCCCATAGGATATCACGGTCATGCAGCCGGAACTACGCTGGGCATGTGGGACTCTCAGGGAGGTGTGCCCGTTACAGGTGACTACCCATTACATCTGAATACCGCTTATTCCATTGAATTGAATGCCGCCACCATGATTTCTGAATGGGGGAAAGAAGTAAGGATTATGTTGGAAGAGGAAGCCTTCTTCGATAAAACCGGAGTTTGGTACATTGACGGACGCCAGGAAAAAATCATTATCGTTAACTAGAACTGCATGAAATTCCGTCTGGTCATTTATCTCCTTATTTTTAGCAGCACACTCGCTGCTCAGGAGCCTTCATACTTTGACCTCAGACAGGAGTCATTGAGCGAGCCCTTTGAATTAAGAGGTAAGTGGGATTTCTACTGGAATCAACTGATTGAAGGAGATGACAGCACCGGCAATTTTGTACCCATGGAGGTACCTTCTGACTGGTATGATGCACCGAACCCAAACGGATATACCCGTACCGGCTATGCTTCCTACAGAATCCGTATCAAGGTCAATACATCGGAGAACCTGGGGCTTTCAATACCACACTTTTTCTCAGCCTATAAACTGATTGTTAATGGCCATGTAGTACATGAATCCGGCAAAGTGGCCAGGACCAGAGAAGAGTATGTTCCTTACCGTGAACCACAAGTTTTGCGCTTAACGCCTGATGAGGATCAAGAGCTGGATATTATTGTTCAGGTCGCCAACTTCGATCACCTGAATGCCGGTATGCACTATCCGATAACCATCGGTAGCTACAAAAGCCTGAACTATGAACTCAACCTGAAGCATAGTGTCAACTTATTTCTCGCTGGTGGCCTATTCATTACAGGATTCGTTCTGCTGGCTTTCGCCATGGCCTACAAGCACCTGGAGAAGCCCATTCCATTCTATGCCTTATTCTCTATCAGTTTGATGTATCGAATGTTGGGCGCTAACCCTTATCCCATACATACCATTATACCGGACTTTCCATATACACTATCCATCCACCTGGAGTATATGAGCATTCATACGGCAGCGCTTTTTGGTGGACTGTTTGTTTTTTCACTTTACCCGAAGCAAACCCATCGCTTGCTCAAATACATCTTTGTTGGGGTAACGGCCATAAGCTTTCTTCTGGTGATACTTTTAGAGCCCATCGTTTTTACAGGGCTGCTCAAGTACTACCTCTTCTTTATTCTGGCCTATGTAGGCATTTTCATTTACATCATAGTAAGGGCCAGGATAGAAAAGGAGCTGAGTTCTACCTACTTATTACTGGCTATGATTGTGGTTTTGATCTGGACTCTCTTTCAAATCATATCATTCCTCAACGTAGGTCAGATTTCCTACTTCGTGAATGTGATTTTAGTTTCTTTAATCATTGTTTTCTGCAACCTGGCCATGTTCAGGACTTTTATGCTGAAGATTCAGTCGGTAGAGCAGGCCGAGGCCGGACACGAGCTTAACAAGACCAAGCAGACCATGCTGTCTTTGGTTTCGCACGAAATTAAAACCCCTGTCGCTACTTTACAGATGAATCTGGAGATGTTAAAAGCCACTGCCAAAGACGGTAAATACATTCCGCCTGCTGTCATGCAAAAGCTCATCGATGGTAGTTCCACTGCAGTGGATGCCATTAAGCAGATGGTTAATGACTTTGTTTACTTTATGAGCAGGGCCGGCTCGGTAAGAACACAAACCGGAAGAGGGGAGATCATTAGCCGACTTTCTGAGCGATTTAATATTTATTCCGAAAATGTGAAACTTGATCCTGACAGCGGTTTGGTCACTTATGAAACTGATCTGCTGACATTGGAATATATCATCAGTACTTTATTGTCTAATGCCCGTAAGTACACACTGGACAATTCCCGGAAGCCTGAAATTTTCATTTACGAAAACGGGAATATCTTAACTATAGAAGTAAAAGACCATGGTGTGGGTATGGATGAAGAAAAGGTGAAAAATTTGGGTAAAACTAATCCGGAATTGAATGAAAAAGATGAAGTTTCCGGTGTAGGTTTTTATCTTGCAAGTGAGTTGACTAACCAGTTAAGACACAAGCTGGTGATTGAATCCAGAACCGGAGTAGGCACCTCAGTCAGAATTTTAATAGGGACCCATGATTAATCTGCTTTTAGTTGACGATAACTTTTCAGTACGCGACACACTGAAAGATTTTCTGGAGTTCTTTTATGATGATTTGGAAATTCTGCAAGCCAGAAATGGGAGAGAGGCCATTGACCTGGCCATGAACCACCACATTGATATTGTCATCTCAGATCAGATGATGCCCGATATGAAGGGCTCCGAATTTCTGGCCAATGTAATTGACAAACTCCGCGAAGACAAGGCACTGATTTACATCTACAGTGGTCAACTGGCAGATGAGCTTTCTATCGTTTTAAAGGATTATGGCGAAGTGAATATCATCGACAAATTCACTAACCCTATGTTTTTCAAGGAGATCATTGACGAATACAAAAGGACAAAAAGTAATTAATACCCCTGTCCACCATATAACCGAAGATTTAGCTTATTTTGGCAGCCCGACATGGAAAGTAACAAGAAAGACTTTTACAATTACTTTTCTCAGAATCTGATCAAAGGATTCGTCTATCTGGCTATACTCATTACCGCACTCATTCTATTTAAGAATTACTTCAAATCTCAGTACGATACCATCGAGCATTGGGTGTCTGATGACTACCTGCTCATGTTGGTTATTTTTATGATCTCAGAAGTGCTGGTAGGCATTTTACCTCCCGAGCTGTTCATGATCTGGTCTATAGATGATCCGGGCCATGTCTACACCATCATTGTCATTGTTATGGCTTTTCTTTCCATCGGTGCCGGTTGGATCAACTTTGCGGTAGGCAAGGTGATTAGCAGTAAGGCATTCTTCCATCGCTTCTTTGACAAACGCCTGCAAAAGTACCAGCAGAGGTACGATCAGTATGGAGCCGGATTCATTATCGTAGCAGCTCTGACTCCATTACCCTATTCATTGATCAGCCTGGTAACGGGTTCAATGGATTATCCCATCAGAAAGTACCTGATCTACTCTTCCTTCAGGATTCTTCGCTTTGTGGTCTATGGCATTGTGATCTGGAATCTGGAAGGGGTTATTTAAACTAGCCGATTCTTTTATCCAATTGCTTATTCAGTTGTTGCAAAGAGCCCTTGTATCGTTGCAATACCGGAACAAAGTTTTTGTAAATCAACAGATATCTCCAGGTAATCTGATTGCGAAACTCCTTGCTCTCTACCACAAAAGAGGTAAAGGCTTCACTTCCGTTACCCATAATGAACTCACTAAACCAGTCGTATTGATTTCGCCAGGCCTTCAGGTCTTCGGTGAGGCTTTCTGTAATCAATTTATCCACCTCGTCCAGGTTATCGTAATAGGAGTTGAGTAGCTGTACCGCTGTATTCACCAAAGTATCTTCCTGAAATTCCGAATTGAAGGTTTTGAGCAAATCATAACCTCGCTTTTCCCTGCTAAACGATTCATGAGCAGAGATAAGGTATTCGCAGTTGTCACAAGTTTCAAAGTCTGCTTTAGTCATTTGTCCCTGAGCCATCTGGCGATAAGTATCTTCTCTTTCTTCATAAAAGTTGAGCACCTGATCAATTTCTCTCAAATCGTCTTCAATATCTTGCTGAACCGTGATGAATACATTGTTTAGCCGGGTAGCTTGTCGTTTCTCCTCATTGGCATCATCAATACCAATAGCGATCAGTATACCAATCACTACCAAAACAATCTCTCCCAGAGCATACAGCAGGTAGTTCAGAACAGCCTTCTTCTTCAGGTTTTCCAATCGCATTTTCTTGAACAGTGTTATCATCGGATCAAATTTAAACTGAATTCGGGTTAATTATTCTTAATTGATTAGCTTGTGTGGATAGATATTGTTCGAGAGTGATACAATCAACCAAAATAGACCTATTCAAATCGAAATGAAAAGAAGAAAGTTTTTAAGCCTTGGAGCTGCAGGATCTGCGCTGGCCTTCACTTCACCCCAAACCATTGCCGAAGAACGCTCGCACAGAGCCGATGTGTTTAACCTGAATTATGCGCCTCACTTTGGTATGTTCAGGGAATCCGCCCCCGGAGGACCACTCAATGAACTCGATTTTATGGCTGAGCAGGGATTCAGGTCTATGGAGGACAATGGCATGAAGGGGCGCAGCCTTGACGTGCAAAAGCAGATTGCCACCCGAATGGAGAAGCATGGCATGACCATGGGTGTTTTTGTAGCACATACCATCTATTGGACAGAGCCTAACCTTACCAGTGGTAATCAGGAGAAAAGGGATGAATTCCTCAATGAAATCCGGGAATCTGTTGAAGTAGCCAGGCGTGTCAATGCCAAATGGATGACTGTAGTGCCTGGCTTTGTTGATCTGCGTAAAGATATGGGCTACCAAACGGCTAATGTGGTAGAAAGCCTCAAGCAGGCTTGCGATATTCTCGAACCACATGGTCTCACCATGGTATTGGAGCCGCTCAACAAAAGGGATCATCCCGGACTATTCCTCAGTGAAGCGGCTCAGGCCTATGAGGTCTGTAAAGCGGTCGACAGTCCTTCCTGCAAAATCCTGTTCGACATCTATCACCAGCAAATCACAGAGGGTAACCTGATTCCCAATATTAATGCTTCATGGGATGAAATCGCTTATTTTCAGGTGGGAGATAATCCTGGTCGTAAAGAGCCAACCACCGGAGAAATTAACTACCTCAATGTGTTTAAGCATATCCATAGCAAAGGCTTTAGCGGAGTCGTGGGCATGGAGCATGGCAACTCCCAAAGCGGCAAAGCCGGAGAGATGGCAGTGATTGAAGCGTATAGGAAGAGTGATGGGTTTTGAAACAAAAAATTAATACTAACAAAAAACGCATGATTTTATTCAAAATTAAAGATGAAACTTCGGGTGGAGACATAATCAATGAAATCGAGTGTAAAATAGAAAGCGAGCGAATTTTAGTAAGGGATTTAATTGCTCTAAGAGTTCGTACCGAAGTCGAGGCTTATAACAACAAAGTTCCAGAATACTTTTATGGTCTGGTTAAACCCACTGAGTCCGAAAAGACATTAAATGGTTTTAGACTACTGAACAAGAAATGGTTGGACGTTGAGGGACAGATTTATGTAGCCCTCGAAGCCTTTCAGAAAAACGGTTTTTTTGTTTTAGTCGACAACAGGCAATGTGAAAGTCTGGATGAGGAATTACTGGTAAATTCTGAATCAGAGATTAGCTTTCTTAAACTGACACAACTTGTAGGAGGTTAAACAATGGCAATTAGGGACTTTTTCAATAAACTCCTCAGGACAGAGAATAAGCCTTCACCATCTAGTGACAAAAATACTTCTCTTGACCAAATCGCAAGAACTATATCCCACGAGATAAGAAGCTTAAACAGCGAAAGTTATTATAGCACCATTAAACTTGGAGACTCAAAGACTTACAATGAGGTTAAAAAGTTTTCAGACCAAGATAAGATAGACCTCATACTTCATCTGCCAAATACTATTTTTAATGAACAAAGGCGATTTCAAGGATTTCAAAAACCAGAGGCTAGGTATCTGAATACAGTACGAGAGCATTTTCTAAGTGCCCTACTCAGACAGAAAATCCTATTCACCGACACAGACTTGATCGAAATAATGGATCAATTCAAATGTAAGACCGATGATTGGTATAGATTCTCCAATTGGCCAATCGGCCTTCTTATCAGTCAGCTCGTAAAGCACGTCAACAGTCAAGGTATGAGCAACAAGATGTGCAAATACTTGAAGTCGCTGCTAAAAGAGCCACAGTTTGATATAAGTAAGGGCTACTGGGGAGCAGATGTTAAGAAGGCCAAAATCAGAATTGAGGAGCTTATTTTCGAGTATAGTAATTCCGAATCTTTATCTTCTCAGTATGAATTAAGCACTGAAGACAAGTTTGGTAAATTTGCTAATTCTTTAATAGGGTCGCTACAACCATCAGAGGCTCAATATTGGCATCGGTTTTTCTTTCACGCTGTATCAGCAAACGGTGGTAAACCAAGCAAAAAGTATCTCTCGAAGAGCAAAGAGATTATTAATTCAATTGGTAATCAAAAGTTCAAGGACCTAGCATCTGATTTCTTGAGCTTCATAGTTAGCTTGAAAGCTGAGGAATCTAGGTTCACCGAAAGTTGGAATGGAAGAGAATACCAATATTCTAAATGGATCTTTCTTGAAGAGAAAAATGCTATACTTTTGAAAGGTCTTTGTTGGTCGTTAGTGCAGTTTCATGATTCTAAGACCATCTCTTTATTGGCAGATTTAACTGAACGATGCTTTAAAAAAATACCTGGCGTAGGTCCGGCTGCAGCTGGGGTAGGTAATGCCGCAATTTACACTCTCGCTAATAGTAAAGGTTTGGAAGGAGTCAGCCAACTTTCCAGGCTTAGGATTAAAATAACTCAGAACAATACCAAAAAGCTAATAGACAAATATTTGGACGAAGCTTCGTCTAAACTAGGGATTACTCAGGCGGAAATTGAAGAGATGTCTATTCCTGATTTTGGCCTTATGCATGGCAGAAAGGAGTTCTATTTTGAAGACTTTAAGTTGGAAATGGAAGTAACAGGTGTGGGTAAGGTTTCTTTAACTTGGGTAAAGTCAAATGGTCAAATTCAGAAAACTACACCAGCATTTATAAAGAAGAGTAAGGGATTAAGTGATCTTTTATCCAAAGCGAAAGCGGAAGCAAAAAAAATTCAGAAGTATAGCACAGCACAACGTGATAGAATAGATAGGTGTTTCATATTGGACAGAACATGGAGTTACGATCGGTTCGAAAAGTATTACCTAAATCATGGTTTAGTTTCCTCAATAGCTCAAAAACTCATTTGGACAGTTTCGAATGCATCAGAGAAAATTAGTTGTGTTTATGTTAACGGCAGCTGGATAAGTAATCAGGATGAACATATTCTCTTAAACTCAGATTCAGAGGTAAAGCTTTGGCACCCTATTTTTGACAGCCCAGAAAATGTTCTTCTTTGGAGAGATAAGATTGAAAAGTTAAACTGGCAACAACCAGTAAAACAAGCTTACAGAGAGATATATATACTTACTGACGCAGAAATAAACACTCGAGTCTATAGTAACAGAATGGCTGCTCATATCTTAAAACAGCATCAATTTAATGCTTTGACATCAATTAGAAACTGGAAGTATCAGTTGATGGGAGCATTTGATGATGGACGTGACAACGAGATTGCCAAGTTAGCCTTGCCAACCTGGGGCTTGGTTGCAGAGTATTGGATTAATGAGCTTTTTATAGAAGATGCCATGAATGATACGGGCATCTGGGATTATATAGCTACAGATCAAATACGGTTTATGAACTCAGAAGGCCATGCAGTTGATTTGGTGGATGTTCCTAAAATTGTTCTTTCAGAAGTACTTAGAGATGCTGATCTGTTTGTTGGTGTGGCTAGCATTGGGAATGATCCTGCCTGGCAAGACTCAGGAGGATTAAGGACTGTGGCATATTATAACGAGTACTGGACTCAGTATTCATTTGGGGATTTGAATGAACTAGCTAAAACCAGAAAGCAGGTTCTTGAAAGACTCTTGCCCAGACTCAAGATTAAAAATGTCGCTACTATTGATGGTAGGTTCTTAAGAGTAAAAGGAAGTGTGCGTGAATACAAAATACATATAGGTAGTACTAATATCTTAATGGAGCCGAATGATCAATATTTGTGTATTGTTCCGGCCTCTAATGTCAAAGAATCACAGAAAGATGTCTATTTGCCATTTGAAGGAGACAGAGGACTGTCATTAATCTTAAGCAAAGCCTTTCTACTTGCCGATGACCACAAGATTGAAGATCAAACCATCCTTAACCAGATTCACCGATGATCGCTATGATAAGCTTCTTTAGACAATGAACACTGGAAATTGATTTGCTGACATGTAAGCATTATCAATTTCCAGCTTCTCTATTGGGTGCTTTTCACAACACTAACCTTCAAACCCGACTTCCAATCCTTATCTTCATCATTATAATACAGATAAGCAGCACTGGCCTTTCCCTGAAAATCACCGGTCAGCTCTGCCTTCAGGTCGAAGTAGATAGTTTTGCTTTCTTGTGGACCTAACTCACGATAGTAAAGTACCAGGCTTCCATCAATGATCTCATAAAAGTCAAATGCCTCCTTTTCCTGCATTTCCTTCAATTGCCATGCCTGAAGACTGAGTCCGGCTGGAATTCCCACACTGGCGATGGTCATCGGTAAGCCTTTTTCTGTTTTATTAGAAAGCTCAATACTCAACTGTACGGTCTCATTCACTTGAAGGCTATCAGCACTAAGAGCAGTCTTTATGGCCACTTGTGACTCATAGCTGGATGGAGGTGTCTTGGCATACCATTCTACATCAATTGAGTAAGCTACTGCTTCATCAGTTTCAGTAAACTGAAGACCGATTTCCTGCTTCATTCCTGTCTTTAAGTGGGTAGATAGGTTTGAACTTTGAACAGTTCTAAAATCATCCTTGTTGTAGGCAAGTTGCTCTACCTGACTGCCATTCACACTTATCTCAACATTGCCTGTAGTAGAACCTGAGTTTAAATATTGGGCATAATTGGTCAGTGCCATTAGGGATAGGGTAGTAGCCTGCGTGGCACCGAATCGACCATACCTTCTTCGACCCAGAATTTCCTTCACCAATCTTTCGACCATTACCATATCAGGTTGATCTGACTTTAACATGACCAATGTCCAGAAAGCCAGTACTTCGGTTCGCAGGTTTTCACCATAACTCCTGACAATGGAATGATCAGACTCTAGCTTTTCTAATGTCATCGCGTTGAGTTCCGATAAGAAACGACCTACCAAGAGATCATAATCATCCATTTGCTCCAGATCATAAGCCGAATGAGCCATTAAAGACATTCTGTAGAAATCTCCACTATTCAGTGCTTCATCTCTCGAATGGTGATACTCAGGCAGAATATCCTTGTAACCTGTAGCACTTAGGGCATACACTATGTAGGCATTGGTGACCTCATTAGATGCATAAGAAAATCCATATTTACCCCGGCCCACTTTGAAACCTCCATTGCCGTCTCGTCTGCTTAAGAGCCAGTCTCTTGTTCTTTCAATTAAGGCAGGATCAACCCCGTCATAAACCTTTTGCATTTCATAGAATTCCAGCAAGCCATAAGCAGAAAGACCTTCATGCGCCTTTGGCCTACCGAACCATTCAAAGCCTCCGCCTTTAATTTCAAAGGATTGTAGTTTCTTATAGCCCTTCTCAATATAATTAAGCGCTTTAGCCTCCAGCTTTCTATCCCTGAGACCTGAAGTTTTCATAAACTGGAGTGCCAGAATATTAGGGAATGTGCTGGAAGAAACCTGCTCAAAGCAACCATAGGGCTCTCTAATGATCGATTCTACTCCCGTGAATAAATCTGCTAACAGGTTAGGATAGAGGCTTACTCTCGCTCTGATAGAGTTCTCTTCGACATCGAACATGCTGAATTCGAATTCATTGTACATTTGTCGGCCTGATAGACTCTTTCGCATAGGATATCCAATTGGTTGAATATCTAATGTATCAACCATTTGATCTTCATAGCTCTCATTGCTAAAGCTCAGAGAAATGGGGTATTTGCCTTGAAAACCTCTTGGTATTAAGGTGTAATAAAAGGTAGAAGACAGGCCTGGCAATAAGCTCACCTTTTGATCTGCTCTTTCAAGCAGTTCAACTGATGAAGGAAGATTGAAACTTAACACTCCTGTGATAGTGTCAGGGCTGTCATTAGTAACCCTAACCGGCAATAAAAGCCGATCTCCATAACCCAGATAGTCTGGGATTTTAGCATCGATCGAAACCGGCATAGTCGTAAAATAGTTCTTCTCCGTTCTGCCTAATTGACCATCGCCTGTAAAGCCTTCTGCAGTAACTCTAAAGGCACTTACTGCATCATTGTTCTTGAACTCAATCTCTGCCTTGCCTTTTGAGTCTGTTAATAATGTATGCCGCCATAAGACGGTGGTATTGAAATTATCACGCTTTTCTGATTCGGATACAAAGGCATGTTCCTGAGCGTAAAACTCTCTGACCATGGAATAATCTCTTTTTGGAACATTAGTGCTTTTGTATTGGTAAGATCTACGGTAATAAGGCCTGTACCAACCATATGACTTAGTCTTAATCAGGATCACCCCATTAGCAGCTCTGCTTCCATAAAGTGCAGTCGACTGAGGAGACTTTAAAACACTAATGGACTCAACATCAGACATATTGACCATTGAAAAAGTGTTGGAATTTGGGTTTGATGAAGGTGTCATAAGCACACCATCCACCACCACCAAAGGCTCTGAACTGGTTCTCAGTACACTACTTCCTCTTAAAGTAATGGTTGCCCCAGTTCCGGAAACAGAGTTAGTATGGGTTACTTTTACCCCAGCAGCTTTACCCCTCAAGGCATTGCCTAAGTTTGACTCAGTTGTGAAAGATACTCCATCTTCAATTCTAGTCACTGAGCCAGCAATATCTTGTCTGCTATAGGCACCAACACCTGTCACTACGACTTCACCCAAACTGTTGGAGTCTGGACTAAGGTTTACGCTGATTGTAGTTGCACCTGTTATAGTATCCGATTCAATTTCCTCCTGATCTGCCATAGTACTTCCTGTTTGGGTGATACTGTCAACCTTAGATTCAACCTTAAAAGAGGCCAATTCCGGTACAGTAGTGCCTTTGGAAAAGTCAGCATCAAGTCGGATTTGTTTACTTGCTTTGGAAAACAACCTATAGTCGCTGCGAGGATCAATATTGGCAAACAGAAATTTACCCTCTTCATCTGTGTTGACAGAAAGAACTCTATGAGGTTCCGAAATTTCTATCAAGGTAACCAGCCCGGTAGTAGTTTTGCCTTTATCATTATACAGCTGTCCACTGATGTTTTTAGTCTGTTCTGGTAAGTAGAATATATCTTTCGGCACTTCATCAATGACCTCTTTCCAGGTAAAGCGCCTCCAGCCCTGAGTTAACATCAGATAGTCCATAGCCTCATGTCTTTTCTCTTCGTCAGGATTGAAATAGAAAGAAGGTTCCTGTATCTCACCTTTCAATTCTGAGGACAGTAACATGGCGGATAGGAGGTTATCCTGCTTATCATCGGCCAGAGTCAGTATTTGCTCATCGACAACAGCTAATGATAGCTTAGCACGGACGGGTTCGCCTTCATGATCCACTGTCATCACTTTGAGTTTCACTTGTTCAGCTGGTAGATATCGTTCCTTATCTGTCGATAATTCGATGTTAAGCCCTTTATCAGCATGCATAAAGACCAATCTTTCAGCATGGGGTACACCGGCCGAATCAAACAGGGTAAACACAGAGGTACCGACAGGAAATTTTTCCTTTTTAATAAAAAGATCATTAACCCCAGCTTTCAGCTCAAGACTTTCAGTGTAGCTCAACTCTCCATGAGTCAACCCCACAAAGTTTGCTTGCATAGAGCCAGATGAAAAGAGTTGCCAATGAAGCATATCTTCCTTTTGATCCTTCAAATGAAAACTGAGTCCTGATTTTTTCACTGCTGGCAAAGCAATCATGGTCTCATTGCCCTTTGGTTGCCGAATTTGTGCATAATACTCTCTACCGGCCTGAGGCTGAAAATCAAAGGCGCCCATGCCCATGTGAAAGCTGCTGAAGTTGGCAATGATATTTTGTTGATCGTCATAGATAACACCCGAAACATCAGCTCCTTTACCAAATTCATTGACCGCCTTAAAGGCCATGGTATGACCAAAGCCCTGAATTGATTCACCACCTTCTGGATAGAAGTTGAGACTAATTTGATTCAATACAACAGGAACTGACCTTGAAATCGACTCCTGAACTCCATTAAATGATACAATGGCATTGACCAAAACATTGGTTGTATTCAGGTCTTCTGGCAGGATAAAGCCAATTTTCGCCATTCCTTCGTCATCGGCTTCTATATCGTTTTGAAACACTTTCTGTCCCTGAATACTTAATGTGGAAATGATAGAAGCATATTCAGCCTTTTCATTTTTAAGACTCTCAACCTTTAAATCAGCTCTTGCCGTATCTCCTGGACCATAGGCTTCACGTTCAAAATCCAAAGTCAAGAGCAGCCTTGGGGTAATAACTTGCTGTACGGTTAACTTTTTGCTAAAAACCTCCTTTTCAAAATTCCTCATCCATTGGGTATAAGCCCGCAGGGTATACTGACCACCAGGTGCCTCATCTTCTAACATGAAATCACCGTATGCACTTCCTTCTTCAATAGGTAGGGTCAGCTTTTTTAGAGCAATGCCTTTAGAGTCAATCAGTTCAACATATACTACATCGCTAATAGCAGTCGGCTCATGGCTCAGAGCATCCAATATCATTGCATTAAACCAAATATCTTCTCCCGGGAGATAAAAGGGCTTATCAGTTTGCACATAGACTTTCTCTTGCCCATAAGTGCCGTTATGGGCAGTAAGCTTCTCTTTAAGCATTGCCAAAAAAGGACTATCACTAACCATGAAAAAGCTGGTCAACAAGAATAGAAACAATGAGAGTATCAGCGTTAGTTTGAACCTTTTCATGTCTTAAAAATTTAAAGTGACTTGTAGTGCGTAGCTTTTGGTTGAAGGACTATTGAATAAGTCCAAACCATCACCGGTGAGGTATCCAAATAGGGTAGAGTTGGTATCTACACCACTGTAAGAAGTATAAAGCAGCAGATTTCTGGCTACTGCAGTGATCTTCATATGATTAATGGGAGTGTTATTCAGTCGTATTCCATAACCCAATGAAAGCTCACTGATCCTAAGTGTTGAAGCTTTCTCAATATAGTCTTCAGCTACTCCGTCCCATCCATACCTTACCCATCGATTACTCTCGAATGCAGCCGAGGGGTCGGCAAAATTGACCGGTATTGTATTAGGATTTCCATTAGCATCCACGCCTGGGAAAACGTAGTCCCTTATCTCTCTGTCTTCTCCCGTCTCAGAAGACCTTCCCAGATAATCCAGCGCAGCGCGTGTACCATTCCATCGGTCACCACCAAACTGACTGTCCAATGTCATTGAAAACTCAAAACGCCTCACTCGAAAGTAATTACTGAGTCCCATGGTGAATCTGGGAATGGGATTTCCGATTAGGCTTAATGCCGAATTTTTAATTGGAAAACCATCTGGCCCAATAATCAACTGCCCCTGCTCATTACGTTCATAAGTGCTTCCATAAATAGCACCCAACGGCTGACCTTGAGCTATTTGGCTTTGGACCTCGGCAAAACCTGCCAAAGGAATCGGTTCGTCCGAATTCACTGAAGTGATCTTATTGCGCTGCAAAGACCAACTCAGTTGACTCTTCCATTGAAAGTCTCCGTAATAATAGCTTCGAAAGCCAATTTGAGCATTAAACCCCTTGTCTACCATATTTCCCACATTAGCCAGTCGGTAGCTGTCAGCCGTTTTAACCGGAGCAATAAAATCAGCTGTGGTATTGTAGAAATAACTCAAGTGAATATCCCAGAAATCAAATTCAGTTTTTACTCCTAACTCCAGCTTATTAAAAAGCTGTGGACTCAAATCATCATTAAAAAAGAGCTCCCCGGATTGATAGAAAGACTGGTAATCAGAGACTGGCATGTCAGTCGATCTATATGCCCAGTTATCATAGATTAACCCTTCTTCCTTAATGCTCTTACTAGCGGAAACATAGAGTTCCAGCGTATAAATGTAAAAATCAAATAAGTCCTCTAAATCAATAGTCAGACTGGCTGATGGAAAGAAGTTGGAGTATTCCTTTTTATTAAGAGTATTCGAAAAGTAGAAATTGGAAGAAAGATTTAGGCTTAAAAAATGATCTAAGGACAATAGTGAACTAAAGACCAATTCATGACTCTGGCGACTAAGTTTTCTATTGATCTGACTTTCTAATGCACCTGCTTCACTATTAGGAAAGGCTGATGGCGTGAAATCCGTAAAATCTGTTCGGTCAATTTGATTTGTTGTACTTTGATAATTATAGAACAGGTTCAACTTAACTTTTCCACCTGATATATAAGCCCGATAATACTGGTTAAGATTCAGATTATACGCTTCCTGATTTACATCTCTGTTGGTCAAAATTCCATTAGCAGAAGCGGCATAGCCAGGAGGGAAGCCGAAGACGGATTTATTCTTCTGCAGATCAGCGGCACCTTTTAATTCAAAATTGTAATTGCCAAAATATTGCGAAAGCTTCAGGTTGGCATTCCATCTGTTCAGTTTATTACCGTCAGGTAGGCGATTAATCAGGCCATAGGGATTATCTGAGAGGTCAGGGGCATGAGAACGATGTGCTCCATTAGTGAGGAGATAACTCTCAGAGTTCTTAAAGGCGTCCCGTTTATTTAAACCGTTAGCATTATCGAAACTGATGGGTGTTCTGTAAATAGAAGAAAACAGGTTGCTTAGGTTTCCTCCCAAAAGTGGTAAATCAGCCTCTTGCTGATAATAAGTCATCCTTAAATCCAGCAGAGTTTCCTCAGATAGGTTCCATCGATCTACACTTGCTGTGATATGATGGCTCTGATCCAGCATTCCTTCGATCAGACCGTGACTGTTCCGATGGTCAGCTGTTAACTTGAACTCATTACTGTAGTTTGCTCCGCTCCAGAATTTAAAGCTCTGGTTATTGAACCAGCCACTTCTCAACTGGTCATAGGGATCGTATGCCTGAGCACTCTGACCATTACCGGAACCTGCTATTACCAACTGACCGTTACGGTCATAGTTATAAGCTGCTCCATTGAATTCCAGGTTTTCAATAGCAGGTCCCCAGGAGAATATTTCACCCGTTTCGGGACCTCTCCACTGGCGCTCTCCATTCTGGTTTCTTCCCTGAACGT